>CAWIPD010000019.1:152500-291554 GCA_963837885.1 Candidatus Acidiferrales bacterium | reverse complement strand
TACGATCTGCTGCAGCCAAAAGTGGCTCGCGTGCTGGTCTGCGATCCACGTAAAACTAAGCTCCTGAAGTCCGGCAACAAGGGTGATCTGATTGATGCTCGGAAGCTGGCCGAACTGTTGCGCAACAACTCCTTGTCACCTGTCTACCACGGAGAGATGAGCGCCTTAGAAGTCCAGCAGCGCACACGCTGCTACACCATGCTCACCGAGGACACTACCCGCATCATGAGCCGCTTGAAGGCGGTGTATCGCAGCCAGGCCATCCACTATCAGGGCAGGAGTGTATTCCGGCCGGACCGCCGGGAGTCCTACCTTGCCCAGCTCCCCACGGCGGGTTTGCGACTGCGCGCGGAATTTCTCTACAAAGAACTCGATGCCGTGCATCGCCTGCGGCTCCGCGCCAAGCGCGAGATGCTTGCGGAGTGCCGCAAGCATCCGGCCATCATTTCGCTGCGATCCGTGCCCTTTCTCGGAAAGGTGCGGACCGCCGTGCTCATCGGTCGCGTGCAGACACCGCACCGCTTCCGCACCAAGCGACAGTTCTGGTCTTATTGCGGCCTGGCCCTGGAGACGCATGACAGCGCGCAGTATCACGTGGTTAACGGTCAGGTAGAACGCAAGCCCAGGTCCGTGCAAGTCCGCGGCCTGAACTGGAACCACAGCCACGAGCTTAAAGACGTTTTCAAAAGTGCCGCCATCATGGCTGCGCATCGTGACGGAATCTTCCGCGAGTTTTACACCGGCTTGTTGAACAAGGGTATGCGGCCGGAGATGGCCCGATTGACGCTTGCACGCAGATCGCCGCCATCACGCTGAAAATCTGGAAGGAAGGGGGAACGTTCAACGCCGAATATATAAAGCCTCAAGCAGCTTGAGCGCATCGTGCCATCGGAACGCACTTGACTGGGGTCCTGCGACCCGTCGTCACGAGCGCAATGGGTTCGAGGGTGAGTAGCACAAGTGGGGTTTAGACCTTGAGTCTCACGAGCGACCATATGCCCCCTCGGACAACCCGATAAAGCGATAGGCCTCGAGTCTCAGATAGAACCGTGGTTGCCAAAATCATGCTGCTTTGAAGTGCCCGAGTGTTCGGCGGTTAGGGACCAGCAATAGAGTGCGAAGAGTTCCGGCGGAAACGACCAAAATCCTAGTGTGCTCACCTTTCAACCGTGGGCGGGAGCTCGATGTCAGAAAAATGCTCCTTTCCTTGCGGAAGGAGAACTGTTTTTTCTTCACATCCCCCTTGTATATAACCCCACTTTTTCGGCTTTCAGCCGCCCAAAAAGTTCGTGGGGTCGCTCCCGCCCTCCGGCACGGTAAATCGTGCCGGCAGTTTTTTCCACGGTGACAGAGAGTTCGGAAGAACACACAAATCTAAGAGGAGGAACAGTATGCCGATCGTTAAGAAAGCACCAGGAACTATGACGAGGGAAGTAAAACTTGAAGAGCCGGTCAACGAACTCCTCGAAGACTATGCTCGGTTCATCGAGAGCAACGCCGACCACGTTATTAATGCGGTGCTGAAGAAAGTGCTCTGGCGGGATCAGGACTACCGCAAGTGGCGCGAAGCGCGCCGCACGGCACAGCCCGGCAGCGATAAGGCCCAACCGATTGAACCGCGAGCGAGGGTCTGATGCAAAGAACTCTCGAGTCGCGCGCCTTCATCTCGGCCATCCTGGCCATGGCCATTGGAGCGTTCCTGTTTTACACGCACCCATTCCCCGATGGGCAGATCTTTCTGCGTGTCATTGCCATGCGCGCTCCGCAGGCATTCTTGAGCTTCAAATACCTCTACTACACGCTGTTGTTCACCACACCCTACTTGGTCTGCTCGACTGTTCTTTCCGGGCTCTACATCTTTACTCTGAAAGCGCGCCATACCATCTCGCCAGGACACCTTCCGAAGTATCCGGAGCCAAGCCGTAGAGCCGATCTGTTTCTTGTCGTCGGCGAGGTGCATAACCCGCGCAAGCCGGGGCCCGCCAAAGCTCCCTCTTGGCTCACAATTCCCGAGCGCGGTTTGTTCACGGGCATCGCCATTTTGGGTGCCATTGGGAGTGGCAAAACCTCCTGCTGCATGCTGTCCATTTGCGGAGCAGATTCTGGCCTACAAAGCAGATGACAAAGACAAACGCATTGGTGGCTTAATCCTCGAGGTTAAGGGCGACTTTTGCCGCAAGGTAAAGGCCATCCTCGACCGCCACAAGCGGGCTGAGGACTACATCGAAATCAGTCTCGATTCCGAATACTGCTACAACCCTCTCAACAATGACCTCGACGCCTACGCTCTGGCCTACAACATTGCTTCGCTTCTGAATAACCTTTTTGGCCGTGGCAAGGAACCCTTCTGGCAGCAGGCATACACCAACCTTGTGAAGTTCATCATCCTCCTTCATAAGGTCGCCTACGACTACGTCACCTTCTTCGATATCTACCAATGCGCCATCTCTCCGGAACTCCTCGAAGAGCGGATCGCTGAGGCTGAGAGCAATGTTCTCGGGCGCCACTACGTGGCCATCGCGCCGGAGGTCTATGGCGAGCACGCTGCCGAGCTTGCGGACCTTGGTTTTGTGCACGACCAGAAAGAGGATTGCTTTCTCGCACCTGCTGCTCCCGAGGTAAGGGACATATTAAGGATACGAGGCATTCCATCCGAAGCTCGCACGGTCCTCGACCCAGACCAAGCTAATCCCGAAAAGCTGGCGCAACTTGAGGCCGTGAAGCGCTGGTTCAATGATGATTGGAAGAGGATCGAGCCGAAGCTTCGCACCTCGATCGTTGAGGGTGTCTCTGTCTTCCTTTCTCTCTTCGATGACAACCCGAAAGTGAAGAAGGTCTTCTGCCCGAAGAAGGAGTGCTACGACACCGGGAAGAACGCCAACAACCAGTTTGGCAAACCCCTGCCCATCGTTCTCTTCGCTCATTGAGCAGGGAAGCGTCTGTGCCCTGAATTTCCCCATCGGCATGAACGCCGGTCTCGCGAAGGCTCTGGGCGTGATGATGAAGCTCGATTTTGAGCGTGCCGTGCTCAATCGAGTGCCCGAAAATGGAGGCTCATCCCGAGCAGTATTTCCGGCAGGTCCTGTTTCTCTGCGATGAATACCAACACTTCGCAACCGTGGGCGAAAGCGATCCGACCGGAGACGAGAAATTCTTCAGCCTCTCGCGCCAGCCAAAGTGCATCCCGATCATTGCCACACAGAGCATCAGCTCGCTGCGATCCGCGTTGCCCGGTGAAAGCTGGCGCACGCTTCTTCAGACGTTCCGCACCAAGATATTCCTCTCGTTGTCAGATGATTTCTCCGCCAGGACGGCGAGCGATCTTTGCGGACGCGAGGACCAACTCAAAGTCAGCTACAGCTTGTCTGAAAGCGGACACGACACCAAGGTCAGTTGGCTCACCGGCAAAGCCCTCTCCCACAAGGCCAATATCGTCGCCGCGAAGAGCTACAGCACGCAGAGCGACTACCGCTTCGACATGAAGACCTTCATGGAGTTGCGCAACGCTCAGTCCGTCATCCTTGCCTACGACGGAATCAACCCTACGCCACCGATGTTTTGCTACCTAAAGCCCTACTACAACGACCCAAACGACTCGTACTTTGTCCAACTCGCCAAAGGAGAACTCTGATGAATGGCTTTGAAATGATCTTGCCCTTCTTGAAGCCCATCGAGCACCTCATTCTCGATGATTCGATCAGCGAAGTAATGGTGAACGGTCCCGACCGCGTGTTCATTGAAAAACAGGGCTTTCTTGAGCAGGTGCAGGGAGTCTCTCTCGGCGAGCGATCCCTTATGGTCGCTGTGAAGAATATCGCACGCCGCCTTGGCGACGACATTTCCGAATCGAAGCCCATTCTCGACTCGCGGCTGCCTGATGGCAGTCGCGTCGCCGCGATCATCCCGCCATGCAGTCTTGGGGGCGTGACCCTCACGATCCGCAAGTTCAACACCCGCCACTTCGAGATGGAGGATCTGATTCAGGCTGGCACGCTCGACCGCGCCCTCGCGAATCATCTCGAAGACTATGTGCTCGCACGCAAGAACATCCTTATCAGTGGTGGTACCGGCACAGGAAAACCGACACTCTTATCGATCCTCGGAAAATTCATTCCGCAGGAGGAACGCGTGCTCGTCATCGAGG
Organism: Candidatus Acidiferrales bacterium; assembly: GCA_963837885.1. Lineage (GTDB taxonomy): Bacteria > Acidobacteriota > Terriglobia > Acidiferrales > UBA7541 > Acidiferrum. Next base: position 287,410 of record CAWIPD010000019.1, on the reverse strand, counting down.
ACACCGCCGAGATTCAAATGGCGCAGGAAAACCTTGTCCGGTTCGAAGCACGGCGGGAGCAGAATGGCCTTCCGGCAGTGGCCATTCGCGATCTCCTCAAAGCTGCCCTCCGCCATCGCCCGGATCGCATCGTGCTTGGGTGAGATTCGAGGCGGTGAAGCCTTCGATCTTCTTGCAACTGCTGAACACCGGGCACTCCGGAACGCTGTCCACCATCCATGCGAACTCCGCCGGGCAAGGACTTGCGCGGTTCACCAGTTGTGTTTTGCAAAGCGGCGTTGACCTCCCCTATCGCGCTATTAAGACCAATATCGCTGATTCGCTAAACGTCGTCATCCATGTCGAACGTCGTCCTGGACGCCGATACATTTCCGAAGTCCTCCTCATCAACAGATACGACCCGGATGCCGACCTGTTCGACTACGGCGCGGTGTATTTGGCCAAACAGGATCACCCATGAGCAGGGACACCACATTCACACCGCGATCGCTCACCGCTTCGGAATATGTGCGGCAGCTTTTTGAACCCAGGGAGAATGCCGCGATACTTGTGCGGAATCGCTCTACAGGCCACACGGTCCAACGAATCGCCAAGGCCGAAGCTGATAGCGAGCCCCGGCTTTCAAACTTGGCTCGCTAATCAGAATGCTGGCGGTTCCGACGTCTTCGTGGGAATGAATCCCATCAAGGACGGTGCATACAGTCGCACCAAGGACAATATAAAGGATATTCGCCACCTGTATCTCGACCTCGACAGAAACGGCGATGAGGCTCTCGAAACCATTCGAAATTCAGCAGAGGCCCCTCCGCCAAACTTTGTACTCGACACCTCGCCAGGCAAGCATCAGGTCGTGTGGAAAGTAAGTGGATTCAGTCAGGATGAGGCGGAGAACTTGCTTCGGAACCTGGCGAATCAATTCGGTGGCGATCTAGGCGGCAACGGACTCGACTCGCGTGCTGCGATTACCGGGATTCGCAAACCGCAAACTCCCCGAAGAATTCATCGTCCAAGCGCGCCAGGAAAGCGATGCGGTCTACACGCTCCGCGATTTCACGATTGACGAAGATTCGCCCGAAGCACCTCGACACTTTGGCGAGTACCAACAACGGGAACGAAGCTGGTCCCGAGCGACCACAAAAGCCAATCCGAACGCGATTGGGCTTACGCGAAGCGCGCACTCGCCCGCGGCGACGACCCCGAAGTCGTCATTCAACGCATTGCCGATTATCGCGGCAAGGAAAAACACTCTGATTATGCCCGCCGTACAGTCAAGAAAGCGAAAGCGCATCTTCAGTGCACGGCATATGCGCATGTTCTCAACGACCAATAGATATTGCCACCGTCGCTCAGCGCGGCGATGAAAGCAGTCACACTCGAGGGGAAATTTAACTTCGCGGATTGACTATCAGGATGCACTCTTTCTCTCAATGGCCTGCGGAACTTGATCAGCTCTACGAGCTCGCTCAATTACCCGATTGCCAACCGAAGTCTGCCCAAGGTATCGTTCTGTCGACGCTAGAGAACCGAGCCAAGAAAGGAATTGGCACGATGGCTCAATTCTCTGGTCAGACAGGAAGTCTCGAAAAGCATGGCAATAATTGGACTGTTGTTTATCGTTACCGGAATCCCGGCGAAATCGAGTGGCGGAAAAAGAGAATAACGATCTGCCCTACTAGTGGGCCGGGATTATTAGGACCGCTTGAGCGGGAAAGGAGGAAGATCGCAGTGTTGGACGATGCTGGAGTCAACACCGAGGAAACCATTCGGGCTCAAATCACCGAGCGGGTTTCCGACGGTGTCACATTCCAGGAACAAGCCGAAATATGGCTGTACGCAGCGCAAACGAGAAACCGTAATCCGATCGAGCAGGCGACCGCGAACGGGTACAGGAGCTATCTCCGCAATCACCTGAACCCGATCCTAGGTGAACTGCCTTTATCTACGGTGGATAATGACGCGGTTAGACTTCTGGTCAAGAAACTCTATGATCGAGGGCTCGCGCCAAAAACCATCGTGGAAATTGTGGCCATCGCTAAACTTGTGGTGGCCTCGCTGAAAGTCAATGGCGAGGAAATCTACAAGCGCACGTGGGACCACGAGTACATCGACCTGCCGATAGTGGACCCCGCGGAGCAAAACTCCGAGGCGTTCACTCCGCAACAGATGACGGACATTCTCGATGCCGCGTTTGAGGCAGCGGTACGGAAACCAAAGAACGTGACCTACATGCTGTCTCTAATCGTGGCCGCCCTTGGCCTCCGGATCGGTGAGGCTCTAGCCATCAAGGTCCGGGACAACATCGACTGCCCGCACTGCAAGGCGCTTAAGCCGAGAAAATGTCAGCACGGCACTACGTTCTCCGAGGATTGCCGGGTTCTGCACGTTCGGCAGAGCGTGTACATTAAAAAGCTAAAACCGCCAAAGACCAAGAACGGGATACGCGATGTTGATGTGCCCGAATCGTTGGCTGCGGTCCTCAAAGAATACGTTGCTGGCAGAAAATCCGGAAAACTACTGTTCGCCTCGCGCGAAGGCAATCCGCTCCTTCAGCGGAACATCAACCGTGATTGGCTTCACCGAATTTTGGAAAAGGTTGGGCTAAGAAAGGTTGAACGCTGGCTGGGGAAGGATGGCAGACGCAGGGTCAAATGCCTCGAAGGCGAAGGCACGGCGTGGCACGCGATGAGGCGTTTCCGCTGCACGCACTTGGAAACCGAACTGATTCCCGAATCGCTAATCAAGATTTGGCTCGGTCACGGCAAGCAAGGCGTCACGGAGCAGTCGTATATAAGGATGATGGGGCGCTTGGATACGCGCAAAAAATGTGTTGAAAGCGCTGGACTTGGATTCACTCATGTCCCCAATGTCCCCAAAGTCCGGCTTGCAACTGCGGCTTAAACATCAGAAAATGGGGATGTTCCCCGGTAGCTCAATGGTAGAGCATTCGGCTGTTAACCGAAGGGTTGCTAGTTCGAATCTAGCCCGGGGAGCCAATCTTTGCGATTTTGCGAGCTAGGACGGAACTCTTCCAATTCGAAAACTTCCAGCGCAAATTCCATGGGATAGACCGTCACTACCTTGAGAACGCATTGCAATGCTTCCGATTGCTCCGAAGGAGTCAGTGCAGTAAACGAAGCCCGGAAGTTTTGAAGGATCCCCTCGAGAAGCTTTGCATCGTAATCCCGGTCAGCTGACTCATTTACCTTCCGCTCGACTCCATCCAGTTGAGAGCTTCCCTACGAGAGTTCTATCGATTTCTATTTTCATTTGTCAATTAGTGAAATGGCCATCTTGCATCAGCATCCTGCTGACGACGAAGATGATCTTAGTTTGGCCTACCTACATTCGTTCAAACCCTGTCAATCTGTTGATTTTCGCCTGAGCAATGTTTCGATTTGGAATGAGTTGATAAGGCCAAATCATTTTTTAGAGCAAATTAATACCAGAAAGGTGATGAGCGAGTTTTCTGGTAGGGAAAATGCAGGGCTGCCTTGGGATACGTCGCTCAACGAGGATGCGGCGTGGCGCCGGGCCCAGGAGTAGAGAAACCATGCAGAATCAAGTAAGGCGTACAAACAAAGGGTGGACAAGGCATGCGACGGCAGCCCCAGGAAGGTGGGACCAAGGGAGTGCTGGAGTGTCAATTCACCACTTGGAATTGTTGTCCAAGAATGCCATCCGAAAGTGCTTAACAGGAATTTCGGGCCTAGACCAGATTACGGAGGGAGGCCTGCCCGAAGGGAGACCGACGCTGGTCTGCGGCCCGGCAGGGAGCGGAAAAACAGTCCTGGCCATGGAGTTTTTGGTTCGCGGAGCGACGGAGTTCCATGAGCCAGGGGTTTTTGTGGCCTTTGAAGAAACCGGAAAAGAGCTGAGCCAGAACGTTGCTTCCATGGGTTTTGATCTGCCTTCCTTGCAGGCACAAAAGAAATTACTTGTAAACCATGTAGATGTGGAGCGGAAAGAAATCGAGGAAAGTGGTGAATATGACTTAACCGGGCTTTTCATCCGCATTGAAAATGCGGTTAAGGCTATCGGAGCGAAGCGCGTTGTCTTAGATACGATTGAAACGCTGTTTGCCGGTTTCGCCAACGGGAATATTCTGCGAGCGGAACTCCGCAGGCTTTTCGAGTGGTTGAAAGCGAAGAAGATCACAGCGCTGATAACGGCCGAGACTGGGGACGGAACACTGACCCGACAAGGTATTGAGGAGTATGTTGCAGACTGCGTGATCCTCTTGGATCACCGCGTAGAAGACCAAACCTCCATCCGCCGGTTAAGGGTGGTGAAGTACCGCGGCACGACCCATGGAACAAACGAGTATCCGTTTCTGATCGGCTCAAAGGGTGTATCGGTTCTGCCACTCAGTTCATTGAAACTGGACCATACAGCCTCGCCACAGAGAGTTTCGACAGGAGTTGCTCGGCTGGACGCCATGCTGGGTGGCAAGGGGTTTTACAGAGGGTCGAGCATCCTGATCTCCGGATGTGCCGGCACGGGCAAGAGCAGTCTGTCAGCTCACTTTGTGCGGGCGGCCTGCGAACGAGGAGAACGCGCGCTTTATCTGGCATCCGAACAATCGACCGATGAAGTCGTGCGCAACATGCGCTCGATCGGGATTGACCTTGAACCTTACTTGAAACAAGGACTTTTAAAATTCTACGCCGCCAGGCCGGGCGCTTTCGGACTCGAGCGACATCTTGTGACTATGCATGAGTTGACGCTGTCCTTTCAGCCAGAGGTGGTGGTCATCGACCCGATAACCAACTTTGCATCGACCGGCACACATTCTGAAGTGAAGTCGATGGTTACTCGATTGATCGACATGTTCAAATTTCACCAGGTAACCGCAATGTTCACAAGCCTTACCAGCGGCGACAGTTCTCCGGAATTGAGTGAAGTCGGAGTCTCTTCGTTAATGGATAGTTGGCTGTTGTTGCGAAACATTGAATGCAATGGGGAACGCAACCGGGGGTTGTATGTACTTAAATCCCGTGGGATGGCGCACTCCAATCAGATTCGAGAGTTCGTATTAACCGATCATGGATTTCACCTCCTGGATGTGTATGTGGGCTCCTCGGGTCTGCTCACCGGGTCGGCGCGTGTGGCCCAAGAGGCAATGGAGGCGGCAGCGGCGTCGGAACGGAAGAGGCAGTTGGAACGGAAGAGTCTGGAACTGAAACAGAAGCGGCTGAAACTCGAAGACAGTATTGAACATATGCGCGCCGAATTCGATCTCGAGAAGCAAGGATTGGTCCGAGAACTCCAGGAACTGGAATTAAGGAGAAAGCAGGTTGCTGAAGATCGCCTGCAGATGAGCAAAGCCCGCAAAGCGGACACAGTGCCCGCAAGCAGCAATGGCCATGCGTGAACAAAATTGAGGGAAGTATGATTGGCAAAGGAAACGGACATGAAACCTCTAAAATCTGATAACGGAAAGACCAAGCACAGAGCAAAGTTCAGGCAATGGAGTCTCCGACTGTACATCGCGGGGGAGACCTCGCGATCGGCGGCCGCTCTGACCAATCTTAGCCAAATTTGCGATACTCATCTGCCTGGCCGCTATAACGTAGAGGTGATCGATCTGCTGAAAAACCCCAAATTGGCGGAAGGAGATCAGATTCTGGCGGTCCCCACCCTTGTGCGTAAACTCCCGCGCCCGCTGAAGAAGATCATTGGTGATCTGTCCAATACCCAGCGCGTGCTGATCGGGTTGGATCTGCGAGCCGAGTAAAAAGGCTCCGGAAAAATGAGTGATTGAATCCCCAGCAGGGGATGCGGGCCACATTCCATGAACAGCCGCAGCAAGAGAACGAGTACGAGCAAGAAGCAACGGGCTTATAGTCGACGGGCCGAAATGGAATCGACACTCGAGGCCATCCATCACGGCGAAGTGGACTTTGTGGTAGTGGCGGGATCTGCGGGAAACAGGATTTTTTCTCTCCAGAGCCCGGAAGAGATCAAGCTAAGGGATGAATTTTTCTCCCACATTTCCCATGAGTTGCGTTCGCCCCTCTCGGTCGTACATCAATTTGTCTCAATCCTTCTGGACGGATTAGCTGGGCCGATTAGCGCCGAACAGAGGGAATATCTGCAAATCGCTCTGCGCAACGTCAATCAATTGAAAAACATGATTGCTGATCTGTTGGAAGCATCGAGAGCGCAAACATGCAAACTTAAGGTGAATCAATCTGTGATATCCGCCGTCGCGGTGTTGCGGGAAACGATCAGCGCATTTGGAGCGACCACCAAAAAGAAAACCATCACTTTGCAAGAAGATATTCCGGACGATTTACCTCCGGTGTACGGAGATGCTGGCCGCATCTGCCAGGTACTGACAAATCTTCTGGACAACGCCGTGAAATTCTCTCCTCCAAACGCAATTGTGCGTGTGCAGGCGGGCTTGGCGAAAGATAATCCCAATTTTGTTTGCGTCTCGGTTTCGGACAACGGATGTGGCGTGGCCCCGGAGGAGTCGGAACGCATATTTGAACGTTTATACCAGGCAAAAAATCCAATGGAAGCTTCGAGACGAGGTCTCGGATTGGGGCTTTATATCTGCAAAGAAATAATCCACCAGCATGGTGGAAGGATTTGGAACCATCGTGAGCGCCAGGACGGTTGCACCATGTCCTTTACCGTTCCTGTATTCTCCGTGGGCAACTTGATCGCCCCACTGGTTCGACGGGAGAAGAATAGTCGAGGCCGCTTTGCGCTATTGACGATTCAGCTTCACAACGGAACAGGGTGGGTTTCCGACCAAAAAAGGGAGCAAGCGGTAGCCAAAATACAAGACGTTCTAACCGGTTGCATAATCCCGGATCTCGATGTGATCTTGCCTCCACAGAACAATGCAGGGAACAGTCATTTTTGGATTGTCGCGCGGACCGACAAAAAGGGTGCAAAAGTGATAGCCAAACGAATCCGCGAACATGTTTCGCGTTGCGACCAATTGAAACTTGCAAATATCGCTTGTGGGGTGTCAATCGAAGTGCTCGGGCTGGAAAAACCGGATATGGAAGCACCTCTGGACCGGCGGGTCGAGCGATTGGCTGCTCAGCTCGAGAAACGGATGAAATTTGCAGCGGCGTAGAGGAGGCCGCAGAAGATGAGGAACAAAATCCTAATCGTGGACGACGACCCGGATATCGTGCGCGGTATTGCCATACGACTGAAGGCGGAAAACTACGACTTAGTGGTTGCGAATGACGCTATCGCCGCGATTAGTGTGGCCCGAAAAGAAAAACCGGACTTAATCATACTGGACATTGGCTTACCTGCCGGCGATGGATTTATGGTCATGAAGAGACTTAGATTATTGCCCGAGCTTATGCTCGTTCCCATTATTGTCGTCAGCGCCCGGGATCCCCGGGCCAACGAGCCTCTGGCCCTTGAGGCGGGAGCGTTCGCATTTCTACAAAAACCGTTTGAAGCAGCGGATTTATTGTCGGCTATTCACGATGCGCTCTTGAAGCAGGTAGTCGGCAAAACGTAGCCCACGAAACTGTAGTATCCGGTTACGCGGGGTGAATTAGCTCTTGCCTCTTTTCGCCGGCGTTTTTATGCTGCGTCGGGATTGGGAATCTGGAAGTCACGCACGATCGCGTCCAGGTCATGGCAGGCCGCGACGAATTGCCGGAGCGTGCGACGCGTCGCACCAAATGTGTCAAACTCTTCCACCGTCATGCCGTTCTCCTCAGACGCTCGCCGGAATTCCGCGAATTTCTTTGTCAATTCACCGACAATCTTCGGATCCACTGGCTCATCTATCCTTGGCCGAACTTGGACGTCACTCGCATTGAACCGCACTTGCCATGAATACGGCGGAGAAATAACCACATCACCGCCAATGAACTCGCTCCAATGCATGTGATTTCTGAAAGCCGCAGAAAGAAGCCGGAGGCGATACCCACGTTCTCGAAACAGCCTGTAGGCTTTCTTGAAAACTGCAACGCCCGCCCATTCCAGGTATCCCGGTTCGATTGTTATATTTTCCTTCTCCGCGATGACTTTCAGCCAATCATCCAGGCGCCCAACCATGATCGTGCAAACCGGACCCATCGTCGCAATGTCTTTCCCTTCCTTCTCTCTCCTCTTTAATCCGCCCTCTACCGCTTCGGCCACCGCGATACACTGCGGCAGCGTAAACGAAACCGTTGCATTAATGCTGATGCCTCGATAAGTCGCTTCCTCGATGGCCGGAATGCCCGCACTCGTCGCCGGAATCTTTACGATCATGTTCGGCGCGATGCGGTTGAATTCCTCGGCTTGCTCTACAATTGCGCGCGCGTTCCGGAACAGCCGGGGATCCGTCTGAATCGACAGTCGTCCGTTTCTTCCGCGTTGCGCGTCGAAGATCGGCCGTAGCAGGCTGGCGCTCTTCGCCGAAATCTCGCGCACGAGTTGCCATCCGATTTCTTCTTCCGTTGCTCCAGGACGCTCCTTTAGTAGTTCCAGGATGCGATCCTTCCAGAGAGGCATTTCCTTCTTCAGCACTCCTAAAACAATCACGGGATTGCACGTGGCGCCCACCGCGCCATGCTCCATCGAATAAGTTAGTTCCTGAATCGACGCGGAGTCATTCCACAGGCATGTCGCCGTGGTTTGCGTCATCTCATATAAGGGGCTTTTGTATGTTTCACGAACAGAAGATTGCGCCATCGTTACCTCCGCTCAATCCATCCAGCCGCGTTTAGCGGGCTGCCGCTGCCACTGCGACTCCCACAGGTTTTCCTTGCAGGTGAGAATTCTCTGCCGCAACGGCAATCTCAAGCGCCCGCAACCCATCCTGACCGGTTACCCGCGGTGCTTTGTCCGCCAGGATTGTTTGAACGAAGTCCCGCACTTCGGCAAGGTAAGCATCCGCAAATCGCGTTAGAAAATGATCGGCCAGTATCTGGTTGCTGCCATGTGCCGTCAGAAAAGTCACGGGCGTCTGGTGCAGGCTTCCCACGAAGATGGAGCCCTTCGATCCAACGATCTCGGTTCGTACGTCGTACGCATATACCGCCTGTACATACGATTCAACGTTTCCGATCGCTCCTTGCGCGAATTTCAAATTTACTACACCTGCAACGACGTCCCCATACTTGGCGACTTCCGGTCGTATGGCCACGGTCGTATACGCTTGAACTTCGGTTACCTCGTCCTTCATCAACCAACGCGCTAAATCAAAATCGTGAATCGTGTTGTTGTAAAACACCATTCCGTTCACATTGGACTGATACGCCGCGATTGGTGGTTCATCCTTGTCTCGCCCTACAGATTTGAAAATCAGTGGCTTCCCAATTTCACCAGCTTCCACCCGTTTCATCGCCGCCGCATACGCAGGATCGTAGCGCCTCATGAATCCGACCTGCAGCCGCACTCCCGCGCGTTCCACCTCTTTTAGCGCTGCCTGCGCATCCGCAATGTTTGTTGCCAGTGGCTTCTCGCACAGAATGTCTTTTCCTGCGGCGGCCGCTACCCGTACCGCCTGTGCATGAAACTTATCAGGAGTCGCAATCAGCACACTCTGAATCTCTTTATGCCCGAGCATCTCCTCCAGACTGCCAAACGAATGTTCCACTGCCAATTCATCGGCGACCTGACGGGCTCGGTTCGCCGCTACGTCCGCCACCCCGACGAGTCGTGCTTCTGGAACAAGCCGCCGCAAATTCTCGGCATGCCGCTTACCCATCTCTCCAACACCCAGAACTCCAATTCCAAGCTTTGCCATGATAATTTCTCCGCCCGAATCTTAGCGCTTTGACGCTCAAAATTAAACAACAATTCTTAGACCGTGGCAGAATGCCTCCGTGGGCGTCCACGCCCATGAGTCAATGCCACCCTTCAAGGTGGCCAAAACATCCCTATAAACAAAGGAAAATTCAATTACTTAGCATTCTTTTTGAGATATGGGGATTGTGCAATTATCCGCCCTACTCGTCTGCTCATCTTCTGAGCGATGGGCTTCGATGTGTAGTTGGCCTGGGGCTTGGGATAACCGCTTAGAGTAAGGGGGTACTTCGCGCTAACTGCTTATTGAGTTTACGATATTCTTATACGCTTTGTGCAACTCTGGTAAGGCCCGATTTCACGAAATGTTCAAATTGGGATACACTTGGCTCACTTCCATGCCCAGTAAACGAAAATCGAACTTCACTAAAATTGGCAAAGCTGCCAGCATCTACGATGTCGCTCGAGAGTCCCGCGTTTCCGTTTTTACCGTCTCCGCCGTCGTTAACAACAAAGCCCACGTCGGCAACAAACTTCGCGAGCGCGTTGAAGCCGCCATTCGCAAATTGAATTATCGCCCTAACCTGCTGGCGCGCAGTCTAGCCAAGCAGAAGACCCACACCATCGGTATGGTCGTTCCGGATATCGCCAATCCATTTTTTCCCATGGTGGTTCGTGGAGCCGAAGATGCTGCCCAGAAGCACGGGTACAATCTTCTGCTTTGCAATAGCGACGATACGAAAGCCAAGGAAGAGAGCGCCATTGAGCTGCTTCTTTCCAAACGCGTTGACGGTATTCTCCTCACCAAGGCCGCCAGCGACATTAGTCCTTCTCTTCTTCAAATGATTCGGGAGATGAAGATTCCCATTGTTTTGGTGATGCGCACTTACCCCAAAATTTCCAAGGACGCGATCCTCACCGATGACTACCAGGGCGCCTACGAAGCCGTTTGTCACTTGGCCCGCGCGGGCCGCAAGCGTATCGGCTTGATCGGTGGTCCGCTGAAAGTCAGCAATGGAAAAGCTCGTTGGGAGGGATTTCTCGACGCTCTTAAGGCCAACGATCTTGTCTACGATCCCACGTTGATGATCGAAGGAGATTACCGTGTGGAGTCCGGTTATCGCGCCGGACACCTTTTGCTCTCCCATCGCCCCGATGGCATTTATGTCGCTAATTACCTCATGACGGTTGGCCTTCTGAAGGCTGCGGAAGAGATGGGTTTGCGTTGTCCCGAGGACTTTGGCTTGGTCAGTTTCGACGATTACCCCTGGCTGGGGATTTTCCGTCCACGTCTCACGACCGTCGAGTTGCCGAAATATCAACTGGGCACTGAGGCTGCCGAACTTCTGCTCGAACGCATCGCGGGTAAGACCGGTGCCGGGGTCGTACGCAAGCTTCTTCCCGAGCTCCGGGTTAGGGAGTCCTGCGGATTCAAGCTTCAGACCGCAAAGCCATAACCGCTCGATTAGCGGAAGTCATTTTTGCCATTACTTCCTCTGCCTTCGCAGAATATCGATTTTTCTGGAAGTTTATCCGCCGCGATTTAAATCCCCGCTTTGCTGGAACTGAAATTCCGATTCGCCCGCATCTTTTCTCTCAAACCGCTATTCCGCTGGCAACTTCCCATTATCAGAAAGCGCTTGACAAAAGGCCTTTGCTAAATTAAAAGCGCTTAGAACAATAAGCGCTTTTCGGTGCTGTCAAGCGTTTCGGGGCGGTCGTCGAGCCGCCCGGCAGTCAAGTAAGGTTAGACGGGGCGAGCGCTGGTGCAACCCGCTGAATGTTGTGGTGACTCGGAGATTCGCTCCTCCGGGTCCCCGGGGAATGGTTCCGTCACATATTTGAATCAGAGGGAGCATCGACATGATCGCATCAAGTCTTCCAATCAATTTTGTACCTTGTAGAGCTCGTACTCATTTTAAAAAATCTCTAATTTTTTGCATCGCTTTGGCCCTGACTCTCTTCAGTTCTGTTCCCACCTTTGCCGGTGTCACCGCCAGCATCTCCGGCACGGTCACGGACGCCACTGGTGCGGCTGTCGCGGGCGCGACAGTTACCGCCACCAACGTAGACACTGGCGTCGCCACCACGCAGCAGACCAATGGCCAGGGTTTTTATTCCTTCCAGTCACTCCCTCTCGGCAAGTACACCATTAGCGTGGAGCAAAAAGGTTTCAAGACTTATCAGGAAAAGGGCCTGGTTCTTGATGTCAACTCCGCGCTGGTAGTTGACGTACCGCTCCAGGTCGGCCAATCGACGGAAAAGGTCGAAGTGTTGAGCGCCGCTCTTCACGTGGATACCTCCAGTACGCAGATGGGCGAAGTCATCGAAGGCAAGCGCATGACCGATGTGCCGCTTGTGACCCGCAGCTTTACGGACTTGCTTGCACTGCAGCCCGGCGTTATTCCCACGGCCTCCGGTATGACCGGCGCATTCGCTGGACCTTTTATCTCCGCTGGATTCCCCGCTCCTCCAGTTTCCGGCGATGAAAACGCCGGCGGACACTCCGTTAACGGCATGCGCGAAGCCGCCAACGGTTTCATCCTCAACGGCGTCTTGGCGCAAGAGACGGGCTACTCTGGCGCGGGCGCTATTCCCAATCTGGATTCCATCGCTGAGTTCCGCATCATCACCAACAACTTCGATGCCGAATACGGCAACTACAGCGGTGGCCAGATCAACGTCATCACCAAGTCAGGAACCAACGAGTGGCACGGCAATGCGTTTGAATTCTTCCGCAATACCGATCTGGACGCAGCCAACTATTTTGCCCAAGGGCAACGCGGCGACTATCATCAGAACCAATTCGGCGGAACCTTCGGTGGCCCCATCAAGCGCGACAAAATTTTCTTCTTTGCCGACTACCAAGGCAACCGCAAGACCATCGGCGAAACGCAACTCATCAACGGCGCTCCTACTGCAGCGATGGAGCAAGGCGACCTTTCCAGCATCGCGTCGTCCCTCCTAGGGTCGACGGTGAATAGCACCACCGGTCCGAATTCTTGGGCTAATCAATTGAGTTCACAGCTTGGTTATACCGTACAACCCGGCGAGTCCTACTACACGACGGCTTGTACGACTACCGATGTTACTCAATTGAATCATTGCGTTCTCCCCGGCGCCCAACTTTCCCCCAGCGCTTTCAATTCGATTTCCAAGAATTTGCTGCCATACATCCTCCCGGCGAATGGACCCAATAACACATTTACTTCCAGCGCAGGCAAACTCAATCTGAATGACAATAAATTCAGCGGTCGTGTGGATGCCAACACCGACTTCGGCCTTCTTTCTGGTTACTACTACTTTGACCACTACAATCGCGTTGACCCTTATTGGGCTTCCAACGCTCCCTTGTTTCCAGGTTTCAGCGCTGGTAGCAACGGGCAGACCCACACGATCGATCTTGGTAGCGTCAAAGACTTTCGGCTCAACGGCCGTAAATGAATTCCGCCTCGGCTATTTCCGCTTGGATGCTAAATTCAACCTGCCTCTCGGCGGAACCGGTACTACGCTACTGGTCTCGGTTTTGCTTCCGGTGCTGGCGGCGCCCCGGGTATTTTTCCTGGCACTCCCAGTTCGAAGGCGTTCCGGAAATCGACTTCAACAACTTTGCGATCGGCGTTCCCAGCCGTCCCAATGAGCTGGTCGAGAATATCTATCAGGTTCTCGACAACTACAGCAAAGTTATCGGAACTCACACCATCAAGTTTGGCGGCCAATACCACTACAATCAACTTGAAGAAAATCTCTCCAACGTGGCCAACGGCAACTTCTTCTTTGGCACCGGGCTAAACGGCGGCACCAGCGAGACCGGCAGCGACTTTGTCGGACTTCCTGCTGGGTGCACCGAGTTCATTCATTCAAGGACAGTCTTATCCCTCCTACGGCCGAAATTTCTATTTTGGCCTTTTTGCTCAGGATAGCTGGCGCATCAAGTCCAATCTCACTTTCAATTATGGGATTCGTTACGACGTCAGCGCGCCATGGCATGAAAAATGGAATGAAATTCAAACCATCATTCCTGGTGAGCAGTCCCTTGTTTTCCCAGGTTCTCCAACTGGCTGGGTTTTCCCCGGCGATCCCGGCGTTCCCAATACCCTCGCCCCAACCCGCTGGAACAAGTTTGCTCCCCGTCTCGGTCTCGCCTATTCCTTCGGCGACCACGACGGACGTGCTTGGCAAGATTCTCGGTAAACCCGGGACGCACCAGCATTCGCGTCGGCTGGGGGATGTTCTACACCACCAATGAGGGTGCTACGGACTTCAACCAGATCGGTGACGCTCCGTTCGGCAACTACACCGGCCAGTTCGGGTCGGCCTTCGCTGCGCCCTTTACCAATCGCTCCTCCGGGAACTCCATCACAAACTTCTTCCCTGTGCCGCCCCCAGTGAAGGGATTCTCGCAGAAAAACCCTGCGCTCTGGCCCTCCCTACGACAATCTTGCCGATTTCTTCAGTGCTTTCGGGACCATCGGTAGTTCGCCAGCCATGTATTACAGAAATCATGTGCCTTATGCGGAGAACTACGAACTGTCCATCGAACGTCAAATTACTCCCTCCGACTTGTTGACGGTAAGCTACGTCGGCACGCAGGGTCACAAGCTGATGTCCTCGGAATCGGCAAATCCTGGAAATCCTGCCACTTGTCAGTCTGTGAATACGGCATTCGGCAATCCCGCGAAACCGGTCTGCGGACCTGGCGGAGAAAACAGCATCTATCTCCTGCCCGACAATAGCTACGTTCTCGGAACTCGCACTCCCTGAATGGTGTCCTGTTACCGGTCGGTACGAGCATCGGCGCGCCAACCTGTGCCACGGGCGCCAATGGCAATGCTTGTGTGCTCCCGAACGGGCAAACCGCAATTCTTCCTTTCGGTAACGACTCGTACTTCATCACTGGCGGCTATTCCGCCTATAACTCAGCGCAAATTAACTGGCGCCACACCAGCGGCCGTTTGCAAATGCTGATGGGATATACCTTCAGCAAGTCACTCGACAATTCCTCCGGTTACGGCGAGCAATACAATCCAATTAATCCGCGACTCAGCCGCGGGCTCTCGGCCTTTGACAGCACCAACAATTTTGTCGCGAGCTACAGCTACAGTTTGCCCTTCGACAAACTGGATGGACCAAAGAAACTGACCAATGGTTGGCAAATCAGCGGCATCACTCGCTTCTCCACCGGCTTGCCCGTCACCATCGTCGAGAACGATGATCAGTCTCTGCTCGGGACTTCCTTTGGCGGACCCATCACTCTCGCCGTCGATACTCCTAACCTTGTTGGCCCCGTCATTAAACCGATCCGCGCAAAACCGGCGACTATTTCTTCAACGCTTCGGCTTTTGCGCCCACTGCTTTGGGAGTGGAAGGCGACTGCGAATCGCCGATTCTTTCATGGGCCCGGCCTCAACAACTGGGATATGGCCCTGTTGAAAACTACACAACTCACGGAACGGGTAGATCTGCAATTCCGCGCAGAACTCTACAACGTCTTCAACCATGCCCAATTCCTTAACCCGGAAGGGAGATTGATCAGTACCATGGGCCAGGTTCCAGGCGCGAGCGATCCTCGCATCGGCCAGCTTTCCCTGAAGTTGAATTTCTAGCAAACTTCGGGCACAACAATATCCATAACCTTCCGGGAGGTCGCAAAGCCTCCCGGAGATTTTTGTGTGAATCTGTGGCCAACGTCGTCCCGAGTTTCATCATCGCCTGATCAGCTCAACGGAAATCGGAGAACTCTAAGTGGGAAAACTAGCGATCACCGGTGGCGAACCTCTCCGCAAGACTCCATTCACTGCTTGGCCGATCTCCACAAAGGCGGAAGCAGATGCGCTTGCAAGATGTTCTGACCAGCACGAGATGGGGTGGCCAGCCTTTTCCCGGCAAACATGCAAACCGCTTTCGCCAAAAAATTTGCTGAAGATCCACACCGCAAAATACGCTCAGATGCGTCAACACCGGAACCGTCGCGATTCAAGCCGCTCTGAAAGCCATCGATATTCGGCCGGGCGACGAAGTGATCGCCCCCGCCTACACTTGGGAAGGCACCGTCGGCCCCGTTCTTCTGCTCAACGCCATTCCCGTTTTCGTGGACATCGATCCCGACACCTATTGCCTCGACGCAAAGCTGATCGAAAAGGCCATCACCGCCGAAAACCAAAGCGATTCTTCCTGTTCATCTCGGCATGCGCTTTGCCGACATGGACGAAATCCTGCGCATCGCCGCGAAATACAAGCTGAAAGTGATTGAAGACTGCGCCCACGCACATGGCGGTCATGTGGAATGGCAAAGGCGCTGGTTCCATGGGCGATCTCGGTGCATTCAGTTTTCAGTCCAGCAAGCTGATCACCAGCGGCGAAGGCGGCATCGTCATCACCAACAATCTTGAATACATGGAACGCGTGCAAAGCTACATCAATGCGGGACGCGCCAGCCTTACCGATCAATTCCATCACCGCATCGTTGGCTTCAACTATCGACTCGGAGAATTTCAAGCCGCCGTTCTCGGACCGCAGCTCGATCGCCTGCCGGCGCAGGCCGCCACGCGCGAGAAAAACATGAAACATTTCGAGTCGCGTCTGAAAAATATTCCGGCCATCGGCCTTTTGCAAGCCAGAGCCGCGTATCACTCGGCTTGCGCCTTACGGCTACGTCATCAAATATTTTTCAGAGAAGGCCAAGGATATTCCTCGCGCCAACTTTGTCGCCGCTTTGCAACTGGAAGGTATTCCTTGCGACGGGCTTTTCTACGAACCGGTTTACAAAAGTTCGCTTTTCCCCCTCGATCCGAACGATTTTCCGGCGTTGAGCTGGGGCCATGAAGAACCCTCTCGATCTCCGTAACATGTATTCCTGCCCGGAAGCGGACCGCGCCGCCTATACAGGAAGCGGTCTGGTTCATGCATCAGACTGTTCCTTGGCACTAGCCAGCGATGTCGATGCCATGGCTGATGCCATTCAAAAAGTTCTCGAGAATATCGACGAACTTCGTGGCCTTGACCATAAGGCCATTCGCAACCAGAAATTGGGCCGCGCCGACCGCGAAAGCTGATTGCACGCTACCACGGCCGCTGCATACTTCACAGGAGACCGACCGTTCATGGCGGCTGCGAAAAAATTGGTTTTGCCGTTGTTGGACTCGGAAGCATCGCCAAAGGCTCGGTCTTGCCTGCTTTCGCCACGTGTAAACGCGCCAGGCTTGTCGCCGCGGTTGCTCGCGATAAAAAGAGAGCTGTTCCAATCGCAAAGAAATTCAAAGCCACATTTGTTTACGGCACAGATAATTTCGCCGATTGCCTTGCTAATCCCGAAATCGAAGCGGTCTATCTCGCTACTCCACAAGGCGAGCATCTTGATCTAACACTTGCAATCCGCCAAAGCCGGCAAACATGTTCTTTGTGAAAAGCCGCTTGCCGCCACCGTTACGCAGGCAGCGGCGATGGTCGAAGCCTGTCGCGAAAATAAAGTTCTGTTGATGACCGCCTATCGCAAATATTTTGAGCCAAGCTGCCTCTACATCAAGAAATTGCTCCAGGCTGGCGAGTTAGGCCGCATTGACGTAATCCACACCGCTTTCAGCGAGCTCCACGTTCCGGGAATTTCCTTGGGATGGCTGCTGGATGCTCGTCTTGCCGGCGGCGGTCCGCTCATGGATTTGGGCGTCTACTGCGTTAACACCACGCGTTGGCTGGTTGGCGAAGATCCTGTCGAAGCATCAGCTCATTCCTGGCGAAATGACGCCAAACGTTTCAACGAGGTCGAAGAGGGCATCTCTTTCCGTCTTCAATTTCCCAGTGGACTGGTCGTAAACGGCAGCACCAGCTATGGCGCGTCCTGTCCTCCTTCATTTTCATTCAAGGCACCAAAGGCTGGCTCTCGCTTGCCCCTGCCTTCCCCTTCGACGAAGAGAAAGTCCTCACCGGGAAAATAAACGGCCGTTGGTTTGAGAAAAAATTTAAGATCATCGATGAATTTGCTTTGGAAATTGATGCTTTTGCCGATGCCATTCAAAAGAAGAAACCAGTGCGATGCCGGACGGACAGCAGGGACTCCGCGACATGCACATTCTTCATGCCATCTATGAAGCCGCAAAAGTTCAGAAGTCCTTTGCCATACGCTATTAAAAGATAAAAGGGAATTGCTCATGGGCTCCAACTCAGTGCTGGCCGCAACTCTCGTCGAACCCGGGCGCTATGAACTCCGTGAATTCCCGCTTCCCGAGCCTGAGCCGGGCTGCGTACTGATCAAAATGCAGTTGTCGGGAATTTGCGGGACTGACAAACATACCTATCAGGGCTTCACCACTCAATATGGTGCGCGCAAAGTCGAATTCCCTCTGATCCAGGGACATGAAAACGTCGGCACCGTTGCCGCCATTGGAGGGGATGGTGAAATACACCGATTTTGAGGGCATCCCTCTGAAGATTGGCGACCGCGTCGTCGTGGGCGCCAATGTTTCCTGTGGCGAATGCTACTACTGCCGTCACGATTTTCCCTACTGCTGCTGCGAAAACACTCTGGATTACGGCAATCTCCTCAACGCAAAAAATCCCCCCCATCTTTTTGGTGGCTGGTCGCAATACATGTACATCATTCCGGGCAGTTTTCTTGTCAAAGGTCCCGGACGACCTCCCTTCCGAAGTTGCCGTCCTCACCGAGATTTTCGCGGTTTCTGTTGGTCTCGATCGCGCCAAGCAAATGTCCGCATTTCCCAACGAATCTTTTCGCTTCGATGACACCGTAGTTGTCCTGGGCGTCGGCCCTCTGGGCATGTGCTTTCTGATGAAGGCGCGCATGCTGGGTGCAGGTACCATCATCGCCGTCGATCTCTCTGATTTCCGTCTGAATTTTGCAAAACGCCTCGGCGCCGATCACGTTGTGAACGCCGCCAATACCAGCAAGTCCGAGC
The DNA here is from genome assembly GCA_963837885.1 of Candidatus Acidiferrales bacterium. GTDB lineage: Bacteria > Acidobacteriota > Terriglobia > Acidiferrales > UBA7541 > Acidiferrum. Next base: position 268,781 of record CAWIPD010000019.1, on the reverse strand, counting down.
GCCTCCAGCTTGTAAAAGACCTCACTCACGGCCGCGGTGCTGACATGGTCATCGAGTGCGCCGGCGTTCCTGCAGGCTGTCCCCGAAGGCCTTGAAATGCTTCGTGTCAGCGGTTTGCTGGTCGAAGCTGGTAACTTCTCCGACCTAGGTGAGATTCCGATCAGTCCGCACAAGCATCTCTGCGCCAAAAACGTTCGGATTCTCGGCGTCAGTGGAGAAGAGCCCGCTGCTTATGGGCCCGGGATGCGCCAGATGGCCCGCTACTTGAAGCACTATCCGCTTCAGGAATTTGTCACGCACAAATTTGCTCTGAAAGATGTGCAGGCCGCGGTGCAATAAATCCATTGAACCCGAATCCATGAAAGTGGTTTTGGACCCCTGGGGCTGAACATCCCATGACTTTTATTTGCAATTTTATTCAAACTAGAAAGAGGACATCATGAGTGGACTACACGATCGATTCTTATTTGCTGCCGCGCCCGACAGCTGGGGCGTGCTCGACTATCCCGGACCATCCTGGGAGCAATCCTACGAAAAAATGATGGATGAAATGGTCGAAGCTGGCTACACGGGCACGGAGCTCGGCCCGTATGGTTTTTTCCCCACCGATCCAAAGATTCTTCAGGCAGAACTTGAGAAGCGCAAACTCAAATTGCTCGCCTCGTTCGTTCCCGTGAAAATGACCGACCCTTCCGCCGGAGCCGCGGTCATCGATCGAATCCGCAAAGTTGGCAATCTCCTCGCCACGCTGAAAGCGCCCTTCCTTGTCATGGCTGATGATCAATCGGTCGAGCGCAACGCCTTTTCTGGCCGTGTCTACGACCCCGGCTGTCCCACCCTGACCGCGCAGCAGTGGAAGCATATCGGCAAAATTGTCGCCGACGCCGAAAAAGTCGCCAACGAGTTTGGTCTGGATCTTGTCTTCCATCCCGCACGTCGCTACCTATGTCGAGACGCCTGAAGAGTGCGAATTGTTTTACGACGCTACGTCTCACACCAATGTCGGTCTCTGCCTCGACACCGGCCATTGTGTTTACGGCCACGGCGATTCCGTAAAGGAAGCCGAGAAGTACAAGGACAAACTTCGTTTCGTCCACATCAAGGATTGCAATAATAAGGTTCTGCGAGGAAGCACGGCGGAATAAATGGACCTTTGAAGAAGCGATCGAGCATAAAGTGTTCACCGTAATCGGTGATGGGGATATCGACTTTCCCGCGTTTCTTAAAACTCTTCTGAAGAATGGCTACTCCGGCTGGTCTGTCGTCGAACAGGACGTCAAATTTGGCCACACGGCCATTCCGCCGAAAGATAGCGTTGAAGCCAGCCTCAACTATCTGAAAGGTGTGGTCGATCACCTCGGGCTAAGCGGCGCTAGCGCCGAGCTGTTGAAAATTGTACGCAGATCGCCCGTAGATCGCAGCCGTTGTAGCGGCCGCCTTCCGAGGCGGGTCGTTTGTTTTTCTTATTGCCGCCATCGCTCTACGTTTCGCTGAAATCAAACATCTTCGGCCGCACTCGTAAATCCACGCGTCGTGTAAGCCGCGTACACAATCCCAACGACCAGCCACACCAGCCCCGCATATTTTGTCCACGATCTGCAGGCTCAACAGCAAAATAAAGCAAAACAACAATCCAAACCCAGGCACGAATGCATCGATAAAGAAATTCCGTTTCCCGATCGCTTCCGGCGAAAACCAGAAATGCCTCATCGCCGCAAGGTTTACCCCCATGAATGCGATCAGCGCCCCAAACGTAACCACCTCCGCCGCGAGCTCCCACGGAATGGTCAGCACCGCGATGTAAGCCAATCCACCGACGATCCAGATGTTGTAGATCGGATTGCTTTTCTTCAGGCTCAGATGCCCGAAAATCTTCTTTGGCAGAACGTCATCGCGTCCCATGCTGTAAAGCAGTCGCGCCGCGCCGACGTGCCCCGCCAGCCCGCAAGCGATGCTCGAAACCAGAAGCATCACTCCATACGCCGCAAACAACATCGGCCCGCTGGCCTGCTTGCGCCACGTCCATGAATGCCGTCTCTGGATTTTGCATCGTTGTGTAGTCCGGCCAGACCCGCTGCGCCAGATAAACCTGCAAGCCGCTGAACAAGCCCGGTGAAAATCACCACCAGCACGGTCGCCAGCAGCACGTTGCGTTTCGGATTCTTCACTTCCTCCGCAAGAATCGAAACTCCGTCGAATCCGATAAAAACCAGCGCCGCCAAAGAAGTTCCCGCCGCCAGTCCCCGCAGATTGAATGTCGCCGGATTGTAGACCGGCTTGCATCGAAAACAGCCCGCCGAGTGGTCGATGCAGCACGATGTAGCGAAATGCCTCCACCAGAAATATCGTGGTCACCAGCACCATGAATCCCAGCAACACTTCATTCGTGCGCGCCGTGAACTTGATTCCTTGCACCGTCATCAACGTAATGAATCCCACCGTCAGCAGCGCCAGCACCGCGAACGGAATCCTCGGCGCCATTCGCTGGATCGCCAGCACCGCGTACAGCGCGTTTTGAACTGGCTGAAACAGATATTCCAGAAACATCGCCCAGCCGACCACAAATCCCAGGTGCGGGATTCAATCCGCGACTGACATAGGTGTACACCGATCCTGCAGAGGGATAAACAAACGCCATGCGTCCGAAACTGACCGCCGTTACCGACATCGCCACCATGGCCAGCAGCATCGTCGCAGCGGAATGCCCGTGCGAGAGAACTTGCGCTTCGCCGAACAGCGGCACCGCCGCAATCGGCGAAGTCAGGATCACTCCGTAATAAATCAGGTCCCAAAGACCCAGCACGCGTTTCAGATGAGGTTGCCCGGGTGTCCCCGCCTGCACTGCCCCTGTGGTTGTCTCCACCCTGACCTCTTTCTCTGTTATTACGCGAGGACCGATTCATCGACCTGCCAAATCTCGTGCAGCATTGATCATCTAGAAGAAAATACCGCTCCTTCTTCCGCGCTTCTTCGTACTTCCTCCGTGCTGCTCGCACCATCTCCGTTTCCGATACTTCCGCGATCGGCACATCCCACCACGATTCATATCCCGGCACGCGCTCATCGTAGGACGTTTCGACTACTACCACGTTTGTTCGTCTTGCTTCTTTGCCATCGCCAGCGCATCCTCGAACTCGTCTATGCGTTCGGACTGCGCATGGCGTTTGCGCCCAGACTCGCGGCGTTTGCCGCAAAATCCACCGGAAGTAGTTTCGCCGTCGTACTTCTCGCCGCGACGATAACGGTAATTCGTGCCCATCCCTTCGTTGCCGCACGCTCCGGCTCAATCCGCCAATACTCGAGAACCCGTGATTATCCAGCAGCACGATGTTCAGCTTGTAGCCTTCCTGCAGCGAAGTCACGATTTCCTGCGCCATCATCAAATAGGAACCGTCGCCGACTAGGACGTACACTTCGCGCTCCGGGTCGCCATCTTCACGCCCAGCCCCCCCGCGATTTCATAGCCCATGCAGGAATATCCATACTCCATGTGATAGCCGCCTGGCTTCCGCGTGCGCCATAGTTTGTGCAAGTCTCCCGGCACGCTCCCCGCCGCATTTACCACCACGTCCTTCGCCTCGACTCAGATCCGTTCACCATCCCAATCACTTCTCCCTGGCGTGATGGGGGTTCCTTCCGCATCCCATAAATCCGATCGACTTCCTTTTCCCAGTCCGCCCGGAATTGTCGCTATCTTCGCGCGATACGCATCCTCAACTCTGTATCCCGCGACGGCGCCTGCAGTTCTTCCATCGTTACCCGCGCATCTCCAACCAAGCGCGATCGCCGCATGCTTATACGCATCGAATTCCGCCACATTTATATTGATGAATCTCACCGCGGGATTCTGAAACGCCGTCTTCGACGCACTAGTGAAGTCGCTATACCGCGTTCCAATCCCGATGACCAAGTCCGCTTCCCGCGCCAAGAATGTTCGCGCCCGGAGTCCCCGTCACTCCGATCGCTCCCAGCTCCTGCGGATGATCGAACGGCAACGACGCCTTTGCCGGCTTGCGTTTCGCTTACCGGAATTCCCGTCGCTTCCGCAAATTTCGCCAGCGCCCCTGATGCCTCCGAATACAACACTCCGCCGCCGGCGACGATCAACGGCTTCTTCGCCGCGCGTATCCATTCCAGCTGCCCGCTTCAGTTGGCCCTGGTCACAGCGCGTACGCTGAATCGATCCATACGCGTTTCTGAAAAAATTCCTCCGGATATTCGAACGCTTCGGTCTGCACGTCCTGCGGCAGACTCAAGGTCACCGCACCGGTTTCGGCAGGCGAAGTCAGCACTCGCATAGCTTCCGGCAGCGAAGTCAGCATTTGTTCCGGCCTTTCGATGCCGGTCCCAATATCGCGAGACCGGCTTGAAGCAGTCATTTACCGAAATATCCTGGGTGGAAGTCGATTCCAGTTGTTGCAGCACCGGCGCAACATTCCGTCGCGCAAAAATATCACCTGGCAGAAGCAAAACCGGCAGCCGGTTGATCGTCGCCAGCGCCGCGCCGGTAATCATGTTCGTCGCGCCCGGTCCGATCGACGTCGTGCAAGCCAGCGTCTGTCCATCCGGAAAGTGGCCTTGGCGAACGCTGTCGCCGTATGCACCATGGCCTGCTCATTGCGGCACAAGTAATACCGTCAGCCCCGGATCCTGCTCCAGCGCCTGCCCCGATTCCGGCCACGTTGCCGTGCCCGAAAATTCCGAAGCACCCCTGTATGAAATTGTCTTCTCTTCCGTCTCGTTCGGAGTATTGGCTTTCTAGAAATGCGACGATGCTTGGGCCACTGGTCAAACGCCGCTTCATCGGAATACACTCCTCCGGGACGACCTCTGTTTATTGCCCGACTAGCATGCCGCTAGAATAGAAATGCAGCACCAGCAGCAAAGTCCGGTTCCTATTCTAAGCGCTTATCGGCAAAGCTTCTTCCAGGTGGATATCCCCATATCCGTTTCGCTCTTCGCCGCTCCTGTATTCCGTCGGCTGCTTCCGACAACCTACCGCACCAGTCGGCAGCCGCGGATCGATTTCCTTCCACGTCGATTTCAGCCATACATGGTTCGGATCTTCCGTTACCGCCAGCGTACGCGAAGTCCCTGCCAGGAAATTCAGATAGTACACGTTGTACCCTGGCCCCGCCACCACGGGATGATAACCTGACCTCACCAGCACCGCATCGCCGTCCATTGCTCGTACCGTTAAATCGCTCGGTTGTCCGACGCATACAGCCTTTGCAGCGCGAATCCTTCTTTCGGCCGGTCGATCCGGTAATAATAAATTTCGTCCAAGTCCACTTCAGTCGGCGGATTGTGCACCTCATGCTTGTGTGGCGGAAAACTCGACCAGTTTCCGCCGGGTGTGTAAACCTCGATCACCACGAGTCCGTCGGCCGGAAAGTCCGGCCTGATGATGTCCACGATCTGCCGCGAAGCATTTCCTCCGCCGCGCAGGCTGCTTGTAACGTCCTGTGGTGTAATCAACTTCGGTTGCAGTTTCGCATTCGACGGCACGCGGCACTCCGCGATTTCCACCGCCGTCTCTCCCGTAAACTTGATGGCATTCTCTGTGGGCAAGTAAACGCAATAGGGCAGCCCGTCAAAAACGTTTTTTCGCTTACCAATCGATTGTGGTTCAGCTCCCCAATCCGCAACGCAACGCCCGCCCAGGATGACAAACGCCGCCTCTTCTCCATTTGTCGTCGCTGAATAGCTCTCGCCCGGCGCAAGCCGACGGACCTTCATGCTCATCCACTGCCAGTGAACGTCTTCGCGTGAGAAGCCCAGAATCTCCCCTGACTTGTCATCAGGCAGGCGTCGAGAATGAACCACATTCGGCAACGTGCTCATGAAGGACTCCAGTTCCATCCAGCGATAGTCTGCTAAGTCAGCCACCTTCGTTCTACCAGGCGGGTCGAAGCATCAAAGCGCTTTGTCAATAAGAGAGGCGTTTTTGTAAGAGCGCCGGAATACTTGCGGAGACAGCGCCATTCCTTTCAGCACTTCTCCGCTAACCGGCTAGAGTGTATCCCAGACCGGCCAGTGCTTGTCAATGATCCTGTCACGCTACTTTGGGTTATCCAACCGGAGGGTAATCTGACTTCCTGGGCTGCTAGAAACGGCCCGCTCGGGCTATTCTTCGCTATTGCCTGCGCAACCATTGCGGCTTCCCGCTTCGCACAAAACCGTTCAGTTTTTCACTTCTTCGTTGCTGTTCCGGCTTCCGGCGCATTGTTGTCTATTCCCGATATCTCAGCTCGAAATTTTGCGGCCTCTTCGGGCTGTTTCAACGCCTCGTACTCCTCCACCAGGTCTTTCCGCGCATTCACCAGCCAGCTCACCTTCGGGTCCATCTGCTTGCTAAGAACCTCATACCCCCCTCGGGTCTCTTTTTCCGCTTCTGCGTACCGCTTTTGTCGCAACAATGTCCTACCCAGCTTAATTCGTGCTATTCCCGTGTTTCGGTTGTTTGCGGATTGCGTTTCCACATAAATCGGTATCACCTGCCGGAAAAGTGCCTCCGCCTGTTTCCATTCTTTTCTGCCCGAATATACGCTTGCCAGGTTCGAGAGCGCGGTCGCATACAAATAATGGTGCTCTCCGTAAACCGAGCGATAGATATCCGCCTCTCGTTTGAAGTATTTTTCTGCCAGGTCGTATTTCCCCTGCATGCTCGCCGCATTGCCCAGATCGTTCAGCGAAGACGCCACAGTGGGATGGACTTCGCCAAACGCCAACTCCTTGATCGCCAGTGATTCTCGCAGCAGCGCCACAGCTTCGTCATACCGCTTTTCATACACCATCGTTCGCGCCAGAATCGTCAAGTCCGTCGCCGTTTCCGGACTATCTTTTCCGTACCACCCTTGCATCATATCCACGGCCTGCCGCTCGTATTTTTCCGCCTGAGAATAGTGGCCCAGATCATTTTGAATTTCACCCAGGCTCATCAATATGTCAGCTACCCGGGGGTGGGCTTCCCCGTAAATCTCCCGGTACATCACCAACAGCCGTTCGTCTATCTCCTCGGCCGCGTCATATTGCCCAGCGGAAAAATGGGCATTCGCCAGTTCATACAAACTTGCCGCCAATTCTGGAGTGGCGTCCCCTTGGGGTTGCAGGCTTACCGCTTTTTCCAGCGTTCGGATTGACTCATCGTACGATCCGCGATCCGCTAGCACTTTTCCCAGGGCCGTCATCGCCTTCACCACTGCCGGGTGATCTGGTGGAAGGTGCCGTTGGTTCATCGCCAATCCTTCGCGCACCAGGTTCTCCGCCTCCGGCAAATGCCCCTGATCGTCCCGCAGCAACCCCAGCCCCACCAGACTCTCTGCAACTTGCACGTGATCCGCCCCGTAGAGTGATTTTCTTTCCGCCAGGGACAGATTCAGCAGCGAATCGGCTCGATCATATTTGCCCAGGTTTTCGTACAGCGTTCCCAGCGTCTGGTACAGCTCCGCCTGAACTTCAGGATCTGCACTCAAGGACTGTGCTTCTTGCACGCCTCGATCCAGTAGCGTCACTACTCTCAAGCTGTCTGCCGGCCCCGCATCAGCATCCCCGCCTTGAAACAAATTGGTCATGAACTTCTGTATCCGCTGTGTGCGTGCTGCCTCTGCTATTGCCGCATTCCTCGCATTGGCCAGCCGCAACGTAAAGAACACCAACATCCCCAGAACCGCGCCCGTTACTGCTCCGGCCGTTACCAGTCCCTTCCAGTTCCGCGTTACGTATTTCCGCAGCCGGTACCACGCTGTGTCCGTTCGCGCCTCCAGCGGCTCTCCATTCAAGTAGTGATCTATATCCCTGATTAGTCCTTCTACCGACTGATACCGCTGCTCCACATCTTTGTGCATCGCTGTCATGCACAGCACATCCAAATCTCCCCAAGCCGCTTTGCTCGCGTGCACTCCCTTTCGCTCTTTTTCCAGCGAAGATCCCGCCATCTTCTCCGCAACTACGGATGGTTTCTCCGCTTCTTCCTCGATCAATATCTTTTCCGCTTGCGCCGGCGTTCGGTTACACAGATCAAATGGCAGCCGTCCCGCCAGCAACTCGTAAAGCACCACCCCCAGTGAATATACATCCGTCTGGATTCCCACCTGTTCGCCACGGATCTGTTCCGGAGCAGCGTAAGCGGGTGTCATCAACCGCAAACCCGCCATCGTCTGCTCGACGTTTTCTCCCAGGTTTTCCAGATGTTTGGCAATGCCGAAATCCAGCAAGCGCACGCTTTCATCTTCTTTAACCAGAATATTGGAGGGTTTCAGGTCGCGGTGAATCACCGCGTGCTGGTGTGCGTACACCACCGCTTCGCAAACTTCCCGAAACAACCGCAATCGCTCGGAGATGGAACAGCTATGCCGCGCGCAATATTCCGTCAGTGGCACACCTTCCACATACTCCATCACGAAAAATGGCGTTCCGTCAGCCGAACTGTTCGCGTCGTACAACCGCGCGATGGAGGAATGATTCAACTGCGCCAACGTCCGCTGCTCCACTGCAAACCGTTCCCGCCTGGCCGGCGAAAGCCATGCATCGCGCAACACCTTTACGGCTACCTGGCTGCCCAGATCCTTGCGCTCCGCCAGATACACCACGCCCATTCCGCCTTCGCCTAGCGCTTTGATAATTCGGTACGGACCCAGCTCTTGAAAGGGAAGTGTGTCGCCAGCACGATCCTCAAATATCTGGTGCGCTACTTGCGCCACATCCCCGTCCAGCAACGATTCACCGTGGGCGTCTTCTTGCAGCAGCACCAATACCTCGCTCACCAGCTCGGCGTCGCCTCCACACTTCGTTTCCAGATAATTTCGTTGCTCCTGCTCCGGCAGATCAGCCGTCTCATGAAAGAGCGCCTGGACTTTTTGCCATCGAACGCTGTCCATTTCTGCTTTCCTGCCGCTTTGCTATCTAACCCGTCTTCTGATTCCGCTCTAGCTTTGTCTCAATTCATGCGCGAGCCACGCTTTTGCTGCGCGCCAATCCCGCAACACTGTCGCTTCTGAAACTTTCAGTAACGCCGCTGTCTCCGGTACGTCCAAACCTCCGAAGAACCGGCTTTCCACCATCACTGCTTGCCGTGGATTCATTTCCGCCAGCGCATCCAGCGCGGTGTTCAATGCCAGGATCGCATCTCCTCCAGAGGGTTTCTTCTGAAACGCATCATCAAAGCTCACTGTAATTTCTGCTCCGCCTCCACGCTTTTCCGCCCGTCGATGCCGCGCCGCTTCCACCAATATTTGCCTCATTGCCCGCGCCGCGATTCGTTTGAAATGCAGCCGCGAAGTTGCACCGATCTCCGGGGACTTCGCCAGTTTTATCCAGGCTTCGTTCACCAGCGCTGTGGGACTCAACGTGGCGCTCGGGTCTCCCCGTCGCACACTGGAAGCGAGCCTGCGCAGCTCTTCGTAGGTCACGCTAAAGAGATGATCTAGTTCCTTCCTTTTCTCATCAGTCGCGTTTCTTCCTTCGTACTGGAACTCCCTGTTGCCTTGATTTTCTTTCGCCGCCATGACGGTTTTTCTTTCACTTTTACGCATTGCGAAGTGTAGACCCGCTCCGGGCTAACCAGTTAACGGGTCAACTTGAGAAACCCTTGTTTTGTATTGGCGGATGCTATCAGCGCTGGTCTGACCGAAGCAAGCCTTCCCTGAAAAGGTTTGCAGCGGTTTAACAAACGCTGTGATATGCTCCCCGCCATTATCATCGTCAGGGCTATAACGCGCGATCCAGAGGGCTTTTCTTCATTAGAGTTTTATCATTTGGAGGCAATTATGAGTGGGTGCGAAACATGCAAGAATTTGCTTCGCGGACTTCTTCTTTCTTTGACTCTCCTTTTTGCTTTTTCGCCATTTGCATTGGCACAGAAGAAGCCTTCTGCCCCGGCGCCTAGTAAGCCTGCGCCTGCGGCCAAGCCCGCCACTCCAGCTAAGCCTGCTACCTCCACTGCTCCTCATTCAGCTACAACGGGGACTACAGCTGCGCACACTAACACCACAACTGGCGCGCATACCACCACTACGACGGGCACCCACACGAATACCTCTACAACGGCCGGGCACACGACAACTTCCACCACCGGCAAGACCAATACGTCCACTTCTACAGCCGGGCACACCAATACCAGCGCCGGCACCACCGCAAAATCCCCCGGCACCGTAACCCATCCTAACGGCGGAAAAAGTGTGACCAGCGCCGCAGGTCACACCACGAATTACAACGCCTCTGGCAAAAAGACCAGTTTTGAAACCAAGAGCGGTACGAAGGCCAGTTTTAATCAAAGCGGACACGTCAGCACAATTCAAACCAAGAGCGGCATGACCATCAGTCATGGGGCTCACGGCGAACGCCAGTTCGTCGCTCATCCCCGTCCCGGCGTGCGCGTAGTCGGTTACGGCCATGGCCGCGGCTATGCCGAGCACGGCTACTATCGTGGCGGCCACGCTTATATGCGCCGCAGCTATTACTATGGCGGCCGCCGCTATGCCTACGCTTATCGCGGCTACTACTATCATGGCTACGGTTATTACGGTTACGTTCCGCCCTACTACTATGGTCCCGCTTATTATGGCTGGGCCTACAATCCTTGGGCCGCGCCCGTCGCCTATGGTTGGGGTTGGGGTGGAGCTCCTTGGTATGGTTATTACGGCGCCTATTTCGCTCCTGCTCCTTATTACGCCTCTCCCGCTCTCTGGATTGCCGACTACATGATCGCCGCCAATCTCCAGGCTGCCTATGAAGCCCGCGCCGTTGCCGACGCTAATGCCAACGCCGCTGCCGCCGCTAATGCCGCTCCTGCTTCCAACGATCAGGCTGCCGCCTCCTCCGCCCCGCCCGCCCTTTCGCCTGAGGTGAAGCAAATGATTGCGGACGAAGTCAGAGCTCAGATCGCTGCGGAAAAGGCTGCTGCCGCCAATCCGGAACCGGTCGCTGCCGTCAGCAGCACTCCACCGGCCGGCGGTGAGCAGAAGGGCCCCGACGAAGTTCCCGCGGCTCTCGATCCCGCTCTGCGCACTTTCCTGGTTTCCGCTGTTCTCACCGAACCCACCGCCGACGGAACCGAATGCTCGTTGAGTCCGGGTGACGTCCTGACGCGCATTGGCGATACTCCTGACGCCGACCAGAAAGTTACCGTGCTCGTGGCCAGCAGCCAGAAGAACGACTGCGCCTCTGGTTCTCAATTTCCGATCGCGGTCTCCGATCTTCAGGACATGCACAACGACTTCCGCGCGAAGATGTCGGAAGGTCTTCAGAAACTGGCTGACAATCAGGGAAAGAATGGCATTCCCGCTGGTCCTCCGGCCGGTGCGAAACCGAATCCCGCTGGTCAGGCTCAGCCCGACCTCACTGTCGACGCTGATTTGAAGGCTGCCGACCAGGAAGCCACACAGGCCGAAACCGAAGTTCAACAAGCTTCCACCACTACCTCCAGCAGCGACGACTAGTTCGTTCTCTCTGTGGCATAGAACCACTGTTTTATAGGAGGAGTTTCCAATGAGTGCGAGATCGTGCCGGGCATTCCGTATTGCTATCGTTGGTTTCTTGGGGCTCACTCCCTGGCTCCTGGCTGGCGCCCAAGATTCTCTTCAGAGCCAACTCACCGAGAAATTTAAGCTCGCCAAGCTCGGTACCGATTCAACGGGTCTTTCCATTATCGAAACTGGCACGGTTCTGGTCATCAAGAAAGGCGGAATCCTGGGTGTACCTCCCTCCGCTTCTATCCTTATTCCTAGTTATGTGAAGGATGGACAAGTTAAGACCGCCAACAATACCGCCATGGCCGGCGTAAACAAGCTTATGTCCTGGAAGCACGTTTCGGATCCAACGGGCACCGCTTCCACCGATACCAAGTTCCTGACTGTCGACGAAAAAGTCTACGCCTCAAAGATCGACGTCAATGTGAAGGACTCCAAAGTTACACTCACCATCATCGAGTGCGACTCTTGCAACCAAGTGAAAGACGCCTCTTCTCGCCGCGCGCAAGTGGTCTTCCAGTTTCCCGCGGGGTATCTCACCTCCGCCGATGGTGGCCAGGTTTCCGACGTCATCAATCAGGTCTTGGCTTTCGATACCAGCAGCGACAACAATCAGCAGGCTCAGGATCAGCAACCTCAACAGCAGGACCAGGCCGCTCAGCAGCCCGCCGCTGCGCCTGCACCAGCCGCCCCTGCGGCTCCCGCACAGCCGCCTCCTACCATTCAATTGGGCCAAACTACTGATGAAGTCACCGGACTTTTTGGTCCGCCAACAAAAATCATTAACCTCGGTACCAAAATCATCTACGTCTACAAAGATATGAAGGTCACCTTCATCAAAGGCAAAGTCACCGACGTACAGTAATCTGCGCTTCCAGATTCGTCTGAATTCTAATTTTCTTCGTTTTTACAGTTGGATTTGTACCAGTGTGGACGGGGACGTCGCACGCAATGGCGCTGCGTGACCTGCTAGCATTCCGGCCGTAACAATTCCTGTGCGAACATACGATTTCTCGCAATCCGCGGTCGACGGGCCGCGCATGTCGCCCTCCATAAATGCCAATCCCGGGCAGCGCGTGCAGCTTCCCACATGGGAACACGAGGAACACGTCGAAAGATGTTTCGCCCGGATGGAACGCACTTCTTTCATCTGTGGCGAGGCGTGCCAAATCTCTGAAAACGTCTTTTCCCTCAAACTTCCGCACGCCAGCGGAAATTGCACGCACGGATACACCTCTCCCACGGGCGATACATAGCACGACGTATGCCCCGCGCTGCACGGAATCCCCTCGAGTATTTCTTCGTCGATCGGTCCCGGCGGCGCGCAAAAATCCCCGACATTTCCCACCAGTCGTTCATCATTAAATACCGCATGCAGTTCTTGCGGAGCCAACCGCAGTCCCACCAGCGACGTTTCTCCGTTGATCATCGGCGTTATCGTCGGATCCAGCGTGTAGTGCGCTCCGCTCTTCTCCGCCAGTTCTTGCACTCCCGCGTAATCCCCAGCATTGCTGCGCATCAGCACATTCGCCAGCGTCACCTTGATTCCCGCTGCCCGCATCAGCGAAATCCCTCTCATGCTCCGTTCCAGTGATCCTGGCAGTCTTGTAATTCCGTCGTGCACTTCTGCACGGTGCGAGTAAATGCTCACCTGCACCTGCTCGACTCCCGCTTCGCGCAATCGCTCTGCTTCTTTTTCACGAATCAGCACCGCATTCGTTTTCAACTTCACATTGAACTTCAGTTCCCTAGCCCGCTCGATTATCTCGAAGCAATCCCTTCGCAGCAGCGGCTCTCCTCCGCTGATTGTCAGGAAAAAAACGCCGGCTGCGGCAAATTGCGAAAGATAGTTGTAGATCTCTGACGTCGTCAGCTCATTCTCTCCATCGTGTTCCAGGTAGCAGTGCTCGCAGCGCTCATTGCAGCGGTAGGTCACATCCATATGCACGCTCAATGGCACTCCCAAACCCAGTGCTTTCCTGTTCAGTTGTTCCATCAAGCTCATGAATGTTTTTTCGCCGCGCCTGCCATATCTGCGATCGGTGCTTCCGCTACCTGCAGGATCCCGTGCTTCGCCAACTCTTTGACAAATTCTTCCGCATCACGCAGCGCTTCACTTGCTTCCACCTCATAAATCGGGCAGATTCGCTCTTCAACGATCCTCGCCAACGATGTTTTCCCGTCCGCCCCCTGCCAAATCAATGTGCCCACTTCATTCAGGTTGAACAATGTCGAATCGGCCGCCGACATGATTACCATTTCTTCTCCCAATTGCCGTGCCGCCAAACCTCGGCTCCGCGCCACGTAGCATTCTTTCATTGGATCAGCTCCCATCCACGCCCATCTCTCGTGAATTCCATTTCCACGACTTCCACTCGAGAAACAAATCGCACCACGGAATCCAGCACCTGCTCCACCAGTTCCTTGTCCTGCGCAAAAAATAAAACGTGCCTCATCAGAGTCCGCGTCGCTTCCGCCTGGCCAACGGGCCGCAAACCGATTTTCCAAACTTTGCTTGAGCAGGCACACTTGCTTAATCGGCGCTGACTCATTTGCTCCGGATTTCGCCAGTTCGCCAGCAAATGGCGTCCCATAGGCCCTGTAACCATTCCCCATTCGCCGCAAATAGGAAATTTCGTCCGTAAGCACCACCGCATCCCGCGGCGCTAGCCGTGCCGTTGTTGTTTTGCCGGTCCCGGATACTCCCGCAAACACGAACGCTCGCCCATTCCGTATTGCGCTCGACGCATGCAATTGGAACCCGCCTTCCATCGCCAGCAGCAGTGAATGCGTAATCCGCAGCACGGTGTCTATCGAATAGGGATTCGCGCACTGCCGTATCCAGCCCTCGCGCCTCTTCAAGTTCCATTCCGCGCGGAAATCCCCCCGCTGCATGCACCAGGTTTCACCCTGTTTGTGCACGCTCACATCTTCGTCGCTGCCCGCCCGCGCTTCGGTTAATTCAATCTCAAATCGCAAAGCTGGCACCGCGCAGGGATTTAAGAATCCCGCGTACCGGTCTTCAATTACCCGCTGAAACTTTTCATCCGTGGTCCGCAGCTCAATCGGGACTCCGCCGATCTCTACCGTCACGCCGTTCGCGTCAATCCCGTTTCCGTTGTATTTCGCTCCATCGTCGCTGGTGGCATCAGAGGCATTCCACCCCCTCTGTGCCATGGCGTGTCTCCAGCGATCTCTTTCTCGCGTAATTTGCGGAGCGCATGTTGTTCCAATGCACCATAATCCGCGCAGCTATTCCAAAATTGCGAATAAGCACCGCCATCATTCGCTGGCCAATTCCCGAGTGTTTATCGGGATCAAAAGTCTTCCCTCGGCGCTCGACCGAAACCACCTGTCCCAGAATCGCTCTCTCATCCACAGGCGGGTCGTTCGCCGATAGCGCGTCTCCGCGAAGCACGTAAAGCTTCTCCTGGCCTCGTTCAACAATGTCTTCCACACGGTGCACAAACAGCACCCCATTCCGCAGGCAAAGCACAACTTCTCCGCACCGAATCGTTCTGCCCATATCTCTTTTAATGGTTAACCAATCGCCCGGATAGATCGCAGGAAGCATGCTGCCGCCGCGCGCCATGAATCGCAACTCGCCGAATCGCTGCAATGTTTCTGCAGCAAGTTCCACCTGCAACGCCTTCCGCATTTCCTCGGGGGTATTTTTCTCTGGCGCCTGGTTCACGAGGTTTTCCGGTTGAATCTGCATTGCCCTTGTGTTGCCGAGACCTTCCCGCAAGCCAGAGCCATGGTTTCGAAGACTCGTTCATGTTCGAACGACGGCTTCCGGTAAGCTCTCTTTTTCGCGACCTCGCCGCTAACCGGGGCTTCCCGCACTCTGTCGTCTTTGCCGTCCTTTTCCAGTTCCTTCATTGCAGCGTCGCCTGTGTCAGCTTCGTCGCGCAACCACCCGTCGCCGTCAGAAGCGTGGGGCTGGTGTTGTTAGTGCACGTCGCATTCTCTACCAGCGCATTGAAGTAAATACTTGCCGCCTGGGGATATGTTGTGGTGTTAGCGCTGTTATCTACAATGATTCCGCTGGGTCCCACGCCATATTGCACAAACGCGCCAAAACCGGAAGATGATGGGAAGCCGCTGGTGATATTTGCGGAAGCCAGGTTTGTCTGATTGCTTTGCAGTGCGGAAACAAATAGCCAATCAACGGCCGTGGTCGCGTTATAAAATTCCGCCAGTGGAGTCCACTCCGCCCCGGGTCCACCACCCAAATTTACGTTGTTCGCGGGAGTCCCTGTATTCATTACTCCGCCCGTTCCCAAAGTGATTCCGTATACAAAAATATCTCCGCTTATTGTGGAACTGGCCGAGCAAGGCTGGCTGACCGTCCCGGTCAATCCTGCAACGTAGATCAGCGCTCCTGTCGCGGTCGGGCTGGTGTAATAGGCGTTACTGAAAACTGGAGCGTGCATGTTGCACTGATTGCCTGCTCCGATCGCCACCGATACCGACGAAGCGAAGCTCGTCTTCGCTTGCACAATTATTCCGTTGGCTCCTCCTCCTGCTGAGCCGCTCACGGCATATACAAAGCCGTTTATGCTATCCACCACGGGAGGATCGACAATACCCCCATACGTTTTGCTTGCCACTCCATCCCCAACCGTGATCGATTTGATTGTTCCCGTCTGCGATATCGAATACAGCTTTCCGTCCGCGCAACCCACATATACGTTCAGTGAAGTGGAATCCAGCACCGCTCCGGTCAGCGCCCCTGTGCATACCGTCAACGCCCCACCCGTGCCCCATGTCGCATCCAGGCTTGGTGCCGGTTTAGTCCCGCCGGTGCAATCCGGATTGTTCGACGCGCAGAAAACATCCTTGATCCGGTACAACACCCCCAGATCATTTCCGACATAAGCCACATCACGGAAGTAATCGACAAATGGCGACGAGTACGTATCCGTTCCAGTGGTCAATGTTCCTAATTTCAGGTCAGTCGCTGTTCCGCTGCCAGCAGCGGGCGCTGTCGATGAGAACGTGCTGATCGTCACTGGCGTCAGCACACTCTGCAAATTCCCTGTGTTCTTTCCATCCCCGTTCTTAAACGCCAGAACGTGGAAATGGGCCGCGCTTCCGGCTTGCGATTCCACAAACGCCACTCTTGTGCCTGATCCCGTTACATTCGGGTCGTAGGAAATCACGGGCGACGTCGGCACCGCGCCCCCACCGCTTATTCCTTGCACGTTGTAAGACCACAACACAGTTGCGGATGTGCCCAGATCGCTTCCGCTCGGGGTCCGGTTGCAATATCCCGTTCCGCCTCCGCCTGTCCCGCTATACAAATTGTTGAACGCCACCAGGTTCGGCTGGGTTGCGCTGCCTTGCGCTGCAATCGGAAACACCACGTAATCGTTCGCGCAGCTAGGTGTTTGCGTTACGTCAAACGTGAACTTGGCGGGATACATCGCGGGCGCTGTTCCGGCCGTTCCCAGACTGATGATCCAATCGCGTTGCATGCCGGGCCGGACATATGGCCGTGGGCGATGAATCGGGAATCCGGGTGGGCGTCGACGATACGGCGCAGCTTCACGCTTCCGCCAACTGAATCTTGCTCTCGCATCTCGGCTTGCTGCATCCAGGTCCTGCGCAAATCCCCAGTTGGGATACGCCACATGCCGCGTACTCCAATCTTGAAACTCCGGCACCGCCACATGCTCAACGCTCTTGCTCCCGGCGGGATTCGTTTGACAAATAATCAAAAGCGCTACGGCTAAACTAAAAAGAATTCCAATGTGGAACGTGCTCTTGCCACGCACAACTCGCCTCCACCCTACCTGCGCCTTAATGGCACACTGCAGCCCCTTATCAGGCATCAATCCTGGGCGGAAAGCCTAACTTTGCTTTTTCGAAAGTCCTGATAAGTGTGCGTAGAAAGCCGAAATGTTGTTAAAACCTCGGCGGGGATCATCCGCCACAACATCCTGACCGGCTTTCTATATCTTCATTAAAAGGTTTTTTTTCCTGCTGTTGTGGGATAGAAACACCTCGTGGCGCGTATCAGTTAACGATTAGAGCACTCTCATTCACCCATTCACCGTGTTCTTTGCTTTTTTTTCACCCTTGCCCTGACCCCCAAAACCGCTTCGGCACCTTTCCCTCAACCTCCTAGTTCCACAAATTTCGTTTGGGGAAACAGGGGCTTAAGACGATAAAATGAAGGTTTGTACTCTTCGGAGGAAATGAATGAGAGCTGTTGTAACCGGTGGCGCTGGATTTCTTGGGTCTCATCTTTGTGATCGGTTGCTCGCGGAAAGATGGGACGTCCTCGCCCTCGATAACTTCATTACCGGCGATGCCGCCAACATTGCCCATCTGAAGGAAAACTCCCATTTCCAGTTTGTGAAAAAGGATGTGAATGAGCCGCTGCAAGTGGATGGAGCCGTTGCCTACGTCTTCCATTTCGCCTCACCTGCCAGCCCTCCTGATTATTTGAAATTCCCGATTGAGACACTCAAGGTCGGTTCCGTTGGTACCATGCACGCTCTTGATCTTGCTCTCCAAAAAAATGCCAAGTTCTTTCTGGCCTCTACAAGTGAATGCTACGGCGACCCTGCTATTTCCCCTCAAGTGGAAACTTACTGGGGTAATGTGAATCCAGTTGGCCCGCGTAGCGTTTACGACGAGGCGAAACGCTTCGCCGAATCCACTACCATGGCGTATCACCGCCACAAGGTGTCGACACGCATATCGTTCGCATCTTCAATACCTATGGCCCTCGCATGCGCTTAAATGACGGCCGCGCCCTTCCCAATTTTGTCTACCAGGCCCTCAGTGGTCAGCAGATCACTATCTATGGCGACGGAAAGCAGACCCGCAGCTTCTGCTATGTTTCCGATCTCATCGACGGGATCTATCGGCTTAGCCAGTCCGACGAGCATTTCCCGACCAACATCGGCAACCCCACGGAAATCACCATCTACGAGTTTGCCAAGCGAATTTTGAGTTATTTTCCGAATGCCCCGGGCCTGATCCACGAGCCTCTGCCAGAGGATGATCCAAAGCAACGCTGCCCCGATATCACCAAGGCCAAAAAGTTATTAGGTTGGGAGCCGAAAGTCGGCCTGGAAGAAGGACTGCGCTACACGCTGGAATATTTCCGCCAGCAATTCGCGCGGGAAGCAGTCGCCACGAAATAGCGTTTGTGTCTTAACTCTGCGGCCGCCCGAAACAATGATAATCAAAATGCAGTTGCTGCATTTTCTGCGGCGAATACAGGTTTCGCCCGTCAATCACCAGCCGTCGCGCCATTAATTTCCCCGCGCGTTCCCAATCCAGCTCGCGGAATATCTTCCATTCCGTGCAGACCAGCGCCGCATCCGCGTTTTTCAACGCTTCATAAGGATCTTCGTGATAATGCACGGTCGGCAGTAATGCTTTCGTTCGCACGATAGCTTCGGGGTCGCTCGCATGGACTTCCGCCCCTTCCGCCAGAAGGCGGCGAACCACATCCAGCGCCGGAGCGAACCGAATGTCGTCGGTGTTCGCTTTGAACGCCAGCCCCAGCACTGCGATTCGCTTGCCCTTCACCACCCACAACGCCTTCAGAATTTTTTCAAAGTACCGTTCGATCCGCTCTTTGTTTACCTGCTCCGCCGCTTTCAGCATTCCAAAATCAATGCCCACGGACGACGACGAGGTGAATGAATGCCTGAATGTCTTTCGGAAAACAGAATCCGCCAAACCCCAGTCCAGCCTTCAGGAACTGTGTGCCGATGCGCGGGTCCAGTCCCATGGCGTGCGTCACTTCTTCGACGTCCGCCCCAATTCGCTCGCACAAATCCGCGATCACATTGGCATAGCTGATCTTCAACGCCAGAAACGAATTGCTCGCGTGCTTGATCAGTTCCGCGCTGTTGATCGTCGTGATTAGCAGTTCTCCTGCGTTCCCCTGCGGACACTTGCCTGTGTGAATCGGGCAATGGAATTTGCGCTCCAGTATTGGAGCGTAAATTTCCCGTAGCTTTGCCGCGGACCCTTCATCTTCTACTCCCACCACGATGCGATCCGGGTGAAAGAAATCTCCAACGGCCGTGCCTTCGCGAAGAAATTCCGGGTTGGAAGCGACGTGGAACTTCAGATTGCCTCCGGTGGAGTATGCCGCCAGCGCCTTCTGCAATTGCTTTCCGGTCAGCGCGGGCACCGTGCTCTTTTCCACCACCAATTTCACGTCCTGCGCTTCTTGCGCAATTTGCCGCGCCACGTGGTCGATGGCGGAAAGGTCCGCTTCTCCGTTTTCTTTCGGTGGTGTGCCTACACAAATGAATATCACTTCGCCGGACCGTATGGCTTCGCCGGCATCCGCTGTATAGAAGATTTTCTTTTCCGCTACCGCGCGTTTCAGCACCTCGTCCAGGTGCTCCTCGTAAATAGGCACCTTCCCGGCCTTCAGCTGATCAATCCGCTTGCTGTCGATGTCCGTGCAATATACTTCATGCCCGGCGGCAGCCAGGCACGCCCCGGTAACCAGGCCCACGTAGCCACATCCAATTACCGTCAAACGCACTGTATTTCTCCTTTTGGTATCGTCCAAACACAGTAGCAGTTTCGCGCAGTGGAGACCAACGCAACGACCTGCACTTCTCTATCAGTAATTAAAATCGATGCCGCCGTTCTATTTCCGGCCTAATAACAAACCGCGTAGTCCCATCAGCACCAGTCGGGGCTGCGAGCGCACTACGTTCCACAATAGCCGCGTCGATTGGTCTCGGTTAATCTCGCCCAGTGATTCACGCGTCGAATCGTTCAGCATGTCCACCAATCGGGAATAATCTTCCTGTTGAAAATAATGCAATGTTCGGCGGATCAGCCAGTGCGTCGCTAATTCTCTCCGCAGCGCGCGCAATTCAGATTGGCCTTTTCGCAGAATCGCATCCGCCACTCCATGTGCGCCCCGGAGCCCGGTAACGATGCCTCCGACCGTCGAAACCTTCACTTGGGCCGCCGCATCGCCCACCAGATAAACTTCTCCCTTGCCGACCGTCCGTTGTACAGGAACCCAACCCTTATAAACAGGTATCCTTGCCCCTTGCCACTCCAGTGGCTCGAATCCCTTCTTCGCCAGGAATCGATCGAACGCAACCTTGGTGGCTTGCCCGTGTTCGCCGATTACTCCAACCGCTGCCCGTTCCGCCGATTCCGGGATCAGCCAATAAAAGTAAGGAGTGTCGTCGGGAATAAACCAGACACGCGTGGTATCTGGCGGACAATCTTTAGGAAGCTTGATTACCGCTTGCACCAACGGCACCGTTTCCACCGCGGGCCAGCCCGCTGCCCGAGCTACGCGGCTAGCAGCTCCGTCCGCTCCCACCACGCTTTGTGCATGCAGTTCCCGGTGCTGTCCACCTTGATCCACTTGGACGTTCAGACCCGTGCCATTTGGGCTCAGTCCCAGAAATCGCGTGTCGTACTCGATAGCCGCTCCCGCTTGCCCCGCCTCTTCCGATAGCGATCGAATCAACCTCGACCGTTCAATAATCAGGTCAGGCCGCTTCAGCGAAAAATGCGCTGATCTTCCATTGGTGAATAACTCGAACCGGTTAATTTCATTCAGGATGCAGGATTTTGCTTTGGCGCTGATCTGGTTGCGGAAGTGATCCGTCACGATCAGTGTCCGCTCGGTAGCTTCCAACGTTGGCCGCGATTCCAGCACGCGCACTGGTTTCCCCGCACCGGCCAGACGCGCCGCCGTATACAATCCCGCCGCTGAACCGCCGACGACCAGAATTTCTTCTTTGTTCCGGCTTGGCCGGTTCCCGCTGTCTTTTTCCACCGTTACTTATCTACCTTGGGCTCCAAGCGCGTGCTTCTCCAGCCTTCCCCGCCAGATGTGGGTAACACGGGCCACGCCGGTTCGCTTGCCGCGTTTAGCAGTATAGCCAAACCCTCTGGTGGGCACAAAACCACCCTCAACTTTTGCGAATGGAAGTTTGAACAGAATTCAGCAGCTCGTTCAGGATGCCGCCTTCTTCGCCTGACGTTCGTAGGGCGCTTTTTCCAGCCACGCCACCGCAATCAGCATGCAAATGAACACGCCCCCCGCCACCACCGCTGCCGCCATTGTCGACAAATACGTCACTAGAATTGCTGCACCACCGCAAGCGGCGCCGACCAGATACATCGCCAGAACCGCTCCTCTCTGGCCGAATCCCAAGTTAGCCAACCGATGCGCAGAGTGGTCCTTCCCGGGCGTAGCAAACGGCAGCAATCCACGCCTTGACCTGGATATGGTCACCAGCGTGGTATCGAATATCGTCGCACTCAGAATCAGCGTCGGGGCTAACACATTTGCCAGCGGTGTTGCATAGTCGATTCTCAGCTTCAGCGCCAGCGTGGCCATCAGGAACCCCAAAAACATCGCTCCGCCATCGCCCATGAAAATCTTTGCCGGCTTGAAGTTCCACCGCAGAAATCCTGCCGCTGCTCCCAAGACCGCTGCCGCTAGCGTCGTCACCCACGTCTGCCCGCTCAAATAAGCGATCAGGGCGAAAAACACCGAAGCCATGGCCGCGACCCCAGCGCATAATCCGTCCATGTGGTCCAGAATGCTGAAGGATGCGGTGATCCCAACCACCCACAGGATCGTAAATCCCGCGTCGAGCCAGTACCCCAATTGACCGCCAACCAGCGTGATGAATATCTGTGTATGGATACCGGACGCCAGCAATATGATCGCTGCCAGCGGCATTGCCACGAACAGCTTCAACTGGTGGTGCAGCCACCCCCGGTCGTCCAGGAATCCGACCACCGCCACCAGGGTCGCCCCGCTTACAATCCCGATACTTTGCGCCCGCGCTGGACCGTCAAAGGTAAACAGGATCGCCAGCATTACTCCGGCATACATCGCCAAACCGCCTAGCATGGGTATTGGTTTCAGATGAACTTTGCGTGGACCGGGGAGGTCCACCATCCCGACGCGGATCGCCAAGTGCGCGCACAGGCACCACTAGCACCAAGGATGCTGACGAAGCGATTAGAAATGCCAGCAGGCCCGCACTCATACGCCCTCATTGCTCGTTCTGACGATACTGACCCGGGCGAGATGGCCAGTGCGTTAACAGAGACGTTGCCGGTTTGAGGTCCGGCTCCCAAGTCCACTGCTGGTCTGGACGGTAGAGAGTTACCGCCTTCATTGCTCCCTGCAGCAGCAATTACCATATCGCGAATAGTTCGATTACGCCAGAGAAATCCGTTCAGGCGTTTACCGTATGTATAGTTTAGTTAATTATGGTTATCTTATGATAAATACTCAGCTCCGGTCGGCGGCACTGCCTGCACCCACCGCGCTTACCGCTCTGCCAGCATTCGCTGGAAAAGTCTCTTTCACTTCCTCGCGGTCCCGCGGTCTTCCCACTCCAGTAATTTTCTGCGGACATTAGTTTTTCACTGCGTCCTCAAGAATGCTCACCAGTTTACGCAATTCTTTGCTTCGCTCAAACGTGGGTGCCGCCGCCGCAGCGGCCAATCCCATCTTGCGCAATAATTCTGGGTCACGCGCGATTTGCCTGGTGGAGTTGGCAAATTGGCTGGGCTCGTCCGGGTCGGCGCCAATGGCAAATCCTTCTCGTTCGCCGATCGAAACGATATCGCATTCGCGTGGGGCCACGGCAACGATGGGTTTGCCCGCGGCTAGAATCCCGTACATTTTGCTGGGTACCACGACGCCCTCTAATCCTCGTTTCACCGTAATCAGATGAGCGTCTGCAGCAGCCAGGACCGACGAAATCTTGCTGCTTGGAAAAAATGGATGAAACCGTACATTACTGATCTCTCGTGCCGCCGCCTGTAATCGCTCCCGCTCTGCCCCTTCGCCCACGAACACCAGCCCTATTCCTTCGCCACTCAGTTCTCTTGCTCCCGCTAGCAATGTGTCCCACGCTCCGTAAAAGCCCAGGTTTCCCGCGTGCACCAGCACAAATCGAAAATCGTTTCGGATCGCGCGGATGACCGCGTCATCCAGTGGCGGCACCACTGCCGAAGGCCCCGGAATTTCTGCTCCATCCCGCACAATCAACACATTCCTGCCGTCCACTCTCTTCCCTACGATCCGGTTGCGCATGTCTTCGCCCAGCACAATTACCCTCGTGGCTTTCCGCAGCGCCCATCGGTGCAACTTTTCCCACACCCGCGAAAGCAGACCCGGCTTCACGATTGATCCGCCAACCGCCATGTCCGGGTACATATCGCGAATGTTGTACACATGCGGTTTGCCCTTCAGCATGGCCACAAATGCTCCAACAATTCCTTGAAACGGGGGATCGGTCATGCTCAGTACCAGATCGCAGGGCACGAACAGCGCCCGTGGTACCGACAGAAATACATAAGAAAGATAATTGAACACGCGCTTCTTCATTTGCACGCGCGAATAGTCTGTCGATCCCACCCGTATGATTTTGATTTGACCGTTTTGTTCGGTCTGAAAGAGTCGCCACGCTCGCCGTTCCGTGGGGTCATACGATGGCCGTCCGCACAAGACCGTCACGTCGTGGCTTGCTGCCAGCGCATCCACAACCGTTTGCGCCATTTTTGCCGTGGCGGAAGTGTCAGGTGGAAAATAGAGGTTCAGCAGCAGAACACGCACGCTATCAGTGTACAAAAATAGAATTGCCTGGAGAAGCCGCGCCTGATCGATTCCAGATCGTGGCGCACTCTACCGCTGCCGTGTCTAACTTGGTTCTAACTGATTATTCTAGGATCGGTTACTTTGCCAGGCCGTCCGCTATGTCCGCCGCAATTGGTACGCGGAATGTCTCATGCTTGTAGGCTTTCAGCATCAGGACGATCCACAACACCAGGCCCACGATCCCGATCAGGAAGCTCAATAGCCCGAAGAAGCCCCAACTCACTAAGCCTCCAAATCCATGCATGAACACAAGAGCTATCCGAATCGCTGTTAGCCCTCCAAATACCACGATCGATTGCGCCGCTTGAAATTTTACCCACGGCCGTTTGTCGATCAGCAAAAATACAATCCCGGTCACCCAGCCCAACAAATAACACAGCAAACCCGCCACGTTTTCCTGCAATCCCTCTGTTCCTGAGGCGGCTGCTGGCGCAGCGACCGGAGTCGCGCTCGCACTCTGGTTCGCGCCGCACTTTGGACAAAACGTCGCCGTTCCAATTTCTTGACCACACGCCTTGCAAAACGCCATTGGACACCCTCCTCGACCGCTCTGCGCGTGAGCCTATCACCCGCTCTCCCGTCTCGCAATCTCTTTCCTTACTCGCCATGGTATCCATTACCTGTCCAGATTCCCCGGTCTCAGGCTTCCAATACGAATTCCACCCATTCACCTGACAATTCCTCCAATCCGTTCTTTCCCCTCTTTTTCTTTTTGAATATCCTTCCAATCGCTCTATGATGGCTCCGGTATATCTACCAGGAATGGCAACTCGCTTAAACTCCAGCTCTCTTGGTCGGATTGACCTGAATCTATTCCTGTAAATGGGACACCCTACATGACACTCAGTGCATTTGCCTCGCAAATTTTTCTGCAGTCACGTCGAATTTCGCTCTCCACAATCACTCTCTTCCTCATCTTCGCTTCTTCCTCAGGTCTCGCCTTCGCGCAAGCCCCCGCCCATCCGTGGATGAACTCCAAGCTCTCTGCCGATGAGCGCGCCGATCTGGTCATTAAAGCGATGACCCTCGACGAAAAAATTCAGCTTGTTCATGGCAGCATGGCCATGTTCGGCGAAAAAATTCCCGGCGCACTTGGCGGAGACGGATTTGTTCCCGGCATTACTCGACTTGGAATCCCCGACTTAAATCTCATTGGCGCGGGCGTTGGCGTCACCAACTTGGGCAAGCGTGCTAACGGCATGGCCACCGCCCTGCCTGCTTCACTTGCCGAAACCTCTACATGGGACCCCCAGCTTGCTTACGAATTCGGCAAAGTCATCGGCCGCGAAACTCGCGATCAGGGATTCAACGTCTCGCTCGGTGGCGGAAACGACATCATGCGCGAGCCGCGCAATGGCCGCAATTTTGAGTACCACGGCGAAGATCCCCTGCTAGCCGGAAAAATCATTGGCCAGGAATTGAAGGCCATTCAGGATCAAGGCGTCATTGCCGACATCAAACACTACGCAGTCAACGATCAGGAGACCGACCGCACCGGAGTCAGTTCCAACATCGACAAACGTTCCATGCGCGAACTTGATTTGCTCGCCTTTGAAATTGGTATCAAAGACTCCGGTGTGGGCACGGTCATGTGTTCGTATAACCGCGTGAACGAAGTCTATGCCTGCGAGAATGACTATCTTCTGAATCAGGTGCTCAAAAAAGATTGGGGTTTCCCGGGCTGGGTTATGTCCGATTGGGGAGCCACCCACAGCACCGTGAAAGCCGCCTTAGCGGGCCTCGATCAGGAATTCTTCGAGAATAAATATTTTTCGCTCCCGCTCAAGCAAGCGGTAGAGTCCGGCGAAGTTCCTCTTTCCCGCCTCGACGATATGGTCCACCGGATTCTGCGCACCATGTTTGCTTTTGGTGTGATCGATAATCCTCCCGTTATCAAGCCCATTGATACCAACGCAGGCGCGGCCGTCGCTCAGCGCGTCGCGGAGCAAGGCTCCGTTCTTCTCAAGAACTCTGCAAATCAATTGCCGCTGAACGCTTCCGCCCTACATTCCATTGCCGTGATTGGCTCGCACGCCGATGTCGGCGTCCTATCAGGCGGTGGTTCCGCGCAGGTTGAGCCTTTTGGTGGCAACGCCTTTGTCCCCAAAGAAATTCCTCCAGGTCCGCTCGGTTTCCTTGCGGTTCTGGTTTGGGATCCTTCTTCGCCGCTTACCGCAATCCGTGCCAAAGTTCCTAATGCCAAGGTTGCTTATGATCCCGGCACCGATTTCGCCGCCGCCGCGAAGCTTGCCAAAAGCTCCGATGTCGCCGTCCTATTTGTCCATCAGCACACTCACGAGGATGCGGACCTGCCTAATCTGTCTCTGCCTGGCAATCAGGATGATTTGGTCAATCAAGTCGCCGCGGCAAATCCTCACACCATCGTGGTCTTGGAAACTGGCGATCCTGTCTTAATGCCATGGCTTGGTAGCGTGAACGCTGTTCTGGAATCCTGGTATCCCGGCCAGCGCGGTGGCGAAGCGATCGCCAATCTTCTTTTTGGCGATGTCAACCCGTCCGGCAAGCTCCCCATTTCATTTCCAAAAAGCGAAGCTGATCTGCCTCACCTGACTATTCCTACTCCACCGCCTTCAAAAGAGCCTCCAAAGCAAGACGCCATGCCGGTCCCGGTTTTCATCGACTCCAATTACACCGAAGGCTTGAAAGTTGGTTATCGCTGGTACGATGCCGAGAACAAGGAGCCGCTCTTTCCTTTTGGCTTTGGGCTCTCTTACACCACTTTTTCTTATTCGCAACTCAAGGTGACTCCGGGCAAACCCGCACAAGTCAGCTTCTCCGTTACCAACACCGGCTCACGCGCTGGCGCGGAAGTAGCTCAGGTCTATCTCGGATTGCCGGCAAACTCTGGCGAACCGCCGAAACGCTTGGTCGCCTGGCAAAAGGTTCAACTCGATCCCGGCCAGAGCCGCACCATCACTCTTTCAATCGAGCCTCAGTCCATGTCTATTTTCAACGTTGAAAAAGATTCCTGGGAAGTCTCATCCGGAGAATATGTTGTTTACGCGGGCGGTTCTTCTCGCAATACGCCCCTTACCGCGACATTCCGTATTCCCTAAGACTCGCGATCGACGGAGTTCGCGTGACCTATCTGGCAGGCCTGTCCTTGCGCGCGCGGGCGAGGCTTCCCCTATTTCTGTGGCTTGTCCGTAAACTTTCCAACCGTTCCTTTCGCTCCCACAGACCATCCTTCGTCTTCAACGAACACCGCCGCGTTCAAACTCGTCTTCCCGGCCGCTGTCCAGTTGATTCCATCAACACTCACGTCTGTTCCGTTCGGTCCCACTGCGACGAATCCTGTGTCACTCTTCGCCACTCCCGACCTGTATCCCCCCGGCTGTTTTGCAGCCAGGGTCCACGTCTTGCCCTGATCTAGTGAGTAAGCTGCGACTCGTTCCGTCTGCTCTGCTTTCTCGTAATCTCCCCCTACCGCCACCACCGTGTCACCCGAGCGCGCCAACGAAAATATTCCCTCCGGCGCTTTCCCACTCAAGATCGGTGTTTCCACTACCGTCCAACTCTTTCCCATATCCGCCGAATGAAATACTCGTGCGGCTGGTCCCCCGGTCCCAAAATAAATTTCTTGTCCGCCATAAATCAGCAAACTGCTGTTGCTCGCGGCAAATACTCCTTCCTTCTCCATCGCTGCGGGTATCGTGTCTTCCGGGCATTTCTTTCCATGTCTTTCCATCTTCCGTATGCAACAGCAGGAATTTGCCATCCACCGGGTCGCTCAGTGCGAAACAGTTTGTCGTGGAAATACACGCAATCCCATCCAGGAAAAATCCCTTCCGTTTGTCCGTGTACTGCATCTCCCAATTCTTTCCCCCGTCCATGGTCTTATATATCCGCGACTTGTCTCCCTCGCCGCTGGACATTACGTACGCCACATTTACGTCAAACGCCTGCACGCCTCGGAAATCCAGCGTCTCCCCATTCGGAATCCGCAACTGTTCCCAATTCTTTCCGGCATCCTTCGAGCGCAAAACCACTCCCTGCGATCCGCTCGCCCAGATCGTTGTGTTCTCTCCGGCCATGTCTTCTCACCACGCTCGACATCCCGCGGAGATTCGCTATCAATCCCGCTTGTCTGCACAGATCCAGCACTCGCCGGCAGCCAGCGCGAGCAAACACACCAAGAATCGATTCATGGAAGGGAAGTGTATCAGAAAAAAAACTACTCTTTAATCGCTGCGTACAGAAGAAATCGTTCGCGCTTCAGGATGCTTAGGCGACCAATCCTCGGGTGGAAACGCTACCCGCCAGAACGTCGGGCAGGGCTACGGTAAACTCCAGCCCGACTTCCGCTTTGCCGGACGCACTGGACCCAGGAAACACTACGTGGCATTCCTGTTCCTGCTTGTGCCGTTGTGTTGCATCAACATCTTGCAACCGCTCGTTACCCGCACCTGCAAAGGAATCAACGCCCCATGGGCATTGATGGCCAATGTCGCTGTTTCTTCCTCGAATACCTTGCCCTGCGCGTCGTTTCCGCGTATACGCACCGCTACCTGCATCAGTACCCGCTGGCTTCGGCGGCGTGGACCGGCATGACTGTGGAGTACCTGGCGATTGCCCCATAATTCCTCGTTCATTTGAATATACAGCGCGCGAAAGGAATGTCGAGCGCCAAGACAAAAACCGTAGTCAAATTAGCTACATAGCCGGGTAATTCGAAGCCAATTATTTTACTGGTAACTATTTTGGAGAGACTTTTGCTTGCAAGTCCGCTGGCGCGCTTAGCGCCGCTCAATCGGCACGTAGGCCACGGGTGTCATGCCCAGATAAATCTGCCGCGGCCGCGCAATCTTCTGCTCCGGGTCCAAGATCATTTCTTCCCATTGCGCGATCCAGCCGGACATCCGCGGAATCGCGAACAGCACCGGGAACATCGTCATGGGGAATCCCATCGACTGGTAAATCAGTCCGGTGTAGAAGTCCACGTTGGGATACAGCTTGCGCTTCACGAAGTACTCGTCTTCCAGCGCAATCCGCTCGCATTCCAGTGCGATTTCCAGCAGCGGATTCTTGCCCATCAGGTCGAATACTTCATAGGCGATCTTCTTGATGATCCGCGCGCGTGGGTCGTAGTTCTTGTACACGCGGTGGCCGAATCCCATCAGCTTCGTTTCGCCGGCTTTCACCCGCTTGATGAATTCCGGAACCTTGTTCACCGAACCGATTTCCACCAGCATCCGCAGCACTTCTTCGTTGGCTCCGCCATGCAGCGGCCCGTAGAGCGCCGCAATCGCTGCTGCCGTCGCGCAATATGGATCCACGTGCGAACTGCCCACGCCGCGAACTGTATTTGTCGAGCAATTCTGCTCGTGGTCCGCGTGCAAGATGAACAGCACGTCCAGCGCATGCTCCAGCGTCGGATTCGGACGGTACCGCGTCTCGCTCGTCCGGAACAGCATGTTCAGAAAATTTCCCGGATAGCTCAAATCATTGTCGGGATACACAAACGGCATCCCCAGCGAATGCCGGTAGGAAAACGCCGCAATCGTCGGCATCTTCCCAATCAGCCGGTATGTCTGTTTCTTCCGCGACTCCGCGTTAAAAATATCCTTCGCGTCATGATAGAAAGTCGAAAGCGCCGCAATCGTCGAAATCAGCATCCCCATCGGGTGCGCGTCGTAGTGAAATCCATCCAGAAACTTCTTGATGCTCTCGTGAATGAACGTGTGATGCGACGATGCTGATGCTGCCAATCCTTCAATTGCGTCGCCGGTCGGCAGTTCGCCGTTGCAGCAGCAGGTACGCCGTCTCCAGATACGTCGATTTTTCCGCCAACTCCTCGATCGGATACCCGCGATACCGCAGAATCCCCGCATCCCCGTCAATATAGGTGACCCGGCTGATGCAAGACGCCGTGTTGTTGTACGCCGGGTCGTAGCTGATCATCCCGAATTCCGTCGGGTCCACCTTGATCTGCCGCAGATCCATGGCCCGGATCGTTCCGTGCGTGATCGGAATCTCGTACGACTTGCCCGGTGCGATTGTCCGTAATCGTTACCGTGTCCCGTCGTTCCAGGAGGATGCATCCCTCAGCATTTTTTGTTTGCGTTGTTGGAGCAGCAGAATCCATCGATTACCTCGAAACAACGCGGCGCGCGGCCGCGCCGCATGGAATAACACTTTACACCAAAGTTTCGTCTGCGTGGAAATCCGGCAGCTCACGGCAGTTTTTCCCTCGGACGCTACGATCCAGCTAACGCGCTTGAACCCGACAAGAGATGACGGCCGTCCCTTCACGAGTCCAGAATATGCCTCTTGACAATAGTCGTTATAACATGTATTATCGCGACTCGTTCTTACAACTATAGGAGGCCACCATGATTGACATTCGCAAGAGCAACGACCGCGGCCATGCCGACCACGGCTGGCTCAACACCCGTTTCACCTTTTCCTTTGCCGACTACTACGACCCGAAGCACGTTCAATTCCGCACTCTTCGTGTCATGAACGACGACCGCATTGCCGGCGGCGCTGGTTTTCCCACGCACCCTCACCGCGACATGGAAATCGTTACCTACGTACTCGAAGGAGCGCTGGCGCACAAAGACAGCATGGGCAACGGCTCGGTCATTCGTCCCGGCGACGTGCAGTACATGAGCGCGGGAACGGGCGTCGCGCACAGTGAATTCAACGCGTCGGACAACGAAACCGTGCATCTCTACCAGATCTGGATGTTCCCGGATAAGAAGAACCACAAGCCGACGTATGACCAGAAGCACTTCTCGGAAGACGAGAAGCGCGGCAAGTTGCGCCTGGTCGTTTCGCCGGATGGCAGAGACGGCTCGGTGAAGATTCGCCAGGACAACGAACTCTATGCCACGGTTCTCGGCGCGGGCGAATCGGTGAAGCACGAACTGAAACCTGATCGCCACGCGTATGTGCAGGTCGCCAAGGGCAGCGTCACGCTGAACGGCAAGACGCTGGAAACCGGCGATGGCGCCGCAATTAGCGCGGAGAAATCGCTGGAGCTAACCGGCGTGAACGACGCCGAAGTCCTTCTCTTCGACCTGGCGTAATCCGCCACGCATCCACTTCTCCGTAGGGGCGGCTGTATGCCGCCCTTTCCATCTTTACGCTGCCGTCTTCACCGCGGGCTTCGACCATGCCGACGCCGAGAACAATATCCCCAGCACGATCGCGCCGAACAACACAGCCAAGCACGTAACCAGCGGCAACTTGGCAGTCATCACGTAGACGATCCCCAGCGCAATAAACGCGCGCACCCGGATCAGCGTGACCAGGACGCCGTCCTGCACCTTATCCAGCGCCTCCGCGGAGAGCGGCCCATCACCGTCGGGCAGTGCTGCCTAATCCGCTTCATGCGCGGCATCACCAGCGCAAAACCAATCCCCAGCGCCACGATAATGCCCAGCACCGACGCCAGCACCCATCCTTCTTTCGACGCTCCGGTAATTCCGCCCAGGTAGCCGCCGCTGAAGATCAGCACCAGCAGCGCCGGACCAGACATCGGCAGCGACACGCGGTAAATGCCGCAGTCCGCTGCGCGCAGCCTGCGCCGTGGTGCGCGTTGCGCAGAAACGCTGTGCCGGTCCATTCCAGTCCGTAGCCGATGAACAAAAAGGCCATGGCGGCCAGATGCAGAAACAATACGTTCGCGTAAATAGTCATCAACCCTCCTTGTAGCGGCCACCTTCAGGTGGCCACGTTGGCGCAATCCACCTTCGCGCAATGCAATGCAACATTACCTCACGGCGTGTCGATGGCTGCCGTCAGGCAGACGCCCCACGCAATCACCCGCGCGCCCGCTGGAATTCTTTCATGAACCCGGTCAGCGCTTCCACCGCATCCAGTCCCCACTGCGTTATACAGCGAAATGCGCATTCCGCCAACCGAACGATGACCCGGCGTGCCGATCAATCCCGCGGCGGTAGCCTGCTTGCCGAATTCCTTCTCGACGGCTTCATCTCCGCCGCCACGCGAAACACCACGTTCATCAGCGAGCGCGAAGATTTCTCCACAGGGCAATGATAGTAGCCGCCGCTATTGTCCAGCGCGTCGTAGAGCAGCCTGGCTTTGGCTTCGTTGCGCTTCTGGATTCCCGGCCATGCCGCCCTCCGCGGCGATCCATTCCGTCACCAGCCCCAGGATGTACACCGCCAAGGTTGGCGGGGTGTTGTAGAGCGACTTTTCCTTGATGTGCGTGCGGTATTGCAGCACCGTCGGCAGATTCTTGTCCGCGCGCTCCGCCAGATCCTTGCGCACGATCACCACGGTTACGCCCGAGGGCCCAAGATTTTTCTGCGCTCCGGCAAAAATCAATCCGAATTTGGAAACGTCGATGGGCCGCGAAGCGATGTCCGAAGACATGTCCGCGACAATCGGCGCCACCGAATGCGGCACGCTGTGCCACTGCGTGCCTTCGATCGTATTGTTGGTGCACAGATGCGTGTAGCTGGCGTCGGCCGACAGCTTGATTTCTTCGGGCCGCGGCAGCCGCGCGAATTTCTCCGCTTCCGTGGACGCGGCAATGTTGTGCAGGATGCCTTTTTTCAGCTCGCCGATGGCTTTCGCGGTCCACGTGCCGGTGTGCAGCACGTCGATCGGCTTGCCCGGGCAGCCCCAGGTTCATCGGCGCCATGGTGAACTGCATGCTCCCGCCGCCCTGGACGAAGATCACCGCGTAGTCGTCGGGAATCGCCAGCAGCTTGCGCAGGTTCTGCTCCGCGCCGGCGTTGATGGCCTCGTATTCCGCCGAACGGTGCGACATCTCCATCACCGACATGCCCGTGCCGCGGTAATCCAGCAGCTCTTCGCGCATCCGTTCCAGCACGGACAGCGGCAGGGCCGCCGGTCCGGCGTTGAAGTTAAAAGCGCGCTTGGCGGCGCGCGTCGCTGCAGGAGTAGTGCTCACGGTCGTAGATACCTTTCCCAGAAGGATTTGCGGGGCGCCGCTGACAGGACAGCCGAGGTGCAGACCGCTCCATAGAATAGCAGAAGAGGGGAGATGTGGTAGAAAAGTTGGTTAACCATAATTGGGGTACCCCCCTCCCCCTGGAGACGCAAGTTATTGAGAAGAAGAGGATTAGCAGAGGGGGTCGCGCAAGTGACGGAAATAAAAGGGTTAGAGGCGCCTAATGCAAAGAAACGGGGGTTTTTACCACAGAGGTCACGAAGGTCGGAACACTGAGTTCGCAGAGAAGAGAATGCCGCATCGATCAGAGGAGGGAGCCCAGAGGGCGCAGAATACGTGGAGGAAAAAAAGAATAACGAGCGGAAGACGGATGGTGGTGACGCGTGGCCAATTGAGGTAAGGAAAGGGGACGGGGCAGGCATGGTGGTCAGGAGTTGGGAGAGGAGTGAGGAGCGAGATCGTCAAGGAGTTTGCGGATTTGTTCGACGGAGCGGCCGGAGCCTTTGCGGAAAGAGACTTCCTGGGCGAAGCGTTCACTTTCCAGAATGATTTTGGACAGATAAGTGAGGGTGGAGAATCGATCTCCGCGGCTGGGAGTGCCGAGGCTGCGCTGAGCGTTATCGAGAACGTGGAAAATTTCCGAGGCGGAGCGATCTTCTCGAACGAGATTGGCGAGAGAGCGGTTTAATTCTTTGCGAGGCGTGGTGCGTTTGTGGCGGGAGCCATGCGGGAGGCAGAGGCCGTTATGATCGGGATGAGCGGGGAGGGCGCAGCGGCGTCCATCGGCAAAAGTGCGGCGACATAGTGGAGAGCCGGGAAGTTCAACGCGTTTGGCAGACACGAAACAAGTATAACTAATGAATAATATATATGGAAGAGAATAAAAGAGAAAAAACGATGATTGAAGTTCGGAGCGTTCGAATAAGTCGTTGTGCGGCATGCGACGCGGGGAGGGGGAGTTGAACTCATGAGCAATAGTAAGATATATATACTGCGTAGTTACTCGCGTGCGAAAGATACCAATGCGAATCTGCAGGTTTGAGATCAAACGGTTCAAGGGAATTCAGACTGCAGCTTTTGATTGGGACGATATCACGATGCTAATCGGGGAGAATAACTCAGGCAAATCTACGGTATTGCAAGCTTTGCAATGTTTCTTGGGCGGGGCTCAGCTCAAGGATGAAGCGTTTTTCTGTGAGAACTATTCCGACTTTGAACGGGCCATTGAATTGGTGGCCCATTTCTCTGATTTATCTGAGGTAGAAACTCAAGCCGGCGCAGTTCGAGGTCGCATGATTGGCGACAGGTGGATACTAAAGAAGAAGTTTTGGTGTGAGAGACAAGGCGACGAGGAACTCGTATGGAGAGAGGCTTATTACTCATATTCCCAGGAAGAAGCATTTTTGAATTGGCCGGTCAATGACGCTACTTGGGCAAACTTTCCTCCAGAATATCAAACCTTAATTGACCAGATGGAAGGCCGGGAGCTCGACCGAATGCCCAGTCGAAGGAGCGACTTCGACAGTTAGTGAGGGACATAAGGCCCGAGCTAATTGGCAGAGGCGAACCCACTTGGCTCATTAATCCTGGGGGAGGTGGCAACTGGAAATCCAACGCAAACTCTATTATTCCGAGATGTATTTACGTGAAGGCAGTACATGACGCCTCGGATGAGTCGACCTCGAAAAGAGGCATCCTCATACGGAAAAATAGTAAATTTAATTATTGAAAAGAAATTAATGGGAACGACCTGAAATTGTAGATCTGAAAAATCGGATTGAAACTGTGTTGCGACTTTTCAATCCAGATGTGGAGCATCCCGAAGCTCAAGCGCAAGAAATAAAAGATTTACAGGACCGTATAAATGCCAGGCTTAGGGAAATTATCAATGGAACGGTATCGATAAAGACCTCCGACGTGGAAGTGGAATCGATGCTTTTGCCAAGCACCCACTTGGTCCTACGAGACAGACCCGACGCAGTCGAAACTGCTCCGGCACATCAGGGGCACGGTCTTCAACGGACTTTGGTCATGACTTTGCTTCAAATTCTCGCCGAGTTACAGACGGAACCGGCTGAAGCTCTGCAAGGCCGCGAAAATGCAATTCCAATTAGAGGTGTTGTGCTTGCAGTTGAGGAACCTGAGCTTTATATGCATCCGCAGATGGAAAGAAAGATGCGAGATGCACTGTATCGGCTTGCGGACCAGCCGGGTTTTCAAATCATTTGCACCACCCACTCTCCCATTTTTGTGGACGTTTCCAAATCGCAGAAGGCAATCGTCAGAGTTGTCAAAGACTCGGATCGACGCGTTAGATTTTTCCAAGTTGCTGAGGATATGTTTTCTGGAGCTGACGCAGGAAATGAAAGAGAACGACTTCAACTCATTGCGAAATTCAATCCAATCATTAACGAGGTCTTTTTCTCGAACAGAGTGGTGCTTTTGGAGGAATATAGTGCGATTGCAGTCTTTAGAAGAATGGCGGAACTCGTTGGATTATTTGAGCGCCATCCTCATTTGCGCTATGACGTGTCGTTGATCGATTGCCAGGGGAAGCCTAATATCCCAGTGTTCCAGCGCGTTCTAAATCACTTCCAAATTCCTTATACGGCTGTGTATGACGAAGATCGTGGAAATCGTATTGCAGTTGGCATAAACGCACGAATTACTGAACTGCTCACTGAAGGTGTGCATGAAAATCGTCAATATGTATTGGGGCCGACTGATCTAGAAGGACTTCTGGACTATGAGGCTAAAAGCGACAAAGTCTACCGCGGGGTGCGGAGGGTTGAAGAAATCCACAGGGATGGTCATTTTTCGCAACCTCTGGTAGAGGCACTTAACTGGATCTATTTTGGACAGCTAATCGAGCCGAATGGTTGAGGGGTTTTGCCACGATCCCCCTGCTCCGATTGGGACAGCAGACTGGGGTTTGGAATCGGAGATTCGCGGACTAAGCGAGGAGACTTGGGCTGAGAAAGTCCGCACCCTCAAAAGGCGAGAGTGGGGTACAGGTGCCCGCGGAGTGAAACGGCGACTAAGTGGGTTGACGGTTTGACGCGAGGAGGTCCGCGGTCATGACAGTCGTGGTATAAACTAGCGGTGTAAGCGGGGTGAGTAGACATAGAGCCGAGACCAACAAAATCGAACTATACGAGGAAGCGGCCTACGGCGTTTCCGAGGCGGCGACATACCTCAAGGTGCCCTATAACACGCTCCGGTATTGGCTAACGGGATTTAGGCGGAGGCCGCCGGTGGTGGAACCGGTAGAGACGGATCCGGTGCGCCTGTCATTTATGAATTTGCTGGAGTGCCATGTATTGGCGGGGATGCGTAAGTTGTATGACCTGAAATTGCCGAAGGTTCGGACCGCAGTGGAGCGGGTGGGCGAAAAAATGGGAAAGCCCCACCCGTTGGTGACGCAAGTATTTCTGACAGACCGAAGAGATCTGTTTATCGAGGAAATGGGGAAAATCATCAACGTGTCGAAGTCACAAGCGCAGTTGGGCTTTGATTTCTACAACAAGTTTCTGGAGAGAGTGGAAACCGGACCGGCAGGCACAATCCGGTTTTTCCCGTTCGTGATTGGGCCCAACCTGAAGGAACCGAAGACGATTGAGATTAATCCCCTCGTGAGCTTTGGGAAACCGGTCATCTCTGGGACTGGGATATCGACAGCGATTATCGCATCACGCTTCAATGCCCGCGAATCCGTCAGGGACCTTGCCGAAGAATATGGCTGCGCGCCGGAACAAATCGAAGAGGCAATTCGTTGGGAGCGGGCAGTCCCTGTCGCCGCCTGAGGACTTCGTCCTCTATCTTGACGAAAATCTGTGTAATTCGAGAGCGCTGCTGGAACTGCTTTTGCGGCGGGGCGTAAGACATGAACGCCACCTTACTCATTTTCCGAGAGGCACGCCGGATCATGTGTGGTTGCCTAAAGTGGGCGAAAATGGATGGATTCTGCTGACGGCCGACAAGAGAATTCGCTACAACATGCTAGAGAAAAAAGCGCTGAGCGAATGCAAAGTGAAGGAATTTGTGTTTGCTTCTGGAAATTTGTCGGGAGAGGAAATGGCTGCGGCATTGGATGCCGCAATATATAAAATGGTCAGGCTGGCCGCGAAAACGGATGCACCGTTTGTGGCGGCGATTACGAGATCTGGGGAAGTACACCTTCGGTGGCCGAGTAAAGAATAATTTCTTTTTTCGTTTATTTGTGAGCCCCTGCGGCGCCAGTGATTATCCGTGTGGCGCGCCCAATGTTTGAACTTCACGTGCGATCAGGGCCGCTTGGGGGCTTTGGCGAGGAGGTCGTCCATTTGCTTGATTTCGATGGCCAGGCTGATATGTGCGGGATTCTTCTCGAACAGGGCGAACAGTTCTTTCCTGCGGATTTTCAATTCTTCGCGAGTGGTCTGGTCCATCATGGAAGTGTTCGGCATGCGAGATTCTCCCCAACCCATTTTACGTCGGGCAGCGAGGCCCGGAATCCGAAGGAAAGCGTATGGCAGGGCTGGGAAAGAATGCAGTGAGAGGAGCGACTGGGTACCGTCTTACCAGGAGCGTGGTGAGTATGGCTTGTTCCCACTGCGAGTCACTTCATCGTACAGGAAGCCCGGAAAGCGGGCAGTTCCGTTTTGCACAGTCTTGCGCAGCTGCCGGATTCTACACTCGAGCTGATGGACGGTGAGTGAGAAGGAGCATGGCATGATCAAAACTGAAATTATCTCGAACA
This sequence comes from Candidatus Acidiferrales bacterium, assembly GCA_963837885.1. Taxonomy (GTDB): domain Bacteria; phylum Acidobacteriota; class Terriglobia; order Acidiferrales; family UBA7541; genus Acidiferrum. The sequence continues at coordinate 231,024 of CAWIPD010000019.1, read as the reverse complement.
ACGCGCTGAAAATTGTTGCGCCGGAAAAATTGCAAGCGGATGACTTCCAGAAAATTGCGCCGCAGATTGAGGACATCATCAAGCAGTACGGAAAAATCAGATTGTTGATTGATGGCTCCGGATTCAACGGCTGGGAGAGCATGGCGGCGTTTGAGAAACATGCGGGATTCGTGAAAAACCATCAAGCCAAGGTGGAGCGCATCGCGATGATCGTTGGACACGAGTGGCAGGATTGGTTGATTGGCGCGGTGCGAGTATTCGTCCATCCGGAAGTAAGAACGTTCGACAAGAGTCACGAGAGCGACGCGTTGAAATGGATTACCAGCTAAGCTCGTTGCGAATTTTAAGAGACCTGCAGAGCGCGAAGATAAGGGACGCTGGCCTTCATCAAGGGCAGATCCATTTCGACGAAATAATTCTGGATGCCGCCAATTTTTGCGGCGGAAAATATTTTGTTCCAGTCGAGGGAATCGTGTCCCACGGCGACTTCCTTTTTCGTTTTCGTGGACCAGCCCTGAACGTGCATGGAAATGAAGCGGCCGGGATACTTGGTGAAATATTCGGCGGCGTCGTAGCCCTGCGCGATGGTGGAAACCTGGAACTGGAATTTGACGAGTTTGGGATCGAGAAGGCTGAAGAGAATGTCGTAAGTGCGCTTGCCATCGACGGTGGTGAGCTCGAAATCCTCGTTGTGAAGGCCCTGTTGGATGCCGGCTTTGGCGGATTGTTCGCCCATTTTGTTGTACTCGTCGGCGGCGCGTTTCACATCGTCGAGGGTGGGATGCTTGGGGCCGTCGAGGCTAGGCACGAGCATTTGGGTGAGGCCGACGTCTTTCGCCCAGGCGATGCGACCGGCCTGATTCTTGCGGAGTTCATCGATGCTGAAGTGCGAGCTGATGCAAGTGACGCCGGCATCGGCGAGAATTTTGCGAAGCTCCGCGCCGGAATATTTGGCGAGGCCAGCGAAGCCCGAATCGTCGTAACCAACGGGAGAGCAGAGTTCCACGGACTGAAATCCAGCAGCGGAAAGTTGCTTGATGGTGCCGGGAAAATCCTTGGCGATCATTTTGCGGACGGGCCAGGTCTGGCAACCGATGGGGAGGCCGAGAGGATTGGCGCGAAGCCGCAGCGCGGTCGAGGAAAGAAAGGCTGTTGCGACGGCGGATGCGACGGAATTTCGGATGAATGCTCTTCGGGAGATGGCGGACATGGCGGCTCCTTAGAGTTCCCAGCCGGGGCGACGATCCGGACGGACGAATTTCTGCGCGGCATCGGAGTTGGTGACTTTGAGATTGGCGCGATCCCAATGGAGTTGCTCGCCGGAACGAATGGCGACGTCGCCGAGGAGCAGAGTTTCGGTAACGAGGCCCTCGAACTCGAAATTTCCACCAGGCTTGGTCTTGCCGCCTTTGCAGGCATCGAGCCATTCGCGCAGATTGCCGGGAGAGCGGGGCAAAGTTTTTGGCGGCAGGCTGGAAAGTGCTCATGCGCGATTCGGGAATGAGTTTTGGATTGGCGCCGTTGAAGCCGCAAAGGATTTTGCCGCGATCGCCGACGAAGAGCAGACCCTCTTCGATTTCTTCGCCTTCACCTTTCAGGGGGCGGCCTTCTTCGAGTTCATCGGGCCGCGCGGGTTTCAGGCCGCCGTCATACCAGGTGAATTTGACGGGAGGCATGTCGCCGCGAGCAGCGAAAGTGTAGCGGACGATGGAAGAGAGTGGATACGTTTCGTCGTAACGATCGCTGGAACTGGAATCGACGCTGGTGGGCGCTTCGAGTTTGAGAGCACGAAAAATTGTGTCGAAGCTGTACGAGCCCATGTCGCCAAGAGCGCCGCAACCGAAGTCGCACCAGCCGCGCCAGACAAAAGGCAGATACACGTGATTGAACGGGCGAGCGGGCGCGGGGCCGAGCCAGAGGTCCCAATCGAGGCCATCAGGGATGGGATCGGTTTCCTTGGGACGCTCAACGCCTTGCGGCCAGAACGGACGACTGGACCAATTCATAACTTCGCGCACAGGGCCGATCGCGCCGCTCCAAATCCATTCGCAGAGAAGGCGAGTAGATTCGGAGGCCTGGTTGGCAACGGCGATTTGCGTAGCGAGGCCAGTTTCGCGGGCAATTTCAGCAAGGCGGCGAGCTTCATAGATGGTGTGAGTTAAGGGCTTCTGGCAAAAAACATGTTTGCCCTTCTTCATGGCGGCGGCTGCGACGGCGGCATGAAGATTGTCGGTGGTACAGACCACCACGGCATCGAGATCCTTCTGCTTTTCGAGAAGTTCGCGGAAATCAACATAGGCGGAGCAACCGCGATATTGGCCGGAGCGCTGCTGGGTGGCGTACAGCGCGTCGACAATTTTCTGGGCGGGTTCGCGACCGGCAACGCCGCTGGTGACGCGAAGAGTGTGGCTGAGCTGAATGGGTTCATCGGGGCTAAGCCAGTCCCAGCCGCTATCGACGCCGAGTAATTTGCGCACTGATTTGCAAAACTCGTGAGTTTCCCACTGGGGATAATTGGCGGCGGATTTGGTGACGTCGCAGACGGCGACACCCTGAACATCGGGCTCCTGCAGAAATTCAATCATGACGCGCAAACCCTGCGCACCGACACCGACGAAGCCGAGATTGACTTTGTCGCTGGGAGGGACGTAACCGGGTCCGCCCAAAACGTGTCGGGGAACGATGGAAAATCCGACTGCCGCGGTGGCGGATTGAGCCAAAAACTTGCGCCGCGAAAACGAATTCGACAAAAAGTGCTGAGACCCGAGCCGATTCTTCACGATGCCTCCGGGACGCCGTAAGCCGATAGGGAACAAACTCCAATGCAGTCTATATCGTGGGCTAATGTAGCACTGTGATGGCTGAACGGAAACCTGCAGATCGTTATGGTGGGGGCGAGGAGAAAAGAGTGAAGAAAAAGGATTAACGCAGAGGTCCGCAGAGGTAACGGAGAGTTTGGAGAGGAAGAAAAAATCACCATAAGGCGAGAGTGAGGCAACCCAGCAAGATGAAACGGATAGGGAGTTCTGTCGCACTTACGGCGCTTGTTGTTCGTTGTTAGTGTACCCACGGCTTACGCCGTGGGTAACTTCTGTCGCGCCTCCGGCGCTGGATGTTTGCGGGTGGACGAAGTGAGAATTGACAAGAGGCGCCAGCTTAACAGCCAACGCCTTTTTTTTGCGATAGGAAGGATGGCCGACCTACGCAAGGTAGGTCAGGGCAAGAAGCCAGCGCTACTTTTTTGAGGAATTGGGCACTCGGATGCACGTAGATGGAGGACGGATTTGGAGAGTTGGCGACAGAAGGGGCATGAGCGAGCGATGGCAGAGCCACGCACGGCGGTGATGATAGTGGTGGAGGCTACGTGGGAGGACCAGGGTGGAACAGTGCAGAAGGTTCGAGCGCGGATGGAGAACAAATCCGTGTCGGGGGCGTGCATACGGTTGAAAAAGCCGATTCGAGTTGGAACGCGAGTGAAGGTCGAGTGGAGATGGGAAGAATTTACGGGGATGACCAGGTATTGTCGGAGCGAGGCGGACGGGTTTCGAGTGGGACTGCAGAAAGAGACGAAGAAGAGCGTAATGGGCAGCGAAGACGTTGTGGCGGAAGTTTCAGTGCGGGCCAACGTTCCAGTTAGAGACGAAATACCGAACGCGATGACGGGAGAGACAAACTCGATAAATGAGCGGAAAAAAAAGGAAGAGATTGCCGATTACGAAGAGGCAAATGAGCAGCCGTCGAACGAAGATGGGATGGAGGAAGTTAAGGAGAAGAATATTGACAGAGTCACGGCACTGAGTGAAGGGGAGAGTTCCGTTGCCGTGGAAGTGACGGATGGCTTGTATGAGAGAACCGTAAGAGAGCTTCTCGAGAATTTGCCGACGCGAGAGGATGGCGCGGTGAAGGGAATGGAATTGCAGGCAGATCGGCTTCCCCCTGGGAGGAGAGCCGGCAAGGAGAGGAAGTTTATGCAAAGCAAGTGGCTGAGCTGGGGAAAAAAGGAAGAGGCTCCCAACGGAAATGGCAACGGGAAGACGAATGATGCGGGAGTGGTGAAAGCTGTGAGCGAGGGGAAGAACGGGAAGCAGAAGCTCGAATCGGAGAGGGCAACGGAGAGGAAGGCAGGGATGGCTACGGGAGAGAACGGATCGGGGCTGAAGTGCGAACTAATGGCGATGGAAGATATTTATCGAGCGGCAGGGATCATGACGCCGCGGCGAGGGTACAGCATAAACAAAGTGGTGGAGATGCTGTATAGCGATCACATTCGCGGGCTGTCGAAAGAGATGCGGCGAGCGTCGGTGTTGATGGCGCTGGACGCGGCAGGAGTGTCGATCGAGGAGGTGTTGCGAGACGCCCGGGTGCGACAAGAAGCAATCGATTCGTATGAAGCCGAGCAGAGAAAACAGTTTGAAGCGCAGTGGGCACAGAAGGCGGAGGAGAACGCGGGAATTCAGGCCGAGATGGAACGCGTGAAGGCAAGCTACATGGAGAGGATCAAGCGCAACCAGGATGGAATAGCGCGGGAGAAGGCGACGTTTTTGAGTTGGGTGACCATGAAGCAGCAGGAATCGCAAAACATGAAGGAAGCGGCGGACATGTGCGCGAAGCAAGCGGTGAAGATGGCGATGGTGGTTGAAGCCGAAGCGGCGGAAGAAGAGACGGTGGCGGAAACGAGTGATGTAGGTGCAAAGATGAAAGTGGTTTGAGGGGTTTGGTGGCACGAGAGAAGAGTTAAGAAAAATCCAAAAAAATATCCTGCCGTCACAAAACGAGAATGGGACACCCCAGCCAAATGTCAGATTGCCCGCGAAATGGAAGAGATGGGGAGTTCTGCCGCGCCTCCGGCGCTCAGTATCAGAAGTGGACAGATTAAGAGAGGGAAGATAGGCGCCGCAGAGAGTGTTCGTTTGCCTGCAACAAATGAGGGGTTCTGTCGCGCCTACGGCGCTGGGGGTCTTTTTTTTAGGGACCCACGGCTTACGCCGTGGGCTAAATTCTGCCGCGCCTCCGGCGCTGGGTTTTTGCGCAGGGGCGAAGTGAGAAGGGACAGAAGGTGGTGGCAGAAGAGAAGGAGCTTTATTACGAGGTGGAGAAAGTGAGACGCTTTTTGGTGAGAGGGTGGAGGAGAAGAGGGATCCTTCGACTGCGCGACCCGGCGCGCTACAAGGCGGCGCGCAAGAAAAGGCCGGGTTACTTCGCTCAGGATGACAGTTGTTCGGTGACATGTTTATTGGTCGCGTAGTTAGAGGTTAGTGGCCGATCTGAAGATCGGCCACTACTTGGGTGGCAACTGAAGCTTAGTGAGGCTGGCTGGCGCGGGCCAGGCGTCGCTGACTAGGTGGCGGGGACCAGGGCGAATTCCACGCGATGGCGCATGGGGTCGATGCGTTCGGCGCGGACGCGGATGCGATCGCCGAGTTTCCAGATGAGGGGAGCGGATTTCTTGCGACGGCCACCACCACGGCCCTCTCCACCGGGAACGGAGACGAAAGAGTGCTCGCGTTCGCGATGCATGACGCGCGAGCCGCGGCTTCTTCGAGCGCGCTGATGGGCAAGAGTCCTTCAACAAAAATTTCGAGGAGTTCGACGAAGCAGCCGTATTTCTGCACGGAAATGATGAGCGCTTCGTATTCGTCGCCGAGATGATCTTCCATAAACTGCGCGGTCTTCCAGTCCTTGAGTTCGCGTTCGGCGGTAGCCGCGCGGCGTTCGGTTTCGGAAGTTTCCTGGGCAATTTCCTCGAGATGCTTTTGCGAGTAGAGCGCGGCTTCCGTGCCGATAGCGGGCTTGATATAAGTAGGGGGAGTTTCATCCGGATGAGCGAGCGCCCATTTGAGAATGCGATGGACGATGAGATCGGGATAGCGACGAATGGGAGAAGTGAAGTGGGTATATTCGTCGAAGCCGAGAGCGAAGTGGCCGAGAGAATCCGCAGCGTAACGAGCTTGCTTGAGTGAGCGCAACATTAGATAGGAAACGATGCGCTCCTCGGTCTTGCCGGCAAGTTTCTTGAGCAGGCGCTGGTAATGATGCGGCGTGATGCGCACATCGACGGCGGGAAGAGCGACTTTCATGCCGCGTTCGCGACCTTTGCCGAAGGAATCGGGGCGGCCGGCTTTTGCGGGAGAAGGAACTTTGCCGTGACGGACGGCAACCTGCTCCTGATAGAGATCTTCGACGCCGAGAGTGTAGCCGAAAGCCCGGGCGAATTCCTCAAATTCCAGGATTTTGCGGGCGTCGGGTTTTTCGTGGACGCGATGCAGGGCCTTGATGGCACGGTGGAGCAGGTAATGAGCAACGGCGCGGTTGGCGGCGAGCATGAACTCTTCGATGATGCGATGAGCGATGTTTCGCTCGCTGCGGGATATGTTGGTCATCTGCTGCTGGTCGTCGAATTCGATGACCGCTTCGGGAAGATCGAAATCGATGGAGCCATTTTCGTTGCGGCGAGCGTTGAGAAGAAGGGCGAGACCCTTCATGGCGCGGAAATGGTGATTGAGATGAGAGTAGCGCGCAGTCATCTCTGGATCGCCTTCGAGAACTTTGTTGACGTTGGTATAGGTCATGCGCTCGGAGGAGCGGATGACGCCCTGAACCATCCAGGAATTGAGCATGCGGCCGGCGGCGTCGAAATGCATGATGGCGCTCTGGACGAGGCGTTCTTCGCGAGGATTGAGCGAGCACATGCCATTGGAGAGCGATTCGGGAAGCATGGGAACGGCGCGGTCGATGAAGTAGACAGAATTGCCACGGAGGCGGGCTTCGCGATCGAGTGGCGATTCGGGATGAACATAGTGAGCGACGTCGGCAATGTGGACTTGCAGGAGCCAGCCACCATCTTCGCGGCGATCGACATAAACGGCGTCGTCGAAATCGCGGGCGGTTTCGCCATCGATCGTGACGATCGGGAAGTTCGCGAAAATCTTCCCGGCCGGCGCGTTCGGCTTCCGAGACGGGAAGGGCGAGACGCTCGGCTTCCTTCAGAACTTCGGGGGAAAAAGTGTGCGGAAGATGATGCTTGCGAATGATGATTTCGGTGTCAACGCCGAGATCGCCGGGACGGCCCAGGATTTCGATCGACTCGGCCGGAAGGAGCGGCGCCCCCGCGAGGATAGCGAATGAGTTCGACATTGACGACGGCGCCATCGAGTTTGGGAATGTGCGGAAGACGTTTGCCGCGAGCTGCGGAAGCTTTGAGCCGGAGAAGAGCTGTTCGCGAAGGGATGGAGAGAGTTCTTCGCCGGCGAGATAGCTCGATTTCGTGCTGAACGCGAGGGTCGTAGGGAAGAACCACGCAACCGCGGGAGGTGTAGCGGAATTGTCCGACGACGGAAGGATGTGCGCGGCCAACGATGCGGACGATGCGGCCTTCGGCGCGTCGGGCGCCGGTCATGCCCGCTGAGACGAGTGATTTTGGCGATGACAGTATCGCCATGCATGGCGTCTTCGATCTGAGTCGCGCGGAATGAAGATGTCGCCGTCGACGTTGGGGAGAGCGACCTCGGGAACAACGAAACCGTAGCCATCCTGGTGATGGACGAGGCGGCCGCGAATTTCATCGCGAGAAGCGGCTTTGTGTTGAGGGAATTTTTCGGGAGCGAGGCGCGGATGGGCTGGAGACGGAGTCGCGTTCCTTGCGGCGAAGCAGGAAGCGGCTGTGAGAAAGCTCTTCGACGAGAGCCGCGTTTTTTCAGGCGCGCGAGCATCTGCAGGAGGACGTTGCGCTTACTTTTTTTGACCTGGAGGGCGCGAGAAATCTCTTCGATAGAGACGGGGTCATTTCTAAGTTGAAGAAAACGTAAGATGTTATCGGTGACTCAGATGGAGAGGGGCGAGGCATAAAGACCCTTTCGGGGACGAGGCAAAAATACAGTAAGAAGTGTAGTCTTTTTTTGAAATTGGCTGTAACTTTTTTTGAAGTTTAGGGGTTTAATAGACAGGCCAACACACGACCGGCTAGCCGCCCTCCGTCAGGCTGACCGGTTTCCCCGAAAGGGGAAAACGAGGGAGGCGGGAAGACCTGGCCCGCCTCCTTTCTATTTTTATGGGATAGTGATCGAAGCTCGGGACCTGCCCGGCGCAGGTGACAGGCGCAAGTCCGTAAGAAATCCAAACAAAAAGCAGTAACTAAATTTCCCAATTGAGACTCCAAGCTGTTTCCAGTATTGTGCTGATTCAGTTTCGGGAGCCGCTCGGTTGAAAACGATCCTAAGTGTGTGCAGTTTATTTCTGTTGATTACTGTGGCGAGTGCGCCGGTGGTGCGTGCGCAAGCCGGTCCAGAGGGTGCCAGCACGGAGTGGCAAGTGTGGACCGGAGGAGGGCACGGAATAAACCGGTACACGGCGTCGAGCGGAATATGGAACCTGGGAATCCGGTACGGAATCGTGATTACACCTCCGCATGGACCGGGATTTTTGAAAGGGCAACTGGAGTATGCGCTGGACGTAGTGCCGGTGTGGGTGATTGTGCAGCCAACCAACACGGCGTACGGTGCCGGAATCAATCCATTCGCGTTCAAATGGATTATGACGGGGTCAAGAAAAGTGAAACCGTATTTCGAGATTGGCGGCGGGACGTTGTTCACGAATACCAAGGTGCCGGAAGGAACTTCGCAGATCAATTTCACGAGCAGCGGAGTATTCGGGGTGCACATTTTGGGAGAGAAACACAATTGGACGGCGGAAGTGCGGTTCATGCACATTTCGAACGCGGGGATGACGGAACCAAATCCAGGGATCAATACGGTGCAGGTCAGGATCGGGTTTGGAGGGTTTCGGAAGTGAGCGATTTCGAGTAGAGGAAAGATTTATCACAGAGGGCACTGAGATCGGAACGCTGAGCACACAGAGAGATTTGCTCGGCAGCAGGATTTCTAGAACAAGGAAATCCCACAAGGCACGAATTATCTCGTCCTTCGATTAAGGCGTTAACCAGACGTGGCGAGATTCTCTTGCGTCTTTGGCGGCTTGGGCGCCCTCTTTGGTGACATCGCGGGAGCCGAAGCCGACGCCGATTTTTTTGAGGAAGGCGGTGGGAGGTTCGCCACCGGCAAAGATCCAGACGAAATCATTGGGAATGTTTTGCTGAACGCCTTTAACGTCGAGGATGACGGAGTCAGGACGGAATTCGACCGGGTTGGAATTAAAGAGAACTTTGAGCTTTCCCTTGCGCATGAAGTCTTCGATGCGCTTGGTGTTGCGGTCCTTGATACGAGAAAAAGTTTCCTGACGATAGCTTAGAGTGACGGAATTTCCGATCTGGCTGGCCAGGCCCATAGCGGCTTCGACAGCGGAATCTCCACCACCCACAATCAGAATTTTCTTGTTGACGTAGTGGTCGGCCTCGAGGAGGCGATACATGACCTTGGGAAGATCTTCGCCTTTGACGCCGAGCTTTCGAGGGCTGCCGGATTTGCCGAGAGCCAGAATGACGTGACGGGCGCGATGTTCGCCCTTGCCGGTAGTGATGGTGAAGATGCCGTCATCGGCTTTGACGATGTTGCTGACTTTTTCGCCGGTCTTGCATTTGAAGTCGGCACGTTTCAGGACGTTTTGCCAGAACTCCAGCAATTGTTCCTTGGAAATCTCGGTTTTCTTGAATTTGCCATACATGGGGAATTCAACGGGGCTGGTGAGAACGAGTTTCTGGCGAGGATATTTGGCGACTGTGCCGCCAATTTCGGACTCTTCGAGAGTGAGATAGTTGAGTTTTTTTTCCGCAGAGCGCAGAGAAGCGCTAATACCAGCAGGGCCAGCGCCGACAATTAAAAGATCGTAGATGCCAGAAACGGAAGTGGCGGATTTATGGGAAGAAAGGCGCGAAGCGATGGTGTCAACACAATCGCGGCCCTGATTGATGGCGTTTTTGATGAGAGCGAGGCCGCCGAGTTCGCCAATGATGAACATATTTTTAATGGAGGTCTCGTAGGCCGGAGTGAGAGTGGCGAGACTGGCTCCAACGCTGGGGCTGGCGAGAACCATGGTGATGGCGCCGACGGGGCAGGCTTCGGCGCAAAGACTGTGGCCGATGCACTTGTAACCGTTGAGGATCGTGGCTTTACCGCCGACCATGCCGAGGACATCGCCTTCGGGGCAGACGGTGGTGCAGGTAGCGCAACCGATGCAGCGTTATTGTCGATGTGCGGATGCTGAGATTGCGGGCCATCGGAGCGGATTTTGCCTTTTTCGGCAGCGGCTCTGGCGGCAGCGTGTTTTTTCTTTTCGGCACGGAGATGGAAAAAGAGGAAAGCCGCCGATGATGGCGGCGGCGATGAGGAAGGAGATGAAATTATCCATGGCGATGAGTTCCTAGAGGCGATAGCCCATGTAGAGGGCCAGACCGATGTGGATGAGAGCGAGGATGGCGAAGGCGTAGCTAAACGGACGATGAACGATGTGCCACATATGAAAGACCTGCTGGGTGCGAGAGAGAAATAGAATGCGTTTGGAGAGCGCAGCCTGTTTGCGCGCGACATCGACGGCATGTTCGAGCTTCAGGTCGTGAGTGCGGCGAAGTCCGCCGACGGAAGTGAGCCACGAACCAAAGCCAGTGGCTTGCAGGCGGAGAAGCGAAAGTTGCAGAGGGCGCTTCATGTCGATCCAGATCATGCGAGCGAGGGCGAGGAGCATAGGCATGTGGGCGACTTCCTCGCGTGTGGGAAATTCATAGAGGGTTTCGAGGCGCGAGCCGAAAGCAAGTTTTTGCTCGGCAAGCCTGGCGCGCAAGGATTCTTCCATCTCTTCGATTTCTTTCATGGAGAGTTCGGCGGCGTTGACCTCGCGCGGGATCTGCGCGTAGAGGTAGCGACCGACGAAACCGGAGAGAGTAACGCAGAGCATGCTCCAAAAAGCCATGCCCGCGATATTGCCGAACTTGAAGGAAGCATGAAACGCGATGATGAGAGGAGCGGCGGTGCCAAGGACAACGTGAAAATCGAGCCAGTGACGAGAATTACCCATGCGGCCGAGCCAACCCCACTTCTTGCGCAGGGGATAGAGATAGATGAGGAAGAAAAGGAAAACGCCGAACATACCGAGCTTCATGCCAATGGTGCCGCTAGGGCGCAAGAGGTCGTGTTTGGGAGAAAAGGGGCGATCGGCGGAGCTGAGCGAGTAGTAGTCAAAGCCGTAGCCTGCAATCACCAGAACGATGGCGAGGGCGAGCATCCAGGCCAGAAACAGGCGGAGCTTGTGGCCGCGCTCGAAATCCTCGCGGGCTAAAATTGCATTTTGTACGCTAGCTTCAGCACTCATGGTTTTTCATCCCCAAAATTGACTTGAATGGTTGCGCGGAAGCGCTTGTAAGAAGTGAAGCGGTGAACATTGCGCCAATGCTGCCTGGGAGTTTCGACGTCGATGACCGCGGAGGCAGGCATCCAGTAGGACTCCTCAGGATCGTGGAATTGCACGATGGCGTAGTGAATTTCGCTGCGAAGATGGTGAAGGCCCAGGTCGTCGAGACTGGATTCGAGAGAAGTGATGAGTTTGACGACGGAGCCGCTCTCGCGCTCGATCCAGACATCGCCAGCAAGCGGGAGAGGGTAATTGCGGCCGCGTAATTGAATCGCGGCAGGAGAAGAAGCGCCGGGAACGGGATGGAAATGGATTTTGACGAGAGTACGACCTTCGATGACCTCTTCACCAACCGGCTGGAAGGTGTAACTGGGTTCGTAATCCTGATGAAGAACGAGCAACATGCTGGCAAAGCCGTTGGTGATAAGAAGAGTTTTGTTGGCGTCGCGAAAAGCTTCCTTGCGGGTTTCACGGGATTCCGCGAGTTTGAGAGAGCCACCGCTGGTTTTTGACTGCAACTGATATTCGAAGACGGATTCTTCGCGATAGACGGGCTTACCGTTCTTGCCGACCATGGTCTGCGCAACGTCTTCGTTGCAGACGACGTTGGCAGTCTGCTCAAAGAACTTGTCGATGAGCTTGCGGGCGTGGAGCAAGGAATCATTGGCACGGGCGAGGAAGGCTGGATCGGCGGAGGCAGGGGAAGGAGAAGCGGGGGCGTCGGCAGGCAGAGAAGAGGCAACTTGAACCGATTGAGTGGATGGAGCAGAGGTAGATTGTTGAGCCGGAGTCTGAGCGCGGAGAAGAGCGGTGCAGGCAAAGATGGCGATCGAGCAGGGCCAGTACAGCGAGAAAGAGCTTTGGACGATTTTGCTGCGAGTGTCTCAATGGCGTAATCCTCCAAAGCGGTAGCCGAAGGTAGTGGTCCACTGGGTGTAGTTGAGAGTGGTGCCCTGATACCAGCCAAGCAGGGCTTCGACGAAATAACGGCGGCCGAAGGAATAGTCGAGAGTGCCGGTGACGAAGTTCGCGTTGGTATTGGAAGTGTTCGGGGAATTGAATTTCTGAATGCCTGCCATGAGTTGGAGATGGAGAGTGTCGGTCAGACTTTTGGAAAGTGAAACGGATTCGTAATTGCCGCTGCCGAAATCGCTGTTGAATTTGGAGTAGTGAGCGTCAAAGAGCAGGCCGGTTTTCCAGAAATTGGCGAGGGTGATGCCATAGGACTGATTGAGGGAGCTCTGGGTGTCGGTGGTGGTTTTGCTACGGCCGAGAGCAGTGTAAAGGCTGATGTGGTTAGGAAGATCGAGGCGAACATCAGCGCTGAGCCCCTGGAAAAGATACTTGTCGAGCAAGCCGGTGCCGATCAGGCGGGGATCGAAGGTGGGGAGCTGGCGGAAGAAATTGTAATTGAGGCCGAAGCCGATGAGCTTGATGGGCTGAAAGTGGAGGGAAGATATAACTTTGCGAAAGGCCGGTGGGGTTGCTGCCGCCATTGACGAGTGGAGAAGTACGAGCGGCATCGAACTGCATGGAATTGTAAAAAGAGATGTTGCGCTTCCAGTTGTAATTATTTTCGAAGAAGGCGAATTGACGAGCGACGCGCCAGTCGATGCTGGTAACAGCAATGCCTGCGGTACTGATGAGATGGAGATGCGCGAAATCACCGTATTCCGCGCTGACAAAAGTGCCGGCGATCTGCTGGTCGGGATTGTAGCTCCAGGAAGTGGGATCGGGCGTGGAGCCAGCGAAAACACCGGCAGTGAAATAGTGATGGAACTTGCGGCCATAGTAGCCGCCGTCAATGGTGCTGAGACTGGGAGCCCAGGGAAGATATAACGCGGCCAATGCCAACAACGCTGGGGGAGTAAGGGCTCTCATAAGTGAAACCGAGTTGATAGGTGCGGTTGATGAGATCGGTAAGGGTGGTGGTAGGAACGCCGGGGATGTTGGCGGCGCTGTTGGTAAGATTGCCGCGCCAGAAGCCGGCGAAATTCCAGTAGGTGCCGGCGATATGAGTCATATCGACGTCGAGCATCATGCCGAGTTGCTTGGAAGCCATGCCGGATTCCTGAATGCCGCCATAGCTGAAGCCAAAACGCCCGCGCATGGTGCCGACGACACTGTTTTCAATTTCGGCAGTACTTTGTGTGGCGCGCATTTCGGCGTCGAGAGGATCGCCATCGGTAAAGGCGACGATGATGGGGTAATTATCGGAATCGCGAGCGGATTCGGCGAGATGACGGTCTTCCACGCTATTGGGCGAGAGAAACGCGAACTGGCCGATCTTCAGTTCGCCTGAGGAAGTAGATGACATCGCAGACGGCGGAAGAATCAGCGACAGAGGTGATGTTGAGTTCGGCGACGTGCGGGTAGCCACGGAAGCGAACACCGTCAGAGAGCACGTTGTCGGGAGGAGGCTCGATGACGGAGAGTTTCATGCCCTCCTGAAGATCGGCGTTGCGCCCGGCATCGACGTAGACCGTGGAATCGGCCAGGTATTTCACACGAAAAACGGAGGGCTTCTGCGTGGATGGCGCGGACTGCGCGAACGCACAAGAAGAAAAGAGAGTGAGCAGAAGGCCGGTCAGACAAGCTGCGGCCAGGTCGAAGATGAGAGTGGAGCGCATGCTAGCCCCCGCCGCCATTTTTATGGCAGTTGTAGCAGGTGGTGGGGCCGTAGGAATAACCGTTGATGTCGGCGTGAGTATTGTTGGTCTGCGCCTGCTGGTGAGCAGTCTGGGTGTGGCAGTTGATGCAGGTAAAGCTGGCGTAGTTGGTGGAAACCTGGTGGCAATCGCTGCAAACCGAGCCGTGGTGGGGAATGGGGAAATAAGTGTGATTGAAAGTAGCGCCGAGCCAGTTTGTAGTGGTGTGGCAGGTGTCGCAAGTGGTTGGATATCCCGCCGAGATGTGGTTAGGGACAGAACCACCGAGAGTTTGCGTGCTGTTCCAATCGGCGAGATGGCAACCGTAGCAAGCCGTATTGGCAGCAGTGAGGCTGTAATTGTTGTTGAGGTGGCAAGAGGAGCAGGGAGTGTTCACGTGTGCGCCGGTCAAAGCCCAGCCAGTAGTGGTGTGGTTGAACATGCCAGGATTCCAGGCCACCGTGTTATGGCAAGTGGAACAGAGAGAAGTGGGAAAGCCCGCAGTGATGTGATTGGGCACGGAACCGCCGAGTGTTTGAGTGCTATTCCAAGTCGACTGATGGCAGCCGTAGCAATCGGTGTTTGCGGAAGTGAGGTTGTAATTATTGTTGACGTGGCAAAGGGCACAGGCGGTGGTGAGATGCGCGCCGGTTAGAGCAAAGCCGGTAGAAGAATGATTGAAGGAAGAAATGTCCGTCCAGGCGATGGTGTCGTGGCACGTGGAGCAATTGGAAGAGGCGAAGGCGGGGCCGGCGGCGGAGTGAGTGGGATTGTTAGTCTGCTGCCAGGTTGAGAGATGGCAACCAGAATTGCCGCAATCGGTGGGTTGGATCGTCAAGATTGTAGTTGCCGCTGATGTGGCACTGGGTGCAGGCGGTCACTTTGCCAGCGGGGGCGAGTTGGTGCGAGTTGGCAAGAGGAAAGCCGGTGCTGCTGTGATCGAAAACGCCGTTGGCCCAGACGGTGATGGTGTGGCAAGTGGAACACGCGGAGGCAGTGGAAGGGAAATTTGCGGCGACGTGATTGGGAACATTGCCGCCGAGAGTTTGGGTGCTGTTCCAAGCAGATTGGTGACAGCTCAGGCAGTCGGTGGAAGTCAAATTGTAGTTGTTGCTGATGTGGCACGAGAGGCAGGGAGTCGGTGTGGGCGACATGTGAGTGCCAGACAAGAGCGAAGCCCGTGGAAGCGTGGTTGAAGGATGAGATGTCGGTCCAGGCGATGGTGTCGTGGCAAGTGGAGCAATTGGAAGTAGCAAAAGCCGAGCCCGCGGTGGAGTGAGTGGGGTTGTTGGTGCCTTGCCAGGTGGAAAGATGGCAGCCGGAATTGCCGCAATCGGTGGGTTGTATCGACAGGTTATAGTTGCCGCCAATGTGACACTGGGTGCAAGCAGTAACTTTGCCCGCGGGCGTGAGTTGGTGCGAGTTGGTAAGCGGAAAGCCGGTGCTGCTGTGATCAAAGACGCCGTTGGACCACGCGGTGATGGTATGGCATGTGGAGCAAGCGGAAGCGCTGGTGGGGAAATTTGCGGCGACGTGGTTGGGCACATTGCCGCCGAGAGTTTGGGTGCTGTTCCAAGCAGACTGGTGACAGCTCAGGCAGTCGGTGGAGCTGAGCGTGTAATTGTTATTGACGTGGCAGGAAACACAGGGAGTGGGCGTGGGCGACATGTGAGTGCCGACGAGAGCGAAGCCGGTGGCAGCGTGATTGAAGGAAGAGATGTCGGTCCAGGCGACGGTGTCGTGGCAAGTGGAGCAATTGGAAGCGGCGAAGGCGGAGCCTGCGGTTGAGTGCGTTGGATTGTTGGTGCCCTGCCAGGTGGAGAGATGACAGCCGGAATTGCCGCAATCGGTGGGAGCAATCTGCAAATTGTAGTTGTTGTTGATATGGCAGGAGGAGCAAGGAACATTGGCGTGGCCGTTGGTCAGGAGAAAACCGGTGGTGCTGTGATTGAAGATGGCGGTGGTCCAACTGACGGTGTTGTGGCAGGTGGAGCAGTTGGAAGCGGCGAAAGCGGGGCCAGCCGTGGCGTGAGGAGGATTGTTGGTTTGCTGCCACTGAGTGAGGTGGCAATTCTGGCAGGCGCCGGAGGTGAGGTTGTAATTGTTGTTGATGTGGCAAGCGGAGCAGGCCAGATTGGCGTGGCCGTTGGTGAGCAAGAAAGCCAGTCGTGCTGTGATCGAATTTGGCGCCGAGCCAACTGTCAAAACTGTGGCATGTGGCGCATTGACTGGAAGCGAAGGCGGGACCGGCGCTGGCGTGAGGAGGATTGGTGGTGTTCTGCCAATCTTTCAAGTGGCAGGAATCGCAGCGAGTGTCGAGGCCCAGGAATTGGCCAACGGCCGCACTCTTGTGGCAAGAATCGCAAGGAACAGCGGCGTGAGCCCCGAGAAGCGGGAAAGCGATTCTGGTGATCTTTGACCTGTTGCGTGGCGAGATCCCATCCTTTGACGGTATGGCACTGCGCGCAATCGGAGCCCATCTGGCGGCGGTGAACGTCTGTGTGGCAATCCGCGCAATTCTTGCCAACGTCCGTGAAGACAGGTTTGACGTGGCACTGAACGCATTTCACCTTTTCGTGCATGCCGCGCAGGGGATATTGGGTTTTGGTGTGGTCGAATTCGGGAACGGCGCGGATCGGGCGCCATCCCGCGGAAGTGTGGCAATTTTCGCAAGGGATGTTGATGGGGCCGTGAGGATTGCGGGTGGTCCGTTCCTGAGCGGCCGGAAGCGACCCCGTGATAGAGGAGTTTGCGTGCGCCGACGGCATTGCCGGGTGCTAGAGAAGGCAAGCAGGGCCCACAGAGCGAACTGGAGCGACAGTGAGCGTAGGGCTCTCCGTAAACGCGACGGACGGGGGGTCGCGAGGACTCTGTTGAAAATATTTACAATTTTCAAGTCTGCCGGGGGGCTCAAACAACTGTACGGGAGGTCAGTTCTGGGGCAGTTGTTACTCCCGCGGTGGGGGCCGGGAATTGATCTGGTAGTTGACTTAAATATAAACATAAAGCGTAGATTTATCATGTGGAAACAGAACGTGGATCGAATCGGATGGAGATCGGGGCAGAGCTGAGAATTGGAGCAGTGGCGGAGGGCTTCGGCTGACCGTCCCCACATAAGAGGGAGTCAGAATCAGGACAGGGGCTGCGAGTTGAGGATTTTGGGATTGTCGCTGTGGCAATCGATGCACTTGGCGGGAGTATTTTTGTAGATGACGATGGACTTTTCGGCAACAATTTTGGTTTGGGTATGGCATTTGGCGCAGGGAACATTCGCATGGCCGCCGGTGAGGGCGAAGTGAGTGCGGGTATCGTGATCGAATGTGGAAGGAACCCAGCGCTGAGCGTTTGGCAATCGACGCAGTGAGTCTTGCCGTCTTTAGCGACAAATTGAGAATCGTGAGCGTCAATGTGGCAGGCTTCGCACTGCTGGGAAGTGCCTTTGAAGCGCGATTCGTAACTGGTGGTGGCTTTGTGGCAATCGCCACAGGCTACGGTACGATGCGCGCCGAGTAGAGGGAACTTGGTCTTGGAATGATCGAAGCCGTTGATGTCCACCCAGGACTTTGCGGTGTGGCAGGCTTCGCAGCCGAAGGGTGTGCCGTTGGCGCGCCTGCGAGCCATGCGATCATTGAACTCACCTTTGTGGGGATCCTTGTGACAGGCGGTGCAGGTGCGATCTTCGAAATGGAAAGGAAGAACTTTGTCGGTGCGTCCACCGAGGCCGACCTTGTGGCAATCAGCGCAGGGAACCGCGACGTGAGCGCCCGCCAGCGGAAATTTCGTGGATTTGTGTTTGGCGATGGTGAAGGTGGTGCGATGGAAATCGACCACGGTGTGGCAGGGTTCGCACCGATTGTTGTAGGGAGCGGCAGCGAACTGATTGTCATGTGGATCTTTGTGGCAATCGGAGCAGGCGGAGAATTTCACTTTGTAGATGGTATCTTTGCCGGCGGGGATGTGGCACTTCGCGCATTCGACGGTGATGTGCTTGCCTTTTAGGGGATAGCCGGAAGAGTCGTGTTCCTTCACGCGGAAGAGGGAAGGCTTCCAACCTTCGACGTTGTGGCATTCCGAGCATTCGCCCTTCTTTTCGCGTTTTGCAAACTGGCCGTTGTGAGGATCGGGCTTGTGGCAATCGCTGCAATTGGCGAAGGGCACAGGCTTCTTGAAATCGCCATTCACGTGACAAGCCACGCAGGCGACCTGGACGTGTTTTCCGACCAAGGGATATTTGGTTTTGGAGTGATCAAAATCGAAAGCCGGGCAAGATATTTTTCCATCCGCTGGTGGTGTGGCAGGTTTCGCAGGATTTCTTGAACTCGCCTTTGTGGGGATCGACGTGGCAGGCGGTGCAGGTGTCGAATTTCATGTTCTGATAGTGAACGGGCGCCGCCGGGAGTTTCGGCCTTGTGGCACTTTTCGCAAGCTACTTTAATGTGCAGGCCCGTGAGGGGATAACGAGTCTTGGAATGATCGAATTCCTTGGCGGCCTTCCAGCTTTCGACGTTATGGCATTTGGAGCATTCGTTGCCGAGCTGGCCTTTGTGGGGATCGCTATGGCAGGGCGTGCAGTTGGCCGACTGGCCGAAAAAAGACTTGGAGAGATCTTTCATCTTAATCAGTTCGCGATTGGCGGGAAGCATGTGCGCCGGAGTGTGGCACTTTTCGCAAGCAACATTGGCGTGCTTACCCTCCAGTTTGTAGCCGGTTTGCAGGTGATCGAATTTCTGGAGCGAAGGGATCCAACGAATCAGGGAGAAGGACTCGCCATTGTGCTCGAGATGGCAGTGGACGCAGTCTTTGCCATTGGGATTGGCCATCTGAATTTGAAAGTGATAGCCGTGTTTGGCGGAGAGATCCTGAGCGACCTCCTTGTGGCAATCAATGCACTTGAAGGTGGGAGTGCTGGTGCCGAAGGAGTGACAGGAAGCGCATTGAGAAGTGCCAGTAAGCGAAGAGTGCGCTTTGGAAAGAGGGCCCGGAGAAATCTGGGCGTGGACCGAGAACGGGACAAACAGAGTTATGCCGAGAAGCAGGAGCGAACAAAAAAGAGCTCGCGCGAGGAATCTGCGAAACGTGCTTGTGGTGACGCTGCCCTGCGTGCTTATTGGCACGCGGTCCTCCGTTGCCCGGCGAGGAAAACACCGGTGCCTGCCTGGGATGGGTGCAAATAGAGTGCGGCAGGATGGGCTTAGAAGGAATAGCAGGAATGGACAGTGTTGCGAAAGCTGTACGAGAGGGCAGTGGAACAGTCAGGAATGGGAATAACTTAGACGGAGATTCGCGGCGATTTCGGGAATGTAGGACTCGTGAGGGGATGCGCCCGCCTCCGAAGGCGGCCGCTACAAAAGCGCTTGACAGGGAAAGGAGGCTGGTGTATTTAACCGTTAGGTTAAATACGAAATGACGACGGACAGATTGAGCACAACGTTTGCGGCGCTGGCGGATCCGACGCGGCGAGCGATTTTGGGGCGACTGGTTACGGGAGAGATTTCGGTAACGGAGCTGGCGGAGCCGTTCGAAATGAGTTTGCCAGCGGTATCGAAACACTTGAAGGTGCTGGAGCGGGCGGGACTGATCGAGCGGGGGCAGAACGCGCAGTGGAGGCCGTGCCGTTTGCGAGCGAAACCGCTGAAGGATGTGGCGGATTGGGTGCAGCACTACCAGCGGTTCTGGGAAGAGAGTTTCAATCGGCTGGAAGATTACCTGGTGGAGTTGAAAGGCGAGGAATTGAGGAAGAAAGAGGCGAAGAAAAAGGAGACGAGACATGGCGGCAAGTAAACCAGGAGCGAGCGCGGCGGCGAGTACGGCGGACCGAGAAATTTATGCAAAGCGGGTATTTGATGCGCCAAGGGAACTGGTCTGGAAGGTGTGGACGGAGCCGGAGCACATTGGTAAATGGTGGGGACCGATCGGATTTAGAACGACGACATCGCGGATGGAAGTGAAGCCGGGCGGGGTGTGGGAGCACGTGATGCACGGACCGGATGGACGGAATTATGAGAACCGGATCGTGTATGTGGAGGTGGTGAAGCCGGAACGAATTGTGTACGACCACGTGTCGTATCCGCCGTTTCGATCAACGGTGCTGTTTGAAGAAGAGGGAGCGAAGACGGCGGTGTCTATGCGGATGGTATTTGAATCGGCGGAGTTGCGCGCGAAAGTTGCGAAGGAGCACAAGGCCGTGGAGGGATTGACTCAGACGCTGGGACGGATGGGAGAACATCTGGCGGCGTATCCGGTGATTGTCGAGCATACGTACAATGCGCCGAAAGAGACAGTGTGGAAAGCGATCACCGAAGTCCAGCACCTGAAGAAGTGGTTCATGGGAGCCATTGATTCATTCGAGGCGAAACCCGGATTCACAACGGAATTCACGATTCAGAACAAAGGGAAGGACTATGTGCATCTGTGGAAAGTGCTGGAAGTAGTGCCCGGGGAAAAGATCGCGGTTGAATGGAAATTTGGCGGGTACGCCGGAAGCTCGATCGCAACGATGGAACTGTTTGAAGAGAAGGAAGGAACGAAACTGCGGTTGACGCACGAGGGATTGGAAACGTATCCGCGCGACGCGGAGGATCTGGCGAGAGGGTGCTTTGCCGAGGGTTGGACAGAGCTGGTCAACGAAAGTCTACGGAAATATGTGGAGCAGGAGAACGGAAAGAACTAACAGTCGCATTGTGATTACGAGAGTACGCGCGAGTTTCCCGCAGCGAAATTTGCTGAGACATTCCAGACGAGAGGAAAGAAGCAAATGCGAAGAGTGATCGTGTCTAATTTAATGACTGTCGATGGCTATTTTGAAGGACCGAACCATGCGTTTGACTGGTTTGTGCCGGATGAAGAATTTCTTGAATACGCGAAGAACATGCTTCGCAGCGCCGATCTGCTGATATTTGGGCGGAGGACCTATCAGTTCATGGCGAGTTACTGGCCGACTGCTCCTGCCGATGAGATTGAAGACAAAATGAACAATCTGGAGAAGATTGTTTTTTCCCGGAGCCTGGGGAATGTGGAGTGGAAGAATGCAAAGCTTGCTAAGGAGAATTTAGCGGAAGAGATTTCTAAATTGAAGCGACTGCCGGGGAAGGACATGGTGGTTCTTGGGAGCGCCAGCATCGCCTCGGCATTGTTAGAGGAGGGGTCTTGTTGATGAATACAGGATTATCCTCCATCCCATGCTGCTCGGAGGCGGTACCCTGCTTTTCAGCGGGATAAAGAAGCGGACCAAACTTCGACTGTGCAGCGCAAAAGCGTTCGGGTCGGGAGTCGTGTTGCTGACTTACCAGAAGGCCTGACAATTGAAATGATTAAAGTACAGATAGGCGCGGCTTGTTTTGTGCCTATCTTTGATACGCATAGAGGAGCCTAATTCACCGGTGAGCAGCCGCAGCAGGAGTTGACACAGGAAATTGGGGCAAATCCATTGCGCTGGGCTGGAGGCAGGATAAGGAGGGAATTGGCCGGATAATTTATGGAACGAAAATCGTCCCTCTTTTTAAACTTAAGACTGCCACAACAACAGCAACGATCAGTGCTGGCACAATATTTAAGAGTTTCATGGAAACACGATATAAATTTGCGGATATCGTGGCTGTTCAAAATTGCACAGTGCTTAACTTTGCGGTTCCGGGACCTAAGTTACGGGTAACGTGTGCCAGCTCAGGCTGTCGGCGCAACACTTGCATGGAGTTTACTCTGAGTCTTTTCATCACCGGCCAACGTACCTAGAAGTAAGGAGAGCCCGCGATGAAATCCTCTCTAACATTACTTGTGCTTATCCTACTGTTGCTGAACATTCTGGCCGGATGTGCTGCCGGACATAACCAGTTCAAAGGAACGGCGACCGAACACAACGTCGTCGCGGGTTTCTGGCTTGGTATCTGGCAGGGCTTTATTGCGCCGTTCGTGTTGGTGGTCTCACTGTTCAAAAGCAACCTCAATATCTACGAGCTACATAACAACGGAGCTTGGTACAACTTCGGCTACCTATTCGGTCTCGCCTGCTTCTTCGGGAGCGGCGGCCGCGGCTCGGCGCGGAGGAAGTAATTAGGATGGACAAGTCCCTGGAAACGGGAAACTCGCTAATGCGAGTAATAGGTCGGCGTGCGCTATTGAACGTCTGCATAAACGCGCCGGAAAGAAAAGCACTATTGCCCACCTTGAGCGGGAAAACTGTGCAACTACAGGATTGAAGCGAGAAGGATCGCGGAGGAGGGTTGTAAAAATATTGGTGCCCGAAAGAGGACTCGAACCTCCACGACCGTGAGGCCACTAGCTCCTGAAGCTAGCGCGTCTGCCAATTCCGCCATTCGGGCACAAGTGAATGAAGCAACAGGCAGAAATCATTTTGCGGCGGGAGGGAGCGTTTGTCAATGAATGGGCAGGGTTGGGAAGGTCGAGAAATGGGGAGCGGGGCAACTTACTCAATACAAAGCGGTAACGGGAATCCTGGTGGCGAGGTAACGGAAGGTTCCGGGGCGAATGAGAACGAACTAGTAAACAGAATGGCAAAAGAGGATGTTAACTGGGGAGGCACTAGCATTCGTGATGCGGAGTGTTATACTCCGCGCCAGTAAGCCTTGCCCGCCGCCAAGGACGGGCATCGACGGGTTCCGAGGGGGTAGTTATGGATGCCATGGAATCAGTCTTAACAGGGCCCACTGCTGTATCTGCTGGTTGCCTGGGGTATCGTCACCATCATCTTCATAGGGTTGGTGATCTGGCGGAGCCTGCTGGCCAGTCACGAGGACGACCAGATATTTATAGAGCCGGGCGAAGCTGGAAAGGCGCGGGAACAAAGCGAGTTGATCGGAAAGATCAATAAGCTGTCGAGTCCGCTGCTGACCAGTGGAATCGCTTCCGGAGTGTTGCTGCTGGTGATGGCGGGGATGCTGGTGTATCACGGGCTAAAGAACTTCTAGTTCTTTAGTGCCGCGCGAAGTGCTTCGAGTTGAGATTGTTCAGGGCTTGGCCGCGGCAGGTTGCGGTATAGGCTGCGGCACAGTGGTTGTCTGTGTCGGCACACCGTTTTCCACGATCGAAGTGTGATTGTGGATGATCATCCAGTTGTTCGAGCGTTTTTCGAGTAAGAGAGTCGTCTGGCCGCGAGCGCCGGTTTGCTGGCCATCCACCACGCCAGAAAATTCCCACTGATAACAGACAGAAGCGAAAGTGCCCATGACGCGGATGAGGGTGTTGCTGCGGTCCATGCGGATCTGCTGAACGCGGGCGCGCTGCGCCTGATAGCTCGCAAGATAGTTGGTCCAGCCAACGACCGGCGGGGCCCACATACCGTTCACAACGACGACGTCGTCGGCAATATTTTTGTGAAGCAGATCGATGTTGCCGATCTGCCAGGCGCCGAGCATTTCCGAGATGACGAAATCAATTTTCTCCTGCTCAGGCTGATTGGACATGAGATTGGTGTTGGTGGACTGGGCGTTGGGGTCGTCCTTTTTCTTCTTGTTGCTTTGAGCGCTGGTCGCGGAAGACAGTGCCAGAATGGCGGCCACGAAGAAGATAAGGAAAAAAGTTCGGAAGTACTTGCTGCTCATTTTGTTTCCCTCAGAGAGTAAACCAAGTTCAGTTGAGATTGCTGGGCATGAAAAGCATAGCGCAATGCGAGCGGGGAGGGAGGGTGTGTGCTTAGTTGGTTTATTGGGGGAAGAACGAGGATAGGGAGAGAGAAAGAGAGAAAAGAAGAGGGGAAAGGAGAGAAAAGGCTTTAACGCAGAGGACACAGAGGGACGCAGAGGGCGCAGAGAAAAGGGAAGGCAAGAAAAGGGTAAGGAAAAAAATAAAAGAGAAAGGCAAGCAAAGAGGAAGGAAAGAAAGAGGAAGGAAAGAAAAGGCCCCGCCCTCACAAAACGAGAGTGGGGCACCCGGGGAGAAAATCTAGGGGCCACCTGAAGGTGGCCGCTACAGTTATTTGGAGGCGGCCAGGAGATTGACGAAGAGACGATAGGCGCCGGGGACTCCTTCGGGGAGTTGGCGGAAAAAGGAGAGACCGGTGTAGATGTAGGTGCCTTTGCCATAGTGGGTGTAGACGAGGCGCCGTTCAGAGTCGGTTTCGCCGGGATCGTTCATGGAGAGGAGCGGAGTGTAACGGGAATCGAAATTGCTCCAGAAATAGAGGCCGCGTTCCTGAACCCAATTGTCGAAATCGGCATTGCGGTGATTTTGTTGGGGCGAGTTGAGAAGCGGATCGTTGGGCTGGAGGAATTTTACTTGGGCGGTTTCATCGGTGGTGCGGGGAAGTGGCGAGCCGGGTTTCGACGGGCCGATTTTTGCGGGATAGGGAGCGGGATGGAGTTCGTCCCAGACGAAATCGCGGTTGTATTGGACGACGAGCGTGCCGCCGTTGGAGACATAGTCGAGCAGGCGCTTGTTGGCGCTGGCGAGTTCGGGGCGAAGTTCGTAGGCGCGGACGCCGACAACGATGGCGTCGTATCGGGAAAGATCACTGAAGTTAAGGGCGGTGGCGTCGAGCATCTCCACATTGATGCCGAGGCGTTTGAGGGCTTCGGGGACGGGCTCGCCTTCGGCAGAGATGTAGCCGACGTGAAGATTCGGGGGGACGTTGATGTCGAAGGCGTGGACGATACATTGGGCGGGCTCGCTCCAGAGGATGCTGGGCATGGAGGGAAGAGGCTCGAGAGTAGGTGGAGAATTTTTCGTCGCCGCGCTTGGCGTAAGCGGTGATGGTGAAATTGCCGGGAGCGAGATTGGCGGGGGGAGTGACGGTGAATTTGGCGTATTGGTCGCCAGCGCCGTGAAGGAGAATGCGACGGGAGCGGTGGCGGTGAGGCCATCGGGGATGTCGAGGCCGACGGAGATTTTCGCGGCTTTGGTGGAGTAGGAGTGGACGCGGAGGAAGACGTCGAAGGGTTTGTGCTCGGCGTTCAGGAGTTCGATGGATTGCTGCGGTTCAACCGCGAGCGTGTAGGCAGGGACAATCCGCATAGGTACGCGGACTGCTTGGGTGGAAGTGGCTTCGGTATGAACAATGGGAACGCAGTGATGAGATGCCGATAAGCGATGGTCGTCGAAGCTATCTTTGACGCAGAGCAGATTCGATGGAGTCGGATTCCGGCATAAGAACTTCGAGGAGTGTGAGAATTGGATGCGGATTCGGAAAGAGTCACCGAGAATACTCACACGCCTTGCTTAAATCGGCAGTCTCGGAAGCTGGATTCATCTTCCGGCTATGAGACAGCGGCGCCGGATTAATCGACAGCGCGCTTCTTGGTAGTACAGGACATTCGACTTCCGGGCGGCAGCGGTATGTGACAGTGACTTTGACTGGCTCTCCGGCGCACACTTCAGTGCGGTCTGCTTCCGCGCGTCATTCTAAATCCGGCGGCCATGAACATGGCCATTGATGATCCTTTGCTTGACCTGCGATCGGCAGTCATCCGGAATGGTGACCCAGGGACCATGCTTCGAAATGTCTCTGGAGGAACAACTAGCTGACATCTTCTGTTGCTGCAACGATCCAGATCATGTGTCGCTGCGGACCAATCAAGTTTCAGAGCGGCCTTTCGGGCGTCGAGAGATCTTGTCATCGGCGAGCTTCAATTCTCGCACGAGTTTGATAGTGCTCGACATTCCTTGCCATGCGGCTTGCAAATAGAGCGTCAGTGCAAGCTATGCGGATCAAAGGCTTCTGCCGTCTTCGCGAATCAGATGGCGATGGGTCGTCGCAGGAAGGGCGAATTGATAAAGCCGGAAATGCCCTGAGTACGATGATTGACGAAGGCATCGAGGCCGATTTCGCGCCAAGATTTTGCCGTAGAGAGGAGAGACTTCATCGAGCGGGAGACGTAGCCTTTGGGATTGTCTGCGCCACGTTCGAGATCCAGGATTTGGCATTGGCTCGGAACCGCCGTCCCAACGTGAGCGAGACCTTCCTTAGACAATTCGGGAAAGCTTTGGGGTCGGCGGCAAGGGCTACGGCTTTGGGGGTCCAGAGGCCAGCGGTTTGGTGATGGCCGTGGCCGGAGTGGACGCCGCCCCAGCCGTTGATGACGATGTTGGGGCGAAATTCGCGGATGACGCGGACCATATCTTCGAGGACAGCATCGCCCCAGATTTTTTCGGTCTCCTCGGGAGTTTTGGAGAAGCCAAAATCGTTGGCGCGAGTGAAGTAGAGTTTTATGCCGTAGCCACGAGTGGCAGCGAGCAGTTCTTGTGTGCGGATGAGGCCGAGTTGGGGAGCTTGTTCGGGGCCGAGAGCGTTTTGGCCGCCTTCGCCACGGGTGATAGAGAGAAGAGCGACATCGGCGTGGAGGCCGCGAGCGAGATAGGTAAGAACGGCGGCGGATTCGTCGTCGGGATGAGCGGTGATGTAGAGAATGCGCGTGGTGACGCGAGCGGAGTCGATGGCTTCGATGGTTTCGGGCAGACCCGGGCCGGTACCGGGAGCAGCAGGAAATTGCGCTTTGGAACATGAGGCAGTGAGCAGACTACCGAGAACTACTGCCATACCAAAAGAAACAAAACGCTTCACGCATCCTCCTTAACGATACCGGCGACATCCTCTGTAACTTCAGGACCCGAACGATCAGAGGCGGCCGGACCCGCGCCGGGCAACTCAAACGGCCAGAAATTTTTCACACGCGCCCAGACCATATAGGCAGCAACGCCGAGAGCAATCTCCATCAATCCGAATTTGCGCGCCGGACCAGTCTGCCAAAAAAGCCAAGCCCAACCCATCATGGTGAGAACGGCCGGCAAAGGGTAAAGCCACATTTTAAACGGCAAACGGCTGGAGCCCCACCGTTTTCGCAGGAGCATAACGCCGACGGCCTGGCCGATAAACTGAACGATCAGACGCATGGCGAGAATGCCGGCGATGGCGGTTTCCAATTTCAACACGACACTGAAGGTGAAGGCGAGAGCGCCGAGCACCAGCAGTGAGATGTGTGGAAAGTGCTTGGTTGGATGCAGCTTGGCGAAAAAGGGGAAGAAGTTGCCGTCAAGCGCGGCGGCATACGGAACGCGGGAATAGCCAAGGAGCAAAGAAAAGATGGAAGCGAGAGCGATCCAGAGAACCATCCAGGTGATGAAATGAGCCGCGCCAGTGCCGTAAAGTCTTTCGACGAAGAGGCTGGCGATGAATGGAGAATGCTGGGCTTCACGCCAGGGGATGACGCCGAGGATGCTGGTCTGCAGGGCCAGATATAAAACCGCGATGCCGACGATGGAGAGGAAAATGCCGCGAGGAATATTTTTTTGCGGGTCGCGGATTTCTCCGCCAAGGTGGCAGATATTGTAGTAGCCCCAATAACTGTAAATGGTGCTGACCATGGCCGCGCCGAGCCCGGCAAACCAGAGAGAGTTGAGATGAAAAGCGCCGGGAGGAAAGTCGAAAGCGAGTTTCGGATCGAAGTGGCGAACTCCTCCCCAGATGAGCCAGAGCATGGTGCCGACAACGCCGACCCAGAGAAGAACGGAGATTTTGCCGATGGTCTGAATGCGGCGGTAAAGAAGAATGACGAGGAGAATGACCAGGCCGCCGGAAATAGTTTTGGCCTGCCAGCGAGTCAACGGATGGAGATAACCGGCGTAGCGCGCAAAGCCGATAGAGGCGGAAGCAACGGAAAGAGGAGCGGCCACAAAGACTTGCCAGACAAACAGGAAAGACATCATGCGGCCCCAACGGCCGGGCCCGTAGGCTTCGCGCAGGAATACGTAGGTGCCGCCTGCTTTGGGCATAGCTGCGCCTAATTCGGACCAGACGAAACCGTCGAGAGTGGCGAGCAGCGCACCGGCGAGCCAGGCAATGAGGGCTTGAGGGCCGCCCATGGCCTTGATGACAAGAGAGCTGACGACGAAAGGACCGATGCCGACGATCTCGATCATATTGAGAGCAACGGCTTCTTTGAGGCCCAAGCCGCGTTCCAATTGAACGGGGGAAGCGGGAGGAAGTGTGGGATTTAGCGGGGCCGACATGAGTTGCGAGAATAACACGGCGGGAAGGATGAGTTCGCGCGGGGAGAGTAACGGCTATGGGCGAGTTAGAGATTTCTTAGCTTTGGAGTGGTTGCGCAATGGTATATTTCCCCTTAGCTCATAAAGTTCTTCCTCTCTTGAGCCAGCGGAGTGCCCGCGATTAAACGCGCGGACTCCGCCACAGACGATTCCCCTTCCAGAAGGTCTGAGGCACTGCACGCAGGTTGCAATGTAGAGCCCGTGAAGCGGTGTCCGCTTACGATTATGTCATCTTCAAAAAGTGTCGACGCGACGTATTGGAGGGGGTTATCGCTGCCGAGGACGCGAATTATGCGGATAGGCGCATTTCTTCTGGCGGCGACGGGGTGGCTCGCCTTTGGACAATTATGGAGTGGTGGATATTTGCCGCATGACTATTGCTTTGGCGGAGACAAAGGACTGGTGTGGACGACTGCGGTGGCGGACACACTGATTGGGATCAGTTATCTGGGCATATCTACACTGTTGATGTGGATAGCCAGAATTGCCAGGAACAAACTGCCCTACGCGAAACTTTTCTGGCTTTTCGGGCTGTTCATAGCGAGTTGCGGCGTGGCGCATGTGTTGGAAGTGGTCACACTGTGGAGAGCAGTGTACTGGCTGTCGACGGGGGCGAAGGTCGCAACGGCGATAACGTCGGTAAGTACGGGGGTAGTGCTGCTTTGTTTTGGGAGGGAAATTGTCCGCGTGGTAATGGAGAAGGCGGATGTAGCGGATTTGCGTGGGAACCAACGATTCAGGGCGTTGGTGCAGGCGGCGCCGATGGCAGTGATCGCGGCCAATGGAGACGGTAAGGTCACATCGTGGAATCCATCGGCCGAAAAAATATTTGGATTCAAGCAGGAGGAAATTCTAGGGACTTGGGCGAAAACGGTTCCGGAGGAGCTGAAAGACGAATTGTCCGGGTTAATCGAAAGAAGCAAGAGAGGCGAGATTATTCGAGGATATGAGACGGAACGCTACAACAAAGCAGGAGAGCGTTTTCCCGTGAGTATTTCGATGGCGCCACAGTACGACGAATCGATGCGGTTGGTGGGCATAGTGGCGACGACAGAAGACATACGGGAGAGAAAACGGATCGAGCAGGAACTTAAACAGAAATCGGCGAAGTTGAGCGCGGTGACGGATGCTCTGAATACGTTTCTGGAAACAGGGGACTGGAACGCGGCAAGCCAGCAACTGCTTGCGTTCGCGTTGAAGAACACGAAAAGCGAATTGGGGTTTCTGGGAGTAGTGGTGGATGGACCGGAGTTGCGAGTACTTGCGCAAGACGGAGCGTTATGGAGTCAATCGCTGAGCCGGGAGTTGTACGAAGGCAAGATGAAAGAGCGGGAAGAGAAAGGATATTTTGAGCATGAACATCACCGGAACCTTCTGAGCCAGCCGATCTATGAAGCGAAGACGGTAATCGTGAACCAGCCAATGGTGAACGCACGAGGAAAGACGAGCCCGGCGGGACATCCTGAATTAAGAGCGTTCCTGGGAGTGCCGATATTCAAGGGGACGGAAATTGTGGGGCTGATCGCGGTGGCCAACCGACCCGGCGGTTATAGCGAAGAGGAAGTACGGTCGCTGGAAGAAGTGGCGCAAGCAACGGGGGTACTGTACGACAATTACCGGCAAAGCCTGAAGCGGACGCAACTGGAAGGAGAACGCGCGAAACTGGAATCGGAGTTCCGGCAATCGCAGAAAATGGAGGTGCTGGGGCGGCTGGCGGGTGGAGTGGCACACGACTTCAACAACATGCTGATGGTGCTGATGGGATCGGCGGAACTTCTGGAACACTCGCTAGAATCCAACGCGCCGGCAAAAAAATATCTGCACCAGATACAGCGGACCGCGGACAAGGCAGCGG
The DNA here is from genome assembly GCA_963837885.1 of Candidatus Acidiferrales bacterium. Classification (GTDB taxonomy): domain Bacteria; phylum Acidobacteriota; class Terriglobia; order Acidiferrales; family UBA7541; genus Acidiferrum. The sequence goes on along the minus strand of CAWIPD010000019.1, from coordinate 201,231 downwards.
AAATTACAAAACAATTGCTAGCCTTTAGTCACAAACAGTTGCTGGACGTGAAGCCGGTGGATCTGCACGAAGTACTGACGGAGAGCGAATTTCTGTTGCCGAGGCTATTGGGGTCGGATGTAGAGCTGACGTTTCAGCATGAAGCAGCGAGTTCCTGGATTAAGGGTGATCCGGTGCAACTGGAGCAGGTGATTGCCAACCTGGCAATTAACGCACGAGATGCCATGCCGTCGGGCGGGAAGCTGACGGTTTCCACGCGGAATGCAAAGACGATTCCAGGAGATTCAAGTACGAATGGAGCACAGGACGCGCAAACGGAGTGGCTGGTCCTGGAGGTTCGCGATTCAGGATGCGGAATGGATGAAGTAACCAAGGCGCATATTTTTGAGCCGTTCTACACAACGAAAACGGTAGGAAAAGGAACAGGGCTGGGGCTATCTACGGTCTACGGAATCGTGCATCAATTTGGCGGAAATATACAGGTGGAAACCCGCCTGGGGGCAGGGACATCTTTTCAACTTTTCTTCCCAGTGTTGGCGAGGCCGAGCGCCGCGAAGCAAGTTGTGAGCAAGCCTTGCGACGCGGATAGCGCGGGGCAATTTACGATCCTGCTAGCTGATGACGAATCGGCAATACGGCAGGCAATCGCGGAATATCTACGCAGCGCGGGGCATGTGGTGCTGGATTCGCATTCGTCGCTGGAAGCGCTGGAGATCGCGCGGCACTACAAGGGGCGCATCGATATTTTGCTGACCGACGTGGTGATGCCGGGATTGCGGGGTACAGAACTGGCGCAACAGGTGGCCGAACTGCACGACGGAATTCGGGTGATTTATATGTCGGGGTATGCGCCGGGAGTTCTGGATTCGCCAATACCTGCAGAAGCAGGATTTCTGCAAAAACCATTTCGATTTGCATCTCTCAACGAACAGCTTAAACTTGTGCCTCGAAAGGTTTAGGCTGATTCGCGTCCTCCAGATTCATGCACCGATATCTTCTGCTTTTTCTAATCAGTTGCTGCGGCGGGGGGCTAAGTTGTGCCAAGCCATCGCTGGAGCTGTTGCCAGGCAGCGAACAGATTCTTGAACATTTATATAGCGGGCAAGGCGACCTGGCGATACATGAGGCACAAGAACTACAGAGGGAATGGCCTGCACACCCGCTGGGCTACATTCTGGAGGCGGAAGCATTGTGGTGGAAGATCTGGGTTTCTTCGGCAGAGTATAAGTATGGAATGAGCATGGCCCGTCATCGCGAAAGACTGGCGGGGGATCAGCATTATCTGGATGTCTCCGGAAAGGCGCTGGGGTTGGCGCAAGCCGGCCTGAAGAACAAAGAAACCGCGGAGATGCATTTGTACGCGGGAATGGCGGAGGCGTTGGAGGCGCGGTTGTACGGATTACGCTGGGAGGCGCGAAACACAGCGCGGGCGGGGGTGCAGGCACGGGAGAACTTCATGCGAGCGCTGGCGCTGGACCCGGGTATGGCGGACGCGGACATGGGGCTTGGGCTCTACGATTATTACGTAGACACGTTGTCTACCCCGGCGAGGCTGCTGCGATTCGTGATGGGGATCCCCGGAGGCACGAAAGAGGAAGGAATCCGGCTGCTGGAAAGAGCAATACGAGAAGGGCAGTTGACGCCAGCAGTGGCGCGATTCTATCTGGCAATCAATCTGCATAATTACGATCAGAAGTATGAAGAAGCGCTGAAGGTGTTGACTCCATTAGTAGAAAAGTATCCAGGGAATCCGGTGTTTCTGCTGGCGCAAGGAGATTTGTACGGAAAGCTGGGGAGGAAACCGCAAGCGCTTGCGGCATACCGAGCGGCGGAAGCGGCGGCAGGGAAGATGGCGGATGGGGCGGTGAAGCAAAAGTTGGAAATGCTGGTGCAGGAATCAATGGGGGTCGTTTCAGGGGCTTCCGGAGTGAGACACTGAAGAGCGGGGCAGCGCGGTACTGAGAGATTTCGCAAAAGGCGGTAATGAGCAATAATAGGATGGGGTAAGGTGGTTCACCTGCATGACCCGGTTAGACCGGGTTGAACCCGGACCGGCAAGGACTGCGGTCAACGCGTGCAGAGGTTCTTGCATCTCAACCCAAACAGGCGCGCCAAACGCTAGCATTCCCGAGAGACGGGTGATACCGTAGCGCAATTTTGTTGTCTGTAGGCGAAGGAGTCAGGATGAGACGGTTTTTGACAGCGATCGCTGTCGCGATTATATCGTTGATGACGCTGAGCGGATGCGAACAGGGCGTCAACTCGATTCAAACGGCCACCGGAGCGACGATTACCTCACTATCGCCGTCGGTGGTGATTTTCGGGGGACCGCAGTTTACGCTGACAGTGTTTGCGGCCAGCACGAACGGATTCACCAGCCAGACCATAGTGCAATGGAATGGAAAAAACCTGGTGTCTACCTTCGTAGATACGCAGACGATAACGGCGATCGTGCCGGCAGACTATATTGCGAAAGCGGGAACGGTTTATGTGAATACGCATACGCCGCAGAGTGGGGCGGGGATGAACGGACTCTCCAACTCGCTGTCGTTCATCATTGCAGGTTCACCGAATCCAGTGCCGATACTGACGAGCATTGCGCCGAACAGCGCACCCTTGTGCACATCGAAGAATTGTTCTTCGCTGACGATTACATTGACGGGGGCAAATTTCCTGCCGTCCTCCACCAATGGCGCGTCTACCGTCACGTTCACGGGATTGGCTACGAACGGAGTGCAAACGGCGATTAGCGCAAGCAACATAACGTCGACAACGATGAAAGCGGTAATTCCAGGAACGTATCTGATGGTCGCGGACAACGCGGCACAGATTAATGTGATCAATCCGCCGAGCGCTCCGTGTATTGTGTCGAGTTGCCCGGAATTGGGCGGGGGAACGACACCGAATCCTCCAGGAGGAATATTCACGGTAACGGGCTCCAATCCTGCGGCGGCGAGCGCAGGCAGCGTGGCGGAAGAAACGCCCGCGCTAAGCCAGGACGGGCGGTACGTGGCGTTTGCTTCTTCCGAAAGCGGCGTGAATCAAATTTTGCTGAGAGACACGTGCGTCGGGGTTAGCAGCGATTGTTCTCCAGGCACGAAAACGGTTTCGGCAGCGCTGGATGGAACGGTGGGGAATGCGGACAGTCATTCGCCGGTGATCAGCGCCGACGGGCGATTTGTGGCGTTCAGTTCGGCGGCGACCAATTTGTTGGAAGGCACGCCCAAGGGCCGGCAGGTATACATGCGCGATACCTGCATTGGAGCAGGAGCGGGATGCAAACCGTCAGTTACGCTGATCTCGACTGATCCCAACGGAACACTGATTGGAACAGAAGCGATACTGCCGTCGATCAGTTCGTCGGGGCGATTTGTGGCGTTTGTGGCGGTGACGCCCGATGCGAGCAGTAAGGTGGCGGCGGATGTAGTTCCGCAGGCCACGTCGACTCCCAACAGCGGATTGCGCCAGGTTTTCCTGCGCGATACGTGCTTGGGCGCGGCCAATTGCACGCCGAAGACGACGAGGATTTCGCTACAGCCGGGGGATGAGCCGGCAAATTCAACAAAGCCCGCTGGACCAGCGCTGAGCGGCTTGGCAAAACAGATTGGCCTGGCGGATCAGAAGACCTCGACGGTGTTTACGCATACCGTGCCAGTGGATGACAGCGTGTTTTTGGCGCTGCCGAACGAGCAGTAAGAAACATAAACAATTTGTAGGTTCGTGATTTTCTAAATTTGCTGAGCGAGTGAGCGGATTGGGAATCGCGGGTAAGGCGCCCGCCTCGGAAGGCGGCCGCTACAAGAGTGTCAAGGCGGCATAAAGCCGCCCCTACGTCTGTTAAAGGATTTAAGAAAAACGAGGCGCACCAAAAATACGGTGCGCCCGGTTTCCTCTCAAGTTCGTGCGGTGTATTAGTTCTTTCCGTTTTGCCAAATATCAGACGAAACCCAAGTTGCTGGTGGTGAAGTTCGCCAGATTGGGGAAGATTGTGGGCAGGTTGGCATTGCTGACGCCGAACCAAGAAGCCAGTGTGGCGGCATATTGATCCAGAGCGGTGGTCGGAATCCAACGGCCGTTGTTGCCCGCATCGTCGGGACCGCCAAGAGCCAGGGTGGGAAAAGTTCCATAGACGTTGTTGCCCTTGACGGCGCCGCCCTGAATGAGTTGATGGCTGCCCCAGGCGTGGTCAGTGCCGGCATTGGTGCCGGGCTGAAGAGTGCGGCTGAATTCCGAGAGAGTGAAAGTCGTGACGTTATTGGCGACGCCCAATTCCTGAGTGGCTTGGTAGAAGCTGTTCATGGATTGGCTGATATCGGCAAGCAATTTGACCTGTTGCGCAAGTTGGTCGCTGTGGGTATCGAATCCACCGGTGGAGCAGAAGAAGATTTGACGACCCATGCCGAGAGTACTGCGAACGGCGATGACTTGAGCGACCTGCTTGAGCTGCTGAGATAAATAGCTTTTGGAAAATTGAGTGCTGAGAGTGGGAGCGTTCTGGAGTGCGTCGGAGAGAGCCACGCCGTATTGAACGGCCTGGCCGGTGACGGTGTTGGCGGATTGCACCAGCGAGAGGCCGCTATCAAAGGTGAGAAGTTGCTGAGTCGCCTGAAAACGCGCCTGAGACGCCGCGGAAGAATCGAAGCCCTGAAGTCCGGGACTGGAACCGGGAGACATGGTGAAGGGCCGAGTAGCAATGCCGGTGCAGAAAATGGCATTGCCGCTGATGGAGAGGACCGGGGGGAAGAGAGCGCTGGAATTGTAGGAAGACTGGATGCTGTCGGCGACTTTGCCTGCCCAGCCGGAAGTTTGTGCGCCGGCAAGTTGGGCACTCTGCCATTGATCCTGCTGGTCAGAGTGAGAGTACAAGTTGACGGGAAGATTGGTGTACTGCTTATACTGCGCCTGGGTGGTGGGCTGGACGAGCGTGCCAACATTGGCGAGGATGGCTAAATTTTTCTGATTATTGAAGAGGCTCTGTAGCTCCGGCATGTTCGGGTGAAGGCCGTAGATGGCCTGATTGCCAGATTGCAAAGGAAGAAGCTGTGATTGCGGCAGGGCAATATTCGCGCGAGCCTGCTGGTAGGAGGCGTAGCGCGAGTCGATGGGTACGATCAAATTATTGCTATCGTTGCCGCCGAACATAAAGATGCACACCAAAGCTTTATAGTCCGTGGTGCCCTGGGCCATGGCGCTGACCAAGCCGAATTTGCTGAGGCCGCCAACGAGAGCGGCGCCCGCAGCGGAACAGCAACTGAGCCTCATGAAGTCTCTGCGAGAATGGTGCGTCATCTGTCTCCTCCAAACTCCCCCGAATTAGTGTTGCACCTGATACATCGACGATGACGTGACCAGGTAAATGGCAGCCTTTGCCTGAGCAGCGGTGTTCGATGGATCAACCGCATTGACGGCATTAAGAATGGTGGTGTTCATCTGGTCGGGCATCGTTCCATGCAAGAACATGGTGTTCAGCCAGGCCATCATCTGGTCCGGCGTGCCGGCATTGGTGACTGGGCTGAAATCGAGATGAGTGTAATCACCGACAGCTCCGTAGACGGCATCGTTGATGAAGTTAACGCGCTGAATGCTGGAGACCGTATCGAAGATGGCGTACTCCGGGCCGTTCAAGGAACTTCCTTGAATAGCGTAGACCGGCGGGAAAAAGTTGAAAACGGTTGGAGGATAAAAAATGTTCTGCTCCATGTTGTTGGCTGCGTAGGAGAAGCCTCCAGCGTCGGTTTGAGCGTGAAAGGCGCGAGCAATACTGGCTTCCATGATGACGGGTTCGCGAAGCTTGCCATCGGTGGCAACCGAAGTGGCTGGAGAATCGCCCTGGCGCGCTTCGGGATCCAGCAGAATGGCGGCAATGGTGGCCTGCATATCGCCACGGTTACCGGTGCCATAAGTAATGGTGGGCCCGACGAAGGTGCCGGAGTTAAAGGCGGTGGCCACGCGCTGGATATATGCGGGAGAAGGATTGCTGGAAACCAGGCGAAGAATCAGTTGCCGGGCAACGAAGGGGCCGACGTTCGGGTGATTAAAGATGATGCCAAGAGCGGCGTTGAGATCGGCTTGAGCGCCCTGCCCAGCGGGAATGGACTGACCCAGTAAGGTCTTGGCTTCCGTGTCGTGGTCGGAATCCTGAGAAACCATGGGGCCGCCGTAATATTGCGGGTTGTGACGTTTGCTGCGAAGCGCCGGACTTCGTTGGATAGGTCCAACCCGTGAAAGCGAGGCCGAGAGCCATGACGTCGTTCTGAGTGTAGGTGGGAACGGGATTGCCGCTCGTGTCGAGTACGGGCGAACCGTCGATATTCAACTGGTTCAAGCCGAGAGTGAATAGCTGCATGATTTCGCGAGCGTAATTTTCGTTGGCATGCTGGCCGATGGCGGGCTTGTCGTTGTTGACCATGTCAAGATAGTTGCCCATCGCGGGAGTCAGGGTGACGTCTGTCATGATGTTCAGATAATTTGTGAAGGCGTCCTGGTCAAGAGTGTGCAAGTAGTTGGTGTAGCCGACGGGATCGCCAACTTTGTCCGCGCCCACGACCCACAATTCATTGAGAGCGAGACTGACGCGGCCACGAAGCTGATCGCCCATGGCAATTTCATGGAGGAAAAATTCGTTCTGCAAATTGTAGATTTGATAGTTTTCGGTGGGAGTTCGATAAGTCGTGACGGGTGAGGCGAATTGATTTTGCAGGTAGAAATCGAAACCCATTTCCTGAACCTGGTTAAGGGATTCGGAGTTCGGGCCGAAAGAAGCTTGTTCGAGGAAGCGATCGGCGGCGGCAGAGGAAACAGGGGCGGCGCCAGCGGTAGTGACGAGCACGCTGACCGAGCCCGAAGTGCCCGCGCCGGGAGCAGGATTACTGACCGAAACGCTGACACTACCCGTGGTTGTCACGTTGCCAAACGCAATCAACAAAGATGGGCGAGGCATAAGAAACGGTCAGAGGCACGCCACCAAAACTCACGGTGGAGGTATTTACAAAGCCGGAGCCGTTCAAGGAAATCTCAAACGCACCTGTTCCGATGCTTCCGGGAGTGATGGAAGTCAAGACCGGAATGGGATTTTCGATGGAGACGGCGGAAGCGCCTGTTTTGGTGGAGTCAGCCGTGCTTATGGCTGTAACGGTGACGGGATTGGGAGAGGGCAAATTGTCGGGAGCGAGATAGTTGCCATTGACGTCGATCGTGCCGATGCTGAGGTCGCCACCGATTTCATTATTCACGGCCCAGGTTACGGCAGTAGTAGTGGTGCCGGTAACGGTGGCCGTAAATGCTTGGGTCTGGCCGGCGCGAAGTGTTATGGATGGTGGGCTAACTGAGACTTTGATATTTGAGTTGGGAACAGTGACGGTGGCATTTACCGCGCTTGAAACGGCGGAACCGGGATTAGGATTTGTTACCGTGACAGGAACAGAGCCAGCCTGAGCAGTGACGGTGGTGCCGACAGCGGTAAGTTCGGTGGAAGAAACGAAAGTAGTTGTGAGAGCAGTGGTTCCGAAATTGACCACGGCACCCTGGACAAAATTGGAGCCATTGACCGTAATCGTAAACGCGCCAATCGAAAGCACGTCGGGAGTGATGGAAGTGAGAACCGGAACAGGGTTGACGATGGCCACCGCAGAATTTCCAGACTGCGTGCTATCGGCAATGCTGGTGGCGGTAACGGTGATGGAATTTTGTGCCGGCACAACGGATGGCGCGGTATAATTACCATTGCCAACGATTGTGCCGAGCGTGGAGTTCCCGCCCGGAATGCCGTTGACGGACCAGCTTACGCCGGTATTAGACGAGCCATTTACGGTTGCGGTGAATTGTTGAGCGCTGCCGGCACGAACGTTGCCGGTGGCCGGAGTGACGATAATGACGATGCCGCCCTTTACCTGCAGCGCTGATTGCAGTGGAATAGACTGGGCCGGGAGTCGGATTCATGACAGTGACCGCAATACTTCCGACTTCAGCGCTGGTGGCTGTTCCGGTGGCTGTTAATTGCGTGGAAGAAACCCATGTCGTCGTGAGCGCGACAGAACCAAACATGACCGTTGCGCCCTGAGCAAAGTGTGCGCCGGTTAGAGCCAAGGAAAAAGAGCCGACGGGAATCTTAATGGAGAAACTGTGCTGAGGAGTGGAGTAGGGTTTTGCAGGTGACTGCCATCGAGCCCGACTTTGGTGGAGTTGGTTTTGACTGTGGCCGTAACTGTGATGCTGTTCGGCGTCGGGGGAAACTCTGGGGCGGTGAATAATCCTGTGGCAGGAAATTGTGCCGGAATTGCCTCGTCCACCGCTACGCCGTTCACCGACCATGTTAGCGCAGGATTAGAACCGTCGCTGGTTTTAGCGGTGAACTGCTGGCTGGTGTCTGCCCTGAACTGTGGCAGTTGCCGGAGACAGGGTTAAACTGAAAGGAGTTGGACCTGTCGTGCCGGAGCCGCCGACCGCGTTCGCACAACCTGCGGCCAGCCACGCGGCGCTGATCAGAAGAAGTAGATTTGCTCGTCTCACCGCAGTGTCTCCCTTGCACGAGGTTCAATCACACCCGCAGATCTTCCACTGCACGGGTAACTTAGTTTATCGTAAGGCGGGATAGGCTAGGGAAGAGTACGAGCGGAGACTAAACTACACCACTGCCCGAGAGGCCAGAATGCGGGTAACTGTACGTTGGTATGTTTCAGACTGTTCAAGCCGCTTTTTTCGGGCTGTCCTTCAGAAGGCCGATGCGCGATAAGCTCTGCGCGGTCGGACACCCATAAAACCCGCCCCGCGAGTAACCGGAACCCTACGCATGATTACCTCGCTGATCGTGTGCACCCGAAAAAAATAGATAGGCTAACGCGTGTTTGATTAGGTTCTTGGGAATCTAGTTGAAGCGGACTTTGATGTCAGGGCGTTTTTCCAGATGAACGGAATCGATGAAGCGTACCTGACGCTCGTCGAGAGTCAGGATCATGGAAGAGGTGCGGACCCCTTCGCCGAAGAAACGAACACCTTTCAGCAGATTCCCGTCAGTGACGCCGGTACAGGCAAAAATGATTTTCTTGCCAGGCGCGAGGTCTTCTGTGGCATAAATCCGCTTGGGATCCTTGACACCCATTTTTGCAAGGCGTTCGTGATGCTCGGGCTTGGTGACGACAAGGCGAGCCAGAATCTGACCATTCAGGCAGCGCAACGCCGCCGCCGTCAAACACGCCTTCGGGTGCGCCACCCGTGCCCATCACCATGTGGACCCCGGTCCCCACAACGGCCGCGGAAATGCCGGCAGACAAATCGCCATCGCCAATCAGGCGAATGCGCGCGCCCACGGCACGAATTTCGCTGATCAATTTCTGGTGGCGATCGCGATCGAGGACCATCACAACCAGGTCTTCGACGTCGCGGTCGAGCCTCTTCGCGACGGACTTGAAGTTGTCGGCGACCGGTGCATCAAGATCCACCGCACCCTTGCAGGACGGTCCGACGACAATCTTTTCCATGTACAGATCCGGAGCGTGCAGCAATCCGCCGCGCTCGCTGGCGGCGAGAACGGTGATGGCATTCGGTGCCCCCGTCGCGCAAAGATTCGTGCCTTCAAGTGGATCGACGGCGATATCGACAGCGGGGAAAAGAGACTTCGGGAGCGTGCGTGGCCAGACCGACCTTTTCGCCGATGTAGAGCATGGGAGCTTCATCGCGCTCGCCCTCACCAATGACGATGGTGCCGTCCATTTCAACCTGGTCCATAGTCTTGCGCATTGCTTCGACGGCAACTTCGTCCGCCTTCGGACGATCACCGAAGCCCATCGTGCGTGCCGAGGCGATTGCCGCATTTTCGACCACGCGCAGAAATTCCAGACTGAGACGTTCTTCCATGAGGCACCCTCCGCGATTGCTTATATTAGGGTAAAGATCTGCTTATAGTCGATAGGGAGAAAAATCAGAGTTGGCGAGACGGTTATTTAACGCGGACCTGTCGAAAACGCCGTCTAGCGGAGCGAATCCCTGGTGACCACTGGCTGTATCGTTACGTTAATCAGCATCGGATCCGTGAATTCTGTCTGCTCGCCCGCGTGTTTATTGGCGACAGGGAGCAGCCGGGCCGTGAGCGGTTTGTCCCATTTCACGGAAAGAGAAGCCATGTCGCCAATGATGCGCGCGAGGGTGTCTTCACTGGTATTGCCTGGCATCGGGATTGTGTCGAGCCCTGTCGCGCACACCGCCGAATAACTCAGCAAGGCATCGAGTGAGAGAAGTCCGGCGTTCCAGCGCTCAGCCAGGAGCGGATCCTCGAGCACGGGAAGCATAAGCCCTGAGAAGCCGACTTTACGCGCGCCAATTTCCTTGATGGATGCGGTAACCGTGGCGGCGGCAGTCAGTGTGCCGCTTGTGCCGACGGGCTGCTTTGAAAGAGCTTCCAGCGAAGCGGCAATCGAAGCACCTTTGCCGGGTGCGGGAGAAAGGTCAAGGCCCAAATAAGACCAACTGAATTCCGCGTCCAGTTTTTCCCCGATATCCTCAACATCAAAAGTCTGCGGGAAAAACATATCGATCAGACGGCGCTTGGCATTCGCCAGATCAGTCGCGTCCGTGTAGGCGGCAGTAAACGTATTGGCGGATTCCAGACCTACCGCGAATTGCTTTCCGCCTCCGGTGTGATATGCGGCAGGGAAAAAAGGAGAATACGCGGGTACATTCGCGATCGCAGCGAAACGGAAATTGCCTTCACTGTGTTCAGTGCGCTCGGACAGCTGTTTGATCACCCGCGCAGCGGCATGAACCGCGGGCCAGTTCACCCCGTTCTTGTTTGCGACGATTACCGTGCCCCAGAGGGATTTCGTGTTCTGAAGTATGTCGGCCAACAGCGCAGCTTGTATGTCGCCGTCATCGCCGCCGATATATGCCGGGCCTATCGCGATGCGGATTTTATCCTGCTGGGCGATACCATCGAGATTCTTGAAGAAACGGATGACTTCGTCATGAGTCATCCCGTTGGTATATTCGGGAAAGGGCTGCGTAGCGATGCGCAGAGTCTCGACCGTGTAGCCGCTGTGTTCGAAACTGAGTTGCGCCTTGTGCAGGAAGTCAACCGCATCGGAGAGGTCAATCTGATAGCGGGTACGGTCCAGGGTGACGAAAGCCGTAATTGTGCGGATCTTCGGTTTGGGCGCGACTGGAACGGGTGTTGCTTCCTGCGCGAGCGACGATTGGCAAAAGATCAGAGCGAATAGGATAGCAAGGATCGATCTTGTAACACGATTGGTCATAAGCCTCATTCATACGCCGCGATGCCGGTAATTTTTTCCCCGATGATCAGTTTGTGAATGTCGTTCGTGCCTTCGTAGGTAAAGACACTTTCCAGATTGTTCATGTGACGCATCACGCAGTAGTCGTCGACAATCCCATTGGCCCCAAGAATGTCGCGTGCTTTTCGCGCCGTTTCAAGCGCCACCGCCACGTTATTCATCTTCAGCATGGAAATGTGTGTCGCATCGGCTTTGCCACGATCCTTAAGCCGACCCACGTGCAGCGCAAGAAGCTGTCCCTTCACAATCTCCGTGATCATCCACGCCAACTTTTCCTGTACCAGCTGGTGCGCCGCGATCGGCTTTCCCGCAAACTGCTTTCGGGTTTTTGCGTATTGCAGGGCGGTGTAATAGCAGGCCATTGCCGCGCCGATGGCACCCCAGCCGATCCCGTAACGCGCCTGATTGAGACAGCTCAATGGGCCTCGCAGACCGGTAACCCCGGGCAGCAGGTTTTCTTCCGGTATTTCACAGTCACTCAGCGCCAGACCGGAAGTAACCGAGGCACGCAGCGAATATTTTCCATGCACTTCCCAGGCCTTGAATCCGGAAGTACCTTTTTCCACCAGGAATCCGCGGACCTTATTGTCGTCGCATTTCGCCCAGATGATCGCGACATCGGCAATCGAGCCGTTCGTGATCCACATCTTCTCGCCGTTCAGTACGTATTTCGTTCCTTTTTTCGCCGCCCGCGTCAACATTCCTCCGGGATTGGAACCAAACTGCGGCTCGGTTAATCCAAAACAACCAATCGCTTTGCCTTCCTGCAACAGCGGCAGCCATTTATTCTTCTGCTCCTCACTGCCATAGGAATAAATCGGATACATCACGAGAGAACCTTGCACAGAAACAAAGCTGCGCAAGCCGGAATCCCCGCGTTCGAGCTCCTGCAGTCATCAGACCGTACGCCACGTTGGACATCCCTGCGCAGCCGTATCCCTGCAGATTTGCGCCAAAAAATCCGAGCTCGCCGAGCATCGGGACAAGATGCATCGGAAAAGTAGCCTTCGCGATTGTGCTTCTCGATGGTGGGAATGATTTCATTATCGACGAATTGCCGGGCAGTCTGTCTGACTAGTTTTTCTTCGTCATTGAGATTGGAATCAAAATCGATGAAATCTACGCCTGGAAATGAGGGCATGTATGAATCCTTCGCGAAATGAAGCGCGGTAAGCAAAGTGTACCGCGCCCCTTCGACGCCCAGCAACCGTAACGGGTAACGTGAAGCCCCCACAGCGGGTGTTGAAGGGGCACTGCACCTCAGTCAAGCAGAGCGGGTACACTATAACAAGCGACCGATGTATCAGGGCCGCGTTAGAGCGCGCGAAACAAATGGCCATAGCTAAGAAGATCGATCCCGAAGATTCTGATTTTTGATGTGGATGGTGTGCTGATGGATGTGAAGGAATCCTACTGGCGCTCGGGGCTGCAGACCATGCAGCACATCACAGGGAAAAGAGCAACGTGGGCCGAGTTTTACGAGTGGAAGCGCCAGCCCGGGAACAACGACGACTGGCCGATGGTCTCGCGCTGGGCGACGGCCAGGGGCTTTCCGACGAGTTATGAGCAAGCGCGGAAAGCGTTTCAGCCCTTCTACTGGGGCAAGGGCGGCAAGGCGGAAACGTTTTGCGTGAAAGACAAATTACTGGTGACGCCCGATTGATTCGCAAATGGGCCAAGTGGCGCGAATTGAATCTGTTTACCGGCCGGACGCGACAGGAATTTGCCTACAGCTTCAAAAAGTGGCCGGCCGGTCAAGAGTTTTCGCAAAGTCATCACGATGGATGACGGCCGCAAGAAACCACACCCCGACGGGCTGCATGAGATTCTTGGGAGACGAGATCCGAAAAGCGCGCTTTATCTGGGCGACAATATTGATGATGCGCTGGCAGCGAAAGTCGGCAGGCGTGCCGTTCATGGCGATTCTTGCCGAAAGACATCTGCCGACTACCGGAAGCGGGCCAAGGCCTTTCGCGAGTTGGGTGCACTGGCGCTGCTGGAGCGTGCGCGGGATCTGGACACGCTGGCTTAACGGTACGAGTCTTCGGTTCACTAGCGGCCAAGCAGCCTTTGGACTGGACCCGAATCACATGAGTACGACCGCTTCGCCCGAGGGTAGGGAACTTTGGTGACGCGGTACGGGAATGCTGGAATAGGCATAACTCAGTTACAAATTGCAGAGTGAGGCAGAGGTGGAAGCAATGCGACACGGTCGGCAGCATGCTCTGGTGATGGGCGGACTCAGCCTTGATGTTGGCGGGAATGGTGTTGCGCGCAAGCGCCTCCGGGACCGCTGCAACCCGCTCCGTCCAGCTTCTTCGAACGCGCCGCCTCCCCGGCCGATCAAAAAAGTGGAGCCGCGGAAGAGCATCATGGGCGACTGGAAATTCAATCGCGATGACAGCGATGATCCGCGTAGCAAGCGCATCAGGCCACCGCGAATCACGGCCAATCCAACTACCGGCGTTGAGTGGACCGCGGATGGGCTGGCCAGGCGGGGGAATGGGTGGACCCGGTTACGGTGGGAATCGCGGCGGGCAAAATCCGCAGAATACGCAGCAGCGAGACCAACGAGAAACTCCAGGCCCTGGTTGACCCTTCCGATGCGCTGTACATCTGGAGCAGCTGACCGACAAAAACCCCGAAGGTGGAACTGACCGGGGATCAGGGCAAGAAGACGATTTTTTACACCGACGGGAAAATACCGGACAAAGCTCCCGATCCCAACGTGCAGCAGGTTTCGGCGCGTTGGGACGGCAAAAGCTGGTGACCGAGGAAAAGTTTGACAAGAATGGCACGATGACCCGGACCTACTCGCTTTCGCAGATGGGACGCAGCTCTCTTGAAGAAATCCATCTGCGACCGGAAAGAAGAACGATTACCCGGTAACGATTCACTATGTCTACGACGCGGTGGAACCGGAGATTCGCGGTACTAGGTGGAGTTTGGGCGGGGCCGACTAATTGAACGCGGGTTGGCTAAGTCAACTGCGAGAGTGCTTCTGGAGATCGGCGATCAAGTCTTCTGTGGATTCCAGGCCGATGTTCAGTCGACGATGCGATGTTCGTATGGCGGGCGGCCGGGAATTCGTCCGATATTGTAAGCGACTGCAAGACTGGTCACGCCGGCCCAGCTGTATCCCACCTTGAAAAGTTTTAGCGCGTCGACGAAAGCGTAGACCTGCTCTTGCGTCGGGCCGGGCTTGAAGACAATCGAAAACACTCCGGAAGATCCCAGGAAATCGCGTTTCCAGAATTCGTGACCAGGGCAGGACTCAAGCGCGGGATGCAGCACGCGATCGATTTCCGGACGGGCGGCGAGCCACTTGGCGATGGCGAGCGCGGAAGTTTCGATGTGGACGAGACGCACGGCGAGAGTTTGCAATCCGCGCAATGCGAGGCTGCAATCGTCGGGCGAAACGGCGCAGCCGATGATTCTGTTGCGCGGCGCCCAGTTTTTGATAGAGCGCCGCGATCGCGTACGGTGACGGAGCCGAGCAGCAGATCGCTGTGTCCGCCGATATATTTGGTGACGGCTTGCATGGTGATGTCCACGCCGTGATGGAAGGCGTCGAGCAGCACACCGGCGGACCAGGTGTTGTCGAGGACGACGAGAATATTGCGGGCGTGAGCGGCGGCGACGATCGCGGGGAGATCCTGCACTTCCATGGTGATCGAGCCGGGGCTTTCGCACCAAACCAGGCGCGTGTTTTCCTGAAAGAGTTCAGAGATGCCTGCAGCCGATCAGATGGATCGTAAAACGTAGCGGTGACGCCGAATCGCGAGAGCAAGCGCGTGGCGAGTTGGCGATTGGGAAAATAGACGCTGGCAGGAATGCAGGATGTGATCGCCCGCCTGAAGCAGAGCGAAATTGATTAGAGAGATGGCGGCCTGTCCGCCGGGAGTGAGGATGGTGTGCGTCGCCGGATTCCAGTTCACAAATGCGCGCGGCAAGTTCCAGGGCCGTGGGCGTGCCGTAGAGGCCGTAGGTGTAGCCGACGCGGAACTGGTCCCAGGTGTCGCGAACGGCAGCGGCGGAAGGAAAAACGGTGGTAGAGCCGCGATAAACAGGAGTGGCGAGGGATCTATAGCCCTGGGGGATTTTCGCGTCGGAGTGAATCAGCTTGGTTTTCCAGCTTTTGGTCATGAGTTCCGCCTCGACTCATTGTAATAGGTCCCAAAAAAAAGCAGCTTCAAAAAAAGAAGAACAAGAATGGGAGGAACGGAACTTCTGGGATGAGGCGGTGTCTGAATTAATTCTTGGATTTTGGAAACGGGGCTTGAGGGCCGGAGAGGCTGTGGATTTTGTTCAGGCCGGCGAGGGCTACGGGATCGGTTGGGATCGAAAATGAGGCAGGCCTGGAACTCGTCTTCAGCAGTTTTGTACTGCTGGCGGGAAAGATAGATCTGGCCGAGGGAACGATGAGCGTTCGGATTGAAGCGCTCGAACTCCAGAACGTGACGCCATGCTTCTTCTGCCCTGACCGGATCATTCTGCGCGTCATAAATTTTCCCGAGCGCCGACCATGTGGGAAGGTCGGAATAAATTTCGGCGGCAGCGCGAAATGAAGAAGCAGCTTCTTCCAGGCGGTTCTGGTCGAGATAAAACTGGCCTAGAGAATTGAGCGCTTCCGTGTTGGTGGGATGAATGACGAGGGCGCGGTGAAATTCAGCCTCGGCATCTGCCGGCTTTCCAGTTGCCGCGTAAATCTTCGCCAAATAAATATGCGGAGTGGCGAACTGCGGCTTCAGCGCGATGGCTTCTTGTAAGTAAGGAATCGCTTCGTTGTACTGCTTTTCTTCGAGCTTGGCAAAGCCGAGATCGGCCATGGCTTCGACAAGATCGGGTTTGAAGGCGAGCGCGATATGCCACTGGCGCTGAGCTTCGGCGTGATCGCCCTCAGCCCACTTGAACATGCCGTATTGCACGTGCATGTAAGGGGAATCAGGAAGTACGGCGAGGGTGCTGACGATCAAGGAGCGATCGTTGCGCCAATCGAAAGTGCGGGCGACGGTGGAACGGGCAGCAAGCAATGTGAGCAAGGCCAAGGCGGATACTGCCGTCCAGCGAATGAGGGGAGTGCGGTTGGCGGATTTTTGCCATAGCCAGAGGAGACCGCCCGCGAGCATCCAGGTGAAAGGGACGGACGGCATATAGAGGTAACGTTCGGCGAAAACGGATGCGGTCATCCAGCGGGAATTGAGCGCAGGAGCGATCGCAAGCCACATCCAGAAAAGGGCAAAGGAATAAAGCGGGGCGCGCTTCCACAGGAATAAGAAAAGTATCATGAGCAGAACGCATACGCCCAGTCCGACTAGCACCTGAGGATTGGAAAGCGCGGTGCTTTTCTGAAAGGGGTAGAAGGCGATGAGTGGCGTGGGCCAGAGCATTTTGCGCGCATATTGGCCAACTAAGGCAATTGCGCTCAGGATGCCTTCGTACGGGGTGATTTCAGTATGAAGGCGCGCGGGAACAAGCCTGCCAACGGAAGCAATACGCAGAGCGAAATAAGAGAAAAACGTGAGCCATATCGGGCCATAGCGTTTTAACTTTTGAGTGAACCGTGTTTCGTGGCGATCGGCGCGATAGAGATGTTCGAAGACGGTAGCCAGGATGGGGAAGATCACGGCCGTTTCCTTGGTGAATAGCCCGAGAGCAAATGTTCCCAACATTCCGAAGTAGGCGACGCCCTGACGAGATTCGCGCGGATTGCCGAGTTGTAAGGAAGAACCAGAAGGAAAGAAGCACAAAAACGGTAACGAGAGGGTCGCCAACGCCGTCGATCCACGCGACTGGCTCGACGTGGACAGGGTGAATTGAAAAAATAAAGGCGGAGAGAAGCCCCAGGCTATCGTTTGCGAAAAGCCGGCTACCGACGAGGAAGACCAGCCAGACCGCGATGCAATGGATAAGAATATTCACGAGGTGGAAACCGAAAGGAGACAAGCCGAAGAGTTCGTAACAAAGCAGGAAGGACAAATTGGTCAGGGGCCTGTAAAAGTTCGGTACGGCCTGTTTCCCCTGTTGCGCCAACAATGAAGTGCCAAAAAGTGTCGGAACGTTTCTGAAGCTGTGAACCAGGGGATTGCGCTCAATTTGCGAGTGGTCGTCGTAAACGAAACCGTTGAAAAGACAGTTGGCATAGAGTGCGAAGCTCAGCAGAAGAATGAGGCCGAGCAAGAGGTTGCGCGTTTTGGGGTCGAGGGCCATCGGGGTAACAAGCTCAGCTTGCTCCGGCTGAGTTCTCAAATACGGCCATAAGGGATGTGCCCATCAACTGTTGCGGCAGAAGCTCGCAGCGCGAAAGCATCAGCAACATCTGATTGAGGGCAGAGGAGCGGGAATCGAAGCCGGTGGAAATGATTTTGGATTGATCGCGCTGGCCCAAGAGCCAAAGTTTGCGCACCGCGAGCGTTGGAATCAGGGGAAGTCCCCAGTAGCTCCAGTTTTGCAATTGAAGATTGTTGGCAAGGGCGGCTTCACGAAGGGTCTCGATGGAATAGCGGCGAAGATGGCCGGCGGCTTCATCGTATTTGGAGAAGGCCCACTGTCCCGCAGGAACGTTGATGACCAATTTACCGTGGGGTGCCAAGTGAAAGAGGACCGCCTTGAGAAATGCCTGTTCGTCGGAAATGTGTTCGAGAACGTCGAATAGAAAAATCACGTCGAAGGACTGACGGAGCGTCGGCAATTGCTGAAAGATGTCGTAGCAGCAGACCTTGCTGATGCGGCTGACATTTTGCTTCAGGGCAACTTCGTTCAGATCGAAGCCGGTGACCTCTTTGCCATATTCATTTTCGAGCTGCAATTGCAGCAAGCCATGCCCACAACCGATTTCGGCAATGTGATTAGCGGCGGGAATGAAATCGTCGCCAAGATGCTGCAAAACTTCAAACCGCCGACGAACCCAAAAATGATCGATAGAAGCAATTTCGAACCAGCGGTCGGCCATGCTGACCGAGGCGGGGGCAGAGAGATAGGTAATTGGGTGAGCAGGGGCCTTCGCTGCAGGGACCGTAGCAGCGGAAACTGTGGCAACGCTCTGGGTCATCGGCGTTTCTCGCGCTCGCTGGAGAAGAAGAGTGCTTCCTCGCGAGCCGAGCGTCCCTGGAGTTGATTGAGCGGATGCTCGGGGCTGCGGAAGATCTGGTTGACGATGTAAATGGGCCGGCGCTTGGTTTCTTCATAAATGCGGCCAACGTATTCGCCAATCACGCCGAGGAAAAATAGAAGCACGCCGGAGAACAAAGTGATGAGCAGCAGTAGCGCGGTAAAACCTTGTGGCGAGTGATGGAAAACAACTTTTTGGACCACGGCATATAGACCGAAAAGCAGCGAGAGAGCAGTAGCAGCGGCGCCGAGTAATGCAGCGGCACGGATTGGCACGATAGAAAAGGCGAAGAGGCCATCGGCTGCCAGGCGGAGCAGGCGAAACCATCCATACTTGCTGGTTCCGGAGTGGCGTTCGGATCGCTCCACAATGATGCCGATCTGGCGATAACCGACCCAACTGCGCAAACCGCGGAGGTAACGATGATGCTCCGGCATGCGACGGATCTCGTCGATCACGCGACGAGACATCAGGCCAAAGTCGCCGGTATCGAGTGGAAGCTGGATGTCGGAGAGCTTGGCCATTAAGCGGTAGAAGAGGAAATAAGAGAGCCGCAGTGGCCACGCTTCTTTGCGACCGGTGCGTTGGGCATAGACGACGTCGAAGCCTTCATGGAAGCGGGCCACCAGTTTAGGAATGGCTTCGGGAGAATCTTGCAAATCGCCGTCCATGACGACGACCGCATCACCGGTAACATGATCAAGGGCGCAGCTCAACGCAGCCTGATGCCCGAAATTGCGGGAAAGAGTTACCAGCACGATGCGTGGATCTTTGCTCGCAGCTTCTTCAACGAGAGCTACAGTGCGATCGGAGCTGCCATCGTCGACGAACAGAAGTTCGTGCGGACCGCCGGGAAGCGCATCGAGAACGGCCGCGGTGCGGCGAAGAAGCTCGGGCAAAACACTTTCTTCGTTATGCAGCGGAATGGCCAGAGAGAGGCGGAAACCTTCGCTCATGATTTCCTCCTGCCCATGCAGTAAATCATGCTCCAGAGTTCGACGCCCAGGTGGCGAAGCGGGTAGGGTTCAAACTGCTCGATTTCGAAAGCTTCGGCGAATAGAGTTCGCCACTCCGGCAAAGGGCGCGGGAATTTGCCGCGGTCGATGCGGGCCATGAATTTGGGTAACATGCCTTCTTCGGGGCGCACAAGTTCGAGGACGTGAATGTGGCCGTCGGCGGAGAGCCAGGATTGCAAGCGGCTGAGAATGGTTGAAGTGGCGGGCGTATCGAGGTGATGCAGGAAACTGTTGACCAGGATGAAATCAAAATCGCGCTCGGGCTTCTGATCGTAGGTGCTGACGTCGGCGACCAGGAAGTTGCGGTGGTGCTTCTGGCGGGCGTGGTCGATGTAACTGGGATTGATGTCGATGCCGAGGTAGTCGGCCTTCTCAAAGAGGGGAGTGTTGGTGCCGGGGCCGCAACCAACATCGAGAACGCGACGAGCGCGAGCAATGGAGTTGTTGGCGAACAAGGGCTCCAGCTTGGCGTTGGCAAACGGGGTTTGCCAGAGGCGGTAGACCAGGCTTTGCTCCAATAAATAATTGAGAACGCTCATGGTTATGGCGGCGGTTGGGCGAGCCCCGAAATAGAGGGCTGAGCCTGCGCAATCGTCGCTATCCTGCTATTGCACCACGGTGGAGCGGGGAAGAGAAGGCGGTGTTGGGGAGGTGTGTACGAGTAGTGAATCGCAGTTGGATTGAGAGCTGCGGTCTGCCGATCAAAATGAAAGTTGTTGAGGAAAAGTCCCTGTAGGTGTTTCAGTTACACAGAACGAAGAGAATACAAGAGGCGATGAAGGATGATCAGGAGGGCGCTCAACGCCAGCACGATTGTAATGGCCCACCATGCGTAATAGGTGGCGTGGTCTGGTAATCGCGGTGCAAAGACACTCCCGAGAGTAAGGAGCACATCAGAGAAGAATCGGAGGTCAGTTGATGTACTGTTTGCCGAACGATAGTGTGCGAAGGCGTCAGCGAACGGACGGAAACTGAAGAGCAATCCCGCGCAGGAGAGCAGCAAAGCGAGCGGAGCGTAATCTGCGACGAAACAGGCGAGATTTCTTGCCCACTTTTTTCGTTTTCCGGGAAATGCTGAAGTCCATTCCAGAATTCCCAAGCCAATGGCTAGAGCCAATCCGCAGGATAGCAAAGCCACAGTGCAGAGTAGGACATGGACCGCTTGGCGTCGATAAGGGTCGAGTGAAGGATTCTCGAAGGACTTCTTGGCGACGGCCTGCTTTGCTTCGCGTTGTGCCTCGAGTTCACCGAGCTCTGTGGCCGTCGCCGCCGCTTCTTTTGAGCGTTGGATGGTGACATAGAACGAATGCAATTCCCTCAGGGCTTTTCTGGAAATGTCGGCGCCGCTTATTGTTTCGATAGTCGCCTGATTTGCGGCAGCCATACGTTGGCCAAAGGCGTTCAATTCCTGCAATGATTGCTCAGCTTGCTCGCTCTGCCCGCTGGCGAGTAGTTCGTTTGCCTCGCGAATTCGAAAATTCACATAGATCGTCAGTTGGTTGAAGTCGGGAATAGGCACGGTCCAAAGGGAAGAGATCATCAAGTAGGGTGGGAGGGAATTGTCGCGATTCCAGAGCCCGCGACCAAGTTCGCTGCGGCTGCGCGCGTAGCTATCGTAGCGTGGAGCGGCAATGCCTTTTTGCATCAAGGAAAGCCACTGAGGATCACTTGTGAAAGAATCCTCGATTTCCTTTTTGCTTGGACGAGGATATTGGTCCAAGGACAGATAATATTTGGAGTTACCTAATTCATTTGCGCGCAGAAGATACAAGTACCCATTGTCCGGGTCTCGTGCAATCAGTTGGTGGTAAAGATCCTCTGATAGAACACCACGCGTGTCATTCATGCGATGGAATGAGTCGGCGTAGACCCAAGTGAGAGAAGGGTCCAGAGAGACTGCTTTCGATGCAAGCTGCAACTCGCGCGACCGGTCAGGATGGCTGATGGCTGCGAAAGCCAATTTGTGCGCGTCGTTTTCTTTTTCCCCTTGCTTCGCCAACGCTTCGGCATCATTCCAATCGCTATTCGACCGAATAAAAAACTTCGTCGTAGTGCAGACATCGGAAATCGCTTCGCGCCCCGAAGGAAGAAGCATGAGTAGCGCTGTAGCTGCAAGCAGGAGGGTGGTTACAAGGCGGGAGTGCTTCGGATTGCGCGACCTATCCGTACCGTCTAGCCCTAAAGCACCGGGTACTGACTTTGCGCCCGGGGGCAGAAGTGCCCAGTTAAGAAGGTGCAAGCCGACGGCCCGCAGAAAAACAAAAATGCCACCACAAGCCCAACCTAGAGCTTCCCGTGAATCATGAATCTGGTGCAATTCTGCGATCGCGGCATGTCCCCAATCGCGGGACTGAGCTGGCCAATAGCGCACAGCTACGAAAAGCAACCACCCAGCGATTCTCGCGGCTGGGGAGCGCTTCGCAGGGCTCATGTGTGGACCTCGCTCGAGGTTCGCTTCCAGAATTTGGCGAATTGTGCATCGCGCAATTCCTCTCTGGCCCAGGCGCGACCATCGGAGGTCAACCGATAGAGGTGACGAGGGGGACGGCCAGGCTCAACGTCGGCTTCCCAGCGAGTCTCTAACCAGTGGAGCTTTTCCAGCCGCATCAAGATGGGATAAAGCGTACCGGAAGCCAATGCGGTCTGCTGACTGAGCGCGTAGCCGTGGCACCATTCGGAAGGTTGGGCAAGCATGGCGTTTAGAACGTCAAGGGTTTGGTGAGAGCGGCGAAGGCGAAGCCCCATGCCGTAAGTCTACATAGATAGATTTGATGAGTGCAAGTGTTTTTTTGTTACCCTTAACTGCCTCCAATCTGCACCTATTTCCCACGTGTGGAGAGCTTTAATGAGACCTGCAGGAATCGCCGTGGGTTCGTTGACGGGGTTCGATAGGGGATGCTATAACTAATTATTCTGAGAAGCAGCACTGAGCCCACCGTATGCTCCTACCGGGTCTTGGGTCACGGAGCGGCTGCCTATCTGAAATCATAGGCGATACAATCAATGACAGACTTAGTTCGCCAAATAGGGGAACTGTTCCTTCAGGCTGTGCCCGTAGCCCTGATTGTCCTGATTTTCTATTTCATCCTGCGATCCGTATTTTTCCAACCCCTTCTGAAAGTGATGGCGGAACGCGATTCGCGTACGCTGGGGGCCCAAAAGGCCGCTGAAGCGGCGCAGGCTGCGGCTGCGGAAAAAATGAAGCAGTACGAAGACGCGCTGAAACAGGCACGGGCCAAGGTGTATGCGGAACAGGAAACAGAGCGGAAAAAAATTCTGGAGGAGCGCGCGGCGTTCTTGAAAGAAGCGCGGGCGAAGGCCACCGGAGAAGTGAATTCAGCGAAAGAGCGCGTGGCGGGGGAGTTCGCATCGGCAAAGAAAGAATTGAAGCAACGTGGCACAGCTTGCCACGGAAATCGCGCAGACGTGTGATGCAGACCCCGCCGGCCCAGGCAACCCGGCGAGAGAGGCACGATGAAGAGTAAGTGATTTATCCGGCGATGTTGACGGCCAGCGTGTCGCTGCTGATGGCACGGTGGCGTGCGCGCGGCGGAAGAGGGCGGCAGCGCAGCGGAGACAGCCGGTGGGAACGATCTTCAAGTGGATCCACTTTGTGATTCTGGCGGGCTTGGGTTACTGGGTTTTCGGGAAGTTGTTGCCACCGGTGTTTCGCAAGAAGGACGACCATCAGCGCAGCGATTGACAAAGCCACGGCGGCGAAAGCGGAAGCGGACGACGAATTGAAAGATGCCGCGATGAAACTGGCGAGCCTGGAGCAGGAAGTCGCGGAATTTCCGGGCCATGGCGCAAAAAGAAGCCGCGGCGGAAATCGAACGGCTGCGCAACGCCACAAAGTAACGACGTGGAAAAGATCGGAACCGCGGGCAAAGTGGAAATTGAAGCGGCCGAGACGCGCCGCTCGCGTGGAATTGAAGGCGCTGGCGGCAAAACTCGCGGTGGACGGAGCGAAATCCCTGGTTTCCCAGCAAATGACGCCGGGAGTGCAGGACGCCCTGATCAATAAATTTGTGCAAAGCCTGCAAGGGAGGCCGAATTGAAATCGGCACCCCTGCAATACGCGAATGCGCTGGCGGATATCGCGCTGGAACAAGGCGCGGCGGAACCGGCCTTGAAACAGCTGGCGAATTTGACGCGGCTTTTCAGGAATCGGCGGAATTGCGGAATTTTCTGGCCAGCCCGGCGTGGAGCGCGAAGCCAAGCATGGCGTGATCGAAAAGCTGGCCGCCCGGATTGGGCGCGAGCAGGATCATCCGGAACTTCCTGTTTGTCATGGTGGACAATCAGCGCACGTCGTTGCTGCCGCATATTTTGAGAGCCTTTCAAGCGTCTTGCAACAGCGGCAAGGGTGGCCGAGGCCAAGGTCATTTCCGCGGCGGCGTTAAACGACACGCAGAAATCGCAATTGCAACAGACGCTGGAGAAATTGACGCGGCAAGAAGATTCGGCCAAGTATTCGCAAGACCCGGCATTGCTGGGCGGCGTGCAGGTGCGGATCGGCGACACGATTTATGACGGTTCGCTGCGCAACCGATTGAACCAAATGCGCGCGCGCTTGACAGCGGAATAGGGCGGAATTCGGGAACGGAGCAGGCATGGCAAACATTAAAGCGGACGAAATCAGCAAGATTCTGCGAGAGCAGATCGCCAATTACGAGCAGACCGTCTCGGTCGACGAAGTTGGCGCGATTATCAGCGTTGGTGACGGCATCGCGCGCGTTCACGGCCTGCAAAAAGCCATGGCCGGAGAGATGCTGTCGTTTCCGCACGACATTTTTGGACTCGCGCTGAACCTGGAAGAAGAAGAAGTCGGCGTGGTGCTCCTGGGCGAATCGTCGGAGCTGAAGGAAGGCGACATCGTTCGCCGCACGAATACGATTATGTCGGTGCCGGTGGGCAACGAACTGATCGGCCGCGTGGTGAATCCGCTGGGCGAACCGCTGGACGATAAGGGCCCCATCGCGACGAAACTGCGCAACCCGCTGGAGAGAATTGCTCCTGGCGTTCTTGACCGGCAACCGGTGCGCGAACCGCTGCAAACGGGTATCAAGGCCATCGATTCGATGATCCCCATTGGCCGCGGACAGCGCGAATTGATCATCGGCGACCGGCAGACCGGAAAGACCGCCGTCATTCTGGACACCATCATCAACCAGAAGGGCAGCGACATGATTTGCATCTACTGCGCGATCGGGCAAAAGCGCTCGACGATTGCGCAGGTGGTGAAAGTGCTGACCGATGCCGGCGCGATGGACTACACGATCGTGGTGGCGTCTTCGGCTGCGGAACCGGCTTCGCTGCAATACATTGCGCCCTACGCTGCTTGCGCGATGGGCGAATATTTCCGCGACAACAAGCGCCACGCGGTGACGTTCTACGACGACCTTTCGAAACACGCGCAAGCCTATCGCGAAATTTCCTTGCTGCTGCGCCGTCCACCCGGACGCGAAGCGTTTCCGGGCGACGTGTTCTATCTGCACTCGCGCTTGTTGGAACGCGCCGCGAAGCTGAACGACAAGTTGGGCGGCGGCTCGCTGACGTCCCTGCCGGTGATTGAGACGCAGGCGGGCGACGTTTCCGCATACATTCCGACGAACGTGATTTCGATTACCGACGGACAAATTTACCTGGAGTCGGATTTGTTCAACGCCGGCATTCGTCCCGCGATCAACGTAGGTATTTCGGTCAGCCGCGTTGGCGGTAACGCACAGATCAAGGCGATGCGTCAGGTGGCCGGAACGCTTCGTTTGGACATGGCGCAATTCCGCGAATTGGCGGCGTTCGCGCAGTTTGGCGCGGACCAGTTGGATAAGGCGACGCAGGCGCAGTTGGCCCGTGGGCAGCGCCTGACGGAAGTGCTGAAGCAGGATCAGTACGCGCCGCTATCGGTGGAGCAGCAAGTTCTGGCGCTGTTCATCGCGACGACTGGGCCCGAGGACAGCATTCCGGTCAACGAAGTCCGGCGATTCGAAAAAGAGTTTCTGCAGTTTGCGGAAACCAACTACGGCAACATTCTGAAGGATATTGCTACGAAGAAAGCCTTGGACGACGGGATCAAAGCCAACATCAAGACGGCTGTGGAGGCGTTCAAGGAGCGCTTCACGGCTACGCTGGCGGCGACGGCGGGCGCCAAGGCTTCGTAAACAGGAAACATGGCCACATTTCTCGATTTTCGGCGACGCATCCGCTCGGTGAAAAACACCCAGCAGATTACCCGCGCCATGAAGTTCGTTTCGGCGGCACGGTTGCGCCGAGCGCAGGAAGCGGCGCTGGCGGCGCGGCCCTACGCCAAGGAATTGTTGCGCGTGCTGCGTTCAACGATGGCGCGGATCGAGTCGCCGCAACATCCGTTGCTGGCAAAACGCCCGGAAGAACGAATACTGCTGATTGTCCTGGCCGGTGAGCGGGGATTGGCGGGAGCGTTCAACTCCAACATTTTGAAGAAAGCCGCGGAGTTCGTTCGCAGCAAACCGGGGAAGAAGATCGTGGCCCTCCCAATAGGGAAAAAGAGCCGTGACGCGTTGCGCAAAGGCGGGATTTGAGTTTGTCGGGGAATATGTGAACGTGCTGGCGCGCGTGGATTACGGTGTTGCGCGAGAGATTGCCAAACTGGTGACCGAACTGTATTGCCAGGACAAGATTGATGCGGTGTATATGGTGTTCAGCGAGTTCCACAACGTGGTTTCCGCGGAGCTGACCACTGAAAAGCTTTTGCCTGTGGAAGCGACTGAGATTGAACCCAGCGACAAAGCCGCGGAAACGCAGATCGATTACATTTACGAGCAGCCAGAGCAGCAGATTCTGGACCGGCTGCTGCCGCGGTACGTGGAGACGCAGATATTGCGTACGCTGCTGGAATCTTCCGCCGCAGAACATGCCGCGCGCATGACAGCCATGGAAGCGGCGACGAAGAACGCAGGTGAAGTGATTGAAGGCTTGACGCTGCATATGAACAAAGTGCGGCAGGCGGCGATCACGAAGGAAATTATTGAGATTGTGAGCGGAGCGCAGAATCGCAGTGCAGGGACAGTGACGTGAAATTAAGGCTTGTGAGTCAGTTGCGAGGTACTGACGGAATCACGGTCACGATATGACGTTACGGAATTTGAGGAGTGAATGATGGCAGAGAAATACGCAGCGGTCGGACATGTGGTGCAGGTCATCGGACCCGTGCTGGACTTTCAATTCGAAGCCGGCCACTTGCCGGCAATTTTCAACGCGGTGCGGGTGACCAGCGAAGGATTCAACTCGCCGGAGCCGCTGGACGTCACGGCGGAAGTGCAACAGCACCTGGGCGAAGGACGCGTGCGCGCGGTGGCGATGGAGCCGACCGACGGAATCGTGCGCGGTATGAAGGCATTTGACACCGGGGCACCGATTACCGTGCCGGTCGGCCGTGCGACGTTGGGGCGCGTGATGAACGTGCTCGGCAAACCTGTCGACCAGCTTGGCCCGCTAACCAGCAAGGACAATTATTCGATTCACCGGCCGGCACCGAAACTCGATGAACAATCCACGACGCTGGAAATGTTCGAGACCGGGATCAAGGTTGTCGACCTGATCCAACCGTTCTTGAAGGGCGGAAAAATCGGATTGTTCGGCGGCGCGGGCGTGGGCAAGACGGTTCTGATTCAGGAATTGATTCACAACGTGGCCATGCAGCACGGCGGCGTGTCGGTGTTCGCAGGAGTGGGCGAACGGACGCGCGAAGGAAATGACTTGTGGCTGGAATTCCAGGAGTCCGGCGTGGTCGTGCCGGGCAACTCGGAGAAATCGCGTGCGGCTTTGATTTACGGGCAGATGACCGAGCCGCCCGGAGCGCGCTTGCGCGTCGGTTTGACGGGTTTGACGGTGGCGGAATATTTCCGTGACGTCAGAACATCTCGACGTGCTGCTCTTCATCGACAATATTTTCCGTTTCGTGCAAGCGGGATCGGAAGTTTCGGCGCTGCTCGGACGCATGCCTTCGGCCGTGGGTTATCAGCCGAACCTCAACACGGAAATCGGCGAATTGCAGGAACGCATCACTTCCACAAAGATCGGGATCGATCACTTCGGTGCAGGCGATTTACGTGCCTGCCGACGACTACACCGACCCGGCGCCGGCAGCGACGTTTACACACTTGGACGCAACGACAAACCTGAGCCGCCAGATCGTGGAACGCGGAATTTATCCCGCTGTCGATCCGCTGGCCAGCTATTCGCGCATTCTGGATCCGCGCGTCGTCGGGCAAGAGCACTACGCGGTTGCCCGCTCCGTGAAGTCGGTTCTGCAGCGCTACAAGGATTTGCAGGACATCATCGCGATTCTGGGTATCGAAGAACTGTCAGATGAAGACAAGCGCACCGTGGCACGCGCCCGGCGCATCGAGAAGTTCCTGTCGCAGCCCATGTATGTGGCGGCGCAGTTCACCGGACTGGAAGGCAAGTACGTCAAGATTGCCGATACTGTGCGCAGCTTCAAGGAAATCGTCGAAGGAAAGTATGACGATATTCCTGAGCAGGCGTTCTACATGGTGGGCACGATTGACGAAGTGCACGAGAAGGCCGAGAAGATGAAGGCGGGCGCGTAAGCGAGAAAAATGCTTCCGGATTCCATCCAATTGATTGTGGTGACGCCGGAGCGGCAACTGCTGCACGAGACGGTTGTCGAAGTCACCGTTCCCGGCCTGGACGGGGAGTTGGGCATTCTGCCGGGCCACGCGCCCTTGATCACGGAATTGGGAATCGGCGAACTGGCTTACAAAACGTCAGCCGGTGGAGCAGCGGTTCCGTTGGCGATTTTGCGCGGCTTCGCGGAGGTCTTGCCGGACCGCGTGACGGTCTTGGCGGAAACGGCTGAGCGGGCAACAGAAATTGACCTGACCCGAGCGGAAGCGGCGCTAGCCCGCGCACAAAAGCGGCTGGCGTCGAGCGACCTGAATATCGATTGGGATCGAGCGTCGATCGCGCTGCAGCGCGCACTGATCCGCATACAAATCGCGCGCAAGCATAAAGGCGTGGCAGTCGAAGCGCGCTAGCAAGAAGTTGCCTTCAAATAAGATATATAACTAATAAATTCTCAACTCATCTAATCTGCAGGGGTCCAACGTGGAAGAAATTACGATGTATAGCACCGCGTGGTGCCCGGATTGCCGGCGCGCCAAGAATTTCCTTAAAGAGCGTGGAGTTGTGTTCCAGGAAGTGAATATTGAGGAAGATGAGACTGGCGAAGAGATCGTGATTCGCGCGAACAATGGGAAACGCAGCGTGCCAACGCTGAAAGTCGGAGATCGCTATTTCACCTGCAGCCCGTTTAATGCACAGCAACTTGCCGACGAATTGAAGATTCCGTTAAACCGGTAGTTTATTCCCACTCATGCTTGGTGATTCGGTTGAGATCCTTCGAGGTGCAAACTGCGCGCCTCTCAGGATGACAGCACGCATATCGGGCCGGACGATGTGTAAGGATTAAACGGGCTGTTGGGAAATGCCGCGGGTCCAGACTTGTGCGACGTTTAGCCCTTGATCGAGCAGGACGATATCGGCGTCGGCTCCTACGCGCAGGGAACCCTTTTTAAATTCAAGGCCGAGCAGAGTCGCGGGATTCAGAGTGAGCATCCGCAGAGCATCGCTGACAGAAGCGCCCAGCGCAACGATGTTGCGGAAAGCACGATCCAGAGTCAGAGTGCTGCCGGCAAGACGGCCATCAGCATCGCGACAGACACCGCCGCTCACCGTTACCTCGAGACCTCCCAGCTTGTATTTTCCATCGGGCATTCCGGTGGCCGAGATTCCATCGCTGATCAGGATAACTCCGCCGGCACTCTTGGCTTGCAGGAGCAGGCGCATGGCGATTTCATCGACGTGGACGCCATCGGCGATCAGTTCACAGGTGACCGCCGGGGTGGTTAGCACCGCGCCAATCACGCCTGAGTCACGATGTGAAAAGGGTCGCATAGCGTTGTAAACGTGAATGGCATGATGAGCACCGTGGGCGATGGCGGCGCGCGCTTGTTCGTAAGTCGCATCGGTGTGGCCTATGCCGACGACCATGCCCGCCTTGCGTGCGGCATCGATGCAGGGCATGGCGCCGAGTAGTTCCGGGGCGATGGTCAGAAGCTGCGCATGCCCACCGGCTGCGTCGATAAATCTTCCTAACAACTCCGCCGACGGCAACTTGATAAATTCCGGTGGATGGACGCCGCGCCGGACAGGGCTGATAAACGGTCCTTCGAAGTGAATGCCCAGAATTTCGGCGCGAGAATCCGTGGCCCGAGGCTGCAAGCTGATGTAGCGAGAAATGTCTGATGCGCTTTGGCAGATTGCCTCGGGATCCGCGGTGACGGTGGTAGCCAGAAAAGAAGTGGTGCCGTGCGAAGCAATCATTTTAGACACGGCGCTCAATGCCGCATCGCTGCCTTCCATGACGTCGCGGCCGCCAGCACCGTGAATGTGTACGTCGATGAAGCCTGGAGCCGCGGTTTTGTCCAGAGCTTCGATTTCAACAGCGTCCGCGGGGAGGGACATGCTGCTGCGCGGCCCAACCGCTTCGATCACGCCATCGCGGAAGAGGATGCCCGCGTCGGAAATCTGGACGGTAGGAGTAAACGCACTGCGGACATGCAGAAGAGTGGTGGCCATGATGTAGGAGTCTATCGCAGCAGAGATATTGTTGCGCGCAAAAGAAAAGGGCAGGAGAGACTCCTGCCCAAGGGAAAAACGTAAAGAGTTGATGCTTACTTGGCCATAGAAATGTTGTCGAGCTTAAGGGTATCGCCGGTCACGGTGCCAGTCACGGTGACATGATGTCCCGCGTGAGCAGCAACCTTGTCCTGCGCGTCGATGGCGTAAACTTTTTTGTCAGCGTCATCCACGAAAACATACTTCGCGCCGTGTTCCTTAACGCACTTGGCGGCACAATCGGCATGCTTTTCGTTGGTACCCTTTGCGCCGCACATGCTGTCGGAAATGTAACCCGTCCAGGAGCCGTCGGCCGCAAAGGCCAGCGCTGCCGCACAAAGAGTCAAAGCCAAACCTGCTGTTAGTTTAAGTTTCATGGTATTTCCCCCCAAAATTTACGACTAGTCTCCCCCGTCGGAATGCCCATAGAGTGGCACAGCCATTTGCAACTGTCCAGCTAGAGTACGCCTGCAGCCCGGGGAATTGGATTGGATCGCCAGTCAGATGGAAAAAAGGGGAGGATTCTCTGGGATCCTCCCCTTTGGTCGTTTCTCTCAAGAAAAGCTGTAATCAACCGTTTCCGGAGAATTACTGAGCAGGAGTGTTGCTGGCTGCTGCGGTAGCCCCGCCGGCGGTTTTCGGCGTGGAAAGATAACCAGTGATCTGGTTCTTGTTCACGTCAAAGACCACGATTTCGTAAGGTGCAGAGTGAGCAGTGCCCTTCACGTAGAACTGCACCGGTTCACCGGAAGTCTTGTCTTTCTTTTCGATCGACTTGTCATCGGCCAACACGGTCAGGGTGTACTTCGACCGCTTCTGGTCGGTCTTATTCAAAGCAATCGAGACCGGGCCCACGCGCTGCTGGGGTCTTGGATTTTTGGATGGTGAATTCATAGTAGTTGCGATCGCCGCGGCGCTTCAGTTCCTCCACGTCGTCATGGTTGCGCGCAATCAAACCGCTCATCACGCCCATGTCTCCGGTGGCGCGTTCCAGCTTCGCCTTAGTCTGGTCGAGGTCGTTCTTTACGCCGGTGACGTCGCCATTCAACTTGTTGACGTCTTCGGTGCTGGCTTTGGTTGCCAGTTGCGTATTCACCGCGTTGACGTTGGATTCGATGCCGCTGATTTTCTTGCCGTAAGTAGCGACCGCAGCGCTGACTGCTTGCGGGCCTTTACCAAGTCTTCCTGGGTGACATTTAGCTTGTCGGTGACGACCTTGAGGTCGCTCTGCAATTGCTGGTTCTGGTCTTCTTCCTTGGTCAGCCGCTGTCAACGCATCATTCTGCTGCTTTAAGGATGCTTGCGTGGACTGTTCAATCGAACCGCTCTTGCTGAGGGCGCTCCAACCCAGTCCCAAACCCACTACTGAAATAAGCCCGAGCGCTCCGATCGCCAAGCCCACCCACCGAGGTGTGGCCGATTCTATGCGCGTTTCCTGAAACTCGCTCATTGAGTTGATCTCCTTTTAGGCTTTTGGCCTTGTGCAATTGGAAAGGGCAACCGCATCGCCAGAGTCTTGGCTTAACGCTCAAGTATCAGTAACTACATAAAAGTAGGGAGGTTATGAGGAAGAATGAGGGGGAATTACCCTAAGACTAAAAGTACTAGTACGAGTAAGGATTACATGGACTTTAACCTGCGCGTAAAATTTTCTGCGGAAGTGGTAGCCTTTGGAAGAACTTGGAAGGATAGAAAAGAAGAGGGAAAATTCGCAGAAATCCAAAGGGGTTCAGGAAATAGCAGAAAATAAGAAGCTTAAAGGAAGTGCTTATGCGGCTTTAGGATCGGCGCTGATGCGTGCGGGCCCGAAATAGCGGTCCAGAGTGGTGGTGGCCGCGTTGAGAACCAACCGGCAATCACTACAAGCATGGAGATGACGTTCGATCTCGCCCTGAACGCCGGGCGAAAGTTTTCCCTCTAAGTACATACAGATCAAATGGATAGTGTCACGACAAGTCATAAAAATGTACCCTCAGAACCCTGACTTTATTGGGCTAGGATGCCCGCTATTGGTGCATTTGGCGCGCCAAACCCGGACGAGAGTAGGCAACTCGTAAATACTTGATTTATTGTAGCTTAAGCGGTGGAGAAAGGTTACCAGGGTACCGGGACTTGACCCCATATAGGGAAATCTTTACTCGCGTGTGAACGGCTGTTGCCTTTGAGGAAATTCAGTGAAGCGACATTTGGCGAAGCACGGCGATACGGTCTTCCAGTGGAGGATGAGTGCTGAAGAGAGATGACATCGCACCCTGGCCAAAGAATGGCTTTACGATGCACAGCGAAGATGTTGACGGCGAAATCGCGGAAGTGGGAATGCGCTTGTTATAGGCACCGAGCTTTTGCAACGCGCTGATCAAGCCGTCCGCGCTACCGACCATGCGAACCCCAGTTTCGTCGGCCGCATATTCGCGGGTGCGAGAAAGGAAGAGTTGCAAGAGCAAAGCGGCGAACGGCGCCAGGAAGATCATCAGCAAGGCAGAGATTCCACCACCGCCGCGATCGTCGTCGCGACCGCCGCGCATCCCGCCGAAAATCATCGCCCACTTGCCCATCTGCGCCATGTAGGTGATTGCGCCGGCGATGGTGGCCGCGATCGAACTGGTCAGAATGTCGTAGTTGCGCACGTGAGAAAGCTCGTGGGCGATGACGCCTTCCAGTTCGTCGTCATTCATGACTTCAAGCAGGCCGCGAGTGACGGCGACGGAAGCGTGTTTGGGACTGCGGCCGGTGGCGAAAGCATTCGGCGCCATATCCGGAACGACGTAGAGTGCCGGCACGGGAATATTGGCTTTCGCAGCGAGCCGCTCCATCACTTGATAGAGGCGGGGAAGCTGCTCGCGAGTGACTGGCTGAGCACCACTGGATTTCAAAGCAATTTTGTCGGAGAAGAAATAGGAAACGAAGTTCATCACCACGGCGATGACCAGGGCGATCTGCAAGCCGCCACGGCCGCCGATGGCGCCGCCAGCGACCACCAGGCACACGCTCATCACGATTAGAATTGCACCGGTGCGGATGATCTTCATGGATTGAACCTTTCTTGCTTGCGAACCAATTGCGTTTAGCAGAATTCTAGCGGCGAAAATTCAGTCTAGGCGGGAGGGAAGAGAGCGTCAAGTTGACACCATTGCTTCCCTTTGTCTAAAACGTGATCAGCCTTTTGCTGCGGCGGCTGGCGGTTTCGCGGGTACGCGCTCGAAGCGCATGGCGTCCTTCTTGCCATCGCGATCGACGCGCACATGATCGCCCGGCAACACCGTGCCTTGCAGAATCTGCATCGCCAGCGGATCCTGAACCATGCGCTGAATGGTGCGGCGCAGCGGCCGCGCGCCGTATGCCGGATCGAAGCCTTCGCTGAGCAGCAGCGCATTCGCCGCAGGAGTCAATTCCAGGGTGATCTTGCGTTCCGCGAGCAAGCGTTCGACATCTTGCAGCAGCAGGACCACGATGCGTTCGAGTTGCTCCTTGCCGAGCGGATTGAAGATCACAATTTCGTCGATGCGATTGATGAACTCCGGACGGAATGCCGCACGCAGCGCTTCCATCGCTTCCTTGCGAGCAAGCTCCGGATCCTTGCCGGACAATTCAAAGATCGCGGTCGAGCCGACGTTGCTGGTCATCACCAACACCGTGTTGCGGAAATCGACGGTGCGGCCTTTGCCGTCGGTCAGGCGGCCGTCTTCCAGAATCTGCAGCAGGACGTTGAAGACATCGGGATTGCGCCTTCTCGATTTCGTCAAACAGGATCACGGAATACGGATGGCGGCGCACCTGTTCGGTGAGCTGCCCGCCTTCTTCATAGCCGACATAGCCCGGAGGCGCGCCGATAAGGCGAGACACGCTGTGCTTTTCCATGTATTCGGACATGTCGATGCGGATCATCAGCTTTTCGTCGTCGAACAAAAACTCCGCCAGCGCGCGGGCCAGTTCGGTTTTTCCCACGCCGGTCGGCCCGAGAAAAATGAACGAGCCGATGGGCCGCTTGGCATCGGAAAGCCCGCGCGGCTGCGGCGCACGGCATTGGCACACGCGGGCCAGAGCATCGTCCTGTCCGACAACGCGCTGGCGCAGGCGCTCTTCCATGTGCACGAGTTTCTGTGCTTCGCCTTCGAGCAAGCGGCCGACGGGAATGCCGGTCCACTTGCGCGACCAGCTTGGCGATGTCTTCCTCGTCGACTTCTTCTTTCAGCATGCGCGGCCGTTCTGCATGCGAGTCTGAAGCGTTCTTGCGCAGCTTTCATTTCGCGCTCCGCCTGGGCGATCTTGCCGTAGCGAATTTCCGCAACCTTGGCGAGTTCGCCGGCGCGTTCGAAAGCGCTGCTCTTCCGCTTTCAGTTGCTCGATCTGCTCTTTCAACTTGCGGATTTTTGAGATGGCGTCCTTTTCCGGCTTGCCATCGCGCCTTGCGCCCGCTGGAATCCTCGCGCAGCTCGGCCAGTTCTTTCTCAATTTGCTTGCGGCGCTCGACGGAATGCGCGTCAGTTTCCTTCAGCAACGCCTGGCGCTCGATTTCCAGTTGCAGGATGCGGCGTTCGATTTCGTCGATTTCGGTGGGCAGAGAATCAATCTGCATGCGCAGGCTGGCGGCGGCTTCATCGATCAGGTCGATGGCCTTGTCCGGCAGAAAACGGTCGGAGATGTAGCGGTGGGAGAGTGTGGCCGCCGCGAGGATCGCGGCATCCTTGATGCGCACGCCGTGGTGCACTTCGTATCGGTCTTTCAAGTCCGCGCAAAATCGCGATGGTGTCCTCGACCGTGGCTCGGCGACCAGCACGGGCTGGAAACGGCGCTCGAGCGCAGGATCCTTCTCGATGTATTTCTTGTATTCGTTGAGGGTAGTGGCGCCAATCGCGCGCAATTCGCCGCGCGCCAGTGCCGGCTTCAGCATATTGGAAGCGTCCATCGCGCCTTCGGCGGCACCGGCGCCGACGAGGGTGTGCAATTCGTCGATGAACAGAATGATCTGCCCTTCGGCTTCGGAAATTTCCTTCAGCACCGCTTTCAGACGATCTTCAAATTCGCCGCGATACTTTGCGCCGGCGACCAGGGCGGCCAGATCCAGCGCAACCAGTCGCTTGGTTTTCAAAACGTCGGGAACGTCGCCGGAAACGATGCGCTGCGCCAGTCCTTCGACGATGGCGGTCTTGCCAACGCCGGGCTCGCCAATCAGGACGGGATTGTTTTTTGTGCGGCGCGCCAGAATCTGCATCACGCGGCGAATCTCTTCATCGCGGCCGATGACGGGATCGAGCTTCGAGCGCCGCGCCAGTTCGGTAAGATCGCGCGCATATTTTTCGAGCGCGGCGTAAGTCGCCTCCGGATTCTGAGAGGTTACGCGTTGGCTGCCGCGCACACCCGCCAGGGCCTGCAGAATCGCTTCGTGGGACGCGCCATTTTTCTTCAGCAACTGGCCAGCGGGGTCACGATCCTGCCGCGGCGATGGCCAGGAAGAAATGCTCGGTCGAAACGTACTCGTCCTTGAATTTGTCGGCCTCTGTCGAAAGCACGTTCCAGAACGTCATTCAGCGGACGCGGCCCAAGTTTGTTGGGCGAAGCCGTGAACTTTTGGCAAACGGGCGATTTCGCGTTCAAGTTCCTGCGAGAGCAGTTCCGGGCGAATACCCAGGCGGGCGAGCAGCGGCGGAACGACGCCATCCGGTTGTTGGATCGAGCGCCTCAAGAAGATGCACGGGCTCGATGGACTGGTTTTCGTGGCGCGCGGCAATTTCCTCCGCCGCTGCACGCCTCCTGTGCTTTTACGGTCATTTTTTCAAAACGCAGCATGATTCCCTCACTTCCCTGGCTTGCCAAAGAAAGGGGGCCGGCGTCGTCGCCAGCCCCTCATGCTATCCCACGGGTTTCGCCGATCGAACGATTCTCGCTTTAGCGGCCCGCGCGCAGCAGCCGAGGCGGGCGCTTCCACGTCGACCTTGATCTGCTTCGGCTTGGCTTCCTCGCGCTTGGGAATGCTCAGCGTCAGCACGCCGTTCTTATAGTCGGCCTTGATCGCCTCCGCATTCACGGTGTTGGCGAGAGAGAAG
Organism: Candidatus Acidiferrales bacterium; assembly: GCA_963837885.1. GTDB lineage: Bacteria > Acidobacteriota > Terriglobia > Acidiferrales > UBA7541 > Acidiferrum. Next base: position 165,098 of record CAWIPD010000019.1, on the reverse strand, counting down.
CTGCGTGCTGAAGGAGCCATAGGAACGCTCGACGCGCAGGTAGTTGTTCTCGTTCACTTTCTTCTCGAACTTGCGCTCACCGCGGATGGTCAGAATGTTGTTCTCGACACGGATGTCGAGCTCTTCCGGCCGGATGTCCGGAAGATCCGCTTTCACAGACCAGTTCGTGCTCGGTCTCCTAGATGTCAACCGCAGGCGCCCAAGCGGTCAAGTTGGCGTCTTCCGAAGTGCGATCAAAAGCCTCACTGAAAAGGCGATTGAGCTGATCTTGCAGGGTGGAAACACTGCGGAAAGGTTCAAAACGAGTTAATAGTAGCACTCATAGGGAGTCTCCTCTAAAGTGATGACAAGCGAATAATATAATCTTAGCATAATATTGTCAATTATTTTCTTGAACTTCCCCTAATGTCAGGATTGATATATTATGATTGCAATAGGATACATGCGCGACTACTAGTCGATCTTCGGTCGACCTAGCGATAAGACAGTGCAGCTAGAGCACTAGCACAACTGGATTTGATGTGTTTTGCTATAGTTTGGAGACATGCGAATTGAAGACTTTGACTATCAGTTGCCAGGTGACTTAATCGCCCAGCGGCCTGCGACCCTCCGCGAAGCTTCGAGCATGATACTGTTGGATCGGCGAAGCGGCGCCTGGAGGACCACCTGTTTGCGGAACTGCCGGAGCTGCTGCGTGGAGATGAACTTGCTGGTGCTGAATAACGCGCGCGTATTGCCAGCACGTTTGTTTGGAAGACGCGCTGGGGTCCTTTCGCAATCGCCTTCGCGCAAGACGGCAAGAGAGCATTTCACGGGAAGGTGAAGTTTTTCTTGCGCGAAAAATTCGAGTTGGAGATGTTGGGAAGCCCTGGTGCGTCCGGGGCGAAAATTGGCTGTTGGAGAACGGGTGCTGTTCGGAGGCGGTGAGTCTGGAAGGCAGAAATCCTGGCGCGCGGCGAGTTGGGATTGCGCACGGTCCGTTTCACGTCGCACAACGCGCAAAGCGTGGAGGAGAACATTCGAGCGGCTGGGACATGTGCCGCTGCCACCTTACATCAGCCGCCCCGACGAATGCATCCGATCGCGAACGGTACCAGACGGTGTATGCGCATAAGACGGGGGCGGTGGCCGCGCCAACGGCCAGGTTTGCACTTCACGAGGGAAATTCTCGAGGAAATTCGAAAGCGCGGTTGCGAGACTTGCGAAATCACCTTGCATGTAGGGTTGGGAACATTTCGGCCCATTCACTCGGAGACACTTGAAGAGCACAAGATTCATTCCGAGACCTATGAGATCTGCGAAGAAGCTGCGGAGAAGATCCGATTTGCCAAGAAGGCAGGGGCGGCCAGATATTCGCGGTGGGAACCACAGTGGTGCGCGCGCTGGAAGACTCTGCGGCAGCCGAGGCGGCGGATGTTCCGACGACGAGAGTGTCTTCCGCGCAGAGCCGAAGCCAGTCATTTTTATCATCCCAGGCTACATGTTTCGCGTTGTGGACATGCTACTGACAAATTTCCATTTGCCGAAATCGACGCTTCTGGCGCTGGTCTCCGCTTTTGCAGGACGAAAATATTCTGCGGCCTATCGGCATGCCGTCGAGGAGCAATACCGATTCTACAGCTATGGAGACTGCATGTTGATTCGCTAAGGGGCGGATTTAAGGACTTGTCGCACAGAAAGAGAGAGGGAAGTGGGGATTGTTGCCAGCTTCCCTCGGATTCAGTGTCAGTCACGGTAGGGTTCTACCCTACTGCGCCAGAACGAAAACGCTTTTCTTGCCGGCAAAACGAAGTTCGACCATCTTGCCGTCGCCGTTAGAAACGACTTCTATAAGGTGGCTTGGAATCGCGCTCTTCCCAGCGGCCTTCCGCTTGCGCAACGACCTTTTTCCCTTTTTGATGGTGAGGTGATTGCCGTCAATGAGGAAACGGTATTCGCCAGCCTTGACGTCTGGTTTCCCAACGTCCATCGTATGAGTGACGGAAGATCTTTTTCGATACCGGCTTGGCAAACGCGGGAACTGGCAACGGCGAGAGCCGAGGCGAGAACCAAACTGCGGACGAACGATTTGTTGCCCATGCGTGTCGTTTCCCTTCAAGGAGCGAGTCGGCCGGCTGACCGTTGACAGGACGGGAGAGTTGACACACAGGCAAGGGAAAAGTAGCCTCGCGATGAAGACACCTCTTCTTCCTGGTCACGATCCGGAAAAATTGCGTGTCAATGGCCCCGCGGCTGCCACCGCGGGGTTTCTTAACTAAATTTCTTTTCGTCCCGTTCAGCCCGAACTTCGGCCGCACCCGTATAGACGAAATTCGCGGCTCGAATGTTTCGCGGCAGGTTGCACTATTTTTCTGTTAATTTCTCCCCAGGGGATGATTCTTATTCCTGTGGATGTTCAGATTGCACTTGCGCTTGCCCCACCGCCTTCATCTATACTCTTGGGCACGGTTCGGATAACGCCGAATGCGACTCTCTGGTTCTCAGCGATATCCATGCCAATTTGACGGCTCTGGAAGCGGCTCTTGAGGCTGCGAAAGGAAGCTGGGAACGCGTGGTGTGCCTGGGGGACGTGGTGGGCTATGGGCCGGACCCGAACGAAGTAACCTCGCGCATTCGGGATCTTGGCGCCACGACCATTCGCGGCAATCATGACAAAGCGGTTACCGATTTGATGGCAACCGATGATTTTAATCCAGTAGCGCGAGCCGCGGTTGCTGTGGAGCCGTTCGCAACTCTCCAACGAAAATCTGGATTGGCTCGCCAGCCTTCCGCAAGGCCCGCTGGAAGCGGAAGGAGTGGTGCTGGTGCATGGCGCGTTTCAGGATGAAGATGAATACGTATTTACACTCCACGCAAGCGCTTGAGGGCTTGTTGGACTCCACGCTTGCCGGTCACTTTTTACGGCCACACGCACCACCAAGGCGGATTTTCCTATCAGGACACTCAGTTGGAAGTTCTGCAATTGCATCCGCGCAATTTCGATGAGCGCAGCGCGCTTCGTCTGGAGGAAGGCAAGCGCTATCTGTTGAATCCAGGCTCCATCGGACAGCCGCGCGATGGAGATCCGCGCGCCGGATTTGCCATTGCCGATCTGGAGCATGAAATCGTGGAGTTCTGGCGCGTTCCTTACGACATTGGAAAAGTGCAAGAGCGCATGCGGCAGGCCAAGCTTCCGGAACCGCTGGCACTGCGGTTGACGGTAGGCCGTTAGGAATAGTTTCGAGGAACAGAAAGCTTCGTTGGCACGCACAAGAATTCCATGTCAGACATTGATCCCAATCTCGACTCTCCCGAACTTCAGCCGACGCGCTCAGTGACCACGTTTATCATCGCGGCCATCGTAGTTGTGGCCATCTGCATCAGCGCGTGGTTTCTCTTTCACAATGCCGTTCCGAAAAGCGGCGCACTTGTGGGCACAACCATCAAGTTGAATATGAGTCCCGCGGAACGGGAGTACGTCGATAAGCTCATGCTGAAGGACGTCACACTGAGCCGCGCTGAAAATTTCCTGCACCAGGAAGTTACGGTCCTGAATGGAACCATCGTGAATACCGGGCCAGAAACAGTTAGCGCCTTGGATGTATCGATCCGTTTCTCTGACTCCATGGATCAGGTGGTGCTTCGCGAAACGAGAAGTATTCTGGGCACGCCACCAACGCCGTTGACTCCCGGTCAGCGACGCGAGTTCGAACTCTCTTTCGAGCACGTGCCACCTTCATGGAACATGCAGGTGCCGTCGCTTCGTTTGGTCAATCTGACACTGTCCTCGAAATAATTCATATATATTAACTAGCTGGTTATATTACACTGCAAGCATGGAATTTGCGGAAGAACTGCGCGCCAGTCTTCAGGAATTTCTATCCTGGGAGAATATCGAGATCAGGGAGAAGGGCAGCCGTATCACGGCGATATCGCCCTTGTCGTGGGAAGTGCGCGGGGCGGAAGGAAAACCCCTGCTGCATTTGTGGGGAGAAAACTGCAACGTAACTCGTCGAGTGCTGGCCATAGCGGACCACTCCACCGAACGGCTCGCTCTGGCCGTGGAACGATTCGGGCGCTCCCGGCCGGAGCGGTTGGAAATGATTCGCCTCAACTTTGCCCGTGCGGCCAAGGATATTTCGCGTGAGGAATTTTGCGAACAGCTCCGCCGGATCCTGGCCGAACAATTTCCCGACGAAATAGTGGAGCGAATGTCGATCGCCGCAGACCTGGAGCATTCGCTTTCCCGGATGTACGTGCGAGGGATTGTAAGGCGCGGATTGGTATCCTGCGCATTTCTTGCGGTGCCGCAGTCCCAATCACAGGACACACTAGAAAGTTGTTTGACCTACGCGCTGCTGTGGTTTGACCGGGCGCGACAGTCGGCCGCGGGGTCGAAGATTTCCTCGTTGCGGCTGATTGTGCCGAAAGGGAAGGCCACGCTTCTAGCGAATCGTTTGGCAGTCGTGGATGCTCAATATCCCGTAGTTGTTTACGAATTGGATTCGTTGAGTGAAAAACTGGAGAAAGTGGATCCCAGCGCGAGTGGGAACGTTTCGAGCTGGTTGGTACCTCGTCGAGAATCGCAGCTATTGCTTGAACGGGCCGCGAAGGATCTGGCTGCGCTTGTGGCGCTCGCGCCCAACTGCATTACCGTCCATGCTTCGGTGCAAACCCGCGAAGTCACGCTGCGCTTTCTGGGGCTAGCCTTTGCGCGATGGCAAGATGGGCACATTTATTTCGATGTGCATGGCCTGTCGCAGAAGCTGGACGTACGCACGGAGTTGCCGCTGCGACAACTGATTATGAATTTGCAAAATTTTCGCAATCCTTCGGCCAAAGATGCGCGGCATCCTCTTTATCGCGGCCAACCGGAGCGCTGGTTGCAATCGATTATCGTACAAGATGTTAGCCGGGTGGATATTTCGCTGCATCCTGATCATCTTTACGAGCAGGTGTTCGCGCAGTCGGGAGGGCAACGGGGCATTCTCGATTTACTGGGTGTTACCCGCGCGGGACGGCTGGCCATCCTGGAATTAAAGGCCTCTGAAAATGTGGACTTGCCGTTACAAGCGGCTGATTACTGGGCGAGGATTCGCCGCCACCAGCAGGCCGGTGATTTTGCGCGATACGGATATTTCTCCGGAATCACATTGCAGCCTGACGCCACCGCTCGTGTTTCTGATTTCCCCGGCGCTACATTTCCATCCCGCAACGGATACGCTGCTGCGCTTCCTTTCACCAGAGATGGAGATTGTCCGAATTGGTCTGGCGGAAAGTTGGCGGCGCGGAATCCGCGTAATGATGCGGCAGTAACCGTATTTAGCCAACAAATTAGCCCATTGCACATTCTCGTTTGAATTGTCATTCTGTTGTGCCGTGCTCCGAGGCATGGCAAATAAGACCAAGGTGGAACGCGTGGCTTTCTCGGTAAACATCCGGCAGTCGGAAGGTGTGTCGTTAGTCGACGTCAAGGGACGTCTAACGTCATTTGAAGCAGCAGCATTCAGGCAAGCCATTCACGGTCTCTTAGACGCAAGGGCACCGAAATATCGTTCTAAACTTAACCGGCTTGGAATATCTCGACAGTTCCGGGATTGGGGAACTGGTGCGTAATTACTTGCTGTCGTCAAAAAAGGCGGGGCAATGAAAGTGGTGGGTTTGGCGCCGAAAGTTGAGGAGATCCTGAAAGTTACGCAGCTTTACCAGGTTTTTCCCGAATTTCCCGATGAAGCTTCCGCCCTGGAAAGCTTTCCCGAGGCGCCCCGCAGAAAGCATCCTGAACCGCAAAGTGGTATGCCAAAGTCAAGCACTCCGAGGCGGCTGGGATTGCGATTCCCCAAAATCATCCGGAAAAAAGTGGCGAAAAGGAGAGAAGCAGCTAGGGGGTTGCCCTAACCGCTTCCCGGGGTGTGTCCTCGAAGTGGTATTGACTATTTAGATGCATGCGGGCTAAAAGGTTTCCCAAATCTGCCGGAGGATCCATCGCGGCGAATAGGGACATGGCGGCGTCCGTATTAAGTCTCAATAAAACAGATACTTACGCCAACGCTCGTCGCGGTGACCAATCAGCCGCATTAACTGGCGCGAGGTATGGAGAGTAAAAGGCCGGGGTTTGCGAGCCAGTTTCAGCCCAGCTTCTTCGGGGGTGCGGTCGCCCTTGTTATTGTTGCAATGGTAGCAGCACGCCACCAGATTTTCCCAAGACGAACGCCCGCCGCGAGAACGGGGCATGACATGATCCAGCGTTAGCTCTGAGCTTGGGAATATCTGGCCACAGAACTGGCAGGTGTTGCGATCACGCAGCAAAATGTTCTTGCGAGAAAGTGCACGGCTCTGCTGGGGAATGTGGCGATAGGCCAGCAGACGGATCACGGAGGGAACTTTGTGCGCGTGTGCAGCGGAGTGGACCTCAGAGCTATGCATCTCTTCGGCCTGCGCCACGCCTTTCAGGAGCAGCACCATGGCGCGGCGCACGGCAGTGACATTGATGGGCTCGTACGTAGCGTTCAGCACCAGAACCGGTTCCTGCATCATGGAAGCGCGTCGACGGGGAGAGGAGGGAGGAGACGGTTGCAAAGGCTTCCCGAAGCGTTGGGCACAAGCGAGCCACCCGCTTCAAGGGAATGTCTCCCCCGGGGATCGATCGCTTCTGGCCTTCTTGCGCTCATCGCGCACCCTTCAGGGTACTATACCTCCACTGACGGGGAGAACGGGCCGAGCGGCGCGGGCAACAGTAAGGCCCAGTACCGAACGGGCTCCTGCTTCGCGTAACGCGCGAGCACACGCATCAAGCGTCGCTCCCGTCGTCATTACATCATCTAGCAACAAGACCCGTAAATTGTCAACCCGGCCCCCCTTCGCATAGCAAAAGCGCCACGTACTGCCTCCCAACGCTCGTCCTGAGTTGAGGAGGTGTTTCTCCGGCCGAGGCCTTGTGCGCATCAGGAGAAGGGGCCGGTAAGGGAGTTGAAGGCGCCGGGCCAAGGGATGGGCAAAGAGGTCCACTTGGTTAAAACCGCGCTCTTTGCGTCTTTGCGGTGGAGCGGGACAGGCACGATCACATCCACAGGGAGGAGTCGTTATTGGCCTGGACAACGTTGAAAGAGTTGGATCGCAAACAAGTGCCGAGAGGCTCGATGCGTTCGTACTTGAAGAGCATGATGGCCCGGGACAGCGCACCTTCATAAACGCCGAAACTCCGGCGACCTGAAAACGAGAATTCTGTCCTGGAACAATCGCGGCAAGTCGCAGCGGATTCGCTGCATTGTCGGAGACTGGCAAAGCCTGGCCGCAGAGCTTGCAAATCGTGGCAGGGAATCGGTTGGAAACAGGCCAGACAGTGTTCGCAGATGGGCACACGGCGGGCATGGGTCAGGGGCGCTTCGCAAAGTCGGCATCCTGCAGGGAACACAACACTGGTCAACGGCCCGCAAAGACCTGCAGCCATGCACCAGCGGAAACCGCGACCCAGGAGAGCGACATGGCCTGCAGCGCACCCATCCTCGCTGGGTTTATTCACTTCAGTTATGAACTGATTCGGTAATCGATTTGCGAGCTGAGGGTTACAACAGGCCCTGTTCCATTTTCTCCTGGCAGGAAATGCAGTGCTTGGCCCAAGGTACCGCGTCGAGCCGCTTAGTCTGCATCTCTTCCTGGCAACGAGACATTGGCCGTACTCCTCGTTGCGGATGCGCTTGAGGGCTTCGTCAATCAGGTTCAGCATGTTGCGATCCGTGCTGGTCTGCCCGAACAAGAACTCCTTTGTGTAAGAGTTGGCGGCCTTGTCCGCAAGATCCACGGTGGGGTCGTCGTCGGCCTGACGGCCTTCCTCTTCGGTCCGCGTGATGGTCTTCACCAACTCGTCGCGCCGCGTCAGTAATTTCTTTTTGTAGTACTCCAAACGCTTCTTATCCATGTTCACCCTCCCCCACATTGGCTTCCGGGGGTCATCTAAAAACTCCATAGTGTAGGCTCGGTACCATGTAGGTGTCAAGGCGAAGCCCTTAAAGTGAGTTCCAGAGTCACTGCCTGCGCTCTGTTAAGTCGATGATCGCAAGTTGATTGGATGCGGGATTTATAGTGCGCAGAGTGCCCGGACAGACAATCCTTGCCTTGTGCCCCAAGCGTTACCCACGTCACAGCCGACCAAACGCGAAAGTGGTATAAACAGCTTAGAAATTAAGGGTAGAGGATTCTCCTCAGTTCACCGCGAATCTATCGCACCTTTAACGTAAAGGGAGGAATCCATGTTCAAACAAGCGCTAATAATGCTGGGCACGCTGCTCGTCGCAACGACGGTGGTTCTGGCACAAGATAAAGCAGCAACACAACCAGTAGTAAAGAAGACTCCGATTCAGCAGACCAGCGCTGCTTCCGGAAAAGAAATGTACACACGAGTATTGCGCAGCCTGTCACGGCACTGACGGCAAGGGCAACGGCCCGGCCGCATCGGCTATGAAATCGGCACCGCCGGATCTCACGCAGTTGACCAAGACTCATGACGGAAAATATCCTGCCGCTTATGTTTCCGGAATTCTGCGTTTCGGCAGTGGCCCGGCATCTCACGGTTCCGCTGACATGCCAGTCTGGGGTCCGCTCTTTCGCTCCCTCGACAAATATCACGACACGGTTGTGCAGCAACGGGTCAGCAATTTGACCAGCTACATCGAAACACTGCAAGTCAAGTAAGGAAGTATTCGTAACGGAATTTCGCGGGGCAGCCGCGCTCAACCTGCCCCGCAAGATTACGCACTCTTTCTATTCCTCAGCGCATGCTTCTTGGGCTTTCTTCCGTATCTCCGCTGCTGTACACTCTTCCGGCGCATCTTGGATAACCCCATTGGGAGGCTTTTGATCATGAATCCGATTACCGCTGAGCAGGCTTCGTTGTTACTGCAACTGGAATTGCCTGCGCTGAAGAACGAACATCGCCTCACGCGTCGGGTGATTGAGGCCATTCCGCTGGATAAAGGTGACTATCGTCCCGACCCGCAATCGAAATCCGCGCTGGAACTGGCTTGGCACATTGCTGCAGCAGAGCAGCGATTCCTTTCCGGCGTGGTCGCGGGCAGCTTCGACTTCGCACCCATTCACCGCCCGGAAACGGTGAAGAACTCTGCTGAAATTGCGGCCTGGTTTGGTAATTCTTTTGACACAAATTTTCCGCACCTCGCAACTTTGTCGGGAGAGCAAGCGGCCAAGGTCCTGGACTTTCGCGGATTGATACAGCAGGCAGCGGTGCTGTATCTGCGTTTTTCGCTGAATCACAGCATTCATCATCGCGGGCAGTTGTCAGCTTATATCCGCGCCATGGGTGGCAAAGTTCCGGCGATTTATGGCGAGAGTTACGATTCCGCCGAAGCAAAAAAGGCGGCTCAAGCGTAGAAACAGTGGGGAGTTGGGTGTTTCTCATGTATGCTGGTGATACACCTGAATAACAGCAGTGCGGAAGGCAGAAGTAGTTTCCCACAGCTTCCACAGGCATGTGGATAAGCCTGGAAAAAAGTTTTGTGAAGGGCTTGACATATTTTGCGGTTCAGGTAAGATTACAAATGGTTCGGCACTCTCTCAGAGAGCCTAACCAAGCAGGGGATTCACAGTCGGGTCTGAAGTATCTCCCAGGAGAAGATCCTATAGTGAGGAGCCTTATCAGCACAGGCTGAAATACGTTTGAGCTTCGCGTGGAGCCGCTAAATGACAAGCGGCTGTACCCGGCGCTCGGCGCCGGGTTTTTGCTTTTTAGGGTGACTTTTTAGCGGCAACAGATGCTAGGAATAGCCCAGGTCCTCCGCAAGGAGGATGTTCCGACTTAGTCGGGACCCCTGATGGATTCAGGGCACACGATCTTTGACAACAGAAAGGTTGGCACATTCCCGCCGAAACTTTGGACGGATTAAGGTCCGTCTGGGGGAGAGATGGTGGGAGTGATTACAAGTTCTGCTCGAGATGTTGAGCAGTACTGTGGATAACAAGGCGAACTTATTCAAGCACCTGGGGAAGGCAGAGTCGATAGTCCCGGCGCCGCGAAAGCGGACCACGGAATAATGGATCTGCAACAAACAGGGCGAACGAGTTGAAGAAAGTCACAGTTTAGCCACTGTGGCGAGGAGCAAGGAGCGCAAGCGAATTGAGCCACTATCAACGACGACGTATTGGGTGAGTTTTATGATTAAGCTACTAAGAGCGTACGGTGGATGCCTTGGCGCTAGAAGGCGAAGAAGGACGTGGCAAGCTGCGATAAGCCTCGGGGAGCCGCAAGCAGGCTTTGATCCGGGGATTTCCGAATGGGGAAACCCGACGAGATGAACTCTCGTTACAGCCGGCTGAATATATAGGCCGGTATGAGCTAACTCAGGGAAGTGAACCATCTCAGTACCTGAAGGAAAATAAATCACAGAGATTCCGAAAGTAGCGGCGAGCGAAATCGGAAAAGCCCAAACCGACGTGTTTACACGTCGGGGTTGTAGGACCGCATAAGTAGAGTTACCAATCCGGACATTACGCGAACCCGAAGGAAAGCGGGACCGTAGAGTGTGACAGTCACGTAGCGGAAAATGGACCGGACTCGAAGCGGCATCCTGAGTACCACGAGACACGTGAAATCTCGTGGGAAACTGGGGAGACCACTCTCCAAGGCTAAATACTCTCTAGCGACCGATAGTGAACCAGTACCGTGAGGGAAAGGCGAAAAGCACCCCTGCGAGGGGAGTGAAATAGAACCTGAAACCGTATGCTTACAAGCAGTCGGAGGGCCATGCATGGACTTCGGTCCATGAAAGCCTGACGGCGTGCCTCTTGCTTAATGAGCCGGCTAGTTATTCTTACGTGCAAGGTTAAGCGCAAGCGAGCCGTAGCGAAAGCGAGTCCTAATAGGGCGACAAGTACGTAGGAATAGACGCGAAGCGGGATGATCTACCCTTGGCCAGGTTGAAGGTTGCTTAACCGCAACTGGAGGACCGAACAGGTGTGAGTTGAAAATCGCTCTGATGAGCTGAGGGTAGGGGTGAAAGGCTAATCAAATTCCGTGATAGCTCGTTCTCCCCGAAATGTCTTTAGGGACAGCCTTACATGAATTGCAACGGTGGTAGAGCACTGAATGGACTAGGGACCAACTCAGGTTACCGAATCCAATCAAACTTCGAATGCCGTTGACAAATATGTGGGAGTGAGACTACGAGGGATAAGCTTCGTGGTCAAAAGGGAAACAGCCCAGATCGCCAGCTAAGGTCCCTAACTGTATACTAAGTGGTAAAGGAAGTGTATTCGCTCGGACAGCCAGGAGGTTGGCTTAGAAGCAGCCATCCTTTAAAGAAAGCGTAACAGCTCACTGGTCAAGCGGATATGCACCAACAATCCAACGGGGCTCAAGTATACGACCGAAGCTGCGAAATTGTACTTTGTACATTTGGTAGGGGAGCATTGCGTGGGGAGCAAAGGTAGACCGAGAGGACTACTGAATGCCACACAAGAGACCCTGCCGGCATAAGTAGCGATAAACACGATGAGAACTCGTGTCGCCGAAAGTCTAAGGTTTCCTGAGGAAGGTTAATCCGCTCAGGGTTAGGCGGGTCCTAAGGTGAGGCCGAAAGGCGTAACTGATGGACAACAGGTTAATATTCCTGTCCCGCCTGGTAACGTTTGACGATGGGGTGACGCAGAAGGATAAGCAAGCCATCTGATGGACATGGTGGTTGCTCAGTGAAAGCCGGTTCCCGTAGGCAAATCCGCGGGGGCATTCAACGGTGAGACTGGGGACGAGACCGTTAGGTCGCAAAGTTGCTGATTTCACGCTGCCAGGAAAAACCTCTAAGGAGTTGGCCAGGTGCCCGTACCACAAACCGACACAGGTAGACGAGGTGAATATCCACAGGCGCTCGAGAGAACGCTTGCTCAGGAACTAGGCACATTAACCCCGTAACTTCGGGAGAAGGGGTACCGCTGTAGGGTTTATAGCCCGAAGCGGTCGCAGCGAATCGCGCTCTGCAACTGTTTAACAAAAACACAGCTCTCTGCTAAGTCGAATACGACGTATAGGGGGTGACACCTGCCCGGTGCCGGAAGGTTAAAGCAAGGGCTCAGCCCGCAAGGGCGAAGGCTCGAACTGAAGCCCCGGTGAACGGCGGCCGTAACTATAACGGTCCTAAGGTAGCGAAATTCCTTGTCGGGTAAGTTCCGACCTGCACGAATGGTGGAATGATAGAGCGACTGTCTTGGCAAGCGGCTCGGCGAATTTGTGGTTCCGGTGAAGACGCCGGATGCCCGCATCTAGACGGAAAGACCCCGTGCACCTTAACTGCACTCTGGTCATGAGTAACGGTCCGATCTGCGTAGCATAGGTAGGAGCCTGTGAACTTCTGGTTTCGGCTGGGAGGGAGGCATCAGTGAAATACTACCCTGATTGAACTGTCGCTCTAACCTTCCACCCGTGACGGGTGGAGAGACACGGCCAGACGGGTAGTTTGACTGGGGCGGTCGCCTCCTAAATTGTAACGGAGGCGCTCAAAGATCGGCTCAGGTGGATTGGAAACCCACTGTGGAGTGCAAGAGCATAAGCCGGTTTGACTGTGAGACTTACAAGTCGAGCAGGAACGAAAGTTGGATCTAGTGATCCGGTGGT
>CAWIPD010000019.1:0-150000 GCA_963837885.1 Candidatus Acidiferrales bacterium | reverse complement strand
GAATGCCTCGTAGTCGTGCAGCCAGTCATTGACGGCCTGCAGCGGTTTGGCATTCAAGCCGCACAGCCGCGAAGTACCCTTTCGGCGGGTATCGACAATCCCGCCGAACGCAACAATCGCAGGTGCTTTGAGACTGCTGGCCGGCTCATGCGGAAATTACCGGCAATGCCGCCGACGGTCTGCCGCCCCCCACGAAGGAGGCTCAAAATCTCACGGCGAGTAGGATCGGCAATCGCCCGGAACACCGCGTCGCTGTGCCTTGGTCTTCGGCCTACCGTTCTGCCACCACCACTTACCGCCCTTAATAGCATTTCACGCTCCCCGCCTTGATCATGGTTCGTTCGACGCATGGTCAAGCGTAACCGTACGGTTACAGATAATGTAACCAAATGGTTTCCAAGTGTCAAGCACTTCTTCGTTGCACTTTGCTGGGTGATGGCAGTCACGCGCCGGTCAGCCGCGGCATGTCACCTTTAGCCGTCTAGACAGGGTGGCCGGGTCGACCCACCGCATCGTTTGGTAGACTGACAACTCTGCGATTTGTTGTAGCCTTGGGGCAACAAAGACAATCTTGAGTCCAACAGCAACTTAGGTCGAACAAGGAATGTTCCAATGAAAGAGATGTCCAGTACGGCTTCTGCAATCGTTGCAGGTGTTCTCTTGTTATTCATGGCCATCCTTGCCGGAGGGGCGGCACTACGCGAATCCGTAACCGTTGACGAAGTGGCCCACATCGGTGCCGGAGTCAGCTATCTGCAGAAATTCGATTTGCGGTTGAATGAAGAGCATCCACCGTTGGCAAAAATTCTTGCGGCTTTGCCTTTGGTCGTGCGGGGGGCGCATGCGGACTATTCCCACATTTCCTGGACGATTAGCCACAATTTCTTCGCAGCATTTCTGGGTGAATGGGTTTTTGGTGAATATGTCCTGGCTAAGTGGAATGATCCCGTCGCCACGCTGGCGTGGGCGCGGTTGCCCATGCTGCTTCTAACACTCGTGCTCGGCCTGGCCATGTATCTTTACGCCCGGCGACTTGGCGGTGAGTTGGGCGGAATACTGTGTCTCAGCGTGTATGTGTGCACACCGGTATTTCTTGCGTTTGGGACTCTTGTTCATACCGATATTGCGATCACCTTGTTTTCACTGTTGACGATCTGGCGTTACGCCGCAATTTGGGAAAACCCCGGTAAGAAGAACATCTGGTTGTTCGGATTGTGTTTTGCTGGTGCGTTGCTTTCGAAGTTCACCGCCGGCCTTCTGTTTTTTGTCTTCCTCGCTTTTGTCCTGAGTATGCGCTGGCGCCCCTTGCCCGGCCAGCCCAAGGATAAAACGGAACTAAGTGCGTGGCGCCGCGCAAGACGCCGAGCGACCTTTCAAGGTATTTTCCTGGCTGCCATTGTTGTGTACGTCTTCTATTTTGTTTTCTCGATACGGCAATCCACCGATGCTCTTTCTTTGGTTGGGCATGGCCCAGCCGCCGAGCCGCTGCGCCGATTGTTGATGCCGCCCTGGCTGTATTTGCGTGGCGTGCTGATGGTCTTGGTTACTTCCAGCCGACCAACATTCATTTTGGGTCACGCATATCCGCACGGTGTGTGGTTCTACTATCCGACACTGTTCCTGCTGAAGTCGCCGCTTGGTTTCCTCGGGCTGCTGCTGGTGGCACTCGTGGTCGCGACCGTCCTGCTTTGGAAGCGTCGGCAAGGGCTATACGATTCCGTTATTCCCACAAACTTCGCAAGCCACTGGCGTGCGCTGTGGGTATCGCTTTTGGTGTTTACGGGTTTTTGTATGATCAGTCGTCTGGATATGAGTATCCGCCACTTCACAATTCCCATTGTGTTGCTCATCTTGATGTTGTCGACGGTGCCCCGCAGGATTGGACAATTGCGCCTGATTTCCTTGAGTTCAGCGAAACTCGCCGTGGTGATAACGGGAACGCTGATTCTGAGTTGCTTCTTTGTTGTCATACGCGCGTATCCTTTCTTTTTTCCGTTCATCAACTCACTGAGTTTCGGGCGTCCAGCGTATACATTGGTGAACGATTCTAATGTTGATTGGAATCAGTCCTTACCCGAAGTGGATGCGCTTTATGGAGCAGCGGCAGCACCTGCAAAAGATCAAGCTGGACTACTACTGCATTCGACGATGCTGTTGCCACTTTTCCTCAGGTGGAGGTGTGGAATTGCCAATTCCCGCTGCTTCGGAGGCTGGGGAGTGGGTGGTCGTCTCGGCAAACCTAATTCTGGACGGGCACAATTGCCCCTGGCTGATGCAGTATCCCCATGAAGTGCTAGCTGGCGGCAGCATGTATGCCGTGCATCTCCCCGAGCACATTCCCGAGGCCGGAAGCACAGGAGGTCCTCCGTTGCCATCTGCGTTCCGACAAATTGCCGGTGCACCGTTCGACTCCCGGGGATATTTTCTGAACGTAATTCGCGACCCCCAGAAGCTTCCCCGGGCAGTGGAGGACATGACCGCTCAATACGAAGCTGCAAGAAAATCCAAAGGCAAACCAAAAGGTCCCGCGAACGCGAACTGAGCGAAGGATGAAACGAAAAACTCGGGCAGCAAGGTAGGCTGGTATTTGTCACTTTAATCAGCGGAGCATTCATGCAATTGAACTTAGGGTGTGGTCACCTGAGCGACGAGGAATTTATTGTGGCGTTCGAATCGCTGAATTTGAAACACGCCAAGTTCAATCATGCTGATCACGTGCGGCTTGCGTGGATCTATGTCACGCGCCTTGGTGTTGCGGCAGCGGAAGAGAAACTGCTCCTCGGCATTCGACGGATGGCGGAAAATGTCGGTGCGCCGCAGAAATTCCTGTATACCACGACAGTAGCGTGGGCGCGCTTGGTCGCCGCGGCCTTGGAAAAGGATTCGCGTGGGGCCACTTTTGAGGAGTGGGTGGCCAGACATGAAGGGTTGCTCGACAAAAACTCTGCTCGAGGCTTTTTACTCGCAAGGCGTCCTGCAATCGGAAGCTGCACGCACGGGTTGGGTGGCTCCCGACCGCAAGGTTTTCGGACCGACTCGTGAGGACACGGCGGGCTAAGAGCATTGTTTAATGCCGTGCTTCACAAGTAGAATGGCGCTCGAGCAGGGGGAGCAATGAGCGTGCAACAACAGACTGTGCTGATTACTGGGGGCACGGACGGACTGGGCAAAGCCGCAGCAATGCTGTTAGCGAAGCGCGGCTATCGAATTTTTGCAGCGGGGCGATCCGCGGAGAAACGCCAGGAGATGGATCGCTTGGCGATGGACCAGCACCTGCCGATCGAAACTGTGGCATTGGACGTTTGTGACGACGTCTCGGTGCAGGCTGCAGTACAAAGTGTTCTGCAAAAGGCCGGCACAATTGATGTGCTGATTAACAACGCGGGCGTAGGGTATCTGGCGGTCGTCGAGGACCTGAAATTGAGTGACCTGCGCCAGCAGTTCGAGACTAATTTGTTTGGGGTACTGCGCGTCACGCAGGCTGTACTTCCGCACATGCGGCAAAGGAAGCATGGACGCATCCTGATGATGAGCAGTGTCGCGGGACTTGTTTCGCCACCCACTTACGGAGCCTATAGCAGCAGCAAGCACGCGCTGGAGGGTTTGACCAATGCATTGCGGTTGGAGATGTACCCGTTCAATGTGGAAGTCATCCTGATTGAACCAGGTTATATCGTTACGAATTTTCAGCAGACGGCCAAAGCGCTTGCACAACCGTACGTAGATGCTGCGCCGAATGGACCATATGCCAAGATTTATGCGAGCACGATCGAAGGTGCGAGCAAAAGTCGAACTGCCTCGAAGACCACCCCGGAGGATTGTGCCAGGGTGATCCTGGAAGCGGTTCAAGCTTCGCACCCGAAAGCCCGCTATACGGTCACGCCTTTGGCTGGTTGGGTTGCTTTCGGGAAGCGAATTCTACCGGACACGCTACTGGATTCGTTTTTGCGCCGGAAATTCGGAATCACGCGCGAAGAGTAAACACAAAAAACGCCCAGCTCTCGGTTTTCCGCTTTCACCAATGAATTAGTCTCTAAATTTCGGCAGCGACATATTGGCCCTAGCACTGAAGTGCCCCTAGACGAGAATCTATCTCCTCACGAGGGCGCGCACGAATTTTGTCACAAACGGAGACCCTGAAATGAAACTAGACACACTGGCAGTCCACGCGGGAGCAGCGCCTGACAAGTCCACGGGAAGTATGGCACCGCCCATCCATCTATCCACAAATTTTCTGCATGGTGCGGCAAGTGAAGAGACTTACGGCTACATGTACATTCGCGACAAGAATCCGACGCAGGATCGTCTGGAAGAAGCAATGAGCGCATTGGAAGGTGGCGAGGACGCGCTGGCGTTTTCCTCGGGGATGGGCGCGACAGCGGCAGTGTTGCAAAATCTGGAGCCAAATTCTCATATCATTATTCCCGCGGATGTTTACGTCCATGTGCGTCTGCTTGCCGCGCGCTTTCTGGCCAACTGGCAAGTTCAGCATTCAATAGTCGAGATGTCTTCGCCGGATGCGGTGCGAGCTGCAGTACGGCCCAACACCAAATTAATTTGGGTGGAGACACCTTCCAATCCGCGGATGACGGTTACGGATATCGCGGCGATGGCAAAGATCGCGCACGATGCGGGCGCCTACCTGCTGGTGGACAATACGTTTGCCACGCCGATACTGCAACGGCCCTTCGATTTTGGAGCGGATATTGTTCTGCACTCGACCACAAAATATTGTGGAGGGCATAGCGATGTTCAAGGCGGATGTTTAGTGTTCAAGAAACGCGCGCCACTGCATGAGCAGATGTACCAGGTGCGTATGGTGCTGGGAGCGGTGTGTTCGCCGTTCAACTCGTGGCTGATTCTGCGAGGCCTGCGCACGCTACCCTGCCGGATGGAAAAACATTGCTCAAATGCCATCGCAGTCGCCAAAGCAATGGCGGCCGACAAGAACGTGGAACGTGTGTTCTATCCAGGCTTGGAATCGCATCCCAATCACGAAATCGCGGTGGCGCAAATGAAGCAGCCTGGGGGGATGATATCCATCCTGGTAAAGGGAGGATGGAACGAAGCGGTCAGGGTCGTTTCGCGAGCGAAAATATTCCAGGTGGCGACCAGCCTTGGTGGAGTGGAAAGCTTGATCGAGCACCGGGCGTCCGCGGAAGGCGAAGGCTCGACTGCACCGAAAAATCTGTTGCGCCTCTCGATAGGGCTGGAGCACCCAGACGACCTGATCGAGGATCTGACCCAAGCGCTGAGGTTGTAGAGACGAAGTGGCGACTTAAACCTAATTGGAGATCTGGAAAGAGAGGCTATTCTCCCGCAACTGCTCCCACTTTTTACGCCAGGCATCGTGCAGAGGGCTTTCGGCGTAATCGGCGGCAGCTTCCGCGCTGACAAATTCGATGACGTAAACACCGCTGAAATCGCGAATCTGATTGCGCTCTGTCTTCAACCAGATATTCTTGATGCCGGGAATTTTAGCGGCCATATCCTTGATGCCGGCAATAGCCTGGTCCTGATCGTTTTGTGAAGTAGTGTCCTTGAATTTGTAGGCGACCACATGCACCACAGTTTTGGGCTGCCCAAATTTGTTGAGCGCGGAAACATGTTGCGTGGCAATCGAGCCGACGACGATTCCGCTTAGGAAAAGTGCGGACGAAGCGATAACTTTAGTAAATTGGCATGAAGGAAAAAACATAAAACCTCCCATGAAGAACTCAAACAGTTTAAGCAAGACAGATTGCACCATCAACCATCTTTGTCGCGCGGTTTTGCTGCTGATTGGATGCGCCGGACTGTGTTGCGGCACAAGGGCGCAGAGTAGCAACCAGGTCAATCAGGAGGCGCGCTCTATCTTCAAGGAGCTGATCGAGATCAATACGACGGATTCCGTAGGCAATGTGACGGCCGCTTCGGAAGCCATGGCAAAACGATTGCGCGCGGCAGGGTTTCCAGACCAGGACGTGATCGTAGCGGGCCCGACGGAGCGAAAGAAAAATTTGGTGGCGCGTTTTCGCGGCACGGGGCAGAAAAAGCCAATTTTGTTTATCGGCCACCTGGATGTTGTCGAAGCGCGGAGGGAAGACTGGACGACCGACCCGTTCACGTTCGTGGAGCAGGACGGATACTTTTACGGCCGAGGCACGGAGGATATGAAAGAAGGCGACGCGCTGCTAGTGCTGACTTTCATCCGGCTAAAACGCGAAGGATTTGTGCCAGACCGCGATTTGATTCTGGCGCTCACGTCGGATGAAGAAGGCGGCGACTACAACGGCATCGACTGGCTGTTGAAAGAGCACAAAGATTGGATTGACGCGGAGTACTGCATCAATCTGGATGGCGGAGAATTCGAAAAGCTGAAAGGGAAGCGCGTATTAGCAGGTCTGCAGGCCAGCGAAAAAGTTTACGCTGACTTTCAATTTGAAACTACTAACCCCGGCGGGCACAGTTCGGTACCTGGGGCCGAAAACGCAATTTATGAGCTGTCGGCAGCGATAAGCAGGCTACAGACCTTTTCTTTCCCGATGAAAATCAGCGAAATCACACGAAATTACTTTGCCCATTCGGCGACGCTGACGTTGGGGCAACAGGCTGAAGATTTGCGCGACGTTGTGAAGCAGCCGCCCGATCCCGGCGCGATCAAACGTTTGTCCGCCAATCCCTATTACAACTCGCTGCTGCATACTACGTGTGTTGCGACGATGCTTTCCGGAGGCCATGCGCCGAATGCCTTGCCACAGACTGCTCGAGCCAATGTGAATTGCCGCATTTTTCCGGGTGAGGAACCCGAAGAGGTACGGAAGACACTGGAACATGTCGTTGCAGATCCGAAGGTGAAGATCACACTGGTACCTGAGAAAACGTCGGACGGCAGGCTAATTCCCATTGCTGGCGTGCCGCCTTCGCCACTGTTACCAGAACTAGTGAAAACGCTGGAGAGCACAGTGACCTCGATGTGGCCAGGCGTGCCGGTAGTGGCGTCCATGTCTACGGGGGCAACGGACGGAAATTATTTGCGGATTGCGGGCATGCCGACGTTTGGTATTGCGTGCATGTTCTTCGATATGGAGGACGAGCGCGCACATGGCAAGGATGAACGAGTAGGAGTTCAGGATTTCTACGATGGTGTGGAGTTCACCTACCGCTTTATGAAAGCGCTGGCGGGAAAATAGATATCGTACTGCAGCAAAACAAAAAGCCCCCGAACTTCCGGGGGCTCCTGTGAGAGATCAAGGAAAAAGTTACGGTTTGGTCGGGTCTGGTGGTTCACCCGGCTTTAGATCCTGCGGAGCAGCGGCACTGGCAGCGACTGGCTTTGCAGCATCGGCACCGTAGCGCATCAAGTAGGGCATGAAGGGTGTGACTTCAAAGGGCATCTTTTCGCGCTCGGCGACAGTGCCAACAGGTTTGCTCTTGATCATGCTGAGCTGGTCGTTCCAGGGATCGATCTTGACCCGTCCACCGAGGGGCAGAGCGGCGATCTTCTGGGGATTCGACTTTGGATCCATGGCCATCGTGGACTTCAGGTCGTTAATTTGCGGAACGCGATTGCCGAGATGCCCGCTGATGAGGTTAGGAATTTCCTTCTGGCGAGCGTCCAGAGCCTGAAGGAAGAGTCCGGCATTGGCGAGCTGGTTTTTGTAAGGCGAGTTGTTCAGAATCTGAATCGCCTTGGCGTTGGCCTGAGCTTCTTCTTCCGGCGTGCGCGAAAAGCCGAAATGGCGGAAGGTATCTTTGTCATCGACCATCAACTGGTCGAAGAAGGCATACTGAGAATCAACGCGATGGCCGAGCACCACGTGGCTGAGTTCGTGAGCGAGCATGGTGGCAAGGCTGGCTTCGTCAGGCAGCACGTCGATCAGGCCGCGGCTGAGAACGATGGTGTGGCCGACGGTGAATGATTCGAGAGTGGAAGTCATCAAGACGCGGCAGCGAACCTCGGGATCGAGATCGATGTTGTTGGTGACCTCGAGGTTGTTGACAACGGTTTCGAGAACTTTGTCGACATCGCCCTTGGGGGCCATCAGGCCAATGCGCTCGAAGCGATCGGTGATGTTGTCTTCCGCTTGACGGTCCCAGGACCGCTGAGCCTGAATGGGAGAGAGGTCGTTGTTGGTCTTGGTATCGTCGCTGACCGGAGTCTCGACCAGGATCTTGCTGAGTTCCTGCTCCTTGCTGCTGGCGCCGAGGTTGTAACCCCACAGACGGGTCTGGGCCTTGAAGTCGAGCTTCTTGGTCATGGCATAATGCAAATCGTTTTCTTCGCTATAGACGAAGGCGGGCAGCCAGATGCCAGGCTGCACGTTGGTACGCCAGCTATCAAAGTGGAAGTACCAGCTGGAGTGGCCATTGCCGTTGTAAGAACCGTTGAAGCGCACGATCTGGAAATCCTGATCTTCAACCCAGATGCGGCCCTTGAAGCGGCCCTTGTTGTTCTTTTCGTTGGGAGTGACGTCGAAGACGAGGCAGCGAACTTCACCAAGAAATTCGCGGCGGACGTAGTCAAATTTGTAGTGCTGACGGTCGAAGCCGTTGGTATCGATAAAAATCATCTGCAAGAAACCGTCGGGAAGGAACTGCATGGCAAAGCTGAAGAAGTTGCCGACGGAGCCGAACATTTTACGGCCCTTGCTTCCGGTATCGTTGAGAGGTACCAGGGTTACGCCCTTGGCGAAATTGGCGCGACCGAGGAAATACTTGTCGCCAGCAGGAACCTGTCCGAGGTCCTTGTCGGGCTTCAGGTTCTGAATGTAGGTTTCCACCAGCGGCGAGTAGTTGTGCATCTGTCCATACAGATGCTGCTCGTTGCTGATGAAGCGATCAATGACCTGGTCCGGGGTCCGAGGCTGGTCCGGCGCCGGAGCGGGCGTAGGGGCTGCCAAGGCCGCAGAACTGATCGTTGCGGAGAGCGCCAGGGTCAGGATGTGCTTAAACAACTTTTGCATGTTCTATCTCCCTCAGTAAGCCAGCCGGAATTCGATGCGTACACGGGCCGGAAAATCGACCGGCTCGGTTTGACGTTTCGCCGGTTTGAAACGAATCGATTGAGCTGCACGGACGGCCGATTCATCAAGGCCGTGTCCGAGCCCGCTAACAACGTGATTGATTTGAATGGTGCCGTTTGCAAGGAAAACGAGGTCAATGACCACGTCGCCTTCGATCTTCAGGCTGCGGCCTTCGGCGGTGTACTCGGGTTTGGGTTTGTCAAGGAGCTCCGGAGGAGCATCGGCGGGCCCGCCCACTTGGGTCTTCTTCTTGACCGGGTCAGCCGCTTCAACCTGGCCAAATCCGCTGGCCACTACTGTGCCTTTTTTCCCGCCACCACTCGGAGGAGGAGTTGCGGTGCCATTGCCGAAACCAGTGCTGGCGACCGTGCCGCGAATACCTTCCTTGCCGCCAGTGCCATTGCCATAGCCTTCGCCGCCGGGAAGCGCGGGAGAGCCAAGACGGTTGACGTTGGTGGCGTGGTTGGGATCACCTTTGCCGGCGACTCCATTGGGGTCGCCGAATCCGCCGGTCTGGACCTTGGTAACAGGCGCGTTGACCGTTGCAGGGGCAGCGCTCCCAGACCCGATGAGACCCGTCTTCACATCCTCGTGAGGACGCTTGGGTCCGTTGTCTTTGACATCGATCTTGGCTTGTTCGAATACGGGAGCCATATCGGGAACCTTGACATCGACCTTTTCAATCTTGGGCTGAACCGTTTTGGGAGCCAAGTTGGTAAAGATGTGCGGCTGTTGCGGGTTCAATTTAACCGGTTCCACAACTTCCGGCTTAACTTCAGCCTTAGGAATGACCGCCTTTACCTGAGGAGGTGGTGGCGGAGGAGGAGCGACGGGAATTTCTGTGAGGGGAGTAGACAGTTCCACATTGATAAATTTGAGGCCAGTCTTCATCTGGTCGGGAAAGAGAAGGGGAACCATAATGAAAAAGGTCAGGATGGCGAGTTGAACGATGGCGCTAATGCCTACCCAGTTCCAGCGAGGCTTGGCCTCGGGAAGCAGCGCCAGGCGAGCGGGAATGGCCCGCGTACCGATTTGCTGTTTCCAGGCTTCTGGGTTGGAGCGTCCCCGCAAAGCGTCAAAGCCAACGCCCATGGAGTTGCTCGATGGTCTGTCTGCGATCATTGTGCTCATCCGCTTTACCGCCTCTGGCAGAGTATTCATCCTAAGACTCGATCCCAGAGAATCGAGCTTAATGCGTGCGACAGGACGTGTGCGTTACAGTACGAGAGTACTTGGGGCGGGAAAGTGTCCGAATAGGACTTTCGTACTAACGACGCGTATTCGCTAATGTCTTAGCGAGTGCACCTTTTTCACACGTCCCCGTATACGGGATGAACCCGCCGAGGCGAAATTCGTTGCGGGGCGGGTATCCGCAACTGCCTACTAGGATACCCCATTCCTGGAGCAAGGTCGCACCAGATTTCGCCACGATTGACTCCCGTAAGGTACCCTGTAGGATGCACAGGGATACGTGTACGTTGGAAGAGCATGCCGAACTGGTAGAGATATAGAAATAAGCAGTTTAGTGTAGGGGCCGGAGAGAGAATGCCACCGCTGTCAGGGGAAAATTCGGGACAAAATTCCGGAATGATGCTGGCTCGAGCGACAGGCTTGGTCACCTCACTCTATGACCAGTCAGGGGCGCATGAGTTGCAGTTATCACGCCCGCAATTTTTAGCCGGATTGGAACGAAGCGTACAAAAACGCTTTGCAGATGGCCCTTGTACGCTAGAACGCCTTGAGGAATACCTCCACACCTTGTATGTGGAAGACCTTGCCTTGGCTTGTGCGTGTATGCACGGGTCAGAGGCCGCGTGGGAATTTTTCATTACGCAATATCGTGGGTACTTGCGGGCCTCAGCCGGAGCAATAACAAAAGGGAGCCGCGCAGGCTCGGATGCGCACGAATTGGCCGATTCGCTGTTTGCTGACCTGTTTGGACTGGCGGATGGCAAACGCGGTGAGAACTCACTCTTCCGATATTTCCATGGACGGAGCTCGCTGAAGACGTGGCTACGCACCGTTTTGGCACAGCGCCATATTGACAAGATCCGTGAGAGTCGCCGGTGGGAATCGCTGGACGAGAAAGGGGCGGATGGAGAGTCGAAAGGGTTGCAGGCCGAGCGGGAGAAAGTGGCTCAGCCCGTATTGGATCCTCATCGAGACCGGTACGTTGGTTTATTCGTGAAGGTCTTGGGCGGCTGCCTGGACAAACTGGACCCGGAAGATCGGCTACGCCTAGAGGTGTATTACGCAAGACAAATGACGCTCGCGGAAATCGGAAGGAAACTGGGCGAGCATGAATCGAGCGTTTCGCGAAATCTGGAAAGGGTGAGGCGTGAGCTGCGCCTGGCAGTGGAAGATCAGTTGCGCGTTGCGATGTTTTTGAGTGAAGCCGAAATTGCATTGTGCCTGCAATACGCGGCGGAAGATGCGCCCATTGATTTCAGGAAAATGTTTCCGGAAAAAGAGTCGCGAAAAGCAGGCGATGAGAGGAAGGGAACGCCGTGATTGCATGCAAGAAAAGAGTTTTCAGGCGTTCTAAGAGAGGGGAAGGTTATGCCGTCTGAAGAACGCGATCGGCAATTTGAGCGTGCACTGCAACGGCACCTGGGCGGCGGAGCTTCGGACGCATCGTGTCCAGATGCAGAAATATTGGCGGCTTATCACGAGCGGACACTTTCTCTCGAAGAATTGACGCAATGGAAAGAACACATCAGCGGTTGTGCGCGTTGCCAGGAAACGCTGGCGCTTTTGGAACAGACCAATGAAGTGGCGACGGAAGAACGGCAATCGAAAGAGTTGGTGACACATGCGACCCTAGCGGCCAGAGAAGTGCCTAGCGACGGGTCTTCGCAGATCAGTGCCAGAGCAGCATCAACAGGCTTGGAAGCAGACGCGCCCACGACGCCGATCGCGCTGCAACAGAAAAAGAAGGTGCGTTCGAATTTGCGCTGGGCAGTGCCTGTGGGCGCTTTAGCGGCCGGCGTGCTGATATTCGTCACGGTGAGAGAGACCGGAATGCGGCCGGCGTCGTCGATGCAAACGATACAGATGGCAGAAAATCGCCAGGCTGCTCCGCCTCAACCGCCCGCTAGCTTGGACAGGATGGACGAAGCTCAACGAGAGAAAAAGCTCATGGAGCCTTCACAATCGCTCACTGACGCTCTGAAGAAGAGTCAAGGGGAGAGCATTTCGCCTCCCAAAATATCGACTGCTCCGCGAATGCCGTCGCCGAACGAGGCATCAAGCTATGCAGCTGGGGCGAGCGAAGGGGATAGGCAGGTTGGAGAAGAGAACGAGATGGCCAGAAGGCTTGACGTCAAGCCAGGAGTGCCGAGACCAAATGCCGCTCCAACGCCGAACAGAACTGCAAACAGTCCCGCGGCCGTAAGAATGCCTCCTCCACCAACGCCGGAAAGCGCGGTTGCTGGGGGAGCTATCGCACAGGAGCAGTTGGATCAGGCTCCGGCCGCGAAGGCTAAGGAAAGTTCGAACGCCCGGACCATGCAGCAGACCGAGGCACTTTCGGCCAATACTACGGTTGAAGGCCGGAAAATTAATTCGTTACATGAGATTGCCGCGAAGAATCCTCATGTGATTCCGGCGCCGGATAACAAACACGCATGGCGCGTTGGGCTGGCCGGATCCATCGAAGCCACAAGCAATGCGGGCGTCGAATGGAAATCGCAGACGAGCGGAGTGAATGGAGAATTGACTGGCGGATCTGCGCCATCGGAAAAGATTTGCTGGGTGGTGGGGAAATCGGGAACAGTGCTGCTGACCACGGATGGCGGTAAGCATTGGAAGACGATTGTGTCGCCGTTGCAGGAAGATTTAGGCGGCGTTCACGCTGTGGATGCAAAACACGCGGCCATCTGGAACGTAGGGAATCAAAAAAGTTTTGAAACCGGAGATGGCGGACTTACCTGGTCGGCCACTGCAAACGAATAAATCTGCCTGCAAGAAAAATGATGCGCGCCGTTCTAACCAAGAAGTCAGATTCAAGGAGAGGTGAAGTGATGACGATTTCGCGAGTAGCTAGGAACAAGGGATTGCGCTGGATAACTGGAGCGGCGGCGGTGGCGTTGGCAGGTGCGGCAACGTTTGTGCCCGCCTATCAAGCAGGGAAAAAAGCTGAGCCACAAGATAAGGAAGCGGGGCGCGCGGAATCCGATCAGTCCACCACATTGAATGACCAAACGGAACTAGCGGTAACTGTCTACAACTCGAACATCGCTTTGGTGCGGGATGTGCGGCAATTGCAAATGCCCAATGGCGGTTTTCGGCTGAAATTTATGGACATTGCAGCGACAGTGAACCCCGCAACGGTGCATTTCCGTTCGTTGAGCGAGCCGGACAAAGTCTACGTGATCGAACAGAACTATGAATACGATTTGCTGGAGCCGGCAAAGCTGCTGAATAAATACGTCGGCAAGGAAGTGACGCTCCAGCGGACAT
The DNA here is from genome assembly GCA_963837885.1 of Candidatus Acidiferrales bacterium. Classification (GTDB taxonomy): domain Bacteria; phylum Acidobacteriota; class Terriglobia; order Acidiferrales; family UBA7541; genus Acidiferrum. Next base: position 136,534 of record CAWIPD010000019.1, on the reverse strand, counting down.
ATATGGAAAACGGCACAACGAAGCATGAGGAAGTGAAGGCGACTCTGCTGGCGAACAACAATGGGCCGGTGTGGCGAATTGGGAATGACATCGTGACGGGATACGCCGCGGACAGTTACCGTTTTCCGGGAGTGCCGGCGAATTTGTATGACCGGCCGACGCTGCTGATGTCGCTGGAAAATTCGGGAGCGGCAAAGCAGAAGATTGAGGCGTCCTACCTGGCGTCGAATTTGTCGTGGAATGCGGATTATGTACTGACGGTCGGGCGCGACGACAAGGCGGCAGACCTGGATGGCTGGGTGACCGTGATGAATAATTCGGGGACCGCATTTCACAACGCCAAACTGCAACTGGTGGCGGGCGATTTGAATAGGATTCAACCGGCGATTAGCGGGCGTGCAATGAACGACATGGCGATGATGAAGTCGGCAGCCGCGGCCCCCCCACAATTCCAGCAGGAAAACTTCAGTGAATATCACTTGTATTCGTTGGGCCGGAAAACTTCCGTGGAGGACAAGGAAACCAAGCAGATCAGTTTGCTGCAGGGCAGCGGGGTTCCGGTAGAAAAGCTGTTCGTGGTCAACGGGCAGAATTATTATTATCGATCCGCTCAAAATCCAGGCTCACCAATAAAAGACCCCGTGATGGTGTTCTACAAATTCAAGAATGAAGAAAAGGCCGGACTGGGCATTCCACTGCCCGGCGGGCAATTTGCGGGTCTACCAGAAGGATTCCAAGGGTGGCGTACTGTTTGTCGGCGAAGATCGCATTGAACATACGCCGAAGGATGAATTTCTAAACGTGAAGATTGGAAATGCGTTCGATGTGGTTTCAGAACGGAAACAGACCGATTTCAAGGCGCTTGGCAGCCGGACTTGGGAAATGGAATATGAGATTACCCTCCGGAATCACAAGGACACCTCCATCACCGTGGAAGTCAACGAACCGATTGGCGGAGATTGGGAAATGCTGTCGTCCAGCTATAAGTACGAGAAGACCGGAGCTTTCGCAGCGCAGTTCCAAGTGCCGGTGAAGGCCAATGGTGAATCGGTGCTGAAGTATCGGATTCGCGCGCACTGGTAGGGCGTAGTTCAAGGCAAATTCAAGGCCCGTCGACTCAGGCGGGCCTTTTTGTTTTGGCACGAAAGTGCAGGGCATTCAACCGCGACTGGCTCTCCCGGTCGGAATGATCTAGCTTTCGAGGATCGCCTCGGCTTCAATTTCCAGCAGCATTTCGGGTGAGATTAACTTGCTGACTTCGATCATGGAGGTCGCGGGACGAATGTCCTTGAAGAATTCGCCGTGCGCGCGGCCGATTTTTTCCCATTCAGCAATATTGGTGACGAAGATGCGCGTGCGCACCACATCATTGAGAGAAGCGCCAGCGCGGGCGAGAGCGGCTTCGATGTTGCGAATGATCTGAACCGTTTGAGCGTAAGAATCGCCGATACCGACTATTTTGCCATCCGAACCGGTGGCCGTGGTTCCAGAAACGCTAATGTGGTTGCCGAGACGTACGGCGCGGGAATAGCCCACGATAGGCTCCCAGGGTGTGCCGCTGGAGATGTTTTGACGTGGCATATTGGTCGCGTTTACCTCGCGTTTGTCTGCGTCTTGGACGCGCATGTTAAACTTGGAGTAAGTATGCCATAGGAAGTTACAGGTTCGGCATCGCCCAAGAGAAGGCAAATGCGCTGCAATAATATTTTAGAATCCGTTGGCCGCACCCCGTTGATCCGGTTGAACCGGATGAGCAGAGAGTTGAAGCCGCAGATCTGGATCAAGGCGGAGATGCTGAATCCCGGCGGATCCGTGAAGGACCGCATCGGAATCACTATGATCGATGAAGCAGAGAAGAAGGGATTGCTCAAACCGGGCGGAACGATCATCGAGGGCACCTCAGGAAATACCGGCATGGGATTGGCCCTGGTGGCAGCGGTGCGGGGATATAAATGCGTTTTCACCACCACGGACAAGCAATCCAAGGAAAAAGTGGATTTGCTGAAGGCACTGGGAGCTGAAGTGATCGTGTGCCCCACGGCCGTTGAGCCGGAAGATCCGCGGAGCTACTACAGCGTAGCGAGGAAGTTGGCGCGCGAAATTCCCAATTCGTACTACCCGAATCAATACGATAATCCGAGCAATCCGGAAGCGCACTATCGCACCACTGGCCCGGAAATCTGGGAAGACACCGAGGGCAAGATCACCCATTTTGTGTGCGGGATGGGCACCGGCGGAACCATTAGCGGCGTGGGGAAATTTCTAAAAGAGAAAAATCCCCAGGTGAAGATCGTCGGCGTTGATCCCGAAGGTTCATTGTATTTCGATTTTCACAAGACCGGGAAGATTGCCAAGGCGCGGACCTATGTGGTCGAGGGAATAGGCGAAGACTTTTTTCCGACAACGATGGATATGCAGATTCTGGATGACGTAATTCAGGTGAACGACGAAGAGTGCTTCGTGATTGCACGACGACTGGCGAAAATGGAGGGACTTTTCACCGGCGGTTCAGGCGGCGGGTGCCTGTCGGCCACTCTGCGATTGGCCAAGGATCTGAGTGCGGATGATTACATCGTGGCGCTGCTTCCCGACACGGGCATGCGCTATCTGAGCAAGGTTTACAACGAAGAATGGATGCGCGAACGCGGGTACACGGAATCAACCATACCGATCACTGCCGAAGAAGTTGTGAACGCGAAAAAGCACACGGGAAAAGTGCGCGAGTTAGTGATCGTCAGACCGTACCAGACCGTATTTCACGCGCTGAAAACCATGCAGGAGCAGGACATTTCGCAGATACCGGTATTCGAGGAGAACCTCCCCATCGGCACGGTGTACGAAGACCAGATATTGACGCTGGCTTTGCAAGGTAAGGACCTGCGCAAATTGACGGTGCGCGAAGTGATGAGCAAACCTATGCCCATGGTATTAAAGAGCGCTCCCGTGGAGCGCATTACCTATATGTTGAGCCATGGCGACCCCGCGGTGTTCGTGGAGATGGATGAATCGAAGTATGAGATCCTGACAAAATACGATTTGATGAGCACAGTGGCAAGCCTGATGGAACAAAAACGCTAGTCGCATCCCCGCGCAGCGGCGGCAGAAAACAGGAAAGAGATTCGTGAAAATACAGGAATTTAACGAGCGTCTGAAAAATTCAATTCTGATCGCCGATGGCGCGATGGGATCGCTGCTCTACGAATCCGTCGGTGCGGTGCGCTGCTTCGATGAATTAAACGTTACGGAACCGGAAGCCGTGTTTCGAGTTCATCAGGCATATATCGAAGCCGGGGCGCAGATTATCGAGACGAATACTTTTGGTGCGAATCGCTTCAAACTGGCCCCGCTAGGACTTGGCGATGAAGTGCAGAAACTGAACAGCCGCGGCGTAAAGATTGCCCGCGAGGCACGCGAATCGGCGGCGCGAGAAGTGATCATTGCCGGCTCGATCGGGCCGTTGGGAATTGGAGTACAGGCGCGGCATCCAGAGCCGGAAGAAATTCTGGCCGTATTTCACGAACAGGCGCTGGCACTGGAAGAACGCGGCGTGGATATTTTTATTCTGGAAACATTTTCCTACATTGAAGAATTAATGCTGGCGATTGACGCGATCCGTTCGTTTTCCGGATTGCCAATCGTGGCGCAATTGACCTACTCGGAAGAAGGCACGACGTACGGCGATGTGCGGCCATTCCTTGCGGCGAATCTGCTGAAGGACAAAAACGTGCAAGTGATTGGCGCAAACTGCACGTTGGGGCCGCAGTCGCTGCTGCCCATTTTGCAGGAACTGACGAATGCGGGTGATATTCGAGTCAGCGGCATGCCGAATACGGGCTTTCCAAAGAAGGAAGGCGACCGTATCGTCTATCCGAAGTCCTCGCCGGAATACTTTGCATCGTTTGCCAAAGATGCGGCGGAAGCGGGCGTGCGCATTTTGGGCGGTTGCTGCGGTACCACCCCGGCGCACATCCGGGCGATGGCCGAAGCGGTGAAATCTCTGCGCCCTGTGGAGGGGCATGCCGCAACGGTAGTCGTAGCGAGAACACAAATCGCTGCTCCCGTGCAGCACAAAGACCCAGAGAGCAATTTTTGGAGAAAACTGCAGGCGAAAGAGTTTGCGGTGTGCGTGGAAATCGATCCACCTAAGGGGATAGCGCTGGACCGAATCTACGAGCAGGTGGACAAAGTCATGGCGTCAAATAAAGTGGATGCCATCGATATCAATAGCGGCGCAATGGCGCGCGTTGGCATGGACGCCCTAATCGTTGCGGGTGCGTTGGAGGCACGCGGAGTGGAAACGGTGCCGCATCTGACTACCCGCGATCAAAATATTATTGGGTTACAAGCGATGCTCCTCGGTGCATGGACCGTTGGCGGCGTTAGAAACGTCCTGGCGATTACCGGCGATCCACCATCGGTCGGCGACTATCCAGAAACCAGCGGTGTGTATGAAGTGGATTCAGTCGGACTGGTTAAGATTTTGAACCGGCTGAACCAGGGTACGGACTGGGCAGGAAAGACACTTGGTGGGCAGACAAACTTCACGATTGGCGTGGCGTTGAATCCGGTTGCGGATGATTTGGATAGCGAAATTGCTCGTTTCCACGCGAAAGTGGAAGCTGGGGCGCATTTTGCGATGACGCAGCCCCTGTTTGATCCGGAGCACTGGCATGGGTTTTTGAAGAAACTGGGGAGCAAGCCTGCCATACCGGTTTTGATCGGCGTGTGGCCGTTGAACAGTTACAAACAAGCACTGCGATTGAACAACGAAGTGCCGGGCATCATGATTCCCGAGCCGCTGTTGAAGTCCATGGAAGCAGCGGGTGCATCGGCGCGCGACCGCGGGTTTGAAGTTGCGCGAGAAATGTTGACGTGGGCGCGAACGGAAATTGCGGGCGCATATTTAATCCCGCCGTTCAAGCGGTACGAGGAAATTCTAGAAATTTTGTAGTTGCTAGGTTTAACTCCAGAAAAATTCCCACACTAATAAAACTAGGGTTAGACCCTAGGGCAGGCGGATCAGGGCTTGGCAAGAAGATAGTGGGAGACTATCCACTCAGTGCCATTCCGATAGCCCCAGAGTTCCGCACAAGCCATGAAGAAAATGCGCCAACGAATCCACCAGCGTTTGGCCTGATTCTTACCGTAAGTAGCGGCGAAAAGTGGAAGCAAATCGGATTTGGAATTGTCCATGTTGCGAAGCCAGTCTTCGCTGGTTTTCTGGTAGTGTGTGCCGCTGACTTGCCAATGCTCCTGCACGCGCAGGCGATCATCGAAGTGCGAGAGCAGATCATCGCTGGGCATCATTCCACCAGTGAAAAAATGTTGGGCCATCCAATCGCCTTCACCACGCACTTCATAAGGGTAAGCAAACTGTTTGTGCGTGAAAATATGTACGAAAAGCTTGCCATCGGGGTTGAGCCAAGTGGCGATCCTGGCGAGCAGAGCATCCCAATTACGCATATGTTCGAGCATTTCGACGGAGACGATGCGGTCGAAAGTAGCTGGAGCGGAGAATTCGTTCATATCCGCGGTAAGGATACGGATGTTGTTCAGGCCCCGTTCGACGGCGCGCGAAAGAATGAATTGGCGTTGAGAAGAAGAGTTGGAAACGCCCGTGATGAGAGAGTTGGGATAGTGCTCGGCCATCCAGAGGGTGAGGGAACCCCAGCCACAACCAAGCTCGAGAATGTCCTGACCGTCCACGAGTTGAGCGCGCTGGCAGGTGAGTCGCAGCATAGTTTCTTCGGCCTGCGCGAGCGATGTGCAGTTTTCATCGTAATACGCAGAACTGTATTTCAGTCGGGGACCGAGTACCTTTTGATAGAAGTCGGCAGGGACTTCATAGTGCTGCGCGTTTGCAGAATCGGTATGAAGTGCGATGGGGCTATGCTTCATCTGTTCGACAAAGGACAAAAGTGCAGCTCGGTTGGAGGCGGCAGAGCCACGATCCTGTTCGCGAAGGCGATCGCGCAGCATGCGGCGGATGGAAGCGCGAATCAGCGCGTCGGGGATCAGGCCGCTCTCAAGCAGCGGTTCGTACCAGAAGCGCTTGTCGGGATGTTCCTGTGCTGAGGGAAGCCAGCGTGCGTGCGAGGCTGCCGTCGTACGTGATTCGTGCGAAGTAGAGATCATACGTATTCCTTTTTGCGAAACCAGGGGATGAACGCACTGGTTGTCCGCTGATATTGGCGATACTCGTCGCCACGACTGCGGAGAGCCTGAGCCTCCGTGGCCGGAATGCCGGTCAGGCCGAGAAGGAAATACAGAATCAATGCGGGAGAAATGAGACCTAGCCATCCCCAGGGCGAAGTGATGCAGAAAATGGCATAGCCAACCCAAATCGTCCATTCAAAAAAATAATTGGGATGACGCGAGTAATTCCAAAGGCCAGCGCGACAGGTTTTGCCCTTGTTGGCGGGATTCTTCTTGAAGCTGTTGAGTTGAGCATCGGCGATTGCTTCGCCGACGATGCCAACCAACCAGATGAATGCGCCAAGTTTTTCGACCAGGCCCAATGGAGCGCGTGCGTCGAGGCAGGCGAGCAAAAAGGGCAGCGAGAGGACCAGATCGAGTAAGGCTTGAAACTCAAAGAAAAAAAGGAAGCGTATCGGAAGATTGGTTTTCCAATCCTTTCGAAGTTGCACGTAGCGCCCCTCTTCCGGATGGCCAATGACTCGTGCAAAGAGTAAAAATGATGCGAGGCGGATACTCCAAATGACAGCCATAGTGGCGATGAGAATCCTGCGCGTGGAATAGCCGGGACCTGCGTAGGCGTAATAAAGAGCGAGAAGGCCGAGGCCTGCGGCCCAACCCACGTCGACGACAGCGGCATTACGAATCAGCAGATGAACGATCCACAGAATAAACATCATGATGGCCACAATGGCCGCGCCGACGGAAAGAAGAGAAAGAGAATGTTGTAGCATCAAGCCGCCTCAGCCTCAGCGGGTGGAAGGGTTGTAATCTGACGACGGAGAACTCGGCGGAATAGTGGGGCAAATACCACGTAGAGCAGCACTGTAAGAAATGGAGCGACTATCGCCCAAACAACGATGGCGTGCCAGGTAGTGCTCCAGAGAAATTTGATGGAACCCCAAAGATTGGCCTTGGCCATGGCGTAAATCTGCGGAACAGAGATCGGAAGATGCGGGGCGCGAAAGAGTTTTTCCCCGAGTCGAAAAAAGGGCAAGAGGAAGGCAATCTGAACGGGGTACATGAAATAATTCACGATCTGAATGGCGGGGAGATTCAAGCGCCACAGGAAAGCAATCAGCGCGCAAAGAGCCGTAGTCCAACCCAGAGCAGGGAAAATTCCAAACACGGCGCCAAGCGCAATGCTGAGAGCGAGCTTCTCCGGCGTTACTCCCTGCCTCAGGAGGTCGAGAAGCGGCTGGGCCAGCCGGCGATATAAAAAGCCATTTTTCATGCGACCTTCTGATGGAACAGAGCGGAAATCGAATCGTCTGGTTTCATTGTAAACAGTTGGATTAAGACGTAAAGCGACATGGCAATATTGCCAAGCAACATGATCGCGATGAACCAGACTATCTTGGCGGCAAGAGAGCGCTCTCGCCAGGCCACCCAGCAAAAAAAAGTGATGAAGCCAAAATAAGCGTCGTAAAGCGTGGCCCAGGCCCACGGATTACCCGTGAACGATGCCTGCCAAATGGGGACCTGAAGACTTGTGCGGGTGGTCATTACCACCATGAAAACGAAGATGAAGCCGAAAAGCAATTTCAGAAATAGTTTCAAAACAATTCATCTCCTGACTACCAACAATTAAAAAGAGTCCACCCTGCCGAACGCTCATTGCAGCCTATCCTTGGCCCGGACAAATCCAAAGTGCTACCCAGTTGCGTATACCTAGTGTGATGCGTTCGATATGGGCTGGTCACATCCTAAAGGAGTACGATGGTGAGCAACCGGCTGGATGTTCGCAAAGGGATGTGGCCCCAGCAATTCTCTCAGCTTCGGTCAAAAAATGACGGTGAATCTTTCACGGAGAGAAAGTCACCAAACCATTCGATGGGAATCCAATTCCTTAAGAGTAACCAATCGGACAGAATAGAATGAAGGCAGGTTCGTGAAGAAAATCGCGGTCATCGGGTCGGGAATAGCAGGGTTAACGGCAGCATATTACTTGAGCCGAAAGCATGAAGTGTTTCTCTTTGAAAAAGAGAATCGTCTTGGGGGACACACGCATACCGTGTCGGTGGAGTCCAGCGGTGGCCCTCTGCCCATCGATACAGGTTTTATCGTCCATAACGATTTGACCTATCCCAATTTCATTCGTTTGATGAAGGAATTGCAGATCCCACGAATGAATTCGGATATGTCGTTTGCCGTGAGTTGCCGCAAGACGGGCTATGAATACTCCAGTCGGGGAGTGCGGGGATTTTTTGCCCAGAAGCGGAATGTGTTGAGCACAACGCCATGGAAACTATTCGGGGAGATCAAGCGATTTAATCGCGAAGCAGTGGAAGTGTTGAAGCGGCCAGAGTTGGAAGCACTGAAATTAGGGGAATTTCTGGATCAGAAAAAATTCAGTTCAGAGTTCCGGGACTTGTATCTGGTGCCGATGGCCGCGGCAGTATGGTCCTGCGCCCCGCGAGCAGTAAATGAATTCCCGGCGGCAACACTGATCCGTTTTTTTGACAACCACAGATTCCTGACCGTGACAGAACAGGCACAATGGAAGACGATTCCAGGCGGTTGTGGACGCTATCTCGAGCCAATTACCAAACCCTTGAGAGAGCGGATCTTCGTTGGGACGCAAATTCGTGGGATCGCGCGGGACGAACAGGGAGTGACCGTGCGATTCCGGGAGGAGCGCCCAGCGATGCGATTCGACGAAGTCGTATTCGCCACTCACGGCGATCAGGTGCTCCCTCTCCTGGAGGATGCCACGGAAAAGGAGAAGCAAGTCCTGGGCGCGTTCCAGACCAGTCGGAACGATGTGGTGCTGCATACGGATGAGAGCTTGTTGCCGAAGCGAAAGGCTGCGCGGGCTTCGTGGAATTATCTGCTGCACATGGATGAAAGGAACGGTCACAGCCCGGTCACCATGACGTATCACATGAACCGATTGCAATCGTTGCCGGTCAAGGAGAACTATTGCGTGACCTTGAACGCTAATGCGCAGATTCGACCGGAAAGAGTTGTCCGCAAATTCATTTACAACCATCCGCTGTATACGTTGGAGGCGATTGCAGCGCAGAAGCGTTGGAGCGAAATTAGTGGGAGGAACCGTACGCACTTTTGCGGAGCATACTGGAGTTACGGCTTTCACGAAGACGGAGTCAATTCGGCGTTGAGGGTAGCTCGTACGCAGGGGATTCAGGTCTGACAGCATGCAATCGGCACTTTATATCGGCGAATTGAGGCACCGGAGATTCGAGCCGCGAAGGCACGAATTCAGCTATCCAATCTACATGGCATTTCTGGATATCGATTGTTTGCCAGAGCTGATGAAAGTTTCTTCGTTTAGTTCGTACAATTCGTGGAATTGGACAAGTTACTGTGAACGCGACCATTTTGGAGATCCGAACAAGCCGCTGCGCGAGCGACTGAAAGAAGATGCGGCAAGGGAAGGCCTGCAACTGCCGGGCGGAAACATTTTTCTGCTGACCCACCTGCGTTACCTCGGATACGTGTTCAATCCAGTTTCGTTTTTCTATTGCTATGACGAGGCTGGCCATCTGGAAATGATTTTGGGCGAAGTGAACAACACGTTCGGCGAGACACACAATTACTGGTTGACGGCGGCAAACCAGCGTCCAAACCCGGCGGCGAGGCAATATCACACCGGCAAGAGAATGCACGTTTCGCCGTTTAACGGGATGGATCTCGAGTACGACTGGATCTTCACGGAGCCAGACGAAACGCTGGTAGCGCACATGAATACGCTGGCAGGTGGAAAACGCAATTTTGACGCGACCCTCCAACTCGAGCGGCGACCGTGGCGGTCCAGAGAACTGGCGAAAGTGCTGCTTTCTTATCCATTGATGACGGTGAAAGTAATCGCCGCGATTCACTGGCAGGCTTTGCAATTGTGGTTGAAAAGGGTTCCCGTGTTTACCCACCGGCCGAAGCTTGACCGTGCACCAGCGGCGGCCGAATCGAAAGGAAACGTGATCGGATGAAGCGCTGGATGGAAAAATACGCGAAGGGCAAGTTTTTCGCGGCATTGGACGGATTACAGGGCGGGTACCTTGAGTTGGTATGCCCCGAGGAGACTTACACCTTCGGAGATCCGACGTCCGCACTAAAAGCGATGGCCGTGGTGCATGATGAGCGATTCTTCACGCGGGCCGCGACTGGCGCGGATGTGGGAATCGGCGAATCGTACATGGATGGTGACTGGACATCCCCAGACTTGGTTTCGCTGGTGAGAGTGGTGACGCGGAACTTGCGCTTATTTGACTCGAAGAACAAAACGCTCTCCGCATTGCGGCGGATGATGTTTCGCTTGCAACACCGGCAACGGGACAATAGCGTAAAGGGGAGCCAGGAGAATATCCGCGCCCATTACGATCTGGGAAATGAATTTTACCGGATCTTTCTCGACGAGCAGATGATGTATTCCTCGGCCCATTTCCAACGGGAGAGCGAATCTCTGGAAGAGGCACAGATTCACAAGATGGATCTGATCTGTCGCAAGCTGCGGATTGAACCGGGCGATCGGGTCCTGGAGATCGGTTGCGGGTGGGGAGCTTTCGCCGTGCATGCGGCGCGAAACTATGGTGCAAACGTCACCGGAGTAACGATTAGTCCGGCGCAGTTTCAGGCAGCTAGCGAGCGGATTTCGCACTGCAACGTTCAACCTGGCAGCGTGAAATTGTTGATGCAAGATTACCGGGAACTGCAGGGGCAGTACGACAAAATCGTCAGTATTGAAATGTTCGAGGCTGTGGGATTGGCGCATTACGATGAATTTTTCATGGCGTGCGACCGTTTGCTGACTTCTGATGGCTCCATGTTGCTTCAGACCATCACCATTCCAGACCAGCAGCTGAAGGAATACCGCCGCCGAGTTGACTGGATACAGACTTACATTTTTCCTGGCAGCGAACTGGCATTCCTTGGGCAGATCCATAAATCTCTGACGCAGAGAACTCAGTTGAGCGTGACGAATTTGGAGAATTTTGGCTTGCATTATGCCAAGACCCTCTTGTTGTGGAGAGAACGGTTTTTTCAGAAGTTGGCAGAAGTGCAGAAATTGGGCTTCGACGAGCGTTTCCAGAGAATGTGGGATTTTTACCTGGCATGGTGCGAGGGAGCATTTCGAGAGAGATATATTAACGTGGCTCACGTGTTGTTGGCCAAGAACGGGACTGGAAAGGGGCTTCTGGGCGATCCGGTCTACAACCGACCCGCGATGCAAGCCAAGGAAAGTTGATCGTGTTACCGCGTAGATCGCGGCGAACTTCGAAAAACAAAAAGGGACGCTGCTATCAGCGTCCCCTTTCTGTTCAGGATCGAATATTGATCAGGCGGTCAGTTTGCGCCGAAAACCAAGAAGAGCTACAACTCCGAACCCCAAAAGAAAAAAGGATCCAGGTTCTGGCACGTTGACATTCGCCAGGTAGCCGACGTAATCGTTCCCGAATGTAAAGTTAATCTGCGTGGTAACGGTCTGATTGGTAAGGGGGAAGAGTTCCACAGACGTGGCGTTGCCGCTGAACGTCGGATCACTCCCCGAGCCGAAGAACATGCCATAGAGATCGACCGGAGTACCTATGCCGATATCGATACCGCTCTGCAGGAACTGGTTGTTTGCGCCATTGTAAAAGCCAATGCATTCGAAAACGATGTTCTGGCCGTTAATAGTGCCAGAAACGTTATAGAAGTTCGCCAAGTTCCCGCTCGGCGCAAAGGCCGACGGCTGGGAATCTGTGGGGAGCGTGAATTGAACCGTGTTCCCGTTGGTCGTGGTAAGCGTATAAGTGATGCTGTCGGCTTTCGTGTTTGCAGCCAAAATTGACAAACAAAAAACGAGAAGTGCCGCGATACGAACAAATACTCTCATTGGGTGCGAGCCCGTTGCCTTTCAAGTCTGATGTAGGCCCTGCGGCGGGAAGTGGCGGCTAGTCCCGGGCCATCTCATAATGAGAGAGCAAGTCGAGTTCCAAAGTGAGATTAATGTAACTTCTTTTTTATCAATACCAAAATCGGCTTACTGGCGAAGAACAAGCAAATATTTTCCATAAACGGAATGTAATATGCAAAATTGCAGGTCAACGTTTCACCTTAGATATGGCAAACAAACGAGTTATGGGAGCTTTTTATCCACCAAACTGGTGTGGTCGTGAATGATTTTCCAACCTTCAGGGAATCTCTGGAATACCAAGCTAAATACACCGCCCATTTCGCCGTTGGACAGCGTAAGGTGCCACTTCCCGAGCACGAGCGCAGCACTATCGCTTAAGGGCCGGATTTCCACTTCCGAGAAGTCCAGATGGCCCATCGAGGCTCGATTGGGATAGACGCGCTCGTAGCGTGCTAAAACTGCCTCCCAACCACGGGAAACCCCGGACGAGCCGGAAAAACTAACCTGCGGGGACTTCCAATAACCCTGCATAAAACCTGGGATATCTCCTGCATTCCAGGCAGTTTGCTGCTGGGTCAAGACTGCGGTGATTTCAGAAGTCTGGCGCTCGACAAGAGGGTTCGCTTGGCCGATAGAAAGAGCCGGGCAAACCAGGGAAAGGATGGTGATCCCCAAATAACTCAGGGTCAGGGTAGCGATTCGAGACATTGGACCTCCAAAACAGACTGCGCAGGAGTATAGGGGAGAAGGGTAGGGCGGACAAGGGAGTCAGCCGATGAGCCGCGCAAAGGAACCTTTTGGTGGTGAAAGAGTTACGGCTCCGAGCACTATGAAGATGGTACCGCTGGCCTATAGGAGAAATCGGGGTGAGACGCGATTATACAACTGGAGGCTGAGGGATGTTTGCCACCATGATACTCACTATAGCGACTGCGGCGCTGTTTCAGTTTGCGCTGTTCTACTGGCGTGCGCTGGTGGCTGGCGTGGCTTCTCAGCCTGTTTCCGACCGAGTGTTGGAAGCAGCCCATTTGGAATCAGGCGAATTTCACGGCGCGGATTTTGAAAAGCTGGCAACGCTGCACGCATTGACGCCGGAGCTGAAGAATGCCCACAGCAACCTCGGTCTGGTTGCTGCGTACTACCGAGTAGTACAAGCCATGAGCGCAGCATTTGGAAAAATGTCGCCTGCAGTTGTGAGTTGGAGCGAGCGCGAGAGCGTGCTGTGCGCGCGCTATGCGGCAGCGCAAATCGAGCGGCGCCTGCAATCGAATCTGGCGCAGGCAGAATTCCTGCGTTCCTGCTAACCGCAATTTCTGCAGATTGCGTCCCACAGACTCCCTTATCGCATAAACAAATTGTGATGCCATCCGATGCGCACGGTGCTATGCTCCTGCTCCGCCCTATAAACCGAAGAAAGAGGTAATTCCCAATGGCAGACCTGGATCAACTGAAGCAGAAGTACGCCTCCGTGCTAAGCCTAATCAGTCAACTTGGAGTGAGCTTGGCGCATGTGCATATACAGGACGACAAGTTGTACATCGAAGGGGCGGCAGGATCGGATGCGATCAAAAACCGGGTGTGGGATCAAGTAAAAACCATCAATCCCAGTCTGAACGACATCACCTTGAACCTATCCGTGGACCCATCACTGGCGCCCAAGCAAAAGACATACACGGTGGCGGCGGGCGATTCACTTTCAAAGATTGCGAAGCAGTTTTACGGGAATGCGAATCAGTACACCAAGATTTTTGAAGCGAACCGTAATGTGTTGAGCGATCCGAACATGGTGAAGGTCGGGCAAGAGCTGGTTATTCCCGACTAAGGAGTAAAGATAGGAAGGAATGAGGCGCGGGCGGATCGAAAATTCGCCCGCGTTTTATGTGGTTAAATTCTAATAGGCCCAGCGCAACAGAGTCGCGCCAGAAGTGAATCCAGCGCCAACTGCGGCCAGCAAGACCAAATCACCCTTCTTCAGTCTTTTTTCATCCAGTGCCGTGGTCATCGCCAGGGGGAGCGTGCCTGCCGTGGTGTTGCCATAACGATCGATGTTGATGATGACCTTGTCCAGTGGCATGCCCAAGCGCTCGGCGGTTGCGGTAATGATCCGTTGGTTGGCCTGGTGAGCGATGAAGCAGTCCACGTCTTTGCCAGTCAATCCGTTCTTCTCCAGGATGCGTTCCGTCATTTCAGCCATTTTCTTCACGGCGTATTTGAAGACGTTCTTTCCGTCCTGATGGATGTAATGCATTTTCTTGTCGACAGTTTCGTGGGATGCCGGGTTCAAGCTGCCTCCCCCCGGCATATACAGAAATTGCCCACCAGCGCCCTCAATCTGCGCGACGTGATCGATGATGCCCGCCTCGCCGTCCTGGGCAGGTTCGAGCATGACCGCGCCAGCGCCGTCGCCGAAGATGATGCAAACGGCGCGATCGGTAAAGTCGGTCATCGAGGAATTTACGTCCGACCCGATCACCAGGACTTTCTTGTATTGTCCCGACTCGACGAACTTTGTGCCCACGTTCAGGGCATAGAGAAAGCCGGAACATCCCGCAGAGACATCGAACCCCCACGTGTTCTCAATCCCCAGTTTGTGCTGCACCAGACAGGCGGTGGAAGGATACATCATGTCGGGGGTAACGGTGCCGACGACGATGAGATCCACCTGCTGGAGGTCGAACGGATGCGCTGCCTGTAGCTTCTTTACTGCTGCAACAGCCAGATCGCTGGCCGCCACCCCCTTGTCTACCAGGTGCCGCTCGCGAATACCAACTCGCTCCATGATCCATTCGTTAGTCGTGCTGACCATTTTCTCCAGATCAGCGTTATTCAGAATTCGCGGGGGAACATAACCGGCTACACCCGTGATTTTGGCGGCGATGCGACGAGACATGATGCTCCTTGAAAATAACGAACCAGTGCAGATTAAAAATGATTGTATGCGAGGAAGTTTATTAGAAACAAGCCGAGAAGCAATCAGAGCGGTGGTAGAAGCTCCAGTCGCCAGGTAAGCGTCGCGGTCTTCTTCAACATGGCAGCCACGGAGCAATACTTTTCCTCGCTCAACACAATGGCGTGCCTGACGGAGCCTTCGTCCAGCTTGCCGCGGAGGCGATAGAGGATTTCGAGTTTTTTCCAGACTGTGGGTGGGTCGGAAGCGCGTTCGCCCGAGCAGATGACCTCGAATGATTCGATTTTCTGGCGCTTCTTTTCAAGAATGATGACTATGTCCGTGGCCGTGCAAGCGCCAAGAGCAATCAGCACCAGTTCCATGGGGCCGGGGGCATTGTTGGACTCACGGTCCGAATCAATGTGCACGGTATGCCCGGAAGGGCTGGTCGCCAGGAATTTCTGATCACTCAGCCATTTGACGGAAGCAGTTTGCATGGTAAACGTCCTTTGGTGGAAAAGAGTTCCTTGGGATCAGTTTAGCAAGATCGGGCGTTATGGGGATGCTGCAGTTTTGGAATGGTCAGATATTCCTAGAGATAAGCGAGGCTACTTCAATGATGGGATTGGGAAGCTGGCGCATCGCGCGAACAAAGGCCTCAACCAGATGGGCATCAAACTGAGAGTTGGCGCAGCGCTCCAGCTCAGTCAAGGCTTGTTCGGCTGTGCGACCCTTTTTGTAGCTTCGGTCGCTGGTGATGGTGTCGTAAGAATCCGCAATGGTGATGATGCGCGCGCCCAGGGGAATCTTTTCGCCAGAGAGTGCTTCAGGGTAACCGGAGCCATCGAAGAACTCGTGGTGGTGCAGCACCATATCGCGAATGCGTGCCAGTGGTGCCAGTGGTTCGAGGATTCTGGCGCCAAAAAGCACATGAGTTTTCATGGTTTCCCATTCTTCGGGATTGAGCGGGCCACTCTTGTTTAAAATGGCTTCGGGAATGCCCACTTTACCGACATCGTGAAGGACGGCAGCGAGGCGGATTTCTTCCACCTCGGGTTCGGACATGCCAAGAGCTTCGGCAAGAAGCGCGGCATACGCGGAAACCTTTTGAGAATGCCCTTGCGTGTACTGGTCCTTGGCGTCTATTGCATAGGCGAGTGAAGTGACCGTATCAAGAATCGACTGCGGAAGCTCCGGAGGAGCCTGCAAGCTTGAGGCGCCTGAATTTTCGGTTTCTGGCAAGGAATCCGTGAACTGGCGCAGCCGCTGATAAATTTCTTCAAAGGCATCGGGGCCAGTGGCGAATAAACGCTTGAGGGTGACGCCAAGATAGGCTTCCAGGACGTCGCGCTTCCAACGGCGCGTCTCCTTGGGATCGACGTGATCCGCAGTGGAAACGGTGTTGCCGCCCTGATGCTTGGAGAGATACATCGAAGCATCCGCGACCTGGATCAGCTCTTGTGGCGACGAGCCGTGCAGGGGATAGCAAGCGATACCAAAACTGGCGCTGATATTCTTCTCGCGAAGCAAGGGGTCGGCGGAAACCCAGCCACGCAGTTTAGAGGCAAGCTGGCGGGCCTGTTCCATCGTCGTTTCGGGCATCAAAATTACAAACTCGTCTCCGCCATAACGAGCGACCACATCCGAGCGGCGGCAGTTGGTCTCGAGAATTTGTCCAACGCGCTGAAGCACCAGGTCACCTTCCAGGTGGCCGTAGAAATCGTTGACGAATTTGAAGCGGTCCAGGTCCATGAGCACAAGGGCGAATGAGCGGCCGGCGCGAGAAGAACGCTTCCACTCCGACGAAAGAGCTTCCATGAAGAATCGATGAGTTTTAACGTTGGTCAGACCGTCGGTGATGGCTTGTTCCTGAGCCTTCTGGAACGATAAAGCATTATGAAGCGCGCCGGATACCAGGTCAGCAAGCGTGCGGAGCAGCAACGACTCTTCCTCAGTGATCTCCATTAGGTCGAGATTCTCCACGTAGAGAACGCCATGAAGATGGTCGGCATAAAAGATAGGAAGGGCCATCGCGGTCAGCGAGTCGGGCATAACCGGATTTGCTCCGGTTTGATTGTTGGCGATGGAGCGGAACGTCGCAGCTTTGCCTGTCCGGGCAACCTGACCTACCAGACCGGCGTCGAGAGGAAGTCTGCGTCCGATGGCCCCGCGACGCTTTCCGCCCTCCGCCTGTACGACCAGTTCGCGGGTGGTGTAGTCCATCAGTGCAATGCCAATGTGGTCGTAAGTCAGACCTGCTTCCAACTGCTCAGTCATCTTGGCGAGAACTTCATCCGGATTCAGAGTGGCGATGGCGTCGCGGGATATGAGATTCACCAGGCCGAGGTGGCGCGCTTTGGTGCGTTCTTCCTGAAACAGCCGAGCGTTCTCAATCGCAATACTGGCTTCGCTGGCCAGCACGCGGAGAAGTTCCAGGTGTCCCTCGTCAAAGGCGCGCTCCATATCAGAATAAATGCACAGAGCGCCGATGGTATGGTCGTACGCCACCAGAGGCACTCCGCAAAAAGAGCCGGCACTGCGAATGGGATCAACGCCCAGCTTCTTAATTTCATTGGAGAAATTATCGCGTACCAGGACAGGCTGACGGGTGCGCAGAATGTACTCGGTAATGTGATTGCCCGCGGGACGAGAGCGTTTGGGCATGCGCACGCCGTCGATCATCTCCAACTCGAATTGAATGGCGTCACGAAGCGGATCGTGAGACGCGAGATAGAGGTTCTGAACGTCGAATAATCGACGTAACTCTTCCCAGATTTTGCGGAGAAGATCTTCACGATTTAACGTTGAGCTGAGCGCCCGGCCAATCTCGTTCAGAACATGCAATTCTTCAGAGCGGCGGGAAGTCTGCTGGACGAGATAGCTATTTTCGACGGCCATCCCAATCTGGTGGCCCAAAGCGAGAAGCAACCGAAGTTCCGCGGAAGTGAACCGGCGAACATCGGGCGTGCCGAGAAGAAGCAGACCGAAGGCTTGATCCTTGGCCTGAAGGCTGATAACAACAACGCTGCGAAAGCCCTGCTGTACCGCGAGTTCTCGAAAACGGCGAATAGGCTCGTCCTTTTCCAAAGCGGTGAGCTTGTCATCGCGCAAATCGCGAAAACTGATGAGGCCGCCCATGCGAGCGACCAGGCCGACGAGGTAGTCGTCCAGCCCTTCTTCCTGCGCTTTGCGGCAAAATTCATCGGGGATGCCAGCGGAAACCACCGAAGTGGGGCCAGTGGGATCTCCGTGGTGAAGGAACAATGCACCCGCCGGCAGACGAACAACGCCCAAGACCCGGTCCAGGGCCTGCGCAAGCATGCGCTGTATTTCTCCGCCTACAAAGCTGGAAGTCGCCAGATTCAGATTCGAGAGCGCCAGCATGTTGCGTTCAACTCGACGCTTCTCTTCCTCGTAAATCGCCATCACCAACAGCATGGAGACAAATACGGTGGGAATCGTGGAGACTGGACGAATACCCTGGCCCAGCGCCTCTGGCGTGAACTTCAAAAAGTGCAGGATCAGAAAGCTGAGGCCCCATGCAGTGAAAGCGAGACCCAGCAGCCGATCGGCGAGCGTTTCAAAGCGCTGGCTCTCTCGCCAGAAAAGATAACCAACTGCGACGTAAAGCAGGGAAGCCGGCACCACCAGCGAAAGTGAGAAAACCTGAAAAGCGTTCGCGGCGCCCCAAAGCGCAAAGAAAACTGCAATGCCGGCCGCGGGAATTTTCCAAAGCTTTCGACGGGTGTAAAGTTGCGCGCCCAGAAAGAAAGCGATGCCGGCCAGCGCAAAGAAAAAATGATTTACAGAAGAGAAAAATGGGCCGGAACCGATCCATGGCGCGAGGCCTGGGCAAAGATAATGAAGTGCGTAGAGAGCCCACGCGGCAATCCAATAGAGAATGTATTGCTGACGCTTGAGGGAATAGATATACGCAAAGAAAACGCCGACCAGGGAAGTGGCCAGCATAAAACCAAGCGCGATGATGCTTTGAGCTATCAAGTGTCCTGGGCCTGTCTTCCGATCCGAATGATAGTGTGAACAGACGAAAGAATGCGTAGAGCCTTCAACGAAAGAAAAATAAGAGAAGGCCCGAAAAGCGTTCATTCACCCGTCTGAACCTGACACTTCAAGCACACACAAAATAGAGCACTTACGATTATGAGGGTGGAAAAAACAAGGGTGCAAGGGTACCAGAGTTTTGGTTGCGAAAAAGGTAGTAGGGCAGGGGACACGGCGGAGACCAAGGAGGTGGTTGGACGAGAGGAGGAGGTATTCGCTAAACTGATGAATTACATCAAGCGAGCGGAAAGCGACAAACCATGACAGAAGCAAACACAGCAGGAAAATCTGGCGTTCGAGTGCGATTCGCGCCCTCACCGACCGGGTATTTGCATGTGGGGGGCGGCCGAACGGCGCTGTTTAACTGGCTTTATGCGCGCAAGGAACGCGGCACGATGATTTTGCGCATTGAGGACACCGATGCGGAGCGTAACAAGCCCGAACTGGTGGAAGGCATTGTCGAAGCACTGAAATGGCTGGGACTCGATTGGGACGAAGGCCCTTTCTACCAGTCGCAACGCACCGAATTGTACCTCGAGGCAGCGAAAAAGCTGTTGGCGAATGGCAGCGCGTTCCTCTGCTATTGCCCGCCAGAAAAATATGTAGGCGGCGACCATGCGGTCGAAGGCGCTGGTCCAACGCAAGTGCGACGGATCGTGCGCTGCTCTTGCCGCGACGGCAAACCCTCTACTCCAGGCACGATGCCGGCGCTTCGGTTCAAGGTGCCCATCGGCGGGTCAACGAAATTTCACGATGCGGTATTCGGCGAGCGCGAATTTGCCAACGACGACATCGAAGACTTTGTGCTGCTGCGCTCTGGAAAAGATGGCGAGGAGTTCGGGCAGGCGATGTATCAGATGAGCGTGGTGGCTGACGACATCGACATGCGCATTACACATGTAATCCGCGGCGCTGACCACATCTCGAATACACCCAAGCAGGTCTTGCTGTATCGCGCGTTGGGCGCGCCAGAGCCGGTATTCGCCCACGTGCCGCTGATATTGGGAGCGGACAAGTCTCGCTTATCGAAGAGGCATGGCGCGACGGACGTGAATATGTACCGGCATGAAGGATTCTTGCCGGAAGCGTTCCGCAATTTTCTGGCGCTGCTGGGGTGGTCTCCCGGTGGTGACGAAGAGTTTTTGAGGACCGCCGAGTTGCTGGAGAAATTCTCGCTGGAAGGCGTGAGCCGGACGAATGGGGTGTTCGACCGCGCCAAGCTGGAATGGTTTAACACGCAATATTTGCAAAAGCTACCTATTGAAGACTTACTGCCATTCGTCGCACAACAGCTGAAGCAAGACGGTTTGTGGAAAGAAGAGTGGGCGAGCGGCGCCGGTCACGAGTGGTTCTCCAAGACCGTGGATATGCTTCGGTCGAGAGTGCGGTTGCTACCCGACTTTTCAAGCTGGTCGCGGGCATTTTTCAGCGATGAATTCGTGATCGATCCGGCGGCGAGGGCGAAATTCTGGAAAGACGAGAAAGTGCCTGTACTGCTGGAGAAGTTGGCGGATGCATTGGCCGCCCTGCCTGATTGGAATCATGACGCTTGCGACCATGCATCACGAAAGGTTGCCGAAGACGCAGGGGTAAAAGCAGGGTTGCTGATCAACGCAACGCGCGTGGCGATTGTTGGGCAGGCCGTGGCGCCACCGCTGTTCGACACGATGGTCGTGCTGGGGCAGGAAAGGGTGGTAAGGCGCTTGCGAGCGGCAGTAGGCGAATTCCGGAAGTAGATTTTCTAGCCGCGCGAACCGAATTTATCAAAACTGGGCAAGCATCATTTAGCGCTGTTGTTTTTGTGTGCCCATTTGCCGCTTGATTGTCTTGTGAAAAACCGAAACGCTGAACGTCGGATTCTCTCGCGTTCCCGTGATGCTGATAGGGATGACCGTACCCGATTTCCCCTTCGAGAAAAGTGGGTCGAACGGTTTCAGTAGCACTGCTTTTGCACCGGTCATGGTTTCCGAGAGCTTGGCCTTCATTTCCAGATGTCCGTGAAAGTTCAATTCGCCGCCATGAATTTTGTAAGTTCCATCCAGCAAAATCGCGGCGCCTTCCACGCTGAAGTTGAGGTGGGTAAAGGTAACCATGGCATTTTCGAGATGAAAATGACCTTTGAGGCCGGATACGGCGCTGCCCGCATTGGGGTCCGCAGGTTGACCCAGTCCATGACGGCTTAATGATTGAAGTTTTTCGCGCACTTCCGCGCTGGTAAATCGGGCATCATCGGATTCAAAATCACCATCCAGCAGAAGTTTATCCACGGCTCTTTCTTTCGACGGCGGAATAACCAGGTTGGTTTTGAGTTTCACGATGCCTGTCAGAGGAGGCTTTGCGGATTTAACGGCGAGGCTAAGGATATCTTCAAAACGGGCGGCCGGGGCATTGACATCGAGAGTGATTAAGTGGCCTTGTTTGGCGCGGACCAGAACAACGCTGCCATTCGCGATGATTACGGACTTGCCCAGCACGGCATGTACGGGATGCAGGAAGGTGTCTCCGTCGGTCCCATTCACAGTTGCGGAAAAATCTGTGTGCAGAGGGACGCCGTGGCCGACCGGATCGATCGAAAAATCGGGCGTGTCTGTTTGACCGTCAACCGACAGTTCGTCAAGCGGGCCGCTGTATTTGCCCGTTGAGGAGAGAATGCCGCCGATACCTGGCAGCGGATTCAAATCCGCGTTGGAAAATTCGTAATTGCCAGAAACGGGCGTTTCGCCGGGTTCCTCGGCATCCCACGGACCGAATTGCCCTTGCGTGGCGATTTCACCCTTGGGCTTGGCATTGGTGAGATTGCCCTGAAAATCGAATGGCCTTCCTGTACCAACATTACGCAGAGTGAGATTGTGAATTTCAAAATCGAGAGGATCCTTGCCGGGTTTGCGCGATAAAAAGAAGAGCTGAGTGTTGTCGCAGATCATCGTTTCTACAACCACGGCAGGAAAAGTTTTCATTCCGTCATGAAGTGAAGAGTCTTGCTTGTCGCCCGCATTGCGCGGGGGCAGGGTAATCACCAGGTGCCGCAAGACGACGTTGTCGATATGGTGAACGGAGTGAAGAAGTCCGGCGAGTCCGAGATTGAACTCAAATTCATCGATGTGAATCACGGGCGGAACGTCCACGCGATTGTGGAAGTGCACCGTGAGGCCGCGGCCTTGTACATTCATCTTCGGCCAGACGGCCACCTGAAGTGAATCGAGCTCAACACGGCTTTTGAATCGCTGGCTGAGTTCGCCGACCACCCAGGCGCGAGTGGTTTGATTTATGACGTGAAGACGGGCTTTGACGATAAGAGCTAGAGTGACGATTACAAGAAAAAAAGCAGCGAGAACAAAGGGCCATTTAAGAAGAGGTCGCGTGCTGGCGGCCATCTGGGCTCCAAAAAATCAGGGATCAGGATAAGCGAAGTCTACTTGGAAAATATATCGGAATGAGCCGGCCGCGCTGTATCGGGTTTATCCGTTACATGAACGATCGCTTCCAACGAGAGGGTCACGGGCGGCAAGCAGATTTCGCTGCTGCATGCCTGATAGTGCAGTTTCAATGGCAGGTGCTGGTCACCCACCGGTGCGTTCGGCAGGGCAGTGAGCGAGGCTCGGATAATCACCGAATTCGTGTACACGTTGAGCTGCTTGTCTTTGGAAAAGGTGAAAGTCTGCAGCGTTCCCTTGGGATAGACGATTTCGCCCAACTTGAAACCTGCCGGCACTTCCACGCGCAAATCAGTCGGAATCAAATAGTCGGCGGTGACTTCGCGAGCGTTGACGTGGAATCCAGGGCGAATTTTCATCACTACAGCAACTTGAAACGCTTTTCCGCGTGCGACGGGTTCGGAAGAGACAAATGCCTCCGGCGATACGACATCCTTGCCAGAAGGCGTTTGAGCGCTGGCTAGGAAAGGGAAAGCTACCGCGGCACCCAAAATCAGCGCACACAAAATGGATGCGTAGAATTTCACACGGCCACCTGAGTATTCAATTGTTGAGAAACCACCCGGCTCATCACCATAAAGAGATCTTCGCCGGTCTTCGGCAACACGAAGGCGTTTTTTTCCTCCGACCAGGATAATTTGAAGCTGGTGGAGAGAGCCGAGACCCAGATTTCGCGGATTGGCGTATTGGGGGAAACGACGAAGCGCGCCGGCTCGGGCTCTTCGAAAATGATCTCCAACTTACCGCTTTCGCCCTCTACATCGAAATCGTGAATATCGCCCTGCGCCAGGAGCCGTTTCTTGAGTTCATCGAAAAGCGCGTCGGATTTTTTTTGAAACTCGTGTTCAGAGAGCATGGGCTCGATTCCGTTTAGAGTTGTGCTTCGATGGCCTTGGAGATTTCTTCGTAGCTCTTCAATCCCTGGAAGCGGGTGACCTGTTTTCCGTCGCGAGAAATGAGAAAGCTGGTCGGGTAACCCAGTATCCCGCCAAACTTGTTTGAAGCATCGTCGTTGCCAATGAGGATGGGGTAGCTCATGGGGAGTTGCTGGCCATTGACGTCGAAGCGCTCTTTGGCGACAAATGGAGCAACGACGGATTTGCCTTCATCGTCCATCGCCACTCCAAGAACGGTGAAGCCCCTGGCGCCATATTTTGCCTGCATATCGATGAGCCACGGAATTTCCACGCGGCAGGGGTCGCACCAGGTGGCCCAGAAATTGACCAACACGACTTTTCCCTTGTAATCCGCAAGAGCAACATCTTTGTCCGCCAGGTCCTTCAGCTTGATTTCCGGAGCCGGCGTGCCCGCGGCATCAGCCGCCGCATGAGATGTGACGGTAGGTTTAGTAGAAAGTCGCGTGGCGTGATCGGCGTAAAGCGTCAGGCCAATCAAAACAGCAACCGTGATAACGATGAGAGCGATTTTTTTCATAAAAAGTTCAACCTGCAATTCAGAAAGTTACCTACATTGAAAAACGATTCAGAAATGTCAGTTTACCGGAGAGCCAGGTCAGTTTGTTGAAGAAGACCAAAGCGCCGATAAAAAGCAACAGCCCCCCACTGAATACCTCTACGACATGCAAGTACTTGCGAAAGTTCTTGTAGAAGCGCAAGAACTGGCTCAGGCCGACCGCGGTGAGAAGGAATGGAACGGCAAGGCCCGCAGAGTAGACGGCCAGCAGCAAAATGCCCCGAGCCACGGTATCACTCGCGGCGGCCAGGGCCAAAACTGTAGCGAGAATAGGGCCGATACAAGGAGTCCAGCCGAAAGCGAAGGCGAATCCGAGAAGAAATCCGCTGAGAATGCCGGGCTTGGTGTCCGTGTTTCGCAGACGCACATCCTGATTTAACCAGCGGGCCAATTGCGGACCGAAGAAACCGATGATCGACAGGGAAAAGAAATGAGCTGCGCCGAGCCCGGCAAAAAGCGGTCCGTGGTGCAGATACGCACCGATGCCCAAGGCCACAAGCACCAAACCAATGATTATCCCCGCTCGAACGTTCATGCGAATTAACGCGCCCAGGAGATGCAGCCCGAAGAGGATGATGAGCGCTCCAGCGACCGGAGCGAGAAGTGCGCGATTTTGACGCAGAAACCCACCGACAGCGCTGGCAGAAGCCCCAAACCCGATGAAAACGACAGAAAATCCAACGACAAACGCAAGGGCCGAAGTGAAGAGCCCCGATTTAGGCTGCTCGCCTTGACGCAATTGTTCCACGCCGATTCCCGAAAGCATGGAAATGTAGCCGGGAACGAGAGGTAGGACGCACGGGGATAAGAAGGAGATTAGACCAGCGAGGAAAGCCCCGGCCAGGGAAACGTCAGTCATTTCAAGTGTGTCCTTTTCCCTTCTATTCTCGCATAAAGAGCCGCCGGGATGGCGACTCCGCAGTGGCCCGTCAGCGGTCCCTGAATTACCACTCAATTAGACGCGGGAGGTATGGGAAAGGGCACGCGAGAGGAATTGTGATGGAGTTTCTCGAAATGCTGCGCAACTGCAAGCAGGAATGGATCGGAATTGAGCGGGCCGATGAATTGGAGGCCGATGGGCAGCTTGTTTTTGGTGAAGCCGCAGGCAACAGAAATGGCGGGGACGCCTGCCAGATTGGCGGGGCGGTTCAACCGAAGCAGCAGGGCACGAGTCGAACGAGGAGCGCCGTCGATGGAGATAGACTCTTCATCGATCAACGGAGCTGCGATGGGGGTTGTTGGAACAAGCAAAGCGTCAAGGTCATTTTCCAAGAGCGTGGAATGGAATTCCGCGATGAACCGTTCGCGCATCTGCATCGCTTCCAAATAGGCGACGGCGCTGACTTTCGTGCCCATTTCCAATCGAGTGCGTACATCCTCTCCATACTCGTTTTCACGAGCCGGGAA
The DNA here is from genome assembly GCA_963837885.1 of Candidatus Acidiferrales bacterium. Taxonomy (GTDB): domain Bacteria; phylum Acidobacteriota; class Terriglobia; order Acidiferrales; family UBA7541; genus Acidiferrum. The sequence goes on along the minus strand of CAWIPD010000019.1, from coordinate 111,219 downwards.
CCATCCTGCCTGCTGATGATAGAGAAGTGCCTCAGCCCAAGCGATTTGGTTTCCGGCCTCTTCCGTTTCCAAGGCGAGGGGAAACGAAATCTTTTTTAGATGCGCGCCGTGTTTACGAAGAAGACGAACTGCGGAATCAAAGCCATCGGCCACTTCCGGTGCGAGCATGTCGAAAAAGAATTCTTTGGGAATGCCAAGACGTGGCTTCCGTGCGCGCGTCAAGCTTGGCTTCATAAATCCAATGACACTTTTTGAATTTCTGGATGAACGAATTGCATCGAAGATCAACGCAACATCGGCGGCGGTTCTGGCCATCGGCCCGATTACGTCAAGGGTGGTCGACAGGGGTATCACATGTCTTGTGCTGAAAGCGCCGAGGCTGGTTTTCAGCCCGACAGTCCCGCAAAGCGAAGATGGGATGCGGACGGAGCCTCCCGTGTCCGTACCTAAAGCTGCATAACTTAATCCTGCGGCCAACGCTACGGCTGAGCCACCGCTGGACCCGCCGCTAATCCGCGCCGTGTCCCAGGGATTGTGAGCCTGGCCATAATGAGGATTGCTGTTGGTCGCGCCATAGGCAAATTCATGCATGTTCGTTTTGCCGAGCAAAACTGCTCCCGCTTCGTAAAGTGAAGAGACAACGGGAGCGTCCACGGAGGGAACAAAGTCTCGCAAGATTTGCGAACCGCCGGTAGTGCGAATGCCTTTCGTGAAAATGTTGTCCTTGAGGCAGAAGGGAATACCGTGGAGTGGTCCGCGATCGCGACGCGGTGTTCGGCCTTTTCCTTTGGCAAGTTCTGCCTCAGCCTTGGATGCCTGCTTCAGCGCGAGGTCCGCAGTGACAGTCAAGAATGGATTTAGCACGGGGTTGAGGCGCTCGATGCGCTCCAGAAGAAAACGAGTGAGTTCGACTGGGGACAGCCTGCGGCTGCGAAACAGCTTTCCGATTTCGGAAATCGAAGCGAAGGCGAGCTGCGAATTGTCGCGCATCAATATATTTTGTCCAAGCGACGGAGATTACCGAAGGTGCCGAGGTTGGAAATGATGAAAGCGACGCGAAACTGATTTTCAGTACGAATGCTGCCCACCAAGTTGATCCTGCGATACTCCACCGCTAATCCGCAACAGCCGCCATTGTAATTGACAAGGATGAATTGATTTTGGAGCGAACTATTCTGCAGATCGTAGCTGAGGCCCGCAGAGGCGTTGAATCCCTGACGAGTGAGGCTGCCATAGCCCAGGATGGCGCGAATCTGATTAGAAAGGGGCTCGACCGCCGGAGTGCCTTGCAAACTGAAGTCAGCCAGCGTGAGGTAAAACTCGCTGTAAGGCTTGATCTTCAGGAGCGTGCCGATAGTGGTCAATTTGTGCAATTGCGTGTCGTATTCAAGGATCTGTTCGGCATCGAAGCGGCCCCCCGGGGTCAGTTTTATATCGCTGATAATTGGCGACCAATTGCGCGGGGTTGAAGCAAAGGCAAACGCAGTGATGGAGTCGAGCGCCTCGAAAACATTGCGTTGACCGGGAACTATTGCGCCGCCAAAAGTGGGATCAAAATAATGCTTCTGGATGACGCTCCAGGACAGAAAATCGACGGGCTGATCGTTGTTCGTTTTCACAAACAAGTGCTGGACGAAGCCGTATTCGAGCTCATTGGTGTTCGTCAGCGTCGAGTTACTGTCGAAGCGCACAAAATCCGCAAAATTATGTACGCCGGTAACGTACCGATAAGTCAGGTAGGGTTCGATGGTGTGCTTGTAGCGTCGATGTGTTGCGGGTCGGTCGAAGAATCGCTCCAGTGTGGCCGGGCGAAATTCAATGGCGAATTCGCCGGTGTTGCGAGAGATGGAGTTGCCGGTTAAGAGCCCATTCGCGTTAAGAGACTCGCCAAAGTAAGTGCCATGGTAAGCCGCGGAAGGAGTGACGCCGAGCCATTGGCCGAAATGCAAGGGAATGGAAACTTTGGGTGCAAAATCAAACTCAGGAACAAAATTGGGGGTGTTCAAGATCTCGTCATCCCGGTGAACGGTTCCCGCGAAGGAATCGAAAGAGAAGTAGAAGGGCAATTCATGCCACGGAGCTTGCTCCACGGAACTGAATCGCGCTTCCGGGGCGCTGCGCAGAACTACGCTGGTTTCCGGGTTAACTTGAAGAAAGCTGCGGTCATTCAAGCTGGCGACGTTGAAACTGAAGCCATGAAAATTATTGCTCAGGAAGACCGAGCTGCGGATATCGGAGTTGATGGCGTCGCCATAGTTGTCGGCAAATGCGAGGCGGAATGTCAGCGAGGAAAGTTGATTCAAGTCCGTGACGAAACGCCATCCATGGTTCCACAGTGACTGTATTTCCAGTTGCTGCTCGTACCCACCCTGTTTCTCGATTGGCGTGGGCTCACCGGCCACGGGTGTGCCGGGGATGCCACGGTCTTGCACGCCAAAATAGGTGTACTTGATCGAGGTGTTCTCGTAAGGCCGCGCGCGGAACGCGGCGCGTTCTGAAGGGCCTCGCCGGCCAAAATACTCAAATCCTACGGTAGCATCCATCCATGGTTTCGGTGCCCAGTAATAGGCGTCGCCGGCGAAGAAGCCTTTGCTGTTGCTGTCGCCAACGATGGGAACGAGAAAGCCGGATTGCCGTACATGTTCTCCCGCGGGAGTGGTGGCAAACGGAAGCCAGACGAGTGGCACCTTGAAAATCCGAAAGTTGGAATTGATCAGCGCAACGCGTTTATTCAGCGTGATCTTGGCTTCGATGGAGTAGAACTGCCACTTCGGCCGTTGCGGGTCGCATACCGTGAACCACCCGTGACGAACTATGTAGTCGTCGTTGGTCAGGCGATCAACTTCCTGGGCTTCAAAATAGAGTGGATTCGCGGTGATCAGTACCGAAGGGTTTGGACGACGATCCAATTTGATGGTGCCGCGCACATTCTTAAAGGTGCCGCGGCCGGTGCTGATGTTGAGTTCAGATTCGTCGCTTTCAATATGCTGGTTGTCGAAATCGAATTGAATGTGGCCACGAGCCGTCGCAATCGACGTGATGCTGTTGTACTCCACGTGGTCGGCGCGAAGCCGCAGGTTTCCATAGTGAATATCGACGTCATCTTCGGCAATGTACGTGTCCCCTTTTTTCGATTGAGGGCCACTGGATGAAATGTCCGCGATCGCACCGGTAGCCGAGGGCAGCTTAATCTGCTGCGCGTCCGAATACGGTGCGGAAAGCAATGCAAGCCAGACAAGCAAGGGAAGCGCGCGTAGAGACAGTGGGCGCAGAGCGGATTTGGCTGAAAGTATAATCACGAGGCGAATAAACTCGGCGAAACGAAGAATTAGCCTAGCATGCAGACGAACTAATTTGTAGCCGATGGCCATTTTGGGAAGATCTGGATGCTGGCAGGGGCGCAAAAGCAGTATCCCGCGAACCGCAACCCGCGGAGTAAGCCGGAGAACCCCAGGAGTGTTCGTGAGAAGCGTTGAAGTCGAAAGACTACTTGGCTGCGGGTTTCGCGTGATTTGTGCGATACCACTCGTAAGTGCGCTGCAGTCCCTCTTCGAAGAAAACTTCCGGTTCGTACCCGAGAGATTCTTTGGCGCGGGAAATGTCGGCCAAAGAGTCGCGAATGTCTCCTTCACGCGGCGCTTCCAATTGCGCCTGCAAGGCCTTGCCAGAGATGCGACGGAAAAGCTCCATGGTCTGATTCAGTGAGATGGAATGCCCAGTTCCTATGTTGAAAACTTCGCCTGAGACGCCGGCGGCTTCGCAGGCCAGCAGGTTGGCCTGCACGGCGTTGTCGACATAAGTGAAATCGCGCGTCTGTTCTCCGTCTCCAAAAATCGTCGGAGGATTATCGTTCAAGAACGCCGTCGCAAAGCGGGATAAAACTCCCGAGTAGGGCGAGTCGGGATCCTGCCGTGGACCAAAAATATTGAAGTAGCGCAACGAGACATTCTCCAGCCCATAGCAACGCCCAAACGTCTGCGCATAAAGTTCACCGACATACTTGGAAACCCCGTAGGGAGAGATGGGGTGAGGCTGCATACTCTCTATCTTCGGAAGTGTCGGAGTCTCTCCGTAGGCGGAAGAAGATGCAGCGTAGACAACGCGCTTCACCTTGTTGTCGCGAGCGGCAATCAGCACATTCAGTGTGCCATCCACATTAACGCGATTGTTCTCGATCGGGTCTTTTACCGAACGAGGCACAGAGGTGCGTGCAGCAAGATGGATGACGTAGTCCGCTTGATGCGACACTTTTTGCAGAGTCTCCAGATCGTTGATGGAGCCTTTCACAAAGGTAATTTTATTGCGGACTTCGGCGAGGTTCTCCTCTTTACCCCCGGACAAATCATCGAGGACGACTACCCCGTGGCCCCGGCGGACCAGTTCGTCTACGGTGTTTGAGCCAATAAAGCCGGCGCCCCCTGTGACGAGGTAGCGCATAGGGTCTCCTCCTGCTCCGACAGCATTCTTATTGTACGATGGTAAAGATGTCAATTCGATTGAGGAAAGTGCGGCACGTCGCAAAAATAACATGAGCAAAAAAGTTCAGTTCGCGGTTATAGGTCTGGTCGTGCTGCTCGTTTTGGGTGGCGTCTGGTATACCACCCGTCGAGTTAAAGAAACTCCCATAGCTCCGAACGGCCCCGAAACAACCTCCAAGGGCACAGTTACCCCGCCTCCCGTTGTCGTGCCGCACGGCGAAACAAGCGGTGGAGAAAACGGAACTGTCAAGAAACCAACGACGGGAGAATGGGTCTGGCAGCCACGTTCCGGCGAGAGTCTGGAATATGCGGCCAACGTGTCCAAGCTGAACAGCACGATCGCAAACCTGAAAGTTGTTGTGGGGGAACAGCGAACTCTTTCTGGCAAATCGGTGTTGCATCTGCAGGCCTCCGCGCATACGGAAAATCCCTATCGAATGGTGTTCGAACTTGACGACCAGTTCGATTCCTATAGTGAGCCTGGGCCGTTGACGAGCATGCAATACGAAATGCATCTGAGCGAGCGCGGCCAGAAAGTGGATTCGGTTCAGCGTCTGTTGCCATCGATGAAAGAGGTTGCGCCCCTGGGAATGATCGGAGCGCGTGTAGTGCCCGGCACGCGAGATCCTCTGGGGATGCTGCAATATCTGCGTAGTGTGGATTGGAGCAAAACTCCTGAAGTGCGCTCCCCGGTTTTCGATGGCCGCAAATTGTACGATGTGCGCGCAATATTATTGAGCAAGTCGGAAGCAGTTACCGTCCCCGCAGGGAAGTACAACGCCACCAAGATAGAACTCCACGTCCTGGACAATGGGGCGGAAATGAAAGACACGCATTTCCTGCTCTACTTATCAAATGATGCGGCACGCACACCCGTATTGATGGAAGCGGTGCTGCCAATCGCCACCGCTCGTGTGGAATTAACCAAAATAAAGTAGCAAATTGAAAAACCCTGCCCTAACTTCAAATCAGCAAGGAACGATTCGTTCGCGATGACGCAGGACGCGGCGCGTGGCGTTGCGGGTGTCGACGACAAGTTTGGAAGCATCCACGATGGCGCCGAAATCATAACTCGAATGGTCGGTGGCAATCAGCACGACATCGTACTTTGCCAGCGTTTCTGGAGTAATCGGCACTGACTTCATGTTCGAGTAATCGTAGTGGCGCATTTTGTGTAGTTGCGGGAAGTACGGGTCGTTGTAATCGAAATCCGCACCACGCTTCTGCAGAATCTCCATGATTTTGAGTGTCGGAGATTCGCGCAGGTCGTCGACATCCTTTTTGTAGGCCACTCCCAGGACCAGCACCTTTGCACCTTTGAGGCTTTTCTTGTGCTGGTTCAGCGCCTCGGCAACCGAGTCCACCACGTGATAGGGCATGGCGGTATTAATTTCGCCGGCCAGTTCGATGAATCGCGTGGCGAAGTCGTACTCTCGAGCCTTCCACGACAGGTAAAACGGGTCTACCGGAATGCAGTGGCCGCCCAAGCCGGGCCCGGGATAAAACGGCATAAACCCGAACGGCTTCGAAGAGGCTGCTTCAATCACTTCCCAAACGTCGACGCCCATCCGCAGGCAGAGCAGTTTCAACTCGTTCACCAGCGCAATGTTGACGCAGCGGAATATATTCTCGAGCAATTTGGCCATTTCCGCAGCGCGCGTCGAGCTGACCGGAATCACCTTGGCGACCACCTGTGCGTACAGTGAGACAGCCGCACGGCCGCTGGGCGGATTCACGCCCCCAACCACTTTGGGAATCTGTGCCAGACCAAACTGCTTGTTGCCGGGATCCTCGCGCTCGGGCGAAAACGCCAGGAAAAAATCTCCGGGAACATTTTCGTTTTCCGGGCCCGCGGCAATGGGGCAGCGCAGGTTGCTTTTTTCGAGAATAGGCAGGACCAGTTCTTCAGTGGTTCCAGGGTAGGTCGTGGACTCCAGCACTACCAGTTGACCCTTTTGCAGGTGCGGGAAAATGGACTTGGCGGTTTCTTCTACGTAGCTAAGATCGGGCTCGCGATATTCGTTCAGCGGCGTGGGCACGCAGATCAGGATGGCATCGGCATCTTTGAGCTTGGAGAAATCCGTGGTGGCGCTGAAATACCGGCTATTGACGTACTGCTGAATCTTGGTCTGCTGAATATGTTCGATGTAGGACTTGCCGGCATTCAATAGCCGGACTTTCTCCGGGTCGGTATCGAAACCGGTGACTTTGTGCCCAGCTTCAGCGAAACGTAGGGCCAGTGGGAGCCCCACATAACCGCAACCGATGATCGCAACCTTCAATTGGCTGCCTTTGAAAAATTCTGGTTTTCTATCGATAGCCATGGAATCCTACGCGCTCCTGATCGTCTAAAGTGTGGTGAAAGGCCACAAGTACATGGGGACAACCAACTTCCCAATTGTAACTGTTACGCGACCTTTGTTGGTAGTGGACCCTCGGATTTGTTTCTGGAATTTGACATAGGGGCCTGACCTGCCGGAAATGCTGGTTGCCATTCCTCGCGAGCAAAGCGAAAATTGCAAACATAGAGAAAGGTTAGTTGAACGGCACCAAATTTCCCTCTTCAAAATGACTTTTATCCTCACAGTAGCTCTGCTGGGTCTGGTAGTTGGGATTATGGTCGGATTACTAGGCATCGGCGGGGGAGTAGTCCTCGTCCCGGCGATGGTGTACCTACTTCACTTTGACCAGCACATGGCGCAAGGGACCTCTCTTTTCATCCTCCTTCCGCCCATCGGGTTGGGTGCGCTTCGTGGCTACTGGAAAAATGGTCAGGTTGATCTGCGCGCGGGAATCATCTGCGCCATCGGATTTCTTTTGGGCGGATATGTGGGCGGACGAATAGCCGTCCCTATGCCCTCGAAGCAACTGCAGGCTATTTTCGGCGCCTTCCTTATTTTGTCGGCTATTTTGTTATGGCGAAAAACGACCGGGTCCGCCCATTCGGGTCCGCCGGCTAAAGGTGAGAACAAGCAAACTTTCGCGCGCGACTTTGGGATCTTCGTGCTTGCATGGTTTTGCGGCGTCGCCGCGGGCATGGTGGGAATTGGTGGAGGCGTCCTGCTGGTGCCGCTGCTGGGCTTACTATTTGGATTCAGTCAGCACAAAGCACAGGGAACCAGTCTGATTGCGCTAATTCCTCCGACGGGTCTTCTCGCATTTCTGACCTATGCAAAAGCGGGTTACATCTCCTGGCAGACTGGATTTCTGCTGATACCGGGAGTGTTTTTGGGCGGGATTCTGGGGGCGATGCTTGCCAAGCGCTTGAATCCCAAGTCCATGCGCCAGATTTTCGCAGCCTTGATGGCGCTGTTGGGAATTTGGCAGGTCTTTTCGGCGTGGCATTCCTGACGCATACTATCTGTTGATGGTTGATATTCACTGCCACATTCTGTTTGGACTGGACGACGGAGCCCCCACCCTGGAAGATTCCTTGGCGATGGCCGAGGATGCCGTCGCGGACGGCATCACTCATGTTGTAGGGACGCCTCATTCAAGTACGGAACACTCATTCGACTATGCCCGGGTGCGAGCCGTGCGAGATGAACTCAGCGCAATCTTGGGAGAGCGCCTGACGATTGCCACCGGCTGCGATTTCCACTTGAATCCAGAGAACATTCAGGCGATCCGCAAGGACTCGCCGCCATTCTGCATAAATCAGAAAGATTATTTATTGGTAGAGTTCAACGAGTTCTCGATCCCGCCTTCGATGGATCAGACCTTGCATGAATTGCACCTGCTCGGATTGCGGCCGATCATCACGCACCCGGAGCGGAATGGGATTTTGCGAACGCAGGCGGATCGACTGCGCGATTGGGTGCATCAAGGTTGTTTTGCACAGGTAACAGCGGGTTCACTGGGTGGAGTATTTGGTCCGATCGCGCAGGAAAAGGCCTGGGGCTGGATCAGGCAAGGCCTCGTCCACTTTGTTTCCAGCGACGCGCACAATACCACCCGACGTCCTCTGAAGCTTAAATTTGCTTACGACGCCGTTGCGCAGCAATGCGGGGAAGAGAAAGCACGAGCATTGTTCATTGATAATCCCCTCGCAGCGTTCGAAGGACGCCCTCTGCCTTACGTTCCCGAAGTTGTGACGGAGCTGAAGTTCGAAAAAAAGAAACGTTTCTTTTTTTTCTAGTTCTTCCCCTCACCATTCCCAACAGCGGGGCGCAGCGGCAGTCCGGCCCACACATTCAGCAAACCTAAAGTTTCCCGAACAACGTCCAGTGCATCCGTCGTGCTATGCCACCAGCGAGCAGCATCGAAGCTGTCATCGGAAACGCCACGAACAATGGCTTGACCATCCTTGGCCGACAATCGATTCCAGAGAGCCTTGCTCCGGCGTGTATGGACTTTCGAGGTGACGATGATGACCTTGCGTTCTTTCAAATCACGCAGGTTTTTTCCGATGGCTAGAATCTCATCCTCGGTGTTTTGGATGGGAGGTTCAATGATCCGGATCGCGCTTTCCGGAACGCCCTCCCGCATCAAAACCGCTTTCTCGTAGCCGTCCTCTGAAGTGAAGGGAACGGAGAGCTCTGCCATTGAGGCAGCGGGCTCGGTCGTGTGCGTCAACCAAACTTCCGGCGCGGCGCCCGTGCGATAAATTCGTGCGCCTTCTAATGCACGCGAGGGCATCGCTCCGCTGAGCACAGCGATGGCTGAAGCGTGCTCCAGAGGATCTTCCACAACCAACCAGCGTCCGAGATTTAGAAATACAGTTAAAAGGAAGAAGAAAAGGAAACTGACCAGCAGCAACAAGATCCGCGGCCTGCGGCTCGGACTCCCCGGCATTATCGTTCCTAAAAGAAAAATAGGCATGCGGGGCGAATCGTAACCTGCGAAGTACATGCCGTCAAACTACTCCGATTCCTGTCAGGGCCAGAGTTGGTTGAGTATCGCGGCCAGGCGTACCCCCGCTTTGGTCAGTTGCTCCTCAACAACCGGTGCGGTGGCATTTTCGTAATCGTCGTCAATCTTCTCGTTCAGATTCAGCATTCGCTGGGCAATGTGATCATCATCGGCGCAGGACTTTACTTCGCGCGGGCTTTCGATCCCCACTTTATTTGGCAAGAATCCATACACCACGCGTTCCGCAACCGCGTGGCCTTCCCATGCCCAAGCCTCTGGATCCAGCGTCCCTGATTGCCACCCGGATATTTGAGCTCTGAATTCGGAATCGAGCTCATCGGCAAGCTGTTGCAAAGTTCGCTCTCCGGCAAATTGGGCCAGCAGGCCGGTATCCCAGATGGAATGCAGATTGGGCTGATAACTTTCCTTTTGCCTGTTAGTTTCGACCGGCGGTTTGCCAAAGAATTCCACGGGCACGCAATTTCCGCCTTGATCGTCGTTGGAGGTCGTGTGAAGCGGTTGATGGATGTCGCCAACGAAATGGATGACGTAGCGCAAAGCATCAGCGCGTTTGGCCGCGGGTGTCTTGGGGTCGCGAAGCAGTGCGAGCTGATCGGCGAGCGCCTTGGTAATGCATCCCGTGGAATCCGGACAATACTGCGAAAGGTCACCAGCAGTCACGCCGCGAGGAATATCAATAAAATGCCAGCCACTTGTGGAAGGGTTTACGCCGCGCTCATCATCGGCCCAGGTGGCTGAATCAGCGAATGGATCGCCAACCGTTTCCTTGCAGTACCTCGACAAATCAGGACTGATGGGAGCGGCATCCTGAATTTGCGAAATCATTGCCCAAGCATTTGGATTAATGAACTTCTCGGCGATGAGAGCCGTAACGATGTGTCCCTTGCACCCCCAGGCATGCGCGGTCGGTGCCAGAAGACCAACCGAACTTGCTAAATAAATAAGCAGGGTCAAACAGAGACGATTCACGACTACTCCTCTTGCGAGTTTCCGTCGGCTGACGGAAAGCATTCCAGGTCAGAGATATTGAAACACAGAGAGGCAAGCGGTTATGCAGAAGATTCGCGCTAAAATTCCAGTCCTTGTTTTGTTTCATTGGCCCACATTCGGAACCCGCCTTCGAAGGCGTGTTGGTTGCTGCCGAGCTTCGATCCTGGAGGTAGTTCTTTCAGTTTGCGGTTATTTCCGCCGCCCAGCACGACATAGTCTGCTTCTAAGGCCGCTTTCAGCGTTTCCACTACATCTGCAACGCAGCGACGCCATTTTTTCTTGCCCATCCGTTCCAGACCGCGCAGTCCCAGATAGTCCTCGTAGGTTTTTCCTTTCTTATACACGAGGTGGGCAAGTTCCATCGGCTCGAGCACGCCATTCACAATCATTGCTGAACCGAGCCCAGTTCCCAGCCCAAGAAAAAGCATTCGTCCGCCTTGATAGCTGCCGAGCGCCTGCATGGATGCATCGTTGATGACTTTCACGGGACAGCCAAACGCTTTACGGAAATCAAAACGCATCCATCCACAGCCGAGATTGTGCGGTTCGCGCAGCGGATGTCCATTGATAATCGGCCCTGGATAACCCAACGAAATGCAGTCGTATTTCCAATCCTTGGTATTCTGCTTAACCAGGCTCACCATCTTTTCCGCCGTCATCGTAGGACCAGACGGAATCTTTCGCGGTTCTTTTTCGCCCGTGGTCAGCAGCTTGACGTGCGTCCCGCCAACATCAATCACAAGAACCTTGTGCGCTTTTGTTTTTGAAGTTGCTGTCATGATGGAGAACTCTCCTGTTCTCGTGAGACTAGTGTTTTTCTTCTGCCATCCGCAAGAGGTTTCTCGGACGGTTATGCAAGAATTCCATCCGGTTTGAGCGAAGTTTAAAAGAAAAAGGAAAGAATGAGCGCTAAGGTTTCGTCTGGTCCAGTAAAACCGCCACACCGTATTGCGGCAGTTCAACCGTAGTTACTTGTTTCTGATCGAAAAGCGATTGCATGGCCCTGGGCAGCGGCACACTTCGCTTTTCTTTGTTGAAATTGATCAGCACGAAGACCGCGGAATCTTTCCCCACCCTTCGCGTAACTTCAATTCCATCGGGAACGGGGCCAAACACGGGCTGAACTCCCACTCTCCTTACAAAGCAATTCGGCGAAGGGTGCCATCAAAGACTCGCTTAACTCTGTTCCGACGTAAGTAATTTGTCCGCGGCCGTAATGACGTGTGAGGATGGCGGGTTGTCCGTCCAGCCAGCCATTACTTTTTCCGTAACGGAGCAACACCTCGGCATCCGGCGCCACGGCTGTTAGTTGCTCGGCCCACACCAAGGCTTCGCCCGACCCCAGTTTCCCGCTGGCGGGAATATTGTTTTCTAGCGCGTAATATTGCTCTACCTGGCCGCCCAGAATTTCCGCCAGGTAGCCCGGCTGGCGTATCGGAAGCAGCGCATTGTATTCATCCTTCTGACCCGACCGCGGACCAATTACCAGATGACCGCCATTTTTTACGTACGCAGCCAAGTGATCCGCAAGTTCTTTGGGAATCAAAAAGAGATCGGGAGCCACTACCAGCTTGTAAGAATCAAGCTTTGCGTAGGGACTGATGATGTCAACGGATTGCGCGTGTTTCCGAACTGCATGGTAATAGCTTTTCAAAATTGCAAATTGGTCGTACTTCGAAGTATGTTTTTGCCAGTCAATCGCCCAGCGGCTGTCGTAATCGTTCAGCAGGGCTACTTCCGAGACCACGCGTTTCCCGCGAAACGCGCGCTCCGCCTGCCCGAATTCTTTTGCTGTTTGCGCCACTTCCGCCAGTAGTGGTTCGGGCTTACCATCCGGCGCGATCAGCGTCCCGTGAATTTCTTCCTGACCGTTCAGCGCACTGCGCCATTGCCAATACCCGACTTCATCCGCGCCGTGGCCGATGTCGTGCCATGCCATTGCGCGTACTTCGCCTTTGTCCAACGCATTGTTCAGGTCAGACCAGTTGACGAATCCGGGTTGCGTCTCGATCACCCAGAAATCTTCCTGCTTCAGTCCACGTTCCATATCGTGACTGATCCCATTGGTGTCGGGGTCGAGATGGCCTCTGCCGATGTAGTCGTCCCATGCCACAAAAGTCAAAGGCCGCGTGATGATGTAATGATCGAATCCCTCGAATCCATAGCCCATTAAATTTCCCGTGATGAACTGGCGCGGGTCGCTGACTGCGCGGATCGCGTCAATCTGGTTTTGCTGATAGCTTGTCCAGGCATAAGTGGTGAAGCGCTTCCATTCCAATCGCAATGCCGGATTGTGATCGTCTCCCTCCTTGGGAATCGGAATTTCTCTCCAATTGTCGTAGGTCTGGCTCCAATACGCAGTAGTCCAATGCTCGTTCAACGAATCGAGAGTTTTGTACTTTGCCGCAAGCCAATCCTGGAATTGCTCGCGCCCCTCCTGGTTGTAAGACATATTTGCATAGCCATATTCATTATCGATTTGCCAGCCAACCACGTTTGGATCGTGGCCGTAACGCTTGGCCACTTCCGAGGCGATGCGTTTGCACAATTCGCGATACTTCACCGAAGTGACCGATCCGTGTGCTCTTATGCCATGCACCGCGACATGCCCTTCGGCGTCCACGCGCAATGTTTCTGGATACTTCTGCGTTAACCAAGCCGGCGGCGTAGCCGTGGGCGTTCCCAGCACGATGGCCACGTGATGCTTCTCGGCCAGGCGGATGGCGCGATCCAGCCAACCGAAATCATAGTTACCTTCGGATGGCTCCATGCGGCTCCAGGCAAACTCGGCAATTCGCGCCACTTGAATGTGCGCGTCTTGCATCATTTGCAAATCTGTTTCCCATCGCTCTTCCGGCCATTGTTCCGGGTACCAATCCGTTCCCATCAGAATCGCATCGCGTCCCTGAACTTGCGTGGGGAGCGGTGCGCTGTCCGAAGAAAGTTGGGCTATAGCGCCGATTGGAAATAGAGATAGGAAAGAAATCAGAACGAGAACAGACTGTAACTGACGCATGCGGCATAAGAACACAAGACGCCTCCAAAATACACATTGTCCAGAAAATTCAAGGTGAAGCTAAGCTTGTTTTTCTCCGCTTAGCTTACGCCTCAGTCAGCAGATTTCGTGGCCGTACACGGTCGGACTGCCGCAGAATTGACATTCACATGTAAGACCATCCTCGTAATGTTTACGAAGTAGCCTCACTCTTTCACCATCTTCAGGCCGTGTCAATGCATAGACCGAATCCGTCTGCCGAAAGTGTGCTCGCTTTTTCTTGCCGCCAATCGGCAGCCCTCAACAGCGCACCAAACCAGGTCGTTACTCCGTTTCGTGTACGTCACTCGCGATTCCACCCGTTTTGTGGTAAAACCCGCAGGGGGTTTGCCACGGCTTCCGGCAAGGTTCCCGGAGGATTGCCATGCACCTATCGAGTCGCGTCGGACTAACCGCCGCCCTTTTCGTTCTCGGATATTCACCTATGACAACTGCAAACACCAACACCTCACCCACGAATCCCGACAAAAAAATAGCACCCATCAGCAAGTCGATTTTTGGCAAGACACAAGATGGCACCGAAATTGAACTTTATACGCTGCACAATGCCAAGGGTGCCTCAGCTAAAGTGATGACCTTTGGCGCCACTCTGACTGAGCTGTATATGCCTGACCGCGATGGCAAACTGGGAGATGTAGTTCTCGGTTTCGATAATTTGCAGCAGTATCTGGGGAAGCATCCGTTTTTTGGTGCCACCGTCGGGCGCTACGCCAATCGAATCCACGCCGGCAAGTTCACTATTGATGGCAAGGAATATCAACTGGCCTTGAATAATGGCCCCAACACTTTGCACGGTGGACTTGTGGGGTTCGATCACAAAGTGTGGAAGGCTGAGCCGAAGGATACTCCCAAGGGACAATCGGTTCACTTCACCTATGTCAGCAAGGACGGCGAAGAGAATTTTCCCGGCACGTTGACCGTCAATGTCACCTATACCTTGACCGACAACAATGAACTGAAGATCGATTATCTTGCCGAAACCGATAAACCCACGGTGTTGAACCTGACCAATCACAGCTATTTCAATCTGACCGGCTCAGGGGACATTTTGCAGTATGTGCTCTCTATAAACGCCGACAACTACACTCCCGTGGACAGCGGGTTGATTCCCACCGGCGAAATCAAAAGTGTGGCGGGCACCCCACTCGACTTCCGCAAGCCAACCATCATCGGCGCGCGCATTGGCGAGTTAAAAGAAGTAGGTGGTTACGATCACAACTTCGTCTTGAACGGTAAAGCTGGCACTCTGCGCGAAGCAGCCAAGGTGTATGATCCCGCCACGGGCCGGGAGATGGAAGTTCTGACCACCGAACCCGGCATTCAATTTTATTCCGCGATTCACCTGGACGAACCAACCAAGGGAAAAGGTGGCGTCATCTATCCCAAATACGGTGCAATTTGCCTGGAGACCCAACACTATCCCGATTCGCCGAATCACCCGAATTTTCCGACAACACTTCTGCGCCCGGGGCAGAAGTACGCTTCAGAGACGATCTACAAATTTTCGGCCAAGTAATTCACCGTTGATTTGATTTGAATGGCGCGGTGATCAGCCAATACCTGATTGGTTTGCTATAAGGAGCGACTCAACTCTCTATGATCTCGCTGTTGGCATTTCTTGAAACTGGTCACCTCGTCCGCTTATCCGCGATCGATTTCATTATTATCATTTTCTATTTCGCGCTGGTTCTGGCAATCGGGTTTTATCTGAAGGGACGGGCGCACACCGGCGAAGATTTCTTCATGGCGGGAAGAGAGATGACCGCCTGGATTGCCGGACTCAGCTTTCTCTCGGCGAATCTTGGTTCGCTGGAACTGATGGGCTGGGCGGGCGCCGCCTATCAGTACGGCATCCTGGCGGCACATTGGTATTTGATCGGCGCGATTCCAGCCATGCTCTTTCTCGCGCTGGTGATGATGCCGTTTTATTACATCTCCAAAACACATTCCGTGCCGGGTTACCTGAAACTCCGCTTCGGTGAATCCAGCCGCACGCTTTCTTCAGTCAGTTTTGCGTTTATGACTGTGCTGATGAGCGGCATCAACATGTATTCGATGGCGCTGGTCCTGAAAATTGTTTTGGGTTGGGACATCAACGTCAGCATCTGGATCTCTGCCGGCACGGTCGCCATCTATGTTGCCTTGGGTGGATTGCGCTCCGCCATCTTCAACGAAGTTCTCCAGTTTGTTTTGATCTGGGCCGGCGCATTGCTCATCCCCATTCTTGGATTGATCGAGGCGGGTGGCTGGAGCGCCCTCAAAGTCAAGATCGTTGCCAACGCCTCTGCCGAATATACCCACTTGTGGAGCACCTTGGGCTCTTCCAACAACAACCCCATGGGCATCCACTGGACGGGCATTGTTTTTGGTTTAGGCGCCATCATCTCTTTTGGCTACTGGACAACCGACTTTCTGGTTGTGCAGCGCGTGCTTGCCGCCAAAGATCTGCGCGCAGCAAAAATGGCCCCCATCATCGGCGCGGGCTTCAAGATGTTTGTTCCCTTCATCGTGATTCTTCCTGGCTTGCTCGCCCTGGCTGTTCTGCCGATGAAGCTGATGCCCGAAGCGCAAGCAGTAGCGACCGGTGGGCACAGCTACAACGAAGTTTTGCCGCTGATGCTGGCGCGTTACTGCGGGCCTGGATTACTCGGTCTTGGCATTACCGCGCTCATCGCCGGCTTCATGTCCGGTATGGCCGGAAATGTCAGCGCCTTCACGACCGTGTGGACGTACGACATTTATCGCGCACTCATTCGCAAGAACGAGAGCGATGCTCATTACGTCAGCATGGGCCGCTGGTGCACGGTGCTCGGTGTGCTCATCAGTATTGGAACCGCTTACCTGGTCATGGATTTCAAGAGCATCATGGATTATGTCCAGGCGTTGTTCAGCTTTTTCATTGCGCCGCTGTTTGGCACGGTGATTCTCGGCATGTTGTGGAAGCGCGCGACCAAGGCTGGCGGTTTCTGGGGACTGCTGGCTGGTACAGCATCGTCTATCAGTTTGTGGGCGTGGGTAAAGATTGATCCGACGGCGCTGCGCTATGTGGCTATGTCGCCCAACGCAAAAGATATGGCAGAGAACATGTATCGCGCGTTGTGGTCCTGGCTGGTTTGCGTGCTCGTCACCGTCGTTGTCAGTTTGCTGACCACGCCGACGCCGGAGTCGGAACTGAAGGGACTCGTTTACGGTGTCACCGAGATTCCCTCGGAGAGCCAGGTGGCGCTCTATCAACGCCCGCTGTTTTGGGGCGTAATTGTCGCAGCGGCTTTCGCGATTATTAATATCATTTTCTGGTGAGGTGCTATGAAACCCGGCGGATCGATTTCAATCTGGTTCTTTATCGGGATTTCTTTGCTCGTGAACGGCCTGCTGATTCTTGGCGCAGGCGTTTTCGAGTACTTGCAGCCTCCAGTGGAAAAAGTTGTCCTTTTCAACCTCCACGCCAGCATCTGGTGGGGCGCTATTCTGGCTGTCCTTGGTGCGATCTATTCCTATCTCTACTTGCCCAGTCGTTCGAAAACTTGAGTTTCAAGCAGGCCGTCAGGAAAAAATCGAGTGTACGGCCGGATAGACTGGGCCTCCTGTCTCAAGCAGTCTCCAAAAATATTATGGGTTGATCTGCGGGGCCGTTGAAAAAGATGAGAGAGGCGAAGGGCATCGGAGTAAGATGTTTTCGTAAGCGATTATGATGCTCACTTTAAACCACTTCTTGGACCTCTTCACTTGGCATGCCGATGGGCTAATTTGAACTTGATTCTCGGCAATTATCTGGCGTCGATCAGTCTTGGCGTTGGCTCGAGATTACTTTTGATGAAAAGTTCGAGGATGTGAGCACGCAAGAAAATTGTTCAGAAACGGAGCAGACAATGCCCAAGAGAAAAGTGACGATGGGCTTGATCGTGGGGAATCGAGGATTCTTTCCCGATCACCTCGCCAAGTCAGGTCGCGAGGAAATGATTCAGGTCTTGCAGAAAGCCGGCATGGAGGTTGTTTCCCTGACCCCAGAGCAAAGCAAGCACGGGGCCGTGGAAACGTACGAAGAAGCCAAGCGTTGCGCGGAACTCTTTCGCTCTAACGGCCAGCAAATGGACGGCGTCATTGTGACCTTGCCGAATTTCGGCGACGAGCGGGCTATCGCGGATACCTTGCGACTCGCTGGTTTGCGCGTGCCGGTCTTGGTGCAAGCCACGCCTGATACTCCCGGCAAGATGTCCATCGCTTATCGGCGAGACAGTTTCTGCGGGAAAATGTCTGCCTGTAATAATTTGCGCCAATACGGCATTCCTTACTCCATTACCACTCTGCATACCGTTGGCCCAGATTCCGAAAGCTTTGCCAAAGACCTCGAATGGTTCGCGGGCGTCTGCCGTGTTGTCAAAGGTTTGCGCAATCTGCGCATCGGGGCCATTGGTGCTCGGCCTACCGCTTTCAACACCGTCCGTTATAGCGAAAAGCTTCTCGAAGCGAACGGAATCAGCACCGAAACACTGGATCTTTCTGAAGTTCTCGGCCGCATCAGTCGGATGAAAGACACCGAAGATGTTGCCGTTCAGAAATTGCAAATGATTCAGAAGTACGTATCCACGGCCAGTGTGCCGCAGGCAGCGCTGCTGAAAATGGCCAAGCTAGGTGCGGTTGTGGACCAGTGGATGAAGGACGTCGATGTGCAAATCAGTGCTGTGCAATGTTGGACCTCACTCGAAGAAAATCTCGGCATCGTTCCATGCACGGTAATGAGCATGATGAGCGACTCGCTGCTCTCCAGCGCTTGCGAAGTCGACGTGTGCGGAGTTCTGGCAATGCACGCGCTGCAACTTGCTTCAGAGACTCCCAGCGCTCTTTTGGATTGGAACAATAACTATGGCGACGATCCCAACAAAGCAGTGTGCTTTCACTGCAGCAACTTGCCCAAACACTTCTTCAAAGATGTGAAAATGGATTTCCAGGAAATCATCGCCGGAACGGTTGGCAAGGAAAATACCTTTGGTACCTGCGTTGGCCAGGTAAAAGCGGGAGCCATGAGTTTCGCGCGCTTTTCGACCGATGACGTCCACGGAAAGATCCGCGGATACTCTGGCAATGGGCGGTTTACCGACGATCCATTGCAGACTTTTGGCGGAGCAGGAGTGGTGGAAATTGCTGGTCTCCAGAAGCTCTTGCACTTCATTTGTGAAAATGGCTTCGAACATCACGTCGCTGCTAACTTCTCCAGCGTAGCCCCCGTAGTCCATGAAGCTGCGACCCGTTATCTCGGCTGGGATATGTACGCACACGTGGCCTAGCGACAGCGCATTGCTTAAGGACGGAACGTCATGCCCATAGTGGCAGGAGTGGATTTTGGAACTCTCAGCGTGCGTGTCACCTTGGTCGATACCGACCGGGGCCGACTTGGGTTCGGCACAACGCGCTGCCAAAGTCTACGAAGAACTTTACGAATTGTACCGTGAGCTTTATTTTGGATTTGGGAATAGCGCGGCAAAACCGATTGCTGTGGGCCACATTCTGCCCAAGCTTCGGCAGATTGCCGCTGCCAACCGAGGTAATGCATGAAACTGAAGACGCTCCGCGAGGAAGTATTGGAAGCCAACCTGGAATTGGTTCGCCGCGGGTTGGTGCTCTACACCTTTGGCAATGCCAGCGGAATCGACCGCGAAGAGGGCTTAGTGGTCATTAAGCCGAGTGGCGTTCCTTACGAAACGATGAAGCCTGAAGATCTCGTTGTCGTGAAGTTGGACGGCTCCATCGTCGAAGGCACGCTTCGGCCATCTTCTGATCTGCCAACCCATCTCGTCTTGTATAAATCATTTTCAACGATTGGCGGTGTGGCGCATACGCACTCTCGTGGGGCAACCGCTTGGGCCCAGGCACAGCGCGAAATCCCGTGTTTTGGCACGACTCATGCCGACTATTTCCATGGACCCGTTCCTTTGACCAGACAGTTAAAGGCAGCTGAAATTCGTGATGATTATGAATTGAACACTGGAGTGGCTATCGTGAGTCGATTAGCCAAGCAAGATCCGTTGCATGTCCCGGGGATTCTTGTTTCTGGCCACGCCCCTTTTTGCTGGGGCAAAACGCCTGCCGACGCTGCCCAAAACGCAGTCCTCCTGGAAGAAATTGCTGTCCTGGCGCTACAAACGATCGCCGTAAACCCAAAAGCAAAATCAATCGACGCAGTTCTTCACGATAAACATTTCTTACGTAAACATGGCAGTGCTGCCTATTACGGGCAAAAGAAGCGCTCCTGAATTAAATGCCTGCAGCGTCACGGTTTAGAATGAACTCAAATTCCTTTTGCACTTTCCGCAAGGCGAGTCAGACAGTAAGATTGCTCTGCAATTATTTCTTTCTAACATCATGACGGCCCCTAAAACACACTCTGCTCATGAAGTCGCCCAGAAGTTCCATCAGCGATTTGCCGAACATGGCAAAGTGTTTAGAGCGCCTGGCCGCGTCAATCTTATCGGTGAGCACACCGATTACAATGAGGGCTTCGTTCTCCCTGCCGCTATTGATTTTTCCTGCTGGGTCGCCGCATCCCCTCGCCGTGACAATAAGTTGGTCATCTATTCCGAAAATTTCGGCGAACAAATCGAGGTTGAACTCGAAGATAGTCAAGGTTGGACCAGAAAAGGCTGGCCCGCCTATCCGCTCGGTGTTGCCTGGTCTCTGCAGCAAGCTGGTTACTCTTTGCGAGGCTGCAATCTTTGCATCGTCGGTGATGTGCCTCTCGGCTCCGGGTTGAGCTCTTCAGCAGCGATCGAAGTTGCAACGGCGCTCGCTCTTCTCGATGATTCCATCGATACGCTCGATCGCACCAAGCTGGCTCTTCTTTGCCAGCGTGCGGAAAACGATTTTGTCGGAGCGCGCTGTGGCATCATGGACCAGTTCATCGCTTGCCATGGCAAAGCAGGCTATTCCGTGCTTCTGGATTGCCGCTCGCTTCAAGCTCGCTTGATTCCAATCCCCCAGGATGTCGCCCTGGTTGTCTGCAATTCCATGGTGAAGCACGAACTAGCCGCTAACGAATACAATAAGCGCCGCAAGGAGTGCGAAGAAGGTGTTCGGCTTCTAAAGAGCGCCATGCCTTCGATTCGAGCGCTCAGGGATGTCACCAGCGAACATCTCGAAACTCATCGAAACCTCCTGCCCTCGCTGATTTACAAAAGAGTGCGTCACGTTGTCACCGAGGATGAACGGACCCTGCTCGCTTCCTCCGCGCTTGAAAAAGGGGATCTGCAACCACTCGCCAAATGGATGGCCGAGTCCCACCAAAGCTTACGCGACGATTACGAAGTCAGTTGCCGTGAACTCGACATCCTCGTCGAAATCGCTGCTCAACAAAAAGGGGTTTTGGGTGCGCGCATGACGGGAGGTGGGTTTGGGGGCTGCACCATCAACCTCCTGCGACAGGAATTTGTGCCCACGTTCGTTCAAACGCTTGAAGAGGAATACTTCAAGCGTACAGGTCTGCGGACAGAAATACTCAGCATGAAGTCTGCCGACGCCGCAGGCTTGAGTCTGTGAGCGGCAAAAGCATCATCGAAAATATCCAGAAAGATGTGTACGATTCACCCAGATGAAATGATTGACTTCTTGAAAAAGCCGCACCGCCGCTTCAACCCACTCCTTCGTGAATGGGTGCTCGTTTCACCTCACCGCACCGCGCGGCCATGGCAAGGCAAAGTAGAAAAAAATTCTGCGCCTGCGCAAGTGCAGTACGATCCGGAATGCTATTTATGTCCGGGGAACAGCAGGGCAGGCGGGGTGCGCAATCCTCCCTACAAATCTACGTTCGCATTCAACAACGATTATCCTGCCTTATTGCCTGATCTTCCGTCGTCACCTGCTAAAACTGATTCGTTATTGATCGCTACTCCTGAATCGGGCGTCTGCCGAGTGGTGTGTTTTTCTCCTCGTCATGATCTGACGATCGCCCGCATGTCTCAGCAAGAATTGCTCCCCGTGATCGATACATGGGCTGAAGAGATGAGTTCTCTCGAAGCGATAACTTGGATTCGCTATATCCAGATTTTTGAAAACCGTGGCGCCCTGATGGGCGCAAGCAATCCCCATCCCCACTGCCAAATCTGGGCCAGCAGTTCGATCCCCAATCTACCTCTACGCGAATTGGATTCGTTCGACGCCTATCACCACAAGAACGGACGCTGCCTGCTTTGCGATTATCTGCAATTGGAATTGCAACAGAAAGAAAGGATCGTGTGCGAAAACGAATCTTTTCTCGCCTTGGTGCCTTTCTGGGCGGTCTGGCCTTTTGAGGTGATGATTCTCAGCAAGCAACATCACGCTTCTTTGCTTGAATTCGCCCCACACGAAAGAGCCCTCTTCGCTGACATTCTTCGCCGCGTGGCGATCCGCTACGATAATCTCTTTCAAATCTCTTTCCCTTATTCCATGGGCTTGCATCAAAGGCCGTCGGGCATGGGAGAGGTCCCCAATTGGCACTTCCACGCACACTTCCTCCCCCCGCTATTGCGCTCGGCAACCGTTCAGAAATTTATGGTGGGTTTCGAGTTGCTGGCCTCTCCACAACGTGACGTCACGCCCGAAGATGCTGCTGCTCGCCTGGCTGCTTTATCTGAGATTCACTACCTGGACGGCAAATAATTTTGCCGTTTGCCTGTTTCACGCGGATTGACTCTCGCTCTTTGTTTCTGCTTCCAAACTCTTGATTTTCTCTGTCAACCAACTGCGGAGCGCCGTTTCCAGCTCTTCTTCCGTACCCCATTCGTAAAACGCACTCACCGTCTCGCCTTTTGCCGTCAGCGGAATGTGTCGGCAAGGGAAGCGCGCTGAGTGACGATTTTCTGGCACAAACGGTATCAGCCTGCAGTCAGAACAGGGTAGCGGCTTGCTTTGATTTTTGAAGTTGATGCAAGTCGGCGAATCCTCGAATACAAAGTTGGGTCGCCACGGGTAGCGTGGCCCGCCTCTGTATCCGCCTTGCTCGAGGAAGGCGAGTTCGGCCCTCAAGACCTTTAGCAATTCTCCTGTATCCTGCATGAGAATTACCCCATTTTAACTGTCCGGTTTCGTGAGCAGATTGGCCGTGACGTAAATCACGATTGGGAGTGATATAAATCACCGGAGCTTCGCCCTCTTTTACGGTATCTAGGTCACAGCAATAGGTGATTCAGATGCTTTCAGGATGGCGTCGTAACGGTACCAGATTTCAATTTGTTACCCGCGGGGATGGGAGTATTCTCCACGACTCAAACAATATGCGAGCACCCTACGGGTTGGAAATCATTGAAAACTGCCTCTCCTGTCCTCATCGCGAGGAACGGCTCTTTTGCAATTTGCCGGATGCGTCCGTAAAGGCTTTGTCCACAATCACTTCCTCTGCCTCCTATCCAAAAGGCGCGACCCTGTTTGTAGAAGGCCAACCAGCTCGTGGCGTCTTCATCCTCTGCAGTGGCCGGGTAAAGTTGTCCACCTCTTCCGCCGATGGAAAAACTCTGATCCTGCGCATTTCAGAGCCGGGCGAGGTTCTGGGCCTTCCGGCGACCGTCACAGGTTCCTGTTATGAGCTCACAGCCGACGTGATTGAGCCCGCACAAGCAAATTTTATTTCGCGCAACGAGTTTCTGAATTTTCTCAAGGAAAATGGCGAGGCCGCTCTTCGCGTGGCCCAACAACTTGGTGAAACCTACCATGCCGCCGTTTCGGAAATGCGTACCATCGGACTCTCGCATTCTGCCGGAGAGAAACTGGCTCGCTTCCTTCTTGAATGGGCCGCCAACTATCCCGAGGAAAAAGGGCAGATCCGCATTAAGTTGACGCTTACACACGAAGAAATTGCCCAGATGATTGGCTCATCCAGAGAAACCGTGACGCGCTTGCTTGCCGACTTCCGCAAGAAACAGTTGCTTCAGGTTTTGGGTTCCACTCTGGTCATCAAGAACAAAGCCGCCCTGGAGAGCATCATTAACGGCTAGGCGCTTCTTTCGACGCTCCCAAATCCAGTGGCCGGTCATATCCCGTCAATTCCAGATAGCCAACTCCATCCACTTTCGTTGTGCCCTGATGCCCGCTCAGCCGTATCGCTCCCTCCCAATAACTGGGGGCAATCTCAGTTTGTCCCGAAATTTCCTGTGATTTCAGGTCGGTTCTCGATTCCAGTTCAATTCCTAATTTTGGGATCGAAATTGTCCAGGCAATCGGGTAGGTCGCTGAAGTCACCGGACTCTTCCATGCTTCCCCACCGGGTGTCAGCGAAAAATCCGACGCGTGCAGCGGTGTCGACTTGCCATGTTCATCGACATAAGTGCCCGAAGAAAACGGATCGACGGTTCCGTCCTTTCTCCGTATCTGGTACAGCATGATTTCTGTGTTGTCGGCCAACTGTATGCTTACCCAGTCCCAGCCCACCTGATTTGTTTCCAATTGATGTGTGAAAAATTCGTGATCCATCCACGTCAATCCGCTCACCTGATAGGTTTTTCCCCGCAACTCAATCGTTCCGCTGGCCTTCAGTCGCGTGAAGGAAATATAGTGCGACGCTCTTCCTGGGCCTTCTGCTTTCTGACTAACTCCGTTTTCTCCATGAACCACGGGCCGTTTTTCGGGGTGTAGCAGAAAGGAAAGAGTAAACCTGTCGTCGAACGCACTCAATTGCTGGTCATTTCCATTCCAGTTCACCTTCCAGTTTCCATTCCAGATCTCTTGCTGCGTTTCATCGATCCCTGCAATTCCGGGCCCTGCGCGGTTCATTCGCTCGCTATGATAAAACTTGCCATCGCCGATATCGCTTACTGCCAGATGTGCCAGATAAACATCTCGAACGTCCCATGTTTTGGCGTCGCCCGGTTCCCGATTCACGCCCTGGCGAAAAAAAGTCAGTTCAAACCCAAATAGATGCCCATCCGGTGCCGTTAAATTCCCGGTGTAATACCACCACTCTGTTTGATACTCCGGATGGCTGAAATGATCATGCGGAAACTGGTAGCGGTAACCGGGAAGCGCGGTCTGATATTGCGTTTGCGCCAGAACTTGCTGAAGCGCAGCCAATAGAAGCATCGATAGCCACATGACCTGTCTACTCTTCATGGACGACCTCTAGCGGATTCAGACCGACTGCCACTCGCGCGGGATACAATCCTGCCAACAAGGTCGCGACGTACACCACCGTCAGCGCCCCCAACAGCACCGCGACCGGCCAATGAAACCGAATCGTCCACCCGAACGATTGCTTATTAATCACGAACACCAGCACCAGCGAAAGAAAGTAGCCCAGCACAAATCCCGCCAGATTGGCTAGCAAGCCCAGTAATCCGGCTTCCACTTGAATCAGTTTGCGAATCTGTCCCGCGGAGGCTCCCAGAAAACGCAACAGCCCCAGTTCACGCCGCCTGTCGATGACCAGCGCCAGCAGCGCCCCAGCTATTCCCATCACTGCCACGAACACCGCGACCGCTTCCAGCGCATAAGTAATCGCGAAGGTTCGGTCAAAGATGCGGATGGCTTCTGCCCTTAAATCACGATCGGAAAATATCAGGATGTGGTAGCCTGCGGCCGCCTCCACTATTTTCTTACGCACATCGTCCGGGTTCACATGCGGCGCAACAAACACCGCAATATTTGATGGACTAGGATCCGGCAAATAGCGCAGCATCGTGTCGCGGTCCATCAGGATGTATCCGCGCTCGCTCGCGTAATCGTAATAAACATCGACAATTCGAAATTGATCGCGCTTTTCTCCCAATGGCAGTGCGATGGTGTCCCCGGTCTTTACGTGATGTTTGTAAGTAAACGGTTCACTCACAATCACCGTGTTTGCTCCCCGCAATTCCCCTAGAACCTGTTCCGTCGGCCTGCCCGAGAAAAAATCCGAATTACGGTACGAACGGAGCACCTGCAAGTCCACGGATGCCAGCGTCACCGGCAAACCGTCGTAACTGATCTCATAGGCGCGCAGCCGGTCCACGGCCGCCACTCCATCGATCTTCGCGATTTTATCGGCGAGCTCCAATGAAATCGTGGGATGCCGGTCCGCTGCCGGATCGCCCGCCGGACGCAAATAAAGGTCTGCCGGCAATTGGTCGTTCATCCACGTCGTCACCGTTTCCCGGAAGCTTCCCACCATAATTCCCACGGAAACCATCATCGCGATGGCCGTCGAGAGTGCCGCCACCAGAACCGATGTTCTTCGCAGTGAACCCGCCAGGCTGCGTGAAGCCAACAATCCTTCCACGCCTAGCAATCGGCCAACCAGTTTTCCACTCACCGATGAAATGAAATTGACCAGCGCTGGTATCGCAAATGCCGACGCCGCTATCAGCAGCACAGTGGCCGCATAGCCGAACAACGGCTTTCCCGCTACCGCAGGCATTTGCGCTGCTGCCGTTCCCGTCGCACCAAGAACCACCGCGATCCACAAGTCCCGGCCATTATGTACCCTTGCTGTGTATTCGCGCCGCCCCCGCGCCATCGCATCGACGGGCGAAACCTCCATGGCTTCACGTGCAGGAGCAACCGCCGAAATCACTGCCACTCCTACTCCGATCACTAGCGCCAACACGACCGACCACCACGTCAGCTCGATTGGCCCCGGCCGGCTGCTGACATAGAGCATCTCCACGGTCAGTGCCATCAGCTTCACTGCGCCTGCCGCCATCAAACGCCCCAGCGGCAATCCAACTAGCGCTCCCGCCACTCCCAAACAAGCCGCTTCCCCCAGAAACGCTATCAGAACATCTGCTCGCGTCGCACCCAACGCCCGTACGATCCCAATTTCATGGCGTCTTCGCACCACCGAAACCGAAATCGTGTTGAATATCAGGAACGCGCCGACAACCAGGGCGATATAACTCAGCAATCGCAGATTCCATCGAAACGCCCTCAGCATTTTCCGGTTTTCGTTTGTGCCGGTTCCTTGAGGACGCACTTCCACACCCACGGGCAAAACTGCGCCGATTCGCTTTTGCCACTCCTGCAAATCGGATTCCACGGGGAGTTTCACCAGCACTCGGTCCACCCGGCCAAATCGCTGCAGCGCCCGCTGCGCTGCGGCGATATCCATCAGGATTGCGCTTTCGTTCCCGCTGGCATTTGGATAAACCCCGCGCACGGTGCACTCAAATAACTTGTCGTTGATTAGCAGCTCAATTTTGTCGCCGACCTTTTTCTTCAGGCTGCTACTCACCCAAATACTGGTCGGTTTTTCCAATTCTTTCAGCGAGTCCTCTGTTGAGCCATTTTGCAGATGCTTGCTAGATTCAGCGTGCTGCGGACCAAGATAGCGGCTGCCTTCGGCAATGAAGTCCACCCCAATCAGCGGCAGAGTTTCTTTTGACTCCGTTACCACCGCACTGTCTTCAATCCGTGGCGAAATGCGCATCGCATAGGGTTGCGTGGAAAGTGTGCCTACGATTCCTTCTGGCACTCCGCCGGAAGCAACAATTTCCAGATCGTTGTCACCTGCCAGCGTTTCCATTGAACTGTGAAAAGACCCGGCGGCCGCATTCCCAGCCAGGTCGATTGCCAGCACGACCGCAACGCCCAGCGCAACTGCCAGCACCATCAATGCAAGCCGCACAGGCTCGCGAAATAGAGGTCGTACCATCAACCGGTAGAAAATTAGCAGGCGGGGCATTTCAGCGCCGTGTGACCTCTACGATGCGACCGTCGCGCAACTGCACCAGCGTGTCGCACTCATTGGCCGCTTCCAGGCTGTGCGTTGCCATAATCGTGGCTGTTTTTTTCTCTCGCGTCAGCCGTTGCAACAGTTGCAGGATCACACTGCCCGTCGTCGTATCCAGATTCCCGGTCGGCTCATCCGCCAACAGAATTTTCGGCGAATGTACCAGCGCGCGGGCAATTGCCACGCGTTGCATCTGTCCTCCGGAAAGTTGATGTGGCAAGCGCTCCCCTAAACCGTCGAGTTCAACCCATTGCAATCGCTCGTGTGCAGCCGCCCGTGCGTGGGGTTCTCCAGAGAGCAACAGGGGAAGTTCAACATTCTCCAGTACCGTCAATGTATGTAGCAGTTGAAACGACTGAAATATGAATCCGACTTTGTCCCGCCGAAGCTTGGTGAGCTCTGCATCTCCCAGTTGAGATGTGGCAGCTCCATCAAGATTCACGATTCCGCTGGTGGGAAAATCCATCGCTCCCGCAAGATTCAGTAGCGTCGATTTTCCGCACCCGCTCCGTCCTACCAGCGCGACAAACTCTCCTTCTTTGACGTCAAGCGATACTCCCGCCAAAGCTGACACATGTTGTCCATCCGTCACATATTCTTTGACGACATTTTGTAATGAGAGAATCGGCATCTATTCCGTCGCGTGCGTCCACTCCATCTAGTCAGGTCAAACGCATCGCCCTGTAATGAAGTTGGATGTGTTTACACCTGCGCGGGTAACGGTGCGCGGACAAAAATTACCTGAACAGCACAGATTGCGGCTTTCCGCGCCAGTTTTGTTTAAGGCTTCCGGCTGGCCAGTTCCTTCTCAATCGCCGCTGTAACTTCTGGGGAGTCTGGCGTCACCGCGGAATCAAACCGTGCTACGACCTTGCCGTCCGGTCCCACCAGGAACTTCGTAAAGTTCCAACCGATTTCGCCTCCCGTTTTCGGATGAGCATTCTTATCGGTCAGGAATTGATATAGCGGCGTTATGTCGCTCCCTTTAACCGATACCTTGGCCATCATCGGAAACGTCACATGGTATTTCGACGAGCAAAAGGTCTTGATCTCCTGGTTCGTTCCCGGTTCTTGCGCACCAAAATTGTTCGCGGGTATTCCGACGATCACGAACCCGCGATCCTTGTACTTCTCGTATAGCGTTTCCAGGGCCTCGTATTGCGGTGTAAATCCGCACCGGCTCGCCACATTAACCAGCAACACCACTTTGCCCTTATACGATGATAAAGAGGTTGGCTGCCCATCGATAGAGTTCAGCGTGAAATCATAAACTGTCTTGTCTGCGGCCATCAGCGTTGTCCCCAAAATAGCGATAAATGCCATAACCATTCCCAATCTCTTCATGAGTCGTCCCCAGTCCTAGAGTTTTCCCACGTCGCAGCCCTTTTCTCCGAACCACCCTCACCAGATTCTACTTTAGTCCCAACAGTATGGCAGAAATCATCCTGAATCAGCCTCTATCCACTTTCCGCTGATTCAACTCTTCTTCTGAGACGCGCCCGGTACGAAAATGGGTGCAGACTCATCTCGATTCATGGCACATCTTTTTTTCTGGCCATTGAGCCCGACCTGCCAGTGGTATAGACTTCGCCGGGTGTTCTCGCCGCTTCTTCGCGGCGCTCCCTTTTCAGCTTGGAGGCATGATTGTTTCTCGCCACTGGCGTAGCGGTAACCCATCGTACCTTGGCCCCCGTCGATATCGTCATCATTCTCATTTATTTCGTCATTGTCTTCGGCATTGGCTTCTACTTTTCACGTAAAGAGCGCACCTCCGAGGATTATTTCCTCGCTGGCCGTAATATTGGTTGGTTTGCCATCGGTGCCTCTCTCTTTGTTTCCAATATTTCCACCGAGCATTTCATTGGACTTGCAGGTTCTGGAGCTGCCGTGGGCCTGGCTCCCGGTCATTTCGAGTGGCAAGCTTCCATGATCTTGCTTCTCCTCGGCTGGGTGTTTGTACCGTTCTATCTGCGTTCCAACGTATTCACCATGCCGGAATTTTTGGAGCGCCGCTTCAACCGGAGCTGTTCCACTTACCTCGCCAGCATTTCCATCATCGCTTACATCTTCACAAAAATTTCCGTTCACCTCTACGCCGGCGCCATTATCGCCGAAAGCGTGTTGGGCTGGAGGCCGATGACCGCGGCCATCATCCTGGTCATCGCCACTGGTATCTACACTGTTGCAGGTGGCCTCGCTGCCGTTATTTACACCGACCTCGTTCAGACCTTGATCCTGCTTGCCGGTGCGATCGTGTTGACTGTCATCGGCCTCGAAAAAGTTGGCGGTTTTGCGGGCCTCCGGGCCATTCTTCCTCCCTCTTATTTCCACATGTTCAAACCCATGAGCGATCCGGATTTCCCCTGGACTGGCATCGTCTTTGGTGCGCCCATTCTTGGCATCTGGTATTGGTGCACCGACCAGATGATCGTGCAGCGCGTCCTTTCCGCCAAAGATGAAGCCCACGCCAAAGCTGGCACCATCTTTGCTGGCTTCCTGAAAGTCCTACCCGTATTCCTCCTGGTCGTTCCAGGCATGATCGCTTTCGCCGTTTTTCCCCAGATGTTTCCGGTCGTCGATGGCCACGTAACCAACAGCAATAGTGCTTACCCTCTGATGGTCGTCAATTTGCTCCCAGAAGGATTGGTGGGTTTGATGGTGGCCGCCTTGCTCGCAGCCTTGATGGGCGCTATGAGTTCCGTGTTCAATTCCGCTTCCACCATGGTCACTCTGGATTTTTATAAAAAGTTCCGTCCCGCTGCCAGCGAGGCCCAGTTGGTATTTTTTGGGCGCATCGCCACTGTCGTGATGGTCATCCTCGGCATTCTTTGGGTTCCCTTCATCCAATCGCTCAACAATCAGCTTTGGCTTTACCTGCAAAGCGTGCAGGCCTACGTCAGCCCACCCATCGCGGTCTGCTTCATCTTTGGCATTTTATGGCCGCGTTTGAATGGCGAGGGCGCTATCACCTCTCTACTAGTTGGGTTCGTCCTCGGTGCCGTTCGTTTCATTACGGAAGTCCTGGACAAGACTCACCATTTTCAATCCTCCGCACTCCGCTGGCTCGTTGACCTGAATTTTCTTCATTATTCCATCTTGATGTTCCTCATCTGCACTGCGGTTCTCATCGGCGTCAGTCACATGTATCCCGCGCCTGCCCGTAAGCGCATTGCCGGACTCACTTTCGCCACCGTAGATGACAAGCTGGAAACCGTGCACGTGGAATCTCCGCACCTGACCAGAGAAACTCCGCGTGAACGCCTGATGAACCTCGCTTTTTCGGCGCTACTCATCGCCACGGTGTTTGGTCTGTGGATTCACTTCCGCTGAGTCAAGCTTTTCAATGACCGTTCAACAAGCAAAAGTGCCCATCCGCGCGCTGCGCCCCAATGTTTCCGATTCCGAAGCCCTGCGTTTGTTCAATGCCCCCAGCCTTTCCAATTTCTTATGGAAGCTCCGCAAGGGTCCACTGCAACGAATTGCCGCAGCTTATGTTCCGTTTGCTCTCTATCCCCTCAGTTACCAGATGGGCCGGACAAGAGTCGCGCGCTTCTTTGCCATCGATCAAGTAGATGGCTCCCTCGATTTATTTGAGTTCCCAAAGCTGATCGAGCCTCACGAATTGGCCTCCATCGATACA
Organism: Candidatus Acidiferrales bacterium; assembly: GCA_963837885.1. GTDB lineage: Bacteria > Acidobacteriota > Terriglobia > Acidiferrales > UBA7541 > Acidiferrum. The sequence continues at coordinate 80,518 of CAWIPD010000019.1, read as the reverse complement.
CCGAACCGTATTACTCCGAGCCTTACCGATGACCGAACTCAATCCCTGCTTCACGAAAAAGTGCTGCGAATTGTTTTTCAGCAAGGTTTTTTCCGGTTGCAGCAGCCAGAACTCAGCATCGACCCACAGGTTTTGCGCTTCAACATCCCTTACTGGCTTGGTTTCTACGGTCAGGACGGCGCGCTTCGTTGCCGAGTTCTTGATGCCATCCGCCGCCGCATGGAAGGAGAAAAAGCCACCCTTTTCTTCGAACACTGGTTGCAGGCAGACTAACTAGTTCTTCTAGTCACACCGGTAATCACTTCTTTCATTGCGTACCGTTCTGAGGTGGCGCTCGAACTCTGTTCGCCTTGATTAGCCACTCGTGGGTTCATCGTCCAGATGCTGTAATTCAGCGCCGCCGCAAAAGTCACCCAAACCAGGTAGGGAATGAACAGCCACGCCGAGACTCGCTGGATCTTCCATGTCAACAAGACGAATGCCGTCAACAATCCGGCCAGACTGGCAATCACCACAAACCCCGTGCCAATCCGATGCCAGGAAAAAAACACCGGCGACCACAAAAAATTCAGTGTCAGTTGCAATCCGAAAATCCACAGGGTCGCCGTACGCAATTTCGATTTCGGTGCGCACCACACTTTCCATCCAGCCACTGCCATCATCCCGTACAGCACGGTCCACACCGGCCCGAATAGCCAGTTCGGTGGTCTCCATTCTGGCTTTGCTAAGTAGGCGTACCAGCCCGTGATTTCCGGCCGTGTCATGATTCCGGCAATAAAAGCAACTCCGTAACATGCTGCCAGAAACAGAATCAACGCCCGCTGACTGTCTTTCTGCATTGCACATTCTCCAGTTCGTTGTTGCTCCCATCATCCTCGTCAAACGGAAAATTGCAATACTCCACATCCCTTACGGGAACAAGAAAGCGGAGGAGCGTATCGCCCCTCCGCCTGTTCGTTCTCGCTCTTCTTACTTGGGCAGCAGCACGGTGTCGATCACATGGATCACGCCGTTGCTTGCTTCCACGTCCGCCTTCACCACCGTTGCGTTGTTGATCATCACCTTGCCGTCTTTTACTTCGATCTTCACGCTCTCACCGTTCAGCGTCTTGGCTGAATGCAGCTTGGCTACTTTTTGAGAAGTTACTTTGCCGGCCACCACGTGATACAGCAGAATCGCCTTCAGTTTTTCCTTGTTTTCAGGCTTCAGCAGGTCGTCCACTGTTCCGGCTGGTAGTTTTGCGAATGCTTCGTCCGTTGGCGCGAACACCGTGTACGGGCCCTTACCCTTCAAGGTGTCCACCAATCCTGCCGCCTGCAAGGCCGCGGCAAGCGTCTTGAACGATCCTGCCGCCACTGCCGTATCGACGATGTCTTTCTGATCCATCGACTGGGCAAACGTGAACGCGCTGGCCGTCAATACCAATCCCGCTACAACCAGCAAGCTCATCATCCTTCTCACAATATTCGTCTTCATCTTGTCTTCCTCCAGAATATGTTCCCGTCGAAAACGGGATATTGCACCAACTCAATAAATCCCGCTGAACAACCCGGCGAGCCGAATCTGCATTCGTTCTCCCTCGTTATCAACGCGCGATTTCTCTTATTCATCTGATGGAAGTGACACTCTTCAAACCACAGGGCTCTTTTCTCTACTTTTCTCTTCAGGAAAGATATCCGCCCTCCATTTACCGGCCGGAAATCCGGTTTTCCTCAGTTTCAGTGGCTGATCGGCCAGCAAACTTATTGCGCACCAGCTTCCAACCCCATCCCGCCTCTTACATTTCTGCGTGCTAGCATCGTTTAGGCAACGGAAATTGCCTTTTTCAAGGAGTGTCCATCGTGGAACCCCGTCACAGCAGCGTGGAAGTCAGGACCACCCCGAATCGACGCAATCCTGAAGATTTTCAATTTATTAAGTTCGTCGTGAGCGACGGCGTGGCCCGCATGACTTTGAATCGCCCCGACCACAATCTTCTGAATGAAAATATGCTGCGTGAGATGTCCGACGGCATCGCGCATGCCGGCGAACTTCGTGATGTGAAACTCATTGTTCTGGACTCAGCTTGCAAAGTTTTCTGCGGCGGCATCGATGTTGGGGAATATACCTCCCAGCGCGTCTTCCAGATGCTTGATGCTTTCCATGCCGTGTTCGCTGGAATTCTAGAGATTTCCAAACCGGTGATGTGTGTTGTGAACGGCCCTGCAATCGGCGGCGGCGCGGAACTGGCCGCATTCGGTGATCTTGTTATTGCCACTCCGCGAGCCCGCTTTGCTCAGCCAGAAATTACCATCGGCGTGTTTCCGCCGTTCGCTTCCACGATTCTTCCATTCTTGGTTGGACCCAAGGTCGCCCTTGAACTCGTTCTCATGGGGGAGCCGGTCACCGCCGAACGCGCGCTCGAGCTTGGCATGATCAATCGTCTCGTTCCCGAAGCTCAATTGGAATCCACCGTCAAAGACATCGTCGCCAGAATTACCGGCCATTCCGCCCCGGTTCTTACTATGGCCAAGAAGGCCATTCTCGACGGCATGGGGCTTTCCCTGCGCGACGGCCTCAAGAATTCCATGAATATCTTCCTCAACGAACTTTATCGCCTCGAGGATTCCCAGGAAGGTGTTCGCGCTCTGGTCGAAAAGCGCAAGCCCAACTGGAAAAATCGCTGATTTCAGTCGAATAAAAATTCGGCGTCTTCATTGACACCTCCATTGTTGCGCCGTAGACTGGTTTTTCAATTTGCAGGCTAGGGAAGTGGGGAAGTGCCGTGTAAATCGGCCGCGGTCCCGCCACTGTGATCGGCTTCAACGCCGTCAGCCAGGCTACCCTCTCAAGCCGCAGACGTTGCGTGTCCTTCGCGAGAGAGGTCACGGACCAATGCAGCCCCCGGATTCTCGCGGGGCTTTTTTATTTCTCGCACAACTCTCGTCAGGGGAGATTCGTGCTTCACTTGCTTCACAGTTTTTTGCTCCGCACCGCGTTCCTCGCGGCCTTCGCGCTCGTTGGCGCGCTCACTCTTCCTGCGCAATCCACAGGTTTGTCTGCCTCAGCCGTTCCTGCCACCAAGGAAGTTACCGACGAAGCCGGCCGCACAATTCGTATTCCGCTTGCGCCCTCGCGCATTGTCTCTCTCGCGCCCAGCCTTACTGAAACCATTTACGCCCTCGGCCTGCAGGATCGCTTGGTTGGCGATACCGATTACTGCGACTATCCTCCAGACGCCCAAAAAAAGCCCAAAGTTGGCGGCGGCATCAACCCTAATCTTGAGGTGATTGCCTCGCTGCATCCCGATTTGGTCCTCGTCACCAACAGTTTCAATCGCCTGGATACCGTCCGTGCGCTCGACACTCTCGGCATTCCTAGCTACGACGTGGATCCGCACACCGTCACAGAAATCATCTCCTCGACCGAAAAGCTCGCGGACATTCTCGGTGTTCCCGACACCGGGAAAAAGTTTGGCCAATGAGCTTCTGCACAGGCTTACCGCCCTTCAAACGAAACTTGCTTCTGTTCCACAGACGCGCGTGCTCTTCATCGTTTGGGCTGAACCGCTTATTTCCGTTGGCAAAGATACCTTCATCGCCGATGCCCTGCGCAAAGCGGGCGCTAATTCTGTCGTCGAATCCTCTCAGGATTGGCCCCAGATGAATCTGGAAGAAGTCGTGCGACTCCAGCCGGACTATCTCATTTTCGCTGCGTCCCACTCCGCGGCAGGTGCTCACGATTTCGACTCATTATCTATTAAGCCTGGATGGCGACTGATGGATGCCGTGCACAACCGTCGCTTCGCGGTGATCAGCGACGCCGTCAATCGTCCCGCCCCGCGCATCGTTTCGGCCATCGAAGACCTTGCACGGCAATTACATCCGTCCGCCTTCCAGGATTCCCCGGCGAATGAGAAAGAAGCTGTTCCGCAAAACCTAATGAATCCCTCTCACGTTTCTTTTGATTTGCCCCAGTCGCATTCGTTTCCTGATATTGCCCGTTCAACGGTGAGCTCATGCGCCCACTAACGCTCGGGCGACTGCTGCTGCGTTGCGCTGCGCTCGCGGCGATCTTGTTTGTCGTCGTGGTCATCGCCCTGAAAATGGGCGCCGTGCAGGTTTCGCTTTACGGCCTGGCCAGAGATCTCCTCAGCGTTCTCTTCGGCCGCACCAGCGGCATCTCTTCCGATTACGGCATGATCGTGATGGATATCCGCCTGCCCAGGATTTTGCTTGGCCTCGTTGTAGGCGCTTCTCTCGCCGTTGCTGGTACGAGTTTCCAGGCTCTTCTCCGCAATCCCCTTGCTGACCCGTACGTTCTCGGTATCTCTTCCGGCGCTGCCGTCGGCTCAATTCTGGCCCTCATCATTGAAAGCCGGCTCTCTTTCTCCCCTGAAATCTCTGGCCTCATCACGCCTTTCGGTGCTTTTCTGGGCGCTGCCATTACCATTGCTGCGGTTTATTTCCTTGGCCGCCGCGATGGCCAGATTGATAGCGGCACTTTGCTCCTCGGTGGAATCATCACTGCTTCCTTCCTTTCGGCCGTAATTATGTTCCTTCTCTCCAGCCTCACCGGCAGCAATCTTCGCGGTGCCACCTATTGGTTGATGGGTGATCTCTCTACCCCGCAGCCAAAAAGCCTGCTCTACCTTCTCGGTGTCGGTTTCGTCATTGCCTTTGGGGCCATTTACACCACTGCCTCTGATTTGAATCTTCTGCTCGCCGGTGAAAAAGAAGCGATGCATCTCGGCGTAGATGTTCGTCGTGTCCGCATCGTCGTCTACCTTGCAGCTTCCGTGTTGACCGGCTTGGCTGTTTCCGTCAGCGGCGCGATCGGCTACGTTGGCCTGCTCGTTCCACATGTCATGCGCCTCATTTTCGGTTCGGATCACCGGATGCTGCTTCCCGCGTCTGCTTTTGGTGGCGCTATCGGCATTGTGGTTGCCGACACTATGGCCCGTACCATCACTTCGCCGACTGATCTTCCCGTCGGCGCGGTCACCGCACTTGTCGGTGCTCCGCTGTTTATTTATTTGCTTCGCAGGAGACTCTCGTGAGCACTTCAACCCATCCTCCTCTCGCCCATCCCTTCGGCGATCCAGAGCAGCCTCGCTCCAATCAAGACGTCCGCCTCAGCGTCGAGCAGGTCAGCTACGCCTACGCCTCCAATCCTTCGCAAGCCCCTCTCTTCACTTTGGAAGCGCTCAGCTTTCAGGCCAGGCCCGGCGAAATCGTTGCCATCCTCGGCCCCAATGCCTGTGGCAAGTCCACATTGCTAAAACTTATTTCCGGCGCTCTCGAGCCTCTCTCCGGGAGAATTTTTCTCAACGGTTTCGCCACCCACTCGCTCGCTCCTAAGACCCGCGCCCAGCGTATCGCTTTGGTCCAGCAGGAAAGCCCTCTGCTCTTTCCTTCGCGTGCCTGGGAATTTGTTCTTCAAGGCCGTCATCCTTATGGGCGCGCACTCCGCTTTGAAACCGAAGACGACATCAACATCGCCAAGAACGCTCTGGCGCAGGTCAATGCTTTGCACCTGAGCGATCGTTGGATGGACAAGATCTCCGGCGGCGAAAAACAGCGCATCGTTCTTGCGCGCGCTCTTGCCCAGCAGCCGCTCCTTCTTTTACTCGACGAGCCAACCCTTCATCTAGACATCGGCGCCCAGGTCGATCTCCTCGTTTCTTTGCGCCGCCTGGCCGCCGAAAATCGCTATACCGTTATCGTCGTCACTCACGAGCTCAACCTGGCGGGCGAATTTGCCGATCAGGTTGTCCTCTTGCAGAAAGGGAAGTGCCTCCGTGTTGGCCCGCCAGCCAGTGTGTTTCAACGCGATTTACTTGAACAGGTTTTTCAAGCGCCGCTCTCCGTTGAACTCGCTTCTTCCGGAAGGCCCCGCGTAACGCTTTTGTCCGACAACTAGCACTAATTCTTGTCCACCCCAACCCGGCTGCTTCGTTTCGCTGCCGACTCTAGTAACTCTCAGCGGGCCTCGTGCCCCTCCACTTTCACCGCAGACCTCGTGTTCGGGAAGACGGTGCAAATCCGTCGCCGCCGCGCGACTGTATAGCGGATTTACGCTCGCCAGCCACTGTAGCCCTAACGCCGCTACGGGAAGGCTTCGAGACTCTTGAGTTTCTGCTGTTACCCAGTTCTTCGGTAACGCAGAAACTCACCTCCGCTTAGCCAGGAGACCGGCGATGTCTGCAGCCAGTGCATTCTCTTTTATGTGCCGGCCAACCTTTACACTCCCGCGCGTGAGGGAGGAGAGGAACCATGAAATCCATCGACTCCGCATTCTGTCTCATCGTCTTACTCCTGCTTTTTGTTTTGGCATTACCTGCCTACTCGCAATCTCAATCGCCATCGGCCGACGTTTATCTTTCTGGTACTCTCACCGATCCTTCCGGTGCTGCCCTGGCTGATGTGGCAATTGCCGTCCAACTGCAAGACTCGGCGGCAACTTTGCCTCGATCTTTCACTTCTTCTGCCGACGGCTCCTATAAACTTTCTCTCTCGCCTGGTAAATACAAGGTCCGTTTCTCCCTCTCACCATTTGCAACTCGCGAACTCGTCATAGATCTCTCCGGCGCGGCCATTCGTACGCTCAACATTCGTATGGAACTCGCCGCTCTATCAGACCAGGTTCTCGTTACCGCGCAAACCGCGCCGATCAAGAGTCAGCAATCCTCTGCCCCCAACTCCATCATCACCCGCGAGGAAATGGATTTGCGCCAGTCGGTCGCTCTGCCGGACCTGCTCTCCTACTCAACCGGTGTCGCTTTTTCCCGTACCGGTGCGAACGGGGGTACTGCGTCCCTATTCCTCGATGGCGGAAATTCTAACTTTGTAAAAGTTCTCGTGGATGGCTCGCCCATCAATCCCCCGGGCGGGGCGGTTGATTTTTCTATCCTGACCGCCGACAACCTCGACAAGATCGAAATCGTGCGTGGCGCGGAGAGCGCTATCTACGGCACGGACGCAGTCTCCGGCGTCGTCCAACTGTTCTCGAATCGCGGTACCACTTCCGTGCCAGCTTTCTCCATTTTCTCCGAGGGTGGAAGCTACTCCTCGGGCCGGGGGGGTGGCCAAATCAGCGGTCTGTTTGGTCATTTCGACTATTCTGGCTCCGCTTCCTATCTTCAAACTGCCGGCGAATACCCCAACACGGATTTCATTAACCGCACTCTTTCAGGTAATTTTGGCTACAGCTTCAGCGATACCAACCAACTTCGCCTTTCAGTGCGGAACAACGACGCAGACGCCGGCGTTGCGGGACAAAGCATTTTTACTCCTCCCAGTCTCCACCAGCGCTACAACCAGGAACTCTTCAGTGCCAATGCTCGCTGGGATTTTGCCACTGGTACGCACTGGCACAGTGAGTTGATGGGCGCCGAATCTTACACACGTCAGCATAGCTATAATCTCCAGCAGAGTTTTTTTGCCACCGATCCAAATGTTTACTGTCCCCAATCTAATCCCACTTCTGTCCCAACTGCTGAATTCTGCGACTTCACCTTCGACGACAATTACCAGTACAATCGCGCCAGTTTCAACGCGCAAACCACTTACACCAACCGCAACTTCGCTGTCACGGCGGGCTATCAATACGAAGTCGAAAACGCCTCCATCTACTTCCTGGCACAACAACACGTCCGTCGCAACAATCAGGCGGGATTCCTCGATTTCCGATATTCCCCCATCTCTCGTTTATCCCTCGATTTTGGTCTGCGTGCCGAAGCCAATGGCTATTTCGGAACTCGCGTCGTTCCACGCGCCGGCGCCAACTATCTTCTTCGCCGGAGCAATGGCGCATTCGGCGATACCCGTCTTCGCGCCTTCTACGGCCAGGGCATCAAGGAACCTCGTTTCGACCAGCTCTACAGCGATCAGTACGGCGACATCGGCAATCCGTCACTCAAACCCGAAGCCAGCAAGAATTGGGTGTTCGGCTTTGAGCAAAAGCTGGTCAGCGATCGGCTGCTGGTTTCCGCTGAGTACTTTTCAAACCGTTTCTACGATATCGTCAGCTTCGCTTACTGCGCGGCTCTCGATCCTCCGCTCACAGGCAACTCGTGCGGCATCCCTCCACCGCCAGGTGCGGGCGCTAGCTTTGGCTATTACTTCAACACCGATCTTTCGCGCGCTCGCGGTACAAACATCGAAGCAAGCCTCCGCGCCGCTAAATGGCTTTTCATCAGTGGCAACTACACTTACGACGATAGCCTCGTTATCAAATCTCCGAACTCCTTCGATCCCGCAGAAATTCCCGGCAATCGACTGCTTCGCCGCCCCACAAACTCCGGTTCCATCACGTTCTCAGGCACATTTCATCGCTTCAATGCTGTATTCGCTGGCTATTTCGTCGGTGATCGCACCGACAGCGATTTTCTCAACCTCGGCTACACCCATAATCCCGGTTATGCGCGCTTCGACATTTCCGCCAGCTACCTCTTCTATCGTGGTTTTTCCGTTTACGCCCGCGCCACAAACCTTTTCGACAAACAGTATCAGGACGCCCTCGGCTACCCAGCGCTCGGCCGCCAGGCCATTGTCGGCCTTCGCTACCAGTTCTCCGGCCGTAACTAATAATTAGTAGGGGCGGCTTTACGCCGCCCTCTTTACTCTACACACCTCTGCTATACTTTTTCTTTCGACATGACCAAATTCGCCACCGAATCTGCCCTCTCTCCCGAACTCCTCGCCAAATACGAGGTCGTCATCGGTCTGGAAGTCCATGCGCAACTCCTTACCAACACAAAAATCTTCTGCAGTTGCTCCACTCGCTTCGGCGATGCGCCCAACGCAAATACCTGCCCGGTTTGCCTCGGCCTTCCTGGCACTCTTCCCGTCCTCAATAAGCGTGCCGTGGAATTGGGTATGAGCGCCGCCCTGGCACTCAACTGCACCGTTCACGAGCATTCCCGCTTTGCCCGCAAAAATTATTTCTATCCCGACCTCCCCAAGGGCTACCAGATTTCTCAATTCGAATTGCCCCTCGCCACCGGCGGTTGGATCGAGATCGATCACGACGGCGGCAAAAAGCGCATCGGCATCACCCGTCTTCATCTTGAAGAGGACGCCGGCAAGTCGCTGCACGACGGATTCCCGCACTCCGACGAAAAAACCTACGTCGATTTCAATCGCTGCGGCACGCCGTTAAGCGAGATCGTTTCTGAACCCGACATGCGCTCGTCCGAAGAAGCCTACAATTACCTCACCACGCTTCGGCAAATCCTTCTTTACACCGGCGTCAGCGATTGCAATATGGAGGAAGGCTCTCTCCGTTGCGACGCGAATGTCAGCGTACGTCTGCGCGGCGCGAAAGAATTTGGCACCAAGGTCGAAGTAAAAAATCTAAACTCGTTTCGCTATCTTGCCAAAGCCCTCGAATTTGAAATCGAGCGCCATGTTGGCGTTCTCGAATCCGGAGGGCGCATCTCTCAGGAAACGCGCCTCTGGAACCAAGCCGAATGCCGCACGATATCCATGCGCTCCAAGGAAAAGGCCCATGATTATCGCTACTTTCCTGAGCCCGACCTGCTCCCCGTGCATGTCAGCGACGCCTGGCGCAAGCAAATCCACGATTCGCTTCCCGAACTTCCCCACGCGAAACGTGCTCGATTTGTTTCCGTGTTCGGCATCACGCCTTACGATGCGGAAGTTTTGACGGACTCTCAGGATCTTGCCGCCTACTTCGAATCTGTCGTAAAAGCGGGTGCTCCCGGCAAAGCCGCCGCCAACTGGATGCAAACCGAACTTCTTCGCCGTCTGAATGACTCCGGCAAAGAAATCACCGCCAGTCCCGTTTCCCCTAAGTCCCTGTCTGAACTTGTCACACTAGTCGAAACGAAGAAAATTACCGGCACTATCGGCAAGAAAGTCTTTAACGAGATGTTCGACACCGGTCGCACCGCTGCTGACATCGTTGCCGCGGAAGGTTTGGGCGCTCAAGTCAGCGACGATGTCATCGAGCAAGCCGCTCGCGAAGTCATCGCCAAGAACCCCGAGAACGTCGCCAAATTCAAATCCGGCAACGAAGGCGTCTTCAACTTCTTCCTCGGCCAGGTCATGAAAGCCACTAAAGGTCAGGCCAATCCCCAGACCATCACCGCTGTCCTTCGCAAACTTTTGTCGTAATATCCAATGTAGTGGCCGGTCTTTAGACCGGCCAACAAACTTCCTAAAATTACATTTCCAGAGAACCGAGGCTCTTCTCATGTTGAAGATCGGCGACAAAGCTCCAGACTTCACTCTCATTTCCGACGAAGGCAAACAAGTTTCTCTCAGCGATTTCAAAGGCCAGCGCGTCCTTCTTTACTTCTATCCAAAAGCCAGCACGCCTGGCTGCACCATCGAAGCCTGCGAATTCCGTGATCTGAAACCAAAATTCGATAAGCAAGACGTAGTTGTTCTTGGCGTCAGCGCCGATCCGGAAAAAGCTCTAAAAAACTTCAAGACCAAACAAAAGCTTAATTTCCCTCTGCTTGGCGATCCCACCCACAAAATGATCGAAGCTTACGGCGTCTGGCGCATGAAGAAATTCATGGGCCGATCCTTCAAGGGCATCGTTCGCAGCACTTTCTTGATTGGACCAACCGGCAAGATCGAAGAAATTTGGGATGAAGTAAAAGCCAAAGGCCACGCGAGCGAAACCCTGACCAAGATTTCTGCCTAACGCAATTACGAAAATTCTTCGCAACCTTAATACTTTAAATTGTCATCCCTCAGTTCGTTCGCTTTTTGAACGAGCTGAGGGATCTGCTTTTTCACTCAACTGTGAGCCTCGAATCCACTCGTCACTAAACTTCCGCGCGCAGTTCATCCCCAATCGGTTCAATCAGCATATTGTCGATCAATCGCGTACGCCCCAAATATACAGCCAGTACCACATAACTCCGTCGCGCCACGCGTACCACCGGCTCGAATGTCTCCGCATCCACGATCTCCGCGTAATCCACTCGCGCCCGCGACTCGCTTTCCAGCACCTTTTGCAGTGTTCGCTGCAGTTCCAGGGAGTCGCGCACTCCCCCGTTTACTTCCGCTTCGGCCGCCCGTAACGCCCGGTACAAAACTGTTGCGGCCTTGCGCTCTTCTTCTCCCAAATAGACATTCCGTGAACTCAGCGCCAGCCCATCAGCCTCCCGAACAATCGGGCAGACCACTATCTCGGTATTTAGATTCAGATCGCGCACCATCTGCTGCACAATGCGCACTTGCTGCGCATCCTTGCGTCCAAAATAAGCATAATGTGGCTGCACAATTTCCAGCAGCTTGAGCACCACCGTCGCTACGCCACCAAAATGTCCTGGCCGGGTTTTTCCTTCCAGCCGCTCGCTTAGCCCATCGACATGGACATACGTAGAAAATCCGTGTGGATACATTTCCGCGGCATCCGGCAAAAATAATCCGTCCGTCTTTTCCGCCGTCAGCTTTTCTACGTCCACCTCCAACGGTCGCGGATATTTCGATAAGTCTTCGTTCGGACCAAATTGCTTTGGGTTCAGGAATATGGATGCGTACACCGGCGAGCATTCTTTACGCGCACGTTCCACCAACGCCATATGTCCCGCGTGCAACGCCCCCATCGTCGGCACAAATCCGATCACGCGCTGCTCCAACCGCGCCTGTTGCGCTTTCTCTTTCATCCACGCAATCGTCCGGATAATTTCCATCGAGTGCTTTGCCGCTGCCTGAGCCTGCATCTCTACGCCTCTGCCGCCGCGCTTTTCTCCCGGTAATACGTTATCAGGTCTGTGCCAACACCCTTCGCACCCAACTGCCTCAGCATGGTTATCACCTGTCCGCGATGATAGGAGCCATGATTCACCACGTGCTGGATCATTTGCCACCGCGGATTTTTTGCCGGCCCAAAACTCATTGTCTTATATTCCACCACCTCGTCCAACTCCGCCTTCGTCAACTCTTCCATGTACTCGCCAAAGTTCTTCTCGATTTCTTCCCAGCGTGCTCGCAATGCCGCCAAGTCGCTGTATTCCTGCCCCGGCGCTATCGCGCTCGGAGATCTCCCTTGCAGTCGCTCCAGCCACACCCACTCCACGCCCACGATGTGCGCCAGCGTGTCTTTCACCGAGCTGTAACTTGAACCCATTTCCTTGGTGAGTTGTTCCGGTGTCAGCGCCTCAACCGCGTCCAACACTCGCCGGTCAGCCCAAAAGTTGAATTCTGTCAGCGCAACGATTTCATCCGGTTTCATCGTTCACCTCAATATGTCTTAGGGTGCCCCACTCTCGGTTTGTGAGGGTGGGGATTTTTCTTCTGAACTCTGCTTCTCAGCGAACCTCTGCGTATCTCTGCGCCTCTGCGTTATCTTTTTCCGCAGCTTACCCGGCCCTTCTTCCATCTCCAATTTTTAGGGGACTCACCTGTACCGCCCGCGCCTACCGTGCCATCGGAAATGCTTTCCGGCTCTTCATCGCGCTCGGCGCGTGATAGGACTCGGCATCGGAGGGAAACGCCCCGCTCTGCACGTCATCGCAATACTCGCGCACCGCCTGCGAGATCACCTCTCCCAGATTCACATACTGCCGCGCAAATTTCGGCGGCGCCTGGAACGTTAATCCCAGCAGGTCATGCAGCACCAGCACTTGTCCATCGCAGTCCGGCCCCGCCCCGATCCCAATCGTCGGGATCCGCACCGTTCGTGTAATCTCCGCTGCCAGCTCTCGGGGGATTCCTTCCAGCACAATCGCAAACGCCCCGGCTGCTTCCACCGACCGCGCGTCTCGCAGCAGCTGCTCCGCCGACCCCGGCGTTTTCCCCTGCACCCGGTAGCCGCCCATGGCGTTTACCGACTGTGGCGTCAACCCCACGTGTCCCATTACGGGAATCTCCGCTTCCGTCAGCCGCGCAATCAGCTCCAGCCGCCGCTCCCCGCCCTCGATCTTCACCGCTTCCGCGCCGGCTTCCTTCACAAAGCGCATGGCATTGCGAACCGCCTCGCCAATTTCTCCGTGATAGCTGCCGTAGGGCATGTCTGCCACCACCAGCGCTCGTTCCACGCCGCGCCGCACCGCTCGCGTATGGTGCAGCATCTCTTCCAGTGTGACTGGCAGCGTGCTCTCGTAGCCCAGCATCACCATGCCCAGCGAATCGCCCACCAACACCACGTCCACGCCGGCTTCGTCCACCAGCCGCCCCATCGCGTAGTCGTACGCCGTCAGGCAGGTAATCTTCTTGTTGTTTGGAGTTCCTGCAGCTAAGGTCTTCCGCTGCAGCAGTTCCGGCACGGTAATCTTACCCTTGCCGTCAGAGGGCCCGCTGCCCCCATTCGGGATAACGCTCATGTCGGCCTCCGGTGCCATTCCCTAACCTCGGGATACAGCCCATGTCCCAACCTCGTCACTATAACAAAATGTGATGCATGGCACCACCTTTTGTGATTCTGGGTAGTGGCTCAGTTTCCGGTTACCGCGTTTATCAGGCCCGCTCGTAATTCCCTAGAATCAGTTGTGGTACTCTCAACTTTGTGCGCTATCCGTTTCTTGCTATGACTCTTTTTTTAATTGTTGCGCAGACGCTCGCTCAGATTTCGATGCCTGCGCCCCAAGCTTCTTTGCAGACCGAGCGCGACTTGCGTTTAGCCCTTCTCGGGGACTGGGTCGGGGCTCTCGAATACCGCGATTAATCGATCCCCACCTCAACAAAACGCGAACTCCTGCCTACTTGGCTTTCGATTCAGACGCGGAACCAGGGAAAACACTCAGGTGGCACTATGTTTACGATGACGGTCCCTCGAAAACTGTGGAGGAGTCCGATGTTGTAAGGTTCGATACATCTGCATCGAGCTATAGTGAAGCGACGGACGGCAAGCCTGCACAAGTCTTTAAAGTGGTGGGCTATGACTCGCTTCGTGAAGGAAGAGGTACGTTGGTATTGACCGGCTCCGGAACGGACAATAAGAAGCCATCCGAAAAGCGCGTTACAATCACGATTAAACGCAACCTTATCGAGATAGTTGAAGAGACACGACCCGCAGGATCGAGTGAAAGTTTTAATTTCCGTCACTCATTTCGCTTCACCCGAGCGGCACCACCAAGATCGACGAGCCGCTAAGTTCACTTCTTAATCAGGTTCTCCATGGAATGAGCATCAGTTACTTTTCGGAAAAGCAGACAACGGCTCATAGTACCCATGTTTCTGGTTGTTTCCGGTAACCGCGTTTACCGGGACCTTGCCGACTTTTTCTACACGCAACGCCAATTGGTCTTCTCGATGAGATAAGATTCTGACTGGATTCTTATGGTCGACGAACTGATTGTTGCGTCACAAAAAGCATTCTGTGCAGAACACGCAGTGGAGTATGTGGCATCGCTGCCAGAATCAAAATTAGGATTTGCTCTCTCCACCAAAGGGAAATTGCCTATAAACGGTTTACGTCACCGGGTCGAGAATGAAACGAATGGGTGGTACCTCTGGTGTGGGGAAGAGTTCAGCGATGACGCCGAGTTCTTCGACCCTCTTCATGCGAGCCATATATACGAGGATTATCCCGAAATGGCGAAATTTCTTGGTTTGCCACCGGGTTACCGATTTCTTCTCGCGCAAGCCTGCGTTGATGTTTGGTCTGATGAATCGCTCTTGGAGGGGTGACCTAGTACGAACGTTTCCGATTTCGGCGTTTACCAGGACTTGCCGAGCCAGAATTAAAACACTTATCCTTGCTCCAAAGGTTCTGAGTGAGTTTCCATCTTCAACTGTATCCACCGAAGGCGCTTGACTGGACGATACAATTGCTGGCCTTATTCCTACCAGCTGCGCTGACGGCTTACCTCATGCACAGCTTGGCGTGGCTCGTAGGCGTTCCGTTTGGAATTGTCGTGCTCATGCTGTTCATCGCTGCCTTACCGAGTAAGCGACACGTAACGGCAGAACAGTTCGCTGACGAGCTTGAGAAACATCTGCTCGGAACAGAAGGGCCTTGGATTGGGATGACGCCACCAAGTCAGGATAGCCGACCCTCGTTTGGAGGCCGTGCGTATGAGTCTGGGTGAGAATCTAGATACTCTGGCCCGTGAAGAGGACAAAGACGAATTGCGCGCAATCATCGCGGACCTTAGGCGTGGCCCATCGCCCTAGTACCCACATGGAAGGTAAGCGCGTTTACCAGATGGAAGGACCTGACCAATGGCTTGATGCCCAAATACTTGTGAATTATGCTTCCATCAGCGGGTCATGCGTTTTCAGGTAAAACTCGGTAATGAGATTGTTGGCTTCACTGAACTTGAGGCAGGCGATGCACCAATGGGTGTCGCGAGTGGACGGTTTTTGCCAACTGCTGCCTATGCTTCGATCCAGCCTTACTGCATTGAGCATCGTGACCGGTGGCTGCCAATTCCGGGACTTACAGTCAGTGTGCCAGGTGGTTCGCCAATCGAGTGCAGTGGGAGCGTTCAAATCGTAGACCTCAGCGTTGAAATAGGTGAAGCGGGGATCGAGATTTATCTCAATGGTGTGACAAATCCACGCTATGAAGAACTCTTCCCTCACCATGTCGAAGCTTACAAGAAACAGTGGGCCAAAGAATGATTCCAAGCCGTCCACGAGAGTACTGTGAGCAACATCTCCGGTAACCGCGTTTACCGGGACCTGACCATTTGGCCATCAAAATGTGCTACTTTTCCGTGAGAGGTTCGTCACATCCACAATTTTAGAAAAACTTTCGCATGGATAAGCACTGTAAGCGTTGCCATAGTATGCGCTTTGCTCCTGATAGTTCCGCTTAGTGGTTTTGGTTGGCATGTACTCCATAAAAGTAGTGTTTCGTTTGCCGAATGGAATATTCCCGTTCCAAGGGACTATTTCGTTTGGAATGGGAAGAATGGGCCAACGATTATGAAGCTTTCACTTGGAGCTCCGTTTTTGGATGTGCCATACAGCCTCATCTCTTTTTCCAGCGGACGGTCATTCAAGGCGAGTAGAGATTTGGCTCCTTTTGAAGATGCTATGTCTGAAACTGCCGCGAAAGAAGGATTCCAACTCAAGTCAAAGCATATTGTTGCTTTTGGAGACAAAGTAGCTTCTTGCCTGGAGTTTGAGCGGAGTGGGAGGCAGCCCAGGTCGTTGGTGCAATGTGCAGCAGAAGGAACCAACATATACTCGTTCTTTGAGGGTGATGCTCGATATATTTCAGAGCTTTTCGTCATATTGAAAGGATTGTCGCAAGAATCATCCAAACAAGGCGTTGATTGGAAAAAGAGGATTTAAGGGCATCGAGCCAATAACACTCGGCAAGTTCCTGAGTAGTTGGCTAATCGGAAACTGACCCACTCCCTGATTCTTGGCTAGCCTCTAACCCTACGCGCCCGGCTCTGCACTTCGCCACAATCGCAGTAATGTCGTCGCGCTGCTCGTGCGGGCTGAATTTCCGAACCTCTTCCAATATCGTGCCCAGCAGATCTTGGCAGCACAGCTCGCGGTTCTGTTGCAGTACCTCAATCAACCGTTCTTCTCCGAATTCGTCTCCCGCCTTATTGAACGCTTCCGTGATTCCGTCGGTGTATAGCACAAACGTGTCGCCCGGAAAGATCGAACGTTCCTCAATCTCGCAATCCCAATCCTCAAATGCTCCCATCACCGTCGCGGTAGCTCCCAGTTTCTCCATCGTCCGGTCGTTCCGCAGCAACAGCGCACACAAGTGCCCGCAATTCGCATATCGCAAACGGCCGATGCTGTCGTCATACTCTGCAAAAAACAATGTCGCGAACGATCCATCCGGCGTGTTCTCCCGAAACAGGTTATTTACCGAACGCAACAGGTTCTGCGGCTGGTCGATGGCCACGGTGCATTGGCTGCGCACATTTGCCTGCAGGTTTGCCATCAACAAAGCCGCTGCAATTCCTTTTCCCGATATGTCCCCGATCACCAGCCCCAGCCGCTGTCCTCCCAGGTCTAGAAAGTCGTAATAATCTCCGCCGACTCTTCGTGCCTGTATGCACATCCCCGAATATTCCAGCCCGCGTAGCGCAGGCATTCTCTGCGGAAAAAGTCTCGCCTGCACTCGCGTGGCGATTTCCATTTCCTGCTCCGTCCGCCGCTCCGCCTCTTCTCTCTCAGCCTTGGCGCGACGTTGCAATTCCACGCTGTGAGTCACTTCGTCAAAACTAACCAGTGAAAATGAATTGCCGTCCACGTCCCTGAATCGCGCGAACACTCCACCCCATATCGGCGTTTGCGTTCCCAGCAACATCGCCGAAGCTTCCGAAGGCTGCGCTTGCCCGTCAAACTTGATTCGTTTCAGCCGCGGCGTCTGCTGAAAACGCACGCCACGTCTAGACCACTGCTGGAATGTCGAAGTCACGTCTTCGGTGATGAATACAACGTGCGTCGCGCGTCCAATCAATTTGTATTCCGCAGATGTTGGCTTGGGCACAATCAGCGACAGCAGGGCAGTTCCGTCGGGCGGTGCCACAGCCACCCATCGCTCCCCGGATTGCAAACGCGTGTCAAACGCCAGATGAAATCCCAATTGATCCAGATAGAACCGCAGGCTGCGATCCTGATTCCGCACATAAATATTCACCGCGTGCAGTCGCAGATATTGCTCCGGCCCGATCAGTCCACCATTCGTTCCGCCTGCATTTCCACTTGTTGGGGCGCTGCTCATTCTCGCGATTATAATTCACAACATGAATCTCGCGCTTCTTTCCGATTCTCGCCCCCTGCGCAAAACTGTCATCCTGTGCGAAGCCGAAGTACCGCGCCGCCGCATCTACATTGTGTACCGCACCTACCCCTTTCGGAATCCTCGCCCCTTCCCAAAACTGTCATCCTGAGCGAAGGCCCAGCCGTTTCTGCTGGGCCGCAGTCGAAGGATCCCTCTTTTCGTCACCAACCACCCGAGTGGTCCCCATCAGAAGAGAGCCGTACTCCTCGTCCCGGAACATCACTTCCTAATGTCCCTGCCACCCACCTCGGCGTACAATGAACCACTCTCGACCCAACCGAGGAGCCTTCGCCGCATGTCGAAACTCGTTTCTTCTCTCGCCGTAACCCTGCTTTTTCTTCTCGGCACATTCCCACCCGCCGCCGCCCCGCAATCCCCTCATCCGCCCGCTTCATCCACCGATGACTGGCCCTACTATGGCCACGACGCGGGCGGAATGCGCTATTCCCCGCTATCCCAAATCAATCGCGAAAATGTCGCCACCCTCAAAGTCGCCTGGACTTTTCACGTCGGCGATATTTCCGATGGCAGCAACGGCAAAAAACGCAGCGGCCTGGAAACCACGCCTATCCTTGTCGATGGAAAGCTCTATCTCACTACCGCGTTCAATCGCGTCTTCGCTATCGATCCGGAAACGGGCAAGCAGCTCTGGGTTTATGATCCCATGATTGAGCTCGCCGGAAATTATGGTGACGGCCTCATCAATCGCGGAGTTGCCGCTTGGCTCGATCCGTCTCGCGCAAAAGGGAAGCCCTGCCGCCGGCGTATTTTTGAAGCCACACTCGATGCTCGTCTTATCGCTCTCGATGGCGCCACCGGCGAACCTTGCATGGACTTCGGCAATCGCGGCCAAATCAGTCTTCGCGATGTAGCACGCTACATTCCTGGGCAGTATCACATGACCTCTCCCCCCGCCGTCATCGACGACGTCGTCATCGTCGGTTCCGCAATCGATGACAACTCTCGCGCCGAAATGTCCGACGGCGTTGTTCGTGCGTTCGACGCTCGCACCGGAGCCTTGCGCTGGAAATGGGAGCCTCTCCCACCCAATATTCCTGAATCAGCGTCGCAATCCTCGGCCAAACCCTGGCGCACCGGCGCAGCCAACGCCTGGTCGGTCATGGTTGTTGATCCCGAACGCGACCTCGTCTTCATCCCCACTGGCAGCGCCAGTCCCGATTATTACGGCGGTCTCCGTCCCGGCGATGACAAGTGGGCCGATTCCGTGGTCGCCCTTCGCGGCAAGACCGGAGAATTCGTCTGGGGATTCCAACTCGTCCACCACGACCTCTGGGACTACGATTCCGCCTCGCCTCCGCTCCTCGCTACTCTCCAGCACGATGGCAAAAGCGTTCCTGTAGTAATCCAGGGCAACAAAACTGGTTTCCTCTTTGTCTTGAATCGCGATACCGGCGTCCCCGTTTTTCCCGTAGAAGAAAAGCCCGTCCCTCAATCCGATGTGCCCGGAGAAGTGACTTCGCCCACCCAACCTTTTCCCTTGGCGCCCCCGGCCATCTCGCCGCAAAAACTATCCGCCGAAGATGCCTGGGGGATCACGCAAGAGGACCGCGAAGTTTGCCGCGAGCGAATCAAGAGCCTCCGCAATGACGGCCTCTTCACTCCGCCCAGTGTACAGGGCACGCTCTCCATGCCCGGCAATGTTGGCGGGATGAACTGGAGCGGCTATGCCTTCGACCCGCAAAGCAGCCTGCTGTTCGTGAACACCAATACTCTGCCTGCGGAAATGGGCGTAATTTCGGCGGACAAATATTGGGACGCTGTGGATAAAAATAGTTCAGGTCTCGATTACACCCAACAGGCCGGCGCGCCTTACGGCATGTTCCGCACATTTCTGTTTGCCAAGGCGCATCATCTTCCTTGCGCGCCTCCGCCCTGGGGCACTCTTACCGCCGTGGATATGTCCACCGGCACAATTCGCTGGCAGGTTCCGCTCGGCTCGATCGCGCCCACCAAACCCCGGGTCCCACTCGGAGCCCCCAGCCTCGGCGGACCTATCGTCACGGCCGGCGGCTTAGTTTTCATTGCCGGAACGATGATCGATCCTTCGTTCCGCGCTTTCGATGTCGCCACCGGCAAAGAACTCTGGAAGTTCCAGCTCCCCACACCTGGCGGCGCCACTCCCATGACCTATCAATCCCGCAAAACTGGAAAGCAATTCGTTCTGATCGCCGCAGGCGGCCACCGCGGCGTCACCGAAGAGCCCCAGTCCGACGCCATCATCGCCTTAACCCTTCCTTAATTCTTCTGTGGCACAGTCACTCCTGACTTTGCCCTTGAGGCCTCATCCTCACTGCCTCAGGTGCCGCACCCTTCGACTTTAAGGGTGCGGGTTTAAATTTCATTTCATCCTCGGTGTAAACCGTTCACTCGCGAGAAGGCACGTCTATTTCTTCCCCCCCAACTTCACCACTTTCTCCGCCACATTCCACCCCCGAATCCCCATCGCCAACCCACCCTTCACCGCAGAAGTCGGCGCTTCAATCTCAATCTCCTTCTCTTCTCCCGGCAGCATCGAAATATAGTTATCGCCGTAATACACCGGCAACACTCGAGTCGCCCCGTCCGCCTCCAGCAGCGTCAGTTTCGTTTGGATCGCCGCCGAAGTTCCTTTGTTCTGCAAATGCACTTTCACGTGCACCACATCTTTCGCATAGCTTGCACTCGCCGTAATCGCCACGTCCGCAGCCGCCAGTCGGTTCAACTTGCGATAATCCGCGCTCTCTCCGCCAATCCAGTAAAAATTGTCAGAGATTAGTTTCCCCGTCGCGTCACGAAGTTCCAACTTCACCAGCACCGTGTTCCCTTTAATCTGCGGTGCAAGATCCAGCGTAAACACTTCCGTCGCACCTGTCGGCGCATCCTTCTTCTCTTCTTTTTCCGCCAGCACCTGATTCTCCAGCGAAACAACTTTCGCGTGCACGCTCAGCCCCTTCACCGTATCGGGCAGCGAATTCGCTATCTCCACCCCGAACGTCGTCGGATCCATCTGTACGTGCACCATCTCGCTCGCCTTCTTCACCCCGTAATACGACGACTGCGTATCGTAATCCGCGCTGAAGATTTGCCACGTCGAACTCGGCCACGCCGGCTGTGTCATCCATAGCATTCGCGCCGTATTCGGCGCCCATAGATGCGCATTCATTCCTTCAAAAATCGCTCGGTGCTGCACGTAATTCAACATCTGCGCTTTCCGCTCGAAATCGGCAAAGCTGCTTGCTGCACCAAACTCCGCTTCCACTTCCGCCATGAACGGCACCATGTCTCCGTTCCCACTCTGGTGCCAATCGTGATACGCCCAATCGTCGCTGATCGGCCACAAATCCTCCGCTGGAATCCACGCCTTCCACATTTCCAGTGTCGGGAACGATGGCGTCCCCGTCTCCACCGAAAAACCATGATTGACTGTCGTGAAATACAACTTTGGATCCACAAACCGGTACGGCCCGCTGCCTTGTAAATTCACTTGGTTCGAAGTCGGCGTGTAATATCGTGTCCCATCAACTTCCCGGATCAGCGCATCGAGTCCTTCATTCAACGTTGGTTGCGGCACACCTTCATTTCTTCCGCACCAGATCACAATCGAGGGATGATTCCGGTAGCGCAAAATCGTGTCCCGCGCGTTCTCTAGAAAAAGCTGTGGATCTTCCGGCTCCACGTTGTAGTTCTGCGTCGAAGCCCAGAAATCGTTCCACACCAGCAATCCGTATTCGTCCGCTAGCTCAAAAAACGTTTCTTCCGTGCTTTGTCCCACCCAGTTGCGAATGATATTTACATTCGCGTCGCGATGTAGCCGGAAATAGGGCTCCAGCTTTTCGCGCGACACCCTCTTGCGCGAATCATCCATTCCCCAACTGCCGCCGCGCGCTGCGATTCGCACGCCATTCACCTTGATTGCCAGGTACGGAGCCGCCCGCGTATCCTCTACCGTTTTTATCGCGGCAGAGTTTTCTGCTCCCGGTTTCAGCGACGCCACCCACGACTTCCACTCGTCCTTCCACTCCTGTGGATAGATCGAAGGAAATGGATCCGTCGGAGGAATATTGCGAATCCCGTTATGCGACACATCCACAATCTGTTCATGCTTCTCTCGCGCCGTTGTCAGCGCAATGTCCACGCGCCGCAAGTGCCCCGTGCTGTCCATTAAGCTGATTTCATAGGTCACTTCGCGAATCCCGAATCGCAGTTCCTTCACATCCGATTCTTTTCCGCCTTCCGCGAACGACAATTTCAGCGTGTATAGCTCCGGCTTTCCATATCCATTCGGCCACCACAGTCGTGGATTCTGCACGTTCAACTGCGGAAATTCCGCGGGTGCGAGCTTTACCTCGCTTTTGCCGGCTGGAACTGAAACTGTTTTGGTCACTGTGACATTCTCAAACGATGCCGTAACTGTTCCGTTCACCGGCACGTTCGAATTATTCTCCACCGGCACCACAATCTCGACCGCCGCTCGATTCGTCTCCGGAAGCGGCAGTTTCGTCACCACCTGCGGATCTCCAATCTTCACGTTTTCCGTTGCGCGAACTTTCACTTCCTGCCAAATCCCCGTATCCCGATCGCGCACTGCCGGAATCCAGTCCCATCCTTCCGTATCCACAAACGTCGGCCCGTCCAGGCACATGATTCCCCCGTTCTCTCCCGGACCGGCCTTCACGCTCTGCTCGTGTGGAATTCCCGGATGCGGTGGTGGCGCAATCCACACCGCCAGCGCATTCGTTTGCCCAATCTTCACCGCATCAGTGATGTCGAAATTCCCGCGAATGAATGCGCCCTTGATCGTTCCCAGTTCTTTCCCGTTCAGCCACACCGCCGCCGCATAATTGATTCCCTCAAACGTCAGCGTCAGTCGTTGGCCTTTCCATTCGGTTGGAGCGTTGAACTCCGTCCGGTACCAGTAATCTTGTTTGTTCAAGCTTTCCGGTATCGACAAATTGTTCAGTCCATAATCCGGATCCGGATAAACTCCCTGGTCCACCATCGTTGTCAGCACCGTTCCCGGTACCGTTGCGGTCCACCAATCGCGCGGCGAAAATCCCATCTGTGAGAGTGCATCGCCCGCTTCTTTTACCTCCGGTGCAGGCCGCAATTTCCACCCACCTGTCACCGTCCATTCGTTCTTCCCGCTCGCCTTAATTCCAGTCTTGATTTGCTCAACATTTATTTTTGTCGGAGCGGTAAACGGGGCCTTTGTCCGGGGCATCGTTGCCGCATCTTGTGGAGCGCGGTAGCCCGCCTGCGCTCTGGTTTGTACCGGCCATGGTTTCGATCCTTCTTCAAACATCACCGCCGAGAAATTCGCTGGCTTCTGCGCTATCGCCTGAATTTCCTCAGCCGTCAACGCTTTTCTCAACAACGTCAGTCCTGCGATCTTCCCTGCAAAATGCTTTCCGTTTGGCCAAGGCGAAGTAGACGGAGCCATCTCCAGCACATCACCTACGCTACCCAGATCCAGTTTCCCTGCGGCCACCCGCTTTCCATCCGCATAAAGCGCAAACTCTGTTCCATCGAACGTTGCTCCCACAAATTCCCATTTCCCTACTCCAAAAGACGCCGCTCCCGAAAGGCTGCTGTCTTTGCCCGTCCACAAAATCAATTTTTCCCCGTCCATCGCCAGATAACGCGAATACTCATCCTCGATATTCCCAATTCCCGCGATCATGCTTGGTCCCTTGGGCAATTCGCTGCTCCACACCCATGCATAGAGCGTCCACGGAGAGTCTGCGCGCGTGACCGTATCGTCCTTCACCAGCTTTTTCTTCAGCCCTTCGCCGTCGGCCCAGAATGTTCCGTTATACGGCCCGTAATAAGGCGGATCGTTGGTGGGGATCGTATTTTGTGCTGCGTTTGACTTGCCGAAGAGGAGGCTGAAACACAAAATCACAAACAGAATTCTGGTCTGGCGCGCCAACATGCTTTTCATTGTTGTTCTCCGATACATCCGAATCCTCTAGTACATTCACGCGACTTGCAAGGTTCTGCATCACCGCACTCATTTCTTGGGAGCTTGTGCCCGGCCCTTCCACTTCCCGCCTTTTCCCAACCAATAACGCAGCGCGGAAACCCATGTCGCATACGAATAAAACGCCGCCGCCAGCGGGAGCGTTGGCGCCCACAGCGGCGACAATCCATAAAATCGCACCGTGGGCAAATACGAAATCGTCATCAATGCCCAAGCCGCCAGCCCAAGTCGCCACAAAATCGCCTGCGTGCTGAACGCAAATACGACCGGAACAATATACGTCACCAGCATGCCGACTAGCGTCCCGATCAGCACAAGTGCGGAATATCCCAATTGCGTGAATGCTGTTCGCGCAATCAGGTCGTGTATCTCCTTAAATGTACTGTAAGCCCGCAAGCTCACGCTCTTTCGTGTTAGACCCATCCAGATTGCCCCGCCGTCTCGTTTCACCGCACGCGCAAGCGCGCAATCGTCAATCACCTCGCTGCGAATCGCCTTTATTCCTCCAATACGTTCCAGCGCGCTCCGCCTCAGCAGAATGCAGCCCCCTGCGGCCCCCGCGGTTTTCGCTTTCGCATCTGCAATCCACTTCGGGGGATAGAGCTTCAGGAAGAAATACAAGAACGCCGGAATCAGCAATTTCTCTGCAAAAGATTTGGCTTGCAACAGAACCATCAACGATGCAAGGTGTAGCTTCTGGTGCTCGGCGCGAGCGACCAATCTCTCTAGCGTGTCTGGCGCATGCACAATATCCGCATCGGTGAACCATACATACTCGGCAGACAGCGCTGCACTATCTTCCACTCCCTGCCGCATCGCCCAGAGTTTGCCCGTCCATCCACCCGGCAATGTCTCCGCAGAAACAACACGTATCCGCCCTTCTGCTCCAGCGGATTGTGCCGCAGCCATTGCCAGCGCCGCCGTTCGGTCTTCGCTGTGATCGTCCACAACGATGAGCTGAAAGTCGCCTGGATAACTTTGTTTCAGTATGGATTCGACTACCTGCGAGATTGTTTCTGCTTCGTTCCGTGCGGGAACAATCGCTATCACACGCGGCCACGAACTGGGCGGTTCAAATTTCTCTACATCCGCATTGAAGCGCTGTACCTGCCAAAAGCCGCCTCGAAAAAAAGTGAGTACGACCCAGATGACCAGCGATATTGCTGCGAGTATGAGTAACGGAAGTTGCACGCACCATCATGCCGTGAAAGGCAATCGTCCCGCTAGGCCAGATCTTCCGCTCGAATCGGCAACCGCCGCACCGGCTTCCCGGTGCCCGCAAAGATGGCGTTGCACACCGCCGGAGCAATCGGTGGAGTCCCCGGTTCGCCAATCCCTCCGGGCCCTTCATTGCTCTGCACCATATGGACTTCCACTTGCGGTGTCTCGTTGATCCGCACCAGTTCGTAATCGTTGAAATTGCTCTGATCGACCCGTCCGTCTTTAATTGTGATTTCACCCTTCAGCGCTGCAGTCAGGCCGAATACCACAGATCCTTCTATTTGCGCCCGAATGGTCTCTGGATTGACGTAGCGCCCGCAGTCCACGGCAGCCACCACACGATGCACCTGCAGTGTCTTCGCCTTGCTGTCGATGCTGATTTCCGCAACCTCCGCCACAAATGTGCCAAACGATTCCACTACCGCGATTCCGCGATAGTGTCCTGCAGGCAACGACTTGTTCCAGCCTGATTGTTCTGCGGCCAGTTCCACTACGCCGCGTGTCCGCGAATCTTTCGGCAACATGCTTCGGCGAAATTCCACCGGATCTTTCCCAGCGGCCTTTGCCATTTCATCCACAAAACATTCCGCGAAATATCCGTTGTGCGAACACCCCACCGACCGCCAGAACCCCACGGGAATCCCGCTCTCGGTCAGCACGTATTCCACCAGCAGATTCGGAACCTCGTACTTCAGCGTCGACAGTCCTTCCACTGAAGATTCGTCAATTCCATTTTTCACCGACCCAGGGAAAAAGCGCGACATGATCGACGGCCCTACCACGCGATTCTTCCACGCTACCGCCTTACCGTTTCCATCCAGTCCCGCTTCCATCTTGACCAAGACTGCGGGACGGTAAAAGTCATGCTGCATGTCATCTTCGCGCGACCACGTCACCTGCACCGGCGCATTCATCGCCTTCGATAGCTGCACCGCTTCC
The DNA here is from genome assembly GCA_963837885.1 of Candidatus Acidiferrales bacterium. GTDB lineage: Bacteria > Acidobacteriota > Terriglobia > Acidiferrales > UBA7541 > Acidiferrum. The sequence continues at coordinate 54,714 of CAWIPD010000019.1, read as the reverse complement.
GCGATGAAATCCATCTCTGCGCGACGTCCAAATCCTCCGCCAAGATACGTCGTTTCCACGCGAACCTGTTCCGGCTTCAACCCCGTTAGTTTCGCTCCCGTCATTTGTGCGAATGTCTGGAATTGTGTTGGCCCGATGATGGTGCAGCTATCCGCGCGCACATCGGCCGTGCAATTCATCGGCTCCATAGTGGCGTGAGCCAGATAAGGCACTTCATATATCGCCTCGACTTTTTTGCAGCGCTCCCATTGCCCCTTCGGCATCGCCATCTTTACGGGCAATTGCGCCAGGCTTTTCCGCCTGTTCGTGATACAGTTTGCGGATTGAGTCGCTGCTCACCTTGGCATTTGGTCCTTCATCCCAGTTAATCTGCAGAGCGTTGCGCCCTTCCATGGCCGACCAGGTATTGTCCGCAACCACTGCCACGCCCGTGGAAATCTGTACGACTTCCTTCACTCCGCGCACCGCCTTTGCCTTCGTGGCATCAAAACTTTGCACTTTACCGCCAAACACCGGGCATCTCGCCACCGCCGCGTGCAGCATTCCTGGTCGCCGCACATCGATGCCAAACGTGGCCCTGCCATCCACCTTCACCGTCGAATCCACGCGTTTGGTCGGCTTGCCGATAATCTTGTAGTCCTTCGCTTCTTTGCGCTTCGGTGAAACCGGCACGGGTAACTTCGCCGCTTCATCAACCAACGCCCCGTACCCGAACCGTTTGCCACTCGCCGTCTGCACTACCGCGCTGTTCTCTGTGTGGCAAGCCGACACTTCTACATTCCAGCGCTTCGCCGCCGTGCTGATTAACATCTCTCGCGCGGCTGCGCTCGCCTTCGCCACTGGCTCCCACGAGCCTCGCACGCTGCTGCTCCCTCCCGTACCCTGCAGCCCAAAAATTGGATTGAAATAAGGAGGCGCAGCGGGAGCGAATACGGTGTTGATCTTCTTCCAGTCGAGATCAAGCTCTTCCGCCACAACCATGCTGAGCGCCGTCGAAATCCCCTGACCCATCTCTGACTTGTCGATCAGCACAGTTACGTTATCGTCGGGCGCGATTTGCACCCAGGCGTTGATCGCCGTAGGGTCTTTTGGCGGCGTGCCGGCAAGCGCTTCGTATTTTCCCGGCAGATAGAAGCCGATGATCAGCCCCGTTCCTCCAGCCGCACTTTTCTTCAGAAATTCGCGACGATCCAGAATCGGAGTGCTTGTCATGGGACCCCTCAGTATGCCGCGCGGACTTTTACGTCCACGGGTACTAGACTTTTCTAACGTGTGGTGACTTGCGCTTGACCTGCGGCGCGGTGAATCGCTTTGCGTATCCGCTGGTAGGTGCCACAGCGGCAGATGTTGCCGCTCATTGCGTCGTCGATGTCAGCATCCGAAGGATTCGACTTTTTCGCCAGCAGCGCCACCGCCGACATGATCTGCCCAGACTGGCAATAGCCGCACTGCGGTACATCTTCCTCGATCCACGCTTTCTGCACTGGATGCGAGCCGTCTGCCGAGAGCCCCTCAATCGTCGTTATCTTTTTCTCGGCAACACTGGAAATCGGTGTAATGCAGGAGCGCGCCGCTTCTCCGTTGATGTGTACCGTACACGCGCCGCACAGCGCCATGCCGCAACCAAACTTTGTGCCGGTCATGTTCAGCGTGTCGCGAAGCACCCAAAGCAAAGGCATTTGCGGATCAACGTCGACGGTCTTGCGTTCGCCATTCAAGGTAAATGTAATCGCCATGACTTCCTCCCTCGGGCCGAGTCGCTATCGTACAACAGGATAGGGACGGATGGAAATGTACGAGAAATCGTAGTGAGATTGAGCTGTAAATCGAAATGCCGCTCTATTTATCAAAGCGACTTTCCCGTGTCCCGACTTTTATAAGACTCAAGCGACGGCAGCAACCGTTGCGCCTGCGGCCCGCGCGGGCTTTAGCAGCTTAAACAGGGAAGCATTCGCCAGGATGGTGATCAGCGACGCCGCCAATGTGGCGTTGTAGATTTCCGTACTGATCAAGCCAGAGTGCAACGAGACTTGCGCAAGGATGAACGAGAATTCGCCGATCTGCGTCAGTCCAATGCCAACGCGCAGTGCCGTGTCATTGGGATACCGGAAACAGTTTTACCACTCCGAACCAAATTGTGAATTTCCCCACCAGCACCAATACAACCAGCAACAGAATGCTGCTCCAACTGGCTATCCAGCTATGCGGATCAATAAGCATGCCGATAGTCGCGAAAAATAGTGCCACGAACGTGTCACGCAACGACTGCGTCTGATGGGCCAGCTTGTGCGCGAACGCTGAGCTTCCCAAAAACAATCCCGCCAGAAATGCTCCCAGCGCCAGCGAAAGTCCGACCGCTTCCGTTAGCGCTGCGATGGCCAGGCAGATCGTCAGAGCCAGCATCAACGAGATTTCGTCGTTGCATGTTTTCTCCACCCGCGCTAGCAGCGGCGGAACCAGTTTCCAGGCGGCCAACGCGATCGGCACCAACAGGAGCAGCGATTTGCCGATTTTCCACGCTACGTCCGCAAAATTTCCGCCGCTCGTAGGCGAAAGCCCCGGCAACACCACCGTCAGTATCACCACGGCAAGATCTTCCACCAGTGTCAGCGCGATCATCACGCGACCGGAATTGCTGGCCATTTCCCCACGATCCATCAGCAGCCGCATCAGCACCATGGTGCTGGCTACGGAAATGATGCATCCCACGGCGATCCCTTGCGTTATCGGCCAACCAAGCAACGCTCCCACGCCCATCCCTAACCCAATCGAGATCAAAATACCTAACGGAGCTCCGACCAGCGCCACCCACTTCACCCGCAATAGATCCGGTATGGAAAATTCAATGCCGACAGAAAACATCAGCAATATGACGCCGACTTCGGCCATTAATTCAAATGTATGCACATTCTCTACATGCGGGCCCGGCGTAAGAGGGCTGAGGATTAATCCCGCAAATACGTAGCCGAGCAGAATGGGTTGGCGCAATTTCCAGGCGATCAGCCCGCAAAAAAATGCCGCGGCGAAGACCATGGCAATATCGCGAAAAATTACGGAATGATCGGCCATAATAGTTTCCCCGCTGCTGGAAATTGCAGCCGAAAGCTTAGCATTGAATCCCGCGGGAACTCGACTCGAAAATCGCCAGCCACCCACACATAGCAGCGCCAATCTTCAAGAATCCGTCCGCTGAGACTTGTCCATATTGCCGAAAGGTCATACTATCTTTCCACCGGTTCGTCGATGTTCTGTTTGTCAACTCAGTCTCAATCGCCCCTGAGTATTAACAAGCCTTTCCTTGATGACCGATCGATTTGAAGGCAGACGCGAAGTGGCCGGAATGGGCGAATGCGCCCGGCACGCAGGCCCCGCGCTGATAATAAGGAGAACAAGCATGAGAAAGACTTTTCTAGGAATGTTGGTGGTAGCGGGAATCTGTTTTGTGCAAGCCCCCCGCTCCTTGGCTCAAGCCGCCTCCACCCAAAAAGCACCGGCAGCCAGCACTGACAACAGTCGTTATGTCGGAACAGGATATCAAGTTGTTTCGCGAAGATATCCGCTCTAAGAAAAAACAATTGATTGCCGCGAATTTGACCCTGACCGACGCGGAAGCCACAAAGTTCTGGCCCATCTACGACCAGTACACCGCCGAACTCGTGGCCATCAATAATGCCAAGTACGCCGCACTGAAGGAATACGCTGACAAGTGGGGCACCATGACCGACGATCAGGCTCTCGCCTTGATCAACCGCTCACTCGATGTCGACAAGTCCGTAGCCCAGCTTCGCATCAAGTATGTGCCCATCTTCCAGAAGGCCATTCCCGGCACGAAAGTCGCGACCTTCTTCCAACTCGACCGCCGTCTCCAGATGCTGATCGACGCCCAGTTGGCTTCGCATCTGCCTCTGGTCCAAGACCAGAACTAGTTTCCTCAAATAATAATTGGGAATCAGCCCTTCGAGTTTTTTGTCTCGCGGGGCTTTTTCTTTGCTTAAATCTTAAAGCGTTGCAGGCTCGGGAGTTTGTGCTTGCGATGGCGGTGGGGCTGGAGGCTCAGGCTCCACTCCCTTCCAACCCACAGGGCGTCCGCTCACGGCTTCTTTCACTGAGCGGAACAGCACGATGTACATCAATTGGCGGTAGTAGAAACGTTGCAGCAGCACCGGGATGAGCAGCGTCCAGTCTTCCTTGCGCTCAAGTGCAAACGCGATCACGCACGTCAATACATCGATAATCAGGAAGCTCAGGAAGAACAGCACGGAACGTTGCACGTCGGCCGTCGTCCACAGATGAGGAATCTGCGTGATGTGCAGTTGCGCCAGTCCCCACAACAACAGCGTGCCAAGAAACATCAGGTCGATGATTGGCGAAATAAGCGGCAGCACGATCTGGAAAATGAAAATGTTAGGCAGCGCAACCCAACCCAGTGTTCCGTACTTCGGCCGGAACAGCGTACCGCTGTGTTTCCAAAACGATTGAAGCGTCCCAAAAGTCCACCGAAAACGCTGCCTGAATTAACACTCCGGGAGTTTCCGGAGCTTCCGTCCACGCGATCGCATATTCATCGTAAGTCACCCGCCAGCCAAGCCGCCGAATCGCGATCGTCAAATCCGCATCTTCCGCAACTGTGTCTGCCGTAATCCCGCCCGCCGCTTCGATGGCTTCGCGACGCCACGCCCCCAACGCTCCCGGTACCACTGTGATGCAATTCAGCAGGTCGAACGCGCGCTTCTCCATGTTTTGGCTGGTGATGTATTCCAGCGCCTGCCAGCGCGTTAGCCAACTCGAACGGTTCCCCACTTTTACGTTTCCCGCGACCGCGCCCACCTTAGGATCAGAGAAATGCCGCAGCAAATTGCGAATCGCGTCCGGTTCAACTTCGGTGTCCGCATCGATGGTAACCACAATTTCCGTTCGTGCTTGAGAGAGCGCGTTGTTCAGGGCTGCGGCTTTGCCCTTATTAGTCTGATGAATAATCTGCACGATAGGAATTATTCCCGAAATTGGCATGCAGCAACTCCAGCGTGGAATCCGCCGAACCATCGTCCACCACAATCACATGCATGTTGGCATAATCCGACAGCAGCACCGATTGCACCGTCTGCACGATCACGCTTTCTTCGTTGTGCGCGGGAATCAGTACTGTGACACTCGGTGGAGGCTCCGGAAGTTTGTCGTGGTCGGGGCGAAGTTTCTCGATAATCGCCAGTATCCCGATGATTAGTGCCCGGAAGCTCACCAGGATAATCCCCAAAATAAATACCGTCGCAATCAGGAAACGGAACCACTGGAAGATCCCAAAGATCAATCCATCCGCTCGCGCCGCTATTTTTTCTCTAAATGTCAGCGGCACCATCACGTCACTGCGCTTCTTGCCGATCAATTCCGCTATGGAAACAAATTCGTAGCCCTTCCCTCGTAGCTGGTCGATGATCATCGGCAGCGCCGCAAGAGTTTGCGAGCGGTCCCCGCCGCCATCGTGCAGCAGAATGATATTCCCCTTGGGTGCCTGGTCGACTACCTCATCCACAATTTCCTGCGCCGAATGGTTGGCCTTGTCCAACGACGCGCGCCAATCATTCGGATCGATTCGCTGCCCGACAATCAGATAGCCCAGTTCCTGCGGAAAGGGAAGTTGCGCCACTTCCTCCGCATATTCCGGCTGGTGATCGATCCCATACGGCGGACGAAAGAGAATGGATTTCACGCCCACTGTGCTTTCTATCAGTCTCTGCGTTAGGTTCAGTTCCCACTTCACCTGGGTCTTGGATATTTCGTCAAAGTTCGGGTGCGTGAACGTGTGATTCCCGATTTCGTGCCCTTCGGCGTATTCCCGCTTCAACAGGTCCGGAGCGCGATTGGCTTGATCTCCAATCACAAAAAATGCTCCGGGTGCTTTCTTCGCTTTCAAAATATCCAGGATCTTGGGTGTCCACGCTGGGTCGGGACCATCATCGAATGACAGCACCAACTTGTTTTTTGCCGCCCCAATCTGATCGATGTCATACGACAGTGGAATAGCGTCATATTTTTCGGAAGTGATCAGATCCGTCGTTCGATCGTACGTTATGCTCCGCTTTCCGCTCTTCGGCACGTCCGTGATGTGCCAGATATCCCCGTCACCTTCCAGAATCAGATCCGGCCCGGGAGGAATATCCTGTAGTTTTTCCCGGATCGCGTCATCCGGTCGCGTGGCATCCCATATTGGCCATATCGATGAATCTGCCGAGCCGTAGCGCCACAACGCGGTCCCTTGCACTCCCAGTCGTTCGCTTGCTCGCTCCTCGTTGTACGCAGTCACCGCATCCAACAGCCAGACCTGGTGCGTGCGGTTTTGCTCATCGGAATACGAGTAGTGCGGATTCAACGAAGCTGGGTCGAACTCGATTTCGGTCTCGGATTCGTAAGCGTGCAGCAGCGCTTCCTGAATGCTGAATTCTTCGGAATGAGCTTTTTGCTTCTTGTCGGTTTCCGTCCAGTCGTAAGCGTAATTCGCAATTCCCACAACAATCTTCTGCGCTGGCACCACTTGCAGCACTTGCCGCAGATTCTCCACAAACCAATCCTGAGCCGCGATTGGTCCTGGCGGTGAAGTCAGCCAGTGCTGATCGTAATTCATCAGGATGATGGCGTCGGTCTCGCGTCCAAAGAACGCATAGTCAAACTCATCGTCCCGTGCTGGCAATGCCACCATCAATTTCAATCCGGCCCCATGCAGCTCCGGAGCCAGCTCACTGATAAACAACTGAAACTCTGGCTGGCTCTTCGTCGGAATTTCCTCGAAGTCTACAACGATGCCGGCTTCGTGCGATTCCACCGCAAAATCCACCACATCGGTGATCAGCTTTTTGCGAGATTCAGGAAGCGCCAGCATTCCTGCAAGTTCTTTCGAACGCCACAGCCTTCCATCGTAATTATCCAACATGCCCATGATGGGCAGTTCCAGCGGAGGATTCTGCGATCGCATCCACTGGTGCAATTTGTCCTGCTTTAGCCGGGCGATTGCCTCCTGCCGGACCCGCTTTGACGGTTTCATTCACCTCGTAATCGACGATCGTAATCGCCCCATCCGTGGATACCGCGTGGAGCTGCTCGGGCATCAGCAAGTCGATGTCTTTGTAATGCTTCTTCAGTGAAGCCAGACTGTTCGGGTCCCAGCTCACAAAGAATGCCGCACGAAGTGGGTCGTATGCCGCCGGGACCTGCCCGATGTTGGCAACGCGCGCGTGCCGTCCCTCCCGAAGAGCCACCGGTTTTGTAAACTTCTTCTTCAGCGAGTGATAAGCGGGGCGGGTGTCCGGCAGAAGGGAAGAAGGAAGCTCCACGCTGCGTGCGATCGTCACGAAGAAATAAACCAGCAGCATGGTCAGCAGCACGCCGCTGATTTCCAACACCCGGCGCGTGAATCGCCAGCGGATCTTATCCGCATCGTAAAATATCGGCTTACGTTCTTTCATTTAATTAGGATGCCTCTACCCCGGCTGGGGAGGCTCCTGACACTCCGTCACTGCAACTGAGCCTCTCTATTGTAAGATGCGTAGCAGCGAATGCGACGAATTTTCTCGAACCCAATTACCGCGCTTCTTGCGGGCCTCTGCCTGCGGCTGTGCTTCGTCTTCAAGTTTCCGGCGGGCTCGGGCGACACCGTCATTTACGACCAATTGGCCACCAATTGGCTCAAATACGGGAAATACGCTATGGACATTGGCGGGCAGCCCATCGCCTGTGGATTTGCGCATGCCAGGTTACCCTGCATTCTTGGCGATTATTTACGCGCTCACCGGCCGTAGCGGCGACACGGCCCGCATCTTTGTCATGCTCGCCCAAGTCTTCGTTGATTTGGCCAGTTGCCTGCTGATTGGCGCACTCGCCGCCTTGCTGCTTCTTTGGTGCAATGACGAACTCCGGCCCAAGCGGGCGTTTACCGCGGCCCTCTGGCTGGCCGCGCTTTGTCCTCTCACCGCCAATTATGTTGCTGTGCCTCTCACCGAAGTTTGGGCCATGTTCTTTACCACCCTGGCCTTCACAATTCTGGTGATGCTCGCCATCCAAGTGACCGCAGGCGGATTTTCCAGCGAAGCTTCCATCCGCACCGGCAACTCCAGCCTCTGGTTTCTTTCCGCTCTGGCCGGAATCGTCGTCGGATTCGGCACGCTCTTTCGCCCGGAAACTCCGCTGCTTCTGGCTGCCTCCTGTTTGCCGTTGGGCTACTGGATGGCTCGCCGCCACGAATTGCAGCGCTGGGCTTTGGCATGTGCGCTGATGGCCTTCGCCTGCGCTTTGCCGCTGTTGCCTTGGACGATCCGCAACGCCGTCACCCTGCACGAATTTCAGCCTTTGGCGCCCAAAAACTCCATGCTGCCTGGCGAGCTCGACCCCAAAGGATTCATGGCTTGGGAACGCACCTGGCTATACCGTGTGCGCGATTGCTATGTGGTGCCTTGGAAATTGAATGAGGAGTCCATCGAACTGGACGACATTCCCGCGTCCGCGTTTGATACTCCCGAAGAAAAAGAGCGTGTCGCGGCCGTCCTCGAAACCTACAACGACGAATTGACTCTGACCGCAGCGCAAGACGCCGTATTTGCCCAGTTGGCACGCGAGCGCACCGCCCGCCATCCCCTGCGCACTTATCTTTGGATACCGCTCCGGCGCGCTGTGCGTCTGTGGTTTACCCCGCGCATTGAATTGATCCCGGTTTCCGGCCATGTCTTTCCCTTGGCCTACATGGCAGAAGAAGACCCCGTCGATCAGCGCGTCACGATTTTCTTTTTTCTGTTGAACATTTTTTACGTAGCTCTGGCTCTCCTGGGCGCCTGGAAACTTTGGAAGTCTCCGCAAGCTCGTCCAGCCATTTTCTTATTGCTGTTTTACATTCTCGTTCGTACCGCGTTTTTCACTACAGTGGAAGCGCCCGAACCGCGATATACCCTGGTGTGTTTTCCGGCCTTGTTGGCCTTGGGCGCGCAAGTGTTCACCGGCAAAGCTGACGAAACCCATTAGAGCCGGGACAAAGTTTTCTTTGTGAATGGAACTAGGAAGCTTCTGGCGGTTCCGGATGGATGGTGACCCGCGAGATTTGTGGGAACCGTTCCTTCACTCGATCCTCCAGCGCTGCGGTCACATCATGTACGCGAGTAATTGGCAGTTCGCTCTTCATCACGCAGTGGCAGGAAACCAGAATGTGTTGCTCCACTTGCCGCACTCGCACATCGTGGCAATTGATCAGCTCGTCGTACTCGCCCGGCAATCCATTCAAGAACGAATCCACCGATAATTCCAGTTGCCGCATCTCCCCGGCTCGTGTATCCGGCGTGGCGATGTGCCTGCCCAGCGGCTCGATGTGAATGTTCACTTCCATTTTTCCGCTGCGCAACGCGCGAATGCCTTCCTCAAGGTCGCTGGCTTGCCGGTGCGCGTCTCGCAAGCTCAGATTTTCGTCTACTTCCAGATGCAATTCCACAAACAGGTGACCGTCCTGCTGTACCGCGGTCAAATCATGGACCGCCAGCCCTAACTGCTGTGCGACGGCGCGAACGGACTCAAACAGATGTTCGTCGCGCGGCGCCCGCGGTTCCGCATGTACCATCACGTCGGACGGTACGATCTGCCCAATCCGCTCTTCGATTGCATCTGTCAGTGCATGTACTTTCTCGAGGGACGCGGTACGCGGAACGCTTACTGTGGCATCGACAAAGTGCCGGTTGCCCGCTCGCCGTACTCGCACGCGCTCTACTTCCAGCACTCCATCCATGCTCGCTACTGCGTCGCTGATTTCATGCTGCAAACCCGTAGGCGCCGCATCCAGAAGCGCATCCATGGTCCGCCGCGCCAGTTGCGTTCCAACCCACAAAATCACACCCGCTACGCCAAGGCCGGCAATCGCGTCCGCATAAATTAGCCAGGGCAAATGCCAGTACTCGCCCGCCCACACCAGTCCAATACCTGCGATAACGACGATGGTGCTCCAGACATCGGTGGAGAAATGCAAGGCATCGGCTTCCAACGCTTCACTGGTATGTTTTTTCGCCACCTTGTTCAACGCGCGCGCGCGGGTCATATCGATCGCCAGTGCGACAAATAGAACAAGTATCGCGGTGACGCTCGGCTGGATGTGCACACTCCGGAAGAACAGCCGCGAGAATGCTTCATAAATAATGTAAATTGCCGTCAGGCCAAGCAGCCCGGTTTCCACAAACGCCGAAAAATTCTCGAACTTCCCATGCCCGTACGGATGCCGCTCGTCCGCTGGCTGGTCCGAAACTCGCACCGACAAATAAGTTATGACCGCCGCCACCAGATCCAGTCCAGAATGCAGCGCCTCGGAAAGCACGCCCAAGCTGCTCGTGCGCACCACCAGAAACGTTTTCAGGCCGAGCAGCAATACCGCCGAGCCCACGCTCAACAGCGCCGCCCGCTTCTTCTCCTGAATGATCTCCTGCAGTCGCCGTGGAAGGACCATTTCTTAAGCGTACCTCAACTGGTTGACCGCTGTAGCCGACACAGCCGAAACATCAATGTGATCTTGAACGAAATTTGAAGCACCATGCACTTGCAATAGAGAATAGCAGCCATTATCGTTTTTTCACGAACGTTTACCTGAGGAAACTATGAAGAAAACCTTGCTCCTGGCTCTGCTCTTGTTCCCTGCGGCTCTCTCCCTGTCGGCTCAATCCAGCTGGCGGCACCTCCATCTGGAATTCCTTGTCCGCGCCCTCCATGGACCCTTCCAAGACCGCCATCACTGAAAATGTGGAGATTGTGCGTGATCGCGTGCACATCACTTTGGTTAACGGCACCATTCAGTTTGTAAAACCTGTGAACGGGATAGTCTTTGGCGCGGTCTTCCACGGCGAAGGCCGCGTGCAGGCCGACCCGCCCAACCCTACCGAAGCGCATCAACTGCAATTGTTCACCAAGCAGGACAAGCTCTCCATGTCCTTCACCGATGCCACTTTCAGTTTCACCGACGGTCTACTTGACGAAGTGGCCAAACAGGTGAAATGGAAGGATGGCGGCGCGACGGATGATCTCTATACCAAAAGGCAACAGGAGCGCGAAGATCTTGGCGCCGAATATCTTCCCAAATTATTCAAGAGTCTCCTGTCCCCCGACCAGAAACGCACGTCCTATTTTCTTGCCGATCTGAAAACCAAAGAAAAGGGCTGGGTCGAAGTGCGCGATGACGCCACGGAGTTTGAGGAAATCCGCGTCGGCCGCTGGTCCGAAGTCGTTGGTGGCAAACTCCAGGACTACTGGATGTTGTTTCCTGCCGGAGGGCGCGATCCGCGTCATGTTTACGATGACCCCTCCGCCCGCCAGGATTATCTCGTCCTCGACAATCAAATCGACACCACTGTCACCGAAGGCGCGGAATTGTCCGCCACCGCGCGCCTGACCTTGCAGCCTCGTTACGCAGGCGAACGCGTTCTGCTCTTCGGTCTGGATTCTAATTTGCGCATCAGTTCCATCAAGGACGGCCAAGGCAAGCCGCTCGAATTCATTCAAGCCCGTGAGCGCAAAGACCGCAATCAATCCTATGGCGATTACGTAGCTGTTGTCTTAAATGCACCAACATCTACTATCTGATAAGCAGATCGTTGAGTTTCAATACGCGGGCAAAAAAGTTGTGCGCCGCGTCGGCGATGGCAATTACGCCTGCGAGAGTTTTGGCTGGTATCCCGCCCCGTTTCAGAGCGAATTGGGTGTCGATGAATTTGCATTACGAACCAACTTCGATCTCACCTTCCACAGTCCCAAAAAGTTCAAACTGGTCGCCACCGGCGACAAGCTCAGTGAAACCGTCGACGGTAAAGAAATTATCTCTAAATGGAAGAATGACAAGCCACTCACGGTGGCCGGATTTGCCTTCGGCGACTACAAACTCGTCAGCGACAAAGTCGGCGACATTGAAGTCGATGTTTACGCCAACAACCAACCCGATGACTTCATCAAAACGATCCAGGCCTATTTCAATAACGATCGTGGCCAGTTAGGGGCCGGCCCCAATGGTTCACCTGCCTCCACTGGCCCTGCCGCGGCCGTTGGCAATTTAACCCCTTCCGGTTTGGGCAAAACCATCAACGTCGAAACTGCGAATACACTGAAAGTATTTCAGAACTACTTTGGTCCCTACCCCTACAAAACCCTTTCCGTTACAAGCATCTCCGGAAGCTATGGTCAGGGTTGGCCCGGGCTGTTATTCCTCGGATGGTTCACCTTTCTTGACTCCACTCAGCGCCACGAACTCGGAATCACCAACCAGACTCAGGTCTCCGACTTCTTCCGCGCCCATGAAAGCTCGCACCAGTGGTGGGGCCACCGCGTGGGCTGGAAAAGTTTTCATGACCAGTGGCTCTCTGAAGGATTCGCCGAATTCTCCGGCCTGCTCTACGTGCAGTACCGCCAAAACTTAAAGGAATCCATCACCCAGTTCCGGCTCGACAAAGATTTGCTCTCACGCGAAGACATCAACCGCCACAGGACGGAAGAATTAGGGCCCATTTGGATGGGAGCCCGCATCGGATCTTCCATCACTGATGGCAGCTCCTATCAGAATTTGATCTACTCCAAGGGCGCCTATGTCCTCCAGATGATCCGCGAACAATTGACCGACCCCAAAAATCCTGACCCCGACCACCTCTTCAAGGAAACCATGCAGGACTATTGCAAAACTTTCGACAATCAATCCGCTTCCACCGAAGATTTCAAGGCCATCGTCGAAAAGCACATGACCAAGAGCATGGACCTTGACGGCAATCGCAAGATGGATTGGTTTTTCAATCAATATGTCTACGGCTCGGGAATGCCGCAATACACCTTCCACGCCACTGTCACTCCCACCGCCGATGGCAAAACCACCGTGTCTGGCCAGCTCACTCGTACGGGCGTGCCCGACAACTGGAAAGATGTCCTCCCCCTCTATGCGCACATGGGCGATAAGATCGTCCGCTTGGGCTCGATTGGCGCCACGCATCCGACCGAAGCAATCAACTTCGTGATCGCTGGCAAAATCGACAAGTTGACCATCAATGAGCGTGAAGACATTTTCGGCACAATTAAGCAGTAATTTCCCCCGACACTCCGCGAAAATTCGTTTCCAAAAACAGAACGGCGCCCCAAATTAATTCGGAGCGCCGTCCTTCTATTCTGCGGGGGCGGATTAATTCATTACTTTGGCGGTCATCGGTGGTTCCGGCAGAATTGGCAGCCGTTTGGGTTCGCCGCGTGCTCCGCGCACTTCAATTTCCTCGAACAGCAGTGAAGGAGCCACGACCGTAGCGGGCAATCCGTTCTGCGCTGTGCCGAACGCGCCAAGCGCTGTGCCGGAAATTCCCGCTATCTGGCTTTGCATGTAGTTGTATACGAAGTCGTCGTTCCCGATTCCGGCGATGTTGCGCAACGTCCGCGGGCTGAATCCGCTGATGCGCGCACCGCGCACCAGTTCTTCGCGGCCGTCCTTCGGATATAGCTTGTAAACCACCAATGGCAGCCGGTCGGTCGCCGCATTGCCGCCAAAGCTGGCCAGCAATTCAGAGAAATCCTCCTGGTGCAACAGGCTCAGCGAAGGATTGTCCATCTGCCGCACCACGATGCAGAACTCCAGCTTCTCCTCTTTGCAGCTATCCACAAATTTCTTCTTCAGCTCCGCGGGCGAAACTGTTTCCGTCGAACTGAACACCAGATTGCTCATCACTGGTTTTGTATCCGCCAGGAATGCCGCTCGTCCGTGTCCGTTCGATTGTTCAGAGTCTGGTCCGGGTCGCCGCGACATCAGCAGGCTCTTCAGCTTCCCGTCCTTTACGATCGTCACTTTCTGCCCTGGCACTCCTTCTTCATCGATGGCGTACGTCCCGATCACTGGCGTGCCTTTGTATTCCTTCAACGATGGATCGTCTACCAACGAGACCGTCAGCGGCAGCACCCGTGAGTCTATCTTTCCCGTCCAATCGCTTCGCGCTCCAAGGCTGCTCATCAGTTGATCCACTACGGGCTGAAACGCCAAAGGTGGACGCGCGCCATTCAGCGATGGGCTCAAAACTTGCGCCAACAGTGCGGCTGCTGCCCGCGATTCGAATAGTACCGGCCCAGTGTAGTCCGGAGCGGGCGCCGCCTCGCGCATGGCCATCAACTCCGTGCCAGCGACTGTCAGGTTCTTTCGCACCGTGTCCGCGCTTGGCAACTCGGAAGGCTTCGGTGCATACGTCGCATAGAAATGATTCACTGGCATCCCATCCGCCGCCAATGTGCTCATCCCCGCTTCAATCGCTGCCAGCGAACGATTGGTGCGGATTTCCGTGCCTTCGCTGTTCAGATAATATTCCGTCGTGTAAACCAGGTAGTAAGTGACCCGCGAATCGTAGATTTGCGGAAAGGCTCGCAACGCCGCGGAGCTATCGCGCACTTCCTGTTCCCAATTCCGCGATGACCAGTCAATCGCGGGCAGTGGATCGATGTGTTGCACAGACTGGACGCGGGCGAAATCGTCGATGTCCGAAGCGCGCGCCAGGCTGCTGAGATATGCCTGCTTGCGAGAGTACGTTTCCGCCGCTTCCTTAAACGCTTGATCCGTGGCGATCCACAAATCCTGCCGCAGCGAATCGTAATCCTTATCGATCCCCACTTCACCGGTCGGCCCGATAAAGCCGCGGAATCCGTCATCGCTCACAAAATTCGAGCTGTCCAGCTTGTAATCTCCAATCCGCGCGGAGACCAGCATTTGCCGGAAGCGATTGTGGTTGGTGTCCAGCAAAGCTCCAAATTGCCCCACTACCTCGCGCACGTCGAAATCCACCAATCGATACTCAATGAAGTACGGACGAACTGGCTGGTCCGATTGCGGCAGCTTCAACTCCAGCCGTGTTTTCGAACGCGCCATTTCATCCCGCATGGATTGCAGTGTGTGATCATTATCTGCCGGTGCTTGCGCAAAACTTAGCGAAGCCGCAATGGAAAACCCCACAAGTGCCGCAGCAATTCGAACGGTTCTCATTACTGGAGACCTCCCGCCTTCACTGGATCATGCGCGGGTGGCGGCAAAATGGGCGGTCGGTCCGATGACGTCGCTTTCTTCTGCACTTCCAACTCGGACGTTAGAATGGCTGGTGCCGCTGCCGAAACTGGCACCGACCCCGACTCCGCACCACAATACCCGTTGAACACTTCCGGCGTATCGCCTGTCGCCACAATCTTTGTCAGCGACGCCAGTGGCGTTCCCACAATGTCCACACCGCGCACGAGTTCGTCAGGCCGCCCATCCGCAAATACCTTGTAGACAACCAGCGGCTCCACTTGAAATGCCTGCGGTTGCCCGCGCCCCGTCAACGTGAATCCTCCTGCGATGTCATCGATCAACAGCCCGTAAGGCTTGTTTTGCGCCTTGATCAACTCAATGAACTTCGCCCGCAATTGTTCATTCGTCAGCGTCTTGCTGCTTTGCACGATCAGGTTGCCTTGCCGCGAAACAGGGGTTGCTCCTAGTTGCCGCCGTCCGTGTCCGTTGCTGTGCGGAAATCCGGCGATCGGCGAACGCGACATCTCGAAATTTTTCAGCACTCCATGGTCGACCAACGTCACTCGCTCCGCCTTCACTCCCTCATCGTCATATTGGTAGAAGCCCAGCAGTTCCTGGCTCCCCACCTTTCTCTGCGTAGCGTCATCCACCACTGTCAGGAAATCGGGAAGTATCGGTTGATCCACTTTCTTCGTGAACGTCTGTCCTTCGTTCACATCCTTCTGCCGGTGTCCTTCCGCTCGATGTCCGAACACTTCGTGGAAGAATACTGCGGCCGCCCGTCCGGTAAGCAGCGCGGGGCCTACCGTCGGATCGTTGATCGGCGCAACCACCAACCCTTCCAGCTCCTTCCGCAGTTGTGCTGCGGCTGCGTACACCGCTTTGTCATCCGGCGCTTCATTCGGGTTCACCCAATCAAAGCTGTAGTAGCGGTCGATATCCATGCCATCGCCGGCTTTGCCTTGAATAAACAGGTCCAGCCGGTAGCGTATCTGTCCAAATTGCAGTTCGGTGCCTTCCGAGTTTAATTGCAGCGTGTTCTGAGCCTGCGCGGTAAATGTCACGATCGAATTGATGACCGCGGCGGAATCCCGGAAATATTTCGTGTAAGCCCTTACCTTCACTTCCCAGGGTTTCCGGTCCAGTTGAAACGAAGCCCAAGGCCCAATGTAGTTCTGTGGCGTCTCGCGCGAAAAGTCCGGCGCTTTTCCTTCTTCCGATTGCGCTTTCACTTCTTTGCCCGTTTGTATCTTGATTAGCGCTTCCGCCGCGGCGCGGTATTGCTTGTCGGTCTCCAGCCAGATCGCTCTCCGCAACACTTCCGGATCATCGTCAATCGGTGCGTTTGTTCCAGGGCCGCCGTTGGGCGGCTGCCGTCCATCTACCTTATGCGTGTCATCTAATTGATAGCTTCCCGTACGCACCGTAACTTCCAGCCAGCGGTTGCGGTCTTCATCGCTGGTCAACAGTGCCCCGTTCGAGCCCGACACCGTCGCACGCTGCGTTTCCGTCAACGCGTACCCGATAAAATAGGCAGCCGGATCCTGCGCCCCCAGCGTCTTCATCGACCGGTCCAGCTCCGTCTTCATCGCCGGCAGTAGCGGAGATGGTTTCCCAGGGGTAGTGCCGTCCCCAGCCGCTGGGGCAACCCGCGGCCACAGCGAGAGGATCATTGCAGCGGAAATTATCGCAACAGCAGAGAAAGCGCGACGGCAGCGCTTAGTACAGGTCAGCTTGATCAAGGTATGCCTCACTCCAGATTAGACGGAAACCACAAGCGTTCAGTGTACGCCACCGCCTTGGATCAGACAAAGCGCGGTTTCCGCGGGGGGTGGCGGCGAAGTTACGCAGGCAGGCTTCTTCCACTTCGTTAGATGACCCCACCCACCTTCGCGTTGTAAAGCAGAAAGCCCCAGCAAACCACTCTCGCTGGGGCCTTCACTCTGAATACTTCTGCGTAGTCGTTTATCTGCAGTTCGGATTGGTATTGCCTGGCGGACACTGATTGGTTACCCCGGGTGGCTTCGAGGATCCCCTTGTCGCTACGATCGGCACCACGATTGCCGGGATCGCTGCGAGAATTCCGATCGTGATCCACGTTCCTTTACCAATGTGGTGCGCCACCACTTGGCTGCGGCTCTCCTTCCAGACTCGTCGCCAATGCTGCTCCTGTCATTACGCTCGCTGCTGCCTCGGTTGGCGCGGTTGGCGCTGAATTATCTCCATTGCGCACCGTGGTCATTTGTCCGCCCACCACTTCAACGCAAACGCCTGCCAGGTTGCACACCCGCACTTTGCCCTCATACACGATGACCGTCATGATGTTGTTTTCGTACGCCACGTAAAAATCCGTGCCCACCACTCCCGCTACTCCTGCCGGGGTGTGCACTTCAAATTTTCCGCCCGGTTTGGAAAGCTTTTGCGCTTGCGAACGTACCTTCCCAAAGCCCACTTCCAGATCCGTCTGCTGCGCCCCTGCGTCATGCTTGATCACGTGGACCGAGGAATCCGATCCCACGTTCAGCACCGAACCATCGTCCAGTGCCACGCGTGCTCGCGCGCTTGCCTGCGTGTTCACAAAGTCGTCCCAATCCACCACCGTCTTTGCATCCGCTGACAGGGTCTTCGCACCCCGCGCTATATTTACCGCCGGAATTACCTTGGAAACTTCTCCCGCTCGTTGCACTCCGTCGGGCGGTGTTGCGAAAATGTCCGCTGGAATCGTGATGCTCAAGGAGAGCAGGTAGGCTAACGCCAGTGCGTACGGGGACCTTGTTTTCATCGAGGACTCCTGTTTACCGTCAGAGCTATCTTCTGTAATTACTGGAGAACCCCGCGAGGGTCAATCTTCTTTCTAGCCCGATTGCCTATTTATCTACCCTTCACTCTTTCGCTCTCTTCTTGCTTCCGCCCTACTTTCCCGCCTCATAGTGAAATACTGCCGCGGTCATGTCGTCCCACTGTCTGCAATTGGTCGTGAAGTCCTGCAGCGCATTAAAAATGTGACCCAGCAGCTCAATCCGCGATTCTCCAGCATGTTCCCCGCATACCGCTCTCAGTCCTTCCAGCTCAAACTCCTGATCCTCCGCGTTTCGCGCATCAGTCAACCCGTCTGTGAAAAATAAAACAGAATCTCCGGACTGCAACTGTACTTTTAGCAGGTCATAACTTACATCCGGAAATAGGCCCGGCGGGATTCCTGTCACCTGCAAGACCTGTGACTCTTTTCCCCGCAACAACAACGGTCCTGGCATCCCTGCGCTGACTATATTCATCTCCGCGGTGGCAGGGTCGAAAATGATGTACTGGATCGCCGTGTGCCGTCCGGGAATCCCTCGCAGCATCAGCCGTTGATTCAGTAAATAGAGAACTCGACTGGGATGTTGCCCCGTCTTGTGGATTCCACGCAGTGTGCCCACTGCCAGCGCTGCATAGAGTGCCGCGGGCAGGCCTTTGCCAGAAACATCCCCCACGTACATCCCGATCGTCCCGTCTGAAAGCTGGAAGTAGTCCAGGTAATCTCCTCCCACTTCCGCGGCCGGCTGGAACTCGTGCGAAATCGTTACAGATTCGCATCGCAATGGCTGTGACGGCAGCATCACCCCTTGAATCGTGCGGGCTTCTTCCAGTTCCTGCTCCCGTAGCTTTTCTATCGTGTGGAAATCATACGGCGGTGCGGCTATGGCCATGCTACATCCGAGGGGAGAATTACACCGGAGGAGAGGTACGGCGTTCTTTGAAGAGTAGCAACCCGAGCCGTCCTTTGCAGCGCTTTGCTTCTATCCTGTTGCTCTTCTATGCACCTAGTACCTTCGTACAGCTTGCCACCTCTTTTACGCCCCTACACAATTTGTTTATGCGCGCCATCGTCTCTCTCATCGTCTTCGCTGCTCTCGCCTTTGGCATTTACACCTATTCCCTAAAGAAGTTGCCCACAACGGATAACGGCACCGCCGCCACGCAAGCCATTAGCCTTGTTGGTGTGCGCAGCGATCTCTTGCAGATTGCCGCCGCGGAACGCGACAGTCTGGCCCTCAACGGTCATTGCAGCACCGTGGAAGAGCTGATTTCTTCCGGCTCGCTTACTCTCGCCAAACCAGGGCGCGATGGCTACACCTACGATGTCAGCTGCAGCGGCGGCGATTTCGAGGTTGTCGCTCGCCATCCTGACGCCCCGCAAGGCTCTTCCATTCGCTACCCCACCCTCAGCGTCGATGCCAACATGGAAGTCAAATCCAACTGACCTCCCCAATGCTTGTCAAAACCCTCGTGGCCATCTCCCGCCATTCTTTCCCATTTCTCAAATTTTCCCCTCTCTTAATAACTCGCGCAAGAACTATAAGCTGCAGAAAACTCAATAACATAAAAATGTCATTCCTGGCCCGCTCGTCTTTTAAGCGGGTTGGGAATCTGCTTTTTCCTTTGATTTCCCTGAACGCTCATCTCGCTCCATCACCATCGGCATGACGACAAATAACCTCTTCCACACACCGGCTAAGGAACATTTTCACCTGTTCTTGCGTTACTTCCATTGAGGCCGCAGCACGCGGCTCTCGCAAACAAAAGTTGCGCAAGGAGCAATTTATGGACGGAAGTGTGATCGGATTAGTTGCGGTTGTCCTTACCTGTGGAATCCCTGTCGCCGTGTTGTACACCTACTACCGCGTGCGTAAATTGCGCACCGAAGAACGTCTCGCCGCCCTGGCCCGTGGCGCGCAAATCCCCATGGAGCAGGAGTTGACCCCTTTCGCCAAGTCGCGCCGCGCCGGCATCCTTCTCGTCAGCACTGGACTTGGCTTCTTTCTTATGTTCGCCATGATTGCTCGCTTTGCCAATGAACCGGAAACCATGGTCGCCGCTTCCTTCGGCATTCTCCCCCTGGCTATCGGCCTTGGCTATTTCGTGGATGCCACTCTCATCCACCGCGACAGCAAAGCCACCTGATCGCTACTCGCCGCACCTCCACTTAGCTGCTCTGTGCTGCAATGTTTCACGCGCCGAGCAATCTGTCATCCCACGGCTAGAAACTTCTCATCGCTCGACTAGAATATTGTCATCCCTCGGGCCGTTCGCCTTTTGAACGGGCCGAGGGATCTGCTTTTTCTTCTTCCTCCGATCTCCGCGCCCTCTGCGTCTCTGCGTTATTTTTTTCTCTCCAATCGACCCGCGCCTCCCAAACCACAGCCTTTCCCATCCCCTGTGCTAAAATCGGGCTCCATGCATCCCTCTATCGGACAGCTTCAAGAGCTCCAGCGTTTCGATCAAATGATCGCCTCCCTGCAATCCGACCTCGCCACCCTCCCCAAGCGCATGAAGGATGCCGACGCCCAGTTGACCGGTGCCCGCACCGCCGTCGCTAATGCCAAAGCCGTCCACGCTCAGGCACTCACCGAAAAGAAAAAGTTTGAACTCGACGTCGAACAGTGGAAAACTCGCGCCAAAAAATATCGCGAGCAGAGCGCCTCGGTAAAAACCAACGAGGCCTACAAAGCCCTGCAGCATGAAATTTCCAATGCCGAAGCCGAAGCGGCTCAGGCTGAAGACAAGGTCCTCGGCCAGATGATGGCCATTGAAGAAGCCGAAGGCCGCGTCCGCCATTTTGACGCCGATCTCAAGGAAGCGGAACGCGGCATCGCCATCGAGAAAAAGAAAATCGAAGCTCAATACGGCGATCAGAAAAAGAAACTCGAATCCGCTCTAGCCGAACGCGCGCTCGTCGCCCAGAAAGTCCACGAAGATTTGCTCGATCTCTACACTCGCATCTCACGCAATCATCCCGGCACGGTTATGGCGGAAGTCCGCGACCACCAGTGCAAGGGCTGTGGCATGCGCGTCCTCCCGCACGTCATTCAAATGCTCAAGGACGACAAAGACGAGGAAGTCTTCCGTTGCGAAACTTGCGGTCGCATCCTCTTCACTCTCGAGCCCATTCCTCCTGCGACCGGACGCGAAGCGTCGCAAGGCGATCTGCCCGCCGAAATCATTGAGTCCTAGATGACCAAACGCCCACCAGTTCCGCGCGCCGGCGGCCTCTTTGGCGAGCACGTCCCCGAACCCGAGAAAAAACCGGTCGCTTTCTATCAGGCCAACATCGATGGTGGCTCTCGCGGCAATCCCGGCCCCGCCGCCTATGGCGTGGTCATTCGCGATGCCAATGGCGAAATCGTCGCCCGCCTCAAAAAATACATCGGCCAAAGTACCAACAACGTCGCCGAATATTTCGGTTTAATCGCCGCGCTGGACTACGCCGAAAACCACGGCATTCGTGCCCTGCACGTTCGCAGCGATTCCGAGCTGCTCGTCAAGCAGATGCGTGGCCAGTACAAAGTTCGTAGCGAAGATTTGCGTCCTCTCTTCGAACGCGCCAAGAAAATGTCCCAGTCCTTCGAGGCCTTCCGCATCGATCACGTCTATCGCGAACAAAACAGCGAAGCCGACGCCCTCGCCAATCAGGCCATGGACGAAACTTCCCGCACCGGCACCTCTCCCTCCCCGGCCACCGGCAATCCTCCTCCCAAAGACGCCACCAAGCGCCTATTCGCTCGCTGTATCGATGGCCAGTTGGAACTCGACGAACGCCTCAACTTCCCCGACGGCACCGAACTCGAAGTCCTCCTCCGCCTCAAAAAATAATTGTTTTTGGGAGCTCACACGTTCCGGAACATCCCTGTTCCAGTGACTCCATTACCTGTAACCGCGATAATCAGGAGCTACTTTTCGTCTCCGGACGCTGACCCAGTGCCAGCGTAATGAAGTGCTTCTTGCCTTCCGGATATGAACAGAGTTGCTGAGCTACGTTGGGCAATGCTTGTTGTAGTGCTGTGAGGATTTCAATGGCCTGATTTTCAGTGAGGTTGTTCCCAAAGGTGACCGTTCTCCAGCCAATTTTGAACCGCAATCGCTGCGGCGTGTCTTCTGTGCCTTCAGCCCATTCTAGTTCTCGACACTCATTGAGTCCGTATTCGCGCTTTCGTTCCCAGCCGTGGGTGTCTTTGCCGAGGGCAATTTTGTTCTTATCAATTTCAATAGTCTCGGTTCCAGAGAACTGAAATAACAGTCCTGCCACAGCAGATACCAGAACAAAAAGAAACACACCTCGGAACTCGTACGACAGCCTTGCCCAATTTCCGGAAATAAAAGTAGCGAAGGCGGCGAGTACCCCGAGTTCAATGAGGATGGCCAGCCATGACCGCGCAGGGTGAACTGTTACACGTAACACTCCCGAACCGCTCGAGATTTCGATTCTGGGGTCGGTGTTAGGTAGGCGCATGCGGCTGCTTTAGGTGAAATCTACCTATCGTTCCGAGTCTCGACAAGCAAATTCTTCATGCGCTGGATTCGTCGGCTAATCGGACAACCAGGGCCTAGCACCGATTGGCCCGATCTATTCCCTGAGTTCCTCTTTGAGGCGTGTTTACGCCGCCCGCGGCCGTGGCGCATAAGGCGACTTCAGCGCATACGAACGATACAGTGTGTCGCGCTGCGCCGGCAGGAATCCCGCTTCCGTAATAATCCGGCGCAACTCTTCTTCGTTGGTGCGCCGCTTCACTCCTGCCGCGAACACCACATTCTCTTCAATCAAAATGCTGCCCACATCGTCCGCGCCAAACTGCAATCCGATCTGGCAAACCTTAATCCCCGGCGTCAGCCAGCTCGATTGAATGTGATCAATGTTGTCCAGATACAGCCGGCTCACCGCCAGTGTTTTCAGATAATCCACCGCCGTGGTTTCCTGCACCTTCTTGCCCCACGCTGTATTTTCCGCTGCAAAAATCCACGGGATGAACGCGGTAAATCCGCCGCTCTCTTCCTGTATCTGCCGTATCCGTTCGAAATGGTTTACCCGATGCTCGAGCGTTTCTCCGCACCCAAACATCATCGTCGCGGTGGTACGCAACCCCAGCGAATGAGCGATGCGGTGCACTTCCACCCAATCGTCGCTGGTGCACTTTAACCGCGCAATCTTGCTGCGAATCTCGTCATCCAGAATTTCCGCCCCGCCCCCGGGAATCGATTGCAGCCCAGCATCCATCAGCCGCTGGATCGTCTCCCGCACGCTGATTTCGCTCACTTCCGCGATGCACAGAATTTCCGGAGCAGAGAAGCAGTGCAGATGCACCTGCGGATACCGGCTCCGCAGCGAACTCAGCAGATTTTCGTAATACCCGATCTGCAGGTCTGGATGAAGTCCACCCTGCAATAGCACACCCGTGCCGCCCAACTGCAGCATCTCGTCGATTTTCTCGTAGATCTCTTCGAACGAAAGAATGTAACCATCCTTCGCGCCCATAGGCCGGTAAAACGCGCAGAACGAACAATATTCCGTGCAGAAATTTGTGTAGTTGATGTTCCGGTCGATCTGGTAAGTCACCACTCGTGGATCATTTTTTTTCAGCCGCACTTGGTGCGCGGCCATTCCGATTCCTACCAAATCGTCGGATTGCAGCAGTCCCAGCGCTTCTTGTTTAGAAATTCCCACGGTGCGTCCTTCCTTTACTCACATTCACAACCTTCCGTCTGCATCCAATCTTTCCGCTAGACCTTTACCGCTTCTTCAGCCATCACAATTTCTCGCGCGCTCTCAATAATCCCTAACTCCGCCGCTAAATCGTAGTACCGCTTCAATCCTTGCAGATTCTCCGAGTCCAGCCGGTAGTCGATATTTTCTGCCAGGTACTTCCGCAACTCTGCCGCCGGCAATTTCAATTCAACCGAAGCTTCCGTGCTGATCTCGTCCAGGTTCTTCAATCCAAACGCCAGCGAATCTTGAAAATCGCGCACCACTTCTTTCGTGATCACTTCCGGCCGCCCCGCCCAGACCGCCAGCACCGCAGGCAAACTGGTCAGTGCCCGCCATTTCTCCACCATGTCGTACACAAACAGATTCGTCGTCCCATTCACCCCATGAGACTCCGCTCCCTGCAGCGCGAATCGCAGCGCCGGGTCTCCGATCAACAGCGCCGCATCCGCCTTTTCTAGCATCGACTTCAAATCCGGCTCTGCCTCAAAAAACTCCGGCTCAATGTGCCAGCGCTTTGCACACAAAATCCGTGTCAGCGCCTGCGTGCTTCGCGAACTGCGATCCAACGCGATCCGTTGCACATCCTTGATCGGCTTTTTCGAGATGAGCAGCAAGCTCCGGACTGACTTCTTCGAGGCAATCGATAAGTCCGGCAAGATCGCCAGCCCGTTGATCCGCTGGTATTCAATCGCCGGAATAATCGCAATGTCCACCGCTCCCGTCCGCAATGCTTCCGCGCACTGCGACGGTACCGTGAACGA
Source organism: Candidatus Acidiferrales bacterium (assembly GCA_963837885.1). Classification (GTDB taxonomy): domain Bacteria; phylum Acidobacteriota; class Terriglobia; order Acidiferrales; family UBA7541; genus Acidiferrum. The sequence continues at coordinate 30,419 of CAWIPD010000019.1, read as the reverse complement.
CAAATCGTACTTCCCGCGCAACGGTCCGTGCGTAAACCCCCGCACCAGCGGCGCCGTATTCAAATATTGAACAATCGATATGCGGAGCGATTTCATCTGATCTAGTCTGTCCAATGCCCATTTAGTATAACAAAGCACGCCAAAAACCTGCTTCTCGCCTATTCGCGGGAAACCCTTCAATTCCTTCAAATCTCCGAACCTATTACAATCCGCCAAAGTGGCCGACTCACTCTCTTGCCGATGGCCCGTGAGTCGACCCGCAGTGATATTCTCGCCACACTCTTCTTTGTCTTTCTCTCCTCTTCTGTTAGTATTAAAGCATCCGTTTTCTATCTTTTAAGAGTAGGAAGTGTAGCGTTATGGCATTGAAGTGTGATCTCTGCGGCAAAGGCCCACATTACGGCAACGTAGTCAGCCATGCCAACAACACCCGGCGTCGCCGCTGGAACCCGAACCTGAAAAACGTTCACGCCCTCGTTAACGGAGCGCGCAAGCAACTTCGCGTTTGCACCGCCTGCATCCGTCTGGGCCGCGTGACCAAAGCTGCCTGAGCCAAACCATTGAAATTTCCTTCTAGTTCTTCTTCGAATCGATGGAGAAACGGCGGGATTACCCGTGTCGCGTTGCTCTTGCCCGCGGCGGGCCTGCTCTTCTCTGCCTTGGCGGGCTGCAAACAGTCTGAGCATCATTCCGCCGATGTCTGGGCTGTCGTCAACGGCACGGAAATTAAGCGCGACGAAGTCGACAAATATTATCGTTCTCAGGTGCCCGCCGAAGGTCAAAAGCCCACTCAGGAAGACGCACTCTCTCTGAAACTCAACGTCGTCGAGCAGCTCATCAACAACGAAATTCTCCTCGAACAAGCCAAGAAGCTCAATCTCGAAGCCAGCGACGGCGAAGTCGAAGACAAGTTCACCGAAATCAAGAGCCCTTTCACCGAGGAAGAATTCCAGCGCCAACTGAAAGCTCGCAGCATGAGCGTCGACGATCTCAAGCGCGACCTTCGCCGCCAGCTTTCCATCCAGAAACTCTTGAACCGCGAAGTCGCTGCCAAAATCACTATCACTGATCAGGATGTCAGCGATTTCTACACCGCGAATCTCAACCAGTTCAACGTTGCCGAGCCCCAATACCGCGTCTCCCAGATCGTCATCACTCCTCGCAAAGATCCTCAGATTCGCAATCGCAAGAATGACGACGCTACCAACGAAGCGGAAGCCGCGCGCAAATCAAAAATGCTCGTCGACAAGCTCAATAGTGGTGCCGATTTCGCTCAGGTGGCCATGGATTACTCTGAGGACATGAATACCGCCGCGACTGGTGGCGACCTTGGCTACATTCAGGAATCCTCTCTCAATCAGGCCGATCCGATTCTGAAGAAAACCGTTCTTTCCCTCAAGCCCGGCCAGGTTAGCCAGCCCATCGTGTTGAAAGACAGCATTCGCATCTTGAAACTGGTCGCTCGTGAAGCCGCTGGCCAGCGCGGTGTCAACGACCCGCAGGTGCAGCAGACCATTCGCGATACCTTGCGCGATAGAAAAGAACAGCTCTTGCGCTCCGCCTATCTCGCCGTTGCCCGAGACCAGGCCAAAGTCACCAACTATCTTGCCGAACAGGTCGTCGAAGCCGCCGGAAAACTCCCCGACGCCGCAAAGTCCACTCCACTCCCAGGCGCTCCCGCCCCTGCTCCCGCTTCGGCGCCTGCTTCTCAACCCGCAGCCCAGTAGCCCAAACTATCATCCCGAAATTCTTAGCGACGCATTCTCTTTTGCCGTCGTTTATCCGCTGCAGTTAACAGCTCATTGTCTTTTCGTTTTTCGACCGAACGCAAAGCCACGTTCTCGTTCTGCTCATCGACCCAGCGCAAAGCTACGTTGTCATCCTTAGAGACGATTCTGATCGTCTCGAAGGATCTCACCCCATCCATTTCTCCTAATTCTCACTCTGAATTATTTCGGCAGGCAGCGCCCATCTCACAATTGAACGCCTCTTACTCACCAACAGCACCACATCCTAATTACCTGTCATCCCCAAAGGCGCGCCTCTTGCGCCTTAGGGATCTGCTTTTGCCTTTCCATCAGCAATGCCAGCCCCCCTACTCCACCCAAGCCAGCACTTCCCCTGCATTCACCGTCTGTCCTTCCTTGGCCAGCACCCGCTCCACTTTGCCTTTCTTCGGCGACCGGATTTCGTTCTGCATCTTCATTGCTTCAATCACCGCAAGCCCTTGACCCGCCTCCACCCCGTCGCCCGCTTTCACCAATACGCGAATCACTTTGCCCGGCATCGGCGCAATCACTTGTTGACGTCCCTCGGCCTCCAGCACCCCATGTTTTCGCCCACGCCACGCTCGCGGATCTTCCACTTCAGCTAGGAATTCGTGCGGCCCCGTCTGCAGTTTCAAGTGCCCATCCACCGTCGGCGCCACATGCACTTCAAATGAGTGCCCATTCAACAAAATCGAAATCGTATTCGCGGCCACCTGTATTGCATCCGCATCAACTTGCTTCCCATCAATCAAAATGCGGAAGCTATTCCCCTCGCGTTCCAATTCCACCATGCGCTTGGTTTTCCCGCCGAAGCCCTCGAGTTGTACTTGGAATTTCATGGCTTGCGATCCAATTGTTCCCGCCGGCCCTGCTTCTTCCATCCAGAACTCTCTTCGCCTTGCGGGGGGGCCTTGGCAGCAGAGCCACTCTGGCCGCTCTCCCACACCGCCGCCGCGATCGCCGCCGCATCTTCCGTCCCGGGCCACGGAGCAACCGCCGGTGGATGTGGCTTTGCCAGCAGTTCATCCAGCCAACTGGTGTGAATCTCCGACCGCAGAAAATCCGGCTCCGCCAGTATTCGCCGGAACAGGCTCACATTCGTACGAATCCCCGTGATCGTGTATTCGTCCAGAGCCCGCCGCAGCCTGGCAATCGCCTCTTCGCGGCTGTTCCCCCACGCAATCAGTTTGCTCAGCAGCGGATCATATTCCATCGGCACGGTGTAGCCTTCATACACTCCTTCATCCAGCCGGATCCCGGGTCCCGTTGGAGCGTGCCGCGCCAGGATCTTCCCCGGACACGGGAAAAAATTGTTATCCGGATCTTCCGCGTACAATCGCACTTCCATCGCATGGCCGCGCGGCGTAATCGTTTCCCACGCAAACGGCAATCGGTGTCCCGCCGCAATCGCGATCTGCAGTTTTACCAGGTCCAGTCCGGTCACCTGCTCGGTCACCGGATGCTCCACTTGCAAACGTGTATTCACTTCCAAAAAATAAAAATTCAGTTGCGCGTCCACCAGAAATTCCACTGTGCCTGCATTCACGTAACCCGCCTGCGCGCGCCAACCGCACCGCCGCTTCTCCCATTTTCTTACGCAGGTCCGGTGTGACCACCGGCGAGGGGGCCTCTTCAATCACCTTCTGGTGTCGTCGTTGCACGGAACATTCGCGTTCGCCCAGCGAAACCACGCGCCCATGCGCATCCGCAAATACTTGAATCTCCACATGCCTCGGCCGAATCAGATATTTTTCCAGGAACACCCGCGCATCGCCGAACGCATTCAGCGCCTCCGACGCCGCATCTCGCCACGCCGCGCTGAACTCCGCGTCGTTGTTCACCACCCGCATCCCTTTGCCACCGCCGCCTGCCACCGCCTTCAGCACCACGGGATAGCCCATGTCCTGCGCCAGCGCGCGCACCTCTTCGGGATTGTCGTTTGCTTCGCTCGTTCCAGGAACCGTCGGCACTTCCGCGCGGCGTGCCAGTTGTTTCCCCGCGGTTTTCGAACCCATCGCCTCCATCGCTTCCGCACTTGGCCCGATAAATGTAATTCCCGCATCCTTGCAGGCTCTCGGCAGCCCTGGGTTTTCGGCCAGGAAGCCATAGCCCGGGTGCAGTGCGTCGCAACCCGCGCGCCGCGCCACGTCCATCAGCTTGTCGATGCGCAGGTAACTCTCGCGCGACGCAGCAGGTCCGATCGGATACGCCTCATCCGCCAGGCGCACATGCAGCGCCGTGCGGTCCGCCTCGCTGAACACTCCAACTGTCTGGATGCCCAGCTCCCGGCATGCACGCAGCACCCGCACCGCGATTTCCCCGCGATTGGCGATCAGGATTTTCTTGAACATGGTCCGCCGTTTTTCAGTACGCCGGATTCTACCACGCGCTCCTCACCATCTCCCGCACACATCTTGCTTGCGTGTCCTATCGTTTCGGGTGTATGACCTCTTGCACGAGTGGCGTTTGGAGGAGTCCATGAAGAAGTCCATGAAGAAGCTTGCACTTCTGCTTGCTGCGATCGCGCTCACCGGCGCTCCGATCTTCTGCCAGGAGGCCGTGATTGCTCCGCCCGAAGGAATCGTCGCCGACGGTGTCCCCAAAATCCCCGCTTCACTCGCCGAGACCGCCGGCCGCTATAGTGAAAACCGCGCCGCCTTTGTCACCGATTGGCACCCGCAGCGCCGCGAGATGCTGATTGGAACGCGCTTCGGGAATACCTATCAAGCCCATCTCCTCAAAATGCCAGGTGGCGCTCGCACCCAACTTACTTTCTTCGCCGATCCTGTTTATGGCGGCAGTTTTCACCCAACCACCGGCGACTACATGGTCATTCAAAAAGATGTCGGCGGAGGTGAGTGGTATCAACTCTATCGCTACGATCTTGCCACCGGCGACAGCACCCTGCTGACCGACGGCAAGTCTCGGAATCTTCGTGGTCCTTGGGCCACCAAGGGCGACCGCCTTGCCTACACTTCCACTCGACGCACTGGCCAGGATAACGATCTCTGGGTCATTGACCCCTCCTCCCCCAAATCCGATCGCCTCGTCGCCAAGCTTACAGGCGGAGGATGGGAGCCCCAGGACTGGTCTCCCGATGATTCTAAAATCCTGGTCAACGAAGGCATCTCCATCAACGAAACATATTTATGGCTGATCGATGTGGCCACCGGCGAAAAAACCGAATTAACTCCTCGCACTTCGGGAGAAAAAGTTGCTTACTCCAATCCTCGCTTTAGTCGAGATGGCAAAGGCATCTACTTCACCTCAGACAATCAATCCGAATTTCAGCAATTGCGTTATCTCGACCTCTCCACCAAACAGACCAGGGTCCTTTCCGGCAACATCCCTTGGGACGTCGAAGAATTTTCACTTTCCTGGGACGGCAAAACCATTGCTTTTCTTTCCAACGAAGATGGCCTCAGCGTTTTGCACTTGATGGAAACCGCTTCAACGGAAAAGAGCTGCCTGTCCCCAAACTCCCGGTCGGCCTCTTGAGTGGTTTGGTCTGGCACCGGAACAACAAGGATTTGGCCTTTAGCCTTACTTCCGCCACTACTCCCGGCGATTGCTATTCTCTCGATGTTTCCACCGGCAAACTTGAACGCTGGACCGCCAGCGAAACCGCCGTGAAGACCGACTCATTCCGCGAACCCCAACTCATCCACTGGAAAAGTTTTGATGGCCGCATGATTTCCGGTTTTCTCTATTCGCCTCCAGCCAAATTTACCGGTAAGCGCCCTGTCTTGATCGAAATTCATGGCGGCCCCGAAGGCCAGTCCCGTCCCGACTTCCTGGGACGCGCGAACTATTATCTGAATGAACTTGGCATCGCCCTCATCGATCCCAACGTTCGCGGTTCCACGGGTTATGGCAAGTCCTTCACGCTCTTGGACAATGGTTTCCTTCGCGAGGGCACCTATAAAGACATCAACGCCCTCTTCGATTGGATCGCCACTCAGCCAAATCTTGATCCCGCTCGCATTGCCGTTACCGGAGGCAGCTACGGCGGTCACATGACCCTTGCCGTTTCCACGTTCTACAGCGACCGCATTCGATGCTCCGTTGACATCGTTGGCCCTTCCAACCTCGTTACTTTTCTCGAACACACCGAGGCGTATCGCCGCGATCTTCGCCGCGTGGAATACGGCGATGAACGCGATCCCAAAATGCGCGAATTTCTGGAGCGCATCGCCCCCATGAACAACATCGAAAAAATCAAGAAGCCCATGATGGTCGTCGCCGGCAAAAACGATCCTCGCGTTCCGGTCAGCGAAAGCGATCAGATCTTCGAAGCCCTCAAGAAGCAAGGAACCCCCGCCTGGTACGTTATGGCCAAAGACGAAGGCCACGGCTTCCAGAAAAAAGCCAACCAGGATTATGAGTTCTACGTCACCGTTGAATTCCTGCAGGAATACCTGCTTGAAGTGAGGGAGAGCCGAGCTAGGCTGAAGGAATTCCCAAATCTCGGCATATCTTGCGGGCAAGGAAATCATTTATCTCCGTGTGGCGCGGTACGCTGGAAGTCGCCCCCGTTCTTGGATTGTAATAAATGGAGTGACGTCCACCTTCGCGTAACAATTCACACCCATGGCTTTTGATGTGGTTTACGAGTTCACGCCGCTTCAAAGACGAACCTCACGTTATTACCGTGATTGGCTCTCGTTTCGCGTCGGGTGAGCGATCCTTTGCGGAGAGGGCACGATTCGACTCGAGTACCAGAGTAAGCGCCTCTTTTAAGTTTCTGCGCGCTTCTGCGAATGTGCGGCCCTGTGTATTTACTCCTGGAATTTCTTCCACATAAGCCACAAACCATTTGCCGCGCTTTTCTATTACCGAGGTGAATTCGTGCTTCATGCGCTCCAGCTTATCAAAACGCGAAAAGTTTGAACATGGCAGCTGTGCTCGATTGTCGTAAAGTCCGTACAGCCACAAGGCAACCGGGAAAGATCAAATCTGTTGCCTCTTCCACCCTCCCCGTCGGAACAACAGCACACCTGCCACCGCAATCGATGCCTCCGCAATCACAATCGAGTAATACACTCCATTCGGGCCTAGCCTCAGCGGAATCGCCAGCGCATACGCCAGCGGAATCTCCATCACCCAGAACCCGAAGAAATTCACGATTGTCGGCGTTACCGTGTCCCCCGCTCCATTAAACGCCTGCAGCATCACCATGCCGTACGCATATCCAATATTCCCGTAGCTCAATATCCGCAGGCACGCCACTGCCAGCGGCACCACCGCCGAATCATTGATGAACAAATGAATGATCGGCTCCGCGAAAATAATGAAGAAAACTCCCACGCCGCCAAGAAACACCATGTTGTATAACCCTGTGCGCCACACCGAAGACTCAGCTCGCTCCGGCTGTTTCGCTCCAAGATTCTGCCCCACCAATGTGGCCGCGGCGTTACTTAATCCCCAACTCGGCAGCAGCACAAAAATCAAAATGCGAATCGCAATCGTATAACTGGCCAGCGCGGCCGATCCAAAGGTGCTCACGATCCGAACCATCCCGATCCAGCTCACGTCCGCAATCGCAAATTGCAGGATCCCCGTCAGCGACACCCGCAGCAGTCGCAGCAGTACCCCAACATTCATGTGAATCTGGCTGGTCAATATCCGTATTCGTTCCGTCCCGCGCAGCAGTCGGTAGAACTGGTACAGCACCCCGATGCTTCGTCCCGTCAGCGTGGCCAGCGCCGCCCCCGTTACGCCAAGTTTCGGAAATGGCCCCCAGCCAAAGATCAGGCACGGGTCCAGCACCAGGTTAATGATGTTCGACACCCACAACAGCCGCATCGCCACTGCTGCATCTCCCGCCCCGCGAAAAATCGCGTTGTTCAGGAACAGCATCACGATCGCTCCGCATCCGCCCAACGCGATCCGCGCGTAGCCGGAACCCGCCATCACCACCTGCGGCGAGGCTCCCATCAACTCCAGCAATTTCGGCGCGTAGAAAATGCACGGCACTCCCGCCAGCAGCGATGTTCCCAGCCCGATATAAATGGCTTGCATCCCCGCCACGGCTGCGCCCTCCTTGTCTTTTTCTCCAATTCGCCGCGCCACCATCGCCGTCGTCGACAGGCTCAGACCGAACCCCACCGCAAACACCAATGCCAGCAAGGATTCCGTCAATCCCACCGTAGCTACCGCTTCGGCACCTAGCCGTCCCACCCAGAACACATCCACAACCGCAAACAGCGATTCCAGCACCATTTCCAGAACCATCGGAATGGCCAGCAGCACGATCGCTCGATTCAGGCTCCCCTTCGTGAAGTCCTGATGCGACCCTCCAATCGCCTCCCGTATCGACCCCCAAAACGTCGGTGGCGGCGGCACAAGCACAATTTCAGGCGTATCCATAGTTACCCGTGTATTTCTGCGCGAGCCCGCTTGTTAGACAAACGCCCGCACTGCCAAAAAAAGATAGTGGAAGAGAGAACTTCAGGTCCGCGTCAGGTGCGGCTCAAAGGACAGCAATAATGGTGGGTTGATACATCTTCGTATCCCGATGCAAGCCAGAGCGAATAGCCCACATCAATGCGCAAAATTCTACCTCAGTGTTCTTGGTCCTGTCATCAATTAATGTTCAAGAAGCATTCCGAACAAATCTCGGTCCTATGTTTCTGTTACCGATCTGGGAAATTGTCATGCTGAGGCGCGCCTCTGTCTTTGCGCCGAAGCATCTCAACCTAAGCGTCCGCGCGACTTATCCGCCGTCTTCCGTCAACCCCTCAACCCCGCGCCTCAATACCAAATCTCCATCCGCAGTCCCGTCGCATCTATTTCCTCAACCTGGTCAGGCAACCTGCAGCGCGACCCGCGTAGCGAATCCTTCGCCACCCCCACTCCCACCAGCGCATCCAGCAAATCGTCAATCGCCGCGGCCCGTCCCAGAAAATCTTTCCATCTCAGTATCCCTTCCAACTCCGGCACGAACTTCCTTAGCACTTTTTTCCGGTCCGCAATTCCTTCCGGGCTGTGCTTTGTCTCCAGGTTCTCTCCGGCCATCCGGAACCAGGTCAGCTCTGGGTGGAACTCCACGATTCGCTTCTGCAACTCCGCGGTCATTACTTTATTCGCTTCTTTTACTTTCGGCAGGAATCCCCAAACGGGCAGCCCTGCTCCCATTCCGCGTGCCTTTCGGTGTAGTCGCTGAAACTCTTCCGGTGTTTCCGCACCAATCGTCTCGCGCGGCGGCGCGTAAAATAACGCTGATGTATTATGCCCAGACAGCATCTTTTTCGCTTCCAGGTCGCATTTCCTCAAATGTTTTCCACGTGAAAGTCCGATCGGTATATCCACCGCCACGCGTTTGCAATCGCCGGTCAGCGCAATCACCGACGCAAAATTCGGGCAAATGGCCAGCACCGGAGCTTCCCGGCACGGCCAGGTTTTACTCTTCGCTACGATCCAACCGCCTTTACATGCATCCACGCCGCCGTACATGGCTAAAGGGGGATGTTTCCGTGCTTCTTTTTGGGATTGGTATCGACTTTGTTTTCCAGTGCCCGCAATGCCGTGATGATCCGTGCTCTCGTCTCCGCCGGTTCAATTACCGCGTCCAGATAGCCTCGTTCCGCCGCGATAAACGGATTCGCGAACCGATTGCGGAACTCTTCCACTTTCTCTTTTCGCAACTTCGCCCGCTCTGCTCCCTGCGCGGCGCTCAATTCGCGTTTGTAGACGATATCCACTGCGCCTTCCGGCCCCATCACCGCAATCTCCGCCGAAGGCCACGCAAAATTCGCATCCGTTCGAATGTGTTTCGACGCCATCACGCAATACGCTCCGCCATATGCCTTCCGCGTAATTACCGTAATTTTCGGCACCGTCGCTTCTGCAAACGCGTAAAGCAGTTTCGCTCCATGCTTGATAATTCCGCCAAATTCCTGCTGCGTCCCCGGCAGAAATCCCGGCACATCTTCAAACGTAATCAACGGAATGTTGAACGCATCGCAAAACCGCACAAATCGCGCGGCCTTCAGCGAGGCATTGATATCCAGTGTCCCCGCCAGAAACGCCGGCTGGTTCGCTACAATTCCCACCGGGCGCCCATCCATCCGCGCAAATCCCACCACGATATTCTTTGCGTAATGCTCCTGTACCTGGAAAAAGTACCCTTCATCCACAATCGCGTGGATCACGTCCGTAATGTCGTATGGCTTCAGCGGATCTTCCGGCACGATCGAGTTCAGCGATTCTTCTCTACGATCCCAGGGATCATCACTCGCCCGTCGCGGCGGATCTTCTCGATTGTTCGAGGGCAAAAAGCTAAGCAGTTCCCGCAGCATTCCGCAACAGTCGCCATCGTCAATCGCCACGAAATGTGCCACTCCGCTGGTAGCGTTGTGCGTCATTGCTCCGCCCAACTCCTGCTTGCTCACTTCCTCATGCGTGACCGTCTTGATCACGTCCGGTCCGGTCACGAACATGTACGAAGTATCCCGGGTCATGAAAATAAAATCGGTTATCGCCGGCGAATATACCGCTCCGCCCGCGCAGGGCCCCATGATCGCGCTGAGCTGCGGTATCACTCCGCTGGCCAGCGTGTTGCGCAGAAAAATGTCCGCATATCCTGCCAGCGACGCGACGCCTTCCTGAATGCGCGCCCCTCCAGAATCGTTTAACCCAATCACCGGCGCGCCGTTCCGCATCGCCAGATCCATAATCTTGCAGATTTTCAGGGCATTGGTTTCCGACAGCGACCCGCCGAACACCGTGAAGTCTTGCGCGAACACATACACAAGCCGTCCATCGATCCGCCCAAATCCCGTTACAAATCCGTCTCCCGTTGGCCGGTTCTCCTCGGATCCAAAATCCACGCAGCGATGCTTTACAAACTTGTCCAGTTCTTCAAATGTTCCTTCATCCAGCAATAAATCGATTCGTTCCCGTGCCGACAACTTTCCAGCCTTATGTTCTTTCTCGCGCCGTTCCGCCCCGCCACCCGCTTCGGCTTCCGCGGAAATCCGTTTCAGTTGCTGCAATCGCTCTTCGTTTCGCGGCGATTCCCAGCTCACATTTTGTTTTTCCGCCAAAACGTCCTCCGTCAATGATTCGAATCTTGTTTCGGTCCAAAGATCAGCACAGCCAGGTGCGTCGCCAGCCAGACTGTCCCCAGCAGCAACACCACTCCCAGCAGCAGTTCCGCGCCTATCGCTCCCGCGCGCTGCAGCGGCGATTCAATCGCGGTCACGTACAGCGTCGCCCGCACCAGTATCACCATCGCGCTTAGCGTCATCGCCACAATCAATATCGTCGTCAGAAAGGAAAGCAGTACGTCTTTCATGGTTGTATCCAGCCGAGCTTACAGCCAGCAGCCAAAGGATAACGCATTCGTCGTCAAATCAGAATCTTCCTAAGTTGTGAATAGCATTAGTCAAAAACAGGAAAGGGAATTAAGACTTACCGCAGGCCGGACCAGTCGTCCGCCACCAGGATCGAATCGCTTGGATTCGAGGGATCGTACTTTACGCTCGCCGGATATCCAGCCACCAGTCGCTCAAAGCGCACCTGGCTTTCCAATCCAGTAATGTCTTGCGCCGTCTGATACGTTACGCCTGAAATCGAATAACTATACGACACCAGGCTCCGCGGACGATTGTCGGCCAGAGGCCGCGCCTTCGCTCCCAATAATCCCCTCCGCGCTTCCACCACCGGAGCAGGATGTTGCGACAACTCCACCACCTGGCCTTCTGCGATTCGCCCGATATGATTCAGATGCAATCGCCTCTTCCGTTCTTCGGCATCGGGATTACTCGCCGGCCGTGCAAACGCAAAAACCAGTAAACCAATGGCGGCTATGCATCCGCCAATCAACATCAGCACTAATTTCCAATCCGCGAGCATTTCTTTCAATGCGGTTTTCCTGACACTAATTTCGATTTGGTTTAATTGGTGAATCTGCCCCTTCACCCTGACCGCCACTCGTTTAGGGGGCCTTAATCCACCATGTTTCCCATTCTAACGAATCGAGGCGACTTCTGCGAAGTTACACCGAAGAAGAATGCACCGGATTGCGCAACACGCCAATCCCTGCCACCGATACTTCCACCGTATCCCCGTTCACCAGCGGCCCCACGCCCGCCGGGGTCCCTGTCGCGATCAAGTCTCCCGGCAGCAGCGTCATCATCCGCGAAATCCATCGCACCAGGTAAGCTGCCGAAAACGTCATCAGAGAAGTGCTGCCCGATTGCTTCAGCGTCTCGTTTACCCTTGTCTCTACCAGCACGTCTCTCGGATCGAATTGTGTCTCGATGTGTGGCCCGACAGGGCAAAACGTATCGAATCCCTTCGCCCTCGTGAACTGCACATCCGCTTTCTGCAAATCGCGCGCCGTCACGTCATTCACGCACGTATAGCCCAGCACATACTTCAGCGGATTATCTTCTTCTCGCAGATGCGCGCACTTACTTCCGATCACCAGCCCCAGTTCGCCTTCATGTTCCACCCGCTGCGAATACTTTGGGATCACGATCGCTTCATCCGGCCCAATTACCGAAGAAGGTGGCTTCAGGAAAATCATCGGTTCCTTCGGCATCTCATTGCCCAGTTCTGCCGCGTGCGCCGCATAGTTTCGTCCTACGCACACAATCTTGCTCGGCACTACCGGCGCCAACAGCCGGCATTCCGCAGCCCGATAACGCTTCGTTCCCTCTGTCCACTTCTCCCATGGAGCCGCGGTAATGTGCGCAAAAGTATCGTCTTCCAGACGCCCATATACAGGGGTATCACTTCCAGATGGCAGGAATCGGCAAAGTTTCATTTCAGCGCGGCTCTCTAGTGGTGAAGATGCGACGAGTGCTCTACTCGCACTTGCCAGATCATTGTACCAATCCACGAGAGTGTTGCCGAAATCAGGTACACCAGCGCCCCCAGCACAAACAGGTGAAACGCTCCGTAGTTTTCATCCAGCAGAGTAAACGCGAAACTCAGCAGCCAGAATGTTGCGCAGAACATCATCCAGCCAATCACTCCGCTCGCCATTAAGTCATAAGCAGATCGGCAAAACCGCACAATGGGCAGCAGCGCAAAAAAAGCAAAAACAACTCCCGCTCCCAGATTGCGTTCCATCGCAAATCGCTCAAAAATGGGGAACCGATTCGCAATCACTAACCACGTGGTGAACGAAACGGCCATGCCCAGGCCGGTATACACTCCGACCCGCACTCCTGCGTTTTCTAGAAAACTGAACCACCTGTATCCAGGAAGCTTGATCGAGTCGGGCATGACTCTGACCCTCTATACAACTAAGAACCCGGTTTCAGGGGGATGGTTGCGTGGCTTCTACAGAAACGGCCATCTGTTCGCTCGCGCTGCTCTCATTTCCGGAACGGTCCACCGCCGTCACGCTATACCAATACTGTTGCCCGGTTGCCACAGAATTATCTCGGTACGCTGGGGTTAGCAACAACTCTGGCGTCAACAGTTTCCCACGCTCCCCCTCTTTATCGCTCCTGTACACCCGATATCCCGCCAGGTCTGCTTCCACATTGATGGACCACGACAAGTCCACTACCAGCCTTCCCGCCTCGCTGCCGGGTAGCACCGCCGCCACCATCCCGCGCGGTGCCGCCGGCGGAAATGTATCGACCGGCGTCAGAATCACACTGTGCGAGTCGCTCGATTCCAGTCCCCCATTCTCCCCACTCCCCCCAAGTGTCGCCCTCACCACATACGCGTACGTCTTCCCATAATCAAATCCCAGGTCGCGATACTCCGGACTCTTCGTCACCGCGATCTGCACCAGTGGCGATTTCCATGCCACGTGGCTCAGATCCTTTGCCGCCTCTTCCGCTGACTTGCGCGTCCAACTCTCCTCGGTATACGTGATATTGCTCGATCCCCGCAATCGGCTCTCCGCCCGACGTCTTGCTCGGCGCCGTCCAGTTCAGTTCGATTCCATTCTCCGTCAGATTTGCATGGAAGTTCTCGACCGGCGCAGACACGGGGCTGAGCTTCAGCAACACCTCGTTCGAGTCTGCCGAAGTTTTCTTGTCAGAGACGCGCGCTCTTACCCGGTACACAAATGTTGTTCCCGCGTGCGTTCGAATTTCTTCGGGTGCTACCGGCTCCAGGAATTGTACTGCCCCCTTGGTGATGTAAGGCTTCATCACCGCTCCGGGGACCGTATCCACCACATGAAATGATTTTGCGTCCGGAGTCCCATCCGCCGACATCGATCCGCGCACTATCTCCATCGTCGGTATTTCTACGAGCTTGTCCCCTGTCACACTTTTCGTCGGCATCGTGAAGCTGAGCATCACCCCATCGCCCGCCTGGTGTGCGCTCAAATCCGTTATCGTCGTGGGAATGGGTGGCGAAGGAGGCACCGGCTCGCCCGGTGCGCCGCAGCCAATAACTACAAGCGTCAAACTGGCGAGCACGGCCCAGACCGCGCCCTTTGTCTGCCTGTTTGTCGCTCCAACTTGTCTCTGTCTAAAGCCCGGGCTAGGAGTGTCCATGGGCGCAATAAATCTACAATATGTACCGGCTTAAATCCTGATTCTTTACGATGTCTGCCAGTTGTTTCGTCACGTACGCCGCATCCACCTTCACATTTTTCTTCTTCAAATCCGGCGCTTCAAACGAAATTTCGTCCAGCACTTTTTCCAGATATCGTATGCAGCCGCCGCGCCCCGATATTTTCCGTCTGTTCGTTCACGCTGGTCGCAAATTTCGCGATGCATTGCACCGCATCCTCGGTGAATTGCAGTTTCACGCCTTCCGTTTCCATCAACGCTATGTATTGCTTGATCAGCGCGTTCTTCGGTTCCGTCAGGATGCGCACGAAATCTTCTTCCTTCAACGACTGCATTTCCACGCGAATCGGCAACCGCCCCTGCAGCTCCGGAATCAAGTCCGACGGCTTCGTCACATGAAATGCCCCGGCGGCGATGAACAGTATATGGTCCGTGCGGATCATTCCGTACCGCGTATTTACCGTCGTCCCTTCGATGATCGGCAGAATGTCCCGCTGCACGCCTTCTCGCGAAACGTCCGGTCCATGCCCGGCTTCGCGCCCCGCCACCTTGTCAATTTCATCTATAAATATGATTCCCATCTGCTCCGCGCGTTCCACGGCCATGCGGGTCACCTGATCCATATCCAGCAGCTTGTTCTCTTCTTCCTGGATCAGGTATTCAAACGCATCCGCAACGCTCATCTTGCGTTTCTTTTTCTGCTGCCCAAAAAACCCGCTCAGCATGTCCTTCAGGTTCACGTCCATCTCTTCCATGCCCTGATTCGAAATAATCTCGAACGACGGCATCGCCCTTTCGCGAACCTCCAGGTCCACCATCCGCGCGTCCAGCTTGCCTTCGCGCAACTGCACCCGCAATTTCTCCCGCGTTCGCTGTGTCTGTTCCCGTCTGCGCCGTAACATCCGCATCCGGTGTTCCGGGAGCCGGTGAAGGCGGTGGCGGCAGCAGCAAATCCAGCACCCGCTCTTCCGCGGCTTGTTCCGCGCGGTCTGCTACTTCGTCCAGCTTTTCTTCGCGGATCATGTCGATCGACGTTTCCACCAGGTCGCGCACCATCGATTCCACGTCGCGGCCCACGTAGCCCACTTCCGTGTACTTCGAAGCCTCGACCTTCACGAACGGGCAGCCTGCCAGCCGCGCCAGCCTCCGCGCAATTTCGGTTTTGCCCACGCCCGTTGGCCCGATCATCAAAATATTCTTCGGCAGCACATCTTCCGCGATCTCGGGCGGAAGTTTTTGCCGCCGCACCCGGTTGCGCAGTGCCACGGCTACCGCCCGCTTCGCCGCCGCTTGTCCCACGATGTACTTGTCCAGTTCCGCCACGATTTCTCGCGGAGTCATGTCATCCAGTGCCGGCAGCGACTTCCACTTCTTCGCGTCGGAGCCGTTCCATTTCCCCCGGCAAACAATGTCACTTCTTTTTCAGTTTTCGTCGCCATGTTCTTTCAATCCCTTGCACGCAGCTATTTCCGTCCGCTTGGCGCGCTACCTCTAAATCTCTTCCACCGTAAAGTTCTCATTGGTATAGATGCAGATTTCGCTCGCGATGCGCATCGCTTCCAGCGCCAGTTCCTTTGTCGCCAGCTTGGAATGTTTCAACATCGCCCGCGAGGCCGCCAGCGCATACGTTCCGCCAGACCCGATCGCGCAAATCCCGTCATCCGGCTCAATCACGTCGCCATTTCCCGAAAGCACAAATGTCGATTTCGCGTCCGCCACGATCAGCAGCGCTTCCAGGTGCCGCAGCGCCCGGTCCTTCCGCCATTCTTTCGCCAACTCCACCGAGGCCTTCTGCAAATTCCCAGAATGCTCCTGCAGCTTGCCCTCGAATCGCTCGAACAATGACAGCGCATCCGCCGTCGACCCCGCGAACCCCGCCACCACTTTTTCGTTATACAAACGCCGCGTTTTCCGCGCTGTATGTTTCAGGACGTGATCGCCCATGGTCACTTGTCCGTCGGCGATCAACACCACTTTCCCATCTTTGCGCACGCACAACACCGTTGTGCCGTGTATCTGTCCGCTTCCGTTCGCTTGTCGCATCCTATAAGTATACCGCGTCATCCCCGCCCGGTCATCGCGCCACGCGCTGACCATCATTTACATTTTTTCTCTTCCTTTTTTTAACTCTTATTGCGAATATCAGTTCGCGAAACGACAATACCTCAATAGCTCGGCGGTCTGAGCGCCATGTCGATCCAGCAGCTGTTGTAATAAATTCCACGGCTCTTTGCCGCGCTTGCATCGAACGTGACCGGTCCCAAATTGGCCAGTGGAACAACAGGACATCCCGCCAAAGTGTTCAGCGTGTGGGCCACAAAAAAAGCTCCGTCAAATTCGCTGATTGCTCCTGTCCCTCCCCCCAGCTTCACTTTTCCGCTCCCCACCACCATCACAACGCCCTTCCACCCAAAATCTGCATTGGACACCAAATCTCCAGTGACCACCAGCAAACCGTAGCCGGTGTAATCGTTGTTGATCGTGAGATCCCCGTTTACAACCACCGTCATTGCATTCGTCTGGCTCATCGGTCCTGACGAGTTTGTTATCGCGCTCAAATTTGCATCTGTGACACCTCCGGGGAGGTTTTTGTCTGCGTACTGCGAGATTTGCTGAACCATTGCAGTCAAACTCGCTGGCGTTTGCATCGCCGCATTTACGTACACATCCTGAACGCTGGGGGTTGCGCCGGTTCCAATATAATTCGGTGCTTCACCAAAAGGTGGGGGATTGGAGGGAATGCCGCTCACCACGGCGTTCACGTTCGTCGTACCACCCAGGGGGTCAGAAACACCGAAGGCAACAGTTGTCGGCGCGGCCGGTACGCAACCGGGTATCGGCGGCGGCGTCCCACTTCCGTCAATTCCGCTTATTTTGAACGAGGGATCAACGGATCCGTCATACGTGATCGTTGGTGTTATCGCTGTCGAGCCCGGAACGACTAACGCCGCGTGAAAATACAGTCCGTAGCTAAGTGGCGTCACTACATATTGTAATAATTTCTGTGTGTTCGGCGGCACCACAGCCAGCGCGGTTATCTGAAATGCCTGCCGCGCCGCGCCTGGAGGATTCAACAGGTTAATTAAACTTGGTTTATATCCCGTGCCGGGAGACCAGTAGGCCGGATCGTAATAAACCAGTGTTGTCGAATCGTA
The DNA here is from genome assembly GCA_963837885.1 of Candidatus Acidiferrales bacterium. Taxonomy (GTDB): domain Bacteria; phylum Acidobacteriota; class Terriglobia; order Acidiferrales; family UBA7541; genus Acidiferrum. The sequence continues at coordinate 13,004 of CAWIPD010000019.1, read as the reverse complement.
AGGGCCTCCTATATGGAGTTGGTCTACGTCCACATTGAGAGACTTCTCCGTCGCCGGCGTGATGCGCACCCATTTGAACATCGGCCCACTCCCCGGCAGTCCCGGCAGCGGCGAGACAGAGGTTAAGGGTGGTAGTTGCACGTTCGCGGAGCCAACGTCGATTCCAAATTCATGAATGTACTCATTGTCGGGATAGGTCGCCGGATTTCCCGTATCCCACGGCGCAACAGTTTCTCCGTTAGCTGGATTGATGATGTACAGCACTTGGGGCAGTCCCATCGGCGGCGATGTTGTGCTCGGCACATAGTTAGGTATCGTGAGGTTGATGAAGTTCGGATTGCTCCACAGCATACGGCCTCGGCCCTCTTCCAATCCTGCAAGCCCCGCGTAATACGCTTCCGTCGACGTGCGATAATTGCTCGCCAGCGCGCTATCTGTTCCGGAAGACACTACCAGCGCAATCGCAATCACGCTGATCAGCAGCAATGCAAAAATGGCAATCAGAAGCGCGGCGCCCCCCTCGCCCCTTCTCTTCTTCCTATTTGTCTGCCGTTTTATATTCATTCCCTGTTCTCTAGGACGCCTAATTCGTCGGATTTAGCCGGTGGCCTCTTCCATAGAGTTCGACGAGTTTCAATTTCTGCGTTTGCGCATCTCGAACGGGCGTCGCCACGATCAGCGTAATGTCCACGTCCCGGATGTTGTACGGCGAATTTACATTACCTGCCGCTGTAGGGCAGGGAACTGTTCCGGTACCGGAATCGCAATAAAACTGAAAAACCGGCATGGGCTGGCCGCCTGGAAACATCGTCGGATACGTCGCGCTTATCTCTGGAATTTGCGCCGTGGCCCAATTCATTACATTGGTCAAAAACGGTACCTGAATTCCCGCAGCGGATGTGGCGGCCAACGGATCTACTCCCGCTGTCTTCGGAGCAACCGAGCGGTACAGCGTCGTTCCTATAAGTTGATAGCGGATCCAGTTCACATTGCTGGCCGTGTCCGTTTGAGTTTCAATGATCAGGTCAAAATCCCCCGGTGTACTACATGTACCCCCGCCCCCCGTTCCGATGCTGCAAGTCGTTGCCGTATAACCTGGTCCCCACGCCACTGGCCCAACCGCATAGCTTGCCGAGCTCGCCGGCACAACGGAGAACATTCCGAGGCTCGGATAACCTGATTGATTAAAGTCCCGCACGATTTGATCGATTGCCAACCTTGCTTCCTGGAAGGATCCGGACATTTGTGATTCGTTGCCGTAATTTTTTTGCGCTAGATTCCAGCAATCCAAAAATCGCTCCGCAAATGATCAGAAAAATAGCCATCGCAAACAGCAATTCCATCAGCGTAAATCCATTTCTTCTTGTCCGTTTCTCTCCCCTCACTTGGACACCACCGTGTCCAAGGTAACCGGGAGTGTCGGCGATTTCATTCCGCGCCTAAAAACTCCCACGATGAAACGTTTGCTCGTAGCCACTCCGTTTGTGTTCGTGAGCGTCAGTACTGCCCACCGCACATCATATGTCGCTCCCAGCGGATCGTTCGGATCCACGTACGTGAAACTGTATCCCCCCACAGTCGCCGCCGAAAAATCAATGATCGGTGTAGCTCCCGTGGTATTCAGCGGACTTCCTACCGGCACTCCATTCTGCGTCGGATCTCCCAGGTTGCACGTATTTCCCAGCGGGCACAGCACTCCCAGTGGATCCGTATACGTCGTCGCCGATAGCGGCTGATTCCTCATCCCTTCCAGCACATGCTGCGCAAACACCAGCGCCGTAGCGTCGCTCCGATTATTCGAATTCAGCAACACGCTGGTCGGCACCAGTTGCGCCACCGCCACCAATCCCACCAATATGATCACTGTAGCCAGCAGCATCTCCAGCAGCGTGAATCCACGCTCCCCGCGCTCGCTCCGACTCCCCAGTTTCATCCCGAGTTTTTGCAATCTTCTTCATCACTCTCGCTTACCGCAATTGCCCCCAATTGCCGTTTATGTCAGCGCTCCACACCTGTATCGATCCCGCCGGCATTAGCAGCACTGCTCGATAACCCGCTTCCGGCGCCAGCCCGCTCGCCAGATAAAATACCGTAACGTTGCCCGATGTCAGTGCTCCACGCGAATCAAATCCCACCGCAAAGTTCCCAGGCGTAGCCGCGATTGCCGCCGAAGTTATCTTCGCGGCCGTCAGCAGCCCCGCCGTTCCCGGCACTCCTCCCGCCGCCACCAGACTCCCCCCGTTCCCCAGCAAAATTATCTTTTCCGTTGGATCCGGCGATCCGTTTCCGTTCGTATCCGCAAACGCATCCGTGATCGTTGGGTCCCCTGCATCCGGCTTCAGCACGCAATTCTCCGCTGTATTCACGTTGCGCTGGATCGCTTCATACCGCGTCAATCGCAATATGTCCGCCAGTTGCGAAGCCGCGTTGGTCAATTGATACGAATGGTACGCCCGCAAAAATGACGGCATGCCGATCCCGATCAGCACCAGTGCAACCGCCATGGTTACAACCAGTTCCGTCAGGCTGAAGCCCTCGGCTCCGTTCCACTTCCGGCTCTTCCATTTTTGCGATTTCATAACGCCTTGCGCATACACCATGGGCTGGTGTTCACAATCTTAAAGGTAGCTGGGACTTTCTAAATTAACAGGCTTTTTCTTCCTCAGGTAGGACCTATCTATATGGCTAATACACACATTCTTATACTCGGATTTGCGCCGGGCTCGCGGTTCCGTTTTCTCGCCCTTACTTCTTTTTCTTTCCGCCCACTTCCGCGTACCGCTTCTCCAATCCCTCTTTTGTAAAGTAATCTCCCGGCAGATTTGGATTGACCTCGCAACTCTCATAGAACGTCTGCGCCTGTCTCCGCCCATCATGCTGACGCGAAATCTGCATCGGCAACTGCACGCCATCCTTTTCCAGATAATTCGAATATATCGTCACATCCTCGTGCCGTTCCCTCGTTTCCAAATCCGGCGATGTCACCACCGTCCGTATCGGCAGGTGCGACGACTTATCCATCGCGATTTTCATCGTCCGGTCTTCCGAATCCGTCACTTCCACCCATTCCACTTCCCGCAATTCCGCTATCCCGTTCCCGCCATATCTCAGCAGTAGCCCCTGCTCATTCAGCCGCACTCGCAACAGATAATCCACATTGCGTAGCAGCGCCGCCTGGAAGTCCGACACCGATGTAGCCGGCTCCTCCGAAACTCCGCCTCGGTCCAGCGTCCATCCCGTATCCCCAAGAAACAGATCGACGATGTTTCCCTTTTTTCCAAAATCCACTCGCAGTTTGTCCGGATAATTCCAGTACGTTTTCGCTTGAATAAAACCAGATGTTTCCCCATTGTGCCCGAATTGCGCCCGTCGCCCTTCGCACATCGAGGTCTTCATCTGCAAAAATCTTTGGCCACCCAAGCCTGCAATCATCTGTTGCAGGATTTCCTTGGCTTTCGCCGCGCTCTTATCCGGGTCCATGTACTCGGCGTGCTGTCCCCACGCCCTTGGCGCCAAAAACGCCAGCGTCACCATGCTCAGGATTCGCAGCCAGCTTTTCGTTTTTCCTACCCGCACAGCACCGAGCCCCCGTTCACGTTCAATATCTCGCCCGCCATGAAGTTCGCCAGGTCCGACGCCAGAAACAGGATCGGCCCCGCAATCTCTTCCGCCGTGGCCGCACGTCCCAGCGGAATCACCGCTTCCGCCATCTTCTTTCCCGCTTTCGTTTCCAGCACTGGGTTCGACATGTCCGTGGCCACCCATCCCGGTGCCACGCTGTTCACCAGGATTCCGTGCTTTGCCAGTTCCGACGCCAATCCCTTCGTCAGGCTGATGATTCCGCCCTTTGACGCGCCATAATGCGTGTGCAGCGATTCGCCCCGTTGTCCCGCCGTCGAGCTGATCGGAATAATCTTTCCAGAGTGTTGTTTGATCATCTGCGGCACCGCGAAGTGAATGATCGAATACACGCTCTTCAGGTTGATTCGCATCATGTCGTCCCACTGCTTCTCGCTCATCTTTTCAATCGGCAGATCTTCTACGTTCCATACGCCCGCGTTTGGCACCAATATGTCCAGCCGCCCCAGTCGCGCTATCGTGTGCTCCACCAGTTTTTTATTGTCCAGGTGCTTCCCGCAGTCCGCTTTGAACGCCTCCACGCGCGTCCCGTGTTTTCCCGCTTCCTGCTCAATGTGCTTCGCCGCTTCTTTCGAAGAGTTGTAGCTGAACACCACATCCGCGCCAGCCTGCGCGAACAGTTTCACCGCCGCAGCTCCAATCCCTCGTGATCCTCCGGTGATCAGCGCTGCCTTGCCTGCCAATGAAATCATGATTCCCCCAATGTAAGATTCGTAAACTCGTTCCGCGGTTGGTTCCCCGCAGCTCCGTACCTTCTCCCCATCCCGTAGGGGCGGCTTTACGCCGCCCTTCCATCCCACCCATGTAGTGGCCGATCTTTAGATCGGCCGAATCCACCCCGATCAGCCAAAGCTCCTCAAGTCGCTCACCGCCCATTCTCGTTACTTCGCCGCAGCCTTCTTTCGCTCTCCCGCCGCCCCCACAAATTCCGCAAACAACTTCTTCGCCAGCGCATCATCCTTCATCCGCTCGGGATGCCACTGCACTCCCACTACCCAGTTCGCATCCCCGGTCCATTCAATTGCCTCAATAATTCCGTCGCTCGCCAGCCCCGTCACTTTCAAATGTCGCCCCGGCACTTGCACCGCCTGGTGGTGTGAACTGTTCACCACCGATTCCTGTCCCTCCGCTAATCCTGCCATCAAACTTCCCGCCTCAAACAGCACGCCATGCTCGGGATCTTCCTTCGCCTCTGCCGACACATCCTTCTTCCGGTGCGCCGTAGTCGTACCCAGCTCGTCGCGCATGTCCTGAATCAGCGTCCCTCCCAGGTACACATTCAGCAGTTGACACCCATAGCAGATTGCCAGTACTGGCTTCTTCTCTCGAAACGCATGCTCCAATATCGCCCGGTCGGTCCGCTCCCGCGGCTTGTCGGCCGGCTCTGACAGCCCCGAATTCCGCGCTCCGTACTCCTCCGGCTCCACATCCGCCGGACTCCCCGGCAGCACGAATCCGTCTAGTTCCTCCAGCAGTCGCCCCAGCCCCGCCGGGTCGCTCAGCGGCAATACCACCGGTTCTCCCCCGGCCCGCCGCACCGCATCCTCATAATTCTGGATTCGCGGCCGCTCCTGCTTCGACTCTTCCTGCGACGTCCGCCAGGGAATCCCGATCCTCGCTGCGTTACTAGCCTTAGCCGCCATGGGAACCAAGCATCCTAGCACCGCCCGCCACCCCCAGCAACCAACCCCCATGTACACGAAGAGCGGCATTCTGAGATATCGCTGCCCCACTCTCGTCTTTTGACGGTGGGTATTTTCCTTCCCCTACTTTCCTACCCTTTCTCCCAACTCTCCGTTCCCTCTGCGGTCCTCTGCTATCTCTGCGTTAATCCTTATCTTCTCTCTTTCCACTCTCCGTGTCCTCTACGTTCCGACCTCAGTGCTGTCTGTGATCAATCTCTTGCCTTTGTCCTCAGCTTTCGTCTTTTAAGCGTGGAAATACTCCCTCTCCCTCCGCCTACTCCACACCCACCTCCCCTATCCCTATCTCACATCCACACGTGATACCATCCCTCGGATGCACGACACCGTCTTCGTCGCCAATCCCGCCTCGGCCATTCCCACCGCCAAGCCTGCTCCGCGCCACTCTGCCCTTGTCCGCATCACCCACTGGATCACCACTCTCTGCTTTTTTGCCCTGCTCATCAGCGGCCTCGAAATTGTCGTCTCTCACCCGCGCTTCTACTGGGGCGAAACCGGCAACGATCTGACCACCCCGCTCTTCAAAATTCCGCATCCCTGCCTCAAGAGGACACGTCCCCACCGGCTACGCCTACACCATGCCCGACCAGAACGGCTGGAGCCGCTATCTCCACTTTCAAGCCGCCTGGCTTTTCGTTTTAACCGGCTTGCTCTACACCATCTCTCTTGTCTTCTCAGGACATTTCGCGCAAAGACCTGCTCCCGCCATGCGCAATGATCTTTCCTGGCGCGCGTTTTCCAAGCAGTGCGGTGACCATTTACGCTTCAAGCGCCCCGGCCCAGCGGACGCTTGGTCCTACAACGTCCTCCAGCGCCTCACCTATCTTTTCGTGATCTTCGTTCTTGTCCCCTTGATGATTTGGTCCGGCCTGGCCATGTCTCTCACCTTTGTTTCCGCATTTCCCGCCACTGTCACTCTGCTGGGCGGCGAGCAATCCGCGCGCACCATCCACTTCTTCGTCACTCTCTTCCTCGTCCTCTTCCTGCTGGTCCACGTCGTCATGATTTTTCTTGCCGGATTTCGCAGCCGCATGCGCGCCATGATCACCGGCCGCGTCGATGCACGAGATAAGGAGCACCCATGAGCGACATCTCGCGCCGCAAATTGATCACCACTGGAATCGTCGCCGCTGCTGGCGTCGCGGGCCTCGGCGTCGCCGCACACCTTGCCGACAAGTACGGCTTAATCCCGCCAGATCAGCGGCGGAATCTATGGCATCGGCGAAACCCTCACCTACGCCTCACAAAAACTTCTGACTCGCCACTCGTTGGCCCGTGAATTCCCGCGCAGCCAGATCAACAAAGTTCCCTTCGCCAACGAAATCGCTCCTCCAAACGATGCTTTCAAGCGCCTTCAGGCCGGCGGCTTTGCGGACTGGCGTCTCTCTGTCGATGGCCTCGTCGCGCACCCCGCCACATTTTCCTTGGATCAGCTCAAGAGCTATCCCCAGCGCAGCCACATCACCGAACTTGCCTGTGAAGAGGGCTGGTCCTACATCGCCGAATGGATCGGCGCGCCTCTCTCCCATGTCTTGGATCTCGTCGGCGTCCAACCCCACGCCAAATACGTCGTCTACTATTCCATTGAGCCCGACTGGTGGGAAAGCATTGATATGGCCGATGCCCTCCATCCACAGACCTTGCTCGCCTACGGCTTGAATGGCGGCGATCTGCCGATCGGCAATGGTGGCCCGCTCCGCCTGCGGCTTCCTCGCCAGCTCGGCTACAAGAGCGTGAAATTTGTCACCCGACTCACCGTCACCGACAATCTGAAAAAATTCGGCAAGGGTCTTGGCTCGGCCTCTCCAGAGGGCGGCTATTCTTGGTACGCCGGCATCTGACGACCTCGCTACCGGCAACCGCCGCACTTTCGCGACCTAAACCCGAGGCTCCGTGAAACTACTTTTCATCATCCTTAATGTTTGCCTCAGCTTTCTTCCTCTGGCCGCCAGCACCTCTGGCCCACAGGACAAATCGCCTCTCGACCCCTGCGTTTCCAAAATCGAATTTGAGAATGACCAAATTCGTGTTCTTCGCGTTTCCTATGCGCCACATCATAAATCTCCGATGTGCGACTACTCTCACCAGTTCAACGTCGCCATCACGCCCAACGATCTCCGCTTGTCTTTCCCTGATGGAACTTCGCGAACTGTCAAGCACGCTGCACACGAGATTTTCTGGACTGATCCCGACATCCACGCCATCGAAAATTTTTCTGACAACCCTGCGCTCATCATTGAAATCGTGTTCAAACAATCGAAGGGCCCCGGCGTACAGATAACTCCAGCCGCGCTCCACTCCAACGCCACCGGCACAGCCACCGATCCTGTGCCCGTCGAACTGGAACCCCATCATCATGTTGTCTTTGAAAATCAGTACGTCCGCGTTCTCGATGTACTCTTCCAGCCCGGCGAGATTGCTCTCTATCACACCCACTCGCTCGATAACGTCAGCGTTCAGCTAAGCGACGCCCTCATCCGCCAGCAACCTGTCGGCGAAGCCTGGAAAAATCAACCCGTCAAGGACGGCGACGTTGGTTTCCGCAGCGCTACCACTCACCCCTACACCCATCGTGTCGGCAACGTCGGCTCCACGCCCTTCCATGTCCTCGACATTGAAGTCCTTCCCTAAACTGTTCCACTATCAAATTGTTTTGTGTGCGACTTTTCTTGCAGGTCAACTGAGTCGCAAATTCGAAGTAAATAGGTCAAACAATCAACCATGTCATCCCTGAGCTTTGCGAGGAATCTGCTTTCCCGCCCGTTGACACAGTCCACTTATACTCTCAAGCCCTTACCAGTGCGTCGTACAACTCCTCCAGTACCGGCGGAAGTTCCGCCTGCGAAAGTAGTTTCGGCCTAAGGTAACTTTCCAGAATCACCGCGCCAAGAATCGCGCCCATTACCGCCAGTCGCCGCTCCACCGCCAGAAGGGAAGTCTTGTCCAGATTTTCCCCGAACAGCAACTTAATAAACGCATGTTTGCGGTCAATATTGCCGCCCGGCAATTTCCGCATCATGTCATACATCCGCAGCAGCTTCGCGCGTGAACGCGGCCTTCTCAACACATACAATTTGAATTCCAGATTCAGCGTGCACCAGTTCCGGTCTTTCGCCTGTGACGCAATCCATCGCTTGAAAATCCCCGGCCGCTTGCTGACCTCCGGCTCGGCTTCCATCACCCGCCATATTGCCGTGAACTGGGTCATCACCCGGTTCTGCATCAGCGCCAGAAATAAATCTTCCTTGTCCGCATAATGCGCGTAGATGGCCCCGCGCGTGTATCCGGCCCTTGCCGCAATCTCTTCCAGTTGCGTCTTTTCAAAGCCTTGCTCTGAAAAAATCACTTCGGCGGCGCGCAGGATCTTTGCCTGCGTTTCCTCCGTGCGAATCTGATGTTTGTTACGGGTTTTGTTGCGAACACTCACGATTTCTATTCCTCTTGACTTATTCTAGCATCATCTCCATTATAAATACATACGCGTATGTATTTAAAACTAAATAGTACCCACAAAAACTTCATCTTCGCTACTTTGCTCCTCGCCCTTTCGGCCTCCACAACCTGGGCTCAGGCCACCCCGCCCAGCTCTGCCAGGCAGCTTCCGGCTTCCGGCGGCCAACCAGGCTCTACCGCGATGCAGCAGTCCGCCATGCCCTCGCCAACTCCCAGCGTAAACACTCTGAATACCCAAGTGCGTGTGCAAGGCGTCTACGCCGGCAGCGCTCTCGATCCCAATGCACCAACCGGTGCCATCACCCTCACTCTGGCCGACGCCGTTCGCCGCGGCTTGCAATTTAACCTCGGCAAAATTGGTGCCGACACGGCTTCCCGCCAGGCTGAGGCCCAGCGCCTCGCCGCTCGCAGCGTCTTTCTTCCGAATGTAAGCGCTGGCCTCTCTGAAAATGCCGCCAAGATTAATCTCGAGGCCGAAGGCCTTTCTGCCAACACGTTTGGTGCTGCAGCCGGGGAGTTCCCGACGACCGCAGGTCCATTTCACTACTACGATGCAAGAGGCTCGTTGCAGCAAACTGTCATGGATTTCACCGCGGTCCATAACTACCATTCCGCAAAAGACTCCGCCAACGCCGCCAGCCTGAACGCGATCCAGTCTCGTGAAGAAGTTGTCCTCGCCGTTGCCGGCTCCTACCTTCAACTAATGGCCACCGCCGCTTTAATCGACGCCCAGCGCACCGAAGTCGAATACGCGGAAGCCAGCTACAAACAAGCAAAGGACCAGGCGGACGCCGGCAACAAGGCTCCCATCGATGCCAATCGCAGCCTCGTCGAGTTGCAAACCGAGCAGCAGCGTTTGCGCTCGCAACTCGGCGACCTGCAAAAACAGAAAAATTCGCTGGCACGCTTAATCGGCCTGCCCCTCGGCATCGACATCGTCATCTCTGAAAAACTCGAAAGCGTATCCCATGACGACGCTCCGGCAGAAGAGTATGTCAAGCGCGCCTGGGCGCACCGCCAGGATCTGCGTGCCGCCGAAATGCAACTCCACGCCGCGGAAGAGTCCCGCAAGGCTGCTGGCGCCGAACACCTTCCTTCCGCATCCATCAACGGCTTTTACGGCATACAGGGCATCAATCCCAATCAAGGCAATGGCGTCTTTCAGGCCACCGCCTCACTCAACATTCCGATTTTCAACGGGGGACGCACCCACGCCGATACCGCCGAGGCCGACGCGGTCCTGGCCCAGCGTCGCGCCGAGCTTTCCAATGAGCGTGGCGCCGTCGAACTCGAAGTCCGCAACGCCCTGATCGACCTGGCAATCGCCAACGAACAGGTCACCACTGCACAGAGCAATCGCAAGCTGGCCGTCGCGATCTTGCAGCAATCCCAGGACCGCTTTGCCGTTGGCGTTGTCGATTCCGTCGAAGTCGTGAATTCGCAGCAGACTCTTGCTTCCGCCGACCATGACTTGGTCAGCAGTCTCTTCGCCCAAAATCTCGCCAAAGTCGCCCTCGCGCACGCCATGGGAGAAGCGGAAACCGATCTTCCCGACCTTTTCAAGGGGAACAATTAGATGAGCGTTGAAACAAATACAGAAACGCAACCCACAGCCGCGCAGACTCCGAGCCCACAAAACCGCGCCGCGCCTTCAATCCCTGGATCCTCGGGATAATTTTCCTCGTCCTTCTGGTCCTCGGCATCGCCTGGTATTTCTATGCCAACAGCTACGAAGACACCGACGACGCCCAGGTCGACGGGCACTTGAACCCTATTGCCTCGCGCGTCGACGGCACCATCAAAGCAGTTTATGTCGATGATAATCAGCAGGTCCAAACTGGCAAACTGCTCGTCGAACTTGATACCAAGGACTACGACGTCGCGCTCCAGCAGTCCCAGGCGCAGTACGATCAGGCTCTCGCCCAACTCGGCGTCTCTCATCCCAACTTGCCGATCACTCAAATCGGCAACACCAGCGATATCACTTCCCGCGAATCGGACGTCGAAGGTTCGGAAGCTTCCCTCGCCGCCGCACAACACGATCTCGACAGTGCCGTGGCCCGTTTGAAAGAATCGCAAGCGGTCAATGATCGCAGGCAGGCTGACTTCAATCGCTACAAAATCCTCTTCGACAAACAGGAAGTCGCTCGCGCCGACTACGATCAGTACAAAGCTTCCGCTGATGCCCAGGTCCAGACCGTTGCTTCCAATCAGGCCGCCGTTGCCTCCGCACAGAAAACGGTTGAAATGCGCAAGGCGCAACTCGACGGCCAGCGCAGCAAACTCCAGCAAGTTAAAAGCAGCGCACCCCTTCAAGTCGCCATCCGTCAGGCTGACATCAAAAGCCAGCAAGCCAATGTCGAAGCCGCCAGCGCCGCTCTGGAAATGAGCCGCCTCAACCTCAGCTACTGCCGCATCGAAGCCCCCGTCAACGGCGTCATCACGCAACGCAGCGCGGAAGTTGGCGCACGCATCGCCCGGGGCCAGCAACTCTTCATGATCGTTCAGACCGATGATCTCTGGGTCACTGCCAACTTCAAGGAAACGCAGTTAGCCCGCATTCATCCCGGCCAGCGTGTCCGAATTTATGTTGACGCCCTTCATCGCGATTTCGATGGCACCGTGGAAAGCATGCCTGCCGTCACTGGTTCGCGCTCCAGCGTGCTTCCTCCCGAAAACGCTACCGGCAATTACGTGAAGGTCATTCAACGGCTTCCCGTGCGAATCCGCTTCAAAAGCGGTCAAAAAGATTTGGACAAACTTCGTCCGGGCATGTCCGTCGAGCCCACAGTTCATCTGGATTAAACCTTGGCCCAGGCAAACGACCTCACGAATCCCAACTACGGCACCGAACAGCGGCCGTTGTTTAATCCGTGGATCATCGCCATCACGGTGACTCTGGCCACCTTCATGGAGGTGCTTGATTCTTCGATCGCCAACGTCGCCTTGCCGCACATTGCCGGAACTCTTGGCGCCACCACCGAAGAAAGCACTTGGGTCATCACCAGCTATCTCGTTTCCAGCGCCATCGTTCTCCCCATGAGCGGTTGGCTTTCCAATGTCATTGGCCGCAAACGTTTTTACATGGGCTGCGTTGCCATCTTTACCATCAGCTCTTTTCTCTGCGCTCTCGCCCCTACCTTGAACATGCTTATTTTCTTCCGCATTCTACAGGGCGCTGGTGGAGGCGGCTTGCAACCCAGCGAGCAAGCCATCCTGGCCGATACTTTTTCCGCCAAGCAACGTGGCATGGCCTTTGCCATGTAGGGAATGGCCATCGTCGTTGCTCCCGCGATTGGTCCCACTCTCGGCGGTTGGATCACTGACAACTACAGTTGGCACTGGATCTTCTTCATTAACATCCCGATTGGCATCGTTTCGCTTCTCGCCACTCAACGAGTCGTCCACGATCCCGCCTACCTCAGGAATATGGCGCGCTCCGCCTTGCGCGTCGACTATATCGGTATCGGTCTCATCATCGTCGGCGTCGGCTTCCTGCAATTTGTTCTCGATAAGGGGCAGGAGAACGACTGGTTCGCCTCACACATCATCCTGGTCAGCTTCATCATTGCCGATCGTCGCCTTGACCGCCCTCGTCATTCGCCAACTCACGGTCGACAACCCCATCATGGATCTCCGCCTGCTCCAGAAACGCAATTTCGCCACTGCCATCACCTTCAGTTTTATCCTCGGCATGGTTCTCAATGGCAGCACCATCCTGCTCCCGCTCTTTCTTCAGAACGATCTCGGCTACACCGCGCAACAGGCCGGCATGGCTCTTTCGCCCTGGCGGCATCGCTCTTGCCGTGATGATGCCCATCGCCGGAATTCTTGCCACCAAATTCGATCCGCGCGTGATTATCGCCATCGGCTTCGCTCTTACTTCTTTCGGACTCTTCCACGTTTCCAACATTTATCTCGGCGTCAGCTTCGGCACCATGGTGACCTACCGCATCATCCAGGTCATCGGCATCCCGCTCATCTTCATACCCATCAGCACTCTCAACTATGTCGGCGTTCCGCGCGAAAAATTCAATCAGGTTTCCGGTATCAGCAGTTTCACTCGCAACATGGGCGGCGCCATCGGCGTTTCCATGTTGAGCAACTTCATCGCCCGCCAGGGCCAGATTCACCGCACCTCTCTCACCGCTCACACCAATCACGGCAATCCGTTCTTCGAGCGCCAGTTGCAGGGAATGATTCACAATT
>CAWIPD010000018.1:0-48606 GCA_963837885.1 Candidatus Acidiferrales bacterium | reverse complement strand
TTATAAGTATTTCTATTCATAGCGAGATAAATGCGATACATTTTGCGCATATGTCTGCCTATATAGATGAGAATCCCGATTATTGGGACGACTACGACAATCTCCAGCGGGTTAAGGCACGATTATTAAAAGGCTATCTTGGCGGCTGGTTACCGATCCTCGGCAGTTGGTCGGGAAGAATTGTTTACATTGATTGCAATGCGGGACGCGGCAAACACAAAACGGGTCAACCGGGATCGCCACTCATTTTTGCGATTACAACGTTCCTGGGTCATCCATTTCGAGAGAGAATCTTAAAGAAATGCGAAGTGTCTTTTTTCTTCATCGAAGCTGACAAGGAAAATCAGCAAAATCTCGAAAAAATAATGACGGCAATTAAGCGTCCCCCCAAGGTTTCAGTTACAACCAAGCTAGGAGAATTCGAGGCAATTATCAGTGAAGAGATCAAGCATCTAAAAGCACAAAACGCACAACTCGCACCCGCATTCGTGTTCGTCGATCCCTATGGCTTTAGATTGCCCGGGAAATTACTGGCTCAATTGAAAGCATTTGAAAAATGCGAACTCTTCATCACTTTCATGTGGCGATGGATCGACATGGCAATTCGACATCCTGAACAGGCCGAAAACATGGACGCGCTTTTTATCACCCCAAAGTGGCGATCGCTTTTGACCATTGAGGACTCGGACCAACGATGCGAAGCTGCAATTCGCTTGCTTTGTTCGGAATTGGGCGCACGCTACTCTACAAGGATAAAAATGCTAGGCGATAATGGAGCTACTAAATATGTTTTAATTCATGCTACTAACCATCCGAGAGGCCGCGAATTAATGCTTGAGGTCATGTGGAAAATCTGCCCGAAGGATGGATTTAGAGCGCGCATGACTGACAATCCAAACCAAGAATTCCTCATCAAGCCAGAACCCAATCTAGAGCCGGTTAAAAATTGGCTTCAAAGATTTCAAGGCAAAATTATTTCCTATGAGGAAATCTGGAAGCAGATACAGAACTCAGCGGAAGGCATTCCCTATCTTAAGAAGCATCTTAATGTCGTTCTTCGTGAAATGCTAAAAGCGAAAGAGATTAAAATATCTGCTGAAAAGTCTTTCATTGCCGCCCATAATCCGGCCATCCACTTTGTTAGAGATGCAGATTAGAGCTTCATAAGGAATAAATATGCAAACCGGACAGCGATCATCCAAATTCATCCGTCAGTTTGGCGGGCCGGGCGAAGACACGCAGATTGAGTGCTTCCGGTTCTGGCAATTAGTGGTGGCTGGCGGGTGTCCTTACCGGTGCTCTTACTGCTTTTTGCAGACGGTGCCGTGGTTCCGCTTCCGGCCTGAGGAACTCTATGGGCTGGTCTATACGAACGTGGATGAGATGGTCGATGAGATCAAAAAGTGGCTGGCGGACCCCATACCCAAAATGCTGATTGCAGGCGAACTGCAGGATGGCCTGGTTTTCGATTCCGCTTACCAAAAGACAAGTGGAAAACCGCTGACGCATCGGATTATTCCTCTTTTTGCGGCACAGAAAAGGCACCGCCTGATTTTTCTGACCAAATCCACGCAAATTCAACACGCCCTGAAATTAACACCAACACCACAGGTGGTTTTCTCCTGGTCGGTCAATGCGGAGGAAGTCGGCGCAAAATGGGAGCACGGTGCACCGCTGCCTTCGGAGCGATTTGCTGCGGCGGAGAAAATGAAAAAGGCCGGTTGGCCCATCCGGTTTCGGCTCGACCCCATGATTCCCTATCCTGACTGGAAAAAGGGTTACGGCGAGGCAATCCGAAGAATGAATGCTCTTTCGCCGGAAATGGTTACTTTGGGCTCTTTGCGAGCAACGTCTTACAACGGACTGCGAAACGCATCGAAGGCCAACGGACGAGACGAAACGATTTTCGATTATTTAACGGAAGAAAAAGATCCTTCAGGATTCAAATACCGGCTTCCCTTCGCAAAGCAGGTGGAAATGTTCCGATTTGCCATTGATCGACTAAAAACGAATATCAAGCCAGCCCTTTGCAAGGAAGATCGCGCCCTCTGGAAAGCCTTGGGCATGCATTTTGATGGTTGCCATTGTCTTTTGGGGCGCAACGACAACATTGTCAGAGAACGGCGCGCCGAGATGAAACGGCCGAAACCCACAGAACAAATTATTGGACTTGGTAAACCTTTACCGATTCTGGCTTAGTTTTTAGCTTTCCTTCTCCCCATCCTCTACCACGTAACTCGAAGTATTCGGGGCAAATCTGTGTTCGTGCATTTGTATTGTCACAGTCATTATTCATTTTTGCGGGCGGTCAATCCTCCGGAAGAAATCATCGCCGCAGCCGTGGAGCAGAAGATGCCCGCGGTGGCGCTGACGGATCGCGACGGGATGTACGCGGCGGTGCCGTTTTATCAGGCGGCGAAGGCGGCGGGGATAAAACCGATTGTGGGCGTGGTTGTGGAGGTCAGTGACGAGTGGCGAGTGGCGAGTGACGAGTCGCCGCGCATAAAAAGCGAATCGCGAGATTCTGCCGCTGAGCCGTTGGTGCTGCTGGCTATGGATATGGAGGGATACAGCAATTTGTGCCGGTTGACAACCTTGCGGCAGCTTGGCGCGTTGCAATTGGGAGAGGCGGGATTTGCGGAGAGGTGCAGGACGGCCGATCACGATGGAGGAGTTGGCGGCGAACAGTGCGGGAGTGATTGCGTTGTGCCCGGCGGCGTTGTTGTTGCGGATGGAAAAGACAACCTCGGAAAGAGAAAAGAAAAACCGCACCCTTAGAGACGAAGGGTGCGGCACCCGGGTGGAAGGAGGGGGAGAAGGAGAAGAAAAAAGAGGGGAAAAGGCGCCCACCTCGGAAGGCGGCCGCTACATTAGTTTGCTGAAGGAGAATGTTTGGCGACCGGTTATACATCGCGGTGCAGCATCTTTCGGCGGGCGATGGGCGGATTCTGCGTGAAGCACAGCGCGTGGGCAGCGAACTGAACATTCCTCTGGTGGCCACCAACAACGTGCATTTTCTGCGGCCCGAAGAGCATCTGCATCATCGCGCGGTGAATGCCATACGCACCGGCAGCCTGCTGACCACCGTTGCGCCGCCAGACATCACCTCGCCGGAAGCGTGGTTCAAGCCCGCGGCGGAAATGCAGCGGCTCTTCCCCGATCACCCGGAACTGCTGCGCGCCACGCTGGAAATTGCCGAGCGCTGCAACCTGCAGCTGGAACTCGGCAAGCTGATTTTTCCGGAATTTCCCGTGCCGCCGGACGAATCGCCATTTTCCTATTTGTGGAAGCTCACCTTTGAGGGCGCGCGAAAACGCTATCGCCCGTTGCGCCCGGAAGTGCTTTCACGGCTGACCCACGAACTGGAAGTCATCGAGAAGCTCAGCCTGGCACCCTATTTCCTGCTGGTCTGGGACATCGTGGAAGAGGCCAACCGGCGCGGCATTCCCGCGGTGGCGCGCGGCTCGGCGGCCAGTTCGATGGTCACCTATTGCCTGGGAATTTCCTGCGTGTGCCCGCTGCGCTGGGGACTGTATTTCGAGCGTTTCCTGAACGTGCAGCGCGGCGATTGTCCGGACATCGACATCGATATTTGTGGCGCGCGGCGCGATGAACTGCTCGATTACGTCTACGCGCGCTGGGGCGCGGAGCACGTGGCCATGATCGGCAGCTTCATCACCATGCACGCGCGGCTGGCGGTGCGCGAAGTCGCCAAAGTTTTCGGCGTGCCGCCCGGCGAAGTGAATCACTTCACCAAGCGCCTGCCGCATCGTCCCGTGCGCGAATTGCTCGACGCGATGCAAAACCTGCCGGAATGCCGCGATTTGCCGGTGCAGGAGGAGCCGTGGAAAACGATTCTGCAAGTAGCCCTGCGGCTCGACGATGCGCCGCGACACCTGGGCATTCATCCGTGCGGCACGGTGATTTCCGCGAAGCCGCTGACGAATCTGGTGCCGCTGGAACGCGCCACCAAAGGCATTGTGGTCACGCAATACGATATGAACGCGATCGAAGCGCTGGGGCTGATCAAGATGGACCTGCTGGGCCAGCGCGGGCTGACCACCATGTCGCTGGCGCTCGACAATATTGAGAAAGAGGTGAGGAGTTAAAGGAGATAAATGAGTAGAGGAAGTGGAGGAAAGCAAGAGGCGGCAGTGAGACGGCGAAGAGAGATTCTTGCTTCGCATCCGCTGGAATGACGGGGATTGACGCGAAGATGTGCGGCGGCACCCTTTTCCTCTACTCACTACCTCCTTTACCACTCAACTCCTCGTCGCGCCCGACGGCGTCACTCCCTGCCCGCAGGCGCGCACCATCGACTTTGCCGCCATCCCCGAAAACGATCCGGCCACGTGCGAAGTGATGGCCCCGGGCCGCACCATGGGCCTCTTTCAGATTGAGTCGCCAGGAATGCGCGGCCTGTTGCGCACCATGAAAGCGCGCACGCTGGAAGAAGTGGCGGCGGCGCTGGCGCTGATTCGTCCTGGCGCTTCGGAATACGGATCGAAGGAACTGTTTTTGAAGCGGCTGCGTGGGCAGGAACCCGTTACCTTCGCGCATGAATCGCTGAAAAAAATTCTTGGCGATACGCTGGGTGTATGCATTTACCAGGAGCAAGTCATGCAGATCGCCCAAGCCGTGGGCAATATGTCGCTGCTGGAAGCGGACCTGGTGCGGCGCTCTGCGGCAAAGTTTTCTGGCCAACGGGAACGCGAGCGCCTGCGCGGCAAATTCCTGAAAGCCGCCGAGCAGATGGGCTTGCAAGGCCCGGCGCGCGAAGAAACCTGGATGATGGTGGAAAAATTCGCGGGCTTCGGCTTTTGCAAAGCGCACGCGGCAACCTACGCGGACATCTCGTATCGCATGACCTATCTCAAGACCCATCACACCGCGGAGTTTCTGGCGGCGATGTGCAGCGCCGGTGCGGGCTTTTATCACGTGTCGGCGTATGTCGAAGAAGCCAAGCGCTGGGGAATTTCGGTGCGGTTGCCATCGGTGAATCGTTCGCGGATGGAATACACCACGGAGCCGGAGGCGGATACGGAAGATCACCTCACCGCTGATAGCAGGGCGCAAACGCAAACCAGTAAACGTGCGATTCGGATCGGCTTACTGCAGGTGAAAGGGCTGCGCGTGGAGACCATTCGCGCGATTGTTGGCGGCCGGGAATCGGATGGTGTGTACCGCTCGCTGGAAGATTTTCTGCGGCGTGTACCAGCCGAGCGGGACGAAATCGAAGCATTGATCAAGTGCGGCGCTTTCGACGATGTGTGCGCCATGACGCGCCCGGCCATGCTGTGGCAGTGGAATCTGCTGCAAGCACGTGGGCAGCACAAACAGACGCGAGGGCGGGGTGGGGGAAACCAAAAGCAGATCCCTCAACCGCAAAATGCGCGGCTGAGGGATGACATCGGTGATGGAAGCGTAGCAACTGGCAACGCAACAGCTGTGATTGCGATCGATCAGCCGCTGGCGCTTTTTGCCGGAGATGGAGGCGGATGATTCGTTGGCTGCAGCGCTGCGCGAACTGCATACGAACGACTACACGCCGGAGCAAACGCTGCGCTACGAACGGGAAATTCTGGAGGTTTGCGTGAGCGGCCACCCACTGGATTTTTTCCCGCGTCACGGCGAAGTGTGGAGCGACGAACTACCCAAGCTGCATGGCAAGCGGGTGACGCTGTGCGGCTGGGTGGTCACCTACCGGCATGTCGGCACGAAGAATTACCGCAACATGATGTTTGTCACCCTGGAAGATCAGCGCGGCCTGTTCGAAGTGATTCTCTTCCCCGATGCGTACGACAAATATGGCGGGCTGGTTTACGAGACGCGGGCGATGCGCGTAACCGGAATGGTGCAGGATGGCGAGCACATCAACGGTGAATCGATGGAGAAACTGCGCGGATGAGTGGTCATGAAAATGTAGTGGCTAGTCTTTAGACTGGCGATTTTTGGAGTGGTGGGAGAAAAATAAAAACTAAAAGCAAAAACAAAGAAAGAAAAGGAGCCGATCTAAAGATCGGCCACTACAAAGTGCTGCCGGGCTAAAGCCCGGCGCCTACGGATCGAGGCAACATGATTCGAAAAGCATTCACTCCAATTACCCCGGCAGAACCGCAAACCGGGCGGCCCGCCGAGAGCGGCGAAAGCTGGTTGGGGCGCAACCGCAGCGAAAAGCGCCGTTTGTGGGAGCGGCTGAACCCGCGCCACCGCAAAGAGCTGCGACTACTGGCGGAGGCGCTAGCCATGCAGCAAAATCACGCCCAACTGCCAGAATCGGCTCGCACCCGGTTGGACGCCGCCATCGCTGAACTGGGCCGCGTCACCCGGCGGATCGCCGCCATACTGGCAGAGGTAGCACGCCGGACACCGCCGCCGCCGTGAGTGTTGCGGGCCGCCGCCTACCCGCCGCATACTTTCTCTATGCGCCTACCCAGCAAATGTCGCATCGGTTTTGTCCTCCTCGCGCTCGTCGCCACGAGCCTGTCGGCGTCCGCCTTGCTGCGCCGATGAAATTCGCCTGAAAGATGGCAAGAAGCTTTATGGCGTGATTGTCGGCTTCGACGACAACATGTTCAAGGTAAAAACGGATTTTGGCTACGTGCTGGTGGAGAAAGACAAGATCGCGCAGATTATTCCCACCACATCGTCACCCAGCGAGCCGGCGAAAGCGCAGCCGCAGCCTGCCGCCAAGTCCAACAGCGATGGCGCGGCTAAGGTGGAACCTGCTGTCGAGACCACCACCACGAATTCACCGGCAACTCCCGGACCCTCGAAACGCGACAAGACCGCCGCCGTCATTACTCATGTAAACGCGCGACCAGAGATTCCTATGGCTACGCCCGTAGCACTCGACGAAAATGCGCCCGCGCTGAAGACTTCTCATGCCGCGCCGAAAACCTCGTTGGGCGGAGCAAGTGCTCCTCCACCAGCCTCCGAAGGAAGAGCCCGCACCGGTCAAGGAAGAAATTCAGGGCAATCTGTACATCAATCACGAGTACGGATTCCACATGTACAAGGCACCCAGTTGGCAGATTATCGAGGGCGCGGGACAGACTTTGCCAAACGCCATCGTGGCGATGGGCACAAGCAATGAGTCCACGTTGCTGGTGATTGGCCACGAAACGATCAAAGCCTCCGCTGGAATCCGCCGCGGCAACGGTGGAAAAGCGTATGCGCGAAGTGTACGAAAATTACCGGCTGCTTTCGGAGCGTAAAACCATCGTGGGCGGCCAACCTGCCATGGAGTATCGCTATCGCGGCATGGCCGATGGACACGATTGGTCCGGCACGCTGGTAGTGGTCTCCCGCGCGGGAGATATTTTCACGATATTGGGAATGACCTTCGCCGATACCGACCTGATCCAGATTCAGGAAAACGTGATTACGCGGTCAATCGCCAGCGTGGATCTGAATTCCAAGTAGTGGCTCAAGCTTAACTTAGGTCGCCGATTCAAAACTGAGACAACCGGCAACAGAGAGGGCGGTAATTGCACTTCTACACCAGAACGGAATGCGAAACGTGGTTGTCCGATCGGCAAAGACAAAAACCGGAATTGGTGCCGGAAGTTCATGTTGAACGGATTGGTTACCCGACCGAGCCGTATCGTATCTTCTTCGTTGCCCATTGGATCGCCCGCGAGTTGACCCATCGCAGGCCAACCCTACTCTTCCTCACTGAGTGGGGCGTTTGGCCGACCAGCGAGAACTGGCATTTGTACTACAAGTTGCGCCAAACCTATGGGGACTCTCGACAACTTCAAGATGCGCCTGGACACCTCTTTCTCGAGCACGAGGCCGAAGACTTGGCATCCTTCCTGCAACTTTCAATGTTGAACGGTTGGGGCGGTTACGTTTTGACAGAGGCTAACTATACGAATGCATTCTTCAGTCACGACGAATATATCGACTTCTTCGCCGAACGCTCTGTGAACCTAGCAGATTTACGCGAGGCGCTAGGAACAAGTTAGGCTCGGTTGGCCGCCTTAGCCAAGACCTTTAGTCAGGCCGAGCGTCTTGCGGTTTGCGAAGTTCGCGGATCATGCCGATGAGCGCCTGCACGCCACGCGGCAAGCTGCGGTCGCGGCGATAAACCAGCGCCAGTTCACGCCATAGGTCAACGCCATCGACATTCAGCAGCTTCACTTCGCCGCTCTTCACCAGATCTTTGGCAAAGCTCTCGCTGATGATGGAGAGCCCAACGTCGGCAGCCACGAAGGTCTTGATCATGCCGATGCTGGGCAACTCCATAGGCACGCGCAGACGCGAACGGTAGGGCCGGAAAAGTTTGTCGAGCACCTGCCGCGTGTAGCCGGTCTTCGGAAAAATCAGCGGAGCAGACGCGACTTCTTCCAGCGTCAAATGGGATTTCTGCGAGAGCGGGTTCTTGGTGCTGACCATGAAGCGCAACCGGTCGCGATTGATGATGTGCATCTTGAGATTGGGCGACTTCACCGGCAGCGTCACGATACCCAGATCGAGCGAACCTTCTTCCAGACGCTGCAGGATTTTGTGGCTGAAGTTGCGGTAAATACTGATGTTCACCAACGGATAACGACGCTGAAATTCGCCGAAAATATCCGGCAACAGGTACAGGCACGTGGCTTCGTTGGCGCCAAACGCCACTGGTCCCTGCACCAGGTTGCCGCGATCGGCGACGACCTGCATCGATTCATCGCGCAGGCGCAACAGCCGCTCTGCAAATTCAAACAGCACTTCACCTGAGGGTGTTAGCTCGACAGATTTGGCGGAACGATCCAGAAGCTTGGCCTTATAGGCCTGTTCGAGTTGGCGGATTTGGGCGCTGACAGCCGACTGCGAACGAAACACTTTTTGGCCGGCCTTGGAAAAGCTCTTGAGTTTAGCGACTTGCACGAATGTAGTTAGTTGGTCAAAGTCCATAGTTTGGGTACTCGGATAGAAGTATACCTAATCCGTATAAAGAAACGATTAACTTCCTTAATAACTCATGCATAGTGCGGAAAAACGACCGGCGGAGCGGCCAGAAGATCGGGAGAGGGATTGCCGGGGATCGAGACGGCCGGAAGGTCTGGCAGGAATCGCCAAGCGGCTTCCAAGGTTCCCTGGAAATGAATCGGCTGAATGCGTACGAGCGGCAGAGTCCCCGATTGCATCAGCAGGCGCAGCGCGATGGGACTGGCCGTTTCGGCCGCGTGAACTTCCAGCAAGCGCCGCAGATTCTGCTCTTCGTGCTGCTCCAATTCCTGGGTTTGTACAAATTCCAGATTAAGCACATGCTCGGCTTCGCTGCGCAACAAATACGCCAGGCCGCCCGTCATGCCGGAACCAAAATTCAACCCAACAGGACCAAGAACCACCGCAATTCCGCCAGTCATATATTCGCAACCATGTTGACCGACGCCTTCGACAACCGAGATGGCACCACTGTTGCGCACCGCGAAGCGTTCGCCGGCCTGACCCGCGATAAATAATTGCCCGGAGGTTGCTCCGTAGAGAACTGTGTTGCCGGCAAGGACGTCGCCGCGCTTCGACGCGGTCTTCCCTGCGCGAATGACGATGGTGCCGCCGGAAAGGCCTTTGCCGACGTAATCGTTCGCCTCGCCAAATAATTTCAGCGTGACGCCTTTGTCCAAAAATGCGCCGAAACTCTGTCCTGCGGAGCCGTGGAATTCCCGCGTACTGACAGCTTGCGCGCCGTCGTGGAGGCGGCGGCGCATGCGTTCGCCGCTAAGTTGCGTGCCGACGCTGCGATGATAATTGTGGATCGGCGCGCCTTCGGTATCGCCAAGTTGCAACTGCTCGAACTGGCGCTCGCTGTCCAGAGTTTCCGCGTCGAGCACCGTAGATTGTTGTGGCATGACGCTGTGCGGCTTCGAAGCCGGAATCACCAGCAACGCATCAAGCCCGGAACGGGTTTCAAGGCGCTCATACCAACCGCGCAGTTCAGTAAGTGTGCGAACGCCCAAGCCGGCAAGTCCCTTGCGAACTTCTTCGCCGAGCGCACGGAAATAATCGATGACCATTTCCGGTTTGCCGTTAAAACGCAGACGCAACTTCTCGTCCTGGGTGGCGATCCCCACCGGGCAAGTGTTCAAGTGGCATTGACGCGCCATGACGCAGCCAATGGCCAGCAGAGCGGCCGTCCCAAAGCCAAATTCGTCAGCGCCGAGGATTGCGCCAATAAGGATGTCGCGTGAAAAACGCATACCGCCATCCACGCGAAGAGCTACGCGAGACCGTAAGGCCGGCGCGCAAGCAGAGTTTCGTGCGTTTCGCGCAGACCAATTTCCCAGGGCAGACCGGTGTTCTTGATGGAGGTGAGCGGCGAAGAACCAGTTCCGCCGTTGTGCCCGCTGATGGTGATGACGTTCGCGCCAGCTTTTGCCACACCTGCGGCGATAACGCCAATGCCCGTGCCGGAAACCAGTTTCACGCCGATACGCGCTTGCGGATTTACGGCATGCAGATCGTGAATTAATTGCGCCAGATCCTCGATGCTGTAAATGTCGTGGTGTGGCGGCGGAGAAATCAGCGGCGTGCCGGGCGTAGCGTGGCGAATCCGCGCGATGTACTCGGTAACTTTGGTGGCGGGCAACTGGCCACCTTCGCCGGGCTTGGAGCCCTGCGCCATCTTGATTTCCAATTCTTCGGCACGCACCAGATATTCGGCGGTCACACCGAAGCGGCCAGAAGCCACTTGCTTGATCTTGTTTGCGGCATTGACGGCCAGATACAGATCCGGATCTTCGCCACCTTCGCCGGTGTTGCTGCGCCCGCCCATCTGATTCATGGCCAGCGAAAGAGTTTTGTGCGCTTCGGGACTCAACGATCCGAGCGACATCGCTTGAGTGCTGAAGCGACGCAGAATTTCGTCGAGCGGCTCAACGTCCTCGAGTCGGAATGGCGGGGTCCGGAACCATCTCGAGCAAGTCACGCAGAAAAATGACGCCGTTGTTTTCGGAGAGCTGTTCGACCGCAGCGAAATGGCCGCCATCTGGCTGCTTGATGATGCGCATGAAGCCGGCGCACCAGTTCTGGCGAACTGGAATGCAACTCCTCGCCTTTGCGGAAACGATACAAGCCATGATCAGCAAGCTCGTCCTTCGACGTTCGCGGAATATGCGCGCCCGTGCATCTTCAAATAATCCTGCAGCAGCAAATCGAGCGTCTTCGTGCCGGGATAACAACCCGCATCTTCAAAATACTCCCGGCAAATATCCTCATCGAGGCCCAGCGCTTCAAACAGATGGCTGTTGCGATAGCTGGCCAGCGTGGAAATTCCCATGCGCGCCAGGACTTTGCGCAATCCCGCAAACATGCCCTTGCGGACTTTTTCGAAAGCGCCTTCTTCTTCGGTCTCGGCAAACTCTTCGGCAAGATACGGAACGACGGCACTGGCGCCCGCGGCAATCAGCATGGCCACGTGATGCGTTTCAAAAACCTGCGCGGTTTCGACGACCAGCGGCACGCCCGCAAGCCCGTCCTTCACCATACTTTTCCAGCGCGCTAGCCGTTGCCAGCAGCGCCGGCAGAGCCGCGCGCTCGGTCCAATCGCGCGATCGGAAAGGAGGAGGAGCCTCGGGTGTTCGTCGCCACTCAGAGGGGTAGTTATGACACTGAGTCAAACAGCGGCGAGCACCCGGGACTCCATTTTTGGAGGGAAAGCTGAAATCCAAGGTTTGCACTGGAGCCAAGCGATTCGCGCAAGACGGCGAGTTCGGCCGTGCTCAAAATCGGCGAAGCGAGAAATTGCCCGTGACCAAGCGGAACATCAAGCGACATCACGTGCGCTTCACGCAGCGGATCAATCGGCGGATTCGTCACCTGCGCAAAACGCTGCTTGAAGTAATCCCACAGCGGGCGCTGCAGCGTTCGAAAGAAACGCGGGAGGCGCGTCGTCGCCCATGCTCCAGTCCGCTTCCTTGCCCGTTCAACAGTGGGCGAAACAATAATTTTGTACTGGTCGTCGGTCCAACCCGCCGCCCCGGCCATACGACGTGGATTTCGCAGTGCCGGTGCGTGGGGCCGAACTCTGCAAGCTTCAACGCGCTTGGGCTGTGCGGCAGTCTTGCGCGGGATATTGCTGCGCGACACTCTTCAGCAATTCCCGCCAGCGCAGCAGCACGCCCTTCGACGGATTCGCCAGAATCATTTCGCCGGGGCCCAGTCGGTGCGCTCTGCCACACGGCTCTCTTCCAGGTCCACCAAACCCGTCTCCGAACCCGCAATGACCAAGCCGTCGTGTGTAACGGTATACCGCATCGGCCGCAAACCGTTGCGATCCAGCTTCACTCCAACCGAACGTCCATCGCTGAACACCATGCGCCGCCGGGCCATCCCATGGCGCGCCATCTCGCGACAATATCTCCAGCGCTGCTGCACTTCGGAGGACAAAAATGGGTCGTGCAGGAATGCGGGAGGCACCAGCGCCAGCATGGCCGCTTCAACGCTCTTGCCTTCGAGCAGTTTGAATTCCAGCGCGTTATCAAAACTCGCGGAATCGCTGACGTTTTCTTCCAGCAGACGGAACCACTTGCCCACGCCAATCCGTTTGCGAATGTCGCGCTCCAGCGCGCGCAGCCAGCGGCGATTGCTGATGACCGTGTTGATTTCGCCGTTGTGCGCGACGTAGCGGAACGGCTGCGCCAGTTGCCAGGAAGGCTGCGTATTCGTCGAATATCGCTGGTGAAAGATGGCAAACTTGCGCCGTGAACTCCGAGCTCCGCAAATCTTCGTAGAACGCGGAAACTGCCAGGGTGTCAACAATCCCTTGTACACGATCGTGCGCGAAGACAGCGAACACATATAGCAGCGTTCCGGCAGCAATGTTTCCGCCCGCTTGCGCAACAAGCCAGAGGCTGCGTTCAAATTTTGCGGCGCTGACTCGGATCGGTCTTCGGTGAAGTCGGTTCAATGAAAAACTGCCAGATCTCCGGCATGCTCTCAAACGCGCGCTGGCCCAAGGGAATTCGGGTTTACCGGCACGCGCCGCCATCCGGCCAAGCGCACTTTCCCGCGCCCGATCGATTCTTCGATGGCCGCGCGCGCGTCGGCAACGCGGCTTGAGGGAACGAAAAGCATTCCCACGCCAAACAATTCGCCAAGGTAGAATCTGCTCCTCCGCTGCGCGCGCGCGAAAAAAATCGACAGGCAAGCTGAAGTCAAGCAAGCCCGCGCCGTCGCCGCTTGCCCCGTCGGCATCCACTCCGCCGCGATGCGACAGCCGTTCCAGCGCCTGCAATGACATTTGGATTATTTCGTGACTGGGCGGGCCGCGCAGCGCGCGATGAATCCAGTCCCGCAAGCGTCATGGTCCGGGTGACCCCAGTTCGGCTGGCGACCGTGTGGACCTTGGCACTGCGAGGCTACACATGTTTAGTGTTAATATCGTGCGCGCTGCGGAAAGTACAATGCAGATTTTTCTATGCAATGAATCGGATTTTGCAGGGGCAGTTTCACGGCCAAGTACCTTAAAACTTCGTGACTTCGCTCATTTGGAAATCGCGCAACTTTCATCGCCGGAACCACCATTTCAAATGACTCTTCCCCGCTGGCCCGCTGCGCTGGGCCAAGCATCTCCACGTTTCGCAGCATCTCCAAAATCGATTGATTGAATCGAAAATTCCGCACCCCTTTGCCGACTTTTCCTTTCTCCACAAGGAATAAGCCGTCCCGCGTCATGCCGGTCATGACCTTCTCGTAGGGGTCTACTTCGCGGATATACCACAGGCGGGTGACCAGCAGTCCGCGCTCCGTCGAGGCAATCATTTCCTCCACCGATGAGCTTTCCTCCCGCGATCACCAGATTCATCGGAGCTTCCCCATATTCATTCGGCAAAGGGAAGCCGTGGCCCGTGGGTTTGGTGCGCGCTTTCCTTGCCGAACGCCGCGAATACACCAGATTCTTGATGCACGCCCTGATCCACCAGGGTCACTCGCTGCCGCGGCAGCCCTTCCCCATCAAACGCCGGACCCAATTGTTCGGGATGGTAGACGTCGTCGGTGATCGTGATGTTCTTGCCAAACAATTGCTTGCCCAGCCGGCCCGAGAGGCAGGAGCGCTTGTCATCGACCGCCGTGGCGGAAAAATCGTAAAAAAGAAAACCGACCAATGTCGAGCACCGCGGCGGGTTCGAGAATGACGGTGTAGCGCCCGGGTGCAAGTTCCACCGGATTTTGGGCGCGCATGGCTTTCTCGCTGGCAATTCTTTGCCAGAGCAATCGGATCAATCTGCCGGACATCGCCGGCATTCGCTTTCGCCCAGCTTGCGGCGGAGCCCTGCTGCATCGTCACTGAAAACTCTGATTGCGTTTGACGATAGCTCGCGGCTAAGTCCGCGAGAATTGCACAAAACCGTCTGGATTGACCGCTTGAGAAAATTCCCGCAGCAACCTGCCCATTCTTATCCGCCAGATCACAGGCACGCTTCACGGCGCGCGCTCGCTCTTCCGCGGAAAGCGTTGCGGTCGCGCGCGTAAAACGGTTCACCGCGCTGGTATGTTCTGCTTTCCCAGCATCGGCAGCATGTGCGAATCTGCAGGCTGGCTGGCCGCGAGTGACAAACAATTTTCAACGCGCCGCTCGCAGTGCATCTTCTTCCACGCGATTCGTGGTGACCCGCGCGGTTCGTCCGTCCAGCACGGTGCGAATCGAAACGGTCAAGCCATGTTCCGCAACATTCTGGTGAATTGCGTTATTGGCAAAGCGGGTCAGCGCATCAATCATCTCTTCCACGTGCACTTCCGTTTCCGGGACGCCGCGCGTTTTCGCGATGCGCAAGACGGTATCGGCAATGCGGCGCAGTTCCCGTTCGTCGCGCAGTACGGGTTCGTTAGCCAGATGACGTTTTTCCGCTCGATCGTTTTTTATTTTTGTCGCGCTCATTGGTTTGAAAATGCCGTGCCAATTTTCACATTTCGGAATCGTGCCGGAGACGCACCATGGCCCGTGCCCATCGTCTGCATCGGCTGGCCCTTGCCGCAATTGGGCGTGCCCCAAAGCACCCAATGCTCCGCGTCGCAAATCGCATCGCAGGAATTCCAGAATTCCGTGGTAATGCCGCTGTAGCTGGGGTTTTTCAGCATGCGCCCTTTTTACCATTCTTGATTTCCCAGGCAATTTCTGTGGAGAACTGGAATTGATAGCGGCGATCATCAATCGACCACGAACGGTTGGTCTCCATCAAAATTCCATCGTCGGTATCGGCAATCAGATCCTCATACTTCCACGTGCCCGGCAACATGCTCACATTCGTCATGCGAATCATCGGCAGGCGATTCCAGCCTTCCGTGCGCACGGTGCCGCCAGAACGTTGCAAGCCGATCAAGATGCGCGGTTTCGCGACTGGAAAGGTAGCCGCGAAATTCTCCCTCCTTGATGATGTCGATGCACTGCGCCGGTACGCCTTCATCATCGTAGGCAAACGTTCCCAGTCCCGGCCCATGCTCCATGCGCGCATCGGCGACGACGTTTACGATTGGCGAGGCGTAACGCAGATGATTGAGTTGATCCAACGTCAGGAAACTTGTTCCGGCAAAATTGGCTTCCTGCCCCAAAACGCGATCCAGTTCAATCGGGTGACCGACGGATTCATGAATCTGCAAACCCAGCTGGCTTCCGCCCAGAATCAGCGTGCCGGTTTTTTCCGGACACGCGGCAGCGGAGTGCAACGCCACGGATTCCTCGGCAATCTGCGGCGCGTGCTTCACCAATTCCATGGCCTCAATCAATTCGTAACCGCCAAGGACGTGCTGCCCGCCAAAACTGTTGGGATAAGAACGCTTCTGAATCGAGTCGCCCTTAAAGCTGGTGGCCACAATGCCGCAGCCGGAAATCATGCGGCGCTGATGAATTTTCGAGCCGCTGCTGGAAGCAAACCACGTATCCACCTTGCGAAATTGCATGTCCGCTTCGGTTAGCGTAACGCCCTTGACGCGTCGCATCGCCTCATCCGCAGCCAGCAGCAGCGCCAGTTGCGTCTCTAGTGGAATTTCAAAAGGATCTTTCAGACATGGACCCTGCCAGCTGTCGATGTAGGAAGCTTCGGGCGCCAACTGCACATTTTCTTTTTTCGCCAGTGCGGAAGCCTTGGCAATCGCCACGGCCTGCGCCGCACAAGCGGCGACACCTTCGCGCGTCATCTGATCCGTAGAAGCAAATCCCCAAGCACCCTGGGCTACTACGCGAATTCCCAGCCCAATGGATTCGCTTTGTCCGAGTGTTCCCACCTCTCCATTCTTGGTGGTCAGGTCGCGCTGCCGGTGATGCATCACGCGCACGTCGGCGTAGGTTGCGCCGCGCAACTGAGCCATATCCAGTGAATGTCCGCAGTAATCCCACATCGTTGGCACCAAAAGTTAAGGGCACGATCGATCGTGCCCTTAAGAGATTACCTTATTTTTGGAATTTGCGAAACCGCGCGATTAGGTGCCTTCCTGCCACGAAGCAAGATACTGCTCCTGCTCGGCAGTCAGCTTGTCCAAACGGTGGCCCATGGATTCCAGCTTCAGGCGGGCGATTTCGCGGTCGATGTCTTCGGGAACCACGTACACCTGCGGCTTGAGGTTCTTGTAATTCTTCATCAGGTATTCCGCGGAGAGCGCCTGGTTGGCAAAGCTCATATCCATCACCGAAGCGGGATGTCCTTCCGCGGTTGCGAGATTCACCAACCGCCCCTCGGCGATCAGATAAATCTTCCGTCCATCTTTCATCAGGAATTCATCGACCATCGGACGAACTTCACGCTTGCCCGTGGACAGCGATTCCAGCGCGGGAATTTCGATTTCCACGTTGAAGTGGCCGGAGTTGCAAACGATCGCGCCGCCCTTCATCACTTCAAAGTGCTCGCGACGAATCACGTTCTTGTTGCCGGTCACGGTGATAAAAACGTCGCCTTCCTTGGCCGCCTCAGCCATCGGCAGAACGCGGAAGCCATCCATCACCGCTTCAATTCCCTTCACCGGATCGATTTCCGTTACGATCACGTCCGCGCCGAGCCCCTTGGCGCGCATCGCAACGCCGCGACCGCACCAGCCATAGCCGGCGACGACCACTTTCAGGCCTGCGAGCAAAACGTTAGTCGCGCGAATCACGCCATCGAGCGTCGATTGCCCGGTGCCGTAACGGTTGTCAAAAAAGTGCTTGGTCATCGCATCGTTCACGGCGACGACCGGATACTT
The DNA here is from genome assembly GCA_963837885.1 of Candidatus Acidiferrales bacterium. Classification (GTDB taxonomy): domain Bacteria; phylum Acidobacteriota; class Terriglobia; order Acidiferrales; family UBA7541; genus Acidiferrum. The sequence continues at coordinate 31,446 of CAWIPD010000018.1, read as the reverse complement.
CAGCGTGCCGTCCTTGGCCATCGCGCGCAGGCGGATGACGCCGGTGGTCGTCTCTTCCGTGCCTGCGAGGACGTTCGACACCAAATCCTGTCGCTTGGTCAGCAGCATGGTCACCAGGTCGCAGCCATCGTCCATGGTGAATTGCGGCTTGTGTTCCACCGCCGTCTTCATGTGCTCGAAATAGGTGGTGTTGTCTTCGCCCTTGATTGCGTAGGTGGGGATGTTGAAATCCTTATTCAGCGAAGCCGCTACTTCGTCCTGCGTGGACAATGGATTCGAAGCGCACAAAACGATGTCCGCACCGCCATCGCGCAAAGCGATCATGAGATTCGCCGTTTCGCTGGTCACGTGCAGACAAGCGGAAACGCGCAATCCCTTCAGCGGCTGTTCTTTGATGAAGCGCTTGCGAATCTGTTGCAGCACCGGCATCTGCTGCCCGGCCCACTCGATCTTGCGCTTGCCCGCTTCCGCAAGTCCGATATCCTTCACATCGCCTTTTTTCAGTTCTGCCGTAGCCATTCGTGACACTCCTGGAATTTGAGATTCTAATACCCGGGGCGGTCTGATTTTGGTTTCATCCCACCGGCAAGTGGGACACACTTGCTGTGAAGAAACAATCGTTGCTGAGCAATCAGTTGATGGCGCGCAACAGACGCGTCACCGCGATAATTCGTTACCGGCGCGAAACTGCCTCCGCTACGCCTGCTCCCAAACCTGCCGCCTTGCGCAAGAGCTTCGGCGCGGTCAGTTTTTTCCCAGGTAAAGCCAGCGCCGGTGCGGCCGAAATGCCCGTAAGCTGCCGTCGCCTTATATACCGGCTTGCGCAGATCCAGAGGCTTCGATGATGCCCTTGGGGTTCAGTGAGAAATGTCTCGCGAATCAGCTCGGTGATTTTTTCCTCGGGAACAACGTTGCTGTGCCAAAGGTATCGACCATCACGGAGACCGGTTCGGCAACGCCAATCGCGTAAGCCAACTGCACTTCCGCACGGCTGGCCAATCCCGGCTGCAACGATGTTCTTGGCGATATAGCGGGCCATGTAGCATGCCGAACGGTCAACCTTCGAAGGATCTTTTCCAGAAAACGCGCCGCCACCATGACGGCTATAACCACCGTAGGTGTCGACAATGATCTTGCGGCCAGTCAATCCAGCATCGCCCATCGGTCCGCCAATGACGAAGCGGCCAGTCGGGTTGATGTGGTACTTCGTTTTTGCATCCAGCATGCGCGAAGGCACGATCGGCTTAATCACGTGCTCCATAATCGCGCTGCGCAAATCTTCGTTCGAGACGGTGTCGCTGTGCTGCGTGGAAATCACCACGCAATCCACGCGGTGCGGCTTGCCATCGCGATACTCAACTGTGACTTGGGATTTTCCATCAGGACGGAGGAACTCGACTGTCTTGTGCTTGCGAACTTCAGAGAGGCGCTGCGTCAGACGGTGAGAAAGTTGGATGGGCATGGGCATCAGTTCTTCAGTCTCGTCGCAGGCGAAACCGAACATCAAGCCCTGGTCGCCCGCTCCGCCGGTGTCTACGCCCATCGCGATGTCGGGAGACTGCCGCTTCACGGTGCAAACCACCGCGCAGGTGTCTGAGTCGAAACCGTATCGGGCGTCGTCATAGCCAACCTGGCGGACCGTTTCCCGCGCGATTTCATCGTAATTCACGTGGGCGGTGGTGGTGATTTCTCCAGCCACCACGATTAATCCTGTGGTCACCAGGGTTTCGCAGGCGACGCGCCCCTTGGGGTCTTGCCGCATCACTTCATCGAGCACTGCATCTGATACCTGGTCGGCAATCTTGTCGGGGTGGCCTTCCGTGACGGATTCGGAAGTAAACAGGAAATTCCTCTTGGATTCGCTCAAAACAACTCTCCTCTAAACTCATCTCGTTGGTCGCGGCGGGTGGGAACACACACAGCGAACGGTCTGCCCAGGTAAAAGAGCAAACTTGGAACCTAAAAAGCGTACCATTGGGCCGAGATGGAATCAATCAACTGATTTTTCAAGGCTTAGAATTGCAGTGAGTGGCAAATTTCGCCCTTTGAACGGTTTCCAGAGCCGTGCGGACGGAGTCATAATCCGAAGGAGTTTTCCTTCATGGCCCAGGACCTAGGCTTGAGCGACTCGTCCTTATGGCTGACTTTGACCAGGCCCCAGTCTGGCCTTCGCGATCCGATTATCCATCCCACGTTGCTTCTATGGATTGCTCCTCGGAGTATATCGAAGTGTTCCTCCGACGCACGGTTGATGGCCATCTCACACCAAGCGTCGGGTGCCAATAAGGTCGATCCGGAATGTAAAGGTCATCGAAGGCGCATCCCTCAGAATATCGATTCATTCGATAAGAATTCTGCGGTTTACTTCCCGACAGTTGAGAGTTATTACTTTCAACATGCAGTCGCCCCGCGCGTTCTCCCAGCGCTCCGGCTCGTCGAATCCTAGCCGACTGGAGCTGCAGGACACAACGCAATCCGTTCGCTCCCCGGGCGCCGCATGGACTGGAGACTTTATGGAATCCTTCCTGCCGGTGATCCTCAGAGCGTTCGAAGGCATGCCGGCCGCCTGGCACGTTCCCAAGATTCGCCTCCTCACCGACTATTTATGCACCGCATGCGGAGATGGAAAGCGATGAGGATGAGACTCTTCGTTTCGGCCCTGCTTTTCCTATCCGTGGTTTCTCCCCTGTTTGCCGCTGATTCGTCGCCCGCCGTGAAATTCGCTGTAGCTCCCAAATATCCAACGCTCACCTTGGCCGGAAGGGTGGAAGGCGTCGTCACTGTTCGTGTGAGCATTGACCCAAGCGGCGCGGTAAAAGCCGCAGATGTTATCAAAGGGCATCCGATGCTATCTGGAGCCGCGCTAGGTGCCGCGCAACAGTGGAAGTTTGAAGAAGGCACGGTCGCCGAAACGCTTTGCCACTCTAAAGTTTAATTTTGTGATTTTACCGGACAGTTCCGCTGTAAAGTCCGAAACAGTTTTCCTGCCTCCAACCGGAATTGAAATTCGCCAAAAGCCCGAGGAACCAGTAATGCAGGACGAAGAGGGCGAATTCACCCTGGATCAGCATCCCGTATCGACCACCTGACCCGACCCAGACTTTAAGGAACGCGCACGACTCAGCCCTTGACGCAGACCACTTGCCGCAGCGTGTGCACCACTTCCACCAGGTCCGTTTGCGCCGCCATTACCGCATCGATTGATTTGTACGCCGCGGGCGTTTCATCAATTACATCGGCATCCTTACGGCACTCCACTCCCTCAGTCATGCGTTTATGGTCCTCAACGGTGAATCGCCGTTTGGCCTCCCCTCGCGACATCGCACGCCCCGCCCCATGGCTGCAGCTTGAAAAACTTTCCGGATTGCCTTTGCCCCGGACAATATAGGACCGCGCTCCCATACTGCCAGGAATAATGCCGAGATCGCCTTCCTGCGCGCGTACGGCCCCTTTGCGCGTGACCAGAATATCCTGGCCATAGTGGCGTTCGCGCGCCACATAATTGTGATGGCAGTTGATGGCTTGCACGTGCGCGGTGAATGGACGCACCTCCCCGGAATTTTGCACAGCGGCGATAATCTGCTCCATCATCAAATCGCGATTGGTGCGCGCGAAATCCTGTGCCCATTCCACCGCTTCGACATAGTCGTCGAAGTGCTCGCTTCCCTCTTCGAGATAGGCAAGATCTTTGTCTGGCAGATTGCCGACCAGTCGGCCCATATCGCGTTTGGCCAATTCGATGAAGTAGCTGCCCATGCGATTTCCCACGCCGCGGGAGCCGCTGTGCAGCATGAACCACACCATTTCCTGCTCGTCGAGACACACTTCGATGAAGTGATTGCCAGTGCCCAACGTGCCCAAGTGGTTGGAGTGGTTGCCGCGGTCCAGCTTGGGATGCTTCTCGAGGATCGCGTCGTAACGATATTTCAACTTATCGCCCCAAACATTCAGGTTGCGATCAGGGATGCGGTGCCAGGCACCCTTGTCTCCGCGACCGCCGTGGCTGGTACGGCCATGTGGCACAGCGGCTTCAATCGCAGTGCGAATTGCGTGCAAATTGTCAGGCAGATCCCGCGCGTTAAGATCTGTTTGCACCGCCATCATGCCGCAGCCGATGTCGACGCCTACGGCCGCGGGAATGATTGCGCCTTTCGTGGGAATCACGCTGCCTACTGTCGCGCCAATCCCCCAGTGAACATCGGGCATCGCCGCCACCCATTTGAAAATGAACGGCAATTGCGACACGTTGACGAGCTGCTTACGTGCGGCGTCCTCCAGAGGCACGCCCTTCACCCAGGCCTTAATGGGCACGCCCTGCTCGGATTTCAGCGTCTGGTAGCTCATGGCAAACGAAGGATATCACTTTCTGATCCTTAACCGCGGGCGCCGCACCCTTCGTTTTAAGAGTGCGGATTTTACTTCGCTTCAGGCGTATACTCTCGCTATGACGCAACGGTCTCTCGAATTGCTAAACCAGGCACTTGCCCTGACAGAGGAAGAGCGCGCTGACCTGGCGGCTTCGCTCCTGGACAGCCTCGATGGCCCCCGGGACGAGGATTCCGAAGCCGCCTGGCAGGAAGAGATCTCCAAGCGCATTTCGGATCTCGATTCCGGCAAGGCAATAACAATTCCATGGGAAGATGTTCAAAAGGAAGTAACCGTTGTTCTCCAGCATGCCCGCAAAAAGCGTTAACCTTCACGAGGAAGCTCGACGCGAATTCCTAGCCGCGATTGAATGGTATCTTGAGCGCAGCGAAGCGGCTGCTGCAGGTCTTGCCTGGCAAGTGGCCCACGCCCTTCAGCGGATCGGCGAGGCGCCAAGACGTTGGCCAGCATAGAAGCATCATACTCGTAAGTTCACGCTCAGTCGTTTCTCTTTTTTTGTGGTCTATCAGGAAAAATCCACGTCCGTTCAAATTCTTACCATTGCCCACGCTCATCGTCGTCCAGGCTATTGGAAGGCTCGACTTTAGAATTTTTCTCTGAAGCGCCTCGGGTTCACAAACGCCACCTGCGCCGCGTTGATTTCCGCGTCATCTGCGTCGCCAGCATCATCGGCTAAGCCTTGACTACACGCTGAATGATATGTATCATTGGTAGATACCAAAGGTGGCGCAATGAAACACAAAAAAGCCAAAGTGTTTTGGACCGGTAGGAGCCAGGCAATCCGCCTGCCCAAGGAGTTTCGTTTCCAGACGGATACCGTACTGGTGCGTCGCGAGGGACGAACTGTGGTTGTAGAGCCCTCTCATGAATGGCCTGAAGGCTACGTCGAATCCTTTGCTGGTTTACCGGAAGACTTCACTCGTCCAGCCCAGGGCAAAGTTGAAAAGCGAACATCGCTCCGATGAAATTCCTTCTCGACACGGACACTTGCATTTATGTGCTCAAACAAAACGCGTCGGTGCTTCAACGTTTGCTCGCGCAGAAACCCGAGGATATCGCGGTAAGTGTCATTACCGAAGCCGAATTACGGACTGGCGCGGCCAAAAGCAGTTCCGCAGTGAAGACGCTGCGTTTAGTGGAGAATTTCCTGCGACCCATCGAGGTCCTGGAATTTACCTCGAGCGACGCGGTCACGTATGCGCAAGTCAGGGCAAAGCTGGAACTCCGCGGCACACCGATTGGCCCGCTCGACACATTGATTGCAGCGCAGGCGGTGGGTCGAAAACTCATCCTGGTTTCCAATAATGAGCGCGAGGTTCGCCGTGTCCCCGGCCTCCATTTTCAGAATTGGACAGCTTAGCGCTGCCTTCGCGACTGGGAGTGCATGGAAGGCGCACAGACACCACTTACGCCGCGTCGATGTCCGCGTCGTCGGCTTCTACAGTGAGTTTGCCCTTGGTTTTCTTGGCCATCAGATACGCGCGAATAAACGGATTGATGTCGCCATCCAGCACTTTATCCACGTCACCGGCTGAAAACTTGGTCCGATGATCTTTGATCAGCCGGTAAGGCTGCATCACGTACGAGCGAATCTGGCTCCCGAAGGAAATATCCATTTTAGTTTCGTCGAGCCGGTCGGTTTCGTCGCGGCGTTTCTGCATTTCGAGGTCATACAGTTTTGAGCGCAACATCTTCATCGCGGTTTCGCGATTCTTATGCTGGCTGCGCCCCGCCTGGCAAGCCACGATCACGCCAGTTGGCAAGTGGGTCAGGCGCACGGCCGTCTCAACTTTGTTGACGTTCTGCCCGCCTTTGCCGCCGGAACGGAAGGTGTCCAGCTTGATGTCTTCTGGCCGGATATTTACTTCGATGCGGTCGTCAATTTCCGGAATCACGAAGACGGAGGCAAACGAAGTGTGGCGTCGAGCCGCCTGATCGAACGGCGAGATACGCACCAGACGGTGCACACCTGTCTCCCCTGCCAGCAAGCCGTAGGCATTCTCTCCGGTGAATTGGACGGTGGCGCTCTTGATACCCGCTTCTTCGCCGGGTGTTTCGTCCAGCACCTCCGCGCCGAATCCCCGTCGTTCTGCCCATCGCAAATACATGCGCAGCAGAATCGAAGCCCAATCCTGCGACTCCGTGCCGCCGGCGCCGGGCTTGATGGTCATGATGGCGTTCAGGTGATCGGTTTCTCCGGAAAGAAGCGTCTGCGTTTCCAGTTCGCCGACAAACGTATCCGCCGCCGTCAGTTCGCGGCTCAAATCCTTCAGCAGATCTTCCTTTTGTTGCGCGTTGGTTTCGCTTTTCGCGAGGTCAATGTAGGCTTCCAGGTCGCCGGTCAACGCGGCCAGTTTTTCGTCGGCAGCCAGCGGAGCTTCTGCGCGCTTGCGTTCACGCAAAACAGATCTGCGCTTCTTCCTGATTGTTCCAGAAATTCGGGTCGGCGGCGCGTTCTTCCAGTGGCTTCAGCTTCGCGCGATTTTGCGCAACGTCAAAGATAACTCCGCACAAGCGTGATGCGTTGTTTCAGTCCTTCATACTGATGTTGCAGATCTTCCAGAATCATATTGCCTCAAGATCGCCCGCAGACATGCCGCAGGCTTACTTTCCTTTTTGAAATGTTATACCCAACAAGAATAACGGAAACGATTACGCACATCCAGGCGAACCAGTCGCCAAAGCGCGTATAAATGGTTTTATCGGTGCGGAAATCGTAAGGCAGGTCGGCGGATCCGCGTTCGTCGCGATGCATAACGCGGTATACATTGCCGTAGGGATCGATGGACGCGCTGATGCCGCTGTTCGTGTCGCGCACGACCCAGCGACGGTTCTCGACCGCTCGTACGCGCGCCATCCGCAAATGCTGTTCGGCAGCTTGCGAAGTGCCAAACCATCCATCGTTCGAAATATTGATCAGCAATTCCGCGCCGCGGTTGGCAAATTCGCGCACCTCGCCCGCATAAATTGCTTCATAGCAAATGAACACCGAAAATGTATTGCCATTGGGAAAAGTACCGACATTTCGCTCTTTTCCCTTGCGGAAGCCGCCGACTTCTTCAGATACGCTGGCCACCACCTGATGGATCAAAGGAAATGGTTCGTACTCGCCGAACGGAACGAGATGAATCTTGTCGTAGGAAAACCGTCTGTTGGCCAAGCTCGTCAATCATGGCCGCGCTGTTGTAGGGAGCCAGCCCAGTTCCCTTCACCCCGTGGATGACCATCTGCTCCGGCTTCCATTCGATCACTCCTACGACCATGGGATGATGAAACTGTTCCACCAGGTGAGTCATCATCGGCCCGAAGCGCGGGTCCTGAAACGAAAACGGCGCCGGAGCCTCTGGCCAAATTAATAGGTCAGGCTGCTGAGCTGCCAGCGGAAGGCCGCAGGCTAAGCTGTTCCAGGTCGGCCATCTCGGCTTTGTGTTCGGCATACCAGTCACCTGCATACTGCGTGTTCTCTGGGAAATTCGGTTGTACGATTCGCGCCAAATGCGTCACGACTGCGCTGTGGGCACGAATCGTAGGCCCAATCAGTTGCACTACCAACAGCAGCACAATCGCCGCCAGCAGAATCCGCAAACTAGACTTGGAATGGCCGGGCGAATAACTGCTGATTCCCCATATCAGCAACGCATTGAACGCCACAACCAGAAACGATATGCCGTAAATTCCGACAATCGTGGTCAATTGGACGATCGCTGGATTCTCTGCCGCAGGATAACCTAGTAGCGCCCACGGAAAACTGATCTCCGGCAGGTATGCCCGCACAACTTCGGTCGAAATCCAAAGAAAAGGCGCGCCGAACAATGCCAGTTCTACACTTCGCTGGGACAATCGCTGAACCACCCAGGCAAAAAGTCCAATAATGATCGCCCAGATCGTACGCGATCAACAGCAGCACGCCCCATCCCGCCGCCGTGGACATCCCGCCATGAACCGAAAGCGTTTCCGCAATCCACGACACGCAAGTCAGCACAAAAATCAGGCCATGCAGAAATCCGCAAAAAAAGGCCACACGTGCGCGCGCCTTAATGAGTGTGGCCAGCAGAATCGCAATGCAGAACCAGGAATAGAGGCTCCAGAAAGATCCCGCGGTAGGAAAGAGATAGGACTGCGCCGCTAATTGCCGCTAATAGAAGACGCCAAGGCGCAGCTATTCTCGATGGATCGCCAAGAGAAACGTAAACTTGCCAGGATCGGGAAAGGAAAGACATCAGTGCTTTACGTAGAACGCTTTATATCCCGCGCCTTCCAGTCCTTTTTTCGCGGCATCCGCCGTCTTCTGATCTTTGAATGGGCCAACCTGCACGCGATAGAACTTGTCTTTTTGCGGAGGTTGTACGTAGGCCATGAAATGCTTTTTTTGCAGGCTGCTGGCAATCGCCAGTGCATCATCCTGTTTCGTCAATGCCGCCACTTGCAATAAAAATGATCCGGTGGGGACTAGCGGAGGGTTCCCCGGAGGCTTGCCGCTCTTTGCAGGGGCTCACAGGTTCAGGCGCTGGTTTTGCGCTTAGCGTTTTCGCCGCAGGCGGGTGCAGCCGGAGCAGGCTTTGGCCGGCGGATCCAAGCGAGGTTCAGGCTTGGCCGCGGTGGTCCGTTCTTCGAATATACTCCCATTCCCCTGCTTTGTCCGACGTCGCAGGGTCGGTCTCCGACTCTACGTGCTCGTGGGAGCCGCCGACTTTTTTCGGTGCGGGCTCGCTCTTGGGGAAAACATCGCGGTTCCGGGGAATGAGACAAGATGTTCGCGGCGCGCACTTGACCGTTGAATTGGTCAACGCCCATCTTGTAGCCGAGGGTGAAAAAGATCCCCGGAAAACAGCAGCATCAGCAAAAATAAACCGATTACATGTTTGCCCTCAAGTACTCGCTCGCCCGCGCTGCGTCTTCCCGATGCCATATTTATTTCGACGCCCCCCCGAGCGCCTGTGTCCACTTATTTATAATATCGATAGGCAGCGGAAACACAATCGTTGTGTTCTTTTCGACACCTATCTCGGTCAGGGTCTGCAGGTAACGCAACTGGATTGCCGACGGCTCGGTTTCCAGAACCTTGGCCGCATCCGCCAGTTTTTGCGAAGCTTCGAACTCGCCTTGTGCGTGAATGACCTTGGCGCGCCGTTCGCGTTCCGCTTCGGCCTGCCTGGCGATTGCCCGTTGCATCTGCTCTGGAATGTCCACCTGTTTCACTTCGACTTTACTGACTTTGATGCCCCACGGCTCGGTGTCCTGGTCCAGAATAATCTGCAATTTGGCGTTCACCTTGTCGCGCTGCGACAAAATCTCATCCAGCTCAAATTGTCCCACAATGCTGCGCAAGGTGGTCTGGGCCAGCTGTGAAGTCGCGTACTGATAATTCACCACCTGAGACATCGCCAGATTGGCATCCACCACGCGGAAGTAGCAAACCGCGTTCACTTTTACCGAAACGTTGTCGCGCGTGATGATGTCCTGCGGCGGCACGTCCAGCGTGACCAGCTGCAAATTGATGCGGTACAAAGTTTCGATCGGCCAGAATCACCAGTCGAATTCCAGCTCCCTTCGCGTCCGGCATCAACCGCCCAAGCCGCAGCACCACACCGCGTTCCCACTCCTTAATGATGTAGATCGAATTCCAGAACCACATTAGAAATAACGCGATGACTACGATCCCACCCAATCCAAATACTTCAAACATGTGAAACCTCCTCAATTTCCCTGAAACTTTTCACGTGACGGTGACGCTCCCCGACGCGGCTTCCACTTCCAGCTTTAATCCATCGACGCGCAGCACCTTCACCGTTGTTCCCATTGGAATTTCTGCCTTGGAGCGCGCGCGCCACAATTCTCCGTGGATGCGAATCATTCCCTCGCCTCCGGCAGGTACCGCCGTAGTGACCACACCCTGTTCGCCTAGCAACTCCTCCCTGCCCGTGCTGCTCTTCCACTTTCGCGATTTCAGAACCAGCCGCATCAGAAAAACTGAGAGCAACGCGAATGGCAAAGTGACCGAGAGCGCCACGCCGATACTTACACCTCCGGGCGTAAGTGGCGAGCGAATCAGGAACGTTGCGCCGAGTAACATAGAAACGATGCCACCAACCAACAAGACTCCATGACTCGTGAACTTCGCCTCCATCACAAACAGCACAACGGCCAGCAGCATCAGCAGCAATCCCGCAAAATTCACCGGCAACAATTGCATGGCGTACAACGCCAGCACGATACAAATCCCGCCTACAACCCCCGGAGCGACCACGCCGGGATGCGTGAATTCCGTGTACAACCCCAACACGCCAACGATCAGCAATATAAAGAAAACGTCGGGCTGAACGATGCGCGAAAGAAATTTCTGCCGGCCAGACAGCTCGAAATCCGACACGGTGTAGTTGTCGAGCGAAAGTTTTGCCGTTTTTCCGTTGAAGCGGGTAATCTTCGCGCCCGTTGAGCTTGTTTCGAGCAGGTCATCGCGATTCTCCGCGATCAGATCGATCATCTTTCCGTCGAGCGCCTCTTTTTCCGTGAATGCGCGCGCATCGGTCACGGCGGTTTCCGCCAGCTTGGGATTGCGCCCGCGCTTTTCGGTGAAGCTCCGCAAAAACGCCATCGCATCATTGTTGATTTTCTTGCGGAGCACTTCGTCGATCGGCATGGAAAATCCGCCGTTGATGAAAATGGGCGTCGATGCTCCCGTGTGCGTCCCCGGCGCCATAGCCGCGATGTCGGCGGACAGCAAGATGAAAAATCCAGCCGAAGCGCCGCGCGATCCGGTTGGCGAGACAAATACAGCGACCGGCACGGGCGATTCCAGGATGTGCTGGATCATGTCCTTCATGGAATCGCTCAGCCCGCCGGGCGTATCCATGGTGACCAGCACCAGAGCTGCGTGGCGATTGGCGGCATCCGCGAGTCCTTCATCCAGATAGGTCGCAAGAATCGGCTCGACATCGCCATCCAGCTTCATTCCAGTACTAAGGGCGCGTCGTGTTCATCCGCCACGGCCGTAATTGGCAGCGAAACACAGGACACGCCAGGAGCGGCACGAACAACGCCACGATGAATGCACACACAAACAAACTATATGGTCGTTGATTCCAGCCACGAGCGATCACTGCGCACCTCCCGTGGACTTGCTTGCGGTCCAGGTGTTCCAATAACTCTTTCGCTTCCGGATAATTTGGCGCCAGCTTCACGGCTTTTTCCACTTCGGCTCGAGCCAAATCCGTTTTCTTCTGTTCCAGATAAATCCGCGCCAACACGATGCGCACTGCCGCTGAATCGCGCGCCGCCAACGACAATTTCAATTCCTGCACCGCATCATCCAGCTTGCCGCGGCGTCGATCGATTTCCGCCAACTCGCGATGAGCAGAAGCGTTTTGCGGGTCCAGCGTCAGGGCCGCGCGAAATTCCTGTTCGGCGGCATCGAAACGCCCCGCGTTCAACTCTTGTCTGCCCGTGCCCGACGTGCTGTGCCGCCGCGTCAATCGGCGCATTGCTGACCGCAAGGTTCATGGCGCTCTGCGCGCGAGGATCCTGCAAATCCAGCCGCAATGTGGTGGTATCCAATTCCCGCTTCATCCGTTCGTATTTGTTCAGCGTTTCCGCTCTGCCATCCCATTTCACGATGGGCAGCCCGTTTTCTCCGAACGCTTCCTCAGCCACCAGTCGCTCTTGCTGTGCCTCGGGTTTCTTTGCCGGCCTTCTCCTGGGCAAAAATCAAGAACGCATAATCTTCCGCGTTATCCGGCTCGCGGTGCACTGCCTCCGCAAAATGCGTCGCCGCAGTAGCCCATTCGGCTTGCTGCAGGTTAACGAGACCGAGGTTGAAGGGATAGTCGTCCTCGTCGGGATCGATGTCGCGAGCCCGGCCCAGTTCGGTCAGCGCCGCGGCGGCATTTCCCTGGCGCAACCGAGCCAAAGCCAGGTTATTCAGAATCTCCGGCAAGTCCGCACCGCTCACACTGCTATGCTGCAAATCCTCCTGCAGTCCCGCGAATACTTCTTCCGCTTTGTCCGGCTGACCCAAACGCAGACGGCACACGCCGGTTGCGAAATACTGCTTCGACACTCCGTCTCATGGGTTGCCGGCACCTTTGCAAACCAAGGCAGCGCTGCGGCACAGTCATTCCGTGCGAAATAGGCCTGCCCGAGAGCGAACGCAGGTTCCGGCCACTCCGGTTCCAGCCGAGCCGCTTCCTTTAAATCGCGCAATCGCATTTCATCGTCGTTCGCCAGCAAGCCCCGGATGTATTGCTCAAACGCATTGAACCTCTAGCGGTCTTTGCAGCTTGCTAAACTCAGAAAAGCTCAGGTAATAATTATGATCAGTGGTGGTCAGCAAGCCGCCAGATTACTTTCGACTGCAACTCCATCAGCGTGTCCAGCGGCCCGCTTTCCTGGACGGTGGGCAGCAAGGAAACAGCGCCAACCCGGAGCACCCGGGCATTTATTGTCAGGGTCTTACCATCCGAAGTGAAATTGCCGAATACCATGTAATCGGCATCCATCTCTTGCGCGACGTGCAGCATGGTTGCGCGGCTTAATTTCGCCGTCGAGCGGCAAGTCCGTAACGATCCATTTCGTTCAGACGTCCATCATGCGAATACACCAGCTGACCGGCTTTGGAGAGATGTGAATCGTCAATTCCTCCAGGCCTTCTCCAATCCAGTCCAGCGGGGCGGCGCCCCCATGTTCTCAAAGGGGAACACCAGGTAGATCCCTTCCTCAACGCGCGGGTGGTTTTGGGGAATCGTCGCAAAATTCATCGGGCGCCGCGGAAAGTCGAGTGAGACTGGAAGCAAAAGTGAGCAATCACACTCAAAAGGAGGAATTTGAGTAACGGTGCAGGCCGCTGCCTCATCTGCCAGCATTCTAACAGAGTACGAGACAGACAAAGTGTACAGAACTGCACTTCAGCAGGACCAGGTGAAATCCTAGGGTTGCGGCGTGTTTTCGGTTTCCGTTTTTACCGGTTCCAAAGCTTCCTGTATCGCAGGATCGCTGATTATCTTGGCGAACGACGGATCCGTTTTCGCGTCATTGAAGTTCTTGAATCCTTCATCCCGCGCTTCTCTCAGGTACAGGACGCAGCGATCAACATTTCCCGCTTCGGCAAACGATTTCGCCAACATGTAATAAAAGCGTCCGCGATCCGTTCCTACGGAGCGGTCCTCTACGACAGTTCCGGAGCGCGAGTGGCTGGGATCGAAGGAAGTCGGATCGATCTCCAGGCCTTACGAAACGACACAATCGAATCCTCATACTTCTTTTCATTAAAATAGGCGTAGCCCAGATTCAGGTAGAAGGGTGCAAAATCAGCCTTGATTCGCGATTGCCTTGCGGTAGGAGCGAATCGCTTTGGCATATTTTTTCTCTTCGTACCACACGGTACCCGCGTTGTTCAGCGCATCGGAATATTTCGCATCCAACTTCGCGGACTTTTGGTAGCACTTCAACGCTCGCAGCCAAAATCAGATTGACTTGTGCTGTGGTAATGCCCAGTTCATTCCAGTAGATGGCATTTTTCGGCTGTTCCACCGTCAGCCTGTAAAAAATCTGCTCGGCCTCGCTGATACTCCTTGCGCACCATCAGCAGCCGCGCCATATCCTCCGCGCTCAAGCGTAGCCTGCGCCTGGACGCGGGTTCAGGCACTACGCCGGTATACCTGCATGATTCCGGATTATCTGCAAAGTTCTGCGCGACGAGAGGGGAGGAGTACCGCGAGGAGCTACTAAACTTGCCGCCGGAATCGCCAAAGAAAGCCTTGTCATGGCGAGTCTCCTTTGTCCCGAGGTGGTGTCTCGGGCTCTTTCTTTTTCTTGCCCCCAAAGATACCAAAAATCTTCTGCAATGCACTCTTTTTCTTTTCGGCGGCCTTGGCGGCCTCGGCACCGGGATCTGCCGCCGCCTGTCCCGGGTTGCCTGCTCCATTGGAGATGCATTCGGGTCGCCGGGAGTTGCCGGAGGTTTTGAAGAGCCGCCTCCAAATATGTGCGATAGGAAGGATCCAGAAGCCGTCGCTGGCCCATGACCACCATGCAGTTCACACAATTGCGTCGGCTGGGAACCTGCCACGAACACTTCCTCACGGGTGGTCGGACAACTCGGGGTGGCGACCTGTAGGGCTCTCGAGTCCAGCATCAGGTGATCCACGCCATCGGGTTTGGCAAACGCCGTACATCTTTGTAGCCCGGCAACTTGGTGGCTTTGATCATGAAAGTCGGCCCAGATTGGCGCCACCGCCACGCCGCCCGTCAGCCCCAAATCATGGTTGTCGTCAAACCCAACCCAGACCACGCAAACCAGGTTGCTGGTAAATCCGGCGAACCAACCGTCCCGCGAAGTACCAGTCTTGCCAGCCGCCGGCAGAGTAAAGCCCTTGGCGCGCACCGCCGCTCCAGTGCCTTTGTTCAGCACGTCCTGCAGAACGCTGTCGACCAGGTAAGCCACCCGCGGGTCCAAAACCATCTTGTTAACCGGCGAATACTTCTCCAGCATGTTGCCGTTCGCGCTGATCACATTATTCAGGAAATAGGGTTCGGCACGCGTGCCCACGGTCGCAAACCCGGTGTAGGCGCCAGCAACCTCCAGCGGAGTCATTTCGTACGCCCCCAGTGCGACGGCTGGCGTGGGCCGCATGTTGGCAGGTACGCCCATTTGTCGCGCAACCTGCACGACACGTCCGTAGCCCACCAGTTCCGCGATCTTCACCGTGGCGATGTTCAGTGAATTGGTCAGCGCTTGCCGGGCCGTCACTCGGCCCATGAACCTCTCGCCATAGTTGTTTGGGGTATATTCCTGCCCGTCAAACTCAAATACGGTCGGCTCATCGTCCACGGTTGTGGCCGGAGTCACAATGGGTTGTGCTCCGTCCACCGCGTTGTTAAATGCTGCGGCATAGACGAATGGCTTGAAGACCGAACCGGGTTGCCGGTGGGCCAGCGCATGGTTCAACTGGCTCTGACCATAATCGCGCCCCCCGATGATCGCCTTAATTTCACCGGTACGCGCATCAATCGCCACCAGCGCGACCTGCGCTTGCGGTACAGGTTCGTCGGATCAGCCTTTTTACCCTTGGCCTTCCTGATCTTCTCGTACTTTTTTTGCAGCAGCGCGTCCACGTTCTTCATGCCGCTTTCCACGGCCACAGCAGCAGCGCGTTGCAGTTGCGGGTCCAGCGTGGTGTAAACGCGATAATTCTGACTCTGCAACTCCATCTCGGTGTAATTCTCTAGCAGGTGGTCTCTCACCATGTCCACAAGATAGGGCGCTTCGTTTCCAGATACCGAGCGTACGCGCCAGCTTCAGCGGCACTCTCTTGGCATCCTGCACGTCCGCTTCGGTGATGAACCCATTCTCCAGCATTTGCGTCAAGACGCGGTCGCGGGCCTGCGGCGCTCGTTCCGGGTGACGGTCTGAAACGGAATAATAATTGGGTGAACGGATCAACCCGGCAAGAAACGCGCATTCCTGCAGGCTCAATTGGCGCATGTCTTTGCCGAAATACGCGACGCTGGCTTCCGCAAATCCGCGAATGCCAAAGCTGCCCCGGTTGCCGAGGTACACTTCGTTCGCGTACATCTCAAAAATTTGTTGTTTGTTGAATCGCTGCTCCAGCTCAAACGACAGCATCGCTTCGCTATAGTTTCCGCCGCCAGGTCCGGTCGGTCGACAGAAAAAAATGTCCGCGCCACCTGCATGGTGATCGTGCTAGCGCCCTGCAGATGCTGGCTGTGGCGCAGGTCCGCCCAGGCAGCGCCGAAAATGCGGATAAAGTCGAAGCCCGGGTGTTCGAAAAAGCGCTTGTCTTCCGCGGAAAGAATGGCGTGCACCAGGGTCGGAGGTAAATCCTCGTAGCGCACCGGACGCCGCTTATCGCGGGCGCTGTCAAACAAATTGGTGATCAGCTCCGGCTCAATCTCCGCCGTTCCCAGATCCGCTCCGCCAGACAATGGCCGGATCGATTTAATGACCTGCCCGTTGAACTGCACCGCCAGTGCGTTGCTTTCCCTGAAATAAGAAAGCTTCTGCGGACGGATATCCACCGTCTCTCCCATCACACTGTATTGGCCCAGTGAACCGTCATCGGCTGTAGGACTGTAACCGACCTTTTGCAGATATGTGGCCAACTCTCCCGGCCCCATGGCCTGCCCGTCCGAGATGTGCTCAGGCGCCGAAAAAATCTGGGTGGTGTTCTGCAAAACATGCCCGGATAGCCGGGCATCGATGATTTTCGAGAACTGAATGTAATAATAGGTGAATATGCTGGCCGCCAGAAGGATGCAGCCCGCCGCGAAAATCAGTATCCCCAGACCGATTCTCGAAGTCCAGAAGCCTTTTTTCAGACGAAAGCGCAAAGATCTACTCCTTCAGTGCTCTCATCATTGTGACGCATCGACCGGCTGGTGGGAAGTCGTAGGCGAATAATTCACCGAGCGTACGTTCACGCTTTTCTTCGAGCACGCTCACTTCATTATGTCGATGCCTTCGACTCGACGGCGCAAAAGTTCAACTGCGTCTTATAAACCATCAAATCCACCGGAACGGTGTAGGCAAGGCTAATGGTTAGACCTTTCCCCGTATGCGTTATTTTGATGTCGTCACGCTTTGCCGGGATATCCAGGTCCTGCACAATCTTATAGAGGATGGTCCTTAATCTGGTCCTCACAGTAACGGTTTACCACCGCAAACCGCGCCTGCTCACTCATTTTGTCGTTCAACTGGTATTCGGCAACGTAGACCGGCACCAATTTAACCGCCACGTATATGCCGGCAATCAAAATCAGCGTGTAGATAATCGCCTTCAGGCTCCCAGCTCCCCGTTCGCTGGCCGCTTATACTTCATTCCGGAAATCACAGAAATTCTCCACTTCTGCGCGCTCGCTTCCCGCAGTAAGTTCTGACCATCAATGTTTCAAAATTAGCACCGCCAGCAGGCGTGTCGAGAATTGCCGTACTCCCCTGTTCTCTAGGCATAACGGGCTGCGCACCGCTAAAGAGTGGATCAAATGGCAATTTCGCGGTGCTTCGCTGAGTTACCGCACGAAGACCATTGGGGTTCGGCCAGAGCTTTTATTTTGTTTGATTTAGCGCAAATCGCGGATTATTGCCCCGCTAGTACGCCCGCGCGAAAATCGCTCGCTCTTTCGCAGCCTGGCCGCAATGGATGCATGTGCCGCTTCCGCTGCCGCCGCCATGCCCCAGCACATCTGCCTGATCTAATGGGATGCACCTCATGGTCGCCCGGGTTTCTTCCTTGATTTTCTCTTCGCAGTCGCCGCTGCCGCACCAATGGGCAAAAGCAAAACCGTTTTCGATGGCCTTCTTGAACTCCTCATAAGTCTTCGTCTCATGCGTGTTTGCCCGCCGGAATGCCAACGCCTTGTCGAACATCGATTGGTGGATCTCCACCAGCAGCTTTTCAATTGTTGCCGGCAAATCGGCCAGCGGAGCACTGACTTTTCCTTCTCGGCCTGGCTTGTCGCGCCGCGCAAGCATTGCGGCCTGCTTGGCCACGTCTTTCGGTCCCAATTCCACGCGCACCGGGACGCCGCGCATTTCCCATTCGTTGAATTTCCAACCCGGGCTGAAGCCTTCGCGCTCGTCGAGCATGGACGCGCAAATTCGCCTTGATCAATTGCGCCTTCAATTCCCGTGCCACCGGTTGCACCGCGGCCTTCTCTTCCTCGGTCTTGAAGATGGGCACGATCACCACTTGCGTGGGCGCCAGCCGCGGCGGCATCACCAGTCCCTGGTCGTCGCCATGCACCATGATGATCGCGCCAATAAACCGCGTGGAAAGTCCCCACGACGTCGTCCAGCAATGCTGCAACTGGCCGTTCTGGTCGAGGTACTTCACATCGAAAGCTTGGGCAAAATTCTGCCCCAGGAAGTGCGATGTGCCAGACTGCAGCGCCTTGCCGTCGCCCATCATCGCTTCAATCGAATAGGTGATGTCTGCTCCGGCGAACTTTTCGGCGTCAGACTTCGCCCCCGGAATCACCGGAATCGCCGCTTCATTCACAGCAAAATCCGTGTACACGTCCAGCATCTGCTTGGTTTCAAAGACCGCTTCTTCACGCGTGGCGTGGGCCGTATGCCCTTCCTGCCAGTAAAATTCCAACGTGCGCAGAAATAGCTTCGTGCGGAGTTCCCAACGCACCACGCTGTTCCACTGATTCATCAGCACCGGCAAATCGCGGTAAGACTGAATCCACTTTGCCCACATGTGCCCGATAATTGTTTCCGAAGTCGGCCGTACAATCAGAGGCTCCGCCAATTCTTCGCCCCCGCCAATCGTCACCACTGCCAGCTCCGGCGAAAACCCTTCCACGTGATGCTTCTCTTTTTCAATGAAACTCTTCGGGATCAGCAGCGGAAAAGCCACGTTCTGGTGGCCGGTGGCCTTGAATCGCTTATCCAGCCCCGCCTGAATGTTTTCCCACAATGCCCAGCCATACGGCCGCACCACCATACATCCGCGCACCGGCGCGTAATCCGCCAATTGCGCCTTCAAAACCAGCTGGTTGTACCACTCCGAAAAATCCGCCGCTCGTGTAGGTAACTTCTCTTCAGCCATGCGTCTCCCTGTCCATTCCTGCGCGCTATCCGCAAGCTTTTCAGCGTAACGGACCCCCGCGCACACTGTCAACGCGCGCCTGCCGACGCCTTGTGGCGGGCACACCAAGCGACAGCTCTTCTCCTGCAAGAAGTGAACCGCAAGAAGGCTACAATCCTCCGGTGGATTGCCGTTCGATAGCAGTTTGCAAAACAGGAAGAACTATGCGAACATGAATTCATGTTCATGTTCAACAGACAATTGTTTCTGATTGGATTGGCGATCTGGCTGGGCGCTACGATCGCTCTGCGCTTCCTTGGCCAACATATTCTCCGACCGGGCCACTGGCCTGTCACACTTCTCCTCTTCGCGCTGAGCTTCGTTCTTATGGCGCTGCTGGCACGCCGTCTCTGTAAAACCGCTCGATTGCCTGCGGACCAATGGCTCAGCGGTGCGCTCTCACTCGCTCTGCCAACGCTTCTTTTGGACCCTTTTTCCAGCGCCTTCTTCCCTGTCATGTTTCCCAACATGGCTCCCGATGTCGCAGGCACTTTCGGCGGATGGATGCTCATCTGCTGCGCGGGTGCTCTACTGGGCGGGGCCTTCACTCCATCGAGGCTGCCATCAAAAACCTAACGACTCGCCCAAATTTGCTCTTCGGTGAGGATCTCCTGCCAGAGCCACAGCAAGCGCGCAGCATTGAAAAGCGCGCCCGCCTGAAAGCCGCTGGCCTTGCCACTTTTGGCGCCAAGGGTTATGAGAAAACTTCCATCGACGAAATCGCCGAGCGCGCCGGACTCGCGACGGGCGGTTTCTACCAGCACTACCGTTCCAAGCGCCAGCTTCTTCTGGCTCTCATGGATGAACTGCTGGAGAAATTAAGTCAATTGCAGCTCAGGCCTAAGCCGTCGCCTGATATCCGCGGAGGTTTGCGTCAACTATTGTCCCGTGCTTTTTCACACGACCTTCATTACCTGGGCGCCTATCGCGCCTGGCAGGAAGCCACGCTGTCGGATCCCGACCTCGCCAAGAAGCAAAAGCAGATTCATGCGTGGACAACCGGTCGAATCGCGGCCGTCTTTCGTCAATTGCAGCAGCTTCCCGCCGCGCGCAAAGGTGTCGATATTCCCGGCCTCGCCACGGCCATGGACACATTTTTCTGGAGCTTACTGGCCCGCGCCGGCCAAATGCCCAAGCCCGAGTTGAATCGCCAGATCGATTCCGCTACCCACCTCATCTATCACGCAATTTTCAAAGATTCCGCCAGCTAACGCCTGCGCAGAATCGCAAGATCACGTACTCCCGCGAGACGCACGTCCACCACAGTCACTTTTAACTGTGCTCTTATTTTGTCCCAAATGGTTGTTGCTAAATCGAGCTACCGAGAAACCACTCTTCGTCTGAACCCTTCGAATTGCTGCGAATCAGCAACTCAGGATCCTTCATCGTCACGCGGCTATAGGGCGCGACCGAGTGGGTCAGCCAGACATTTCCGCCAATGATGCTGTGGTGCCCGATGCGCGTGTCGCCACCCAGGATCGTCGCTCCCGGATAAATCGTCACGCCTTCTTCGATGTCGGGATGGCGCTTGTTCGCAAGACCGCGCACCAGTTCGCCTTCCGAGTCGCGCTTGCTGGTGGGGTTAAACGCGCCGAGCGTCACACCGTGATACAGCGTCACATTCTTGCCGATCGTCGCAGTCTCTCCGACCACCACACCCGTGCCATGATCGATGAAAAATGATTCATCGATTCGCGCACCCGGATGGATATCGATTCCCGTGCGGCTGTGAGCGATCTCGGTCATCATGCGGGGCAAATACGGCACCTTCAGCAGATACAACTCGTGCGCCAGCCTCTGCACGGTAATGGCTTCCACGCCCGGATAACTCAACAGCACTTCTTCGTACCCGCTGGCCGCCGGATCGTTTTTTATTGCGGCCTTCAGATCCGTGGCCAGCAATTGCGCCAGTTTCGGCAATCTCTCGCGCAGTGTCTGCACCAGATCGCTGGCCAGCTCGGAAAGATTCTCCGGCACGGTTTTCCCGCAGCAATGAAAATCAAACCGCATGGCATATACGATCTGTTCCGCTAATTGCAGATCGAGTTGCGCTGAAAATCCGGTGGCATCCGAGCTCGCTACATCTTCTTTCGCGTAATAAAGGGGAAACAATCCGTCAAGGTAAGTCCGGCAAAAAGTCCCCACCTCGTCTTTGGACGGCAACCGGTATTCCCACATCGAAGCGTCGCCCATGCGCGCTTCCAGCGCCAATCGAAACTCATTCGCGAGTGATCGCAAATCATTATTGGGAGTAGTCATAGGATTTTCGCGCCCAAGAGATGTAAAAGTGCGAGCAGAGCGGCGAGCCATTCGGCCGCCACTCTCATCCACATCTTCTTCAATCTCTTGCCCTTGTTAGCCGATGCCCTCAAACAGCACCGTGGACAGATACCGTTCGCTGGTGTCCGGCAAAACGGTAACGATGGTTTTTCCAGCAAACTCTGGCAATTTCGCCAGTCGCACAGCCGCCGCAGCCGCGGCACCGCAGGAAATACCGGCGAGAATTCCCTCTTCCCGCGCCAAGCGGCGCGCGAATTCCACGGACTCCTCGTTGGTCACCTGCTCCACGCGATCCACCAGGCTCAAATCCAGGTTCTTCGGCACAAAGCCTGCTCCGATTCCCTGAATCTTGTGTGGACCCGGCTTCACAGGTTCTCCCGCGCGGGTTTGCGTAATCACCGGACTGGCGACCGGCTCCACCGCTACGGTTGTGATTTTCTTGCCCTTTGTTCCCTTGATGTAGCGGCTTACGCCCGTCAATGTTCCGCCTGTGCCAACTCCACTGACAAGCACGTCAATCGTTCCATCGGTGTCGTCCCAGATTTCCGGCCCGGTGGTCTTTTCATGAATCGCGGGATTGGCTGGATTTTCAAATTGCTGTGGCATGAAGTAGCGCGCGGTATCCGACTGCGCAATTTCCGCAGCCTTGGCAATTGCGCCCTTCATTCCTTCTGGGCCCGGCGTCAACACCAGGTTTGCGCCCAAGAGGGCCAGAACCCTTCGCCGTTCCAGCGACATCGTCTCCGGCATCGTCAATGTGATTTTGTACCCGCGGGCCGCTGCCACGAAGGCCAGCGCGATTCCGGTGTTACCGCTGGTTGGCTCGACGATTTCAATTCCCTGCTTCAGCACGCCGCGCTTTTCCGCGTCCCAGATCATTGCCGCCCCGATGCGACACTTTACCGAGTACGCTGGATTTCTTCCCTCGATCTTCGCCAGTACCGTGGCTTTGGCGCCCTCGGTAACGCGGTTCAGTTTGATCAGTGGAGTTTTTCCAATACTCAATGAATTGTCGGCATAAAAATTTGCCATGATAAACCTCAGTCAAGTGAATTTGCTGTATCGGGAACAGCTTCCTAAAGTATAAGCCACACCCCAGCGGGAAGTCCTAGCCCTTATAAACGCCGGCGGCGACCTGCCGTCAGCTGGCTGCCCGCGTTCTCCAACTATTCAATTCGATGGGGATTAGTGCGGTTGGTTACGCCAGAACAGCGGCATGTAGTACACATCCAGAAACCACGAAATCACGAACAAAAGTGAGCAGCCGAACAGCGTCCACAAAAATAATCGTACTGGCAGGGTCCGGACCAGCGGGGAGGCAGGCTCAGTCTCATGACGAAACAGCATTCCACTGGCGAGGCACACGCACCCGGCAAGGCCGACTCGCGCTCCTGAAATGATCAGCCGTTCTTCCCAGCGCGTGGCCGGAACAAAAAACGCTCCCTCCAGCATTCCGTACAGCGAAAGGATGCTAAGCGCGAGTGAAATCGCTCTGCCGAGATCGATCAAATAGCACCTCGCCGCACCATTCGGTCGAAGCGCGCACAACTGCCGCGCCTCGTCCTGCCGGACACCCGAGATTATAGCGCCGCGGAGCAAATGGTGGTGCGACGTAGCATTTTCCAAGGAGTTCGGTTACTACTACGGGCCAAGCAGCCCGTAGACCGCAACAGTGCTTCCGGTACCAAAGAAGACTTTTCCGTTGGCGATGGTCGGCGTAATGAAGTGCCCTGAAACCGAGGCGGGTTTGTCACGGTTTCCAGAGGCTTGCGTTGAATCGTACAGTTCGTTCGCCAGATTGCTGGCATCCAGCGCGAACAGAGCTCCGCCGTGGTAGCCGTTGTCTACCAGCCAGACTATGCCATTTGTCGTTCCGTTGGCGGAAATGTCCGGCACTGTGCCGTTCGATGCATACTGATGAGTGCTGACCGAAGTAGGGGTTGTCGGGAGCATCGTCTGGTTCAACGTATACGCCAACAGGCCTGAGCCGATCGGCCCCACGTAAACGGTTCCATTGAAATAAACCGCCGAAGAATGATTCTCATTGTTGCTGATTTGAATTTGCTGATGGATCTGGTTGCTCAAGGCGCTGAATTGCCCCATATTGTCGCGGCTGACCACGTACATGTTTCCGTCTTTGCCCGCGCCAATCGCGAGGTGTTGCGTCACTTTGTTGCTGTCCACTAAGTCTGGAAGCAGCAACGGCCCAGCCGAGCCGAAATCCAGATCTTCGTTGTCTTCCGTGATGGTATTCAACGGCGTGAAGTAGTCGTCCACGGTCAGGCTGCCGGTCGTGGCGAGTTTTACGAACGAATTGCCGTAGCTGTGATTGGTTCCCGGCGTATCGCCGAAGCCATTTCCGCTGATGACGTAAATATTCCCCGCCGAATCAGCGGCCGGGCCTCCTCCTCCCATCCACATTCCACCGCCATAGTTATCGGGAACCAGGTCGATTGCGCTCGTTTGCGCCAGTGTATCTGCGTTGTATGCGATCACCCACGCCGAGTAGTTGCCGCAATCGCCGTAATATCCCGACCACGCCGTGAGATCACTCCGTTGCTTTCCAGTAACGCGGCCCGGTCGTGGTGATACTTCGGCTCAAACGTTACCGTACCGTTCTTGCTGTTGCCGCCCGTTCCCGGATACGTTGCGGTGATCGTGGTCGGCCCACCGAACAATTCGCTCCCGGTGGTCAGATCCAGCGCATGTATGCGATGAATGATATTTCCGCTGCCGTCCTGCGTCATGGCCACCAGGTAAATGGCGTTGCGTCCGCGGTCGATCACGGGAGTAGCGGTAACACCGTTGAAGGGAAGATTGCCGCACGGCAAGCTTGCCGCTGCCGCTGGCGCTTCTCCTTCCGGCACCAGTGAAGCCTTCCACAAATACGCACTGCTATTTCCGCTGACGCTGTCCGCGTCAAACGCATACACCGAATCCTTTTCCGTTGCGGCGTACATCACGTTCTTGACGCCATTGCCGGGGATACTCACCTGGTTGAGAAAGAGTATCTGCCCATCGATCTGGCCATCGACCGCGAATTCGCCGAGCTTTCCAAAGCTCGTTGCGTTTACATTTGCCGTCGTTAGCGCCGTTTCGTTCGCGTTCACTCCACGGCGGTTGTTGTCGAAGTGATAGGTCACGACGTCGGTTGGAAAAGCGGCGGCAGTCGTCACGGTCAATGCGTCATTCAGGCTCACCACGGCTCCCTGCGTCGCTGTAATTTGAGTCGTGCCCGCAGCAACTCCCGTCGCCACTCCGGTGCTCGCATTGATGGTGGCGAATCCCGTGTTCGAAGAAGCCCAAGTCACAGTAGTCGTGATGTTGTTTGTGGAATTATCGCTGTAGGTTCCTGTCGCAGTGAACTGCTGCGTTCCACCCACATTTATCGAGGGCGAAGACGGCGTCACGGCAATCGATTTCAAGCTCACCACAACCGCATTCACGGTTAATGGATCGTTCGGACTTACCACGGCACCCTGCGAAGCAGTAATTTGCGTCGTGCCCGCAGCAACTCCAGTCGCCAGTCCGGTGCTCGCATTAATCGTGGCAAACCCAGTGTTCGTCGAAGCCCACGTCACGCTCGTCGTGATGTTCTTCGTCGAATTATCGCTGTACGTGCCCGTGGCCGTAAATTGCTGTGTACCACCCACAGTAATCGAGGGCGAAGACGGTGTGACCGCTATCGACTGCAACGTTGCCGCAGCATTCACCGTAAGGGTTGCCACGGCGCTGGTTTCGCTGCCTTTGCTGTTGGTCACCACCACGTCAAATTTCGATCCGCTGTCTCCCGCGCTGGTAACAGGAGTGGTATAGCTCGCGCCCGTTGCCCCGGCAATATTCGCGCCGTTTTTCTGCCACTGGTAATTCGGCGGAGGCGTGCCCGTAGCCGTCACGCTAAATGTTGCTGTCTGTCCCGCCGTAACTGTCACGCCGACGGGTTGAACAGTAATAACCGGAGCAGTTTGCGAATTGTCCGGCGGATTTTTGGTGGACGAGCATCCGAAGGAAACAATCAGCATCGTGAGCAGTGAAACTTGCAGCAACAGGTAGGTACGGCGCACTAGGATCCTCCGTATAAGGTGTGCGGCGTTGGCTGGTGCGCAACGGGGGTAGCCGCAATAAAATTGCTGTTAAATTTTGCAGATACCAAAATCTTTACGGCGGGGGCTGGAGGTTTTTCAGTATAGCAAACCGCCACAATGTCAGCGCAACACCAGTTCCTGCCAGTTACCTGTTATTTAAGACTTTTCCTCACCTGGAGGTCTATCCAGATAAGTGCCGATAGGCATGTTGCACTTTCGTGTGTAATCCAAGACTCTCATCATCGCGTGGAGCGCATTTGCCGCGCATTGCGGCCTCCCCCATACTCCGCTAGAATCGCTTTACGAGGCGCGCATGCCGGAACTCTCTCCCAAGCCACGTATTGCACTCGGCTCCGATCACGCCGGATTCCCTATCAAAGAAACGATTCGTCAATTCCTCGAAAATGCCGGCTATCCCGTGGATGACGTCGGCACCTGGTCCGAAGAATCCGTCGATTATCCCGATTACGGCAAAGCAGTGGGTGACAAGGTCGCTTCCCATCAGGACCTTTACGGCATCGCGGTTTGCGGCACCGGCATCGGCATCTCCATCGCTGCCAACAAAGTCCCGGGAATTCGGGCCGCCGTGGCCCACGATCTCAACACCGCGCGGTTGGCCCGCGAACATAACGATGCAAATGTTCTTGCGCTGGGTGGCCGCGTGGTTAACGGAACGCAAGCGATCGAGATGGTTCGCACTTTCTTGAACACCGATTTTCTCGGCGGACGACACGCCAAGCGCGTCGAAAAAATCGCCTTGATCGAGCAGGAAGAACGCAGCACAAAAAATTGAAGCATTTGTACCGAGTAACATTTTTCGCCGCCACCCCGCGCGCAAATTTTCGAGGAGAATCGCATGACCACCGAAGCTAATTTGAGGATGCAGCGCCCCTTAAACACTGTCGACCCGGAGATCGCCGAACTACTGCGCGACGAAGCCCAGCGTCAGGCCACCGGCCTCGAACTCATTCCCTCTGAGAATCTGGTTTCCGAAGCCGTGCTCGAAGCCATGGGCTCCATCTTCACCAACAAATATGCCGAGGGCTATCCCGGCAAGCGCTACTACGGTGGTTGCGAGTACGCCGACAAAGTCGAGCAACTGGCCATTGATCGCGCCAAGCAGCTGTTCGGGGCCGATCATGCCAACGTGCAGGCGCACTCCGGCACCTCCGCCAACGTCGCGGTGTACATGTCGGTTCTGAAACCCGGCGACACGGTTCTTGGCATGGCCCTCGCCCATGGCGGCCACCTGACCCACGGCCATCCTTTGAATTTTTCCGGCCGCATGTACAAATTTGTGGAATATCACGTGCGTCAGGACGACCAGCGAATCGACTACGAGGAAATAGAGAAGCTCGCTCACGAACACAAGCCCAAGATGATCGTCGCGGGCGCCAGCGCTTATTCGCGCATCATCGACTTTGAGCGCATCGCCAAAGTTGCAAAATCCGTTGACGCGCTCTTCTTCGTCGATATGGCGCACATCGCGGGACTCGTTGCCGCCGGCGTTCACCCCAGCCCAATTCCCCATGCCGACATCGTTTCCACCACGACCCACAAAACTTTGCGCGGGCCCGCGTGGCGGCCTGGTTCTCTCGAGACAATCCTTCGCCAAGGAAATCGACAAGCTGACCTTCCCCGGCACCCAGGGCGGTCCGCTAGTCCACACCATCGCGGCCAAGGCAGTCTGCTTCAAGGAAGCCATGGAGCCGTCGTTTAAGGAATATCAGCGCCAGGTCGCCGCGAATGCCAAGGCGCTGGCCAATGCGATTGCCAAGCAGGGATTCCCGATCGTTGCCGGCGGCACCGACAACCATGTCTTCCTGATGGAAGTACACTCTCGCGGCATTACCGGCAGTGACGCGGAAAAAGCTCTCGACCGCGCCGGCATCACCGTGAACAAAAACGCCATCCCCTTCGATCCGCTTCCTCCGATGAAGGCGGGCGGCATTCGTCTCGGCAGCCCTTCCGTCACCACGCGCGGCATGAAGGAACCAGAAATGGAATTGATCGCCAAGTGGGTGGCCGAAATTCTTCTCCATGTTGGCGATGCCGCCGTCGAACAGCGCGTGCGCAAGGAAGTTGCCGCCCTCGCCGCCAAATTCCCCATCTACGAATCGCGTATGCGCAACGCCGTGGCCCACGCAAGCAAGTAAGGCCAGCCCGTTTTTTGTGTAGTGGCCGATCTTTAGATCGGTTCTTTCCCATGTAGCGGCCGCTCGCCGTATTCTGGAGAGCGGGCGCTGACACAAATCGCGTCGTCGCATGATCGATCCCCACTCGCCATATCTCCGTTCCCTCTCCATCCGATCTCTGTGACCTCTGTGGTAAAGCCTTTTCTTTTTTCTTTCTTCCTTTTCCCTCTACGACAATTCCTTCTCCTTGAGTCCGCTTCTCCACCCGTGATACACCATAATCCTCACAGGGGAACCCCGGCGCAGTACCGGGTCGCGAACAAATGGCCGCACAAAAAAATGAATTGCCCGACATCGTTTACGCCACCGCTCAATTCGAGCACTGGGCCGCTCGCCATGTAAATCTGATCAGCTCCGATGTCGACCTGAAGCACCTCAACATGGCCAAAGCCGCCTTCGCCTTTTTCCGCGCGACCTTCTATCGCTTTGCCCAGTGGTGGCCGCTGGTTTGCCCTGAACTCTCGCGCGCCACGCAAGTACTGGCCGTAGGGGATCTCCATATCGACAATTTCGGAACCTGGCGCGACCTCGAAGGTCGTCTCATCTGGGGCGTGAACGATTTTGATGAGGCTTGGCCCGCCGCATATACCGTTGACCTGGTCCGGGTTCTAACCAGTGCCTATCTCGCGATCGAAGAAGAACATCTTTCTCTCACCCGCAAAGAAGCCTCGGAATCTTTCGAACAAGGCTATCGAGACGCCATCGCCAAGGGCGGCAGTCCGTTCGTGCTTGCCGAACATCATCGCTGGCTTCGTCTCCTTGGCCCTCAACAAACTCCGTGATCCGGTCGTCTTCTGGGAAAAAATTCAAGCCTGTCCCAAATACAAGGGCAAATTGCCCATCGATGTTCTGAAGACTAATTCAGGACTCGCTGCCATTCCGCGCCACGGACTTTCAATTGAGCTCCCGCATTGCTGGACTCGGCAGTCTCGGCCATCCCCGGGTTATGGCTGTAGTTACCTGGCACGATGCCCATCTGGTCCGCGAAGCCAAGCAACTCACGCCTTCTGCCTGGGTCTGGGCGAAAAATCCGGACGACTTCTGAGGTTCTTTCGCATAAGCTGATCGACACCGCCATCCGGATCCGCGATCCCCACGTCCATTTCCTGAGCACTGGCTCGTTCGCCGGCTGGCTCCCGATTGCAGCCGGATCGAAATCAGTACGCTTTGCCTGAAGAACGCGATGAGGAACGCCTGCTCTATTACATGGGATGGGAAACGGCCAACATCCATCTCGGCAGCTGTACGGCCATTCCCGCCCTCAAGCGCGACCTCGCCAGGCGAAAAAACCGCTGGCTGCACAAAGCCGCCAAATCCATGCTGAAAGTCACGCTGGACGACTGGAAATTCTGGCGCCGCAACTACCAGCGCCGCTCCAAGTCCAAATAACTCTCAATCCCGGCACGCCAGAAATCTGCCGGCTCCGCCATTTCCCTTAGAACTCCTAGCCCTTGCACCACGACTGGCCTATCGGTCAGTAGATTCCCACCTATTAACTGAGTAGCTTACGCAAGACCGGTAAATGGGCACTCCAGCGGCATTTTCGCTTCCCTCTCCCGCCTTTTGGCATGCGCTGTTCTTGCAACCAGTCGCGTATGCGCTCGCGCATCTTGGTCGGAAGCGAAACGGTTCAGCTCTTTGCTTGGAGTTTGCAACCTCCCGGTGGTGTCCTCGGTCAATCGGTCAACACATTTGAGGTGGGATCATGATGGATACCGAAGCGTTTCCGTGAATTCAAGACTGGTCTGAACTATCTGCGCGACAATTCCGCTTCTCGTGCTCTGCAACATATCGCACGGGCCGCCGAACTCGAACGCAATAATCCTTACTACATGTCTTATCTCGGCGTCGCGCTGGCACGCACGGAACAGAAATGGGCGGAGGCTGAACGGATGTGCGACGCGGCAGTTCGCATGAAGCGCAATCAGGCGCAGCTCTATCTGAATCTCGCTGAAGTCTATATCTCTGCAGGTCGCAAGGAAGATGCGCGTGAAGCTCTTTTCGCCGGAATGAAATATGCGCGCCGCGACATCCGGCTGAACATTGCGATGGCCAAGCTTACCCCGCGCCGCGCTCCGGTGTTCACTTTCCTCGAACGCAAGCATCCACTGAATCGCCATTTTGGCTGCTACGCCACAAAACGACTGGTCGCACTTCGGCAAAGAATAGTCCAAGCTTCAATCTATTCCAAGCCTCCAAAAACACAAAAAGCGGATGGCTTCTCGGCCGACCCGCCTTTTTGTTTGCATTTTGCGCTATTTCGAAACCGCGCCGTGGCCGATTTACTTTCGCTGGGAATAATCCCCGCCGGAATAACCGCCTTGAAATCCCATCTCCATCAGGATCTTGAACCCTATTCCAACATGCCATTGGGTAAATGCATCGCGGCGCACGACTTCGGCCAGATATTCACGGTGCATTGCGGTCGGTTCTTTCGTGTAAGGCATCGTGACGAACAACCTCATGCCCATTTCATATCCATCTCGCTCGATTGAAAGTATACTCCGGTGCGCGAAACGCTGTGCGAACCGCGAATATCGTCGAAGTGGTCCTTCTCCGGGTCCGAAGGCCGGATGCGCATCAATTGGTAATTTTGCAACGCCGGCTGCTGCGCCGCTCCGTCTGCGTTGACTTAGCCGTGGGCATTCCTACACTTCCTTGCTGCTTCAACATTACATCAATCGGCGACGCCATTATCAGCCCCTCTTCCCGGGAAACTCTTTGGTGATAGGAAGATAGTAGGGGGTCTCACAAGGAAAACCTATAGCGAGACCGTACCTGCCAAAAGGTGGGACTGTCCCAAAGAATGGTAGTACGGAAGTACTAAGAGCGCCAATCCCGCTCTGAGGAAATCTCCTCTGCCCCTTTGGACTTAGGGCGTGACTTGGCTGAACCGATTTTGTGCGATTCTCTTCCCTTAATCCACGCACACCAAGGGGCCCATGCTCAAGAAATTCAAGGATTTGACGGAACGGGAGATCCTCGCTATCGCTATTGCCAACGAGGAAGAAGACGGCCGCATTTACGGCGAATTTGCCGACGCCCTGCGGGAGTCCTACCCCGCCACAGCCGACATGTTTGAAGAGATGCGTGTCGAAGAAGCAGGCCATCGCGACCGGCTTGCTGTCCTTATTCCGCAACCGCTTTGGCGAGCAAATCCCTCCCATTCGCCGCGAAGACGTCAGGGGCTTTCTGAAGCGCCGCCCGGTCTGGATGATGCGTCCGCTCGGCGTAAAGGTCGCGCGTCGCCAGGCTGAAATTATGGAAATGGAGGCGAGCCGCTTTTACACCCAAGCCGCTGGCCGCACTTCTGACGTTGCGATTCGTGAACTCCTCAACACACTTGCGGATGAAGAACGCAAACATACCCAGGCCGCCGGCGCCTACGAGGAAAAACATCTCACCGAACAAGCCAAGGACCTCGAACGCCATTCCCGCGATCGCTTGTTCATGCTGCAATACGTCCAACCTGGCCTCGCGGGATTCATGGATGGCTCCGTTTCCACACTCGCGCCCATCTTTGCCGCCGCTTTTGCCACGCACAAAAGTTGGGACGCTTTCCTTGTCGGATTGCCGCCAGCATTGGTGCGGGCATTTCCATGGGCTTTGCCGAATCCCTCTCGGATGATGGCTCGCTCACGGGCCGTGGCTCTCCCTGGATTCGTGGCACCGTCACCGGACTTATGACCACCGCCGGCGGCCTTGGACACACGCTACCCTTCTTGATTCGACGCAGTTCCATCTCGCGCTGGGCATGGCTATTCTCGTTGTTGCGGTCGAACTCGGCATCATCGCCTGGATCCGGGCACCGCTATATGGACACGCCCTTCCTTCAAGCCGCTTTCCAGGTCATTGTGGGTGGGGTCCTGGTCTTCCTGACAGGCTGGCTTATCG
>CAWIPD010000017.1:0-14279 GCA_963837885.1 Candidatus Acidiferrales bacterium | reverse complement strand
ACTTGGCTCGATCAATTACCCCGTTAGTGTCGGCGATAGTCGGTCCAAATTCGCTCAGAATCTCGTCGTGTGCCGGCTGGCCCGGGTCCATTAATTTGTGAGAGGCGAGATCGGCGGAGAGCACCGGGAAACCCATTTCACGCAGCATCGCTGCTACGGCGCTTTTTCCGCTGGCAATCCCCCCGGTCAGGCCGAGATGCTTCATTCGTTCGACAAGCCTTTCGCCATGACGAGCAATTAAAAGGCCCGCCACGGCACCAACTCTCCCGCTTGCTGACTAATTAATGTCCTGCGCCCGCATGGGTCTTTGTGGCGCGTCGTTGTTTAGCCGCTTTCACTGTGTTGCTCATCAACATCGTGATGGTCATCGGGCCTACCCCACCCGGCACAGGTGAAAGGGCGCCGGCAATCTGCACGGCGTCGGGATGTACGTCGCCGATCAACACGCTGCCTTTGGCGTGGAATTTTTCCAATCGCTCGGGAAAATTACGCAGCAACTCTGCCGCTTCGCTGGCGTCGGTAACCTTGTTTGTGCCAACGTCGATGACTGTGGCTCCGGGCCGGATCCATTCCGGTTTCACGTAGCCTGCCTTGCCGATAGCCGCGACGAGTATGTCCGCGCGGCGAACCACTCCCGGCAAGTCGCGTGTCTTCGAATGACAAATCGTAACGGTTGCGTTGGCGTGGAGCAGCAGCAGCGCCATGGGCTTGCCGACGATGTCGCTCCGGCCCAGCACAACCGCGTTCGCGCCTTCCACGGGAATCTTGTAGCGGCGCAGAATTTCCATGCAACCTGCGGGTGTGCATGCCACCAGTCCGGGGCGATTGCTGACCAGATTGCCCATGCTTACTGGATGAAAACCGTCCACGTCCTTGGCGGGATCGACGGCTTCCAGAATCTGCTTGGAATCCACCTGCCGGGGCAGCGGCAGTTGCACGAGAATGCCGTCTACGTTGTTTTCGTTATTCAAGCTGTGAACAAGTTCCAGCAGTCCTTCTGTCGAGATTGATTCGGGCGGCGTATGCAACCAATGCGCCATGCCAAGCTGCTCGCATGCCGCAATTTTACTTTTCACATAAATCTGCGAAGCCGGGTTTTCTCCCACCAGCACCGCCGCTAACCCGGGCCGTACACCTTGCACGGTGAGCCGTGCCATTTCGCTCTTCAATTCGCCAAATATTTCGTCGCGAATCTTCAGTCCGTCCAAAATGCGAGCTGTCATGAGAAAAGAATAACACGCACCTGCACAGAATTCTCGGCGAAGCCTAGGTGCAATCATTCTCCTGCCGATTTTCTATGGCTTAGCGGGCGGTATTACCTTCGCGATCAGCGCTTGGGCCTACAACTTGGCCGTAGGTTGGGTAGGGGGATTAGAGGTCGACATAAAATAGTCAGCACGAAACTTATTCTCCGTCGGGGACTCTAACAAAGCAGGGAGAATCTTCATGCCACAGCTGGGTGATGATGGTGGCCGGCGCGAAATGGAGAAGAAAGCTCGGGCCGAAGGTCGCCTGCCGCCGGGTCAATCGCTGACCATCAAGTGGCCGGTGCTTCACGCAGGAGGGGTGCCGCGATTTCGATCCTGCAAGATGGGATTTCCGCATCGATGGACTCGTCGAAGAGCCGCTGCGATTTACCTGGCAGGAATTTCGCGCTCTTCCGCAAACCGAAGTAACCTCTGATTTCCATTGTGTTACTCGCTGGAGCCGCCTGAATAATCTGTGGAAGGGTGTGCTGTTTACTGAAGTGTTGCAGCGCGCCAATGTCATGCCCGGCGCGACGACTGTTCTGGTGCTCGCGGAAGAGGGTTACACCTCGAATGTGCCGTTGGAGGATTTGCAGCGCCCCGATGTGCTCTTTGCCTTCGAGCATGATGGCGAACCCCTGACCGCGGAGCATGGCGGCCCTGTGCGTCTGGTCGTGCCTCATCTCTACGCCTGGAAAAGCGTGAAGTGGGTGCGAGGCTTCACTTTGCTGGACCACGACCAACTCGGTTTCTGGGAGCGCAACGGCTACCACCCTTACGGCGATCCATGGAAAGAGCAGCGCTATTCAGACCTATAGTCCAGCGGAAAGTCCCCTGTTGAGTTCCACAAAATACAGCTAGTTCCCCAATCGCGCTCATTTCACTTGAACACTTCTTTCACACGTTGAACCTGAATCCCGAGAAACATAGCTGTGACGCATGAACTAGGGACACGCCCTGCTGTATGCGACACTGCCAGCCTGAAACTCCTGCTTGACCGGTCATGGAAAAGGTACGAGCGATCCTGATTGGCAATACGGGTGTAGACCACTTGTAGGTGAGGGGTGTCATCATTTGAGAGAAGCCGCGACTAAATCAGAATCCAATCGCGTCGTTTGGATTTTCGCTACGACTCTGTTTCTCAGCGCCTTTCTCCTTTTTCAGGTCCAACTCATCATCAGCAAATACATGCTGCCATGGTTCGGTGGCTCGGCCGCCGTTTGGACGACCAACATGCTGGTCTTTCAAATACTCCTGCTGGCCGGCTACACCTATTCTCATTACATTTCTGAGCGTCTCGGCCCTCGCGAGCAGGGAAGGCTGCATGTAGCTTTGCTGGCTGTTGCCCTTCTGGCGGTGATCATTCTCTCGGTGATCTGGCCTTCGGCGATCACGCCTGGTTTGCAGTGGCGGCCAGCGGACAGCCTGCATCCAGTTCGCGATGTCATTTTCATTACTCTTCTCGCCGTGGGTCTACCGTTCTTCGTGCTTTCCACAACTGGCCCATTGTTGCAGCGATGGTTTGCGCAGCAGTGGAGGTGATTCCCGCACCTACCGGCTCTATTCCGTCTCGAATCTGGGCTCGCTGATCGGGCTGCTGGCATTTCCTTTTCTGCTGGAACCACTGGTTCGTCTGAAAGTTCAGGGCCTGGTATGGAGTGCGCTGTTTGCACTGTTCTGCCTGGGTTGTGGCTGGTGCGCGTGGCAGGCGTCCATTGGCACGTGGGAAAGCCACACTGAAGATGACGCGCCGAATGTGGCAAATGTAGCGCCGACCGCGCTGGAATACGCGCTGTGGTTCCTTTTGGCGGCTTGTGCGTCGGCCTTGTTACTTGCCACTACCAATCAGCTTTGCCAGGAAATCATTTCTTTACCTCTTCTATGGGTTCTTCCGTTGGCTTTGTACCTGCTGAGTTTCATCTTGTGTTTCGATCATCCGCGCTGGTATCGCCGGGAAGTTTTTCATCCCCTGTTTGCGGTAGGAATTTTTGTTCTTTGCGCGGCTCTGGTTTATGCGCAGCGCACCGCACAGTTGGTCGTGATGCCGCTGCTCCTGTTCGCCGGATGCATGATCTGCCATGGCGAACTGGTTCGATTGAAACCTGGTGTAAAGCGACTGACTTCTTTTTACTTAGCGGTCGCGGCCGGGGGCGCACTCGGCGGCATTTTCGCCGCAGTGATCGCGCCGCAGATCTTCGCGTTCTTCACCGAATTTCAGATCTCATTGGCAGCCTGCGGATTGCTTATGCTGATCTGCCTGGTCAGGGACCAGCATTCCTGGATTTTCACGCGCTCCTTCTGGCTTTCCTGTGGGATTGCGGTCTCCACCGTTGCCCTGTTTGCGGTCATCGCGCACTGGATCCCCGCTTTCAGTCTCGTGCTAGAAGAACACCGCAATTTTATCCATGGATGTTTTTCGCGAGCCTGCTGATTCTCCCGGGTGCTTACATTAACAGGGGCCCAATTCGCAGGCCAAACGTGGCTTCCGATTCGTTCAGCCTCTCATTGCGGGAGTAACGGTTCTGGCGCTTTTCGCCCTGTACAGAAGTGCCCAGCCCGAACCTGGGTTGTTTCTCGGCGAGCGCAATTTCTACGGCGCCCTGCGGATTTATGAATTGGATCAGGGCGGCAAGGCGCTTTTCCATGCGCACACACTGCACGGCGCGCAACTCAATCCACCTAACGATCATGTGCCCATGGCCTATTACGGCCCGGAAAGTGGCATCGGCGTACTGCTGCGCAATCATCCCAAGCGCGAAGCGAGAGAAAACCTGCGCGTCGGCATCATCGGGCTTGGCGCGGGTACCTTGGCCGCTTACGGCCAGCCGGGCGATTATTTCCGCTACTACGAGATCAATCCGCAGGTCGTCGCACTGTCCAATAGCGCTCGCCCCCGCTATTCACCTATGTGCGCGATTCCGCTGCGCAGATGGATATGGAATTGGGAG
Source organism: Candidatus Acidiferrales bacterium (assembly GCA_963837885.1). Lineage (GTDB taxonomy): Bacteria > Acidobacteriota > Terriglobia > Acidiferrales > UBA7541 > Acidiferrum. Next base: position 10,084 of record CAWIPD010000017.1, on the reverse strand, counting down.
ATGCGCGGTTGCTTTTAGAACAGGAAGCCGTACAGGGAAATCTTCAGAAGTTCGATGTGTTGGTCCTGGATGCTTTCTCTGGCGATGCCGTACCTGTGCATCTGCTGACCAAAGAAGCGTTCGACATCTACGAAAAGCACCTTCGCGACGACAATTCCGTCATCGCACTACATCTCAGCACCCGCCATATTAATCTCCTTCCGGTCGCGGAAGGCCTTCGCGATTATACCGGCTCGTACTCGCTGATCAAATTTACCGATGGAGAGTATCCCTACCTGGGTAGTATCTGGGTTTTTCTAGCAAAGCGTCCCGAAGCCTTGCAGATCACCGGCCTTTTTCAGAATTTGCCGCCCTCTATGCGCAAAGCCGAACCACGTCTCTGGACTGATGATTACAGCGATATTTTTCGCCTGCTTTACTGAACGACGGGTTCGGATGTCAACCGGAACTACATTGCAGCGAGTGGGCTGATCTAAACGCGAAAACGCCCGAGACGTTGTGCGCCACGGGCGTTTCGTTTCACCAAACTACAAACTTCCGACTACTGACTCCCGACTGCTAGTAGATGTCGTACTGCTCCCAATGTAGCGTGGGATCCGACTGAATGATGATGTGTTTGTGCGAGTTCTGTTCAAGTTCGTCGATCAGCAGCGATTCGCGGGTCTTCAGCGCCTTGGCGATCTCCGGGTGTACGCGCAACGTCAGGTTCGGGCCTTCATGATCGGCCAGAGCCATCTTGCGCGCTTCCGCCTGAATCTCGTAGCAGAGCGTTGGCACGGATTTGACCATGCCGCTGCCGGAACAAGACGGGCAGGGCTGGCACAGCACGCGTTCCAGCGCCTGCTTGGTGCGCTTGCGGGTGATGCAGACCAGGCCGAATTCGTTGAAGGACAGCGCCTTTGACGGGGCCTTGTCCTGATCGAGCGCAAACTGCAGCGCGGCCAGCACTTTTTCCCGATTGCGGCGTTCTTCCATGTCGATGAAGTCCACCACGATGATGCCGCCCAAATCGCGCAGCCGAATCTGCCGCACAATTTCCTTCACGGCTTCGAGGTTGGTCTTGACGATGGTGTCTTCCAGTCGCGTGGAGCCCTTCCCAACGAACTTGCCGGTGTTGACGTCGATGGCCACCAGCGCTTCGGTGTGGTTGATGACGATGTAACCGCCGGATTTCAACCAGACTTTGGCGCGCAGCGCTTTGTCGAGTTCGTGCTGAATCCCGAACTCTTCGAAGATGGGCTGTTCCTTGGTGTACAGCTTTACGCGATTCACCAGTTTCGGTTGGAACCGGCTGACGAATTCAACCACCTTGCCGTATTCCTCTTCGTTGTCGATCCAGATGGCGGTGAAATCATCGCTCACGTAATCGCGAAGAATGCGCTCCACCAGGTTAAGGTCGCGGTGCAGCAGTGCGGGAGACTTGCGCTCTTCGCTCTTCTGCTTGATTTCGTTCCAGGTCTTTCCCAGGAAATCGATGTCGGTCGAATTTCCTCGTCGGTCGCTTCGCCTGCGGCGGTGCGAACGATGAAGCCGCCGGGATAGCTGCCGCGTGCCTCGCCAACCAAACGGCGCAAACGCGAACGGTTATCCGCGCTGGCAATCTTTCGCGAGACTCCGATGTGATCGATCGTCGGCATGTACACCAGGAAGCGTCCGGGCAGCGCCACGTGACTGGTAATGCGCGCGCCCTTCTTGCCCAGTGGTTCCTTGGCGATCTGGATGACCACTTCCTGACCGGCCTTCAGCATTTCTGAAATCAGTTGCGGGCGACGCGACGGAGCATGTCCGTGTCCGTGCGACCCGCTCTGATGCTCCGTTGATGTCCGCCATGGCTTGGCGCGCCGCCACCGCTGCCACTTCTGCGGGGCTCGAATCGTCCGCGTCCACCACGGTCACCGCCGCGGCCACGGTCGGGGCGTCCGCCGCGATCTCCACCGCGTCCCCGGTCGCGATCCCGTCCGCCTCCGCCGCTTCGTTGCGGCCGTTGAAAACGCGAACGCGGATTGCTTCCGATGCGTGCGCTGAATCACGTCGTACAAATTCCTCGCGCGGGGCGCTGGGATTGCGGGGTGCACGAGTTTCCCCCGGAAGCAGTATCACGTCTTCCTCAATGATGGCTTCCTGAGGAGTACTTTCCGCGGCGATTGCGCGGTTTTCGCTTTCGCTATGGTCTGCGGCGCTCTCCGATCCGATGCTCTGTTTGGTTTTCGGAGGCTTCCAGCGCTTCGTGCTTTTCTTCTTCCGCGCGGTACGCTTCGGCCTGTTCGTGCTCTTCGTCGCGGCGAAGCTCGGCTTCTTCCCGGGTTTCCCGACGGTCAGGGTCGGCATGTTGCGATTCGCTGATGTTCGGGAGTCTCCGCTTCAGCCTCGTCTTCCTCTTCTTCGCTTACCGCTTCGGCGGAATTCTCGACTTCTTCTTCGGCTTCTTCTTCCTCTTCCTCGAATTCCACATCAGATATGGCGGCTTCTGCTTCTACCGCGGCGGCCGCGGCTTCTGCTGCGGCGCGCGCTTGAGTCTCTTCATGCTTGGCTTCCACGAGCTGTGCGGAAAGCGCGCCGAGCTGTTCTTCGCTCAGAGCTGCTGTGCCGTTCTGGACGTGTCTCTGCGTACAGCTTCCTCGTTGCCGGTGCTCCTTCCGCAGCCGCTGCGGAATTTTCCATCGGCCTCGGAAACCGTCTGTTCGCTACCAGAATCCGCAGCGAGTCGATTCACCAGCCGCTTCATTGTCGCCAGCAGCCAATGTGGCAAGCTACCAGAAAAACGTCGCCGCGCCGCGCCACCCGGCGGGCAAGTCCCATACTGGACGAGCCGGCGTCGGATCGAAATCGGGTTGCCGCTCTTCGGGTTCGTGCCAACAACGGGAGCAACCGGAGCGGTGGAACCGGGCGGCCGCGATACTTTGCCAGCGATTCACCCGGCAGACACAATTTCGTCTTCAACGCTCTTTACCGGCGCGCTCGAGGCCGCGTCGGTCGCACGATCTCCGCCGCGTTCCGAGCTCGCTCAGGCCTCGATCATTCGGGCGACGATTCTCGTAGCCGCGCGAATCACGATCACCCTGCGGTGAAGCGTATTTCGATGGAGGCAAGTTGCGGCCGCCACCGCTATTCTGACCCATCGGCGGCCTATCACTGCCACCACGACGCCGGCCAAATCTGCCGCGACGTCCACCGCGACCACGGTCTCCTCCACGATCTCCACCACGGTCTCCGCGATCCCTGCTGGGGCCGCGATCATTGCCACGCGGAGGATAGTTGCGGGTTGGATTGTAGTTTGGTGCGAAATTCTGGGGAGCGGAAGCGTTGGAGTCGGGTTGACGCTCTTCGGGTTCGGCTGCCTCACCGGCGAAGCTTCCCGGCTGCGCACTTTCTTCACTAATGCCGCTGCTACGGCCATGGCGGACTTCGCCAGGCAATTCAATGCTTTCCTCTTCCTCGTCCGAGCTTGAGGTGGCTCCTCGTGGGCGGGCTCATCGAGATGAACGATCTCCTCGTGCACCGCACCCGCTACGCTCAGCGACTCGCCCGGCAACACTTCTCGGGGAGCATTGGCGTGGCCATTGACGATGACCGGCGCTGGAGCTTCATGTGCGCCGTGGCCGTGATCATAATCTTCGAGGTTTTCAAATACGTCGCTGACGTAGAGAAACGCATCGCCATCCAGGCCGATGTCGACGAAAGCCGACTGCATGCCCGGCAAGACCCGAGTTACTTTTCCTTTGTAGATGCTGCCGACGAGTGCGAATTCTTTTTCGCGTTCGATGTAAATTTCGACGAGCTGGCCTTCTTCTAAAATTGCGACTCTACGTTCGTGAGAGCTCGCTGATATTACCAATTCTTTTGACATACAACTCCTTGTGGAGCATCGCCGCGGGACCCTCTTGGGAAGAGGTGGTCCAAGGCACGGCGCCGTTCCGGTATACACCGGAACACGTGAGCGACAACAATTGTGTTGTGGCTTGGCGTTCGTAGCGGGAGGGAGTAGGCCGCACTGCGGCTCTCGCAATTCTGTGACCTCATGCTATCGAGGCAAGGCCGTTGCCGGAATTCTCCCGGGGTAACGGCGGACGATGCTTTACTCACTCTAAAATTCCTTCTTACTTTACTCATGACTACTGGCGGCTGATAAACAGTCGCCGCCCGGGTGCAACCCACCTGAACTGAGGTGCACACGGAACTGACCAGTAGCTAATTGACGAACCGGCGTAGCCGGACATTCATCACCAGGCCAATGGCCAGGAATACAAACAACGTGGCCGAACCCCCGTAGCTCATCAGAGGCAATGGAATACCGGTTACCGGCATTGCTCCAATGACCATGGCCACATTTACTAAAACGTGAAACCCGAGCGCTGCTGTCACGCCCATGACCAGAAACATTCCCGCGCGATCCTTAGCGCGCTGGGCATTCTGTACAAGTCGTAACAATAACGCCATATACAGCCCGAGAGCAAGCAGCACTCCCTTGAATCCCTGTTCTTCCGCCCACGCCGACATTATGAAATCTGAATATCGGACCGGAATGTACCCCAGTTGATTCTGGCTGCCATTCCCGAAACCACGTCCCCAGAATCCGCCTGATCCCACCGCTATCTTCGATTGCAACACCTGATAGCCGGATCCCTTGGCGTCTTCTTCCGGATGCAAAAACGATGTAACCCGTTCCTTCTGATACGGCTTCAAGAAGTGCCACCCGACGGGCAGCATCAAGACGCCGATTAGGACAATGACCGCTGCGTGCTTCCATTGCAACCCGGCGAGAAACGCGCCTACAACTAACATGGGCATCAGCACCAGCGCGGTGCCTAGATCAGGTTGTTTCAAGATGAGAACGAGCGGCACTCCTACTAACAACCCTGCCTTAATCAAATCCTGCAGGGAAAGCTCATCGGTGCGCACCTCTGCAAAGAAGCGCGCCAACACAATGATTATAATCAATTTGACCAATTCTGACACCTGGAAGAATTCACCGAGGACGGGAATCCACCGCTTGTGCCCCAAACCGCCGGTGCCCGAACACTAAAACGGCAACAAGTGCTGCGATTCCAATGATATACAGAATCGGAGCCTGATCCAGAATCAAGTGATAATCGATCCTCGAGAACACAAACATCAGCACTAATCCAATTACCAGCCACCGCATTTGCCGCGTGTGCATCCCTGCGAGGGCACTGCCGTGCGTTGCCGAATAAATCTCAATTACGCCCAGCGTACAAATTGCTCCCATGATGGCAAGCAGCCACCAGTCGTAATCCCGGGCTCCTGGTGCGTCTTTGATCAATTCAATTTCCCCATTAAACGGAAAACTTATGCCGTTCCAGATTTTCTACACAAATCAATTCGGCCGCGCCTTCTTTTGCCCTGCATCGGAAACCACGTCCACTGCTTCTTCCGGCTTCGCGGCAACTTTGGGAGCTTCGACCAGTTTTTTATCTGGTCCATCACCAAGTTTCCTCGGTTCCTTGTTCTCCGCCGTCGTCTGCCCGTGAGCCTTCTTATCCTTCTTGTCGTAATATGCCTTCACGATATCGCGAACCACGGGGCCCGAAGCCGTACCACCGTGTTCTGCAGTATCCTCAACGACGGCAGCGACTACAATTTCCGGATTGCGGCGCGGCGCAAACCCGACAAACCATCCGTCGTTCTTGCCTTTTCCCAGACCTAGACGGCTGGCCGCTCCATAACTCATCATTTGAGCCGTGCCGGATTTCCCGCAAAACTCGATGCCCTGCCAGCTTGATGGAGTTTGCCGTTCCGCCCGGTTCGTTTACCACTCCGTACAAACCTTGTGTCACCTGCTCAACGGTGTTTTCCGACAGGTCCACGTGCTTTTCGCCTACCGTGGGAAGATCTTTCAACAGATGCGGCTGCTTGTATTCGCCGCCCGAGGCGATGCCTCCAACCACATACGCTACTTGCAGCGGCGTGACCATCACCGAGCCCTGCCCGATCGAAACCGAAATCGTCGACCCGGGATACCACTTGTGGTGATACACCCTCTGGACCCACTCTTCCGACGGCACCAGCCCCGGCTCTTCCGACGGCAGGTCCACACCCGTTTTTGCGCCGAGCCCCAGCATCTTTGCGTACTTCGAAATGTTGTCAATTCCCAGGTGCATGCCGACGTTGTAAAAGAACACGTCGCAGGAGCGCACCAGAGCGCTGTGAAGATTTACAGATCCATGGCTGCTCTTCCCATAGACCCAGCACTTGTGCATCTGTCCATAGAAAATGCCGTACCCCGGACAAAACGCCGTGAAGTTTTCTGGCGGGATTTTCGACTCCAGCATCGCCGTCGCCATGATGACCTTGAACACCGAACCCGGCGCAAGCTGCGCCTGCGTAACGCGGTTCAACAATGGGTGCGCTTCATCTTCATTCAGCCGCTGCCATTCTTCTTTCGATACGCGTACCGCGAAATCATTTGGGTCGGGTGCGGGATGGCTCGCATACGCTAGAATCTCGCCGGTGCGCGGATCAAGCGCGATAACCGCGCCCTTCTTGTCTCCCAATCCTGCCTCAGCCACTTGTTGCAAGTCGTAATCGATTGTCAGCTGAATCTGCTTACCAGGGATGGGTTCTTGCTCGGAAAGCCGCCCTACTTCTTTGCCGACGCTATTCACAATCACGCGCCGCATGCCGTCCGTGCCTACCAGCAAATCGTTGTACTGCCGTCTCCAATCCGCTCTTCCCACCAAAATCGCCCGGACGAAGTTTTCCGTTGCTGTCCTCAATCTGCTGTTCGCTGACTTCTCCCACATACCCGCTCGCGTGGGACATGAATCCACCGGGCATATAGCGCCGGCGATGGACCATCAACATTTCCAGCAGAGGAATGTCAGCGCGATGCGACTCGATAAACGCCACATCCGCGGGCGTTGCTTCCGGCTTGATCACGATGGGTTGGAATTTCGGCAGCTTATCAGTGTTGTTGAGTTGCTCTTTCAGGTCATCTAACGAAAGCCCAAGCCCATCCGCTATGGCGGGAAGGCTCTTTTGCACCCCAACCATGTCGTCGCGCAACAGAATGATGCTGAACGACGGATAATTATCCACCAGCACTCGCCCGTCGCGATCCAGCATCCTTCCGCGCGGCGCAATGATCGGAATCGAGCGAACGCGATTGCGTTCCGCTAACTGTCCGTATTTGTCGGAGTCGATGACCTGCAGTTTCCAGAAGCCCAGCAACAGCAACGTGATGATGCCCACAATCACGTAGGAGGCGGCGGCCAGCCGTTCTTGCGGCAAACGATTATCGTTACGAAACCAGTACGACACGCAGACCCTGCGCGCGAGCCCATCAGTTCAGCCAAATAGCTGGGCGGTTCACGCTCGCGCAATTACCTCATCCAGCAGCGAGTCAACCTCAATCCTTGTTGCAGCCAGCCGCCATTAAACGGCTTCGAACTACACCACGAAACAGCAAAATCGCCGCGAAACTCCTGCAATCCGTCTATTGCTGAAGTCTCTATCAAGCTAACACCTGCGCTAGGCCCGCGCAACCCGGCCGCAAGTACAGGTTTCCCGGTGATAAACGGTCCAAAATGTGCATCCTAGCCCAACAATCATTCGTGGAATTCATACACTAAAACGGAAATTTTCTCAGTGTTTTTGTGATTTCAGTTACAGGCTGACTCTATACTTTTCAGGTAGCCTTCTATTCTTGGAGGTTCCTTGTGCTTAACGGTGTAAGCCGCTCGTTCCTTCTGCGATTGACAGTTTCTGTGCTCACCTTCGTTCTTTTGGGCTGCGTTTCCTTTGGCGTGCTGCGTTTGCGCTCTGCCACGCCCGCTCTGGATCGCACTGCTCTGCAGGTGGTGACCGTACAATCTGGTCCGCTAATCTGCCGCGCGCAAGGACTGGGCACTCTGGTCCCCGAAGAAGTTCGATGGCTGGCAGCGGGAACCGATGGCCGCATCGATCAGATTTTTTTGCGACCCGGCGCACACGTAAAGCCAGACTCCGTCATTATGCAGTTAAGTAATCCCGACCTGAACCGCCAGCTTACCGATGCGGAGCTGTCCATGAAGAAATCCGAAGCGGAGTTGGCCAATCTGCGTGTACAGCTGCAGGCGCAATTGCTGAATGAACGCGCTATGCAAGCGCAGCTGGAATCAGAAGCCACTGAAGCGAAGTTGCAGGCGGATCGCGACGACGCACTATTCAAAATGCAGGTGGGAGCTTCGATGAACGCCAAGATTTCTCGTGCTCGTGCAGACTCCCTGAACACGCGCCTGCAAATCGAAAAAGAAAAAGTTGCCATCTCCGAAGAGGCTCGGCAAGCACAATTGGCCGCTAAACAGGCGGAAGTGGCACAGATTCAAGCTCTCTACGAACTCCGCAGCCAGCAGAAGGAGGCCTTGCTGCTTCGTGCTGGAATGGACGGTGTGCTGGAGGATGTTGCCATTGGCGCGGGCCAACAGGTTAGCACTGGAACCAATCTCGCCCGCGTTACCAATTCTTCGCGGCTGATGGCCCGCATTCACATTCCCGAAGCACAGTTCGATCATATTGAGGTCAATCAGCTCGCTACCATTACCGTGCAGGGACACGATTACCCCGCTCGCGTTGTGCACATCGATCCCAACGTGCAGAACGGCACCATTAGCATTGACCTGAAATTTATTACCCTTCAGCCGCGTGAGGCGCGCTCTGATCTTTCTGCCAGTGGCTCCATCAACACGCAAACCATTCCGCGAGCCACCATCTTACGGTGGCCACTGCAAACCCGCTCGAACGCCCCCATCGCCGTCTACCGCCTCTCCCCTGACGGCAGGCAAGCTCAGCGCGTGCAGGTTATCCTCGGCCGCGTCTCCAGCGATAGCGTTCAAATTGTTGAAGGCCTCCAGCCGGGTGACAATATTATCGTTTCCGATATGTCTCAGTGGGACCGCTTCAAAGAATTGCAAATCAAATAGCCCGAGTTGGCTTTTTGTGCGTTTCCATCGGGACCTATTATTTTGCCCACGGGTTTTCGACGTGATCGCCCCAGGAACTTCTCCACTCCTTTTCATTTCGCTCTTCTTCGCGAATCCATTAAGATTTAGGTTTCTGAATCATGAGAACTTTTGATAAGCCACTTCGTCTCGCTCTCATCGGCATGTCTGGTGCCGGCAAAACCTATTGGGCCAGACATCTCGCTTCCCTATATCCCGCCATTTCCACTGACGATCAGATTGAAGCGCGGCTGGCGCCCGTTCTGCAGAGCGGCGATTTTCGCGGCATCAACGGCGTTGCGGCCTGGATGGGCTGGCCCGATAGCCCCACTTACGCAGAGCGCGAATCGCAGTATCTCACCGAGGAAATTAATTCGATGGACGAAGTCCTGACCGGCCTGGAGAAAAACCCTGACAGCGGGCTGATTCTCGACACTTCCGGCAGTGTCATTCACACCGGTAACAATCTGTTATTCCGGCTCCGGAAATTGATGACCGTCGTTTACCTCGAGGCATCCGCGGATGAGCAGCAGCTCCTAATTCGCCGCTATCTGGATGATCCCAAGCCCGTGCTCTGGCGTGGCGCATTTCAAGCTCGCCCGAATGAATCGCCGCAGGAAACAGTGGCGCGTTGTTATCCTGCGCTAATGGCTGCACGCCGGCAGAGTTATCAGGCGCTCGCTCATTACACGTTGCCCGTCGCCGAAATGCGCGGACTTGCCGCCGCGGCGGAATCGCGTGGCCAGTCTCCCGCTGCCGCTTTTCTGCAACGCTTGCGCGACCAGATTGATGGCCGTAAGCAGGCCAGTTCGAGTTAGCAAAATTTTCGATGAGATACCGCAGTACTGCCGGCAAAGCTCCACTCACATCGCTAAGAGGCGCGGTGCTTCGCGGGCTTGCGCCTGATGGTGGGCTCTATCTTCCCGCGGAAATCGCGCGACACACACCGGAAGAACTCGAAGAATTCCGCCGCTTGCCCTTCACCGAAGTCTGCTTCCGCGTGGTGAAACCGTTTGCCACGCCAGATGTGCCGGAAGAAATCTTATGGCAAGTGGTTGCCGAAGCCATCAATTTCCCGGTGAAAATGGTTTCGCTATCTCCCGCTTTGCATATTCTGGAACTGTTTCACGGGCCGACGCTGGCCTTCA
>CAWIPD010000016.1:0-433476 GCA_963837885.1 Candidatus Acidiferrales bacterium | reverse complement strand
CCGCTACAAAAGACGCGCGTGGTTACTTTTGGTGGAGGGTGAGGACGGGGCAGTTGGCCTGGCAGACGATGCTGTAGGCGATGGCGGAAGGAAGATGGCCGGCGGCTCTTTGCTGATTGCGTAAGCCGAGAAGGATCAGTTCGGAATTAAATTGCTCGGAGGCGGAAAGAATCTCGTCCGCGGGTTTGCCGAAACGAACTTCAAATTTGGGTTGGCAGGAATTGGAACAGGAATCGGGCAGGTCCTTGCGCATTCTTTTGACTAGGAAGTCTTTGACGATTTTATGGCTTTGCAGAGGACTCTCGTTCGCTTCCTCGACAACGTGAAGGACGGTTAAGTGACCATCGGGGCCGCACTCCAGTGAGTGAGCAAATCCGGCAGCGCGCTCGTTATGGGGCATGAATTTCGTGGCGAACAGCAGGCGCTGAAGTTTGGCGTCGGGGCGCGAAGCAAATTCCGGCGGAGCGGTGAGAATGGGGCAATCGACCATGCGGTAGATTTGATCGGCAACGGAGCCCAGGACGAGTTTCTTTTCAGAGTGGCCGCTGTGCGTGCCGATGGTAATCAGATCGATCTCGCGCGATTTAATCGTTTCGGAAATCGTTGGCCAGATGGCGCCTTCCGCGACGATGCCCTCCTGCTGCAAACCCTCTGAAGCGGGATCGCTAAGCAACCGGCTCATTTCGCGGTCGGCAAATTCCCGGGCGCGGAGCAAAGCGTCTGCGGCAGACTCCGCAGAGATGAACTGAAACAGGGCAGAAGGGATGACGTGGAGCAGGAAAAGCTTCGAGTGAAACCTACGAGCAATGAAGCGGGCGCAATCCAAGGCTGACTTGGCGCCGCGAGAAAAATCGGTGAGCACCAGAATGTGCCGAAATTGGAAATCGGGGCGGACCTGGTCGCCCCGAATGGTTACGCTGCCGGTAGACATTGAATAATCGCTTCGCTAGTGGCCCATAACGGGACACCATGCTGTCAAGTGATGCATGTCACATGCCATTTGGTTATCTGCAAGCTATTGATAAATAATAAGTTAAATCGTAGTTGGTCTTCAAATCCGGATATGGATGGGGGAGATTCCGCAGTTTTGGTGGAATTTCACCCAATTTCTCTATGAGATTTTACATTTTACTGTGGCGAAAGGCAAAAAGGAGGAGCGCTAAGGGCTTTTCGAGGTGCTCGGTTGGCGATTGAAGCGATGATATTATCCCGAGGATGGCCGCTCCCTTTTCCAACTCACCCCGAGAAGAAAGCTTCATGGAAGAGATGAAGCGGTATCTGCATTTCCAGGAGAAGGATGCCCTGCTACTCAAGAACCTGGGTCCTTTAATGGAGCGGTATCTGCCAGAGATGGCGGAACGATTTTATGCGCAGATTCCGCACCATCCGGGGGCCAGCCGGGTGTTCACGGGAGGAGAAGAACAGGTCAACCGGCTGAAGCGTACGCTGCAGGTGTGGGGACGAGGACTATTTAACGGGAAGTACGACGAACAATATGCAGCGGACCGTTACCTGATTGGATTTCGACATGTGCGAATTGGGCTGGACCAGAAATATGTGATCAGCGCGATGGGTGTGGTGCGATCGTTCCTGCTGGAAAGACTGTTTGAAGAATTTCCGACCAGAGAAGAGCGGCTGGCGTATTCGCAGGCGTTAAGCAAGATGCTGGATCTGGATTTGAACCTGATGTGCGATTCGTATTTCCACGCGACGATGGACCGATTGCAGGCGTTGAATCAGGAGCTGGAATTCGCCGGGGCGCAGTTGATGGAAGCGAACGCGATCAAGGATGAGTTTCTGGCGCAGGTATCGCATGACCTGCGGACACCGCTGAATTCGATACTGAGCTTCACGAAGCTGGTGCTGGATGGATTGTGCACGGACCCGCAGGAAGAGAAGGAAGTGCTGCGAGACGTGTTCAGCAGCGGGCAGCTGCTGCTGCGGCTGGTAAACGATCTGCTGGATATCTCGGTGATCGAGGCGGGAAAACTGGCGCTGACGCTGGAGCCGATTGATCCGCGGTCGATACTGGATTCGACGCTGCCGCTGGTGGCGATGCAGGCGGCATCCAAGGATCTGCAATTAGTGGACGAAACGCTGGAACAGACATTGCCGATGATCCGGGGTGATGAAATCCGGTTCCGGCAGGTGCTGATCAATTTATTGTCGAACGCGGTGAAATTTACGGCGAGAGGGCAAGTTTCGGTGCGCGCAAGAGAGAACGAGCCGGAAGGATTCCTGCGAATTGAGATTGAGGATACCGGGGTGGGAATACCGGTAGAAAAGCGCAACGCGGTATTCGAGAAATTTGTACGGCACGACGTGCAGGCGTTGAGAGGAATCGGCGGATCGGGACTGGGACTGGCCATCGCGAAAAGATTGGTGGAAATGATGAACGGGAAGATCGGGCTGGAGAGCGGAGTGGAAGGGAAAGGCTCGATAGCGTGGTTTACCCTGCCGCTGGCCGAGGTGGAAGTTTGAGCGCGGCAGGCGGCGGGGAAGAAAAGCGCCGAATTATCGTGGTGGAAGATAATGCGCTGGTGGCGAAATTTTTCAGGATGGCGCTGGAACGGGCGGGCGGATTTTCGTGCATGGTGACGGAAGATGTGCCGTTGATACTTGAGGAAGTAAAAGCGGGGCGAGTGGATCTGGTGCTGCTGGATCTGTCGCTGACGAATGCGGAGTGGCAGGGAAAGTTAGTGGATGGAGTGGAACTCTGCCGGATATTGAAGGAAAAATCCCCGAAGCATTTGCCGGTGCTGCTGGCCACAGCGCACGCGATGGCTGGAGATAGGGAGAGATTTCTGGAAGCATCAGGAGCGGATGGATATTTGGAGAAGCCGGTGTATGATTCCGCGGCGTTGGTGGCGAAAGTGCGGGAGTTGATGGAGTGAGAGTCTGGGTAAAGGGGATAAGGAAAACGGATTAGGAAAAGACCCCACCCTCACAAGGCGAGAGTGGGGCACCCGCAGGAGAAAGAGCGCAGTCGCTTCAGCTATGCGCGCGGCAAACAAGAGTGAGGCAAAGTGGCTCGGGTGGATTTATCACAGAGGTCGCAGAGGGCGGAGCACCGAGGGCACGGAGAAGAGAAGAAAAAGGCGCTCGCTCTCCAGAATGTGGCGAGCGGCCGCTACACGGGCGGAAGGGCTAGGCCAGGGTGGCGTTTAGGACTTCGCGGAGAAGGTCCTTTTTCTGGGGTGTGAGTTTCTGGCCTTGCGAGGTTAGATAGAAAACGTCGATGGCTTTCTGGCCTTCGGTGTCGATCAGGGCGACTTCAATGTTGCAGGCGAGGCGCGCCAGCGCGGAGCCAATTTCGTAGAGCAAGCCAGCGCGATCCTGAGTGATGATTTCCAGCAGAGTGCACTGATCGGAAGATTCGTCATCAAAATTCAGAGTAGTGGGAATCGCCACTTTGGGCGGGCGCGAAAGCGAAGCAGCCAGACGTCCCTTGAGCAGAGGCTCGAGCCCCTGACGATTGTTGACCACATCGGCGATACTTTGACGGAAGCGCGGAATTTCGCCGGGGTTTAGCTCAAGAGTGCGATGCAAATCGACAAAGTGGAATGTGTCGAGGACGACGCCGGCAGAGTTGGCAAAGGCATCGGCTTTGAGAATGTTCATGCCCCAAGCGGCGAGTACGCCGGCAATGGAGGCGAAGAGGGCGGGGCGATCGGCGGAGATCAGGGTGAGGCTGAACGCATGTTGAGTGGGCTTGATTTCCGTTTGCACGGGCTCGGCGCCAAGCTTCTGATAGAGGGCGAAGTGGGAAGCGATCTCGACCGGAGAGTGAGCGGCGAGGTAGCGGCGCGGGAAGCCCTCGAGAAAGCGCTCGATTTCGGCCTTGGAAGCCCAGGCGGCCTGGCGACGCACCTGTTCGAGGAGCAGGGCTTCGTCGGAAGCGTGGAGGCGATCGCGATCGATGGTGCGGCTGAAATGATTGGAAGTGGCGACGAAAAGTTGCCACAACATTTCGGCTTTCCAGGGAGTGAGAGCTTCCGGATTGACGGCATGAATATCGGCGTAAGTGAGCAGGCAAAGGCGCTGGAGGCGCTCCGGAGTTCCGGCAATGGCGGCAAAAGCGGAAACCGTGGAGGGATCAAAAATATCGCGACGCTGAACGGTGGCGGACATATCGAGATGGTGTTCGATGAGGAAGCTGACTTCGGCTTTTTCTTCCTCGGTGAGTTTCAGGCGGTCGGCGGCGGTTTCCAGAGCCTGCAGGCTGCCGGTAACGTGATTGTCGACGGGCATGCCCTTGCCAACATCGTGAAGGAGCAGAGACAGGATCAGAAGGTCGCGGCGGTCCACGGTGCGCCAGAGCGGAGTGAAGTGAAAACCGAGAGGATCGTTGGGCTCGGCAAGGTCCTGGAGGTGTTCGATAGTGCGGAGAGAATGCTCGTCAACGGTATAGCGGTGATAGAAATCGCGAACGACCAGGGAATCGATACTGCGGAACTCCGGCAGAATCTCGACCAGAATGCCGAGGCGGTGCATGGGACGAAGGGCAATGCCAGGATAATCGCCACCGAGGATTTCATTAAATATCGGCCAGGTGATGCGAGTGTTGCGCTGAGGAAGTTCGGGGTGGGTCATGACGTAAGCGATAGCGCGCTCTGAATCGCGGCTGAGAGGGACGCCGGAGCGGGAAGCCTCGGCAAGCAGGGAATAAGTTAGATTACGATCGGCAAAGGCCTGCTCATTGGTGATTTCCAGTTGGCCATCGCGCAGAAGGAAAGGCTTACCGTTGGAACTTTCGGGCTTGGAGCCGAGGGTGGCGTTCATCAAGCGCTGGCGAAGGGAAAGCGTGACGGGATTGCGCTGCTCGACGAAACGAAGCAACTGCCGATTGAGATTGCGAGCGTGGCGGAAGTAAAGGCGCATCCATTCCGCGGCATTGCGGCGAAGATTGTCGTCGATGCCCAGCGAACGTTCCGCGGCGCCGGTCTGCAATTCGTAGGTAAGGGTATTGTCATTACGGCCGTTGGAGTAATGAAGAAAACAACGGATCGAGCTGAGGAATTCGACGGCATTGCGGGTGAATTCGTCTTCGTTGACGGGACTGATGCGAGGATCGCGGCGTTCTCCGGCAAGTTGACGCATCCACAAAAGAGCATGGTAGTCGCGAAGGCCGCCAGGAGCTTCCTTGACGTTGGGCTCGAGATGGAAAATGGTGTTGCCATAGCGGGCGAGGCGTTCGCGGGTCAGACGCTGCAATTCGGTGAGCAGGAAAGAGCGGGTTTGGCGCTCGGAGCCAGAGAGGATTTTGGAGTCGAGCTTGTCGAGGATGGATTCATCGCCGGCGATAAAACGGCGGTCGAGCATGGCGAGATGAAATTCGGCGTTGTCGCCCTCGATGCGACGACATTCCTCCAGCGTGCGTCCGGCGGAACTGACGCGAAAACCAAAATCCCAGAGAGTGCGAGAGAATTCGGCGATCAGGGGACGAAATTCCTGTTCGGCCTTCTCATTGCCAAAAAGAAAGAGCAAGTCGAGATCGGAATAGGGGAAAAGCATTTCGCGGCCGTACCCACCGAGAGCCATCAGGCAAAGGCCCTGTCCGGTGGAAGTGCGGGTGCGAAGGAGTTCGGTGAAAACCTTCTGGATGGAATTGTCGGCCAGTTCGCAAAGCTGGCGAAGGGTATCCTGAGCGGTGGCGCCGCCGTCAAAGAGTTTGCGGATACGTTCGCGCTGAGCCTCGACCTGAGGACCCAAGACGGCCAGCGGTGTGACGGGATCTTCCATTTTCTTATATGGACGAAAAATAGGAGCGAGACTAGAGCGCGGAGAAGCCATAAGTATTATAAAGCGCTCTCGCCGCGTTCCTCGTTCCGAATGCGAATGGTATCTTCGATTCGGGACAAAAAGATTTTACCGTCTCCAATTTTTCCTGTCTTAGCGGTTTTCAAGATGGTTTCCACGGCGCGATCGACAAGGCCGTCTGGCAAGACGACTTCGAGCTTGATTTTGGGAAGAAGATCGACGGTGTACTCGCGGCCCCGGTAAACCTCCGTGTGGCCTTTTTGACGGCCGTGACCGCGCACTTCCGTTACGGTCATGCCCTCGATGCCGATTTCAAGGAGGGCATCCTTGACGGATTCAAAGCGCGAAGGCTGGATGATCGCTTCAATTTTCATCATAGAAATCTGTGCTCCCGCATGGAGTGGTGAACCTGGGTGAACGGCTATAAGTCCATGTTATAAGCTTCTTCGCGTTGAAGCGAAAGAGAGAGGCCTTTCCGTTCGAGGCATGGAGAAGTGCGGGGGCCCGAGAACAAAGTGTGGAGTCGAGAGCGATTTTCGAGTGCAGCGAAGAGAACGTCGGAGGCATTGACCGGAGAGGAAGGAGCAATTGAAGAAGGCTGCGGGGCAAGGAGGGGCGAGGCCGAGAACATTATTATTGTAGCTGCAAGACAACAAGGGACGCCCACCCGCTTCACAGAGCTCTCCAATTGGTTCGGTTCGCGGCTAAGTCCAGCCGGTTCACTCTCAATAAGAAATGGGGACTAAGCACGATGTAGGCGGGATTATACGCGCCGGGGTTGCCGGCATTTGATTGAAGTTTTGCTAGCTCGGATTCGTTTTTCGGATAGTTGAGGGCAGGAGAAGTTCGCGCTTTAGGAGGGCGGCGAAGTGGTCGGCGTCGCGTCGAGTCCGGCAACGGTGGTGATTCTGCCGAAGCGATCCTTGCCGATCCAATGCTGGCGAAATTCCTGCTGGATAGAGATGGCGCATTTTGGGGAGACGCCCCAGCGGCGGAGTCGCGACGGGATTGCTGACTTGTTCTCCATAGGTAACATCGTATAATGCAAAAGCCGCCTAGCTTCCAACTGCCCCGCGGCGACCCAGCGTTGCTTGAACGCCACGAAAAGGAATCCTTCGATGACACTGCATCCACCCTTGGAAGTTTCCACGCGGGAATCCGGTGGGATTCATTTTGTCGAGGTACACGGCAGGCTGACCATCGGCGAACCGAGCGAGCAATTGAGCGACTTTGTGCAGAAGATGATGCAACAGGGCGCGCGGAAAATCATCGTGAACCTGAACGATATTCCGCAGATCGACAGCTCGGGAATTTCGGTGCTGGTGAAATTGTCGATATCGCTGGCGCGACAGGGCGGGGCGCTGCACCTGGTCAGCGGCGAAGGCCGAGTGCGAGATGCGTTGACGGTGACGCGGCTGGTGGAAGCGATCCCGACGTTTGAGTCGGAAGAATTGGCGAGGACGGGGTTTTAGGGCGGGTTCAATATTCCTAGGGGTGAGAAGGGAGGTTTCCTGTGAGCTTTATTTCTGAAAGCGTGATTATCCAAGACCCGGATATACATAGCGGAGAACCTGTCTTCCGTGGCACACGCGTACCTTTCCAAACTCTGTTGGATTATCTGGAGGGTGGAGAGACCCTTGACGAGTTTCTGGAACAATATCCCGGAGTGAGCCGTGAACAGGCCATTGCAGCGCTGGAAGAAGCCAAGGCGCTGGTCCTGGCACGTTTCGGCAAATGAAAATCCTGATTGATGAGTGCCTTCCGGCAAAACTGAAAGGGACAGTTACTGGCTTAGGACACGAGAGTCAAACAGTACGACAGGCCGGGTTTGGCTCCAAGAAAAATGGAGAGCTTCTGGCGATCGCTGAAGGCCAATGGGATGTGCTCACTAGCGATAGAAACATCAAATACCAACAGAATATGAGTGGGCGTAAAGTTTCGATTGTGATTTTGTGCGCGAAATCAAATCGCATGAAAGATTTGTTGCCGCTGATGCCGGTGTTTGCTGAAGCGTTGGCCACGCTCAAGCTTGGCCAAGTGATCGAGGTTGGATCTGTTGAAGCCGACAATTGAGCAACCGAGTCCATTACCTAGCCGTTCTATTTGCCAGCCATAACAATCCATCCTGAGAGGAGTTTTTGAGACGCTGAATAAATCACCGTACGATACAAATACAAATTGTGGACAAAATTAGGTCAAGCCTTGGGAGCAACGGGGTTTCTCCTCATGCTTCTGACTGCATATTTATATTTCAGGTTTGCCGATACTCGACCAACATTACCCAAAGTAGATTCGGGTCAAATCAACGCTCTCAACGTGCATGGCCGTATTGTCTACCTGACGGATAAAGAACGTTTGGAGTTGAACGCATGCAAGGGGTAACACTCGGAGTCGGAACTGGATTTGCTTCCATCGCGGTCTTCGGCGCGAAGATGAAGGGGAAGTAGAGCGCAAACGTTATGAAGAAAATCGCAAGAAAGAATATTCCGGATAGCAGAATCACATCAGAGCAGAAACGCCGATTGCAAAAGCTCGCTCTGCAACCTGAAAACGAGATCGACACTTCCGACATTCCGGAACTGACGGAGAAGTTCTGGGAAAATGCCGTTCGCAATCCGTTTTATCGCCCGTTGAAGCAGCAACTGACGATGCGCCTCGACGCGGATGTGATTGCGTGGCTTCGCCGGCAAGGAAAGGGCTACCAGACACGCGCCAATTGGTTATTGCGAGATGCCATGCTGGCTGACCTGAATCCAAAAGAAAGGAAGAGGCGTGCCGGGTCGGGTGCAAGGAGGTCGCTTTCACAAATTGAAGGAAGTGCACTAAAGCGCCGCGCGAGTTAAATGAGGGGAATTACTCAACTGCCTTTTTTGAGTTCGGCTAGGACCAGGCGGGCCAGCTCTTTGAGCGTGTCGAAGACGCCTTGGCCGTTGATGGCTACGCCTTCGATGACGGGTTCACCCTTTTTCTGCAATTGCTGGGTGAGATCGGCGACGGACATGGCGTTGGGCAGATCGCGTTTGTTGAGCTGCAGCACGTAAGGGATGGTGTCGAAATTTAGATTGTGTTCCTTCAGGTGTTCCTGAAGGTTATCCATGGTTTCAAAATTGGCGTCCAAGCGTTCTTCCTGGGAATCGGCGACGAAAACAACTCCATCCGCGCCCTTTAGAATGAGCTTGCGGCTGGCTTCATAAAAAACCTGTCCAGGAACAGTGTAGAGGTGGAAACGGGTTTTGAAGCCGCGGACTGTGCCTAAATCGAGGGGCAAAAAGTCGAAGAACAGGGTTCGATCAGTCTCCGTGGCGAGCGAGACCATCTTGCCCTTCTGGTTTTGCGTGGTGTGATCATAGATCCACTGGAGGTTAGCCGTCTTGCCCCCCAAGCCAGGACCGTAGTACACCAACTTACAATTTATCTCACGAGCAGGAAAATTAATGAAAGGCACGAGTCGTTAACCTGAATCCCGGTTAAAACTTATAACACACGCACGCAGGGCAAACCAGCCTAGCCCCACGCTTTGCAGACTGGAATCTGTCTCTAGTGTCGGGGAAAGGCAGGGTTTAGCGGAAAGAAATTTTGGGGGATGGTGCCGGAGGGTAAAGGCTATCCGACAAGACACCATGTGGAAAAAGGGGCGGCGTCGTTGACGGGAGGCGTAGCCTTTGCTAGCATTCGCGCCATGGCACGAGCGCAGAAATCCTCAGGGGGTGCAGGACGGGGTAAGACATCGTCCAAGCCCAAGGCTAAGCAGCACAAAGAAAAGAAGTTACCGGCGCATCCGGCTCCCCGTGGCGGTGTGGAAATGGTCGATCCCCTGGTTGTCGCACAGATGAAGGTCTACGAAGAGGCGATGGGACTGTTCCATCAGCAGAAATTTCAGCGCGCCAAGCAGGAACTGGAGAAGGTGCTGCAAGGGCCCAGCAAAGAGTTGGTGGATCGCGCCATGATGCATTTGCGCATTGTGGAACAGCGCATGAAACCCCAAGCCGATCAGAATCCGAAATCGCCCGAGGACCATTACCAGCGCGGCGTGGGCATGATGAATCTGGGACGTTGGGATGAGGCGCGGGAAAGTCTGGAGAAGGCGCGGAAGCTGGCGCCCAAAGCGGACCACGTGCATTATGCGTTGGCAGCGTTGGATTGCCTGACCGGCGAAGCGGATTCGGCGATGGCGAATCTGAAGATTGCGATTGAGCTGCGTTCGGCGAACCGGTATCACGCGCGCAACGATGAGGATTTTGCGTTTCTGCAAGAAGACCCGCGCTTTACGGAATTGCTGTATCCGGAAAAAGAAGGCTATAACGGCTGAGCATTTGCGGTTGAGACCTTCTTTGGTATTACCCGTGTCCATTCGTTATGTTATGTGAAGAACTCACTGCCGCCCTACCCCGGTGAGTGCAGCGCGAGTCACCGCTCTGAGACTCGCGAACGAGAACTGAGACTGAGCGTCACGTGAAAAAAAATCAAAAGAGAAAAAATGGTGGCGCGCGCGGAATGCGCGTCGTGGCATTGGGTGGCGGGACGGGGCTGTCCGCACTGCTGCGAGGACTGAAAGAACATCTGGCGCGCAGGAATGACGCGCTATTTTCGAAGGAAAGACCGATCACGGATCTGACGGCGATCGTGACGGTAACGGATGATGGAGGAAGTTCGGGGCGGCTGCGGCGCGAAAATCGAGTGCTGCCGCCGGGAGATATACGGAACTGCATGGTGGCGCTGTCGAAAGATGAAGCGCTGCTGGGGCGGCTCTTTCAGTTCCGGTTCCACGCGGGCCGTGGACTGACGGGACACAATTTCGGAAATTTATTTTTGACCGCGCTGACACACGTTACGGGAGATTTTGCGGAAGCGGTGCGAGTTTCGGGGAAAGTGCTGGCGATCCGCGGGCGGATATTTCCATCGACGGTGTCGAACGTGCATTTGGAAGCGACGCTGGCGAATGGCAAACGAGTGCGAGGGGAAACGAAGATCTCCAGCAGCCGTTCGCGCATCGAAAAATTGGAAATTGTGCCGCGACGGGTGCGGCCGTTGCCAAAAGCATTGGAAGCGATTGAGGAAGCGGACCTGATCCTGATGGGGCCGGGATCGCTGTTCACCAGCGTGATTCCCAATTTGCTGATACCGGAAATCGCCCGGGCCATCGCGAGATCGAAGGCGCCGCGGGTGTACATTGCGAATTTAATGACGCAACCGGGTGAGACAACGAACTTTTCACTGAGCGAGCATTTGCGCGCCATCGAATCGCACGTAGGCAAGCAAATAATCGATTACGTGGTAGCGAACCGCAAAGCAGTCTCGCCCGAAGTGGCGAAGCGGTATCGCGCGGAAGGCGCAGAACCGGTGAAAGTGGACCGCGACAAGGTGTCACGGATGAAAGTGAAACTGATTCTGGATAATCTGCTGGAAGAGCACGGCGTCATCCGGCATAACTCGCCGCGACTGGCGCGGTTGCTGGTGCGCGAATTCCTGGTGAAGAACAAAGAGCGCTGACGGGTTTTAGTTTGGCGCGAGTTGAAACTATTTCTGCCTTGTAGTCGTATATTCCTCAGTACACGAATGCCCCTGAGGTGGTCCATGAAAATCAGAAATTTGCGCGTTACGTTGGGTTTGTTGTTGCTGGTCTGCGGAGCATTCTGCCGGCCCGTCACAGCGCAACAAGCAGCAGATTTATCGCAAAGCCAGATGCCCTCGGTAATTACCGTCCCGGAAGAGGCGAAGGCCTCGAATCATTTCGATGTGGACGCGGCCACGAACGCTTACCTGGCACAGATTCCGGCGGCGGCACGAGCGCGAAGCGACGCGTACTTCGAGGGTGGCTACTGGCTGATCTTGTGGGATTTCCTGATGGCCGTGGTGATTTACTGGATTTTGCTGCGGTTTGGCTGGTCGGCAGGCATGCGCAATATTGCGGAGCGGATCACGCGATTCCGGCCATTGCAAACATTTTTATACTGGCTGCAATTTTCGATCATTACGTTCGTGCTGGGATTTCCGCTGACCGTCTACGAAGGATATTTCCGTGAATGGAAGTACGGGCTGGCGACGCAGACGTTTGGGCCGTGGACGTGGGATCAGATCAAGGGATTGCTGATCGGGATAATCCTGGGTGGATTGGTGGTGATGGCGCTGGTGGGCGTGGTGCGGAAGTTGCCGCGCACATGGCACATCTGGGGAGCGATCGTCACGATGGTGTTCGCGATACTGGGCGTGATGATTGTTCCCGTTGTGATCACGCCGATATTCAACACGCCGAAGGTGCTCGACAATCCGAAAATTACGGCTCCGATTTTGTCACTGGCGCGGGCGAACGGAATTGCGGCGAAAGAGGTGTACGAGATCGACGCCTCGAAGCAGACCACGCGAATGAGCGCGAACGTCAGTGGATTCGGCAAGACCATGCGGATTACGCTGAATGACAATCTCATCAAGAGGGGTTCGCCGGAAGAGATACAGTCGGTGATGGGGCACGAGATGGGGCATTACGTGATGAACCACATCTACAAGACGCTGCTTTTCATTCTGGTCGTGATCGTGGTGGGATTCAGTTTGTTGCGTAAGGGATTGGAGTGGTCGATAGCGAAGTGGGGAGCGAGTTGGGGAATACGAGACACCAACGATGTTGCGGCGCTGCCCATCGTGTTTGTGCTGATCACGGTATTTTTCTTTGTGCTGACGCCGATTCTGAATACGCAGACGCGAGTGGAAGAACACGAAGCGGACATGTACGGGCTGAATGCCAGCAGGCAGCCGGATGGGTTCGCGCAAGCGGCGATCCACCTGGGGGAATATCGCAAGATGAGCCCGGGTCCGGTGGAAGAATTTATCTTCTTCGATCATCCAAGCGGCAGAAACCGGATCCACGATGCGATGCAGTGGAAGGCGGAGAATCTGAGCCTGTTCCAGAACGCGCCGCCCGCGAGCAGCGAACCAGCCAAGTAAGACCAATTTTCGAGGCGAACAAAAAAGCAGATTCCTCGCTTCGCTCGGAATGACATATTTAATTATTGAATGAACAGCTCAAGACATTGGGCGTTAGCGAAAACTGAAACGTAAGCCACCGCGAACGGTAATCGGGGGGCCGACATTCGGCACGGGCGTTTCCGCGATGTTGAAACGGTCGTCGGTCAGATTCTGCACAGCGAAGAACAAGGAAGTGCGGCGGAATATCTGGCGGGACACCTGAGCGTCGAGAGAAAAGGCGCGGCCCAGAGGAAGCAAATTCTGGTCGTCGTCGAACTGGTCGCCGAGGAAACGGGCCTGCACCGCCGCAGTCCACTTTTTGCCGATGTAGCTGGCCTGAACACCGAAGGAATTCTGCGGCACTTGCGGAAGCCGATTGCCAACCAGAGAAGGAAGGCCCGGCTGAGTTGGATAATCGAGAACGATGCTGTTGACGAAAAGATACGATGCAGAAAGTTGAAAGCGCGGGGTGATTTGCATCTGGCCGGCAAGTTCAAAGCCGCGAGCCTGCGTTTCCCCTAGATTTTCCTTTTGGCGGGTGATGAGCGCGGGAGTAACGCTCAAGGTTACGTTGGCGACGGGATCGTTGATATCGGACCAGAAGAAATTTCCGCGAAGCGTCAGGCGATTCTGCAAATATTTGGCGCTGATGCCGGCCTCGCCGCCGGTCAGATGCTCGCCGGTAAGGGCGGGATTGGCGAATGTGATGGTGTTGCCCTGACGGAAGTTGCGGTAGAGCTCATTCAAGGTGGGTGCGCGAAAACCCTGGTAGACCGAAGCGCTGAGAGCGACACCACTCGAAAGACTGTGCATGATGGAAACGCGGGGACTAAAGGCGTTTTCGGTGCGATCGGGAAATGTCTTGTACGTGGGCGTAGAGCCGGGCGCGAGAGGCGTGCGATCCTGAAAACCAGTGTTGTTGTTCCAGGTGTCCACACGGCCGCCGAAGGTGAGCAGCCAATTGCGCGAAATCAAGAAAGCATCCTGCGCAAAAAAGCCAAAGAAATGCTGGCGGCCACCGGAATCGACGAGGGCGGAAGGAACGGACAGGGCGTAGTTGGTTTCCTTACTGCTGCCGCGAACATCATGAGCTTCGAAGCCTGCGGTAATCTTGTGGCGTTCGGCAAAGAGGCGCGACCACGAAGTGACAAAGCCAATTTGCTGCGAAGGACTGTGCTGATCGTTGGTCAGCATTTCTGAATCGCGATTCGGAGCGACAGCCGAAAACGTCTGATGAAAATATTGCGTGGAACCATAGAGCCGTGCCGAAAAGCTGCCGAGTAGGCTGGAAGCCCAATCCGCGCCGAGATCGACTTCGGGGATCGTGGTGTCATTTCGTTGCAGGGGAGTGCCGTTATCGCGGCTCTCGCCAAAGCCGCTGCCGCGCACAAAGAAGCGGCCCTGCTCGCCAAGGGTGTGGCTGATTTCCACGATGCCAGAGAGGTCTCCGCTGTTGGCGGGAACGTCGACGGTGCCGCGTTCCGCCGGGCGGAACCAAAATGTAGCCTCCGGTACGAACCGCCTGGCCCATCGCGGTGATGGTCCAATTGCCGAGCGGCGCTCCGGCAGCGAAGGAAAGCTCGGGCGTGCTCAAACTGCCATAACCGATTTCACCGGAAGCAAAAGCCTCGCTTGCCTGGCGAGTGCGAATATTCAAAACACCGCCAAGCGCGCCGCCGCCGTAAAGATCGGAAGCGCCACCGTTGGAGACTTCCATGGAAGCGATGCCGTCGCGAGGAAGGCGAGCCCAGTAGACCCAACCGCCAAAGGGATCATTCAGGGGAATGCCGTCGAGAAGCACGATGGAGCGGCTGGTGGCACTGGCGCCGACGCCGCGCAAAGAAACTCCTTGTGAAGAGGGATTCGCGTACAAACTGCTGGAGCGGCGAAAGGTGCTGAAGCCGGGAACCTGGCGCAGAACGTCGTCTACTGCGAGACTGCCGGACAAATCGATCTGCTCTTCGGAAATGGAGAAGAGGCTGGCAGGCACGGCGGGAATGCGGTCCTGCGCGGTGGATTTCACTTCGATGCGTTGAAGATTGGGAGCGGGAGCCAGAACGATCTGAAGATTATCGAGCGAGGCGTGGGCCTTGATGTCGACGCTGTAAGGAGAGAAGCCGGGCATGGAGACGAGGAGGCGGCCGTCGCCCGCGGCTGGTTGCAATGAAAATGACCGGAGTCATCGGTAGTGGCAATCAAAATGGAGCCGTTGGCGCGGAATTCAATTTTTGCGCCGGGGATGGCCGCGCCTGCGGAATCGGTGACGGTGCCGGAAACCGGTTTAGGCTGTTGGGCGCTGGCGGTGCCGTGGCACAGACTGAGCAAAAACAAAATCAGGAAGAATGCCGGAAGAATAGATCTGCGGCAAGAGTTCACGGCTCGTAAATTGAATAACAGCATCCGAGTGGTCCAGCCCTGCACCTGAATTTGGCAAAGAGAGAAAGCGATTCTTCGAGAATAGCGTAGGCCAGCAAACCAGCAACAAAAAGTGGGACGCGGAGTCCTCAAACCGATACAGGCCAAGCTGCGAGCGAATCCGAATCAGGGAATATTGGCGACAGGGCCGCTTATCACTGTGACGGAAGCGTGCGGAAGCAGCAGCCTTTGATCCGGGCTCAACTCCAATTGATCGGTCTTCGCCGGACCGGCGGGATCAGCGTAACTGGTTGGGCCCGAGGGATGCCAGTGATACTGGTCAGCGCCGAAGGTGACTACTTTGACTTTGCCTGAGAAGTGGAATCCAGCGTTATTTCCATTCTGCTGGAACTGAATGCTGACTTCATGATTGTTGGTGGGATCTTTGTTGATGAGCAGCAGGGACCAGGTTTTATCGGGGCGCTTCACGGCGTATGCGGTAATTAGAATGTGCCCCGCTTCGTCATGAAGATCGGTCTGGACGGGATAGAGTTCATGCTGGCCCGCACCATGTTTTACCCATTCGAGATTTAAGAGCTGGCTGGCGAAATATTGAGCTGTATGTTGTCGAACTTCCAGCTTGTCATTGGCGACGAAATTGCCGAAAGTGCTCCAGGCATGACAACCTGGGCGCAGAGGCTCCGGCTGAATCGGCGAATGATAAAAAGCCGCACCGGGTCCTGCATTGGTGAGAAATGCTCCAACACTATCGGCAGCCCAAAGCCCTGCGAAGATATCCTGCATGGGATCGGTCAGCTCCCAGGAAACGCCACTTTCCGTAATCATGAGAGGAATTTCCGAAGGCACGCCGTCATCACGCCAGGCTTTCACAACGCTCTGTACCAAGGCGGGTTCGCGATAGAGATCCGACCAATTGATTTCGCAGGGAGGAAACGGATAGTGCTCGAAGGAGACGAAAGTTAAATCCGCCATGCGACCATGGGACCTTAGATAATCGAGGAAACGTTGCAGCCAGGAATTGCGGCCCAGTGAATCCGGCCAGACTTTTATGTCTTCGTTGACGCCGGTAAAGATGGGGCCGCCTAGTTTGAGTTTTGGATCGACGTGATGGAGGGCGGTGGCCCATTGCAGGTAGAGGGCTGCGTAATCTTCGGGGAGCATGAACTGCCCGTCGGGCTCCTCGCCCATTTCCACGTAGGAAATGGGATAGCCGCGCTTTTCGAGGTAGGCCAACTCGGCGGCGCTGTCCTCGGGCGTCGCGTAGAGCATGGCAATGGGAATCATGGCGGGCAAATGATTGGTGATGCCGCTGGTAAAAAAGAGATCGAAACCGGTTTGAATTCGCGTGGGAATAAGATCTTCGGCAGTGTGCCAGGAATCATTGGAAGAAACCTGGATGTTGGTCTGAGCCTGGCCGGGAGTGTGCTGAACGAGATCGACAAACTGCCCAAGAGAGTTGAAATTTCCGGCAGAAATTTCCGCGATGGCGTAGCCAACACAATTTCGCTGGTCTTGAGAGCCATGGGTGTCGCAAGTATTGGAAGAGCGGGTCATCCAGACACGGAGGAATCGCGTGGAGATGGGGTGATCGGAGAGCCGCTGTAATTTACCATCGCCAATGCCATTTTTAATTTCGCCCGAGGGAAACTTGAGCCACTCACCGGAGACGGGCTTGGTGATGGCATCTTCTTTTCCAGACCAATATTCCACGACATATTCGGTGGCATAAGGATTGGCCCATTGGATCTGGATTGCGCTGACATCCTGGGGAGTAGCCAGGTCGATGACCACCCACTGAGGATGCAGATTGTCAGGTTCGCCGGTAAATTTCTCGGTGAGGTACGGATTGCTCTTCCAGTAGCTCGCGGGGTCGCCATCGGTGATGCGGGAAAACTCGTCAGCATCTTCATCGCTGCGAGTGGAACCGCGGTGAGGTAACCGGTAGCCGAACGATTTGGTCAGTGAGCCGGAAGGTTGGCTATCGCCGATGAAATAGCCGCTCTTGTATTGCGCGTCGCTCCACTGGCCATTCGGATTCCAATGCCAGGCATCGATAGTGAGTTCGGTGTTCTGACGGTAAGTGATCGGGCCCCAGCCGGCGGAAAGCGATTCCTTGAGAATCGGAGCACTGTAGACCGCGTCGAATTCCTTCGCCGGTAAAATGTCGATGGAAGTTCCCATGGCGCGATCGGGATCGAAGGGAACCGCATGTGCCGGGTTCGCGTCAACGCGAATGGTTTGCGCTTGAATGAAGAGGGAATTGCCGAGGAAGGGGAAGGAAGCGGCGAGTAAGAGCAGCAAAAAAGCGCGGGCCGGGAAGCGCATAGGACCTCCTGAAACGTGTGTATTATAACGATTTAATAGAGGGTTTCAATTCAATTGATTTTCGACGCCTTCGCCTTGGAGCGCCTGAACTGCCGGGTGATTGTGACCGATGGCATACACAGAAGCGGAAATTCCAGCTAACATTCTTTGGAGAGTGCAACCAGCAATTCGGGAGAGCTTCATGTCAACTTTTGGACTGATCGAATACAAAGATGCCAGTGCGGAAGTAAAAGCGATTTACGACGATATATTGACCACGCGCAAAACGGATTACATCAACAATTTTTGGAAAGCCATCGCGCACGATCCGCAGCTCTTGAAGCGGACCTGGGAAAGCCTCAAAGTCGATCATGGGGCCGGGAGCGATCGACCCGCTGACGAAAGAGATGCTGTATATCGCGGTGAGTGTGACGAACAACTGCCACTATTGCATCGCCTCGCACACAGCTTCGGCTTTTGGCAAAGGGATGACGCCGGAGATGTTCAAGGAACTGCAGGCGGTGATCGGCATGGCCAACGAGACCAATAAACTCGTAACCGGCTACCAGGTAGGAATCGATGCGCGATTCCAGCCGCCACTGGATATAAACAAGTAGATGCGGCGCGGCCGATCTAAAGATCGGCCAGTACAACGAATTTTAAGCTACTAATCGATAGCGCACTATTTCCATCGTAGTACCCAAGTACTATAGAGAGCACTACCCCCGCAATCCCACTATAAAAAGGTAGATCTGGGGCTTCCCTGCGCGTGGCGGGGCTGTCTTCCTATCCCTTATTGAGTGAGCGTCCCATGGCACCGATTGCAAAAGATGTAGAGAACTCGACCGCAACGAGCATTCCCGCGGCCCCAAGCACCACTGCGGTGAAGAGCCCGACGGAAGCGCCAGCGCGGCCGCAGCCTGTGCCGCTGGAAGTGCCGGTGAGTGTGAATGGAGCGCGAACCATCGAGGGCACGGACAAGCGCGAACCATTTTCCGAATCGACGAAGACCGTGCTGGTGTTTGCCAATGGAGCGGTGATCCGTCTGGCGGCGGGCGTGACGCCGGGACAATTGCTGTTTGTCACCAACGAGAAATCCAAGAAGGAAGTGGTGTGCCAGGTAGTGAAATCGAAGAACTACCGCACGGTGACCGGCTACGTGGAACTGGAATTCACGGAACCTGCCGCGGGATTCTGGGGGATTCGCATTCCTGCAGAAACAGCGGCTGCCCCGGTTGGCGCGCCTAAAGCGCCTGCTGCTGTCCGCCCGGCAACTCCAACGGCTGCGCAAATCGCGACATTGCCGAAGGCCCCCGCGCCGGTGCACGCTGCGCCGGTTGCTCCTGCCGGACAAGTTGCTCCTGTCGCGCCGAAAACAAATATTGCCCCGCCGCCAGTAGCGGCAGCTCCTGTGAAGCCGGCCCCTGTTGCACCTCCTGTTGCACCGCCGGTTGCGCCGGTTTCGGTAGCGAAACCAGAAGTGGTCCATACCCCTGCTCCGGTGCACGCGCACACGGAGGTGAAAGTCGAAGCGAAAGCGCCAGTGCAAGCAGAGACGAAGCCACAGCCCGTTGCTCCGCCGCCACCCGTGGCCGTAAAGCAAGAGGCTTTGCCTGTGCAACTCGCGCAACAACTCTCCTCATTGCTGGGTACGGAAACGACTTCGCCGAGTTCTTCGACGCACGCACATCCCGTGGCACCTGCGGCAACGCCCAAGTCCGATGAGGCGACGACAGAAGAATTGCGGCAGCAAGCCGCCCGCCTGCAAGAACAGTTGAGTTCACTGCTGTTCCGGCAAGAAGCCGCAGAGAAGAAACAGAATTCGTCAGCGCCACCTGCCCCGGTTGCGCCGAAACACGAAGAGAAAACAATCGAGCCTGCGGCGATACACGTTGCCCCGGTCGAGCGCGTAGCGCCAGCGCCCGTGGCTGTTACGCAGGTATTCGAAGCAAAGCCTGCTGTTCCGGCCGCACCGGTACCAACCCCAACACCAACGGTAACGCCGACTCCAGAATTCAAGCCCGCACCCGTGGCACCGAAATCGGCTTCACTCGGATTGCAGGTAGAAGAAGTGAAGATTCCATCGTGGCTCGCGCCGCTGACGCGTGAAACGGAAGGCGCCTCGGAAGCGGGAGCAAGTACCGAGACTAGTTCGAGCGCATTCGGAGAAAGCGAAACAGCTCAGTCTGCCAGTAGTTTTTCAGGACACGCTGACGAGGCGAGCGCTTCCAGTGGGCAGGCCGTGGTGTTTGGCGGACAGTTGCTTGGTGGCGGCGCGACGACGAGCGATGCGCCAGCAGCTTCATCCGGATCGAAGACGGGATTGTTCATTGGCTTAGCGGCGGCCGCTGTGCTGGCGATTGGCGGCGGCGTTTGGTACGGCATGCAACCGGGAAATTTCCTCTCCGGAAAAACGAATGGCGCAACCGTTGCTGTGAGTAGCGCGCCGGCAAGCAACGTGCCCGTGAGCACGCCCGAAGTGAGCAACACGGCAAGCGCGAGCAATCCTGCGCCCGCTACCTCTTTACCTGCTGCCGCGGTAAACAGCAGAAATACGGCGACCCCAGCGGTTAACGCGCCTGCAGCAGAAGCGAATCGGGCTTCGAGCGCGCCGCCGGTTGCGCAAACGAAATCACTGAATTCGGCGCTGCGCACGGCGGCTCCGGTGGAAGAGCCCAAGAAGTCCGTGATGGGCGATGTGCACCTGGCGACGCCAAACGTAACCCGCGGAGATAGTGGAAATTCCAACGTGGCTGCGCCTACGATCGACTCTACCGATGCGACGACGTCTGGCGGGGATCCGCTGGCAGGAATCGCCAGCGGCAACCGAGCGCAACCGACGGCTCCGCTGCCGATTGGTGGGGATGTGAAGCCTGCGCGGTTGGTGAAGTCCACGCCGCCAATTTATCCGCCCGTTGCCAGAACGCAACGCATTGCGGGAAATGTGCAGCTTGATGCGCTCATTGACGTCAACGGAAACGTTACCTCGGCAAAAGTGATTTCCGGGCCGGTGATGCTGCATCAGGCCGCGGTCACCGCAGTGAAGTCATGGAAGTATGCGCCGGCTCAATTGGATGGAAAGCCTACGGCGACGCACCTTGCGGTGACGGTGGAATTCAAGCTGCAGTAGGCGACGCGCGAACCACGCTGCATCGAAGACAAAAGCAAATCCCTCGCAAAATCGGCGAGGGATGACAAAACATCGCGTTTTTTCCACAATCCTACGAAAATCTCTCGGGCGAAAACCAATAGTTAACGAGTGGACGGAAGTCCGCCCTGCGGCGTCAACAGCGGGTGGGCTATCGCTGCTTCGGAGCTTAATTCTCCGGAGGCCTGAGGATTGGCGTGCAAAATAACGATCCAGGATAAATGCGGGAATGGCAGGAAGCGGTCAATGGGCCGGATGAACGGCACCAGGAAATTCAAAAACTTGATTTGCCAGAGGCCGAAAGTTTCTTTCTTCAGGACGCGGCCATTCAGCCACCAGCCGGGAGCACCAATACGGTTAAACTTCAAAACTCTTTCCACGGTGAAGCCGGCCTTCTGGCAGGCGGTGACGAGTTGTTCCTGCGTGTACCGCCGGTAGTGGCCCAGCACTTTATCGAGTGAGCCATACAGCTGCGGGCCGTTGGGCACCAGGATGATGGCGCGGCCATTTTTGTCGAGGCTCTTGCGGATGTTGGTGAGCGCCAGAACATCGTTTTCAATGTGCTCCACGACGTTGAGGCAAACCACCGTATCGAATTGCTCGGCGGGATACGTTTCCGCAGCGCTGGCGTCGGTGTAATGCACCTGCAAGTAGGGACGGGTCTGCTTCAACGTTTCCAGCCGGTCGAGATATTGCGGGTTGATATCGCTGGCGTGATATTCGGTGCGCGGCACGAGGTTGGCGGTAAGGTTGCCGATACCTGCGCCAATTTCCAGAACGCGGTCTCCCACGTAGGGCCGGATGGTATCGGCCATCCATTTGGTGAAGCGCGGAGCGCGATTGAGGCGCGCGAGGATTTCGCTGCCGTAGGCGTCGGCAACATAAATTTTGTCAGAGATGCCGTATTTCACCAGAGCGCCGAGCGCGCGCACTCCATCCTTCCAGGTGATTTTCTTTCCTTCGGCATAGGTGCGGCCGGAATAGCGGATGGGCACTTCAAAAATGCGCGCCTTGCGTTTGGAGAGCTTGACGGTGATTTCCGGTTCGATGCCGAAGCGGTCGCTTTCCCAGGGGATGCTCTTGAAGATGTCGCTGCGCACCATTTTGTAGCAGGTCTCAATATCAGAAAGGTTCAGGTCGGTAACGATGTTGGTGAACAGGGTAATGAGCCGGTTGCCCAGGCTGTGGCGGAAGAAAAGCACGCGGCGAAAATCGCTGGACATGAAGCGCGACCCGAAAACCGCGTCGGCGTCTTCTTCAATAAACAGCGGCAACATCTTGGCGATATCGGAAGGATGGTATTCCAGGTCGGCGTCGTGGATGACCATCAGATCGGTGTCGATGTGCGGGACAGCGGTGCGGATGGATGCGCCCTTGCCCTGGTTTTTCTCGTGGTCGATGAAAATCCATTCGAAATGCGGCAGGTTGAGGAGTGGGATCGACTCGCGAAAACGAGCCAGAACAGCGGCGGTTTCGTCGGTGGAGGCGTCGTTGACGATGATGACGCGAATGCGTCCCAGCAGCGGAGATTCCGCCAGGACGGCCAGGCGCTTCAGGCTGGTTTCCACCAGGTATTGTTCGTTATAGACCGGAACGATAATCGCCAGACTTAATTTGCTGTCCATACCCGCCATCACAGCTGAAGTTCGTTGCCCTGCCTGCGCGTAAAAACTGGTGCGCAAGCGAAGCAAAGGATAGTAGAAGTTTAACAGAATTACTGTGTGTTACTTAGGGGGTGTTTGGGGGGATAAACTCATTCGATGAATTTGGCAAAACTGCTCGCTTTGAGTTTCGGCTTTAATTGTTCTTCGTGGGCGGCCGCTATTTTGATCTTTTTTGCAAAAGGTTCGCAGTCCGGCCTGGAAACAACCACGTCATATACGCCTGGGGCGAGGGGGAGGGAAAACTCACCTCGGGAGTCTGTATAGACCACAATGTTCGCGATTACGTGTGGCTTCCCCTGGTCAAAATACCAGTCTTCGATTCGTATCTGGGTTTCAGGAGCGACCCCGCCCTGCGGTCCGAGCACCACACCTTTGAGCGCACCCGAGGGAGGTTGCTGCGCACTTAATGAAAATCCGATTAATAGAAAAATAAATGCTCTGAATCCCATTTTAGCCTCGCAATGGTTTCCTCTGGGTCTCCTGGGGAATTTGTTGGCCAGGGGAAATCGGGGACAGGCGTGTCGTTCGCTGGTGATCGCTAGAGGACCGAGAAGACCAGTCAACATCTCGCATGGACTGTACTCTAAACCCGCACCCTTCTAAAGACGAAGGCGAAGAGTGCGGCACCCAAAACCGTTTCGGCGTTCGATCTGGCGGTCACCCGCCGGAAGTCTGGGAACAACGGGACGTTCCCCGGTTTTCCGACTTTCCCACCTACCGGCCCGTTACTTGACTTTGATGGTTATACATCGCACAATGCCCCCAAAACAATGTCAAGTCAACCTGGTCTATCCGTTGCGCCTCCGGTCCGGAGCGCATCCCCGTTCCAAGAGGATTACATTCAACCTAGTCTTGCCTATGGCCTGCGGATTTGGTGGGCCTACTACTGGCCGACATTCCTGATTTCGGCCCTCGTCATTGGCGTACTTTCGGTCCTTCTTCGAAGGGCCTGGGAATACCTGATACTTCGCGACCAGGTTGTTTTGTGGACAAATCGGATTTTGCCATATGCTGTGACCTTCTTCGTTTCGATGTTCGGCATCCACCGCATTTTGAGCAAGAAGTTCCAGTCTTTCTGCATCGCACTACTGCCCCGCAATGCTAGTTTTAGTGCAGAGGCCTTGCCCCGGACTTCACAGCGAACACTTCGCGTTTGGTGGGAATTTATCTGGCGCTCTATCGTCTACTCGATCATCTTCAGATTCGCTGGATCGATTGCTCTTGGATTGATAGCAGGGATGCTCGCCTCGATAGGAGGCGTAACAGGTAAAGTGGTACCGCTAATATTCCAAGTCCTTATTGACGCTGCGGTAGGTACATTGGTCATCTATTCGGGACTTCTCGATGAGGAGTTCGGAGATTTTCGCGTGACCTTGGTGCCGCGAATGGCATGTCCACAGCCCCACCCCTGCCGTTGAACCAACGGCGCCAAATCTCAGTTTCCTAACAACGATCCGGCCCATCCGTCTCAGTTCGAACTCCTCTCTTCACCGCTTGACCTGGCGTGCATGTGCCGGGTCGGGTTGCTAAACCAATCTCATTGGATTTTTGCAAGAAGTCTGATTTGACTAATCGGGAATTGACCGCGATAGGCGCGGGCTTTCGCCGGGATTCTGTCAGCACGGTGCGAGAATATCACTTCAGCTAGGTGAAGACTCCAGACTCTTTGTCACGTCAGGGCGCAATGGTCATTCCGCCGTCCACTGTGATAGCTTGACCGACCACGTAGCTCGCTCCAGGTCCGCACAGCCATAGCACCACCGACGCGATCTCCTCGGGCCTGCCGGCGCGGCCGATAGGAACGTTTTTGGCGATCTCGGCATAGGCCTGTTCGTCTCCACTGACGACGTCGCGGGCGATTTGCGTATCGATCAGCCCGGGATTGACGGCGTTTACGCGGACGCCATGTTTGATGTATTCCAGAGCGGCAGTCCGTGTCAGGCCGACGACGCCGTGCTTCGACGCGATGTAAGAACCTATACCTGGATTGCCAGTCAAGCGCGCCGACCGATGCGTTGTTGACAATCGCGCCGCTTCCCTGACGCACCATGTGCCGCAGTTCGTGTTTCATGCAACTCCACACGCCGCGCAAGTTTATCCCGATCACGCGGTCCCACTCTTCGCGCGTGCTGTCGGCGGTTGCACGCGATGTGCGCCATCACGCCTGCGTTATTGAAGGCGGCATCCAGTCTGCCGAACTGGGCAACGGTCCAGTCGACCATCGCCGCCACTTGGGCGTCGTCGCTCACGTCGCAACCGAAGCGCGATCGCTTTGTGGCCGGCGGCTCGTTAGCTTCTGTGCTTCCGCGTTCACCGCGTCCTGTCCTGAAGTCGGCCAACACAACGGCGGCGCCTGCCTCAGCGAACGCTCGTGCTGTGGCGAGCCCCATGCCCGAGGCTGCTCCGGTCACCAAAGCCACTTTGTTGGCGAAAGGTTTGCTCATTCCCTGAATCTCCTCACCGTTCACAACGTTGGATGTTTTCCCATTGTAATGCAGTGGCGCAGCGGGCCAGTCTACTCAGAACCAGGAGCCGACGCGGTCATCCAATCATTTGCGATTGTTTGTCTTTCCCCGGGTCACTGTGATTTTTTCGTTCTGAAATTTCGTTCCGGGGCACCCGCCAGAAGCACGATAATCCTCAGAGCTTAGGCTGTTGGCATATGTTGCCTTGCCCATCGGAGGGAGCGCCACATTTGAATGGTAACAACCAGGTACCAAATGCCCAGCACAGGTCCGAGGTCAATAAGACCTGCATTCTGTGGCGGAGTCGGAAAGGTATAAAGATGGAGCGTCAATAGACCTGCCCCGATGCCCATCCCGAAAACGGTGAAGACTGCGCCAAAGCGTGAGTTGCGAAGCATTGCCAATGCGAAACACACGGTTCCGATGCCGATGTAAGCATCCCAGGCCACGTCCAGCCCCAGCCAGATGGCCACAAATTGGGGAGAAACTTTGTCGCCATTTGCCGAGTACCCGACAGCCAGTTGGACAAGTGCCATGCAGGAAAATAGTGCTCCGCCAAGCGCGTTTAACATCAGACCTAGGGAACTAAAAATCGTCGGTCTTTCCCAGTCGAGTAGTCGGCGGAGGCCGTAGCACGCGATACCAAGGGCAGGACCGAAGCACGCTACCAACGTCACGGTCACAGGTTTTGGTAGATGAGCAAAAACAGCGAGTGGGTATGCGAAACAGGCCACAAATCCAAAAATTGTGCCGACCTTTACAGCTTGCAACGATTGAGTCACTTCGCTTCGTGGGTTTGGTTCCACCATCTTTCACCTTTCTGCTCGTGAACATACATTCTTTCCAAGAAAGGAGAAAGCTGTCCACAGTATATTGTCCGGACCCCAATGTGGCGGTGTCTCACGAGCGTCCCTGGCCGGCTGCCGCATAGATGTTTTGAAACCGGGGCACGGCGGGAGTATAACATTTGAGTAAGAACCGCATAAGGCACTGAATCGGGTGCCGCACTCTTGGCCTTTGGTTCATCAAGGGTGCGGGTTTTGACTTTGATGCATAACCCACTCAAAAGGCACTACGGCCAAGGGAATCTGCACTTCCTCACCTTCAGTTGTTATCGGCGTCAACCTTTTTTCATTACGCCACGCGCTCGCGATGTCTTCGTGAAATATCTTGATCAGGTTCGAGTCCAAAGAAGATTTTTGCTTTTCGGATTTGTAGTCATGCCTGAACATGTCCATTTGTTGGTGACGGTGCCTCAAGGGTGGCTCACCCCGCTGGGAAGGACGCGTCAAGGCAGGGAACCTGTACTACACTTCCGGTGTCACATCCTTTAATGAAAGCCAAATTCAAAGTCGTTTGTACTGCCTTCCTGCTCCTCATTCTCGCCCTTTGCATTCACATGATTTTTTCGCAATACACCTCCTGGTATTTTCGCGTCCCCAATGTGCAGCTCACTGTGGACGGGAAAACGGCGCAAGGTTGGTTGCATCGTGGAAATCGCAATGGCACGCTGTTTCTTACGCGGCGAGACAAGTTAGTAGTGGAATCCTACTTGATTTTGCCTTCCCGAGGAGTGGTTTGGAGTTGCGGAGCCTGGACAGCGCCAAGAATTCCCGCATTTCCAATTGGCGACGTGAACCCACCGTGCTGGACTTTGTCCACCGAAGACAATTTGTCGACGAAGCCGATTCGTCCGGCTCGAAATCTCACGGTGGGAACTAAACTCCTAGAGTTCACGGCAGACGACGGAAAACGAATCAGAGTCTCTTGGTGAACTTACACGCCTGATGACAGGTTCGCGACTGGTGTGCTGGGCTACCTTGCAGTGGGGGCATCGGGCTTCGTATACTGGCGACCCGGCCAAATGGCAGTGACGGAGGGTGGGTAGCCCGCCGATTTCCGCTTCCCTTGGCCATTTCAATCGAGCCTGTATGCCTCTTGCGGGCCGAATATTGCTGCGCCGCCAACGTTTCGGGGTCGCGCCAGCAAAGGAGAGTTTTGCATGTCAGCGCCTTCACCCGAAGAGATGAATGTTTACCAAAACGCCGAAGCGCGTTTTGAACTGGCTGCCAACAAACTGGGCCTCGAACAGGGCGTATATCGCTATCTGAAATATCCCGACAAGGAAATCACGCTGTACATTCCGGTGGGAATGGATAACGGACAGTTGGAAGTGTTCACCGGCTATCGCGTGTTGCACTCCACAGTGCGCGGCCCGGGTAAGGGCGGAATACGATTCGCTCCCGACGTGAGCATCGATGAAGTGCGGGCCCTGTCTGCGTGGATGACGTGGAAATGCGCGGTGGTCGATATTCCGTTCGGTGGAGCAAAAGGCGGCATTATCTGCGATCCGCGAAAGATGTCGCGCGGAGAACTGGAACGCTTGACACGCCGTTATACAGCGGAGCTTTCGGACTGGCTGGGGCCCGAGAGAGATGTGCCGGCTCCGGACGTTGGCACGAATGAACAGACCATGGCCTGGGTGATGGACACATACTCCATGCATGCGCGGCAGGCTACCACCGCGGTAGTCACCGGCAAGCCGATTGAACTTGGCGGATCGCGTGGACGCCGGGAAGCAACCGGGCGCGGCGTGATGATCTGCGTGGACAAAGCGCTCACCAAGCTGGGGATGAAGAAAGAGTCGACCCGCGTGGTGGTGCAGGGCTTCGGAAACGTGGGCTCGCTGGCCGCGGAGCTGATGCACAAATCGGGTTACCAGATCGTGGGACTCGCCGACATCGGTGGCGGGCTCTATAACGAAAAGGGCTTCGACGTACCCAAGATCATCGACTGGGTTTACAAACAGAAGAAGCCACTGCAGGAATATCCCGGCGGCGGCAACAAAATGAGCGCGCGCGAAGTATTGTTCCAGCCGTGCGACGTGCTGATTCCCGCCGCGATTGAAAACCAGATCACCGAGCAGAATGCTCACCAGGTGCAGGCCAAGATTCTTTGCGAAGGCGCAAACGGCCCGACGACCTGGCAAGCCGACGCGATCATCGATTCCAAAGGCATCTTTACCGTGCCCGATATTCTGGGCAATGCCGGCGGCGTGACGGTCAGTTACTTCGAATGGGTGCAGGACCGCCAGGGATTCTTCTGGCGCGAGAGCGAAGTGAACGAGCGCCTGTACGACATCATGGACCGGGCGTTTGACGAAGTGGTGCGCTATGCTGAAACTCACCGGGTCAATAATCGGATTGCGGCTTATATGCTGGCCATTGACCGGGTGGCGACGGCACTGAAGCTGCGCGGGATCTACGCCTGATTTTTCTTGGCTTTCTTGGCCGCAGAGCGTACTCTCTTTGCAAGTTGCAGCCATAAATTAGAACGTCTGACCGCCTCAGATAACGACAGGTCTAGGAAGGAGTCCGCATCGTGCTTTCGGACTCGACGCCCAACTCATTAGCTAGAAGTGAAGAACAACATCGACGGGATATCTGCCTGGTGGGCCGCTGGATGTACGAACGCGGCCACATCGTTGCCTGCGAAGGAAACCTGTCGATCCGTCTGGATGCGGAACGCATTCTGACCACGCCCACCTGCATCAATAAAGGGATGATGTCGCCGGAAGATCTCGTGGTGATGGACATGGAAGGGCGTTTGCTGCAGGGCACCCGCAGCATCTCCTCCGAAGCGGGGATGCATCTTCAATTTTATCGAATGCGCGAAGATGTGCAGGCGGTCTGCCACGCGCATCCACCAACCGCGACGGGATTTGCCGCGGCGGGGCTGGGATTGGACCAGGCGCTGCTGCCGGAAATCGTTGTGGGATTAGGAAAAGTTCCGCTGGTCCGCTACGCCACGCCGGGCACCACGGATTTAAGCGCGGTGCTTGAGCCGTACGTTCCGCACTACGACGCGCTGCTGCTGGCGAATCATGGCGCGGTAACCTGTGGACCGGATCTGCAGAACGCGTTTTTCCGGCTGGAAATGGTGGAGCATTTTGCAAAGATAGCGCTGACGGCGAGGCTTGCCGGTGAGCCGCAATTGCTCTCCACCCGCGAAGTGGCTAAGCTGATGGCCGCCCGCGCACGCTATCACGTTACTCCGCCACCCGGCGGAGGAGCGGAGCTGCCGGAAACCTGCGATGGCGGCGAGAGTACCACGGACGAAGTAACACTTTCGCGATCGGAGCTGGATGCGCTGGTGGACGAAGCCGTGCGTAAAGATCGTTCTCGCCGATAGTTTCAATTGACGCCCTGAATTCCAAATATATTCATTACAAAATAAACGTGTCATTCCGAGCGGAGCGAGGAATCTGCTTTTTGTCCTGTTGAAGGCAAAAGCAGATCCCTCAGGTCCCGCGCCGCGCGGAACCCGAGGGATGAGAAACGTATGGTAATGGCACGCAGAGCGTAATGGCGCACGTTTATTGCTTCTGACTCAGAAGACCAGGAAGCACGCCCAGAAATGCGGGCGGCGGGCAGCGCATTTATTTTCTGGCCATCTGAATACTCCAGTTGTATCCTTCCCCTCACTTCCGAGGTGCGCCATGGCTCGCGACAAACACCGAAATTTTCGACGCAATCCGTTCTGGCGATCTTACCCGGGTCAAAACTCTGCTGGATGCCGATGCTTCGCTGGCGTCCGCAAAAAATGAAAATGGCGTGTCCGCGGTGCTTACGGCGATTTATTCCGGCCGCCAGGAGATTCGTGATCTGCTGCTGGCGCGCGGCGCCAAACTTGAATTGCAGGATGCCGTTGCGGTTGGGCGGCTGGATCGCGTGAAGGAAATCGTGGGGCAGAACCCGGCGCTGGCCAAGTCCTATTCTTCGGATGGATTTCCGGTGGTTGCGCTGGCCGCGGTGTTCGGTCATTTCGACGTGGCGCTTTATCTTGCGGAAAAAGGAGCGGACATCAACGCGGCTGCCACCAACGGAACGGGATACAACGCGCTGACTGGAGCGGTGACGAGTGGTCACGCGGAAATTGTTCAATGGCTGCTGGAATCCAGCGCCGATGCAAACTATAAATACGGCCCGGGCTACACTCCGCTACTTGCTGCGGCCGCGAACGGGCGGCTGGATATTTTGAAGCTGCTGCTGACCCACGGCGCCGATCCGAACGCCAAATCGAATGACGGCAAAACGGCGCTCGCGTTGGCAGAAGAGCGCAAACACGCGGCCGTAGCGGAATTTCTGAAGACTCGCTGAAGCCGTTCAAATTGCCCACATTGACGATGCAGGGGGCGTTCGCGTAGCGTTTCTGGCAAGGCTATGTCCTTTCCCGTCTACCTGCGCGTGGGCTCTCTGGCGATTCATCCACATTTGTTGTTCGAGGCCATCGCCTACACGGTGGGATTCCGTGTTTACCTCAAATTGCGCCGGCAACGCGGAGACCATCTGCCGGACTTCGACCGGTGGTGGGTGATTGCCGCAGCGGCCATTGGAGCGGTGCTCGGCAGCAAGTTGCTCTTCCTGTTCGAGGATCCTCGCTGGTCGCTACAGAACATCGCCCAGCCCGGGCTGTTATTTTCAGGGAAAACAATTGTAGGGGCCTTGATCGGCGGCCTTTTCGCGGTGGAGTTTGCCAAGCGCCGCATGGGAGTAACGACGCGCACCGGCGACCTGTTTGCCTTGCCGCTGTGTGTCGGCATTGCGATAGGACGCATCGGCTGTTTTCTGACGGGAGTCGAGGACCAGACAGCGGGGATAGCGACCACGCTGCCCTGGGGCGTGAATTTTGGCGACGGCATACGGCGTCATCCCACGCAACTTTACGAAATTGTTTTTCTTATTGCGCTGGCAGTGGTAATTCTGCGGGTTTCCCGGCGCCCGCACGCCTCGGGCGACCTCTTCAAGATCTTCATGGTTGGCTATTTTGCGTTTCGGCTAGCTTGCGATTTTCTGAAACCAGAGATTCGCGTATTTGCGGGGCTCTCTTCGATTCAATGGGCATGCGCGTTCATGCTGCTTTACTATGCTTCGGATATAGTTCGATGGGCGCGCAACCGCGTCCCCGCGAGTGAGATTGCGGCCGACGATGATATCGAACGCGCCACCGGCGCAAGCGCTCAAGTTCATGAAGGAGCAGCACGATGACCGAGTTGACCCCCTATCCGCCACCGCCTCCACCACCGCCGCCGTTTCCACCTCCTTCGAAGGAACCGCGTTCGCTTGTGGAAGCCGATTGGCATCACACTGGCCACCACTGCCTTCTTGTCATTTTCGACCTGTGCCGGGGCCATAAGCATGGGAGTACGTTCCAAGGGGCTGAGTGGTTGGTTGCTGTATGCCGGAGTGGTGTTCCTCGGATTGTTCGTGCTCACACTGAATGTGGCGATGGTGTACTTCCTCATTTGGATTATTCTGAAAATGGTGAAGCGATGAGCGAGCGCGTGCGCCCGTACATGTTTTACGATGTCGCGCTGACGATTTGTTCGGTGTGTTACCGGAAGCTGGAAGGCAAGATTGTCTTTCAGGACGACAAAGTGTTCTTGCTGAAACGTTGCCCGGAACATGGTGCGGAGCGAGTGCTGGTCGCGGATGATGTGGACTACTACCGCCGCTGCCGTGAAGTGTTCATCAAAAAGCCGGAGATGCCTGCGGTCTATAACACGCCGGTGAAATGGGGCTGCCCCTACGACTGCGGCTTGTGCACCGACCACGAGCAGCACTCTTGCCTCTCGCTGATCGAAATTACCGACTCGTGCAATCTGCGTTGCCCGGTGTGCTATTCGGCCAGCGGGCCAGAGCGAT
Source organism: Candidatus Acidiferrales bacterium (assembly GCA_963837885.1). Taxonomy (GTDB): domain Bacteria; phylum Acidobacteriota; class Terriglobia; order Acidiferrales; family UBA7541; genus Acidiferrum. The sequence goes on along the minus strand of CAWIPD010000016.1, from coordinate 402,095 downwards.
TGGAACATCGTCCGCTGGCGCTGATCGAGAAAATGCTCGACGCGGTGGTGCGCAATGAAGGAAACCCGGACGTGGTGCAGATTTCCGGCGGCGAGCCGACGATCCATCCGGATTTTTTCACGATCTTGAAGATGGCGCAGAGCCGGCCCATTCGCCACCTGATGGTAAACACCAACGGCGTGAAAATTGCCCAGGATGAAGAGTTTGTGAAGCGCCTGGCGGATTCCGCGCCTGACCTGGAAATTTATCTACAATTCGATTCGTTCGAACGCGAAGCGCTGCTGGATTTGCGCGGGGGAGATTTGCGTTCGATCCGCGAGAAGGCGCTGGAGCGCCTGAACAAATACGATCTTTCGACCACGCTGGTAGTGACGTTGCGCAAAGGCCTGAACGACCACGAAATCGGCAAGGTGATTGACTTCGCGCTGACACAACCATGCGTCCGCGGGGTTACGCTGCAACCGATTCAGGATGCCGGGCGGGTGGAGCATTTTGATCCGGCGGCAGATCGGCTGACGCTGACGGAAGTACGGCGGAAAATCCTGGAACAGAGCAGCGTATTTCGGCCCGAGGATGTGATTCCCGTGCCGTGCCATCCGGATGCGCTGGCGATGGCGTACGCGCTGAAACTTGATGGCAAAGTGGTGCCTCTGACGCGATTCGTTGAGCCGGACGTGCTGATCAATGCCGCGCGAAACACGATTGTGTATGAAGAAGAGCCGGGAGTGCGCGATTGCCTGTTCAAGTTATTTGCCACCAATCATTCGCCAGAGTCGGGAGCCAGCAGCCTGCGGGAATTGTTGTGCTGCCTGCCGAAGATCGCTGCACCCGCGAATCTGAGTTACAAGAATATTTTTCGCGTGCTGATCGTGCAATTTCTGGATGCGCATGCATTCGATGTGCGTTCGGTGAAGAAAACCTGCATACATATCGTGCATCCCGACGGGCGATTGATCCCCTTCGATACGTATAATTTGTTTTACCGCGATGAACTGGAACAAACGCGCCTCGCCGCGCTGCGGCAACCCAGTAACTTCGTTGGATTGACAGCGGCAAGCATGGGCGGCAATACTCGGAATCGATGATTGGACTGTTGCGCGGACGGTTGCTGGAGAAGCGGCCGAATCAAGTGATCCTGGATGTGGGTGGCGTGGGCTATCTGGTGGCCGTGCCGCTTTCCACCTATGCAGCGCTGGGCGAACTGCATGCCGAAGTGACGCTGCTGATTCATACGCATGTGCGCGAGGATGCGCTGACGCTGTACGGATTTCTGTCGGCGCGTGAAAAGCACGTTTTCGAACTGCTGCTGGGGGCTTCCGGCGTGGGTCCAAGCCTTTCGCTGAAAATTCTTTCGGGGATGAACGTGGAAGAACTGGTTCCGGCAATTCGCGGCGGTGATATCGCGCGATTGACGAAGATACCGGGCGTGGGACGCAAGACCGCCGAGCGCATGGTGCTGGAGTTGAAGGACAAGCTGGACGCGGTGGCCATCGAAAGCGAGAAGCCGCTGCCGGCCTCGCCTGCGGGCGTGGAGGCCGACGTGAAATCCGCGCTCATTAATCTTGGCTACGACGAACGGACAGCGGAAAACGCGGTGACGGAAGGGAAGCGCGCGGCGGGAACCGCGAGCTTTGAGAAATTGCTGCGACACACACTGGCGGCGCTCAGTTCGCAAGCCAAGCGATAATCGAAGAGCGAAACATAAAAAGGGAATCAGGGACGAATGGCCGACTTCACACCAAAGAAAGCGATGGCGCGCAAGGATGAGGGCGATGATCGCGAGCGCGCCGCGCGCATCGTTTCCGGCGCCGCGTCTGAAGATGATGCGCGCCTGGATGCCAGCGTGCGGCCCAAGCGGCTGGACGAATATATCGGGCAGAAGCGCGTAAAAGAAAATATCGCGATTGCGATTGAAGCAGCGCGCAGCCGCGGAGAAGCGCTGGACCACGTGCTGCTCTATGGACCTCCGGGGTTGGGCAAAACCACGTTGGCGCAAATCATAGCCAATGAACTGAATGTGCCGATCAAGACCAGCGCCGGACCTCTGCTGGAACGCAAAGGCGACTTGACGGCGATATTGACTTCGCTGGATAGCAAGGAAGTGTTTTTTCTCGACGAGATTCATCGCTTGCAGCCCGCGGTGGAAGAAGTGCTGTACCCGGCGATGGAAGATTTTCGCGTCGATCTGATTATTGGGCAGGGGCCGGGCGCGCGCATTCACCCATTTCCGTTGAACCACTTCACGCTGATCGGCGCGACGACGCGCGCGGGACTGATTACCGCGCCCTTGCGCTCGCGATTTGGCATCGTACATCGATCTGGAGTTCTACGAGCCTGAAGATTTGCTGATCATCCTGAACCGCTCGGCCAAGATTCTGAATATTGAGATGGACCCCGCGGGAGCCGAGGAAATTGCGGGACGCTGCCGAGGGACGCCGCGCGTAGCCAATCGCCTGCTGCGGCGTGCGCGCGATTTTGCGGAAGTGCGCGCGAACGGCCGCATCACCCGCGAAGTTGCGCAAGACGCGCTGCGGATGATCGGCGTCGATGAACACGGGTTGGACGAAGTCGACCGCAACTTGATGATCGCGCTGATCGATAAATACGGAGGCGGGCCGGTGGGACTTGGCACGCTTGCAGCCGCGCTGAGCGAAGAAGAAGACGCCATCGAAGAGATGTACGAGCCGTATCTGATGCAGATTGGCATGCTGGACCGTACACCCCGTGGGCGTGTCGCCACACCACGCGCCTACGAATATTTCGGGCGGCAACTGCCGAAGCGCCAACCACGCCTCTTTTAACGCTAACTGCGGCTAAAGATACGGCCGGCGGAGAACCTGGTTTATGAAAAAGGCAAAATCGGATCGTTCGCCGCGACCATCACGACGTAATTTTCTGCTGGGCGTAGGGGCTGTTACGGCAGCGGCGTCGGCATCCAAGCTTCCAGCTCAGACTGTATCCACGCATGTAGCTTCCGTTTCAATCCCTGAAATAGTGGGCGTCCCCGACCGCGTTTCCGTTTTTGAAGAAGGAAAATCCGCAGAAAGAAAGCTCACGCGTTCGGGTGAGAACTGGCAAGCGGAGGGGATTGAAGTCACTACGGAAGTGCGTGAAGGAAAAGCCGGGCACGAGATGGTAGTTTTTGTGACTGCTCCGGCGGTGGCGCTGACGCGAATCCGGCTGCGCTGGCACGGCGTCTTTCCGTTGGACTGCCGCTACTTGGGCGACCACTGGGAGCGTTCCTACGGAGATCTGGAATTTCGTGGCCTGGCGGGTGACCGGCTCATGCCATGGTATTTTCTGGCCACCGATGGCCATCTCACTCAGGGCTGCGGCGTAAAAACGGGTGCGTCGGCGATCTGCTATTGGCAAGTGGATGCGGCGGGCGTCACGCTGTGGCTCGACGTCAGCAACGGCGGTTCGGGAGTGCATCTCGGGAATCGCCGGCTGCACGCCGCCACAATCGTCGCGCGCGCTGGCCACTCCAACGAATCGCCAGACGATGTTGCTCGCGCGTTCTGCGCCACAATGTGCGAGAGTCCGCGACTCCCCGCCGCGCCTGTCTACGGCAGCAACAATTGGTATTACGCGTACGGAGAGAATACTTCCGCCGAACGCAGTTTGCGCGATGCACAACTATTGGCGGAACTGGTCCCTTCCAGCGTCTCCAATCGTCCCTACTGCGTTATCGACATGGGGTGGCATAAGGCGCGCCAAGGTGCGGGGCCTGCGCGAGAGACCAGTGCCGCTTACCCCGACATGGCTGGTCTGGCGCAAAAAATGGTTGCTATGGGAGTGCGGCCCGGTCTGTGGACGCGGCCGACGCTGACGGTTGAAACGGTAGCGAAGCCCTGGCGGCTTGGCGCTGCGGGCCACCGGCCCCAAGGCGATTTGATCGTGATGGACCCATCGATTCCTGAAGCGCTCGAATACATGGCAGAAAATGTGCGGCTCATACGGAAATGGGGCTATCAGCTTATCAAACACGATTTCTCCACATTCGATCTGCTGGGCCGCTGGGGATTTGAAATGAATTCCCGGCTTACCGAGGAAGGCTGGCATTTCCACGACCAGTCACTGACGACGGCGGAGATTATTCGCAGTTTGTACAAAGCGATCCGCGAGGCGGCCGGAGACGCCATTCTGATCGGGTGCAACACAATCGGGCATCTCGCCGCGGGACTGGTGGAAGTGCAGCGCATCGGCGACGATACCAGCGGGCGCGAATGGTCGCGCACGCGCAAGATGGGCGTGAATACGCTGGCGTTCCGTTTACCTCAACATGAGACATTCTTTTTGGCCGATGCGGATTGCGTTCCGGTAACCAATGAGATTCCGTGGGAGCTCACCCGGCAGTGGCTCGACCTGGTTACGCGAAGCGGAACCGCGCTGTTCGTTTCGGTCGATCCGGATACGGTGCTCCCGGAACAGAAGATAGCGCTTAGCGTCGCGCTGAAGTCGGCTGCAGAAAAGCGAGCACCGGGCGCGCCCATTGATTGGACGGAAACGACGACACCCCAAAAATGGCGGCTGGACGCGGGGACCGTTGATTACAACTGGTACGTCGGTGACTAACGTATTGCCCGTCACGGAATTTGTGGCTTCGCGGATAGGTTCAGAGCACATGCTCCGAAATCGGGCGCAGCGCTTCCGCCGGTCTGATGTATCTTCGATAACAAAGCTATGAGACGCCGTGCGATGCGAACGGCGAGCTGAATCTGCCGCCGCTTGGGAATCCATGTGACTGATACCGCGAAAACTGCTGCTCCCCAAAGTACGAAACGCTTTGCATTTCTGGTGGGCGCGGGGATTTTTCTCAGCCGCGTGGCGGGGCTGATACGCGATCGTGTGTTTGCGCATTATTTTGGCAATTCCGATGCCGCCGACGTGTTCAAGGCGGCGTTCCGCATTCCGAATTTTCTGCAAAATCTTTTTGGCGAAGGGGTGTTGTCCGCGTCCTTCATTCCCGTGTACGCCAGCCTGCTGGCACAGAAAGATGAAAAAGAAGCGCGCAAGACGGCCGGCGCGGTGGCGGCGCTGCTGGCGCTGAGCACATCCTTATTGGTGCTGCTGGGAGTTCTGGCGGCACCATGGCTGATTGATGCGATTGCGCCCGGGTTTCATGGAGAAAAGCGCGAGCTGACGATTCTGCTGGTGCGGATTCTCTTTCCGGGAGCGGGCTTGCTGGTTGGTTCGGCATGGTGTCTGGGAGTTCTGAACAGTCATCGCAAATTTTTCATCTCGTATACCGCGCCGGTTTTGTGGAACGTGGCGATGATCGCCGGAATGATCTTTTTCGGCCCGGGGCGAACGCAAAACTCGCTGGTCGTGATTACCGCGTGGGCTTCGGTGGTGGGCAGCGCGCTGCAGGTTGCGGTGCAATTGCCCATGGTGTTGAAACTTCTTGGCGGCTTGAGGCTAAGCCTGGTGCATCAGGGCGAGCATGTGCGCACGGTCATACGCAATTTCTTTCCGGTGTTCATCAGCCGGGGCGTAGTACAGATCAGCGCGTACATTGATGCGTTTCTGGCAAGCTGGCTGCCGACCGGGGCAGTGTCGGCTCTGGCGTATGCGCAAACGCTTTACACTTTGCCGGTCAGCCTGTTCGGCATGTCGGTATCGGCGGCGGAACTGCCATTGATGAGCGGCGCAGTGGGCGCGGCGGATGAAGTGGCCGGCATGCTGCGCGGGCGCTTGAACGCGGGATTGCGGCAAATCACCTTTCTGGTGGTGCCATCGGTGGTGGGCTTTCTGGTATTGGGCGACGTGATCGTCGCGGCAATTTATCAGTCGGGGCGATTCACCCACGCGGACGTGATTTATGTCTGGGGGATCTTGGCGGGATCCACGGTAGGGCTGCTGGCTTCGACGCTAGGCCGGTTGTATGCGTCGGGATTTTACGCGCTGCGCGACACGCGCACTCCTCTGCGGTTCGCGATGGTTCGCGTGGCGCTCACCACGTTGCTGGGCTATTTAAGCGCGCTGCCACTTCCGAAATTGCTGGGCATTGAGCCGCGCTGGGGCGTGGCGGGCCTGACCATTTCGGCGGGGATCGCTTCCTGGGTGGAGTTCACGCTGTTGCAACGAGGCTTGCGGCGGCGCGTTGGACAAGTGGGCGTGAAAGTGGGATTTCTGGCGCAAGTGTGGATCGCGGCGGTGTTGGGAGCGGCGCTGGCCAGGGGCGTGTTGATTGCCATCGGCCATCGCGGGCCGATCCTTGCCGCGATGCTTGTGCTGGGAACCTACGCGGTCGTATTTTTTGCCGTGGCGATCGCCATGAAGCTGCCAGAGGCTCAATCGATGCTCGGCATGTTGGGGCGGCGAGTGGGCATTAAATAAATGACTACGGTTTATCTGGCGATGGGCTCGAACGTGGGCGACCGCGAGGAAAATCTGCGGCGGGCCATCCAATTATTGAGTGAAGCGGGCATCCGGATTAAAAAGAGTTCGAGCATTTACGAGACGGAACCCGTCGATTACCTCGAACAGGATTGGTTTCTGAACAGCGTGCTGGAAGCAGAGACGGAACTTACGCCGCTGGATTTGCTGCGAACGATGCGGGGAATCGAAGCGAGCATGGGCAGCAAAAAGCCGTTTGCCAAAGGACCGCGGCTGATCGATCTGGATATCTTGTTGTACGGGGAGCAGAGCATCGACACAGCCGAGTTGCAGGTGCCGCATCCGCGAATGCTGGAGCGAAAATTTGTGATGGTGCCGCTGGTGGAGCTCGCGGCGGAATTGCGGCATCCTTCGTGGACGCTACGGCGAAGGAAATTTTGGCGAAAAGTGTGGATCGCAGTGAGGTGCGGAAGTTTGCGTGAAGAGCGTGGGGATTTATCACAGAGGGCGCAGAGGAAGAGCACCGAGGGCACCGAGTAAGGCCGGTCCGGCCCAAGTGAGACTAAAGGAAAAACAAAAGGGCGGCGTAAAGCCGCCCCTACGTTAGTTGGAGCGGCGAAGGACCAGGCGGTGGATGGTCATGGGTTTTGGATCGAGGGCGTCAAGCTCGATTTGCGAAAGCGCACCGTAACTGGTTTCACGCCACCGATAAACGCCAGGTTCGGATTCGGTGACTTCGCGTCCGCTGAGATGCTGGAGAAATGCGAGGGCATCTTCGTGAGAAGCGACTTCGCGCAAAGAGGGACGCGCGACGGCTTCCACGGCGTAGCTGCGAATTAGTTTGTTCCAGTAATGGTCGAAGAGATCGCCGGAAGCGAAGATATCGCTCCAGGCAACTTCGCCACCGTAGGCAATCACCACACCGACAACGCGTTCGCCCTTCAACCCGGAAGTTTCCTTGCGGAAACGGCGCTGCACTTCTTCCACAAAAGCGTCGATCGACGTGCCCACGCGGCGAGACTCGTAGATTTTCGCGTAAGACTGCGTCGGAGCTTCTTCGCGCGCGATTGCGGCGAGGTCGCTGCTGCTGACGCGCGGAGCGGCGTTGGGCATCGCGACGGATCCGGCAGATCGCGGAGGCGCGGCATAGGTGCTCCCAGCACTGACGGCGCTCCAGACTTCCGACTGGCTCTGCTTTACGGCGGCTTGTTCGCGAACGCTGGGATGCACGATGGTTCGAGCAGCGCTGAATTGCGAGCCGGAGGACCAGCGGCCATGTTCAACGCAGAATACGTTCAAGGGCAGAGGATCAGCTCCCGGGGCGACGATGCGGTCCTTGGCGATCACGCGATCTTGCTTGCCGCCGCTGACGAGTTCGCCAGAGAGCAACAGCAAGGGACGCTTGCTGCGGTTCAGCAAAACCAGTTGATTGACGGAAGGGCCGGAGTTGGGCACGTAGCGCTGGCTGGAATCGCGGTTGCGCACCATGGTGTCCTCGCCTTGTTCGCGGATGATGACTTCGCCGGACGAGAGGCCCTCTTCGAGTGTGAGAAAGTGTGAAGTGTCATAGCCGGAGGAAGACACCACCGGAAAGACGGTCAGGTTTTCATAAGTGATCGGTTCAAGAAGGCGCCAGTCTCCTTCATATTTAGGCGGAACGGCCGGAGGTCCTCCCCCAGCCCAGACAAAGCCTAGCGCGGTAAAACCCAGCAGACTGCTGAAGAGTCCGAACAGCGAGCGATCCATACCTTCCTCCAGGATGTGCGGCAAAAGCACGATCTGGAGTTAGAACGCGGCAGGTAGAAAATCTTGCAGAGGAAAAGAAACCCGGGAAAAAGACAACGCAGAGAGGCGCAGAGGTTCGCCGAGGGTGCTGAGTTAATTCAAGAGTTGGGATTGCCCAGGTTGGTGCGGGGCTTGGTGCGCCGCAAGGCCGAGGATTCGGCTTCCGACTTCTCGTATTCAGCAATCTCCTCTTCCGAGTAGGAGTAGGAATCGCGCGCGGCAAACATCGAAGTGGTCCGGCTGGATTCCTTCTTCTTTTTGCGGGCATTGCCAAACTCATACCGCGTCATACGCAGGGGGCCTTCAATCGCCCTGATCTCCACCAGAAGGTCGCTGACCTTTTCCAGGAAGTCGTGCAAGTGGAATGGCCGGACAACGTACGGGAGATGCGCGATTTCCAGGTGGCCAACGTACTCGCTGCCACCCATCTCCGGGAGCACAAAAAGCGTACGAATTTTGCCGCCATCCTCTGCCGAGACAGTTGCCAATTCGCGCAGCACATGGAACGTGGGTGATTCCACACCCACCATGGCTACGTTGGCGATCAGCAGGGAATACTCGGCGGTTTTCAACTCGGCGTGCAGCAGGGCGATGTCAGGCACGACACGCACCCGCCACCCTTCCGAATCGAGGATCTGTTTCAGGACGCCGGAATTCTTCGGGTCGGCCTCCAGGACAAGTATGCCCACTTGCCGGGGTAGCGGAGCGAAAGGGGTTGCCATGAGGAAATTATAAGGTGTCGATTTGTCGGAAAGGCCGAGGCGGAGGACAGGCAGCGAAAAGGGCACCTGTCCCTTGGTACGGTGAGAATTATTGTGGCGATTGCGGCTGAGAGAGGATGGTCGCTGCGGCCTGATGCAGGATAAGGTCCGCGTGATTTGGATTTCCCTGGGTCAGCACCGGATAGGATTTGTCGTTGACGAAGCGCAAACGCCCATCGTCGAGGATCTGTGCTCCGATGGCGTAGCGGTGCTTCTGATCGATTTTTGCAGGATCAAATTTGATGGAAAATTTCACGGGGACCTGATGTTCCCCGAGGGTGATCTTTTCCTCGGCAACGACGATCGCCGGTGCATCGGCCCGCGAAACATCCTGAAGCTGCAAGACAATCACGGCCGTTGGCGGCAACGCGATGCGCTGCAGATAGCTGACCGTGCCGGTTACTTCGTCGGCCGATTCACCGTTGAGAGGCTTATCCAGTTGGCAATCCTTGACGATCATGGCGCCGTCGCCGTCCGGTGTATCTTCCTGCAGAAAACCGCCATTCCCTTTGCCCCACCAAACCACTTTCCCGTCGGAGTAGCGGCCACCATCGGCGGAAGGAGTCTGGCGCATCAGGTAATTGCTGTCCTTAAAGCGAACCTTCGCCGTGTTGCTGTGCAGGAATACAGTCAGCCTGGCGCCACCTTCGCAGGTGTAATCGAAGCGCTTCCATTGGTACTGCGCCCTCATGTTGGAAGAAGGTTTAGCCGGTGCGGACTGCTGCGCGGGCGCCGTGGGCGGCGGGGAATCTTGCGCCAAAGTTGCCCCGCCTGCCAACAAAAATAAAGCTGCCGCCGCAAAAACCGGTCGGAAATTCTTCATAGTAAGTTGCATCAGATCACCTCGGTGCGCGATGTTACGGAACGAAGCGCAAAACTATCGCCCAATGGTCATGCTGTTTCCGGCGATGTACCGCTTCACGACGGTGCCATCCCAGAAAATGCGGTTGGTGGCGAACACTTTACCCGGCCCCATGCGCGTGTAATAAACCTGCAGGCCATCGCGAGACCATTCGGCGCTGCGTGCCCACGTATCTGTTGGGCAAAGCGCCACTCTCCGCTTTGAGCGCACTTCGTACAAGAAAAAACTGGAGTTGAGGCCCATGGAATCCACGGGCGCACCCGCCGGATTGGACATGTAGAACGCGCTGATGAGCAGAAGATCAGGATTCAGTGGATGGATGCGAATGGTGTCGCTGCTCATAATTTGAAACGTGTCGCCGTAGACGGTTTTCAGCGGAACGGTTTGTTGTGGCGCGGCGTTTTCCACCAGCCAGTAGGCAGTGTCCATGTCCGAAGCCAACACCGTGTTCGAAGAAGCCCACCCATGCAGAGCTAAAACCGTCTGCGGCGAAAACGGCGCGGCTTTATCTGGCGCGTTCACCGGGAAACTCCACACCTGCCACTTTTCATCGACGAATTTCAGGAAGGCCACGCGCGAATCGTCAGGGGACCAGAACGCCTGATGAACTAAACCCGTAACCAGGTCCTGCGAACGCCCGGTCGCCGAATCATACAGAACGATGGTGCGATTTGTGCCGGTCAGGTCGCGCGTGAAAAGCAGCTTCTTTCCATCGTGCGAAAGCGAGAGCTCGTAACCCGAAGATGAAGCCGTCTTCTTCAATTCGCCGTGGCTCCAAATCACTTTTCCTGCGGGGTCGAGATAAGCAATTTCCACGGGGGGCGTGAACTTGGTGATCGGGTCCAGGGCAGGGTTTCTATCTTTGGATTTGTCTTTGTCGGTCGCGGTGTCCGGCGTGTCGGCGGGATCAATCTGATTCTTCTTGCGGAATTCCGGAAATTTGTCGGGTTCGCTTAGCCCGCAACCATTCAGTGTGCCGATCTGTGCATGGTCCACAACAACGCGAAAAGTGTACTTGGTGTCGGACATGGTGTCGGAGCACGCATCCCGCGTCAGCTTCACGGATACGGCAGCGCCTGTCTGCGAGTCCTTGGCGTTATAGGTCCACACCGTTTTTGTATCGTCAACGGAGACATCGGAAGGTTCCAGCACGATCGGCGGGTAATTCAGACGGTCCAGACGCTCGGGGCCCTTCATGCCCAGGCGCAAACTCCAGGAAGGCTCGTTCCCGTGGGCAACGATCAGAATGGGATGGTGCTTGGTCTGCTGCGGCTCCTGAACGTCGGGGGCTGCTTCAATCGCTGGCTGTTTGGCGGCGTTGGAACTCTTCGCAGGCGGGTTCTGTGCGGACTTCGGGGCGGGCGTTTGCGTAAGGATTCTCGCCGGCAGAACGGCCAGCAGGCCGAACACAACGAATCGAATGGGAAGGCCAGGAGTTGCAGTCATCATGTCCTTAGGGCACAGATAAGTATGATGCGTTCAACAGAGGCGGAGGGCAAGCGGTCACCGGGCGAGTGAAAAATGCGGCCGCGGAGTGATTAGACCAAAGGAGGAGGAGGGGCGCAAGAGGGAGGGTGAAGTCGAATAAAAAGCGGGCAGTGGGTCAGTTTCCGATTAGCCAACTTCCCAGGAGTTGACTTTCAACCGCCTGCACACAGTAAGCTCTAACTATGGTCAAGGCGGGACAGGGAACGCGTAAGTTGGGCGTAGCGATTTATCTAAAGAGTTTCGCGCCAGTCCGCATCGAGAAATTCGTCTCGGATTTCCGCAAAAACTGGCCGGAGACTCCTTGCAAGGTGGAAGGCGAAGAACCCAACGTTGCACGACTAAAGATTGGCAGGTCTCACGTCGCAATCGAACTACGACACAAGTGTGTCCCCGATTCGCTCACCGATTCCGTTCTTGCAACAACACTCCATTGGCCCACAGCCAAACAAGACATATCAACCCACACAGCTCACCTCGCTGTCGCGGCTAGCATAAATGATGGCGAGTCGGTCGTTCTGGCCTCGAACCTGACGAAAGCAGTTGCGACGCTACTACCAATCACGGATTCGCTCTGTGTGTGCTGGTTGAACGGACCAGTTCTTACTTTGCGCGATGACTTCGTAAGTATAGCGAAGGAACTTTTAAGAATGGACCAACCTCCGTTTTTGCTGTGGGTCGGCGTGAATTGGAAACCTGACGGTTGTCTTATTCACACAAAAGGAATGGCACAGTTCGGTGCACCGGAGCTTTTCATCGGGAAACAGTCTACGATTACGGAAGAGATGATTAGCTACTTGCATCAACTCGTTCGGGATTTTCTCACGGTGGAAAACAAACTCGTCGCGGGACAGACGATAGAAGGTCCAGAGTGCGTTTTCAGGGTCGAGATTCTGGGGGGCGGTGGCTCTAACAAAACGGGCCTGCTTCTGTTGCCTGTCAGACCCAACTAACCTCTGCTCTCATTAAATCCTGGTAAACGCCGTTACCGGAGAAGTCGGTACGAGCAAATGGCCTGCCTCATCTCTTGGTTTGTTTTTCCAATTCCCCAACAAGTTGTGCTCCCACGCTGTTGAAACCAGTAAGCAGTCCTCCCCACTGATGGGAGTCGCTCCAAAGATTGTCCCCGGTTTTAGGGTCAATCACGGTCAGATATGCATATCTTGTCGGAGATTGTTTGTTGTAATTCGGAACGGGGTCTTCGGTGACGTGGCCATTGTCTACGCTTCCAGTTTGGCCACTGGCAAAGACGATATTCCCGTTCTTGTACGGGTCAGCCGAGAGGAGAAGTATCACGTCGGCTTGCTTTGGGTCATCCACGAGTTTAAACTTCCCCCACTTTTTTAGCTTTGCCACCGCATTCTTCCCGACTTCATCGGAGCCAGTTTGATTCTTGAAGAAGGCACATCTAGCATTTTGGATTCCAGGTGATTGAGCCAGTTGCTTTTGGGCAGGCGCAGAGCCAGCGAGAAGTAAAGTCGTGACGAGAACAACAAGCGGACGATGTTCAGAATGTCGCATTAGCGCCACCTTCGTCAAAACAGAAGCCAGTCTACACCCCATCAGGTGGTCAAATCTCGGTAAACGCGGTAATCGAAACTGACCAACGAAGAAAAAGCGAAAGTACTTGACTTGGCGAAGAAAAAGCGAAATACTGGTCCCGCTTCGAGGTGATCTATGTCCCCAGTTCTTCCCCTTTCGACTTCGCGCCTTACGTCGCGGCGTCGCCCCGTTCGTTCCCACGCTGTTGGTTTCCTGCCTTTTCGCCCTAATGAGCCAAGCCCCAATCAAGAGGCCGGCGCCCTTTCTGAAGGTGCGCCCGGCTGGTGCAAGGGAAGTGTGGAGAGCCCCTCGGCGGATTGCCCCCCGCCACAACTCCAAACTCCTCATGCACCACTGGTGGGCATAGCTCGCCTCGCCGCTAAATCTCCCGCGGCGGAAACGAAGCGCAAGTCAGAGCAGAAACCGGAATATTTTTTGCTTGCCGGTGAAGTCGATTTTGAACCGGTGCGATTCACAGCGCGTGCCGTTTGAGTGGACCATCAACCCGTACCGCGGCTGCGAGTTTGCCTGCAAGTATTGCTACGCACGTTATACGCACGAGTACATGGAAATTGACGGCAACGAATTCGAGAAGAAGATATTTGTGAAGCAGGATGCGGCGGGGTTGCTGGCGCGCGACGTCAACCAGAAATATTCGTATGAATCCAAAGCCAGCGGTTACACACAGGCGGAGCACATCGCCATAGGAACAGCGACGGATCCGTATCAGCCCGCGGAGAAGGAGTATGGAGTTACGCGGGCGTGCTTGGAGGAACTGGCCAAACGCGATGGACTGAGCATCTCCATCATCACCAAGTCTGACCAGGTGGTGCGCGACATCGACATATTGAAAGTGATTGCGGCGAAGTCGGCGCTGTCCATCAACATTACGGTAACTACGCTGAAGCCGAGGCTGGCGCGTTTGCTGGAACCACGTGCGCCGAGGCCCGATCTTCGGCTGGAAGCGGTGCGAAAATTGCGCGAGGCGGGACTCAATGTGGGCGTCTCGGCTTCGCCGTTGGTTCCTGGCATCACGGATGGCGAAGGAGAACTGGAAGCAGTGGCGGCTGCGGCGAAACTGGCGGGAGCGCAGTGGTTCTTCTCGGGAGTACTGTTCCTGATGCCCGCGTCAGCCAAAACATTTTTGCCCTTCATTCGCGAGAAATTTCCGAAACTGGCGAAACAATACGAACAGTGGTACTCGAAAAACGGATATGCGCCGGAGGAATATCGCAAAAAAGCATCGGAACGGGTGCTGCGGATTCGCCAGAAATACGGATTTTCTGTGCGTCCGTGGGAGGGCGAGAGGCCGAAGTCGCAAGCGCCCCAATTAAAGTTGGCGTGGGATGCGGCCGCGATCAGCACTGAATTGCAGACGATGCGGTCATGCTCGGCTGGATAATTTGCGGCAAGTCGGCGGCTTTGTTGACGAATGTCGGCGCGAATGTCGGCGACGCCGACAAAGTCGGCTGTTTAATCGGCAAGTTTGTTTCGAATCGCTGATTTTGGCAACCGGCGTAGTTTCTTGCTGTTGTGACGTTCGAATCGAGCCAGCCCCCAATTCGAATGTATACTTTCATCTGAACATATATCTATAAGTAATACTGTCGGCGCGCCGACATCGCCGACAGTGTCGCCGACAATGGAAGCTGGCGTGAGATGCCGCAACGATCCGCACCCCGTTGCAGACCATGCGTTTGTGCCCGGCTGGCTGAACTCGGTTATTCAGTTGGGCAATTACCCCAGTTCAATGGGCACGATGAGCGACGCAGCGGTGTCTAATCAGGTAGGGCGAGGTGACCCGCCATGCAGTCCGATGGATTTTATCCCAGCCGAAAAATCAAAGAGCGCGGAAATTTCTATTGGCTGGAGCTTAATCTCTGGCCGTTTGTAGCAGTACTTCTCGTCATTCTATTCGTCATGATGCTCGGCCAGGGGCCTATACACCACGGGGTGGGACCGGATTTGGCGGTAGTGAGCCATCCGCACACTCTGTGGTACGCCAATCGTGAGGATGCCATTCAGATTGCGATCACCAGAGACGAGAGAGCTTTCTTCGGAAATTCAAAAACTAATCTAGAAAACCTGCCAGGTGAGATTCGTGAAAAGGTCAGAAGCGGATCGGAAAAGCGAATCTACCTAACTGTAGACGCACGCGTAAAGTACGAGTTTGTGAAGCTCGCCCTGGATGAGATTCGAGAAGCGCAGGTCGAAAAAATATCGTTTCTGGTCAATAAGAAACGCTGATTCTTGCCATTTACGGCAGGATGATGCGGGATTCTTCCTTCTTCAATTCCTGGGCATCGGGAAATTGCCCGCGCAGGAATTCGATGTAGCGGCGGGCGCGGGGGCGCCCGTTGGTATGTAGCAGGCCCATGCGGTAGAGAAAAACCAGCAACTGGAAAATTTCGGAATTTTTCGCCGAGCCAAATGAGCTCTGCTGATTCGGTTGTTTCGTGCCTTCCAGAAATTGCGACAGCGCGGTGTATAAATCCTTTTGAACAGGCAAGGCAGGAAGTTGTTCGTAGACAATTCCCGACGAAAGCGTTTTGTAGCTGTTGGCGAGCGATTCGATGGCCGCGAGCAAATCCGGATCGGTTGCTTCGCGATGTTCAGCGCAGAATTTGGCGATGGTGAAGGCCAGCGCGGACAAAAGTTGCTGATGAGTCTGGACCAGATCCTCGGTCAGCCGGACATCAAGCAACGGCGTATCGGCCGGAAGGGTGCGCTGGTGCTGATCCTCATAACGATGAGCGGAAAGCAGATAGCCGCAATCCGCGGGGCAGTCGATGGAGACTTCGCGCTCGGTGCCGCAACACACCGCGCAAATTGTTTCGGCCTTGGCCGGACAAAACCGGCCAGGCTTACGCTTCTGGCAAATTGGGCAAAGCAATTTAATTCCCCTGAGTGCTCAACGATGGTGTACGGAAAAGAGTATCACGCCATGATGACTTTGTTATGGAAGCGCCGGGCGGCAATCACCAGCAGGATTGTGCCGATGGTGAAAAGGGCCAGCCCGTCGGTCCAAAGATGCGTCCAACCCGCACCGCGGAGAATAATGCCACGGGTGATGTTGATGAAATACGAAGCGGGAACAAAATAACTCAAAATGTAGAAAAACTTCGGCATGGTTTCGCGCGGGAAAATATAGCCGGAGAAAAAGATGCTGGGAAGAATGGTAAGAAACGACAGCTGCATCGCTTGCGCCTGAGTGGTTGCTTTGCTGGAAATGAGAATGCCCAGCGAAAGCGAAACGAAAATATAGGGCAGCGAAAGAAATGCCAGCAACCATACGCTTCCGTGAATGGGAACATGGAAGACAAAGCGCATGAAGAAGAGAATCATGCACAACTCAAAGAATCCAATTCCGAGGTAAGGCAGCAGTTTGCCGAGCAGCAAGCCCATTGGGCGCACGGGGGTGACGAACAACTGCTCGAGCGTTCCGCGCTCTTTTTCGCGCACAATCGAAAAGGCCGTGAGAAATGTCGTTACGTTCAGCAGCAGGATGGCGGTCAGTCCCGGCAAAAAGAAATTCGGCGAGCGAGAATCGGGATTGAACAGGATTTTGGGCCGCATATCAACGGCGAAAGCAGCGTTGCTGTTGGCCAATACGCGGCGCAAGGATTCGTCGAGCCCGATCGCGGTAGTTACGTTAATGGCCTGGCCCGCGACGGAGGAATCGGATCCATCGATCAATACTTGAACCTGCGCGCTCATCTGGTGAATCAGTTTGTCCGAATAATCCACCGGGATTTTTATGCCGACGCGGCATTTGCCGGAAATGATGGCGTCGTTGAGGTCGTGATCGTTGTTGACGAAGCGCACCAGATTAAAGGTGTCGGAATTCCGCAGGCGGTCGAGCAGTTCGCGGCTTTCGCGACGTCCATCGGCGTTATAAACGACAGTGTTGATCTGGCGGACGTTGGTATCAATGCCCCAACCGAGCAGAAACATCTGCAGCAGGGGAATGATCAGGGAAAAGAAAAGAGTGGCGAAGTCGCGCCGCACGTGCAGCGCTTCCTTGTAAAAGACGGCGCCGAATCCGCGAAAAGGATTATCCACGAGCTTTCTCCGCTTCTGCCTGATGTTTGTAGGTCAGCTCGACGAAAACATCTTCCAGCGTCGGCGCGAGCGGCCGAATTTCGGCAACGACCACCTGGTTCTTCTCGAGTTGTTTGCGCAGATGCTCGAGATCGAGGTGATCGTCAATCAGCGCGTGAATGGATTGTCCAAAAATGGTGGCGCTGCGAACACCGTCGATCGTGCGCGCGAATCGCAATGCCCGGGTCACGGCGGTGGTGGTGATTTCCACGCGGTACGTTCCCGGTGGCTGCACATCCGGCAATTCGCGCAGGCTTTCCGGCGTGCCATCGGCAATCATTTTGCCGTAGTAAATATAGGAAACATGGCTGCAGCGTTCCGCTTCGTCCATATAGTGGGTGGTCACAAAAAAAGTGATGCCATGCGCGGAAAGCTCGAACAAAAGATCCCAGAGCTGCCGGCGGGCCACGGGATCGATGCCGGCTGTCGGTTCATCCAGAAAAATCAATTTTGGCTCGTGCAGCATAGCGCAACCCAAAGCCAGGCGCTGTTTCCAGCCACCGGAAAGCTGCGCGGAAAGCCGGTTCATGTACGGGCCAAGATTGTTGAGTTCTACAATCTCGTCCATGCGTTTGCGAAGCCGCTCTGGCTTCAGTCCATAGATGCGGCCGTAGAATGTGAGGTTTTCGGCAACCGTCAAATCGCTGTACAAGCTGAAATTCTGCGACATGTAACCGATATTCTCGCGCACGCCTTCAGGATCTTTACTCACGTCAATGCCTTCGACGATAGCTTTGCCGCCACTGAGTGGGAGAAGCCCAGTGAGCATCTTGATCACGGTGGTTTTTCCGCTGCCGTTGGGGCCAAGAAATCCGAAGATCTCGCCCTTTTCAATACGGAAGCTGACATCATCGACAGCGGTGAAGTGTCCAAATCGCCGCACCAGATGTTCGGCTACCACAGCGGGTTGTTCGTGGGTGGGCATCGATCAGCTTTTGGGCGCCAGTTTGACGTCCGCGGCCATTCCGGCCAACACGCGATGGCTGGGATCATCGATGCGCACCTTCACGCCGAAAACCTGGTGAACGCGCTCCTCGCGGGTTTGCACATTGCGCGGAAGAAATTCCGCCTGCTGGTTGATCTGCTCCACAACGCCGTTAAAAGTTTGGCCGCCAAAAGAATCCACGTGAATCTCGGCTTTCTGTCCTACTTGCACCTGACCGATTTCGGTTTCCGGCACGTAGATGCGGACATAAATCTGGTCGCGCTCCAGCAAAGTGGCCACCGGCGTATTGGGAGCGATTAAGTCGCCGGGGCGGACATCGAGCACTTCGACGGTAGCGGCGGAAGGTGCGAGCACCTGGCGTTCGCGGTAACGGGCTTCCTCGAGTGCAAGCGCCGCGCGAGCTGCCGCGATATCTTCGACGCGGTTACCGGCCTCATACTTTTGTAAGGTCGCCTGGGTCTGGTGATAACGGGCTTCGGCCGAGGCAATCTCTTCCGGCCGGTAACCGCGCTTCAGCTCGTCGTACTTGTGCTGGGCGCTCTGTTTCTGTGCCAGGGCCATTTTCCAGGTGGCCTCGGCGGTGTCGCGCTGCTGCTTGGATACCAGATCTTTTTTTGCCAATTCTTCGTAGCGCTGATAGTCGATCACCGCGCGAGCTTCGTCGGCAGTGGTGCGGTCCACGTCGGCCTTTGCGGAATCGATATCTTCCTGACGATAGCCATTCTTGCGCTGATCGTATTCCGCCTTAGCCTGAGCGGCCGCGGCGCGTGCCTCTTCAATTTCCTCTTTACGGAAACCGCGTTCAGATTTTTCGGCGTTGGCGCGGGTCTGTTGGAGTTCGGCCTGCATTTCCTTGTCGTCAAAAGTGATTAAAATCTGGCCCGCTTCCACGGAATCGCCTTCACGAACCAGAACCTTGTCGATGCGGCCGCCAATTTTGGAGCCGACGCGGATGTTCCGCGCTTCCACTGTTCCGGAACTTTGCAGAGTCGTGTCGTGGTGAAACCATCCGGCCGAATATCCGGCCACCGCGACGAGACAGGCCACAATTAAAACGAGAATGGGCAACTTGCGTTTCATTTCCATTTCCTTTTTTCCGCCGGGCGCACGGCATGCAAAGAATTATGTGCAGTGTTACAGGCCGTTCCACAAAACGTCGATGACGATGTTGATGCGATTCTCGAGGGAACCATCGCCATAGAGCGACCAGATCAGCAGCGCGCCGAGCAAGGACTGACGAAGAGTGGTTGCAATGTCCAGCGCGTTTATATCTTTGCGAATTTCGCCGCGGTCCTGGCCCACTTTAACAATTTGCGCGAGAAGTTCAGTAGCCTGCGTGTGAATATCGCGCATCGTTTTTCGGACTGGAGCGCTGGAGAGATTGGCCTGCATCAGCACACGCACCATGGCAGGGTTCCGGGCGGGCTCAGAGGCCACGTCAAAAGCCAAGTTTTGGAAATACTCGCGAATAGGAAGGCGAGTGGTCGGCGCGGCATCCGCGGCAAGCTGCAACTTGGCAACTTGCAATTTTCCGAACGCAGCGAGGATGTGATCTTTGCTGGGGAAATAATTGAAAAAAGTGCCCTTGCCGACGTCAGCGGCTTCGGTAATGTCTTCCACTGTGGTTTCCGCATAGCCCTTATGAGCAAAGAGCTGCAAGGCAGAGCGGAAGATACGCTCGCGGAGTTCGGCGCTGCGACGTTCGCGGCGGGAAGAGTGGAGGGGAGAGCTGGTGGTGACCATATTGACCTTTATTCATAGATGACTATAGGTCATTTATAGCATTTCGTCAAGAAAAAAGGTCCCGAAGTTATTTCGGGACCCTTGAGAAAAAGCAGATTTCTCGCTTCGCTGGGAATGACACGTTGGTTTATTCAGCGAATTTGCGATTCAAGCTGCTAGAACGATTTTCCAGAGGACTTGTTGGTAGGAGACTTCTTATTCAGATACGCAACCATCTTCTGCGCCGAAGGTGGCACCGGGACTACGCCTTTAAAAATGATCTCTTGCGCCGACACGCGCTTGCCGTAGAGATCGTAGATTGCGGAATTATCGGGACGGACCGAAGAGCCCGCCAGAGATACTCCGGCAAACAAGCCGCGTGCGCGCGAATAGGAAAGAATTTCGGCGCGCAAGGTGACGTCGGTGGAAGCTTCGGCGTTGCGGCCCTTGGGTCCCGCGGCAGCGGAGGCGTCCGCACCGAGTTTCACTTTATTGGTGAGAATGGCGCGAGCGCCGCGTTCGTTCATTACCAGCAGAACAAAGTCGGTGGCCTGGCCGCCGATCTGGAATCCGAAGCTGCCGCCTTCCATTGCCATCATTGCAGGGGCGCTCCAGGGACCACGGAAATCTTCTCCGGTGCGGCAGACCATGGCGCCACGTCCATAGCTGGCGCCGAAAATAAATGCGGCCTTTACGACGGAAGGATAAACAATCACGCAATCGGCTTTGTCGATCAGGTCCTGGGGAATGTCGTCGGGGATGTCCATGACTTCCTGAATTACCAGGCCGCAATTTTCCAACCGGTCATTGATTTTCTTGTCGCCCGCCTGCATGGGGAGTGAAATGAGAGCGATAACCAGGAGGAAGGGAAGAATCTTTTTCATACAAGTTCACCTTTTCAATTTTTTACCGAGAACGAAACAAAAGTGTACAACTGGGCTATAAAAGCGGCGACGGATCGATGCACGCCCGGCCCTAAAGCCATTCCGGAATTCAGAATGGAGGGGCTCCGCAGACTTTCGAATATACTTTCAGATGCTGGATATTGCCATAGAGGATTTATGAAGAGAAAAGCAGTGCGAGCAGCGACGTGGGTAATCCTTTGCGGGATTCTGACAGGATTGGGCGGGTTCGTCAGCTCCATCCGGGCACAAGGGCCGGGTGGAAATGAAGCAAAGAGCAAGCCTGCCTCCGCGAAGCTGGAATTTGCAGCGCGAGCCGAGTTGGTGGCGGGGATGGCCCCGGTCAACAAGGGCGAATGGGGAATTCTGATTGTGGACGCAGCGTCGGGAGAAACGCTGTACGAAAAAAACGCGGACTCCTATTTTGTGCCGGCATCGAATATGAAGCTGTTGACGACAGCGCTGGCCTTGGACACGCTCGGCCCTGACTATCGATTTCATACAACGATTGAGACTAACGGATCGATTTCGGCGGACGGGAAACTTTCGGGCGATTTGATCCTGGTGGGACGGGGTGATCCGAACCTTTCGAACCGTAAATTTCCTTATGAGACAAAAGAAGAGTTTGATGGACCAGCGGAGCGGGCGCTAAGCGAACTGGCGGATCAGGTTGCCGCGAAAGGAGTGAAGGAAATTTCCGGCGACGTGGTTGGCGACGACAGTTATTTTCCGCGCGAACGTTATCCGGACGGGTGGGAAATCGATGACATGGTATGGGAATACGGCGCGGCGATTTCCGCGATCGTGGTGAATGACAATACCGTGACACTGACGCTACTGCCCGGAACGAAAGCCGGGGAAGTGGTCTCGACCAGCGTCGAACCAGCCACGTCCGAGTTTGAAGTGAAGAACGAAGTGGTGACTATCGGTGCAAAGGAAAAAGGAGAGCTGCGACTGACGCGCGAGCCCGGAGCGAACACGGTGGTGGTCAGCGGAACAATGTCGGCGGGAAGCGCTCCACACAAATTGGTGCTGGCGGTTCAAGAGCCGGCGCAAAATGCCGCGGGCATCCTGGCGCGGTTGCTGGCCGAACGCGGCATCAAACTCGACGGCAAAGTCCGGGCGCAGCACGAGCCGGACTCGGATTTGACAGGGATAATGAAGAGGTCGGTGCTGGCCGAGCATACTTCGTTGCCGCTGGGCGATACGGTGAAGCTGGTGAACAAGATCAGCCAGAACCTGCACACCGAAGTGCTGCTGCGCACTGCGGCGCGGCAACAAGGGCGATGGGAGACGCCGGAAGACCTGACGAAATTTCCGACTGCGTTTTATACCAAGGTGGGAATTGCGCCGGATGATGTGATCCAGACGGATGGATCAGGATTGTCGCGGCACGATATGGTGACGCCTCGGGCTTTCGTCGCGTTGCTGCAATACGCACAGAAACAGACGTGGTTCGCGGCGTATTATGCGTCGCTGCCGGTGGCGGGCGTGGATGGCACGCTGAGCGAACGAATGAAAAGCGCGGGCGTCACGGGGAGAATTCACGCGAAGACCGGAAGCGTTACGCATGTGAGGGCATTATCTGGCTATGCGGAAACCCCCAGTGGACGAAAATTGATCTTTTCGTTTTTAAGCAACAATCAAGGCGGGACCGGCCACGATATCCACGAGGCGCTGGATGGATTGTGCCTGGCGATGATCCAGGAATTTGATGTTGCGGCGAACGGCGCGAAGGCTAGCCGGTAGGGAAGAGAGAAATATGAGCGAAGAGAAGATCATCACGGTGTTTGGGAGCTCGCGGCCAAAGGAAAAAGATGCGGATTATGCCGAAGCGCGCGAACTTGGACGAGCGCTGGCGAAGCAAGGTTTCGCGGTGTGCAGCGGCGGTTACGGCGGTGTGATGGAAGCGGTCTCGAGGGGCGCGAAAGAGTCTGGCGGAAAGACGTATGGAGTGACCGCGGAATTTTTCAAGCGTAAAGCGAATGAATGGATCGATGTAGAAGTGCGGAAGAAGACCTGGGAAGAACGGCTGTTCGGATTGATCGAACTGGCGGATGGATTTGTGGCGTGCAAGGGCGGGACCGGAACATTGGTTGAACTTGCGGTAGTGTGGGAAATGCTGAATAAATCGGTGATGACGGCTAAGCCGTTCGCGGTGCTGGGAGATTTCTGGCAGCCAATTTTGGATCGCGTGAGGGAAGTGGAGCAGGACAAGCGGCCATCGAGCGTGGCACCGAAGTGGGGCGAAGCCAAGGCCAGTCTGGTGAAGAGTGCGGCGACGCCGCAAGAAGTTGCCGCGTATCTGGCGGCGCAGTTGAAGAAGTAGGAGAAAATGTCGCGATCCGCGCAAGACGTTCTGGAGTTCGACAAACTGCGGCAATTGCTGCGGTTGAGGACCACGTGCGCTCCGGGGCGACGGCGCCTGGATGAATTGCAACCGGGCACGGATCGTGGTGCGCTGGAAAGCTGATTTTGCGCGGATTCGCGAAGCGAGTGAGTGGTTGAGGATTGGACGCGAACTGGGATTCGGCGCGCTGGCGGACCCGGTGAGCTGGCTGGAGAAAATTGAAGCTCCGGGCGTAGTCCTGGAGGCGAAAGAATTTCTGGATGTGGCAACGCTGCTGGAGACTGCCAGTTGGTTGCGCGTGCAATTTCGCGAAGAGGCGGTGAAATTTCCGCTGCTGGCGGCGCAGGCGGGCGAGCTGCTGGATTTTCGTGAAACGCAAAACGCCATCAAGCGCTGCATTTTGCCGAACGGGGAAATCAGCGACGATGCGTCGACCACGCTGCGACGGATTCGCGCCAGCATATTGCAGACTCGCGACTCGATTCAGAAGGCGCTGAAACAAATTATGCGGTCGCGGCAGGCGGAGTCTGGTGAAGACTACGTCACATTGCGGAACGACCGTTTCGTGATTCCAGTGCGGTCTGAACATCGGCGCACGGTGCAGGGAATTATTCACGGCGCCAGCGCTACGGGGCAAACCGTATTCGTCGAACCGTTTGAAACAGTGGAGACAAACAATCAACTGGTGCAGCTTGCCGAGGATGAAGCCGCGGAAATTTTTCGGATTTTGAAGGAGCTTACTGAGCGACTGCAGAGAATAAGCGGTCCGTTGCAGGCCGCTGCACAAACGATTGCAGAGTTTGACAGCATTTTCGCGCGCGGGCGTTTTGCCAAGGATTTTGATGCATGCATTCCGGAGTTCACGGAGGGGGCGGAGTTGAGGTTGGATTCAGCGCGGCACCCGGTACTGGAAGACAAGCTCAAGCGCGAGAATCGCGCGGTGGTGCCCATGTCGCTGGCGATGGGCGGAGAAGAACGGTTGCTGGTGATCAGCGGCCCCAACACGGGCGGCAAAACGGTGGCGTTGAAAACGACGGGGATGGCGGCGCTTTCGGCGCAGTCGGGCGTTCCGGTGGCGGCGCAACGCGCAGTGCTGCCGCTGTTTGATCATGTGCTGGTGGACATTGGCGACGAACAATCGATCGCCACCGATCTTTCCACGTTCTCCGCGCACATGCTGAACCTGAAAGCCATGTTAGAGGAGGCGACGCCCAAGTCGCTGGTGCTGGTCGATGAAATTGGAACAGGGACTGCGCCGGAAGAGGGAGCGGCACTTGCGGAAGCGCTGCTCGACGAATTCCACAAGAAAAATTGTTTCGTGCTGGCGACCACGCACCACGATCGATTGAAGACGTATGCATCAACGACGCCCGGGGTGGTGAACGCCGCGGTTGAGTTTGACGATGTGAATCTGCGGCCGACCTACCGATTGATGCTGGGAGTGCCGGGCGGCTCGAGCGGAATTGCGATCGCGCAACGATTGGGATTGAACAAAGAAATCATTGAACGCGCGCGCGAGCTGATGACTCCGGAGTCGCATGAGGCTGCAGATCTGATCGCTTACCTGCATCGCAGTCGCGACGAACTTGACCGGTTGCGGGCGCAGATGAGGGAAGAGCGCCGGGCACTGGAAAAGGAGCGGGAGAAACTGCGCGCGGAATGGGTAGACCGGCAGAAGGAGCGCATCGCACAACTGGAAAAGAGCTTCGCAGAGATGCAGAAGCGCTACGAAGAAAACGTAGCGGCAATCGTGGAGGCCGTGAAGGACCGGGAGCTTCGCAAACAGATCGAGAAGACGGCCGGGCGCAAGCTGCGTGACGCGCGAGGGGAAGCCAAGGACGAGTTGAACGCGGCGGTGGTGCAGACGATTTCTGAATCGCAGCAGGATCTGGGCTTGAAGTCGGAAGCTCCGGATGCGGTCAACGTTGCGGAGTTGCAATCCGGGACAAAAGTGCGGGTTCGCGGCTTCAACAAGCCGGTGATTTTCCGCCGGCTGGATGGATCTTCGGCTGAGATTGAGGCGGGCCCGTTGCGGATGAAAGTGGGCGTCGACGAAATTATTGGCGTAGAAGGAGAGTTGCCGGGGAAGGTGGCGATTCAATCGTCCAAGCGGGATAACGTGACGGTGACTTCGCGCGGGAGCGAACAACCATCCACCGGCGAGATTAACGTGATCGGGATGACCGTGGAACAGGCCAGCGAGTTAGTGGATAAATTTCTGGACGAATCGGTGCTGGCCAGCCGGACGCGGGTGCGGATTATTCATGGACACGGAACGGGAGCGTTGCGACGCGGGCTGGCGGAATTCCTGCGTACGCATCCATCGGTGGCGCAGGCTGGGTTTGAAACCGAGGAGCACGGCGGGAAGGCCATCACAGTTGTAGAATTGCGATTGTAAATATGGCGGAAGCAGGATCATTCGCGGATCGGGTGAAGCAGCAGGCGGACATCGTCCGGGTCATCGGCGAATACGTGCGCCTGAAAAAGAGCGGGCAGAATTTCACGGGACTGTGCCCATTTCACGGGGAGAAGTCGCCTTCGTTTGCGGTACATCCGGTAAAACAGATTTTTCACTGCTTTGGTTGCGGGAAGGGCGGAGACGTTTTCAGCTTCGTGATGGAAATGGAGAAGTGCCCGTTTCCGGAAGCGGTGCGGATGGTGGCGGAGAAATGCGGCATTGCCATTCCCAAGCCAAAAGCGAGTTCGCCAGAAGAGCGTAAAGAGAATCAGCAACGCGCCGCGCTGATTGAAATGCATCGCGAAGCGCAGGCGTTTTTCGTAAAGCAACTGGACGCCACGCCGGAAGGCCGGGCCGCCAAGGCGTATCTGGAAGGCCGTGGGCTGAATGCGGAAACGATTGCGCGCTTTGGCATTGGATATGCGCCGACGGGCGGAGAAAATCTGCTACGCGCATTGAAGCCCAGATTCGCGGAAGCGCTGCTGGTGGAGTCAGGATTAATTTCGCGCGATCAGAATAATAATGGACGGCTCTACGACCGCTTCCGCCGGCGGATAACGTTTCCGATCGCCAATGATTCCGGGAAGATTGTGGCGTTTGGATGCCGCGCGCTGGGCGATGAACTGCCCAAGTATCTGAATTCGCCGGAGACGCCGATCTATTCGAAAAGCAACGTGCTGTATTACATGGACAAGGCGAAGGAACCGATTCGCCGGCAGGATTTCGCGGTGCTGGTGGAAGGATATATGGACGCGATCGCGGTGGCGCGGGCGGGAATCGGCAATGTGGTGGCCAGTTGCGGCACGAGCCTGGCGGAGCCGCAGATTAAATTGCTGGGGCGCTTCACCAAGCGAATCATCGTGAATTACGACCCGGATACGGCGGGGCAGACGGCGACGGAGCGGTCGCTGACACTGTTGCTGGAGCAGGATTTCGAGGTGCGGGTCCTGGCGCTGCCGCCGATTGGCAACAAGAAGGCCGACCCGGATCTGTTCATTCGGGAAAAGGGCGCCGAAGCGTATATCAAATTGTTGAAGGATGCGCCGCCGTATGTGGATTACCTGATTTCGCGCGCGCAGCAGATGGATTTATCGACGGCGGAGGGGAAATTGCGAGCGCTGAATTTCCTGCTGCCGTATCTGCAGAGAATTCCGAACCGGTTTCTGCGCTCGGAATGGGCCACGCGTATTTCGCAACAGATGCGCGTGGATGAACCGGTGTTGCGGGCGGCGCTTAAGAAAAGCGGCCGACGAACGGCGAAGTGAAGTGAAAGCCCAGCCGGAACTGATAGGCAAGGCGGCAAAACCGCTGGAACGGCGATTGATCCGCATGCTGGTGGAAGCCGAGGACTTCCGGCGTGTGCTGGCAGAGCGGCTGCAGCAAGAGCGGCTGTACGAAGGGCTGGAGACGGAGAAGATATTTCGCCGCGCTGATTGTGGCCGCGCTATCGGATCAGCCAATGCAGGCAACGGAAGTGGCAATGCTGCTGGAGGAGCGCGACCGGCGGGCGTTCTTCGAGATTTTATTTGAGCCAACCCAGGCTCCTTCCTGGGAAGAAGCGGAAAGCTGCCTGGAAGCGTTGAAGCGTCGGAGGCTGGAACGAGAGCTGGGGCAGTTGCAGAGGGATATTGAGGCGAACGCCGGCAGTCCAAATTTGCGCGAATTGTTGACGCGGAAACAGGAATTATTGAAACGAATGGCGGCTGGAATGCATCCGTAACAAGGGTAAAGTGTTCCAAAGATTCGGGATGATTTTGGATGTAAAAGTGGGCACGAAGTAATTGACTTGACACGACTTAAGCGTGTAGCGTAGAAGGGTTGGGCAGATAACGGTTTCGCTTCGCAGAGCATCTAAATTTTTGTATACGGATGCAACGCGACCGTATTGGCCAGAGCGCGACAGGCGGCAAAGCGTGGGGCAACACGCAAGTAAACGGCGCGCATAGGGTTTCACAGACACAATCAAGCGATTTACGAGCGGATGAACAATCCTGCAGTTCGCCATGGGAGAGCGAGGCAACTTCCCTGCATAAAATGGTGCTCTGCGCGGACGGAATCTGACGGGAATTCGGATGGGATCAGCGGTAGAAACTTGGGAGGAATGTTGTGGCGGCTTCGGGTTTAGAAGAAAAATATGATGCGGTAAAGCAGCTCATTGCGGTGGGCAAAGAGCGCGGATACCTGCTGTACGACGAAGTGAATGATTCGCTTCCAGCTGAAGTGCATTCCTCGGAAGAAATTGACGACCTGCTGACCACATTTGAGCGCAACGGGATTGAGATTTACGAAGACGCGGCCTCGGCGAAAGCGGCGCGCGCCGTAGAAGTCTCCGTAGAACGCGGCGATCGCGACTGCCGCGGTAAAAGATGATGGCGCATGCGGAAGAAGGCAGCGGAACTCTGGACCTGACGCCGGGCTCGATGGAAAAGACCAACGACCCGGTGCGGATGTATCTGCGCGAAATGGGCACGGTGCCGCTGCTGACGCGCGAAGGCGAAGTGACGATCGCCAAGCGCATTGAGCGCGGGCAACTGGTGGTGATGAAGTCGATCACGCGTTCGCCGATCGTGATCAAGGAATTGATCGCTGTTGGGGATGACCTGCGCAAGGGCGCACGGTCGATCAAGGAAATCGTTCAGTTCGACGACGAAGAGCTGACCGAAGAAAAAATCGCCAACAAGACCAAGCAGACGCTGAAGTACATCGAAAAGATCGCCAAGCTGTACGACACCGCGCTGAAACAGGCGGTAAAGCTGGCGAAGACGCCGAAGGCGAAAAAGAAGCCGTACATCCACGCGAAATGGGATGTGGCGCGCACGCGCATCGAGATTTCGGTGGAAATTCGCGACATCGATTTCAATCCGTTTGAGAAGAAGCGGCTGATCGACAAAATGCGCGGGACCGTTGAGCGCTTGCAATCGTTGGAGCGCGAAGCGGGCCGGCTGGAACGCCGCGCGGATGTTTCCAAGGGCGATAACGCGACCGAAGCGCGGCGCGAATTGCGCACGCGGCGGTCGGAGCTGAAGGACATTGAAGAAGCCAGCGAAGTCGGGTTGACCGAACTGAAGCGCACGCTGACGATTATTCATCGCGGCGAAGCGGAAGCCGAACAAGCCAAGAAGGAACTGATCGAAGCCAACCTGAGGTTGGTTGTTTCCATCGCGAAAAAATATACCAACCGCGGTTTGCAGTTCCTCGATTTGATTCAGGAAGGCAACATCGGCTTGATGAAGGCGGTGGACAAGTTCGAATGGCGGCGCGGGTATAAATTTTCGACGTATGCGACGTGGTGGATTCGCCAGGCGATCACGCGCGCGATCGCCGACCAGGCGCGCACGATCCGTATTCCAGTGCACATGATCGAGACGATCAACAAACTGGTGCGCACGAGCCGCCAGTTGGTGCAGGAACTGGGACGCGAACCGACCAGCGAAGAAATCGCCAAGCGCATGGACATTCCGGTCTCGAAGGTACGGAAGATACTGAAGATTGCGCAGGAACCGATCTCGCTGGAAACACCGATTGGCGAAGAAGAAGATTCGCATCTGGGCGATTTCATCGAAGACAAGGCGGTGGTGTCGCCGTCGGATGCGGTCATTAACCTGAATTTGAAGGAACAGACCTCTTCGGTGCTGAAGACGCTGACGCCGCGCGAAGAAAAAGTGATCAAGATGCGGTTCGGTCTCGACGATGGCAGCGAGCACACTTTGGAAGAGGTGGGCCAGTCGTTTGCGGTAACCCGTGAACGCATCCGGCAGATTGAAGCGAAGGCGTTGCGCAAGCTGCGGCATCCGTCGCGCTCGCGCAAGCTGCGAGCGTTCCTTGAGGGACCTTCGCGGGATTATCTATAGAAAGAGTCGAAAGCCGAAATCCAATATCAAAAAGCGCCCGGTGCATGCCGGGCGTTTTTATTGGCATAGACCTACTTTGGCGAAGAGTTGGGCATGGAGGAAGAGTAAGAGTCGGGGACATTGCGGAAATGACGGACAAACAGAATTAGCGAGACGATGACGTAGAGCAAGAATGCGCCTAAGACATACAACATTCCCTGCGAATCAAAGCGGCGGATGTTGGGCAGGTTGTAGTTGATCGCTTGCGAGATTCCGTAAAGAAGGACGAAGAGCACGCCGCAACCAAACCAGGCCATGAAGGTGCTGATATAGCGCCAAGTATCTTCGCGATGCTCCGGGGCGAGCCAATAGGCTTTGTTTGGCAGATTGATTTTTTCGGGAGGGCGGTTGCGGATTCTGCGGGCGGCGAAAAAAGTGGGGATGGCGGTGATGGCGATGACGATCGAAGTCATCGCAAAGAAGAACGGTTTGGGTTGCCAACCGTTGGGAGTGCCATCGGCGGTGAAATGTGAGGCCATATTGCCGGGGAGTTGGGGATAAGCGTTGACCCACTGGAGCACACCCATGGTGAGCAAGAGGAAATAAATGAGAGCAGGAAGACGAGAGCTGTTCATGGATGATCCTTAAAGACAGAGTAGTCCAGCAGAAATTGCTCCTGCAATGAAGTTGTGTGGAGATGTGTTCAGGGAGTTCCTGCGTTATCGCTGCGGAGTGCAAAAAAGGCCAATGCTCACGCGGGCAGTTCGATGTATGTGGGGTAAGTGTGCGGTTCGGGGATGGTTTCGCCCTCCTCACGCAAGGTTGCGAGATGAAAGGCAATCACTTCCTTCATTTTGTTTTCGATTTCGTTGCGCGAACCGGTAGCGGAAACGCAAGCAGGTAAATCGGGAGAATAGGCGGCATAACCCGAGCCAGTTTCTTCAATCACGATTAGATATTTCTTCACAGTGAAGATCCTAACTGCCGTGGAGCGCGAACGGCGAAGTGGTGTCAGATCGTCTGCCGTATCGTCGGGAGTAGAAAATTCAGAAAAATTCCGCCGAATGACACCAAAGCGTTCTGTAACATCACGCTAGTCCTTCGTTCGCGGCGCGTCAATACGGAATCGCGAAAGAATAACGGTTGGGGATCACAAAAGAAAACGCCCCCGAAAAGTTCGAGGGCGTTTCTTTTTTTTGTGAAGGCTGGATTTTTCCGACGCAATTTTCAGCGAAGGTTTACCAACGGTCGCGATCGCTACCTGCGAAGAGGTCGGTAATTACGGCCGAGCTGTCATCGCAAGCGTGGTTCAAACAGGGGAGGCGGAATCCCGACTCGATGGACTTGAGCAGCGAGAAGTGCGTGTAGTAATTGCTGCTGGTCACATTGTGCGGGCCATAGTTGGTGTCCACGGTGATGAGGACTTTGTTGGGATAGGGAGCCTGGCTGTAATCGTTCTCGTCCCAGATGATGACGATCGCGTTGTTGCCATCCTGCCAGACGGGAGAATTGTGAATGGCGTTGACCAGGGTGCGCAAGGTGAGGTCGCCTTGGTAGATGAGGGCCGGATTCAAACCAACTTGAGTGCCGTTGTCGTTCGGATCGCCATAGCAGGCCAGGGTGCCGTTGTTCTTACCGTGCTGGTCATTGCACTGGTTGGGAACGATGTAGGAAAAGTGTGGCACGTGCCCGGAATTAAGATCCTCGAACAAGCCGTGTCGGCCTTCAAAGCCGACGATGTGGTCCAGTCCATTTTCCTGAATGCTGCGGAAATAAACGAAGGGGTCATGCTTGGAAGCGTAGAGTTGCACGACTTGATCGGTAGTCGGCGTCGGACTCTGCTGGGGGAGAATCGCGGCAAAGTTCGATTTGTCGGTGAAGAAACCGTCGCTGTAATTTACATTGTCGGCTCCGGTGGAAGGCAAACTTTCCTGATAGCTCTTCCAGCTTTTGCCAAATTCGGTCAATTGATCGGCGATGGTCTTGCCGGAGATGTTGCTATCGGCGGGATAGGAATGGACGCCATCGATTTCGGTGACGGCGGTGATGGCCGGTGGTTCGGTCTCGTTGGAGTAGTCGATTACAGGGGTAGCGGCGTCGGTGCCGTTGCCCCAAATCGGGCAGACGGGAGGAGTCGCTTTGACGTCGAAGCCTGTGGTTGCCGAGGCGATATTGGTGGTGCAAGTGGTGTTGTGCCAATCGGGAGGATTGTCGTTGAGCACGCCGAAGTTGGAGCCGCCGGTGACTTCGAGGTAGTTGGTCAAACTGGGATGAGCGACGGCGAAGTAGTTGGTGCCCACGTTTACCTTCTTAATGTATTCATTGATGAAAGGCGCGTTGGGATTGCCGACGATCTGACTGAAACCGTGGTTTTCCATCATGATGAGGAAAACGTGGTCGAGATGTGGCACGCCCTTGGGAACGTTGCCTTCGTTGGCATAAATCGGACTGACCAAAGACGAGGCAGCCAGAAGGGCCGCGAGCGACTTCAGCCTTAGATTGATTTTCATTTACTCTTTCTCCTTAATTATTTCGATTGGAAAAATCCTGAGCCGGGAAACACTTGCAGCGGCAGAATTGGCTGACTTTCCGCCACCAGGAGCCGTCACTCCATTTGGCGCGGGAATCAACCAAAGCAGAGGGAAGTTACCTCGCGGGTATTACAGAGGAAATGCGGAAATATTAACGGGAGGTCAATGCTGAGGAAAACGCGCTAGAGGCAGGCTGGCGAGTGTCTTAACGATGACGAGTTGGCAGCCTGTCTCATGAAGCGCTTGCCTTTCCGCGGTGAATCCGCGAAATTGGGGCATCCCGGCACATCAACCGAAATTGCGTGTGGAGCGCTTGTAGCGTTATGCGAAAACTTCAAAAAATAGCAGCGGTCGTACTTTTGGTGTTGGTGGCGATTACCCTGTACGGGTTCTGGAGGACCAGGCAGCCATTTTTCGCCAACTCTGCATTGCGCCGGGAAAAGAGCGAGGAGATTGCCAGCGCGGCTTCGTCCAGAGCCTTGGTGGATCAAAGCCCGCTGAAGACGGCGCAGCAACTGGCGCAGATGGTGAGCACGCCAGAAGAGCGGCCGCTGGCGCAGGAAGCGCTGCGACTTGCGGACTTTGAAGTGGACCTGGCGTTCGACACGGCGCTCCGCGATGCGCGCCTTAATCCTCCCGCGCTGACTCCGGAGACCAAGGAGATCACGGAACGATTGCAGAAAGCGCAGAAGCTGGTGAAAGCCGATCAGGACCGCGCGAAACAGTTGTCAGAGCAGTTGGCGAAGGCGCCGGATTCAAAGAAAGAAGCGCTGCAAGTGGATCTGGTGCAGGCGCAAGCGGACCTGGAGCTGGATCAGGATGAACTCGACGATGCCAGACAGGATTTGATACGCGCTGGCGGGGATTTGGCTGACAGGATTGAATCGCTGCGCAAAGCACACGAAGAGACCGCGCACAATACTCCGGCGGCTCTGCCGAATGGGAACGCACCGGCGGAACAAGTTGGAGTGATTCACCGGATTGAGCAGTGGACGGCGCTGCGGCAGAAGCTGCTGGCGTTGTCGCAAGCGCGCGACAAGGCAAATGCCGCGATTGGCCAGCTTTCGGCGCAACATAATGCGCTGGATGCGGAGATTGATGCTGCCAAGGAAGGTGCACCTGAGCTGAGCCATCACGCAAAAAAGAACAAAACCGGCGAAGCTGCGGCACGGATCGCCGCGGCGGAAAAGAGTCGCGAAGACTCAAATGCTCTGCTGAAGAAAACCCAGGAAATCACCTCAAAGCAATTGAGCCTTTCGGCGTTCGACAGAAGAATCGAAACGCAAAAGGAATTGGCCGCGGCCTACTCGCAGTGGATTGAAATCGTTGAAGGCCGTCAGAGGGAAGTGGCGCACCGCGGGCTACTGGGATTGCTGATTATTCTGGTCATCGCGCTGATCGGGATTTATTTCAGCACGTGGCTGGATTCGATTGTGCGGACCGTTTCGATGGACCGAAGGCAGGTTGATTCGCTGCGAACGGTGACACGGGTCAGCTCGCAAATTCTGGCGCTGTTCCTGATTTTGCTGGTGCTGTTCGGGCCCCCGAGCCAACTGGGAACTTTTCTGGGGCTGGCGGGCGCCGGGCTAACCGTTGCGCTGAAAGATTTCATCGTGAGTTTTCTGGGCTGGTTCGTGCTGATGGGGAAGAATGGAATACGTCTAGCGGATTGGGTGGAAATTAACGGGGTGACAGGCGAAGTGGTGCAGATCGGGCCATTTCACACCGTGCTGCTGGAGACCGGCAACTGGACCGATTCAGGGCATCCTACCGGACGACGCGTTACGTTCACAAATAGTTTTGCGATTGAAGGGCATTACTTTAATTTTTCGACCACGGGACAGTGGTTGTGGGACGAACTGCAAGTGGTGCTGCCTGCGGGGCAGGATCCATATCCAATGGTGGATGCCATCCAGAAAAAAGTGCTGGAAGCGACGCAGGAAAGCATGAAGGAAGCCGAAGAGGAATGGCTAAAGGCTACGAACTCCAAGGAAATGTCGGGGTTCTCTGCCGCGCCGGCGATCAGCGTGAAACCGGTGGTGGGCGGAATCGAACTTGGGGTGCGGTATATCACGCGGGCGAATGAGCGGTACATGCTGCGGGCGAAGTTGTATCACGCGGCGATTGAAGTGTTGGGCGGGAAGGGATTGGTGGAAGGGGCGCCGAATGAGTAGAGGAGGCGCTGTCGATAAGGAATCTTGCTGAGGGCGTTGGTTGAGATCCTTCAGGTCGCAAAGGCGCGACCTTCAGGATGACAATATTTTTGTTGGGGCGCGGGAGAGAAAGCGCGACTTAACCTAGGGCGCGGGTACGAAGGCGACGCTTAGCTTGCGGCGGCCAAGAGGCGGCGGGCTTTCATGGCGGAGAGGGTTGCGCCGGTGTACATGATGGCCAGCAGGAAGAAACCTGTGGCGATGCTGAAGCGCTGGGCAATCCAACCAAGGGAAAAGCTCATAGCCAGTTGCAAGATGGTGGCGATGATGGCGAACGCGGATTGCGTGCGTCCCATGAAATGCTTCGGGACGATGCTCATCAGCGCGGATTGCGCGACGATGCCGCCGAGCGCGCGGAAAAAACCGAAGCAGCCTTGCAGCAACGCCGCGCCGAAGAGAAACGCCACGAAGGGCACGGCCATGTGGCCCAGCGCCAGTCCTGCCATGGCGGCGACGTAGAGTGGCAAACGGATTTTCTGCGGCAACTGGCTGGTGATGAGTCCGCCGGTGATGGCGCCGATGGCCCAGCCCGCTTCGATGAAACCAAAACCGCGCGCGCCGGAGTGAAGGATGTCGTTGGCGAGAGCTACGACGACGATGTTGGAGCTGACGATGCTGGCCATCAGAATCGCGTGGGTCACGCCGAGCGCCAGGACAACGGGTTGTTGGCGCAGATAGCCGAAGCCCTCTTTCATGTCGGAATAAATCGCCAGGGAAAGACCGGCTTCCGCGACTTCGGGATTTTCGCCGCTTTCGAGGGCCTGCACGGTGGCCTGGGTCGCGTCGGAATATTCGCGCGGAAAGTTTTTGTGGGCGCGGGGAGAGACGTAACCCTTGCGCAGAAGGAACAGGCAGTAGGAGGAGACGAAGTAGGTGAGGCCGTCGATCAGGAGAATTCCGGCGATGCCGATGTGATCGTAGATGAAGCCGACGAAAGTGCCGGCAAGTAACATGCCGCTCTGCACGCCGACGAGTACGGCCGCGTTGGCTCCCGTGAACTGGCTGGGCGGAACAACTTCCTGGACGAGCGCGTTGACGTTGGCCCAATACATGGCCGAGCCGGTGCCGGTGATCAGCGTCATTAAATAGAGATGCCAGATTTGCAGGTGGCCACGCCAGGCGATGTAGGCGATGGCCAGGACGGCGAATCCGCGGGAGAGATCGAGCAGGACGCCGAGGTAACGGCGATCGATGCGGTCAATCAGCACGCCGCCGATGAAGGGCACGACCAGGCCGGGCAGCGTTACGACGATGACTTGCCAGCTTACGGCTACGGTGGAGTGTGTGGCCGACATGATGTACCAGCTCACGCCGATAAAGTTCATGCCACTGCCGAAGAGCGAGACGAACATGGCAGTGAAGAAGAAACGGAAGGCGCGTTGGTGAGCGAGCAGTTTCCAATCGACGCGGGTTGTCGGCGGGGAGGACATCAGACCTTCTAGATTACTATCGCGACGCCGAATTCTTTAGAAAGATGCGAGTTGGATGGAGCGAACGTATTATAGGAACGATGAGCGAATTGCTGGAAGTGCGGGGATTGACGGTGGAGTTGCCGACGGCGCTGGGGTGGGTGCGGCCGGTGAATGAGGTGTCGCTGCGGATTGGCAAAGGCGAAGCGGTGGGGCTGGTTGGGGAATCGGGCAGCGGGAAGACGATGCTTTCGCTGGCGCTGATGGGATTGCTGCCGACGGGTGCGCGGGTGAGTGGCGAAGCGCTACTAGGGAGCGGCGAAGGCCGCGCGAAAAATTTGACGAAACTGGAAGAGGACGAATGGCGGGGCGTGCGCGGCGGCGAAATCGCGATGGTATTTCAGGAGCCGATGACTTCGCTGAATCCGGTGATGCGGATCGGGGCGCAGATCGAAGAGGCGATTCGCGCACATGAGCCGGGGATTTCGCACAGTGAGATGCAGCGGCGGCTGATGAGCGCGATGGAACACGCTTCTGTGCCGGAGCCGGAAGCGCGCGCGCGGCAATTTCCGCATCAACTTTCCGGCGGGTTGCGGCAACGCGCGATGATTGCGATGGCGCTGGCGGGAAGGCCGAAGTTATTGATTGCTGATGAACCGACGACGGCGCTGGACGTTACGGTGCAGCAGCAAATTCTGGAATTGCTGGACCGGCTGCGGCGCGAAATGGATTTGGGGCTGCTGTTCATCACGCACGATCTGGGAGTGGTGGCGAAAGTGGCTGAGCGGATCGCGGTGATGTACGCGGGACGGATCGTGGAGCAAGGTGCGACGGCCGACGTGCTGAGTTCGCCGAAGCATCCTTACACGCAAGGGCTGTTGGCCGCGTCGCCTTCGTTGGTGCGCAAGAAACTTTCGCCGATTCCCGGGACGGTGCCGCAGTTGACGGCGCTGCCGAGTGGGTGTGCGTTTGCGCCGCGCTGTTCATTTCATCGCAGCGAGTGCGATGTGGCGATGCCCGAATTGCGGCTGGCCGACGCGAGCCATGGACAGTCGGCAAGGTGCGTGCTGGTATGAGCGGCGCGGCAAAGCAGTTTCTGGAAGTGCGCAATTTGCGCAAAACGTTTCCGCGCAATCGTGGCGTGTTTGCATCTGCTACTTCGCAGACTGGCGGGGATAATTTTACTGCCGTCGATAATGTCAGCTTTACCGTGGAAGAAGGCGAGACGTTTGCCATCGTCGGGGAAAGCGGCTGCGGCAAGACTACGCTGGCACGGATGTTGTTGCGGCTGATCGAGCCCGACGGCGGCGCGATTCTTTTCGAAGGACGCGACCTGCTGGCCCTTTCGGCAAACGAAATGCGCGCCGAGCGGCGGCAGATGCAGATGATTTTCCAGGATCCCTACGCGTCGTTGAATCCGCGAATGCGGGTGGGCGAAATTGTTGCGGAGCCACTGTGTATCCACGAGCCGGCGCTCAAGCAAGCTCAACGGTTCGAACGCGCCGCGGAGATCCTGCGGCGAGTCGGATTGTCGCCGGATGCGATGAAGAAATATCCGCACGAATTTTCGGGAGGGCAGCGGCAACGGATCGGGATTGCGCGCGCGCTGATTCTGCGGCCAAAGCTGGTCGTGGCTGACGAGCCGGTGTCGGCGCTGGATGTTTCGGTGGGCGCGCAGG
The DNA here is from genome assembly GCA_963837885.1 of Candidatus Acidiferrales bacterium. Classification (GTDB taxonomy): domain Bacteria; phylum Acidobacteriota; class Terriglobia; order Acidiferrales; family UBA7541; genus Acidiferrum. Next base: position 365,180 of record CAWIPD010000016.1, on the reverse strand, counting down.
TGCTGTTGCTGCTGCAGGAGTTGCAACAGGAATTCGGGCTAACGTATATATTCATTTCGCATAGTTTGCCGGTGGTGGCGCAGATCGCGACGCATATCGCGGTGATGCGGGCGGGGAAGTTGGTGGAATTTGGGACTGCGGAACGGATACTGCGGGAGCCGACGGCGGCGTACACACGGGAGTTGATTGCGGCGGTGCCTGCGATTCCGGGCGAAGGCGGCTGAATTCAGGTTGGTGCTTCGCGGGGGCGGAAAAGCAGATTCCTCGCTCCGCTCAGAATGACAATCTTGGTCGAGTCAGCGACGGCACGCTGGCATAAAAGCCAGCGCTACTTCGGTTCGCTCTGTACGCTGCGGAAAGCAGATTCCTCGCTTCGCTCGGAATGACAGGTCTAGGTACCCGAATACCCAGGAAAATTGGTAACTCACGACGCAAGAAACGTGTGATATTTTTCGGGTTGTTGTTGCGTACTATGGCTAGCGGCGGTAGTTGAATCTTCTGTGGTGGAGGATCCTTTCATGGCAACAACTCCCATACCTGCGCCTGAGTTCCCGGTTCAGCCTGTTGAAGCAAAGATTTCGCCGATGGGTCGGGTCATCGGGATGTTTTTTTCGCCGAAGGCGACGTTTGAAGATATCGCCAGGAAACCAAGTTGGCTTCTGCCGGTCGTGATTTCCACGATCCTGGGAATCATTTCCACGGTGGCGCTGAACCAGCGCGTAAACTGGCGCGAATACGTGCTGCAGCAGATCGAAAAGAGCCCGCGCGCCGCGCAACTTACCGCCGAGCAAAAAGAACACCAAGCGGACCTGTCGGCTAAGATCACCACCAACGTTGTTTATGGAGTGGGCGTGATCGGCTCGGTCATGTTCGCCCTGATCGTGGGCGCGGTGATGATGCTTGCTTACAATTTGTTAGGCGGGGCAAAAGCGACGTTTGCCCAATCGTTCGGCATCGCTGCGCACACGCTGGCGCTTGGGCTCATCAGCACGCCCATTTTTCTGCTGGTGCTGTATTTGCGCCCAGCGGGAACGCTGGATCCGGACAATCCCGTGGCGACGAATCTGGCGGCGTTTCTGCCGGAAGATTCCGCAAAGTGGCTGGTGAGCCTGGGCAAGTCACTGGACATTTTCACGATCTGGACATTGATTCTGCTGGCGATTGGCTTCGCAGCAGTCAATCCGAAAAAACTGAAGGGCGCGACACCGTACGTGATTGCTTTTTCTGTTTGGGGCACCGTGGTTCTGGTGAAGGTGCTCTGGGCATTTATCATGTCCTGATACACTCGTTGAGTGAGCTTTTCCTTCGAAGTTTTGCAAACTGATCCGGCCGGCGGCCGGCTGGGCCGACTGGTCACGCCACACGGGACGATTGAAACGCCGGTGTTCATGCCGGTGGGCACGGCGGCGACCGTGAAAGCGCTGACGCAGGACGTGCTGGAGAAGCTGGGCGCGCGGATCATTCTGGCGAACACCTATCATCTTTATCTGCGGCCCGGGCACGAGCTGATACGCAAACTTGGCGGGCTGCATCAGTTCATGTCGTGGAAGGGGTCGATTCTCACTGATTCTGGCGGCTACCAGGTTTTCAGTCTTTCCGAGCTTCGGAAAATTACGGACGAAGGAGTGCGGTTCCGTTCGCATCTGGACGGCTCCGAGCATTTGCTGACGCCGGAAAAAGCGGCGGAGATTCAGCTCGCGCTCGGCTCTGACATCGCCATGGTTCTGGATGAGTGCATCGAGACGCCGGCGCCACGGAATATTGCGGAAGCCGCGCTGAAACGGACTACGCACTGGGCGCAGCGGGCCAGAAACTATTTCCAACAACGCATGCAAGCAGAACGGCAAGCTGAAGCAATGGCAATTCGGAATTGTGCAGGGCGCGACGTTCGCCGATTTGCGGCGGGAGAGCGCGCAACAATTGCTGGCGCTGGATTTTCCGGGTTATGCGGTTGGCGGGCTGGCCGTCGGCGAGCCTCATGACGTGACCTGCGAGATGGCGGGCGAAGTTACCGCGCTTGCTGCCGCAGGAACGTCCGCGGTACTTGATGGGTGTTGGACGCCCGGAGCAACTTGCGGATTATGTGCGGCTGGGAATCGACATGATGGACTGCGTGCTGCCGACACGCGCGGCGCGGCACGCGTGCATCTACACGAGCGAAGGCCGGGTGCTGATCAAGAACGCGAGGTACCTTGCGGATCAGAGGCCGCTCGATCCGAACTGCAAATGCGCGGTTTGCCAGCGCTACACGCGAGCGTATCTTCGTCATCTATTCGCTGCGGGAGAAATCACCGCGGCGATCCTGGCGAGCCATCATAATGTCCACTTCTACCTTGACATCATGCGGCAAATCAGAGAGGCTATCAGTTTTGGACACCTCGAAAAATTCGCATCTGAGCTGCATGCGCGGTACAATGCTGGGCCAGAGTAGTGTGAAGTAGTTCGACGGTGAACTAAGCGGCAGGAAGTCGAGTTATCCCGCAGTGGGTCGAGTCTCACGACGAGAATCGAGCATGCAGGATTAGCGGAAACAATTCCGCTGGTGTAGAGTCATTTCCAGCTCCGGAAATGACGGCCTCTATTAATGGTTTTGTGAGTCAGGTAGTTGGATGTTGGATGTCGCAGTTTGCGGAAAGGTACGGTAAGAAATAACGGACATGAATTTGGCAGCAATTATTTTTGTGCAAGCCGGTGGCGCTGGTGGTGGTTTGCTGAGCTGCTTCCAATCGCTTGCAATCATGTTCGGCATTATGTATTTCCTGGTGATAATGCCGCAGCAACGGCAGCGTAAGAAGGTGCAGGAGATGCTATCCGCCCTGAAAAATGGGGACAAGATCATCACCACTTCGGGCATCTACGGCACTGTGAATGGAATGGACGGCGATACAGTTATATTGAAGATTGCCGACCAAGTAAAAATCCGCGTCGCGCGTGCGGCGATCGCTCAGGTGGAGGCATCGGAAGATGCAAAGTAACTCCCCGGCTCGCCCCAATATGCGCTTGATCTTCTAACCATGAATCCTAACTCTGAAGTGGAAAGTAATATCGATATTCGCCATCATCCTGCTCTGCCTCTATTTCATTTTTGGCCTGCCGACGTTTCCGACGTCGTTTGGCGCGCTGAAGAGCAATTTCGCGCAGCAGATCAAGCTTGGTCTGGACCTGCAGGGCGGCACGCACCTGATCCTTCAGGTGCAGGTGCAGGAAGCCATCGCGCAGGAGACCGATCAGACCGTCGATCGGATCACCAGCCAGTTGCGCAGCAAGAACATTCGTTACGATGAAGTGCGGCGCGTGGACGATACGCACATCATCGTGCGCAATATTCCTTCGGATCAGGTGTCGCAATTCCGCGACCTGATTCACGACCAGTTTGAAGTGAACTGGGAACTGGGCTCCGCTCCCGGCGATCCCAACGGCTTGCTGCTGACGCTGCGTCCGAGCGCCGTTGCGCGTATTCAAGAGACCACGATGACGCAGTCGCTCGAGACGATCGAGCGCCGCATCAACGCACTTGGCCTGACCGAGCCGACCATTCAGCTTCACGGCCGCAAGGACAACGAAATTCTGGTGCAGCTGCCCGGCGAAGGAGATCCGACCCGCGCCAAGCAAGTGATTCAGGCTGGCGGCCAACTGGAACTTCGTCTGGTGGAAGATCCGACCCCGTATCGCTTCGGAAACCGCGGCGCTTGCTGCTCATGGCGGCGTGTTGCCCGCAGGCACGGAAATTGTGCAAGGGCAAGAGCGAATTGCGTAGCAGCGAATCCGAATGACAGCGGCGAAAATTGGTATGTGCTGAGCCGCACGCCGGTGGTTACGGGACGCGATTTGCGCAGCGCAAATGAGACGCGCAGTACCCAGATGCCCAGCCAGTATCAAGTGAACTTTGTTCTTTCCGGCGAAGCGGCCCGGCGTTTTGGACCTTTCACCGAGCAGAACAAGGGCCGGCAGATGGCCATTGTTCTGGAGCATAAAGTTTATTCCGCGCCGGTGATTAACAGCCGCATCGACGATTCCGGTATGATCGAGGGCAACTTCAGCCAGGAATCGGCGCACGATCTGGCGTTGGTTCTGCGCGCTGGAGCTCTGCCGGCTTCGATCAAGTATCTTGAAGAACGAACCGTCGGGCCTTCGTTGGGAGCGGACTCGATCCGTCACGGCGTGCAGGCATCGGTCTTGAGCTTGCTGGTGGTGATGATCTTCATGGTGTTTTACTACCGCCTGTCTGGCGTAAACGCGGTATTGGCCCTGATTTTGAACCTGATTATTCTTGCTGGCCGCGCTGGCGATGTTTGGAGCGGTGCTGACGTTGCCGGGTATCGCGGGCGTGATCTTGACGATCGGTATGGGCGTTGACTCGAACGTTCTGGTCTTTGAGCGCATACGGGAAGAACTGCGCAATGGCAAGTCGTCGTCGGCGGCGGTGGATGCGGGGTTTGAGCAAGGCTTTCCTGACGATCATCGATACCCACGTCACCACGGTGGTTTCGGCCTTCTTTCTGTTCATTTTTGGGACCGGGCCGATTCGCGGGTTTGCCATCACCCTGACCATCGGTTTGATCGCTAACGTGTTTACGGCAATTTTCGTGTCCAAGACGATTTTCCAGTACCACCTGAGCAAGATGGACCGTCAGGCGGAACTGAGTATTTAGAGCAAATGGTTCTGGCAGTCACAGTACTTTTTCAACGGTTCCACTCCGGGAACAAACCGGAACACGCCGTGGAGTCTAAAGAAGGGAAGCGCGAAACGGCATGATTGAGTTCTTCAAAGAGCCCAACATTGACTGGATGGGCAAAGCCAAGTATTTCTTCGCACTGAGCGGGCTTCTGCTGCTTATCGGCTGGAGCGCCATTTTCTTGAAGGGCGGCATCAAGTACGGGATTGATTTCCAGGGTGGCACGAACGTGGATGTGCGTTTTGCCAAAGCGCCTAACATCGACCAACTACGCAACGGGCTGCGGCGCAGGGTCTGGGCAACAGCGAAATCCAGAGCATCAGCGACATCGCCAATCCCAACTCCAATGAAGTTCTGATCTTCGTGGAGCAGGCGGGGCAGACCGATCAGGCGCTGGATGAAGGCAAGACCAAAGTTCTCACCGCACTGAACGCCACCTACAACGTTTCATCCTCGAATCAAGCCGGACTTCAACTCTGTTACGCCAACCTCGCTGGCTAATTTCCTCGCTTCGACAGGACCCTCTGGGACTCTCGGTTAACGCGGGGGACCGGTACACGCAACTCGCAAAAAATTTGCTGGCTTATCGCGACAAGAACAGCGGCGGAGTGCTGACGGTCTTGGACGAGCTTTCGCAAGCCGACTGGGTCGACACCCGCGGTAGTTTCCGCCATTAAGGACAACTTTACGCTTGCGCCGTTTGCGATTCGCAACGTGGAGATTGTCGGCGCCAAAGTAGGTGCTGAACTTACGCAATCAGGCCATTCGAGTAACCCTCTATGCTTTGGCGCGGCATGCTGGTATATATTGCCTTTCGATTCGAGTGGGTTTACGGAGCCGCAGCGGTGATAGCGGTATTTCACGATGTGCTGATCACTCTGGGCCTCTTCAAGATTTTCGGATTTGAGATTTCGCTGACAGTCATTGCCGCGCTGTTGACGTTGGTCGGTTACTCGATGAACGACACGATCGTCATCTTTGACCGAATCCGGGAAAACAGCCGATTGTTGCGCAAGGAAGCGTTCACCGATGTCGTGAACAAATCGATCAATCAGACGCTTTCGCGAACGATCCTGACCAGCGGTCTGACCTTTCTCACCGTGCTCGTCCTGTTCCTGATGGGCGGCCAGGTGCTTCGGGCTTTTGCCTTTGCCCTGGTGGTGGGAATTGTGGTAGGAACGTATTCCAGTTTTGGTATCGCTGCACCGCTCGGTCGTGGCCTGGAACAAGTGGCGCGGTCAGGGATTAGCAGCAGGCACCGGAACCGCAGCCGGAAACAAAACCCGGGGGAACGAAGGCGGCGCAACCGCGCCTTGCACCTGCCGGGAGGAGGTAGTAGTCACCCATGTTCGAAGAAATGGTAGTATCCGACTTCGGGATCGAAAAAGAGCAAACAAGCCGTGGACCTTCCTCGTGTCGATGGCTTCTGGAAGTTGGTCTCCTTTTCATCCTTATCCTGATTCCTCTGATCTACACGGAAGCGCTACCGAAGACCCTGATGTCTTCGATTCTCCTGGCGCCCCCACCTCCGCCGCCACCACCGCCCCCTCCGGCGGCAGTTCAGGTGGTTCACGTCAAAGCCGGTTGCCCACTTGATGGACGCGGGCAAGCTGGTTGCACCCAAAGCCATCCCGAAGGACGTCAAGATTATTAAGGAAGAAGAAGCTCCCCCTGACTATTGGCGGCGGCATGGCCGGCGGTGTACCCGGCGGCGTGTCCGGCGGTTCCATGGGCGGAGTATTGGGTGGTGTGATTGGTGGCGCAGGATCTTCGATGGCCCCTCCCCCACCGCCAAAGGTTACCCCGAAGCGCATCACGGTTGGCGGAAATGTGCAAGCTGCACACCTGGTGAATCAAGGTACAGCCGTCCTATCCGCCACTTGCTCGCCAAACGCGCATCAGCGGTACGGTCAAGCTGCATGCCATCATCGGTAAGGATGGAGTAGTGACGCAATTGCAAGTGATTTCCGGGCACCCGCTGCTAGTGCAGTCGGCGCTGGACGCAGTGAAACAGTGGCGGTATCAACCGACGCTGTTGAATGGCGAACCGGTCGAAGTAGACACGGAAATCGACGTAATTTTCTCGCTGGCTCAGTAGGACAGTAAGTAAAACGGGACAGTGTGGATGTCGTGGGACCGCCCGCTGTTCCGAGTTTGGCAGTGGCAATGACAAACTTTGTTGGTTCCGGGGAAACCGGAACGACTAGGAAATAAGGAGCAAACGAATGTTAGCAACCTTGTTGGTAAACGCGGTTTTGTTTCAAGAAGCCGCCACTGGTTGGGATCTCCGGTCCATGCTTGCGTCGATGGGCTGGCCCGCCAGAATCGTGGTCTTCATCCTGTTTGTGCTTTCGATCTATTCGTTCGGCGTCATGATTGACCGTTTCCTGATGTACAACAACGCGCGGAAGCAGTCGCGGCTGTTCGTGCAGCAGGTTGCCGGCGCATTGAAGGATGGCAAGCTTGATGAAGCGATCGCCATCGCCGAGCGCAACAAGAAGAGCCACATCGCGAAAGTTGTCGCGACGGGCCTTTCCGAATTCCAGTCCGCCTCGCAGCAGGTATCGGATGCCGAAGTGATCGAAGCCGCCAAGCGCGGGCTCGAGCGCTCCGTCGCCATCGTGCACGCGGAAATGAAGCGCGGACTTTCCGCACTGGCCACCATCGGTTCGACGGCACCGTTCGTCGGACTGTTCGGAACGGTGATCGGAATTTTGAACGCGTTCAAAGGTATCGCGAACAACAAGGCAACCGGTCTGTCGGCTGTCGCCGGCGGTATCGCTGAGGCGTTGGTCACCACCGCGTTCGGTTGCTCGTCGCGGTTCCCTGCCGTTTGGGCGTACAACTACTTCACCAACAAGGTGGAAGCGTTTGACGTCGAGATGGATAACTCCTCGATGGAATTGATCAACTACTTCATACTGCGCCGCGGCGCGAAGAAGTAACCGGAAGAAGGAAAATCCTATGGCGTATAAGCCGCAAGCCGGGCCGCAGGTGTCGGCGCCGAACGTAGTACCGATGGCCGACATCATGCTCGTGCTGTTGATCATCTTCATGGTCATCACGCCTATGTTGCAGAAGGGCGTATCGGTGGATCTGGCCAAAGTCAACGGACCCGCGGGATATGAAAGAAGCGGATAAGGACGACGCCATATCGTGGCGGTAACACGCGACGACAATATCTTCCTGGGCAACAATAAAATTGCCAAGGAAGAGATCACTGGCCAAATCAAGGATCTGACTTGCTAACCGGCTGGATAAAACCGTTTACGTAAAGAGCGATGGCCGTGCGAAGTACGGCACGGTTGTAGCAGTCGTGGACGAAATCCGGTCGGCGGGAGTGGATCAACTTGGCCTGTCTAACCGATAAAGTTAAGAGCACAAGCAACGCAGCCGCACCGGCAGCAGCAACGCCATAAGGCTCGGCGCAGTGAATTAGAACGCTCGTTGGTAGCCATTCGTTTGCAGAGAATAGGAGGAGCGCCGGTTCCCACCCGGCGCGACCTCTGCTCAGTCAGACAGGCACTGATGGCCCGACAGGAGAACTCGCAATGGGAATGGATGTAGGTAGTGGCATCAGGATCGATGGCATCACCGAATATCGTTCCACTGATCGATATTCTGCTGGTACTCATCATTATTTTCATGGTGATCACGCCGCTCACGCCGAAGGGTCTGGACGCGCTGGTGCCGCAGCCCTCGCCGAACCAGCAACAGAACACGTGAACTTGAAAATAAGACGGTAGTGGTGCAGGTGGAGATGAACGGACACCTGAAGATCAATAATGAGGACACCACATGGGATACCATGGGGTCCCGCATGGAAACGATCTTCAAAGATCGCGCGGAAAAAGTAGCGTTCGTGAAGGGCGATAACGATGTCCTGTTCATGGAAGTAGCCCGTGCGATCGACATCATGCACGGGGCGGGTATCGACAAGGTCGGCCTCATCACCGCGAAGCTCGAGGCCGGGCAGTAATCCTTTAGAGTTTTTTTCTCGCTCGATGTGAGGGTCCTCTCGCAGGGTCATTCGATTTATGCGAGGTGATCCATGGGCTTTACTCTTGGCGGTAAACGTGGGATTGTTTCGGATGTAAATGTAGTGCCACTGATTGACGTTCTGCTGGTGCTGTTGGTGATATTCATGATCATCCCACACGAGCAGATGGGACTCCGGGCAGTTTTACCTCAGGCCAGTGCAGAAGACCCGGGGCCTCTTCCGGAAACGATCATCGTCAGCATAGCGTCCGATGGTTCGCTACGGATCAACCGAGTGGAAGTGCCACGAGAAGAATTGCGGAGCCGCTTGGAACGCATATTTGCTTTGCGCGCATACAGGGTCGCATTTCTTCAAGGTGATCGGTCTCTCGAGTTTCATGCGATTGCCCAGGTTCTGGATCTCATGCACATCCGCCGGCGCTACCTCGGTCGGTTTGCTTACATCAGAACTGGAAAAAAATCGCTGAACGTGATGGAATGCCCATATAGGGCGGATGTGAATCCTAGCCTTGGCTCTGATTCAGGAGCCACGCTTATCAGGGATGGAAGCTTCCATGACTCATGCAACGGTTTCACGGGAAACCACAGCGCGGTTTTCCGGTATGGCCAGCAAAATTTTTTCACTGGCAGCAATTCTCATTTTTGTGTTTGGCGTCTCGGGCTGCAGCAAGCTGAAGGCTCGCGACCTTCTCAACAAGGGTGTTGCAGCATTCAAGAACGCGCAATTTGATACCGCAGTCGAAGACTTCAAGCAGGCCAAGGAGCTCGACCCCGACCTCATCAATGCCCGCTTGTATCTCGCCACGGCTTACGCCAGCCAATACATCCCCGGCGCTCCCTCCGACGAAAACTTGAATCACGGAAAACAGGCAATCGCGGAATATCAGAGCGTCCTGGAAAAAGACCCCAACAATTTGAGCGCGATTGACGGACTCGCTTCGATTCTCTACCAGATGGCCGGACAGCCGTTCGACCCGAAGGGTTTTGAAGCTTCGAAGAAATATCATCAGATGCACATTGCCCTGAAACCAGATGACCCGGCACCGTATTATTCGATCGGGGTTATCGATTGGGCGCTGGCATATCGCGGGAACACCGAGCTTCGCGCGGAATATAATCGGAACAACGTCAAGAAGCAGGTGAAGGACACCGATCCACTTCCGCCGGATGTCCGCAAGGCTTACAACGAAAAGTACGGCGCACTAGTGGATGACGGCATCACGAACCTGAAGGCGGCGAGCGATCGCAAGCCCGACTACGATGACGCACTGACCTATCTCAACCTGCTGTATCGCCGCAAGGCCGACATGGTTGATTCCACGGCCGAGCGCGACAACTACACGAAGATGGCCGACGACCTTCTGGATAAGGTGAAGGAAATCAAGCAGAAGAAGGAAGCAGCGGCAGAGAAAGCGCCTCCCGCCTAAAGGCAGCGCTTCTGTCAGATTTTTGCAAGGCCCCGATTTCGGTCGGGGCCTTTTTTTGCGTAAGCACCCATAACTGGCGCAGCACTTCTCGCGGCCCGCTTCCCGTCGTACACTAGAGTATGCCGTCGCCTGCCAATCTGCCGCTGAACTTCAATCGGGATAGAACCGAGCGGCAGCTCAATGCCCGCCTCGAAGAGCTTCTGGAAAAACTGCGTAGCAACCGGCCATCGGACGATCCCTGGCTGGTGCGGCGCGCGTACGACATAGCGGCGGAACGGCATCGCGACCAGTTTCGCCTTTCCGGCGACCCCTACATAACGCACTTGCTGGAGGTGGCGCACATCCTCGCCGACATGCGCCTGGACGCCACTACGCTGGCCGCAGCGCTGCTCCACGACGTGATCGAAGACACCGAATTTCCACTTTCGCGTCTACAAGAACGATTTGGCGAAGAAGTCGCCCGACTGGTGGAAGGCGTCACGAAAATCGGCCGTCTGAACATGATGGCCCCGGAGGCGCGCCAGGCCGAAAATGTGCGCAAGATGTTGCTGGCGATGGTGCATGACGTCCGCGTAGTGCTGATGAAGCTGGCTGACCGGGTGCACAACATGCGCACGCTGGAATATCTGGATCACCCGACAGCAAGTCCGCATCGCGCGGGAGACGATGGATATTTATGCGCCCATCGCGCATCGCCTGGGGATGTCAATCGTCAAAGGCGAACTCGAGGATCTTTCCTTCCGTTATCTTGAACCGGAATCTTATTTTTCGCTGCAGAAGGAAGTCACGGACAAGGCGCCGGTACACAAGAAATTTCTCGAAGACGTGCAGAATACGATTCGCACCAAACTGGTGGAGAACGGCATACCCGCAGAACTCGAAGCCCGGGTAAAGGGAATTGTATTCGCTGAACCGCAAAATCAACCGTCAGGAACGCAGCCTCGACCAGATTTACGATTTGTTGGCGGTTCGCGTGGTAACCGACAGCGAGCGAAACTGTTATGCGGCACTCGGCGTTGTGCATCACGTCTGGCGGCCGCTGCCGGGGCGCTTTAAAGATTACATCGCCATGCCGCGCCCGAATCTCTACCAGTCTCTGCACACGACGGTCATTCACAACGGCCAGCCGTTCGAGATTCAAATCCGCACGCAGGAGATGCATCGCATCGCTGAAGAAGGCGTAGCGGCGCACTGGAAATACAAGGATGGGCGGCCAGTTTCTACCGGCGACGACCAGCGAATTGTGTGGATGCGCCAGTTAATTGAGTGGTCGCAGGAGTTGGAAGAGCCGGGAGAATTTCTGTCGACGTTGAAGGTCGATCTCGCTCCGGTTGAGGTGTATGCCTTTACGCCCAAAGGGCGGGTGCTGGAGCTCCCGCGAGGGGCAACGCCCGTGGATTTCGCCTATTCCGTGCATACGGAAGTGGGCCACCAATGCGTGGGCGCAAAAGTGAATGGGCAGATGGTTTCGCTGCGGCACGAGGTTGTAAGCGGAGATGTGGTGGAGATTCTCACGCAGAAAGGGCACAAGCCCAGCCGCGACTGGCTCAGCTTCGTAAAATCCTCGCACGCGAAAAGCAAGATTCGTCACTTCATCAACACGCAGGAACGCGAAGAGGCGACGGAGATGGGCCGACGGCTGCTGGAAAATGAATCGCGGAATTTCCCCAAGGGCCTGAAGAAAATATCCAACGAGGAATTGGCACAACTGGCTTCGCTTTACGGATTATCGAAGCCCGAAGATCTTTACGCCGCGGTGGGATTTGGAAAATATTCCGCGCGGCAGGTGCTTAGCCGCTATTTCGGCGAGCCCACCAAGGAAGATGCACCGGCGGCCGATGCGAAGCCAACGATTGTAAAGACCGTCAAGCGCATGCTGGGGTTTGGGGAAGCGCCGCTAATCGTTAAAGGCGAAGACGACTTGCTGGTTTTCCGAGCGAAGTGTTGCAATCCAATTCCCGGGGACGACATCATCGGCTATGTTACGCGAGGACGGGGCGTTGCGGTACACACCCGGACTTGTCCCAACGTGCAAAATCTGCTGTACCAGACGGAACGGCGGATCGCGGTGGAATGGGGCGGTGGAAGTACTGCAACGTTCCCCGTTGAATTGCTGATCCGAGCAAAGGACCGTTCGGGATTGCTCGCGGAAGTCACCGCGGTGATCAGCGATGCCGGATCCAATATCCGCCAACTGGAAAGCCGTCCTGACCGGCAGAATGCGCGCGTGGAAGCCAGCCTGGAAATCACCGACAAAAAACAGCTGGAGACGATTGTGAGCAATATACGGCGCATCAACGGTGTGTATGGAGTGGAACGCATTTATCAGACGTAAAGCCGGGCGGGGCCGGTGGCCAAACGCCCGGTATTCAGCTAGGCACAGAACGATTTACCTGACCGCGATTTCTCCTAAAATATTCGTATGCGGAAATTGGCCTACTCCTTCCCGGTGTGTGTCTGCTGCTTTTGTTGGGTGTGAAAAGAAGCCGCAAAGAGATTACAGCGCGCTCGACCAGTCGGGAATGTATTCCGACGACAATCGATCAATTAAAAGCCGCAAATGTGACGGAAAGGGAAATGGGGCAACTGGCCAAGCTTAAACAGGCGGGGGCTTCCGACGATCTCTGTCTTTCGCTTTTTAAAGCGGCGCACGATCACAGTCACGATTTCAACAGCGGCGATTCGGCAGTGGATTTGTCAAAAGCAGGATATTGCGATGCGCAAATTCTGGAGATGGCACAATCGGACCAGATCGATGTTCTGAGTGGGGAAGCGATCACGCTGAAATTGATTGGTCTCTCCAATCCCACGGTGCAGGAAATCATTCACCGGCGAATTCAGGGATTGCCGACGATGACCAGCGAACAGATCGGTGAACTGAAAAATACCGGGAATGCGAAAACAGATTCTTGCCATGATCGATCAGGGATTGACGGGTGAAGAAGCGGATAAGAAAATTGCACAACTCGAAGCTTCCCGGAATCACTCGCACACCGATTTTGTCCGCAACAAAGGGCGGCGGCCCACTGATTGCCCGTTAAGCACTTCTCTGATACCCTGGAATGCCCAAATCTACACAGGAGAAAAACATCCATGAAAGATATCGTGCTGACCGACCGTGGGCCCAAGCCCATCGGTCCATATTCGCAGGCCGTTCAGACCAACGGTTTCGTGTTTGTATCCGGGCAGATCGCGCTGGATCCGAAGAGCAACGGAATTTGCAGGAGGCGGATGTGCAGCGCGCAAACGGAGCGCAGTGATGGAGAATCTGAAAGCCATTCGTGGAGGCGGCGGGAACATCGCTAAGCCACGCGGTGAAAACCACGGTCTACCTGAAAGATATGAATGATTTCGCGGCTATGAATGAGATTTATGCGAAATACTTTACGGCTTCGCCGCCGGCGCGCACAACGATACAGGCCGCGCGGCCAAAAGCGCTGGTGGAGATTGATCTGGTTGCGTTCTTGTAGAAATAAACTGGATGACGAGTTGCAGTATGTTTTCCGGCTGAAGGAAAGCATCTTAAGTTGTGGTCCAAAGGAAAACGGCCATCTCGCATTGTCGGGATGGCCGTTTAATTTATTGCGAAATTGTCGCATCGTGATTATGGACGGTTGCCGGCTCTCAAGCGCTTCGGATACGGCAAAGTATGTGGCGACGCCTGTCATGGCAACGGCGAAAATCAGGAATCGGCTGCGTCCCGCCTTTAGCGGCGAACCGTTGCCTTTGCCGCCGCTCCTGACGGTGGAGCGCCAGAACCTGCGCCTTGCGGTTGGTGCCGCTCGAGGATCCAGGTAGACGTGATAGGTGGTGCTTTCGGCGATTACTTGCGTTTCGCCGTCCACGCTGATTGTCAACGGACCGCGCTTGCTGGTGACCAACAATTCCTTTGTATTGAGAAAGGTGACTTGGCCAATTGTAGGCGCGTCTGATTGCGCACGAATCGCAGCTTTCGAAGCATATAAAGTGAAAGCATGGGCATTGCCGGTAGAAAATGTTGCGGTGCCGCGCAAAAGCTTGGCGTTGGGAGCACCGTCGGTGTCGTTCACTTCGGCCATGCTGGCGCTCAAGAGCAGCAAGCGAGCTGCGCCGCGCACGAATCTGCACGCGTGCCTGTCTCCTCGGTGCTCAGCCGGTCGCCACCATAAACGGTGGTGCCCACATGCCGCGGCGCCTTCGCCCACATGGGCTTTTTCGCGGTGACCACGGTTCCCAAGACGGAAGTTGTCGTTGGCCCGGCAAGCAGGGGCACTGCGGCGAGCGAGAGGTACAGGGCGGCTGCAAACAGCGAACGGAGTCCTTGCATGTACTCCTCCAGATATCCAGACAAAGGATACTTCGTCTCAACCATTGTCGTCAATCAGGAAACACCACTATCCCCGGATCGCTCCGTTAAATCTCCTGCGGGTTGCCGCTCCTGCTGGTACTACCCTCCGTCTGCTGCTAGAATGCCATCAAACATGACTGACTGGAAGCAAATCACCGCACGAATCCGCAGGGCTCGAACCGGAAAAGATCCCGCAGGTCAACTATCCGCGCCTGTTCGCCAAGACGCGCGACGCCATGGTTGCATTTGAGCTGGCCCGCTATTTTGAATCCACCAAAAATAATGAGGATGCCGGTAAATGGTATCTGACAGCCGCAGAACGATTCCGCCGCGCCGACTGGAAAACCAAGGCTCAGGAGGCGGCTACTCGCCTGGGCGCGACGGTTGCAGCGGAAATCCCCGCATTGCCACCGAAGGAAAAGACGGCAGGCGAGTCTGAGGCCAAGGCAGAATCCGAGTCCGCTGCTGAGAAGCCGGAGGCAGTCGAACCCGTGGCCGAAGCTGTAGCGGCCGCCGAAACGGCTGGCCCAGCCGAAGAGATGCAGACGGAGGCGGCGCCGACCGCTCAGACAGCAAGTTCACCGGTTCCCGCGCGGAGACGCGGGCGCGGGCGTCGCGGAGGTCGCGACCACCAACGGCCCAATCGTGCAGTCCAGGCTCAAGCACAATCGCAACCGGCAACTTCTCCCAGCGAGCCGGCAGTTGCGCCACCGGTAACGCGCGCGACCAGCGAAGAACGCGCTTCGAATACCCCGCCCTTGCGTTCGCTGGACAGCATGGCCGAATCTTCCGCTTCGTTTTCATTGCGCGGACGCTCAGGCGATCCCGGACTTTCTTCGCGGCTCTCACAACTGGAGATGAATTTCCGCCGCTTGCTGGCGTGCAGCCCGTCCAAGCTCGATGATGCGCGCAGTTGCCCCCGCGGGCCCCGGCGTCTGGATACTTTACAGACGAAGATCTTTCCACGTACTACTATGTGGAGTCCTGCAAGACGTTGCGGGTCGCCATTGGTCAACTGCTGCGAGGCTCGGCGCGCACGGGACTGCCCATCAAGCCGCAATTGGCGGAACATCTGGGAATCCCTGAGACGCGTGTGGCGAAATATCTTTCCGACCACTGCGTGGTTCGCTGGCTGCAGATGGACGATGACGCCTCGAACTTTGCACACTTTTTGATCGCGGTGCTGCGCCCCACGCTGAATGAATAGCTGGTGGCCCTGTCAAAGTTGACAGTGAGCATGGGTTTCCTCCGTTTCTTGATAGCAAGCCACGAAATGGTTATTTTTAGTACTTTCGTCCTACGAGTAACCCCTTTTTGAGCGCTGTAACTATCGCCGTTCAGTGCCTTTTCCCGCCCGTTCAACCGCTATTTTGACCCATTTGCCGCATCCCGCTGGCTCCATGCTGTTGAGGCTTCAAACTATAGGAGTTCAAAGACTTATGGGGCCCGCAAGACGCGTGATACCCTGAAAGAGCCTTGGGGGATGTTTCATTTAGGCTCAAATTGCCATTTAGAGAATTTAAGTTTTAGCTTGTTATCTTGATTCTGAGGGGTGCAGCGGTTATGTCGAATTCGTTCAGCACGTCGATCTTCCGGTCCATGGACTGGGTCGTTTGCAAGGCTGCTGGTGTCACATTTGATACCATTCAACACTTCAATAAGAAGAACCCGAATCCGTCGGTTACGCCGCAATGGTCCGATAAGCCACTGCTGAAGTCGTGGGAAAAGACCAAGCCAACGCTTGGCTATCCCCGGCAGACCGACTCGCTGTGTCCCGGCGTGCGTGAAAGAAGCGCGCGAAGCGATCATCGCCGGCACCAAGGACTGGAAAGACCTGATGCACGAGAAGGTCGGGGAGATTAAGGCGCAGATCGTGGAGCGCGACGGCCAGGTGTGGATGATCAAGGAATGTCCGCAGCACGGCCACTACGAAGACATGATGGCTGTGGACTCGAAGTTTCTGTCCTGGATTGAATCGCAATTTCCCGGCCGCGATATTCCGGCACACAACGACGAAGGCCTGCACAAGCATGGCTCTTCGAACGTTCGCTATGGCCGCGGCTCCGTTCTGACCGTCGACCTGACCAATCGCTGCAACATGATGTGCGATCCCTGCTTCATGGACGCCAACCAGGTCGGCTATGTTCACGAACTTACGTGGGCGGAAGTGCAGGAAATTCTGGACAACGCGGTGAAGATCAAGCCGCGCCGCCAGATGTCCGTGCAGTTCTCCGGCGGCGAGCCGACGATGAGTCCGTTCTTCTTCGACGCGATCGCGTATGCGCGCAAGGTTGGATACAACTCCGTGCAGGCCGCGACGAACGGCATTGAGTTCGCCAAGAGCAAGGAATTCTGCAAGAAGGCATTCGACGCGGGTCTGCGGTACGCGTACCTGCAATTCGACGGCATCGGTAACGACGCCAACAGCCACCGCCAGATCGGCAACCTGTTTGATGTGAAGCTGCGCGCGATTGAAAACATGCACGAAGCCGGCATCGAAATCGTGCTGGTTGTCACCATCGTGAACAACGTCAACAACGATCAGGTCGGATCCATCGTGAAGTTCGCGATGGAAAACCCGAAGAAAATTTCATTCGTCAGCTTCCAGCCGGTTTCCTTTACCGGCCGCGACGAAGACATTACTCCGGAACGCCGGCTGCGCCAGCGCTACACGCTTTCGCATCTGGCACAGGACGTCAGCAGCGCAGGTTGGACGGATTGAGCCGACGCGCGACTGGTTCCCCATCTCGTTCATCAGCACGTTTGCCGGCTTCGCGGACATGGTGAAGGGCAACGAATCGCAGTGGGGTTCGCTGTCTTGCGGTTGCCACCCGAACTGCGGGGTGGGCACGGCGATCATGATCAATAAGGAAACGAAGGAATGGGCACCGGTTCCGCGCTTCCTGGATGCGCAGAAGTTGACGAAGGATGTTACGGCGATTACCGACGCAGCCCGCGGCAAGAATTTCTCGAACTTCATGATGGCGATGGCGCTGTTGAAGAACTACCACCCGTTTGAAGGACCGAAGGGCTTAAAGCTCTGGGACCTGTTCAAAAAGTTTGACAAGACCTGGGCGCTGACCAAGGGCGCGAGCGACAAGTACGGCAAGACTTCACCCGAGCGCACGTTTGAGGACGCTCAGAAGCGCCGCCAGCAGGACCCATGGAACTTCCTGTTCATCGCCGGAATGTGGTTCCAGGATCTGTTCAACTACGATTTCCGCCGCACGGAAATGTGCATCATTCCCTACGGCACCCAGCAGGGCGAAATCAGCTTCTGCGCGTATAACACGGGAGTAGGCTGGCGCCAGATCATCGAAAACATGCACAAGAACGCGACCGTGGCCGAGTGGTACAAGAACCACGGCAAACACGAGATTTATGCCAAGGGCAAGAACGTCGACCTCAAGACCTTCGAACATTCGCTGGTCATTGACGCCGAAGACGCAGCCCGCGTTCGCCACCTGGAACACGACATCCCTCTGACCGCCGCGGAAGAGAATCGCGCGCGCCGCAAGAAGGCTCTCGAGGAACAAGCGAAGGTTCGCGCAATTTACGAAGAACTGGTCCTGAAGAAGGCCCAGCCGACGGTAGTGCAGATTGGCAGCGTCAGCGATATCGCCAAGGCAGTGCCCGCGAATTTCACAAATGCGCAATAAGCCCATCGGCATTGCTCCAGCCAACGGGAATGGCAACGGCGCATCCGCAGCAAAGAATACCGAAGCAGCAGCCGAAGCCGTAGCTGGCGACTAATTCCGTAGCGCTGGCGCCTCTTGTGCCAGCGAGTTAAAACCAGCCTCCGCACGGCCCCGAGTTCGCTCGGGGCCGTAGTTTTTTGCGGAGACTTTTTTCAGATCGGTCACACGGACTGGTCATCTTTTGCGATATCCTGCGCAGATGAGCTCTACTCTTCTTGGGAATCGAGTGGCACTGGTTACGGGCGCGAGCCGGGGGATCGGACGAGCGATTGCCGTGGGGCTGGCTGCGGCTGGTGCCGACGTGGCGGTAAACTATCGCAAGGAAAAAGGTGCGGCCGAAGAGGTCTGCGCTGAAATTCGCGGGCTTGGCCGCCGCGCCATTTCTGTGAAAGCCGACGTCTCCTTCTCTGAGCAAGTTGAGCAACTGGTTTCCACCGTTGAGCGCGACCTGGGGGCTGTCGATATCCTGGTCAACAATGCGGGCGTTACGCAGGTGAAGCATTTTGCGGAACTGACGGAGGCTGATTGGGACGAAATTCTGCGGATCAATCTGAAATCGGCGTTCCTGGTCACCAATCGCGTTTTGCCGGGGATGCGGCAGCGGCGCTGGGGCCGCATTATTTATCTGTCATCGGTGGCTGCGCAGACCGGTGGGGTCATTGGGCCGCACTACGCGGCGTCTAAGGCGGGGCTGATTGGCTTGACGCACTCCTACGCGTCGCTGCTGGCCAAAGAGGGAATCACCGTCAATGCTATTGCTCCCGCGCTGATCGCCACGGAGATGGTTACGTCCAATCCGAATGCTTCGCCAGAGCGGCTGCCGGTGGGTTTCTTTGGGGCGCCTGAGGAGATTGCGAGAGCCGCGGTATTGCTTGCGGAGAGCGATTTCATGACTGGGCAGACGATTAGCGTGAATGGCGGCTGGTATATGACCTGAAGTGACAGGCTGGCTTAGCGACAAAATCCAAGACAAAACAGAAGGCGCCCACCTCAGAAGGTGGCCGCTACAAAAAGCTGCCCTGTAGAAGGCAGACCTCGATGAGTTTAAGGACGGGCAAAATAAGGGTTCCTTGATTAGGCGGTGGTGTAAGCGGTTCGGCGCTTGGGAGGGTGGGGATTCACTTGATATACTTAAGGCTGAGAAATCGAGGAATAGAACATGCCGATTTACGAATACATCTGCGAAGAGTGCAACGAGCACTTTGAGAAGATCGTGATCAACAAGCAGCAGGAGATTGCCTGTCCGAAGTGCGCCAGCAAGAAGGCGGCAATTCAACTCTCCGTTTTTGCCGCTTCGACTGGCGGCTCGTCAACTCCATCAGGAGGTTTCTCCGGTGGAGGAGGTGGGGGCTGTTGCGGTGGCGGGTGTGGCTGCCACTAATTAGTGCACATCTAGTTGAGTCATTCCTTCCCAGCGACATCTGTCCAATTTTGAGACAGTACTACACGGTTCACCGGATTGTGCGAGCTCTCCGCACGGGGGAACATCCTTTCGCATCTTGCGCTAGGCTGGGTCACTTTACTGGATGGCATTTCCAACTGAGAAACAGATTTGGTGGTTCTGAATTCCTATGGATTCCCCTACTCAATCCTGCTTGCTCTCGACACCTCTTTTTCATAGAATTCCGGCTCACCTCTGTAACCGCCCCGCAGGTGTCACATCATGAGCACGTCTACTTATCAGTGTTTTTTCAGCTATTTCGGGCTACGTGACAATCCGTTTCACGTTTCCCCCGATCCGGTTTTCTACCATCCGTTGCTGGCGCATGATTCCGCCAAGAAGGAACTGCTGTTCGGGCTGCAGACTTGCCAGGGGCTCAGCGTTCTGACTGGCGAAGCGGGAACAGGGAAGACGACGATATTGAATGCGATTCTGGAGTCGCTCGAGCAGCGGCACATATCCACTTCCTACGTATTCCATCCACTGCTGCAACCCATCGAGCTCTTCAAGTTCATCCTGCGCGATTTTGGAATCAGCTTCGACGCCTCGTCAGGCAAAGGCGATCTGATCCGGACTCTTCACGAATGGTTGTTCGCAAGAAACTGCGCGGGTGACTCGCCCGTTTTGATCATCGACGAAGCTCAATCGCTCTCTTTGCCGATCCTCGATGAGTTGCGCTTGCTGCTGAATCTGGAAAATCCGCGCGGAAAATTGCTTCAGATTATTCTTGCCGGGCAAACGGAGTTGGAGGAAAAACTGCGCCATCCGCAGCTTCGCCAATTGCGCCAGCGGGTCATGTTCCACTGCAAGCTGCCGCTCCTTTCGGAAGAGGAAACTCTTTCCTACGTACTCTCACGACTTACCAGTGCAGGCCTTCCCGCAGACTCTCCAAATCCATTTCCTCTAGAGACGCTGCTAGCAATACACAAATATTCCCGGGGGATTCCCCGGGTTATCAACATGCTTTGCGAACATGCGCTGATAACCAGTTATGGCGAACAGCAACAGATCATCGGGCCTGAAATCATTCAACGCATCGCCGTCGATTTCGATCTGGCGGCAAAGCCAATTTCAGTAAAGGATGAGCAGTCAACCGGCACTTTCGGACGGTTGATCAACTTTCCACTTTTTGAACCGCAGGAAGTATCGTCGGCAGCATTACGTCCCATCAATAGTGAACCTGTTCAAGCTTTGATCGATGCTGCGCTGTCCGCTGCAGCAGAACGAATTCCCAATCCCGTGCCGCCCTCGCCTGCTCCCGTACTTCAAGCGGTTGAGGTGCAGCATCCAGTCGCTTTACAAACTGAGCCTGGAGTTCTTCAGCGCGCTTCTGCGTCGTTTACCGGGTACTGGCGACAGGTGGGGAAGTCATTTATGCAGGATTGCCGCCGGTTTCGACATTCCTTCGCCGGCCCAGGTTCTGGTGCGCAATCCGCCCTCCCGGAAATATCAGAAGACTAGACCTAACGAAATCCTCATAAACTCTTCAGGACTTTTCAGCGCCCCCCCTTGCATCCTTGGTGTGTTGAGACCCGGGCTCTCGTCTTTTTGGGGGACGACATGATGTCGCTGAATGTGTTTGTCACGCTGTGCATAGTTGGGATTGATTTCCTGGTGTACTTTCTCTTTCAATGGACCTATGGCGACAAGCGTCGCGCGATGGCTCGTAAACTCGCGGCCATACGACGTGCCTCCGATCCCCAATCGTCTGGTCCATTGGCCGTATCCGCGCAGTCTTCGGGACATCGTGTGGTTCAGATGCCCGTTCGCGACCGGGAGAGCTCTTCCAATCCGACGGCTTCTTACAACCGACGGCTCGCCTAACTCGCTTCACTTGCATATTGTTTTTCAGCAATAACCTCTAGGAACAATTTGGGAATTCGCGCGTGCCGCATCAGTTGGCGTGCTTTACGCTAAAGAGATGGGCAGCGGGTCAACGCAGCCATTTCGATTGTTCGTCTGGAGGTCATCGTGTTCATAAAGAGAGCGGCTCTTGCAGGAAGTGTTTTGCTGTTGGGCGTTGCGATAACGCTGGCGCAGCAGGGCGGGCTTTCTGATGATGGGGGCCGTGTGCTGGCGCTGGAGACTGCCTGGGATCACGCGCTGGAGGTCAAGGACACGAAAGCCATCGGGATGTTGCTTGCGGACAACATGGTGGCGCTGGACAGCGATGGGACCTTTTCCAACAAGAAGGAGTATCTGGCGGGGATCGCAGCCGCAGACTTTCAGCCGTCGCAAGCCATCAACGAACAGAACATCGTGCACGTGTATGGCGATACGGTGGTGGCCGTGGGAGTCTTCCGCATCAAGGGAACGGAAAAAGGAAAAACCTATGTACACCGCGAACGCACGATCGACACGTGGGTAAAAATCGATGGCGAGTGGAAGTGCGTGGCCGCGGTGGCGGTCCTTATTCCCGCAAAGCAGCCCTGATCAGGGAAGACACCAGCCAAGAATAGTCTTTCAGGGCCGGGCTTCGTAGACGATGTTGAATGGAGTTTGCGTCGCGCGGCGAAAACGTCCGAAACCTGCCGAGGTTATCACTTGGCGAATGCGTGCCTCGCCGGATTGCGCCCCGAGGCAAAGGCCTACTTCCTGCGAACGCGAGCACGGCGTACAGAGCAGCGTGGAAAAAGAGTAGTAGACGCGGCCCACCGGGTTGAGATTGTCTTTCAATTCGTCGTTGGCAAATGGTTCGACGATCATCCAGGTGCCGTCCTGTGCCAATGATTGCCGCACATGCTGCGCGGCTCCGACCGGATCGCCCATATCGTGCAAACAATCGAAAACGGCAACGAAATCGTAGTTCTTTCCGGGAAATTCCTTGGCCTTGGCTACTTCGAAGGTGACTCTGTCAGCGACGCCATCGCGCCTGGCGTTTTCGCGCGCCGCTTCGATGGATTTGTCGTGGTAATCGAATCCGTAGAACTTGGAATTGGGAAATGCTTTGGCCATTAACAGCGTGGAGGCCCCTTTTCCGCAGCCCACGTCGGCCACCCGCGCGCCGGCTTCCAGCTTTCCTTTGACATCCTGTAATGACGGGAATCCATGAACTGACAAGATTCGCCGCATAGCCAGGCCGAAAGAATTTCTCGCACCCGTGGAACACGCCGTCATCATGTTCGTGCCAACCCATCCCCGCACCGCTGCGAAATGATTCGGCAATCCGCGGAACTGCGGCGAGCGATCCCAAAGCGAGTTGGAATGCACCGGGAAGGTAGGCGGGGCTGTCTTCATTTGCGAGGGTAAATGCCTGCTCTTCGGTCAGGCTGAATTTGTTGGTTTTTTCGTCGTAGGTTACGTAGCCGCCCGCTGCCTGGGAAGCCAGCCATTCACGCAAATAGCGTTCGTCGGTTTGCGTTTTTGCGGCGAGTTCCGCGGAACTCATCGGTCCCGTTGCCAGCGCCTTGTATAATCCCAGTTTCTCCCCGATTACCACCATGCCGGTATGGACGGCTGCACCCAGGTCCCCCACGAATTGGCCCAGGAACGAATTGAGCTTTTCCATGTTGACGGCCATAGCTTCTCTCCTTGGTGAGATTTATGATTTAACCGGATCCCCCGTGCCCCAAGTAGTCATCTGGAAAACTCTGCCAACCAAATTATGGAAGTGAATGGAGGAGGAGCCGCCCAAGCGTCTCCCTCTTCTCAGCCGCGGAGTATGCCCCCACGCAAAATCGCTGTCAATTGCCTTTTCCTATTTGGGATTAGAGTGCAGACCACGTAAGACTCGCGACGTGCCGCTTACGATTCTCTGTGCGGGGTGAATTGGTTACTTCTGCGGGTAGTTCTTCAGATAGTTCGGTTCGGGTGGGTCATTTTTGCGTAGTGGATCGGGGATGGGCGGCTTGGCTATGGTTTCCAGGGGGAGGACACCTGCCCAGACCGGCAGCGCGTAGTCGGCTTCGTCATCGATTGGTCCACCAGTGCGGACTTTGGCGGAGACTTCTTCCAGCGCAATGGACAAGACAGTGGTGCCCTTTAACTCCTGTTCGGTTGGCTGCCGGACATCATCCCAGCGGCCTTTCATTACTTGCTCTGTAAAGATGCGAAGGCTTCGCGTTTTTCCGCCGGATCTTCCACTAATTTCGCGGTTCCCAGAATGACGACCGAGCGATAATTCACGGAGTGATGAAATGCGGAGCGCGCCAGCACCAGGCCGTCGAGATGTGTCACCGTAATGCAGACGGGAATGCCATCGCTCAGAGTGCGCAGCATGCGACTAGCTGCCGACCCGTGAATGTAGAGCGTTTCGCCTTTGCGCCCGTAATTGGTGGGGATCACGTAAGGCTGTCCTTCGACGTTAAACCCGACGTGGCAGACGATGCCGCAGTCAAGAATCTGATGGACAGTTTCCTGATCGTATTTGCCGCGTTTGGGCAGCCGCTTAACCTGGGTGCGTTCGGTGGGAGAGTATTCGCTCATTGCATCATTTTAATTGTTCGGGGAGGGAGCGCTACTGCCAACTTGGCCCTGTGGGGTGGGGCTGGTTGGGCCGGAGGTAGCCGGCGCTGCAGGTTCTCCGCGTTTTTGGGAGGAAAGCCAGGGAATGAGGTCGGGCTCGGCAAAGGCCTTGGACCAGATTTCATGAGTGCCCCTGCGATACTCGGTATAACGCAGATTGGCGTGAGCCTTGCGGAGCTGCTTCATCATGTCGCGGACCAAATTGATGGGCACGGTTTCATCTTCGTCGCCCTGAAATACCCAGAGCGGGACGTGGGTTAGCGCAGGCACGTTGGTGAAACTGTCGAAGGCGCACATCACAATCGCGCCAGCCCAGCGCTCGGGATAAAGCTGCAGGAGGGAATAGACGCCCAGGCCGCCCATGGATTGGCCAACGATATAAACGCGATCGAGATCGATGGAAAATTCTTTTTCCACGGAAGTGAGCGCTTCGAGTGCTAATTGCAAAGCCGTTGTGGGCAGATTCAATTCGGGGTCAGACCAGTTGTCGCCGACCGGGCACTGCGGAGCAAAAACGAAGGCAGGGAATTTTGCCTGATTCTCGGCGCTGATCCAGAAGTGTGAGCCCAAAGAATTATTGCGGGTGATCTGAGCGAGATTGTCTGAGCCGCGGCCCTCGCCGCCGTGCAGCCAGAAGACCAAGGGATATTTAATGTCCCGGGAATAAGTCACGGGCACGAACAGACGGTAAGGAAGTTTTTTGCCAGCTGCATTAACGAAAACTTTTTTGCGGAAATCGACGTCGTCTTTGCTGACGGTCGCGGCGCAACATGACTGAGGCCATAGTCAGCAGCACAAACAGAGCTCTGACGGTACACTTCAGAAACTTCTGGAACCGCATGTGGCTCCTTTGCTTATAAATCAAAAATGCTCAGCGTCAGGGCTTTGTGGTGGACGGCTGAGCGGCGCCGCGTACCACACGGAAGCCAATATACTCCGGCGCGGCGGTGCAATTCGATCTCGCGTCAGAGGGGCAATCCGCACTGCCTCCCATTGGTTTGCCTTTGCCATCGGTGGTTACGGCCCATTCGGCGACGTTGCCGCCCAAATCAAAAATGGGCTGCTCCGTTTCGCTGCCTTGCCCTGGAAAGGTGCCCACGGGCTTCAGCAAAGGAGCGGGCGCCGAGAGTTCCTTAATTTTCTCGCGCAGGCGATTGGTGTCGTCGGGATTCGGTGCATAGCCTGCCCAATAATCCAGCGTATTTTCGCCGTCCTTGGATGCGTGCAGCGAGGCGAACTCCGATTCGTTCGGAACACGCCAGGTTTGGCCCGTTACTTTTGAAAGCCAATCGGCATAGCCCTTGGCTTGATCGAAAGAAATTCCATTGGCGGGATAATTCTCGGTGCCGGGCTCGATCTTGTAGTTTTTGTCAAAGGCAGCGAATTGAGCGCGGGTTACTTCGAAGCGGCCAACCTCCAGGTCGCCTCGTTTCACGACTTCGGGGATCAGGACGGATTTGCCTTTGCCAGCGAATGTGGCGCCGTACAGTCCGGCGTTGCGGGCAATTGACTTAGTCTTCAAAGCGGCGTCCAGCGGAGAACCGGCTTTCAATGCCTCGTTAGCGGGGGGAGCGGACTTGAAGAAATATTTGTCGAACCAGGCGATTTCTTCATCCACCTTGCGGAGTTGGTGGGTCAACTTGCGCGGGCCATGCGGCTCACCGGGAAAAACGATGTATTTGACGGGCACTTTGCCGTGGTATTGGAGGGCGCGGAAATAGGACCAACTTTGCGCGGGGGGACGTTGGTGTCCGCGGTGCCGTGGAAAATCAGCACCGGGGCCTGGATGACGTCCATTTTGAAGAAAGGCGATTTGCGAATGTAGAGCTGCGGATCTTCAAAGGGCGCTTTGCCGAAATAATAGGAGTCGAAGGAGTCGCCGAAATCGACATTGCCCCAATCGCTCAACCACTCGACGTCGCCGGCGCCTACGCTAGCGACTTTGTAGCGCGTGGGATAGGTGACCAGCAGGCTAGTGGAAAGAATCGAACCGTTGGACCATCCGAGTGTGGCGACTTTATCGGGATCGACCAGGCCTTTGCCGATCAGATAATCCACGCCCATGTTGATGTCCGGCGTTTCCAGGTCGTAATACTTGCCGCAGCAGATGGATTCGGCCCATTTCAGGCCGTAATCGTTACTGCCGTGATAATTGGGACGCAGAATAAACGTGCCCCGCTGCGTGAACAGGGGAATCGGATAAGCCCACGAAGCGCTCCAGTAGTCTTTGTCGGAACCCATCGGGCCGCCGTGAATGGCGGTGATCACCGGATATTTTTTAGCGGGATCGTAGTTGGTGGGATAGTACAGAATTCCTTCGACCTCTTCGTTATTGGAACCCTTCCAGTGAATTATTTCTGTTTTTGCAAATTCGCGATTCTTGACCAGATTTTCGTTCAGTTTGGTCAGCTGTAGAGGGGAGTCGATTTTGCTGCCGTCGAGTTTCGCCGCGAAAAGCTGGGGCATTTTGCTGGCTGTTGAATATTCGTAGGCGAGGGTTTTTCCGTCTTGGGTTACTTCAAAGGCCTGAATGTTTTTGGCGTGTTCGCCCTCCAGTGCTGCGTGCTTCCAGGTTGTGCCGGTGGGACTGTCTTTGGTGTAGCGCACGATATTAAAACGCGCTCCGCCGGCCAGGCCGATGATGAATCCGTCGCTGGTAACGGCGAAGCTAGAGCCCACGCCGTTTTCCCAATCGAGAGCGACCTGCGAACCTTTGCCACTGGCGACATCGTAAAAATACAGCAGAGTGATTGAAGCGGTGATGAACTTGGGATCAGTGGAGAACGGCGCGGTGAGATAAAAACCAGTGCTGTCTGGCGTCCACTCCATTTCGTAGGGCCGAATACGGCCTTCGGTGAAGATTTGTTTCTCGGTGCCATCGGTCAGGTTGTGAAGAATGGTTACGGGAGGAACTTTCTGGTCGAACGTGTAATGGAGGCTCTTGGCGTGCACGGCGACAACATATTTGCCATCTTTCGAAGCGGACCAGTTGCGAATCCAATCGGAGTTGTTGGTGAGGCGAGTGATTTTCTTATCTTTTACGGTGATTTTGAAGAGGCGCACGGGTGGTTCGTGGTCCGCATCGTCCACTACTTCGGAGTCATCCTTCTTTTTCTTTTGCGCCTGCTCGTAGGCGCTGGGATCTTCTTCGGCGCTGAAGATGATGGTGTCTTTGTCCAACCAGGCCAATTGGTGAGGCGCACGGACTAAATCGGTCAGAGGGTAAGGCTCGCCGCCGTGCGGATTGATCAGCCAGATCTGCGTGTGAGCGGTGTCTGGCTTGGCTTGCGGGCGCGACCTTGAGCTGAGGAATGCGATCCACTCGCCGTCGGGTGACCAGGCGAAGGAGGAGTTCGTGTCTGCGCCGCGGGTGAGCTGGATTTCACGATTTTCGGTCGTGCTGGAGAGGAAGATGTTGGATATGCGTGCGTCCTTCTCCTTATCGGATTCCGATTTAGTGAAGGCCAGCCATTTTCCGTCCGGAGAAATGCGGAACTGCGGGATTGTTTCGGTGTTGATGATGTCTTCGGCGGTCCAAGGCTCGATTTTGGGAGGGGACTTTTTCTCGTCGTCAGCCCGAAGGAGGGCTACGACGGTCAGGCAGACCGGGAAGAGTACTAGCAAAAGATTGCGAAAGAAGCGCATGAACCTCACCTTAGTGATGCAGAAGATTCTGGCAGGGAGCCAGTTCACCCTTTTAGACGCGGGAAAAAGGATAGTGGAATTGACGCAGAATGGGAATGGTGTAGGCTGAGTAACTGCCCATCGAGAGGAACCCATGCCAGTCGCGAAGCCAATTTTCAAGAAGGACACGTTTGAATTCTTCCGGGAGTTGGGAAAACACAACAAGAAAGTGTGGATGGACGCGAATCGCGAGCGGTATCAGGAAACAGTCGTTCAACCATTCCGCAAATTGCTGGGCGAAGTGAGCCAGACCATCCTGCGATTGGACGAGCGCTTCGACGTGAGCGGCAGGACCGGCGCGAACTTCTCGCGGATTAACCGCGACATCCGCTTTGCCAAGGACAAGACGCCCTACAAAACGCAGATGTATTTGAAATTCTCGGTCCCCGCGGGTGGAGACCGCGAAAACGGGCAACTCTACGTTGGACTTTCCAGTGATTCGGTGACCGCAGGCTTCCGTATTTACGTCGGAGGCAAACGGAAAGAGTCCGTCCTGGCAATGATTGCGGAGCCGCGCATAGGGCAAAATCCCAAGTGGGTAGCGCAGCAAAAAAAGCGCCTGGGGAACAAATACGACAGTTATTGGTACACCACGGAAAAAGGGGAATGGACCAAGCACGAAGGTTGGCCTACGGAAGTGGAAAACTGGAAGAGGATACAGGCGTGGATTGTGCGGCGAAAGCTGAAGCCGTCGTCCGCCACGAAAGCGGCGTTTCCCGCTGAACTTGGGAAGATCTTTCGCGAAGTTTACCCGATTTTGAAATTCACCAGCATCGCCTAACGGCAGGGTCCCGGCATTTGCCCTGCTTACTGGCTGTAGGGTACACTTCATGGCCGATGACTGACACTTCCTCGATGACTGGTCGGACGATAACTCATTACACTGTGCTGGAAAAACTGGGCGGCGGTGGCATGGGCGTGGTGTATAAGGCCAAGGACACGCGGCTTGGGCGAAACGTCGCGTTGAAATTCCTGCCGGACGATATATCTCAAGATACTCAGGCGATCGAAAGATTCCGGCGTGAAGCGCGCGCGGCTTCGTCGTTGAATCATCCCAACATTTGCACGATTTATGACATCGGTGAGTTTGAAAGCCGCCCGTTCATCGCCATGGAACTGCTCGAGGGCCAAACGCTGAAGCATCGCATTTCGGGCAAGCCCATCGCGGTGGCCGAACTGGTGGATATCGGCATACAGATTGCCGATGGTCTGGAAGCGGCGCACACGAAAGGCATCGTGCACCGCGACATTAAGCCGGCAAATATTTTCCTGGTCGATCGCGGACAGGCGAAGATTCTGGATTTCGGGCTTGGCGAAACTTGCTACGAATCGTCTGCCTGCCATGGAATATGCCGGGGAAACGTCGATGCACACGCAAATTGATAGCGGAGCGTTGCTGACCAGTCCCGGAAGTTCTGTCGGTACCGTGGCGTATATGTCGCCAGAACAGGCGCGCGGCGACGAGTTGGATTTGCGCTCGGATCTGTTTTCGCTGGGCGTGGTGCTGTACGAAATGGCCACGGGAGTAGTGCCGTTTTCCGGGTCGACGGTGGCACTGATTTTTGACGGGATCCTGAATGCCGGAGCCACCCCTGCCACCAAACTGAATTCGCGATTGCCGCAATCGATGGAAAATGTTTTCAGCAAGGCGTTGGAGAAAGACCCCGATCTGCGCTACCAGACCGCGGCCGAATTGCGTGCGGACCTGAAGCGTATCAAGCGCGATCTGGATTCCAGCCGGCGGCCGGCGGCGGAAAAGGCCGAGACGCAGACTGTTTCCGTTGCGGCAGCCCCTTCTGCTTCGACGAAAAAGTCGGTGGCGGTGCTGTATTTTGAGAATCAGAGCGGCGCAAAGGAAGATGAGTATCTGCGCGACGGAATCACGGAAGACGTGATCACGGAACTCTCGAAGATTCGAGGGCTGAACACGTTTTCGCGGCCTACGGTACTGGCGTTTCGCGATAAGCCAGTGACCCCGGCAATGATTGGCCAGCAGCTTGGCGCGGCGTTTGTGCTGACGGGGACGTTGCGGCGTGCGGGGACTCGACTGCGGATCAGCGCGCAGCTAATCGATACACACACGGATTTTCCGCTGTGGTCGGAACGATTCGACCGCGAGATGAAAGACGTTTTTGAAGTGCAGGACGAAATGGCGCGAAAGATCGCCGAGGCCCTGCGTGTGACGCTTTCGCCGCAGGAGTTGGAAGCGCTGGCCGATAAGCCCACGGAAAATTTGCAGGCCTACGATTTGTATTTGCGCGGAAAGCGGTATGCAAGGCGGTTGACGCGGCAGGACGTGGAGTTCGCGCTGCAAATGTTCGAGAACGCCGTGGCGCTGGACGCCAGTTTTGCTTTGGCTTACGCGGCTTGCGCCAATGCCTGCGCGATGTACTACTCGTTTTTCAGCCGCGATGAAATCTGGGTGCAACGTGCCCGCGAGGCATCCGGTCGCGCCGTGGCGCTGCGCTGGGATCTGCCGGAAACGCACATCAGCCAGGCATGGGTTTTGTATGCGGCCGGTTTGTATGACGAGGCCGTGCGCATGGTGAAGAAAGCGATCGAGCGGAAACGCGATTGCGACGGAGCGTATTATTTGCTGTGTCGCGCGCTGTTTGCTGCCGGACGTTCGCAGGAAGTGGTGGATATTTCCGAGTCAGCCATCGAGGCGAGTGGCGAAGATTACAATGTTTATGTGCCGATCATGAACGCGCTGGGAGCCATGGACAATGAGAGTGGCCGGCTCAAGATGACCGAGCGATTCAGCGTTGCACTGGAAAACCATCTGAAACATGTGCCGGAAGACGCGCGGGCGCGCATTTTGGGGGCAGGAATGTATGCGGAGTTGGGGCGCGAAGCCGAGGCGCTGCGGGAACTCAACCTGGCGGTCACACTGCGCGCTAATGAAGCTTCCATTTTGTATAACGCGGCGTGCGTTTACTGCGGCCTGAACAAGAAAGCGGAAGCGTTGGATGCTTTGCGCAAAGCCTGGGAAGCGGGGTCGAAAGATGCGGTGTGGACACGCCGCGACCCGGACCTCCAGCTTCTGCATGGGGATCCGGAGTTTGAGCGGCTGTACCCGGAGAATCCTACGTCGCCGAGGACGTTCGCGTCGTAGTAATTTAATTCAAGCTTCCGACAACATTAGGATTCCTCGCCTAGCTAAACGGCGGAGGTGATGTGCTTGCTGGTTGAGGTGGATTTATTGACTGCACTGGAAGTTGCGCTTGTCGTTTAATTTTGGAACATGAAACGACGCGAGTCTGAGCCCAAAGATCACCCAAGCGTTGTTGGTTCGGAGTGAGCTTGGCACAGATAAACCCCACCAAGTAGAAACCAAAAAAGTCGATGATGCGTAAGGCGTTTCGTTTTACGGACTGAGACAGCGAGATTTTCTTGCCCTTTAACGTGACGACGCGCAGATCGCAGGATAATTTGCCGAGAGTAGCCCCTGCTAGCCACTCCGGCAAAAGCCAGTATCCTGCAATTCCTAGCAACAAAAGGAGCGCAGGCGTCCCGGAAATGTACCATTCGCCTTGAGTTTTGGAAATTCCCCAAATCCGTACGGCAAAGTAAAAGAGGCTCCATACAATCGTGCAGTCGATGAGTGCCGCCAGCGATCGAAGCCATAAGCTAGGCGATTTCATTTTGTCATTCTATCTTTTCTACTGGCCCGTGGCGGGCGAGGTTAAGACATTTGTTTCAATGGCCGAGGCTTGGGACTGGGCGTGATAGACGCGCTGAGTGGCCTTTACGAAGTCGGATGGTTTGGCGTCGGGGATATTCAGGAAAACTTGAGGGTTGCGATCGGTCAGGGGAAACCAGGTGCTCTGGATTTGCACCATGATGCGATGGCCGCGGCGGAAGGTGTGGTTCACGTCCTGCATGGCAAAATCGACTTCCTCGACTTTGCCGGGTGTGAAGGGTTCGGGCTTCTCGAAGCTGTGACGGAATTTTCCGCGGAAAGGTTCGCCGCGCACCAATTGTTGATAACCGGCCATGGAGAATGGTGGCTGAGAAACGTCAGTTGCGGGCTTGCCCTTTTCTTCTGGACGAGGCTCGTCGAGTTTGCTCTGCGGATAGTCCGGCGGATAGACGTCGATCAGTTTTACGTCCCAATCCGAATCGGTGCCGGTGGTGGAGACAAAAAGCTTCGGAGAAACCGGCCCGACAATCGTCACATCTTCCTGCAGGACATCGGTCTGATAGGTGAGGACATCGGTGCGCGAAGTTGCGAAGCGCTGGTCAGAAAGCATGTATTCCTGCGGCACGGCCTGCGCGACATAGTTGATGAAGGGCACGGGCTTGTTGGGATCGCTGATGTATTCATCGTAAGGCGCTGCTTCATCTTTCGGAGGATCGAACGACAGCACGCCCTTGGCGTGAAAATATAGTTTTTTCGTTTGGGTATTTTTCGGCGGCCACGAGGAATATTGGCGCCACTCATTCGTGCCGGTCTCGAAAACGTAAGCCTTCGGCAACTTGGCGTCGCCCTTGTCCTTCAAGTACTGCTCGAAAAACGGAAAGATAATATTTTTGCGATAGTAGTCGCCGGTGTTTGCGGCGAAGCTGACGCGGCCGAGGCGATTGCCTTCATAGCGCGCCCAGCCTCCATGGACCCAGGGGCCGACGACGAGCGCGTTGAAAATGCCGGGATCGTCGCGTTCGATGGCGTGGAACAGGGTGAAAGGACCTTGCAAATCTTCGGCGTCAAACCAACCGCCGACGGTCAGCACGGCGCACTTCACATTTTTGACGTGCTCGGCGAGATTGCGCGGCTTCCAGTAATCGTCGTAGGTATCGTGATGAACCTGATCGAGCCAAAGAGCTTCCTGTCCTCCGAGCAGTTTTCCAAGATTTCCCAGCGTGGCTGCGTTCAGGAAAAACTCGTAGCCATCGGGCGTGCCGTAATCGAATGGCACGCGGACCTTTGGTGGAAGGGAAGGGTTCTCCTGCGGGCGGAAAAAACTGTAAAAGCCAAAATTGGCGGCGAGCATAAACGCTCCGCCATGGTAAGCGTCATCGCCCTTGAATAGATCGGTCATGGGAGCTTGGGGCGAAGCGGCTTTCAAGGCCGGATGCGTATCGATCATGCTGGCGGAGGTGAAAAATCCGGGATAGGAGATGCCCCAGATGCCGGCTTTGCCGTTGTTGTTGGGAATATTTTTCAGCAGCCACTCGATGGTGTCGTAGAGGTCGCTGCTGTCGTCCACATCCTTAGTTAGATTTTTTGTTGTCGATGTGCGGGCGCATTTCGACGAAGGTGCCTTCGGACATGTAGCGGCCGCGCACGTCCTGATTGACGAAAATGTAGCCGGCTTTGTCGAACTCGGCGGAGGGGCCGAGCTGGGTGCGGTATAGATCGACGCCGTAGGGAGCAACGCTGTAGGGCGTGCGATTGATCAGGAAGGGATAGGGATGCGAAGTGTCTTTGGGGACGTAGATCGAGGTGAACAGGTGCACGCCGTCGCGCATAGGGATGTTGTATTCGTACTTGGTGTAGTGCTCTTTGACATCGAATTCCGGGGCATCCGGGCGAGTGGCTTGGGCGCTCGCTCCTGCCGCGCACAGCAGTAAACTCGCGTACAAAATCACAATTTTACGGCTCAACATCGTTTCCTCCAGCGTATCGGAGGGACAGTATATGGAGCGGAGCGGAGCGTCAAGCCGCAATGCGTGGCGAGTTGTGAAAAACTGCGGGCGGACGCGGGCAAATGAGAAAGTGGGGATGAGGCGATTTCGAGTAAGATAGCAGCAATCGCTCCCCGAGGTTTCCCCGTGACGAAATCCACTTTGAACAATAAGGAATTGAATCGTACGAGATTTTCTGCGCGATGCCGCGCGAACAGCAGTGGCGGGATCACTGGGGGCGAGTTCGTCGCTGTTGGCACTTGAGCCGAACTTGCTGGCGATGAATCCTGCTGGCGCAACTTCCATGGCGCCACGAAGCCTGGCGGTGGACCGTCACCGGTTCGGTGTGAACTATACGCCGTCGAAAAATTGGTGGTTCTGCTGGAACAACTGGGACGCCGAGCCGATCAAACGCGACCTTGATGCAATCGCGGCGTTGGGTGCCGACCATTTGCGCATTCTGCTGATCTGGCCCTATTTTCAGCCGAACCCGAAGTGGGTCAGCCCGCTGCATCTGGAACGCTTGGACCAGCTACTGACGTTGATGGGGGAACGCAATCTGGATGCGGTGGTGACGGCGTTCACGGGCCAGTTGAGCGGCTGGTATTTCCTGCCGCCATTCAACAAGGTCGGGAGCCGAATTTTATAGCGACGCGGCGATGTGGACTTCGCAGGAATTGTTCATCCGGCAGCTCGCGAAGGTGATGAAGGCGAAGAGCAACATTATCGGTTTTGATTTTGGCAACGAGATGAACACCTGTTGGAGCTGCGAGCCGCGCGTAGGCGACGTGTGGATGGCGAAGATGTTTGCGCTGATGGAGAGCGTTCTTCCGCACGGCTTACACGTCAACGGGGTGGACGAAGGCCCGTGGTTCGAGTCGAACACATTTTCGCCGCAAGCGCTTGCCGCGCGGCCCGTAACTACGATGCATTGCTATCCGTACTGGTCGGGCGCGCTGAAATACGGCGGCGCGATGGATCCACCGAGCGTGCAGTTGCTGGCCGCGAACGCTGCGTTGATTCGGGCGTACGCGGGCGATTTGCAAAAACCGGTGTGGGCCGAAGAGTTCAACACGTGTATCGAAGAACTGAATGAAAAACAACAGGCGGAGTGGCTGGAGAAAGCGGTGGTGGCGGCCATCGATTCGGGGGTGTGCTGGTTCACCTATTGGGACAGCCACGACGTCGACCGGCAGTTCGAGTTCAACAGTTTGGAGTACAGCCTTGGATTGCTGACCAACGACGGAAAAGTGAAGGAGCAGGGACGGACGTTCAAGCGGCTGGTTGAAAGCTATGGAGGCAAGGCGGTCAGCTATCCAAAGAAAGCGCTGCCGCCTCCGCCGGTGAACCGCACGGCGGAAGTTTCGTGGCGGTGGATGCTCGACTGGATGGGGTGGGAGTGGAGGGGGAGTGGTGCGAAAGGCTGAAGGGAAGAAAAGGACAATCACAGAGGACACAGAGATCGAACAAGGAGGTCACCGAGGAAGAAAGAGAAAAGATAACGCAGAGGCGCAGAGCCAGGCAGAGGTTCGCGGAGGAGGAGCGAAGAATTCCAGCTTCCCTGTCCTGAGGTTGCTGGACCAAGCTCTGGCATTCGATCTTCAAGCTACTCTCCGAGGGAACGCACGGAGCAGCAAGAATTGAAGTCAACGAGAAACAAGCTCGCCATTTGAGTCCAGATTATCCACCGAAACAAATAAGGCAAATTGACGCTTGGTGCAGAGTCGCATAGGATTCGGTGCGCACGGAAAACTGTCGAGAAGGCAGGCTGAGGCGATGAAACGATTCACCTATTTGTGGCTGGCGGCTATTATGAAGCGGGCCACATGATGTACGTGCACCAACCATCGCTGGTAAAGCTCAAGCAGGAATTAAAGGAATTTCTGGCTTCGAGCATTCCGCAATGAACGCGATGTTAAAAACAGCAGCCTGGATTGGCGTTGCAATCCTTGGCGCGGGAGCGCTGGGGTCCATCGCGATGCACCGCGGCGAACCCATCAATGCGACGTGGTTTGTGGTTGCGGCGGTGTGCTGCTACGCGGTGGCCTACCGCTTTTACTCGGCGTTTATTGCCGCGAAATTGCTGGCGCTGGATAACACCCGAGCTACTCCTGCGGAACGTCGCGATGATGGCCGCGACTTTGTGCCCACCAACAAATGGGTTTTATTTGGCCACCACTTTGCGGCGATTGCCGGGCCGGGGCCGTTGATTGGTCCGACACTGGCCGCGCAATTCGGATATTTGCCAGGAACATTGTGGCTGATCGCAGGCGCTGCATTGGGCGGATGCGTTCAGGACTTTGTGATTCTGTTCTGCTCGATACGGCGCGACGGAAAAACGCTTGGGCAGATGGTGCGCGAAGAAGTCAGCGAACGCGGCGGGTTGATCGCGCAGCTGGCGGTGCTGGCGATCATGGTGATTCTGCTGGCATCGGTAGCGCTGATTATCGTGAATGCGCTGAAGTCTTCGCCGTGGGCGACGTTCACGCTAGCGATGACCGTGCCCATCGCCATGCTGCTGGGGATTTATTTGCGGTATTTTCGGCCGGGCCGCGTGCTGGAAGCTTCGGTGATCGGCGTGGCGCTGGTTTTGTTCGCGGTGGTGGCCGGGCAGTGGGTTGCCGACTCTAGTTCCTGGGCGGCGGTGTTCACATTGAGCGGCACTGCGCTAGCCTTCTCGATTATCGCCTACGGATTTGCCGCGTCCTCGTTGCCGGTATGGCTGTTGCTGGCGCCGCGCGATTACCTGAGCGCGTTCATCAAGGCCGGTGCGATATTTTCGCTGGCGGCGGGAATCCTGCTGGTGCGGCCGCAAGTGTTGATGCCGCCACTCACGCGATTTGTAGATGGAACAGGACCGGTATTTGCGGGCAAAGTCTTTCCGTTCTGCTTCATCACGATTGCCTGTGGCGCGGTGAGCGGCTTCCATTCGCTGATTTCCAGCGGCACCACGCCGAAAATGATTCAGCGCGAATTCCACGCGCGATTCATCGGGTATGGGGCGATGCTGCTGGAGTCGTTTGTGGGAGTGATGGCCATGGTGGCGGCCTGCGCGATGCCTCCGGGCGTCTATTTTGCGATCAACAGTCCTTCCTCGATTGTGGGTGCCACGCCGGAAGCGGCCACGCAGACGATTTCCAGTTGGGGCTATCCCGTAACTGCGGAGCGGATGGCCCAACTGGCGCACTCCGTCGGAGAGTTGACCTTGTTCAATCGCGCGGGCGGCGCGCCGTCGTTGGCTGTCGGCATGGCGCAAATTTTTTCCAGCACCATCGGCGGGGAACGCTTGCTGAGCATCTGGTATCACTTCGCCATTATGTTCGAGGCACTTTTCATTTTGACGGTGTTGGACGCTGGAACACGCGTTGGCCGCTTCATGGTGCAGGAATTGCTTGGCCGAGTGTGGAAACCGATCGGGCGGATGAACTGGATGCCTGCAATATTGCTGGCCAGCGCGTTGATCGTGGCCTTATGGGGATATTTTCTGTATCAAGGAGTCGTTGATCCGCTGGGCGGAATTAATTCGTTGTGGCCGTTGTTTGGCATCGCGAATCAGCTGTTGGCCGCGGTCGCACTGGTTTTGGCCACAACGATCCTGATGAAGATGCAGCGAATGAAGTGGATCTGGGTGACGTTGCTGCCGATGGCGTGGCTGGTAATCGTTACAATGACCGCCAGCTACGAAAAGATTTTCAGCGCTAATGGCCGGATCGGATTTCTGGCTAATGCCAGCGGACTGGCCGCGCAAATCGCCGCCGGAAAGATTCCCGCCGCGAAAATTGCCGAAACGCAAAGGGTGATTTTCAACCAAAGGTTGGATGCGGTGGTGACCATGGTGCTGGCCTCCATGATTCTGGTGCTGCTGGTGGAAGCATTGGGGCAGTGGTACGCGATACTCAGCGGCCGAAAGAAAGCGGTGTTGCGCGAGACGCCGTACGTGGCCACGCAATGGGTGGAGGGCGACTGATGCGAGCGCTCCTGGTACAGGATGAAAGCCGTGTTACGTGCCCTGTGGACGGGCCTGCGGCAATGGAGCGGCGATGCTGCGTACGAACGATATTTAGAATGCGCTTTGCGGCATGGCGCCGACAAGACGCTGAGCGAATCTGAGTTTTACGTGGAGCAACTGAATCAGAGGTATTCGCGGCCGAATCGCTGTTGCTAGGAATTCTCCTAATTTCAATTAGGTTATTGCTGGAGCTTTAGCTTAGGAGTAAACTGCAGTTTCAGGCTGGGTACGAAGTTGGAGCAGCCTAGCGCCCTTCACCGCGGTAGGAGAGGCGGTCGC
Source organism: Candidatus Acidiferrales bacterium (assembly GCA_963837885.1). Taxonomy (GTDB): domain Bacteria; phylum Acidobacteriota; class Terriglobia; order Acidiferrales; family UBA7541; genus Acidiferrum. Next base: position 327,548 of record CAWIPD010000016.1, on the reverse strand, counting down.
GCTTATCCTTAGCGTGGCCGCTCTAATAACGGAAATTCCCTTTAACAATTTATTTGTAAGAGGACGTTGCCGAGCGTAATTGCGCGGGCACAGTCAGGAGTGACTGTGCCACTAGACGCTACAGGAGTTCGTCGTCTTCGTTGGGCTTCAGCACAGTGATTTTGTGCGTCAGCCGGATGCTGTGTTTGCGCATGCCTGCCAGGATTTCACGGCGGGTTTCGCGAGGCAACGCTTCGGGGGGAAACACGCCCTCAAGATCCATGGGAAAGTTTTTGACGAATAGAGCCGCAACGTGTGCTGTGGCGTAGGCCACCGGAGTGGTGAACAGACCCCGGCGTCGAATCTGGTAGAGGGTGGGGAAGTAGGCGTCGCTGCGAATCAATAAATGTTGATCATCTTTCCTGGGATGGCGCTTCACACCCTGGACCATGACCGTGGCGGCGAAGCGGGCGTTCTGCAAAATGCCGCGTCGAATCAACGCGGCGATGGCCCGAGGAGTTGATGTTTCCGGAAAATTGCGCCGGGTCATGCCGCGCGAGCGCGAAAGTTTTCCAGCCTTATGCCAACGGCGCAGCCGGTCAAACTCATTTCCGCCGATTTTCACGTCGAGATCGTTCATGGGAATGAAATAGGGAAGAGTGGCGACTTCATCTTGGGCGGCCAGCACAACATTTGCGGGGCCGATGGGATCGGGAAAGCGGAATTTCTCCAGTTCCGAAAAACGTTTGGCCAGTTTGAACTTCTTGCTCCGATACACGCGCGGATAAGAAACCGCTTCGTCATAGGAGACTTCGGGAGACCATTGGGAAATCGGGTCGTCGCTCTCGCTGCTTTCGTACAAATAAATGCGCACGGAGTGGACTTCATCCAACAGGTCCGCGGCTCGTTTCACCAGCAAATTGGTCAAGCCGGGGGCAGCACCTGTGTTGATGAGCGCGGCGCGATTTTTGTCGATGAATCGCGTTTCATAGCGCAATTGCTCGGACTTGAACGGGTTGCGCGTCAGATGAGAACTGAGGTCCAGATAGTGAGCACGAAGCCACAGTGCGGCGCGCAGCACACGTTCATTAAAAACCGAGGCTGAGGCGTTGATGATCAGATCGCAGCCCTTGGCTACGCGCACGATTGCACGCAAATTGCGGGCGTTAACCTGGGCGATGGCGATGGTGGACTTCATGCCGAGGAACCGGCGAGCACGAGCGGGATTGCGATCGCCGCACCACACGTCGTGGCCTTGTCTCTCAAGGAGTTGAGCGAGGAGCGAGCCAGTGGCCCCTGCTCCCAATACGAAAATTCGCATGATTTCAGGAAACTTTAGCATATTCGCTGAGTCCAAATATGGTGTCGGTGCGCCAATTGCCACCAATTGCGCTTAAAAGGGCAGGGGGCGTAAACTAATCTGGTAACTCCGATCCTGCTGGCCTACGGGAGAGAAATCCCACGGCGGCAGGGCGAGGCGAGCCAGGAAGAGTCGCCGAGGGTTCAGGTGGAAACGCCGGAGCCTCCCGCTTGATGAAGGAATGCAAGTCGAGCTTGGAAAGGAGCCATCTAGCTGAAAATCTACGGATTTTCGGTTAAAGGCCCGATTCCATGTGCGAATCGGGTTTTTGCTTTTTGCGGCAGATATATCGGACTAAGTATCCATCCGGGATTGCCGCTGAATGTCATCCTGAGCAGAGCGAAGGATCTGAGTTAAGGCGGAACTGGAATCGAGGGAGCCGCACTTTCAAACAGCGATGAGTCTTTTCGACCAATTCGGACGCCAGATCGTAGACCTGAGGGTCTCTATCACTGACCGGTGTAATTACCGCTGTGTTTATTGCCGGTCTGCGGACCCTGAAAATTACCGGGCGCACGAAGAGATATTGTCGTGGGGAGAATTGGAACGGCTGGCGCGAATTTTCGTCAGCCTGGGAATCAGGAAGATTCGAGTAACCGGCGGTGAACCGCTGGTGCGGGAAGGCGTGGAAGATTTTATCGCCAAGCTGCGCGATTTGGGTGTGGCGGATTTGTCGATGACCACCAATGGCCATCTGCTGGCTGAGCGGTGCGAGCGATTGATAGCAGCAGGCTTGAAGCGGATTAACGTCAGCCTGGATTCGCTGGATCCAATCAAATTTGAAAAGATCGTGCGGGTGCGGTCCTATGACAAGGTAATGCACGGGATCGAGGTCGCGCAGAAATCGCGACTCGCACCGGTAAAGGTGAACGCGGTGCTGGTGCGCGGTTTGAATGATGATGAGGTGGAAGCATTCGCGGTGTTCGCGCGGGAACGTGGCGTGGTAATGCGTTTTATTGAGTTCATGCCGCTGGACGCGGATCGCCACTGGTCGCGCAATCTGGTCGTGCCTGCGGCGGAAGTCCTGCAACGCATTCAAGCGCAGTGGCCACTGGAGCAGATTCCGCATGAACAGAGTGAGACGGCGCGCAAGTATCGTTTTGCCGATGGAGCGCCGGGAGAGATCGGCCTGATTGCGCCAGTGACGCAGGCTTTTTGCGGGCATTGTTCACGCATTCGATTGACCGCAGATGGAAAATTGCGCACCTGCCTCTTCAGCAAAGACGACCACGACATGCGCGGATTGCTGCGCGGCAATGCTACGGACGAGGAAATCGTTGAATGGATCAAATCCATCGTCATGGAAAAGGAAGAAGGCCACCACATCAATGAGCCCGGATTTGTGCCGCCCTCGCGCACCATGGTTTTCATCGGAGGATGAAGCAGCCGAGCCGCAACGGGCGGTTTTGGCGTTTCGCTGGTAAATCTCACCAAAAAGCGCAAAAATTCATCTAATAAACATCGCAAAGAGGTAGCCTGATAGTAGGAAATAACATGCCGATCCTTACCCAAATATCGAAAGAAAGCCTGGCCGGAACCCAGCAACCGGCCTCCGTGCGCGCGCCGGAAATTGAAAAGGGCGTAGGCTGCGATTTTGATTCGTATCTGTTGGTACCGGACAACCGCCTCGACGAGCGTATTGCCGCGGCCAAGGCCAAGTTGGGCAAAGATGTGGTGATTCTGGGGCACCACTACCAGCGCGATGAAGTGGTAAAGTTTGCCGATTTTCGCGGTGATTCGCTGAAGCTTTCGCAGCAGGCCGCCGACACCGATGCGAAATATGTAGTCTTTTGTGGCGTGCACTTCATGGCCGAGAGCGCCGACATTTTGAGGCGCGACCAGCAGATCGTGGTGCTGCCCGATCTGAGCGCAGGCTGCTCGATGGCGGATATGGCGGACATCGGCCAGGTGGAATCCTGCTGGAGCGAACTCGGTAGCGTGCTCGACACGAGCAAGGTGATTCCAGTTACATACATGAACTCCACCGCTGCGATTAAGTCGTTCACAGGCGAACATGGCGGATCTGCTTGTACAAGCTCGAACGCCGAAGCTGTGATGAAGTGGGCGTTTGGTCGCGGGGAGAAAATTCTGTTTTTGCCCGACGAACATCTTGGCCGCAACACCGGCTATCGCATGGGGATTCCGCTGGATGAAATGGTGGTGTGGGATCCTTACCAGGAGTTGGGCGGAAATTCGCCGGAAGCGTTGCGCAAGGCGAAAGTCATTTTGTGGAAGGGCTACTGCTCGGTGCACCAACGTTTCTTGCCAGAACATGTGGTGCGCGTGCGCAAGGAGCATCCCGGCATCCGCGTGATCGTGCACCCCGAGTGCATGTTTGAAGTGGCGCAAGCCGCCGATCAAATCGGGTCGACGGAAGGAATCATCAGGGCGATAGTAGCCTCGCCCGCGGGAAGCGAGTGGGCCGTCGGCACGGAATTGCATTTGGTCAACCGGTTGGCGAAAGAACTGCCCGACCGCAAAATTATTTCGTTGGATTCCAGCATGTGCGTGTGTACGACGATGTTCCGGATCACGCCGGCGCATTTGTTGTGGGCGCTGGAGAATCTGGCTGCGGGCAAAGTGGTGAACCAGATTTCGGTGGATGAACGAACCCGGCATTACGCGAAAATCGCGCTGGATCGCATGTTGTCTTTGCACTGAGCACTGATTTGCGCAAGAAATTTTGTTGGCATCGCAGGACGGAGCAGGCATGGCGGAAAACGACGACGAACAAGACGAGTTACCGGAGCAGCCGCAACGTTTGTTTTCGCTGACCGAAGCGGAGCAGACACGCCGCGAGTTGGAACCATTTTTGATTGAAGCCATCGACACGCGCAAAAAGCTGGGAGATCTGGAACAGGAGTTGCAGGCTGTTTCTACCCGCATTCTGATGATGGGTGGGGTTCTGGTGCCCTATGCCAAGCTGGCGCAGAAGCGCATGGAACACCAAAGCCTGGCTGAGATCATGAAGTCGAATCTGGAGCGCATACTCGCGACGGGCTGCATCATCAAGGATCTGGATGTCGGCCTGCTGGATTTTCCGTCGGTCATCAACAACGAGGAAGTTTATCTGTGCTGGAAGCTCGGTGAGGATCGCATTCGGTATTATCACCGCCAGGACGAGGGGTACAGCGGCAGAAAACCTCTGGATCCGCGCGATTTGGGGCCGGGCGATAAGGTGCAGTAGGTTTTCTCTGCTTTTCTTTGTGGTCTGGATGGTGTTCCAGTTTTTTGCAATTTGGAGTGCCAGTCGTAGGGCACTGCATCTATCGCAGTTCAAGATCCGAACTTTCTTCCTCAACTTTCTCGAACACAATCCCATCGCCAACGAAACAGGAGTCGCACGAAGATGACCGAAAATAGACTGAAAGACTCCGCCAGCCCGTATTTGCGTTCTGCGGCGCACCAGCCCATCGATTGGTATGAGTGGGGCAGCGAAGCTTTCGCGCAGGCCTCGAAAACGGATAAGCCCATCTTGCTGGATATCGGCGCGGTGTGGTGCCACTGGTGCCACGTGATCGACCGCGAGAGTTACGAGAATCCAGAAATCGCCAAGATCATCAACGAACATTTTGTCCCCGTGAAAGTGGATCGCGACGAGCGGCCCGACGTGGATTCACGCTATCAAGCCGCGATCAGCGCTATTACTCGGCAGGGTGGTTGGCCGTTAACCGGATTTCTGATGCCCGATGGCAAACCGTTTTATGGGGGAACCTATTTTCCTCCCGAAGACCAGATGAACCGGCCGGGCTTTCGCCGCGTCCTGCTGGCGGTTGCTGATGCGTACAAAAACAAGAAAGAAGATTTGCTGAAAACGGCGGAAGCTGTGGCGGATGCGGTGGCCAATGGTGAGGGCTTTAATGGCGCGCACGCGGAATTTAATCCAGGGATCGTCGATCAACAGCTCAGTTCCATCACTCAATTGTTCGATATTCGCAATGGAGGCTTCGGCACAGCGCCCAAATTTCCGCATGCTTCTGCCGTCGATCTGCTGCTGGAGCGCTACCGCCAAACCGGAGAGAAGCACCAGTTGGCGATGGCCGAAACTACACTCGAGAAAATGGCCAAGGGAGGTGTTTATGACCAACTCGCCGGCGGCTTCCATCGCTATTCGGTGGACGAGCGCTGGCTGGTGCCGCACTTCGAGAAGATGAGCTACGACAATTCCGAGCTGCTGAAGAATTACGTGCACGGCTGGCAGGTGACGCAGAATCCGTTCTTGAAGTCCACGGCCGAGGGAATCATCGGCTGGGTAAATGGCGTGCTCGTCGGACCAGGCGCTCGGCGGTTTTTATGCGAGCCAGGACGCCGATTATTCGCTGGATGATGACGGCGATTATTTCACCTGGACGCTGGAAGAATTGCGCGCCGCACTTCCGGCGGATGAATCGCGAATCATGGAGCTGTATTACGACGTGGAAGCGCACGGCGAGATGCACCACAACCCGTCGAAGAATGTTTTGTGGATGGCGCGGGATGCCGCCGAGATTGCGCGAACGCTGGGACTGGACGAAAGCTCGGTGTCCCTGACCATTGCGAAGGCAAAGGAAAAGATGCTGGCCGCGCGTTTGCCTCGCCCCACGCCGTACATAGACAAGACCATGTACGTGAGTTGGAACGCCATGTTTGTTTCGGCGTATTTCGATGCCGCACAGGTATTGCCGGGAAGCGTTGGAGAAGCATGCCGCGAATTCGCGCTGAAAACGATCGACCGCATGTTGAGAGAAGCGTGGACAGAAGAGCAGGGATTCGCGCACCGCATCGGGGGGCCAGCGCTTCGTGGCTCGCTGGACGATCAAGTGTTCGGCGTGCTGGCGCTGCTGGACGCTTATGAAGCAACGCTTGACGCGAAATATTTTCGTGCTGCGCAACGCACCATGGACATCACCATTGAGAAATACGGTGATGCTGAAGGTGGAGGATTCTTTGACCGCGCTTCCGACGCTCCGCCGATGGGCGGGTTGGAAGCGAAGCGCAAACCGTTTCAGGATTCACCCACGCCGGGAGCGCAATTCCGTTGCGATCACGGCATTAACGAGGGTGCACGCCTACACAGACGAGCAGAAATATTATGAGTGGGCGAAGAAGACGCTCGAAGCGTTCGCGGGCGTGGCTCCGCAGTTTGGGCTTTTCGCGGCGACGTATGGGTTGGCGGCGACTTTGTTTGCCGAGCATCCGACACAAGTGGTCATTACTGGAGCGCAGGGGGACGCGGAAGCGCGTGAGTTGCAAGAAGCCGCTCAACACCGTGTTCCGCTTAGGCAAGGCGGTTTTGCGAGTAACTCCAGATTCATCCTTAGAAAATTTGCCTGCAGCTTTGAAGTTGACATTGCCACACCTGCCGAAAGGCAAGGCCGTCGCACTTGTATGTGCCGGAGCCACCTGTTTACCGCCAACAAGCGATCCGGAAGAATTGAGGAAAATTCTGGAAAAGGGGATTGCGGGAACTGCGGCGGGGTAATACCGGGCTCTGGAAACTGGCAATCGGGACCTGCTGAGATGAACGCAAAAGCAGATTCCTCAGCCCATTCAGAAAGCGAACGAGCTGAGGAATGACACGACCTTTAAATTTGTTTAGATCGCAAAGGTTGTGTCGTTCTCAGACCGAGCTCGGTGCTCATGCGTGAAAACGCAGACCGCGACTGTGGGGGACAAAGAAAAGACCCCACCCTCTGGAAGGCGAGAGTGGGGCACCCACAAAACTTAAGGAGCGACAGGCCGCGCGGCCAGATCACTTTTTCGGGCGCGATTCCGGCGGAACTATGCCGTTTAGGCGGTAGTAGACGACGATCTGGCCGTAGTGCTCGTTGGCATGCCCGATGAGGTCGTAGGCCAGGGCGTCGGTCCGGTACATCTGGTCGCCCAGTTGAATCGGTTTGGCTAATCCAGCATCGCCGGCATTCTTGATGACTTCCGCGCCGTCATCGAAGCACTTCTTCACGAAGGCTACGACCTGAGCCCGGGTCTTCAGTTGCGACATATCGGGATCATCTTTGGGCAGAGGTTTGCCCAGCGCCGCATTAATAAAGAAATACTGGCTTGCGCCGCATGCACGAGTTGGCTGACCCACGAACGCATCTCCGGTTTGGGTTTGAAGTCGTACTTGTCCTCTGGCATGTCTTCGGCAATGGCTATCAGCTTATGGCCAATGTCATTCCATTCATCCAACAGATGCGGCCGATGGTCCCAAAGCGGGTTTGGGCGCCTCGGATTTCTTCATGTCCTGGGCCTTGGATGGTATTGCGGTACAACAGGCAGCCAACAGTACAGCCGCAATCAGTGCAATTCGTTTCATTGCTTCTCTCCTTGATCTAGAAAGCTTCAATGCGTAATTGTTGTTTCCCTGAATGGAAGGATTACCCCACGCGAAGTAGACGCAACTAGAATTTGAAAGTTTCCCAAAACCGTACAGCGCAGGTAAACGGGTCTAGGACGAGCCACATCATACGCTGGAAAGGCCCAAAAGGGGACAAGGGGTGCTGTGCTGGGACGTTTACTGGCCGTACTCAGTTAATTGGCGCCATCCGGCACCCCCAGGACGGGCATGGTACTCTTAGAAGATACGGCTGAGGGGGCCGCGGCATTGAATTGGACTTGGCTACTGACTCGGATGGCTGTGGCGCTGCTGGCGATAACGCTGCTTTTCCTGTCCCAACGGTTCTGGTACCGGGGCATATGGCGTGTAACGGCCAACTGGGGCCGCCTGTGGCTGCGCGTTGGAGTTCGCCTGGTGTACATTGCGGGCTGGATTTTCATTCTTTTGGCGCTCTCGGACAACCTCAGGCAAGATCACGGCCGGTTCCTGCCCACGCACTCTCCCGTCACCTCATTTGCGGGCCTGTGGTTCGCCAGCGCTCTTTTCGCCTATCTGGGGGTAAAAGCGGTTCACGGAATCGAATGGGTATGGCACCGAGTGCATAAGCACAACCCGGCCGCCTCGCACTTGCCAACCGTCCCACATTCCAGCCACCATGCCACGCTACAGGATATTGTCCCAGACCCATCGCGCCGCACATTCTTCCGCACCGCGAGCGTGGTTGCGGGTGCCGCACCGTTTCTGGGCGTGATGTACGGCTATGCCGCCGAACGCCTTCGGTATGAAGTCCGCCGCATCGAGATTCCCATCGCCAACCTGCCCTCGCAGATGGATGGCATGACCATCGCGCAGATCAGCGACATCCACTTAAGCGGCTATATGACGCGCGAATCCGTCCGGCGCGCGGTGGATATGACCAACGATCTTGGCGCCGACCTCGCCGTTGTGACGGGCGATCTCATCACGGGCATTCATGACCCGCTTGCCGATTGCGTTGACGAAGTTCGCCATCTGTACGCACCGCTGGGCGTTTACGGCTGCAACGGCAATCACGAAATTTACGCGCGCGCCGAAGATATGGCTGAGAGGCTTTATCAACAGGCAGGAATGAAGATGCTGCGGCGCGAAAACGCGGTGATCACCTATAAGGGTGGGCAACTTAACCTTCTGGGTGTCGATTATCAGCGCGAACGCATGACCAACGGCCGGAAGATGCAGATGCTTGCGAATATCGAGCCGCTGGTACGCCGGGACATGCCCAACATTTTGCTCTCGCACAATCCCAACGCCTTCAACCGGGCCGCGGAATTGGGAGTCGAGCTGACCCTTGCCGGACACACGCACGGTGGTCAGGTGAAAGTAGAAATTCTGGATGTCAGCCTAAGCCCCGCGGCTTTCATCACGGACTATATCGCAGGCCTTTATCACCGGCCGTCTCTCATGCCAGACGTCCCGAAGCGCATGGGCGAAACCATCAAGCTGATGCCCAATGCACCCAATGGCTTGTCCGCGCTCTATGTAAATCGCGGGCTAGGCACTGTGGGCGCCCCGGTTCGTCTTGGCGTGCCACCCGAGATCACCCACATCGTTCTGCGCCGCGCCTAGGCACTGTGTTTCGTTGTCGCGTAAGTGATCGTGACTTTGTTGTCGTCTTTGCGCGCACAAAATTCTCAAATTTTCTATAGCGCTCCTTCTCCAACTGCATCATCCAATGTGTGGGTGGAGAATTTTGTGCTCCGAGAAATTGTCTGTCACCGATAATCGTCTGGAGCCTCCACCCGCGAAATGATGGACTGTTTGCGCGGCGGGGTTCCCCACCGTCTTGTTTAAATTTGCCCGGGTAAACCAGAGGAGATACCCCAATGTTTAGCAAGCTCGCAGGTGCAATAGGATTGGCTGGAATCTTGATGACGTTCGGGGCCATTTCCACGAACTCTGCGGGAGATGAGGTTCCATTTCCGGATGGGTTCCGGGATTGGTTCGCGGTGAACTCTATGATTGTGACCAAGGACAGCCCGATGTTCGGTCAAATCGGCGGTATGCACATCATCTATGTGAACGCCAAGGGCCTAGGAACACTCAAGAGTGGCGGCCCATTTCCTTACCCAGACGGGACCATTTTCGCAGACGACGTACACGAGTTCTCGGTGAAGGACGGTTCGTACGTGGAAGGGGCCAAGAAAGCGGTGACCGTAATGGTAAAGGATGCGAAGAAATACTCGACGAATGGGGGATGGGGATTCCAGGTCTGGCTGGGCGGCGACACGTCGAAGCCACTGGTGCCCGACGCCGCCCATGCCACGCAAGCTTGCTTCGTCTGCCATACGCCGCAGAAAGACCAGGACTATACGTTTTCAACTTATATTCCGTGATCCGGCGTGGCAGTGGAGTGGCCGGTAATTGAACCGGTTCTTTTTCTTGCGCACCGATTAAAGTTCAGGAATAGATTCTTGGGAGTAGATTTGAGAAAACGCGCGAGCTGAACTATTTACTACGAACAATCACGCTAAAACGGCTCGCGCAGGCTTGGTTCTTTCCTCCAACAAAGCCATTCGGGTTTGGTGATCCATCGGCTCCCACGGCACAAGCTTCTCCGCGAGGACATGCATTCTGCGCAGCAACGTCAACTCGATAAACAGTTCCATGAAATCCATGTCGCGGAAGACCAGCGAGCCTGACTCTCTCATCTTGTCGCGAATCCGCTCCATATGTGTCGGCATTTCGCTCCAATGCAGCCCAGAGCGGTGGTGGTGAGCGAGGTGGTATCCCTCGTTCATGAAGTTCACTTCGTCGTACACAGTTACGGTATTCACAAAATAATCTTCGGGATGTTGCGGGTCGCAGAAGGCGTGTTGAACCCACGAGGTTATGGACATGATGAAGTTCATGGCCAGAAGGGGAACCAGCACGTAGAGGAGGCCGATTCTCCAGTCGTACACGAACACAGCCGCGAAATAAACTGCGTACCGGAGAAGGCCCCACAACATCCGCCGTGCGTTCTTAACGTCGCCTCTTGCTCGAAAATAGGCGTAGGGAACAATACCTAAAGTGGTCCAAATGTTGTCGGAAAGATACCAGAGGAAGTGCAATCGATTGGTGCGATCGTACTGGCTGGTGGCGACGGTATCCTCAGGCCCACCGTTCTCTTTATGGTGCACACGGACATGCACCGTGCGGCCCAGTTCAGGAAGGTCGCCGTAAAAATATCCCAGGAAAAATTCGGCGTAGCGGCCTAGCACTTTGTCGTATTTATCCGCGAAGTAGCCTTGCGGGCGATGCGCCTCGAGATGCTTGGTGCTGAACATCCGGACGGAGCGCTGAAATTTCAGGCCGGTCAGCGAAAGATAAAATGCGATTACTAAAAGCAGCCGCGGTTTGCCCAGAATCAACTGGATTATGAAAATAGGGACGGTGGTCAGCGTGAGAGAGACCATCAGGCGCAATGCGGGTGCGTCCCTAGTATCGCGCAGTACTTTTTGCCCCAAACGCTCGATGAACCGGTCGTAGCCTCGCGACAGGAATTGATACGCGTCGCGCAGGGGACGAATCTTCCCCAAGAGCAGGGCCAGGCCGTAGCCTGCCATCGAAAGCGCGCCCTCGATGGCCACTGCTGCCATGCTTCCCAAGGCAACCAGCACACCAATCGCCCGAGCTGCGACGGTGGATACGGTTCTTAACTTCGGTGCAAGCCAATTCGTATGGGCAGCGGCGTCGTTTTGCACGTCGTTCAAATCCGAAGCGGCCATTTTGCCTGCCAGTTGCATAACACACCTTATACCACTGATGAGAGTAACTGGGCAGGTGGCAAATACACCTGAAACGAAATTTAATGCTGTGGTTGACGACCTGTGGGGGCTTGTTTACACAAGGGAGGAGCGATAGTCACCATCGATTCACGGGCCAGGGCATCAAAAGAACATCACGCGCCCAGGGAGGCGCCCTTAGTGCCCAAAAAGATCCTGCTGATTGTCATACGTCTCTTGGTTTCGCTGAATCTTCTCTCTGCCGCCATCTTCTTCAAGTTTGCCGGAGTGCCCTACTCTGTTGCGCTCTTCACGAAAATGTCGGAGGCCGCACACGGGTTGGTTTCGCAACCGGTATTTCGTATCGGCGCGGGGGTAATCGAGACGGTGCTGGCGATCCTTTTCCTGATCCCCCAAACAGCCAGACTCGCCGCGCTGCTGATTGCCGTCTGGATGATCGGGCCCATTCTCAGCCACATCTTTGTTCTGGGCTATGGCGGAATCTTCGTGAATGCGGTCGCGACATTCATACTGCCGTGCTTCTATCTCTATCTGACGCGCACGCAGTCCAACGCTGTCCGCAGAGCGCCTCAGGGTCGTTTATGAGCTTTGGACGTGAGAGGGTGTATTTACTGCCGTTTTATTTGGGCGTACCGGCTGCGTTCCAGTCGATGATATTGACGAGCTTCCACTGGTTCTTCCGGAGCTGAAATTCCAGCTGGCCTTCTTTGTTGATGATCAGTTGGGCTGCCGGGAAGAGAACTCCAGAGCTCTTTTTCGCGTCGGAGTCGTTCAAGTCGAATTCACCAGCGGTCAAGTCGTAGTCCTTGGACTGGGTGTTGTTATACGCTTCGGCAAACCGGATGCGCCGGTTGGTGGCGAAGCGAATCTTGCGCCCGGTGTCCGTGCGTAACAAGCGGATATAAGCGAGGTCGCTGCCTACCGTGCCGGTTATGGCGATACGCCCGACAGAGGGCATTTTCGAGAGGGCATCCACGAGGCCCTTGCTTTGCCCCTTCTTAAACGCATCCACCAGGATGGCTCTGTCCTCGTCGGTGGAATACCTGGTGATGATGATCTTTACGCTGGCGTTTTGGCCCAGTTGGGTGCTGGTTCCCATCGCTGTAGCGTCAATGGTCTCCACTTTCTTTTCTTCTTGAGAATTGGCCAGTGTGACCGCCGTCAGAATTAGTGCGGCTAGAAAAAGGCCGCCGAAGCCGAACGTGCGCGGGATGGCCAGGTATTCTTTACTTTTTGTCATGGTGATTTCCCCTTCGAAGAAGCGTTTCTTGTACCGGTTGCACGGTCACTTTGTCGTAGTGCTGGTAATGACAATAAAGCTACACCTTCCCGACCCGGTTCGCCATCGTCAAAAGTGACAAGGCCCATAGCGGGGATTGTCCTCCTGGAATTGACGAGTGCAACCAACTTACTGCAGACTCCTTGCTACAATCCTGCCCATGAACTATCAAAGAGACAAACTATTGGCTGGAAACGGTCGCCGCTCCGGCGAAGAGGATCGAGCGAGACTTTACCCGAACAGGTGGATGTGGCGGTGATCGGGGCAGGATTTTGTGGACTTTCGGCGGCGCGGGCGTTGGCGAAGCGCGGCGTGCGCACCATTGTTCTGGAAGCGGAGACTCCTGGCTGGGGTGCCAGTTGCCGGAACGGTGGCATGGTGCTGACCGGGATGAAGCTGCCCGTTCCGACGCTGATCGGGCGCTACGGACGCGATGCCGTGCAGCGCATGTATGCCGCTTCGCTGGAATCGATCGAGTTGGTCGAGCAGATCGTCCGCGAAGAGAACATCGAGTGCAGCTTTTCGCGGTGCGGACACCTGGAAGTGGCCTGCAAGCAGAAGCACTTTGATGATTACGCGGCGGCCGCGGCGGAAATCAAGCGGGAGTTCAATCACGAGCTGCGCATTATTCCCAAGGGCGAATTGCGCGCGGAAATCGGGTCAGACATCTATTTCGGGGGAATGGCTGATGAGAGCAGCGTCAGCGTAAACCCCGCGCAATATGTTTCGGGCTTGGCGAAAGCGGCGCAGCGTGCCGGAGCGTGCTTGTACGACCATGCGCGCGTAACCGCGGTGAAGCCGCAAATTGAGCGGAGCAAACCGCGGCTTCCGCGTGGAGACGGTGCGCGGATCGCTCATGGCCAAGGAAGTTCTTTTGGCCACGGGGGCATACTCAACCGATGCGGTACCAGCACTGCAGAAAAAATTGATCCCCATCGGCTCGTACATCATTGCCACGGAGGTTTTGCCCGCGGAACTGGCGCGCGAACTCAGTCCGCGAAATCGGATGATCTACGACTCCAAACACTTTCTCTACTACTACCGACTGACGCCGGATAACCGTATGCTCTTCGGTGGGCGGGCCGCGTTTTTTCCAGAGTCAGAGAGCACCGTGCGCGAAAGTGCCGAACTCCTGCGCCGGGGAATGATTGAGGTATACCCGCAACTTGCGCAAACGAAAGTGGAATTTGTGTGGGGCGGAACGCTGGATTTCGCGTTCGACGTTATGCCGCATTCCGGCAAGATCGACGATATGTATTTCGCGATGGGTTTTGCTGGCCACGGCGTTGCTGCCGCGACCTGGATGGGTGCGAAGCTCGCCAGCGTGATTTGCGGCGACCCGGACGACAATCCATTTTCCAAGATTTCTTTCCCCGGGGCCCCTATTGGGTTGCGCAGCGGAAATGCCTGGGCCCTTCCGCTCGCGGGAGCGTATTACAAAGTCCTGGACTGGCTGACCTGACGGCCGGCTCAAATCGCGCAAACTGTCATCCTGAGCGAAGTGAAGGATCTCAACTGCAATTTCATCAAAGCTGGGGCTGCGAGAACGACTTAAATTTGGCAAACGCGAAATACGCCAGCACGCCAAACAGAACAGGCAGCGGCCCCCACTTCAGCGCAAACGGATCGCTGCACACGAGCGCGAGAATGCCCATCAAAATCGGTGCGATTACAACGTAAGCCAGCCCGGCGCTCCCCCACGGAATGACGAACGGTCTCTTCATGTCCGGCAATTTTTTGCGCAGCCGCCAGGCCGAAAGCACGGTCAGCACGGTAACGAGCGTGCGCAGCCAAACGTATACGGTCAGCAGTTGCGCCAAGGTGTGGAACGCCAACATGGCGTAGATTGCCGATGAAATGAGAATCGCGATCCATGGTGTGCCGAACTTACGATGCTTCGCTGCAAAAATCGGCGGCAAATAGCCATCTTCGGCCATCGCGGAAGGCATACGGGTGCTGGTCAGCACGGTTGCATTCAGCAGCGAGACGTTGCCAAGCATCGCAGCGATGGTCATTAGGAAGCCGAGCCAACCTCCTCCAATCAGTTTCGCAGCGGTCGAAAGATAAGCGGTGTTCCACTCTTGCCAATTTCCCAACGCCGCCAGCGAAAAGAATGCTGGAAGAAAATACACCGCCACCGAAAGGGGCACGACAATCGCCAGCGCCAGTGGATAACTGCGCTGCGGATTGTCGATCTCTTCCGCGACGCTGGAACATTGTTCGTAGCCGGAGTAGAGCCAGAGCCCAAGGGCGAGTCCAACACCAAAAACCTGGAACGGATGGACATGCGGCGGAGTAAAAGGATGAAATGGATTGTGATGCCATTGCGTTGCCGCGATGACGCAGAGCAGCAGCACCGGAATGAGCACCGAGAATTCCAAAACGGTGGAAACGACTCCTACCATCTGGATGCCGCGTATGTTGATGTAGGCCAGCACCGCGACGAGCGCAACGGAAACGGCATAGTGCTTCCAGCCGGTCAGAGCAGGGAAGTAAATCGCGAGATAGTCGCTGAACAGGACTGCGTACGTTGCGCCGAGCAGCCAGGAAGCGCTCCAATTCCACCAGCCCGCCAGGAATCCCCAGAAGTTGCCGTAACTGGCGCGTACCCAACGGTAGAATCCGCCTTCGACGGGCATTGCCGTGGTCAGTTCGGCTGAAACGAGGGAAACGGGAATACACCAGAAAAAAGGAATGACCAAAAGATAGAGCAGCGTGAGTCCCGGGCCGCTGGTCGTGACCATTTCTTCCATGCCGAAAGGACCGCCCGTCGTGTAGGCAAACATCACGAAGACGAAATAGAGGAGGCCCGCTTTCTTCACGGCTGCGGTGGATTGACTCAACGTGCTCCTTAGCCAGTTTGGCTGTAACTGAAGCTGCGAATACTATCTCAAATCAGGCAGGATTGCTGGACATGGATGTGAAATTGAAGGACACTTTCGGCGCTGTCGGGGAGCAATTCAGGCAAAGATGATTTACGTCGTGATGGGTGTGGCCGGTTCCGGAAAAACCACGATCGCGCAGATGCTGGCGCAGAAGCTGCAATGGGTGTTTCTGGAAGCGGACCAATTTCACTCGGCGGCCAACAAAGACAAGATGCACCGGGGCATCCCGCTGACGGATGAAGACCGCTTGCCGTGGCTGGAGTCGATTCACGCAGCGCTAAAACAAAACGATGAAGAAGGGAAAAATGCGGTTCTGGCTTGTTCGGCACTGAAAGACGAGTACCGCGAGATTCTCAGCGACGGGCTGGACGTGAAATACATTTACCTGAAGGGATCGTTCGAGCTGATTCGCGACAGGATGTTGAAGCGTCACGGACACTTTGCGGGAGTCTCGATCCTGGCGGACCAGTTTGCCACGTTGCAGGAACCACACGACGCCATCGTTGTGGATGTGAGTCCGCCGCCAGAACAGATTGTCGCGGAGATCCTGCGAAGGCTGGAGGAAGTGCATCCCGGCGGGCAATTGATGAAGCATCTGCTGATGAAGCTGCGCTGGAAGCTGTTGCCATTTTTGTTTCTTCTTTACGTGGTTGGCTACCTGGATCGCATCAACGTGGGATTTGCGGCGTTGCAGATGAAAGACCGGCTGAATTTCAGTGAGTCGGTCTATGGCCTAGGCGCGAGCATCTTCTTCGTTGGCTATTTTCTATTTCAGGTGCCGAGCAATCTGATATTGCAGCGGGTGGGAGCGCGGCGTTGGATCGCGACATTGATGGTGGCCTGGGGAATTGTCTCCAGTTCGATGCTTTTTATCGATACACCGAAAACATTTTACGTATTGCGATTCTTACTTGGCGTGGCGGAAGCGGGATTTTTTCCGGGCGTAGTGTTTTATTTGAGGAGTTGGTTCCCCACGTATGCGCGGGCGGGAGTGATTGCGTTGCTGCTGACCGCCGGACCGATTTCGGGCTTGGTGGGCGGCCCGATTTCCGGAGCGCTGTTGGATTGGGATCACAAGAGCGGCCTGGCGGGATGGCAATGGATGTTCCTGATGGAGGGATTGCCCGCAATTTTGCTGGGAGGCCTGACCTATATTTTTTTGAGCGATAGTCCGAAAACCGCGAGTTGGTTATCGACCGATGAGCGAAGCCTGCTTTTGGAGGAATTGCAATCCGAGGAAGAATCCATCGAGTTGCCGGCGGCCAAAAAGGGCTATGCCTGGCTGCTCAACCCGAACCTGTGGGGATTTGCGGTGGTATTTTTTGGGATCAATACTTGCACGTATAGCGTCAGCCTGTGGTTGCCCAGCGCGCTAAAGGCGGTAAGCGGATTTTCAAACGTGGTGCTGGGATTTTTGTCGGCGATACCGTATCTGGTGGCCTCGGTTCTTATGGTGGCGATCGGAACGCACTCCGACCGCACGCTGGAGCGCCGCTGGCATATCGCGATTTCCGCGTTTGTGGGAGGAGTCGCTTTGCTGGCGGCTGGTTATTCCACGGGAGCGTTTGTAAGCATCATCGCGTTCTCGCTGGCGCTTTCCGCGTCGTCATCGATGGCGGGCCCATCGTGGGCCATGGCTTCGGGATTGATGACGGCGGCGACCGCAGCTCCCACGATCGCACTGATTAATGCGATGGGGAATCTGGGCGGAGGATTTGGCCCGTACTTGATTGGCTATCTGAAGCACCTCACGGGGTCTTTCCGCGCGGGACTGGCGGGGGTAGCCATGTTGATGTTTCTGGCGTGCGTTACGGCGTTACTGCTGAATCGATCTGCTAACCACAAAGTCTGAGCGGCCGGACGACATGAGGCGGAGAAATAGGCTCCGGCCGAATTGGCTGGTTGCGGAAGTTGGGTATTCAGGAAATAATCCCTTTCTGACTTTTTGAGGTGAACTGTTGAAGCGAACTTATCGCACTATTCTGTTTGCCGGACTAATTTGCACGGCCATAAGCGTTGCGCCGATCAAATCGCATGTAGTGGCGGATGACGTGCCGCTATACGGTTACTCCGCGGAATCTTCGCGCGCGGAACGGCAATGGGAAGAAAAGCTGCGCGCGATTCCCAGCCCCGAGAATCTCCGGGCTTACATGCAGCGGCTGTCGGCGCGTCCACACAATGTGGGTTCTCCCTACGACAAGGACAATGCAGAGTGGATCGCTTCAAAGTTCAAGGAATTCGGTTTGGATACACACATCGAAACGTTCAGTGTCTTGTATCCCACGCCCAAGGAGCGACTGGTTGAGTTGGTGGAGGGCGGCCCGCATTTCACCGCGAAGCTGCAGGAGCCGCCAGTTCCGGAAGATCCTACTTCGGGTCAAACGAATGAGCAATTACCCACGTACAACGCTTATTCCATTGATGGCGACGTGACCGCTCCGCTCGTGTATGTGAATTATGGATTGCCGGAAGATTACGAGGTGCTGGACAGGAGAGGAATTTCTGTGAAGGGCGCCATCATCATTGCGCGCTACGGGCATTCGTGGCGCGGAATCAAACCGCAAGTTGGAGCGGAACACGGAGCAATTGGCTGCATCATTTATTCCGATCCGCGCGATGACGGCTATGGCGGCGGAGAAGTATTTCCCAAGGGCGCCGTACCGTCCGCGTGATGGCGTGCAGCGGGGAAGCGTGCAGGACAGCAGCGTGTTCATGGGCGATCCGTTGACCCCCGGAGTTGGGGCGACGGCGGATGCCAAGCGCCTGGCGATTAAAGATGCGCAATCGCTGACGAAAATTCCGGTGCTGCCGATTTCGTACGGTGATGCGCAACCGCTGCTTGAGGCCATCTCTGGGCCCGGTGGCGCCGCGGAATTGGCAAGGCGGTCTGCCGATTACTTACCGGCTGGGCCCGGGGGCGGCGAAAGTGCACCTGAAAGTGTTTTCCAATTGGGATATCAAGCCGCTTTACGATGTGATCGGAAAAATTCCAGGTTCCACGAATCCGGACGAGTGGGTGATTCGCGGAAATCACCACGATGCGTGGGTGAACGGCGCGGAAGATCCGCTGTCTGGGATGGTCGCAGTAATGGAAGAGGCCCGTGCCTTGGGCGAATTGGTCAAACAGGGTTGGAAGCCGAAGCGCACGATTATTTATTGCGCGTGGGATGGCGAAGAGCCCGGGCTGCTGGGATCGACGGAATGGGTGGAAACGCACGTGGAAGAGCTTCGCAAGCACGCGGTGGTGTACATCAATTCCGACAGTAATAGTCGCGGCTATTTTGAACTGGAGGGATCGCACACGCTGGAGCATTTCATCAATGACGTCGCGCGCGATGTTCAGGACCCGGAAACGAAGCTCTCGATCTGGAAGCGTTCGCAATTGCAGGAAATCGAGGGTGCCAAGACTCCCGAAGCGCAGAATGAGGTGCGCAATCGTCACGATCTGCGGCTCGACATGCTGGGCGGTGGATCGGATCATGCTCCGTTCATCAATTTTGCGGGTGTGGCGTCACTGGGAATCGGGTTTGGCGGCGAAGACGGCGGTGGAATCTATCATTCGATTTACGACGATTTTTACTGGTACACACATTTTTCCGATACAAATTTCGTTTATGGACGGGCGTTGGCCCAAGCCGGTGGAACTTCCATCATGCGCATGGCCGACGCGGATTTGTTGCCGCTGCAATTCACGGACTTTGCCGACGACGTGAAAATGTATGTTACCGAGGTGAAGAAATTCGCCGTGGAGCAGCGCGAAGAGATTCGCCGCAAGAACCAGGAAATCGCCGAGGGAATTTACGAGGCGACGTCGGACCCAAGCTGACCTGGGTAACGCCGAAGCCGGAAGAAATGCCTCCGCATATCAATTTTGCCCCGTTGGATAACGCGGTGGAATCGGTGGAGCGCAGTTCCGCAGAATACCAGAAGGCGTTGGAGCGGCTAAACGCAAACGGAGGCGCGGCGCTGGCTTCGAGTTCGCTGGCAGAAGTGAATGCGTTGTTGATCCAGAGCGAGCATAAATTGACTACGCCGGAAGGGTTGCCGGGGCGTTTCTGGTACAAGCATGAGTTGTATGCGCCGGGAGTTTATACCGGGTACGCCGCGAAGGCGATTCCGGCGGTACGCGAAGCGCTGGAGCAGAAGAAGTGGCAGCAGGCGGAAGATGCGGCAGCACGAGTGGCCAAGGTGCTGCAGAATGAGTCACAGTTGATCACCGAGGCAACTGCAAAATTGTCGGCGATTCACTGAAATAGACGGAGCGGTACGTCTGGGGGAAGCGAAGAGAGATTCCTCCACTTCGAGCCAGCAAACTTCGCTGGCTCTCCGGTCGGAATGACAGGTTGGCAGTGCGGCAGAAGTGAATACTCAAAGCGTTCTTGTTCTAACGCGAATCGACTTTTCGTTCTGGCATAAGGAGAATCCCCATTCCTTCGTATAACCTCGCGATTGTTGGTTTTGGGCACGTCGGACGTGCCTTGCTGCGACTGTTGATTTCCAAAGAATCAGAGTTGCGGCGAAAATACGATGTGCGCTGGAGGCTGACCGGCGTGGCTTCGCGACGAATCGGATGGATAGCGGAGCCGGATGGCTTGAATCCAATCGCTGCGCTCAGCGGGCATTTTCCAAATGCGGGGGCGAGTTCGCGAAATGTCCGGGAATGGCTGGAACGAGCGAAGGTTGACGTGCTGTTTGAGGCGAGTTCGCTGGATGCGCAGAATGGACAGCCAGCAATCGAACACATAATTGCGGCACTGGAATACGGGGCGCATGCGATTTCCGCGAACAAAGGACCCATCGTTTACGCCTATCGCGAGTTGATCGCACTGGCGAAAGAAAAGGGCAGACAATTCCTTTTCGAATCTACGGTGATGGACGGCGTGCCGATTTTTTCCCTATTTCCGTTGGGATTACCGGTGACGGAGTTGCGCGGTTTTTCTGGCGTTCTGAATTCGACGACGAATGTGGTGTTGACGGAAGTGGAGAAGGGACGGTCTTTTGACGAGGCGATACTGCGCGCGCAAGCGATGGGAGTTGCGGAGACGGATCCTTCGCAAGACCTCGATGGGATAGATTCGGCGATCAAAGTTGCGGTGCTGGCCACCGTACTGATGGGCGTGCCCACGCGGATTGAACAGGTGCAGCGCACCGGCATCCGCGATTTAAGCGAAGAAAAAATACGTTCGGTGCGTTCGGCGGGGATGCGCTACAAACTGGTGTGCCGAGCGGAACGTCGCGGGGATGGAGTGGATTGCCACGTGGGACCTGAGTTGCTGTTGCTGTCTGATCCGATGGCGGGGTTGGAAGCGACGAGTTCGGCGATTCGTTTCGATCTGGATGTGTTTGGATTGTCGATGGTGGAACATAATCCCGGTGTGGATGCGACGGGATACGGTTTGCTGGCGGATTTTCTGCGGGCGGTTCAGGCGTAACACGAGAGAATTGAAGGGCAGCTTCGCGGAGAAATTTTGCATAAGTTTGTCGATGAGATCCTTCGGCGAGCCTTTGCGGCTCACCTCAGGATGACAATTTATTCTTTCAGCTGGACACCCCGAACGATCATTCGCAGGCTAAGGGCAGGACTCAATCAACCGGCGCGGGTGCCGTTGGGAAGCGGGCGCTCTGGCATGGCTAAGGCTGGGCGGATTCCATCGGCATAGCCAATATCAAACAGCATGCCCTGGGAGATTTCCCCCGCCATGGTTCTGGGTTCGAGATTCAAAACAAATAAGGCTTGTTTGCCCTCGATTTCGCGCGGATTCTCACGCTCTTTGCGGATGCCGGCAAGGATCGTGCGGGTGTGGTCGCCGAAGTTCACGGTGAGCTTCATGAGCTTTTCGGAGCGTGGGATTTCTTCGACGCGTTCGATGGTGCCGATCCGGATGTCGAGCGCTTCGAGAGTCGCTAGCGGAACAATTGGTTTTACGGGGGAAGGAGTGAAGTCGCTCATCGTTCACCTGCGAAAATTCAAAACATAGTCGGGAGTGGGAATGGCGGGGTCGCAGCGATCATCCCGAATCGCGTTGTCGGCAACCAGACGTAGGGGAATGACGCCGGCCCACACGGAGAGTTCGTAGTCCGGCGCGTCGTCTTCCACCCCACCCGTACGCGAACTTTTGCGGAAACTTCGGTCAGCGGCAGTTTCAGGATGCTGGTGGCTTTCAATTCTTTCTCGTTGGGCTGGCGCGCATCGTTCCAGCGGCCGGGAATGAATTTTTCGGTGAAAGCGCGGAGAGCGCGCAGTTTCTTCGCGGGATCTCGATGCAGTTCCGCCTTGCCCAGCGCGACGACGGAACGGTAGTTCATGGAGTGATTGAAGACCGAGCGGGCCAGAATCAAGCCGTCGGAGAGCGTGACGGTGATGCAAACGGGCAGTCCACCAGCTGAGACCGCGCAAGGTACGGCTGGCCGCTGAGCCATGGAAATAAATCGCATCGTCTATGCGCGCGAACATGGTGGGGATGACGAATGGCTGGCCATCTACAGCAAAGCCCAGGTGACAGATGAGGGCTTCGTCGAGAATTTTGTAAATGACATCGCGATCGTAAACGGCGCGATTTGGTTCGCGCACAATTCGGGTGCGCTCGGTAGGAGAAAATGTGTCGGACACGGAAAACCTCGGAGTGAAACACGGCGCAGAGTTGATAGCCGGCGCTGAATCGGCATGAGTGGGTAGCTTAGAGATTTATCCTAACACGCGGATTCACGCTGCGGCTGGTGTATGAGAAACTAGCGTGTAGGAATGAAGAGCAAAACGTGAGCGGTCCGGGAGCCACAGTGTCGACCAGCAATCCGCTTGATATCGCCTGGGTGCGAGCGCAATTTCCCTCGTTGCAATTGCAAGTGAATGGGCAGCCCGCTGCGTTTCTGGATGGCCCGGCGGGAACGCAAGTGCCGACGCAGGTGATGCACGCGATTCAGAGCTATTTTGTTGAGCGCGAACGCGAATAACGGCGGAGCGTTCCTGACCAGCCAGCGCAACGACCAGATGGTTGCGGCCGACGCGCGCGGCAATGGCGGATTTCTTCCACTGTGAAAAAGAAGAAGTGGTGTTTGGGCAGAACATGACCACGCTGACGTTCGCGATGTCGCGCGCAATTGGGCGAGAGCTGAAAGCCGGCGACGAAATTGTGCTGACCACGCTGGATCATGACGCGAACTTCAGCCCATGGAAAGCGCTGGAAGAAAAGGGCGTGATCATCCGGCAAGTGGATATTCTGGAGGCGGACTGCACGCTGGACCTGGATGATCTGAAGCGCAAGATCAGCCCGAAAACAAAAGTGGTTGCGGCGACATACGCGTCGAATGCGGTGGGAACGATCAATCCTGTGGCGGAAATCGTCGAACTGGCGCACTGGGCTGGCGCGATGGCGTATATCGATGCGGTGCACTACACGCCGCACGGGTTGATTGATGTGAAGGCGCTGGATTGCGATTTTCTGGTTTGCTCGCCATACAAATTTTTCGGGCCGCACATGGGCACGCTTTACGGAAAGCGCGAACATTTGCAACGGCTGAAGCCTTACAAGGTGCGTCCAGCGACGGAGCAGGTTCCGGAACGATGGGAAACCGGCACGCCGACGTACGAATTGATTGCGGGAATTGGCGGAGCGGTGGAATACATCGCGGAAGTGGGAAGGCATAGCGATGCGAGCGTAACGACGCGGCGGGAAGCTCTGGCGGCGGCGTATCGCACGACGGTGGCCTATGAAAGGCGGCTGATTACTCGGCTGATTGAAGGGCTGCAGGCAATTCCCGATGTGCGCATCTATGGCATCACCGATCCGAAACAGTTTGACCAACGCTGCTCCACGCTTTCGCTGCGCATCGGCAATCATAATCCGACAACGATTGCGACGTTCCTAGGCGAGCGCGGGATTTTCACCTGGGATGGAAATTATTACGCGTTGAATTTGACGGAGCGGCTTGGCGTGGAATCGCTGGGCGGGATGCTGCGTATCGGCCTGGTGCACTACAACACCATGGACGAAGTGGAACGCTTACTCGCGGCGTTGAGAGAATTTGTTGCACGTTGAAGAATTTGCTTCGCTCCAGGAACGCGGTGTTCGCGCGCTCCAGATGAGAAATAAAATTGAAATGAATCAGGGAGGCGCTTCCGTAAATTACGGAGCGTAGGGAAAAATTATGGCAAAACGGCCGAAACCGATTGTATTGACAGTGCTGGACGGATGGGGATTCCGAGCGGAGACGAAGGGAAACGCGATTGCGCTGGCGCGAAAACCGAACTATGACGCGCTGATGAACAAATTTGCCAACACGCTGATCCAGACGTCTGGGCCGGCCGTTGGATTGCCGCAAGGGCAGATGGGCAACAGCGAAGTGGGCCATATGAATATTGGGGCTGGCCGGGTAGTGCACATGGACATCACCCGCATCGATCTGCTGATTGCCAACAAGCAACTCGATCAGGTGCCGTTGTTTCAGCAGGCGATGGAGCGGGGACGGCAGCGGCAACTGCACTTTGTGGGATTGCTGAGCGATGGTGGAGTGCACTCGCACATTCAGCATCTGTTCGCGCTGCTGGAAATGGCCAAACAACAAAAAGTAGAAAAAGTGTTTGTTCACGTGTTGACGGATGGGCGCGATACTGCGCCGAACAGCGGGCGCGATTACGTGCGGCAATTGCAGCAGAAGATGCGCGAACTCGGCGTGGGTGAAATCGCCACAATTGTGGGCCGCTACTACGCCATGGACCGTGACAATCGCTGGGAGCGCATCGAGCTTGCCTACAACGCACTGGTACATGGGACGGCGGAGAGCAAGAGCAACGACCCCGTCGCCGCATTGCAATCCAGCTACGAGCAGGGCGTGACCGACGAGTTCATCAAGCCGATCGTGATTACGAAGGGAACTGGACCGACAGCGCCGCCGGTGGGGCTGATTCGCGATGACGATGCGGTGATTTTCTTCAACTTCCGCGCCGACCGCGCGAGGCAGATGACGTTCGCGCTGGCAGCTCCGGACTTCGACAAATTTGTGGATGAAAAGCGGCCAAAAAATCTTTTTTATGTGGCGATGACCAAGTACGACAAGAAGTGGGCGTGGCTGCAATCGGTAATTACGCCGGAGAAGCTGGAGCACATCCTGGCGCAGGTATTTCAAGAGCTGCAATACAAGAATCTGCGTTGTGCTGAGACCGAAAAATACGCGCACGTCACTTATTTCTTTAACGGCGGGGTGGAGAAACCCTTTGGCGGAGAAGAGCGGATCCTGGTGCCGTCACCGAAGGTGGCGACTTACGACCTGAAGCCGGAAATGTCGGCGCAGGGAATTACGGACACGGTGGTGAAGGCGATCGAGAAGGGCGAGTTTGACGCCATCATCATGAACTATGCGAACGCGGATATGGTTGGCCACTCGGGAAACCTGGAAGCCACGATCAAGGCCGTGGAAGCTGTGGATGCGGGACTCGGACAGATTTATCAGACGATGAAGCCGCGCGGCGGCGCCTGGATTGTTACCGCGGACCATGGCAACGCCGAGACGATGATTGATCCCGCGACCGGCGGCCCGCACACCTACCACACGACCAATCCGGTGCCGTTCCTGTGCATTACGGAAAATGAACAGTTGCAGTTGGCGCCTGGAGGCGCTTTGCGAGACATTGCACCTACCATGCTAAGCATTCTGGGACAACCGATTCCCGTGGACATGACGGGTCGAGATTTGCGCATTCGATAAAGGTTGCAAGGGTGCTGCAATTGCAGATTGAGGTTCAGAGTGATTCGAGGCTGAATTTCGTGTGACAATCGCCGAATGATTTCTCAACGAAGCAGGCCGGAACAGACCAAGCTGACAATCTGTGTGTGGCATCCGTTTAATCAGTGGCGCCCACCGGCGGCTATGGGCGAGGCAATACGCAAGCGCTGGCCGGGAATGCGCGTGGTGCAATTGCCGGACTACGACCGGCTTCCCCAGGAATTGCCGGACACAGATATTTTTGTTGGGTTACTCGCTGCGGCCACAGCAATTGGTGGATGCACGAAAGTTGAAGTGGGTGCATTCGACGGCGTCGGGCGTGGCGCAACTGATGTATCCGGAACTCCGTGAATCGGGTGTGATGGTCACCAACCCACGCGGGATTTTTGCGGTACCGATGGCGGAACACGCGATGGGATTGATGGTGGCGCTGGCGCGTAATTTCCCCGACGCGGTCCGACATCAACTGAATTCGCATTGGGGACAGCAGGAAATCTGGGACAAGCCGCAACGCCTGACGGAGTTGAACGGGCAGATACTACTGATTGTTGGATTCGGATCGATTGGCCACGAATTGGCGAAGCGCGCGAAGGCGTTCGGTATGCGGGTGTGGGCAGTGACCCATTCGGGAAAAGGGGACCGCGAACTGGCAGAAAAAATTGTGCTGGTCGCGGACTTGGCCGAAGTTCTGCACGAAGCAGACTTTGTAGTGATTTCCGCCCCCGAAACGGCAGAGACAAAGCAATTGATAGGAAAGAAGGAATTGTCGCAAATGAAACCGGGCGCGCGGCTGATCAATATTTCCAGGGGATCGCTGCTGGACGAAGCGGCGCTGGTTGAGGCGCTGGAAAGTGGCAGGCTGGGTGGTGCGGCACTCGATGTAACTTCCACAGAACCGTTGCCGGCGGAGAGCGCGCTCTGGAAAGCTCCGAACATATTCATTACGCCGCACACCAGCGCGGTGAGTGACCGTCTCTGGACGCGCCAGACGGAGATGCTGTTGAAGCTGTTAGAGAAGTGGTTCGCGGGGGAGGAGATGTTCAACTGCGTGGATTTGGTGAAGGGATACTGAGGGTCGCAGACAAAAAGGTGAAAGCGCCCGCCTCAGAAGGCGGCCGCTACAAAATACGGCCCGTGCAAAATGTGTTCGATTGAATATGTGGCGGCGACACAATGGACACAAATGATTAGTCGCCTACGCCGCCTTTAGGGGCTTGGTAACCTTCACGGGCGTAGACTACGTATTTTTGCTTCTTGCCCTTCTGGTCCAAAACAACCAACGGGCTGCCGTCTGGCGCGACCAATTCCACCTTCACTTTGCGATATTTTCCATCCGGAGTGTGATTGGAAGGAGTGTAGGTAAGGCTGTACTGGTGGCGCAGGAAATTCGCGACTTCGTGCATGATTCCCGGAAGCTCTCCCTCGAATTGCGGGAACCATGCGAAACCACCGGTCATCGCAGTAAAAGTTTTCAACTGATTTTCTGCTTGAAGAAGGTTTAAGTTAGCGCCGCCACGTCCACCTGCGCGCATCTCCATCGCATTCATAACAGGCTTGCCCAAACCCACGGCAAAAATCGAGACGTCGGTCTGGCGCAACTGCTTGATGGTCTGGTCCAAAGTGTGTTTGGAAAAAGTATCGACGCCGCTGGCCAAGACCAGAATCGACTTTTTGCCCTTCACGTCTTTCAGGCGATCGACTGTATCCAGGATGGCGTCGAAGACATTCGATTCGCTAAAGCCGGGGAAGTGCAAACTGTAAACTGCCTGGCGGATTTCCTCTTTGTTTTGGGTGAAATCGACTTCCATGTGCGGACGCATGTCAAAAGTAACCAGGGCGACCCAATCCTTCTGCGTGAGATTGGGGAACAGGGGTTGGACCCAATTCTTGGCTTCGTAGGCGATCCAGCTCCCGTACTTACTGCCAAACTCCATCAGGACAACCATTGTGATAGGAGCTTCGCTGGGAGCGAAATTAATCAGGCTCTGAGGAACGCCATCTTCCAGAACGCGGAAATTTTCTTTTTTGAGGCCTGGAATAATATCCCCGTTGCTGGTGGTCGCGATAACGTCGAGAGTGACGATTGGGACTTCGACGGCGATGGTTACTCCGGCATCTTCGGGTTTCTTCTGCTGGGGAGCAGGGGGAGCCTGCTGTTGAGGTTTCGGCTCGGCTTGAGGAGGCGCGGAGGACTGAGGTCCGTCAGGATTTTGCGCAAATGAAGAGAACCCAAGAAGCAACAAGGCGATGAGCCCAACCGAGCCTTTGCCGAGCAAAAAGGAAAAACTACGATTCATGAAATACCCCCGAAGTGCTACCCCAGTATGATGCAAATTAAGCGCTCCGCGTTGATCAAATGGATTCAGCGAACGATTGCCGATTACGCAACCGCGCCGTTCCCCGAACCGGAGCAGCGGAAACGGCATGTTAGTATGAAATTTATTTGTGGCACAACACAATCACTGTGGGGGTGTTTTTTGACTTGGAACCGCGCGCGCTTCGCGATTCTCCTTTTTCTTCTGTGTGGCCCCGGTTCGAGGCTGCTGACGGCCCAGATCGGCCAGAAACCGCCGGCAATGGGAATTCCGCCAAGCAACTCCCTGGTAGGAGACACCAGTTCGCTGGCCCGTGAAGCGCAGGACTGGCTGGTGGAGTTGATCAAGATCAATACCACAAATCCTCCCGGTAACGAGCAAGCGGCAGCCAAATACATCGCTTCGATTCTGACAAAAGAGGGAATTGCGTCGGAGATGCTGGACCTGTCTCCGGGCCGGAGCGCACTGGTGGCGCGACTGCGCAACAATGCGGTGCCAGACCCGTCGAAGGCCCTGCTGCTGGTCGGACACATGGATGTCGTGGGTGTGGACCGGTCGAAGTGGTCGATGGACCCATTCGGCGGAGTGATTAAGGATGGCTACATCTACGGAAGAGGCGTCTGTGATGATAAAGGCGGGCTGGTGGCGAATCTGGCCGCGTTTATCGCGCTGAAACGCTCGAGCGTGCACCTGAATCGCGACGTAATTTTTCTGGCAACCGCGGATGAGGAGCAGTTCGGCGATGCCAGCATCAAGACCTTAATTGCAAAATATTGGGATAAATTTGCCGCAGCCTATGCGTTGAACGAAGGCGGCAAGGTGGTGGTGAAGAACGGGAAGGTGCAGTACGTGGCGATCCAAGCCAGCGAAAAAGTCGCGATGAATGCCAATGTGATTGCGACCGGTCAAGGCGGACACGGGTCACTGCCCACAAAAGACAATCCAGTGGTGCATCTGGCGGCGGCGGTGCAGAAAATCGGAGATTACAGCGCGCCGGTGCACCTGACTTCCATTACGCGCAGGTACTTTGAGGCGCTCTCTGCGATTGAGGACGACGATATAGCCAAGTGGATGCGGGTGATTGACTCCGGCGACCGGGGGGAACATGCGCAACGAGTGCTGTCGGACGCCAGCCCGTTGTGGAACTCCATGATGCGGGATACGGTGGCGCCAACCATGCTGCAAGCGGGGATTCGCGCCAATGTTATTCCGTCCGAAGCACGCGCCACGCTGAACATACGACTTCTACCAGGGGATAGCAGCGAAGAGTTGCTCTCCAATCTCCGGAAACTTGTAAATGACCCTGCGGTGAAGATCGAGTTGCAGCCGGACTCTGGATTGGCTGCGCCCAATTCCTCCATCGAAACGGATTTTTATTCAACGATTACCAAGGTGAGTGCCCAGGAATTTGGCGGGGCTCCCGTGGTGCCGTTCATGTCCACAGGGGCGACGGACTCTTCGCAATTGCGCTTGCATAGCGTGCAGGCCTACGGATTGCGGCCATTTCCTCTGACGGAAGAGGATGACCGGCGCATGCACGGCGATGAAGAACGGTTGCCAGTGGCGTCATTTGCCAAAGGCATTGATCTGACCGTGCGCATTGTCGCTGAATTTTCCGTTACTCGATAGTTATTGCTTTACAATCGGTGGGAGGTAAGACGCGGTTATGAATTCGCGCCATTCCAAAATTGTCTGCACCATCGGTCCCGCAACACGGACGCCCCGGATGATCCGCAAACTGATTGAAGCGGGAATGGATGTAGCCCGGTTGAATTTTTCGCACGGCAGTCACGAAGAGCACGCGGAAAACATCACCATGTTGCGCGAGGCAGGCGTATTGCTGAAGAAGCCGCTCGCGATTCTTGCCGATTTGCAGGGCCCGAAAATCCGCACGGGCGTCATGGCGGGGGGCATCAAGGTGCTCTTGCGTACCGGGCAGAAATTTACGATCACTACGGCCAAAGTGCTGGGAGATTCGACGCGCGTCAGCACAGTTTTCAAGCCATTGCCGCACGAAGTGAAATCGGGTGACCGGATTTTATTGGCGGATGGACTGATTGAATTGTTTGTGGACAGAGTGAAGGGCGAGGAAGTGATTTGCGAGGTGGCCAACGGCGGATTGCTCGGACAAAACAAGGGCATCAATCTGCCTGGGGTAAAACTGCACGTGCCCGCGTTGACGGAGAAGGACCGCGCCGATTTGCGATTCGCTCTGAAGCAGGGGGCGGATTACATTGCCGTCAGTTACATTCGCCATCCCAACGATGTGCTGCTGGCCAAATCACTGATCAAACGCGCCGGGAAAGATACGCCGGTAATCGCCAAACTGGAAAAGCCGGAAGCAATAGAAAACCTGGAAGGCATTCTGACGGTTGCAGACGGCGTAATGGTAGCGCGCGGCGATCTGGGCGTAGAGATGAATCCGGAACGCGTTCCGGTGGTGCAAAAATTGATTATTGCGAAGGCCCGTGAATTTCGGCGCCCGGTCATTACCGCTACGCAGATGCTGGAGTCCATGACGGAGAACCCGCGGCCCACCCGCGCGGAGGCTTCGGATGTAGCCAATGCAATTTTTGACGGTTCTGACGCGGTGATGCTTTCCGCCGAAACAGCCACAGGAAAATATCCGCTGGAAGCAGTGGGAATGATGGCGCGAATTATCCAAGAAGCGGAAAGCAGCAACCACGAATTTCCGCGCCCCGCGACGCAGGAGCGGTTGAAAATCCCAGAAACGGTGGCGGAACTGGTGTGCCACGCCTCGCGCGAATTACATATGCGACTGATTGCCGTGTTTACGCATAGTGGATTCACCGCACGGCTGGTTTCGCGCTACCGGCCCGTGGTGCCCATTGTGGCTTTTTCGCCAGAAGCGGAAACCCGCCGGCGCATGGCGCTGTTGTGGGGAGTGACGCCGCGAAGCATCGCGAACATCACGAAGATCGATGGGCTGCCAGCGATCGCCGAGAAACGACTGTTGGAAGAGCGACTGGTGCGCAAAGGGGACGTCATCGGGATTGTGGCCGGCTCACCGATGGGCATACGAGGAACGACCAACTTCATGAAGTTTCACGTGATTGGAAGTTAGTCTGAATTTACGAATAAAGATCAGGATTTAGTTGACCCAGTTGTCCGGGCTCGACGGCGGATCGTTGCTCTTTTTCTTCATGTAAACTTCAAAGCGCTTGCGGTTCTGCTTGTACTTCCAGTCGGCCATTTCGTTGCGTACCCTGAAAAGAAACGAGCCGCGCCGCAAATAAATCCAGCCAATCAACATACCGCCAAGATGGCAGAGATGGCTGACGCTGTCACCCGAAGATCCCAGCGTGCTGAAAAATTCGATTGCCGCCATTACCGCGACAAAGGGGCGCATGGGAATCATGATCGGCAAAGGGAACAGCCAGATTTGACGATCGGGGAAGAGAATGGCGTTGGCGATTAAAATGCCAAAAATTGCCCCGGATGCACCGATGGTGGGAATGTCCAGAGGTCGATGGCCCCACAGCATGGGGAACACTTTTACAAGAATGGTGATGATTCCCGCGCCGACGCCGCACAAGAAAAAGTAATTGGTAAAACGCTTCTTTCCCCAAACCAGTTCCAATTCACGGCCAAACATCCAGAGCATGAGCATGTTGATCAGCAGATGCCAGATGCCGCCGTGAAGGAAAAGATAGGTGACCGGCTGCCAGATACGCAGGCCGGGGAACGGTCCTAAGGGCACGAGACCGAATTGATAATTGATCCAAAGAGTTCCGGGCTTGCCGAAGATGATGGAGACGAGGGTTTGCAGCAGAAAAACGCCAGCACAGGTCAAAATAATATATTTAACGGCTGGAGTGATGAAGCCGCGCCAATCGAAGCGAACTTTCGGCGCGCCGAACGACGTACCCATAGAGTCAGTGTACGGCGAGGAGAGGCCGCGCGTCAAAAGGTGCGGGATTAGAGCAGCTTAAGAATAAGCCACGACCGAATTGCAGCGAGTTTCCCTGGCTGCCTGTTGAGCCCGCGAGATGGATCGTGCTTAAACTCTCAGTCAAGTTTCTTGCGAGCAAAGTAGAACAAAGATCCAGCCAAGGAGCAGGAACATGACCAGTCCGAAAAGATTGCTGGTGGCGAGGGGGCCAAGAATCTTGGGACCGAGGGCAAACAAGTCTGGCCGCCATGGCAGTCGCAGCACGGTGGTCATCCACTGCGGCACACGATGGGAAATTTCCGGGTCTTGCAGCAAAGCGATGATGATGCCCAGCAGACCGAAAATTCCTCCCGCGGCGATCAAGCCGCTGGAATACAAAGCGCCCGGACTTGCCTCACTGTCGCCCTCCGCTTTTTCCTTCATGCTGGCCTCCACGGCCCAGCGCACCAGGCCTCCCGCAAACATGGCGGCTGTGGTGGCGATGGAAATATACATGCCAGTGGCAAAGGCCAGGGAGCGAATCCCCAGAATTTCCACGGCAATGACCATGGCCACGCCCATCAGGACCAGGCGCCAAGGCAATTGCTGATTGAGAATTCCGCTGATCACCGTGGCCATCAGGCGAGCTTGAGGAGCGGGAGCCTTATCGCTGCCGATGCCTTGGGCCCATTGGTATTCGATCTGTTTGCTGCTGCTGTCGTAAAGATATTCGCCGTCGGGGATTTCGTGCGAGCCGAGGGAATTGATCAGCGCATAGGTCTTGCCTTGATATACGAATGATTCGCGTTCGACTTTTACGCCCTGCGGAAGCGATTGCAAGGTGACGGGAATCTGCGTGGGAATATACTTTTCCAGGCCTTTGTTCATCAGGTTGAGCGTTGCGCCAATCGCGATGGTGGAAACGGTGACGCCAACCAGCAGGCCCATTTGCTGCCAGAAGGGAGTCGCGCCGACCAGGTATCCAGTCTTTAAGTCCTGCGAAGTGGCTCCGGCGATTGCGGCGGCGATGCAAACAACGCCACCGATCATCAAAGCAAGAACCGCGTAGTTAGGGGCGGTCCAGCCGGCCAGAAAGAAAATCGCGCAGGTGGCCATCAAGGTGGCGATGCTCATGCCGCTGATGGGGTTGGAGGAATTGCCCAGCAATCCGCTGATGCGGCTGGCCACGGTGACGAACAAAAATCCAAACACCACGACGAAGATGCCCGCGAAAATATTTTGATACCACTTGGTTGCCGCGCCCTGCATCGGGTGAAACGTCAGCAACACCCACATCATGACGACGATCAGGATCGAACCCAGGACGACCCAGCGCATGGGAGTGTCGCGATCGGTGCGGCTGGCGGCGGCTTCCGGGCCACCGCCAGCGCCTTGTGCATCCTTCTTCATGCCCGCGGTCAGCGCCGCGAAAATCGTCGGCAAAGTGCGCAGCAGAGTGATTAGCCCGGCCGCGGCAACTGCGCCCGCGCCCATCGGGCGAATGTAGCTGCGCCAGATGTCATCGGGAGTCATCAGAGGAATAGGAATTGTGGAAGGATAGATCGGCGTATTACCGGCAAGCTGGCCATAAAACTTAATGGCAGGCATGACGACCAGCCACGAAACGATCCCGCCCGCGAACAAGATTCCCGATACTTTTGGCCCGATGATGTAGCCAACTCCCAAATATTCCGAAGTGATGGCCGCGCGAAAAGAGGCGCCCGGATACCAGCTGGGGCGATTCTCGGGCTGTGCGGTCCAGGCCTGCACGGTATTCATCAGGAAGGTGTAGATGCCGCCGAGGCCAAGCCCCCAGAAAACGCGTCCGGCAAAGGAGCCGCCCTTTTCACCGGCGACCAGGACGTCCGCGCAAGCTGTGCCTTCGGGGAAGGAGAGGTTGCCATGTTCCTTGACGATCAGTTGGCGGCGCAGGGGAATCATGAACAGCACGCCAAGCCAGCCGCCTAAGAGAGCCATCGGGAAGATTCGCCAGAAGGTGAATTCCGAACCGAAACCCAGGAAGATCAGCGCCGGCAAAGTGAACATCACCCCCGCGGCCAGTGATTCGCCGGCGGAACCAGTGGTCTGCACGATATTGTTTTCAAGAATGGTGGAGCGGCCGAACGCGCGCAAAATGCTGATCGACAGCACGGAAATGGGGATAGAAGCAGAAACCGTTAATCCGGCGCGCAGCCCGACGTATACCGTGACCGCGCCGAACAGCAAGCCAAACAATGCGCCTAAAATCACCGCGCGAATGGTAAATTCTGCCGGGCTTTCCGATGCGGGAATATAACTGCGAAATTCACTTATGAGTCCCGTGGAACTCCATGGACGGTTGCTCACCGTTTCCTCCCTGGTCCTTCAATGCTGTGGCAATTAAATCTTCAGAATAAGGTGTGGCTGGATTATGCCGCAGAGCGGGCGCACAGAAAAGGGATTCCTCGCTGAATGAGCGAAACATTCGATGGTTGGTAACCTTGACATTGGTCAACCGAGTAGGTAAGGTGCAACCCATCTACGTATTCAGGTGGGCAACCCATCACTTCTTTTGCCCACGCGGAGAATCGCTCACATTCTTTCCTCACCCGGCGGCGCTCGTGCTGGTGTGGGAGATTACTCTTGGAGACCCGCCTTGGTCACTCGACGAACTCTTGTTTTGCTCGCTCTTCTGGGTATCACTCTGCTGTTCATGACAAAGCGCTCGGTTAATGCCGGAGACGATTGGCTGCCGATCGATCCGGCGGATCTGAAAATGACCAGCGAGCCGCTGGCTCCGGGTGCGCCCGCTATCATTCTCTACCGGCAGGTGGACCGCGACGACAGCGGACGTGTTGCCACCACCGAAAGAAATTATGAGCGCATCAAGATCCTGACGGAGGCTGGTCGCGACCACGCCAACGTGGAGATCCCGTTTGTGAAAGGGCTGTACGACATCAGCAATCTCCGCGCCCGAACCATCCATCCCGACGGCTCGGTTGTCAACTTCGACGGAAAGGTTTACGAAAATACCATCGTCAAGGCCAAGGGAGTGAAGTATCTGGCGAAGACTTTCTCGCTGTCCGAAGCGACGGTAGGGAGCATCATCGAGTACAAATACAACGTCGATTTCAAGGACTACGCGCTGTTCAATTCGCACTGGATTTTGAGCGAAGATCTGTTCACCCGGAAAGCCCAATTCAGTTTGAAGCCCTTCCTGCGCGACACCTGGAATGTCCGGTGGATCGCCTCCATTGGGCTGCCGAAGGGCTGTGATGAGGCCAAAGAAGGGCCTGACCAGATCGTGCGCATGACATGCACCGGCATCCCGGCATTCCAAACTGAGGATATGATGCCGCCAGAGAATGAACTGAAGTTCCGCATGGACTTCCTCTACAGCGATACCGCGCCAGAAATGAATGTAGATAAATATTGGGCCAATTACGGAAAGAAACAGAATGGCAAAGTGGAAAGTTTTGTGGGAAAGCACAAAGCGATGGAAGAGGCTGTTGCGCAAATCGTCAGCGCCGGCGATTCACAAGAGGTGAAGTTGCGCAAGATCTACGCGCGCACGCTGCAGATCCGCAATACCAGCTACGAGCCGCGGAAGAGCGACCAGGAAGCCAAGCACGATAAAGTGAAATACGCGTCGAACGTCGAAGAGTTGCTGAAGGACGGGTATGGAAACGGTTGGTCCATTACCTGGCTGTTTCTGGGGCTGGCTCGCGCCGCGGGGTTTGAGGCTTATCCCTGCATCGTTTCTGGACGTAACGAATATTTCTTTACCAAACAAAGGTTGGATGGGGGCCAACTGACCGCCAACGTTGTCCTGGTAAAACTGAACGGCAAGGATATGTACTTTGACCCAGGAGCGAAGTTCGCGCCCTTTGGCATGTTGCCGTGGGAAGAGACAAAGGTGATTGGCCTCAAGCTCGATAAGGATGGTGGAAAGTGGATAGAAACCACCCTGCCGGAGAGTTCGGCTTCGCGCATTGAGCGTTCCGCGAAACTGACACTGAGCGATAATGGAACTCTGGAAGGCAAAGTTACCGTTAGCTACTCGGGGCTGGAAGCGGTGTCTCGTCGCACCGAAATGAACAATGAGGATGAAGCGGCACGCAAGAAATATCTGGAAGATGGCCTCAAGGAATCTATCCCGGTGGGTTCCGAAGTCGAACTGACCAACAAGCCAAACTGGCTTGGGCCGGAAGAGAATCTGGTTGCCGAATTCGATGTGAAAGTTCCAGGCTGGATTTCTGGCGCCGGGAAAAACGCACTTTTG
Organism: Candidatus Acidiferrales bacterium; assembly: GCA_963837885.1. Taxonomy (GTDB): domain Bacteria; phylum Acidobacteriota; class Terriglobia; order Acidiferrales; family UBA7541; genus Acidiferrum. Next base: position 291,777 of record CAWIPD010000016.1, on the reverse strand, counting down.
CCCGTCAGTATTTTTGGTGGCGACGAAAAGCATCTATTCGAGCACGCTGAACGCGTCCATCCCGTTTATTACCATTACCCATTTGAGAAAATTGATGACATTAAGATCGAATTACCGCTCGGCTGGAAGGCCACGTCGGTTCCTAAAGCCTTCGATGAGGATCTCAAGGCCGCAGAATATAAATTGACCGTAGAAGACGGCGGCGTAACGCTGCACATCAAGCGCGAAATCCGCAGCGACCTGATGTCCATTCCATCCGATATGTATCCCTCACTCCGGGGTTTTTACCAGATCGTGAGGACCGAGGATGACCAGCAAGTCGTGCTCAAGCCGGGCGGCACTTCCGCGGGTAAGTAAATCCGGGAAGGCAACCGGCGGAATTTGCCCACGGAGTGTGCGATGGGAAGGGCAGTTGGCCTGCAGTTCTCTTGACAACAAACCACCCTATAGGTATTGTGCGTTGCATCTACGTACTTAGGTGGGCAACCCATCACTTCCTTTGCCCACACGGAGAATCGCTCACATCCTTTCTTTGACTGGATGGCAGTCTGTCCAGTCAGGGAGATTACTATCGGAGACCCGCCTTGGTGATTCGACGCTGCTTGCTGTTTCTTGCTCTTGTGAGTGCAGTTCTCGTCTTTGTTCCTCAGCGATCAGTCACTATCGGTGACGAATGGCTTCCCATCGACCCGGCAGAACTGAAAATGACCAGCGAGCCGTTGGCTCCGGGCGCTCCTGCAATTTATCTTTACCGGCAAGTGGACCGGAAGGATTTAGGGCGCAGAAATACCGAGTACAACTATGTCCGGATCAAGATTCTGACAGAAGAGGGCAGGCGCTACGCGAACGTGGAGATTCCTTACCGCCAGGACCGCAGCGCCATCAATAGCATTCGAGCGAGAACGGTGCGTCCGGACGGGACGGTCGTAAATTTTGACGGTAAAGTTTTCGACAAGACCCTGGAGAAAACCAAGGGAGTGAAGTTTCAGGCAAAGACATTTACGGTGCCCGACGTCCAGGTAGGGAGCATCGTTGAATATCATTTCAACTATGACTACGAAGATGGATACGTCTTCGGTTCGTACTGGCTTTTGAATGACCAGCTTTTTACCAAGACGGCTAAATTTACGCTCAAGCCTTACGAGAAGATTGCCGTGCGATGGAGCTGGCCCATAGGCCTGCCTCCGGGAACGACCCAACCCACGCAAGAGCAGGACGGCATCATCCGCATGACCTCGCAAAACATCCCGCCTTTCCAGTACGAAGAGTATATGCCGCCGGAAAATGAACTGAAGTACCGGGTCATTTTCCTTTACAGCAGGGAAGGGTTTGAGATGGACCCGACCAAGTACTGGCGGAATTTTGGGAAGAAACAGAACGAACATCTGGAGAGTTTTATTTCCAAGCGGAAGGATCTGGAGGGCGCGGTTTCGCAGATAGTTTCGGCGAGTGATTCTCCCGACGTCAAACTGCAAAAGATATATGCGCGTTGCCAGCAGCTTCACAATTTAACTTTTGAACCTTTCAAAAGTCAGGCGGAAGAAAAGCACGATAACCAGAAACCGCCCGAGAACGCCGCAGAAGTCTTGAAATACGACGCCGGATACAGCCGGGATATTGCCTGGCTTTTCGTGGGACTTGCCCGTGCTGCGGGTTTGGAAGCCTCGGGGGTTCGAGTTCCCAGCCGGAGTGAGCATTTCTTCAATGAAAAGACGTTGAACGATGCAGATTTGGATTGGAGCATCGCGGTTGTCAAAGTGGCTGGCCACGATTTGTATCTGGATCCCGGGACGCCTTTTGTGCCCTTCGGGTTTCTCTCCTGGGCGAAGACGAATGAGAAAGGATTGAAACTGGATAAGGACGGGGGATCGTGGATTTTGACGCCACTTCCGGAAAGTTCAGCCTCGGAGATTAAGCGAAAGGCAGACCTGAAGTTGACGGAGGAAGGCAATCTGGAAGGAAAAATCACGATCAGTTACACCGGATTGGAATCGTGCAGCCGTCGCTTGAGCGAACGAAATCAGGATGATGTTGGAAAGAAGAAATACTTTGAGGATCTACTGAAGGAATACATTCCGACAGCTGCCGAGGTTGAACTGAAAAACGAGCCGGATTGGAAAAGCACGGAAAAACCACTGGTTGCCGAATTCGATGTCAAAATTCCGGGCTGGGTTTCATCCGCGGGGCACAACTTCATTATGCCGGTCGGACTGTTCGGAGGAACCGAAAAGCACATCTTCGAGCACGCTAACCGCGTCAACCCGGTCTATTTCCATTATCCCTTTACCAAGCAAGACGATGTTACGGTGACGATCCCGACTGGATGGAAAGTGGCAGGCACCCCGAAGGATGTGGATCAGGATGCCAAAGCTGCTGAATACATCTTGAAGGTGGAGGGCAAAGGGGATTCGGTGCACGTGACGCGAACGATTCGATGCGACCTTTTGGTGGTTTCCAAGGATTTGTATCCCGCGTTGCGGGGATTCTTCCAGGCGGTGAAAACGGCTGATGATGAACAAATCGTTCTGCAACCGCACGCTGTCGCGGCCAGCAAATAAAAACTTGCGCCGATGACGTTACTCTACCTCGATGCTAGCAGCGTTTTACTCGCGAGCACTCTTGCTCCGGAACATCCGGACTCAGTGACGCAGCAGCGCTCCTAACTGGATGCACGCTGTCACCAACACTACCTCTGCCTCCGCATGACGAAAAGACCGATGCGATTATTCTGTACTCGGAAATGATCCTGGTTGTTCAGCCAAACGGAAAAATTAAAGAGATGAACGGACTGCATACAAGATCCTTCGTCCGAGTGGGCGATATGTTGCCAAACAATATTTTACTTTCGATGATCAGACTCGTATCACGGATGTTCATGGATGGTGTATCCCTGCGCAGGGAAGGATTATGAAGTAAAAGACAGAATGAAATTGCCGAACACGGAATGGGTTAATATGGCAGGCGGCAGCCTGTACTAGTGACCTGCATGCAAAAATGATGGACATCCCAGCTGCCGAACCCGGGAATATCGTGGGCTACGAGATCGCTCAAGATGTGCGGCCCTACATTCTTCAGGAGGAATGGTACTTTCAAGAAACGCTACCGGTCGCTGATGCTCGGTACACCTTACAACTCCCCCCTGGCTGGGAGTACAAGGCCGTCTGGGTCAACCACCCAGAACTGACACCAAGTTCAATAGGTAACAATCAGTGGCAATGGAAACTTTCGAACATCCCAGAAATCAAGCGAGAAGAGTACATGCCTGCGTGGAGAAGCGTTGCCGGCCTCATGATCTTTGGCAATCCTCTCCCCGGCGGGGCCAACCATGGCTTCTTGAATTGGTCGCGAATGGGTTCCTGGTACATAGGCCTTCTTCAGGATCGACGAGATGCCACTCCGGAAATCAAGCAGAAGGTGGCTGAACTTACTTCCACCAGCCAAGACCCTCTGATTAAAGATGCGGGCTCTTGCCGAGTTCATGCAAAAGGATATCCGTTATGTCGCGATCGAACTTGGAATCGGAGGATGGCAACCACACGCCGCCGGAAGTGTTTTCGCGCACAAATATGGCGACTGCAAAGATAAATCGGCGCTGCTTTCCACAATGCTGAAGGAAATTGGAATCGATTCATATCGAGTAGAGATTCACGCGAAACGCGGGGCCGTAACTCCCGCCGTTCCTCCTCATGTAGGGATGTTTAATCATGCCATTCTAGCGATCCGACCTCCCTGATTCGGTCAATGACCGCTCCTTGCTTGCTACGATGCAATATCCGGGTTTGGGTCGATTACTCATCTTCGATCCTACCGACGAAATTAACTCCATTTGGGTCTTTGCGAGGAGATTTACAATCGAGTTACGCACTGCATGGTCGCCCCGGACGGGGGTAACTTGGTCCAAATGCCACAATTGTCCGGTCCAGCAACCAGTGGAGTTAATAGCGGAGCAAAAATGAAGCTAGCCGTTGATGGAAGTCTCAGCGGAGATGTTACACAGGTCCTCTACGGAGATAGCGCGACACGGCAGCGCTACTTTATGCGTGATGTGAATAAAGATGCGGATCGCATCAAGCCCATTGAAACGGAACTGTCCCGTTCACTGGGCAATTTTCAAATCACCAAAGCGACCGTGGGAAATCTGGCAATCAACGATAGACCGTTGCAGTACAAATATTCATTTACTGCACAGGATTTTGCCAAGACCGCAGGCAATCTGCTTCTGGTTCGCCCCAGAGTGATTGGGAATTTATCCAGTGATTTGCTGGAGAAGAAGGAGCCGCGAGTCTATCCGGTCGAATTTCCAGGACCTGAGCGCATCGTCAATAATTATGAGATCGAATTGCCTACGGGCTATGAAGTGGACGATCTTCCTGCTCCCACCGACATCGAATACAGCTTCGCGAGCTATCACAGCAAAACGGAAGTGAAGGGCAACACACTTCTCTATACCAGGACCTATGAGATCAAAGAGCTGAGCGTCCCGGTGGAGAAGTTGGACCAACTGAAAACCATGTATCGTGCGATTGCCGGCGACGAGCGTAATACGGCGGTCTTGAAAGCAAAAGCCAACTAAGGAATAGGGAATTTACCGAGGGCAGACGAACGTCACGACGGCGGGCGGGCGAAGTGTGCTCCAGCGATTACGCAGGCCGCGCGGCGCATTCTGCAGCATTGCGCGCAACAGTTCCTGAGCTTTTTCATAGGGAAGCGGCACGCGGAACAGGTCGGCTTTGCGAGCGTGGGAATACTTTTCGTACCGTGCGGGCATGTCACCAGCCACAGAGAGAATTGTCTGCCATGGCGTGGTTCCGCCGAAGAGTTTTTTCTCCGAAGCGTCGGTGCGTTGAATCTCCACTATGCTGCGTTGCGCGCCGCCACCAATCTCGAAAAGCACGGAAGTGGCTTTCGCTGGCTCGAAGGGAATGGTCGGCTCATCTTCCGGAAAAGGAAGCAGCAAATTTTCGATTTCGGCAAGCTCCGCGGGAATGCCTTCCCACCAATAGCGGTAGCCGTTGTAGACGACCGTGCCGCTTTGAAAGATTTTCTGGACGCGGGTTGCGTCCTTGCCCGCGACACGGACGACCATGTCGGCCAATTCGTTCAGGCGGAAGCTTTGCTTCACGACTGGGCGCACACTCACGTAGCCAGCGTCTTCTTCGGTATAGCGAACGGGGATTTCAGCGGGAAGTGCCATGGGGATTGCCGAATGAGGCGAACGCAGAAAGAGTTCAGCCCAGCTTGGAGAGTTTTTCGCGGACGCGGTCACTCAGCACTTTGCCGTCAACCGCTTTTCCCGTCAACACTTCTTTAGCCGCTTTTACTACTGCGCCCATCTGCTTCATGGAATTCGCGCCGGTGTCGGCGATGGCCTTGGAGATGGCGGCATCCATCTCGGCGTCGGATGCGCCTGCGGGTAGGTAAGATTCCAGCACCAAGACTTCTTTCAATTCCTTGTCCACCAGGTCCTGGCGCCCGCCCTTGGTGAACTGGTCGATGGATTCCTTGCGCTGCTTCAAGAGGGTTTGGAGTAATTGGATGGATTCGGCTTCGTCGAGCTTGCGCATTTTTTCCACTTCACGCAATTGAATGGCAGATTTCACCATGCGCAGCACACTGAGTTTCAGTTCGTCCTTGGCCTTCATGGCCACAACAATGTCTTTCTGGATCTGTTCGGAAAGCGTCATGTCTCGCAACTCCTTTTTCTGCACTATAACAGACACTTATGGAACTGGCGGCGCTTTCTGCGCTTGTTGCCGGTTCCGGCCATTTGACAGCGGGAAACCTGCACAGTAATTTTATTAATTCCATAAAGATGGGAAGAGACCGCAGAGAGGTTTGACGCGGCTTTTACCCGAAACGAGGAATCATGAAAGTCATAGTGGCGGACAAGATCAGTGAACGAGGATTGGAACTCCTCAAGAAAACTGGCTGGAATGTAGTGCAGACCACCAAGGAGACTCTCACCGCCGAGCTGGCCGACGCGGAGGCTCTTATTGTGCGCAGTGCCACGCGCGTGACGCCTGAGCTGATGGACAAAGCTCCCAAGTTGCGAGTGGTTGGCCGCGCCGGTGTGGGCGTAGACAACATTGATCTCGACGAAGCCACCAAGCGCGGAATTCTGGTGATGAGCACGCCGGGAGGCAGCTCCGTCAGCGTTGCGGAACATACGTTCGCGTTGTTGTTATCGCTGGTGCGGCAAGTGCCGAAATTTGACGCGTCGATGCGCGAAGGGAAATGGGAGAAGTCCTCTTCGGGCGCGGAAGTGCGCGGCAAGACTCTGGGACTGGTGGGCTTGGGGCGAATCGGCAGGGAAGTGGCGATTCGAGCCGCGGGCTTTGATATGAAGCTGCTGGCGTTTGACCCGTATCTGAGCGAATCGGCGGCCAGCGAGTTGTCTGTAGAGCTGGTGCCGCTGGAAAAACTCCTGGCGGAAAGCGATTTCATCTCGCTGCACACGGCGGTGAGTCCGCAGACGCAAGGAATGATCAACGCGGAATCGCTGGCGAAAACGAAAAAGGGAGTGCGCATCATCAATGCGGCGCGCGGTGAATTGATCAACGAAGCGGATCTGGCGGCGGCGATCAAGAGCGGACAGGTTGGCGGGGCAGCGCTGGACGTGTTCACCGAAGAACCGCCAAAGAACAATCCACTGATCGGACTGGCAAATGTGGTGACTACGCCGCACGTGGCGGGTTCCACGGCAGAAGCTCAGGAAGAGTTAGGCATACAGGTTGCGGTACAAGTGCGCGACTACCTGGCGGAAGGAGTCATCAAGAACGCGGTGAATTTGCCTGCGCTTTCGCCGGAGCAGTATCGGCGGGTTCGGCCCTACCTCGCGCTGGCCGACCGGCTTGGCGCGTTGGTGTCGCAAGCCGCAGCAACCCGGCCCGCGCGCATCAAAATCCGGTATGCCGGGGAGCTTGCGGAAGTTGGCACGCACCTGTTGCGCAGTGCCGTGCTGGCGGGAATGTTGAATGCCGTGTTGGACGAAAAGGTGAACGTGGTGAATGCACCGGCGGTTGCTGCGGCGCGCGGATTGACTGTGGAAGAGGAAACACGACGGCGCGAGCATGGCTTTCCGCACACGCTGGAGGTATCGGCGCTGCCGGAAAAATCCGGAGAACCGCAATTTAGCGCGGAAGGCACAGTGCTGCATGATGGATCGCCCAGGGTGATCCAGATTGATGGCATTCCACTGGAGGCGCCGTTGACTGGGACGATTCTTTACATCCGGAACCACGACCAGCCCGGAGTCATTGGCCATGTCGGAACAACGCTGGGCAAATTGGGCGTGAATATCGCCACCTTCGCCTTGGGCCGCAGAGGGGCGAACGTGGGAGCAGAGGCGGTGTCTTTGGTTTGCCTGGATGGCAAGGTGACCGAATCGGTTCTGGCGCCCATTCTCGAGTTTAAGGCCATTACTCAGGCAAAACTGCTGCATTTGGGATAGCCCAAGCCAATTCTCTGGGATCGGCAGTACAACTCTAAGAGCTACAAATCCGGGTCCTAACTTCTGAAAAAAAATGATGTGCATGTCGGGCTAGCTTGGCAGTACTATGTCTATCCATAAGTCCAGCCGGTGCTAGCGATTCGGAGGCCTTTTTTCAGGCACCGGGAAAGAAATCTGTCACCGGCTGCGTCTTAGACACTGGGGGAGGTGTCCACCTTGAGAACGCACTATAAGTGTATTTTTAGCGCTACATTCATCGCGATATTCATACTGTTGATGGCACTGATGACCGGTGGAAATGTCTACGCACAAGACGCCACGGGAAGAATTATTGGGAACGTAACGGATCCGAGCGGATCGGCCGTTGCTGGGGCAACGGTGACTGTAGACGAACATCAATACGCACATCGTCGAGACGACGACCACCAATAAAGAGGGGTACTACCAGGTTTTGTCTCTGCCGATTGGCTACTACCAGGTAACGATCGTACAAACGGGTTTTAGCAAAGAGGCCTTCGAAAACCAGAATCTGCAGATCAATCAATCACTGCGCCTGGATGCGCAATTAAAGTTGGGGCAGCAAACTGAAACCGTCGAAGTGCAGGATCAGGCCGCCAACGTCGAAACGCTGAGTGAGACGATTGGGAATTCAGTGACCGGCGAGACGATCAAGCGCGCTCCACTGAATGGACGGAACGTTCTGGATCTTGCGGCCCTGCAACCGGGTGTGACGGAAACAAACGGGGATTCTGGCGCCGCGGGGAAGTACAGCATTGCCGGTGGACGAAGCGACTCCGTGACGTATCTTCTCGACGGCGCCGTGAATAACGATCTAATCGACAACGGCGTTGTCTTTAATCCTAATCCCGATACCATCGCCGAATTCCGGATTTTGGAGAGCAATTATTCCGCGGAATACGGACGCAACGCGGGCGGCATCATCAGCGTGGTAACGAAATCGGGAACAAATAATTGGCATGGAAGTGCGTTTGAGTTTTTGCGGAATGATGCGTTCAACGCCAACAATTTCTTTAACAACGAGCAGGGCTTGCCGCGAAACGTTTTAAAGAGGAATCAGTATGGCGGAACTTTTGGCGGACCGATCAAAAAGGACAAGATCTTCTTCTTTGTTGGTTATCAGGGGCAGCGTCTCTCAGCGCAGGAAAACTCCGGAACGTTTACCGTCTATACCCCAGCGGAATTGCAGGGAGATTTTTCGCAAGCTGGTACTCCGGGTAATGGTCAACCGGCGAGTTGCCCAAATGCTGATACGAATGTGGCGGCCTTCCTGCATGATAATCCCTACTTCCAGCCGAATGCGACATTAGCAGCCTGCGGCATAATTGATCCCTCGACCTTCAACACAATTTCGAAAAAATACATTGCTAACGGATACTTCCCGACAAATCCAAACGGTCAAGCGAATTACCAGGGAGCATCCACGCAGAATAATAATGAGATTACGGGAAAGGTAGACTTCATTATCTCGGACAAGGATAAGGTGTCGATAACGTTGGGGGGCACACGTGCGCCGAGCTTGAATCCATTTCCGTACTCGACCGTTCCCGGTTTTCCAGATACAAGCTTCATAAACACCTACTTGTTGAATGGAACGTATTACCACAGCTTCACAACTAACGTTGTCAATGAATTCCGTGGTTTTACGCAACGGTCCTCATCGGCTCAAGGTAGACCCATAGGCAAGCTTCCGACGGCGGCAGATCTCGGAATCGGCGTGACTCCCGACAATCCGACGGGACCGCCGAACATGTAGTTTGATAACGGGCTGCAGGTCGGGCCCAGCGAGGCCGGGCCGACGACGTTTGCCGACAATACATTCGGATTTCTCGATACGGTCAGCTGGATTCGTGGGAAGCACAACTTCAAATTTGGCGGAGGACTGACCGGCTATCAGAACAACACGATCTACGATTATTACATCAACGGCGAATTTGATTTTACACCGTCCCTTACTCGGATGGTCCCGACCGGGTCAGGAAACCCACTGGCAGATTTCCTTGCTGGGTGCGCCCAGCCAATTGTTCCAATCGCCGCAAGCGCCTTCGAATATTCGCAGCAAGGCAATGAACGCATTTTTCCAGGACGAGTGGCACGTTTCGCGCAGGTTCACGCTGACTCTCGGACTTCGGTATGAATATAGCCAGCCAAAATTGGATACGCAGGGCCGTTCGTTCTCCATCATTCCAGGCCAGCAATCGACGGTGTTCAGTGATGCCCCCGTCGGAATGGTATTTCCGGGAGACAAAGGCGCACCGGTTGGCACAAATTTCCCGGATAAGAATAACTGGGGACCCCGATTTGGATTTGCGTGGGATCCGAAGGGTGATGGCAAAACCAGCATTCGCGGTGGATTCGGAATGTTCTACGATGTGCTAAAGGGCGAAGACAACCTGCAATTTAACGGGCAGCCCCCGTTCTTCTGCTGCCGCATCGCCTATTCTGCCTACCTTTATCCGCCACTGGACAGGTGGGTGACTTTCCTTATTTCAGCGACCCTTATGGGACAGCAGGCGTTCCAAATCCGTTTCCCTCGAAACCGCCAGCCCCCAATATCAATTTCGCGGAGGCCGGCTTTCTGCCGATTAATAACGCTGAGTTTGTGTACGTCGTGAACCCTCACCTGAAGACCCCGTACATCTATCAATACAATCTGAGCCTGCAGCGCGAACTCTTTAGGAACACAGTGTTCGAAGCCAGCTATGTAGGCAATAGTTCGCATGGGCTTAACCGGACTGCAGGACGCTAATCCGTTTATTCTGGGGACAACCGATCGCATTCTGAATCTCACTCCAGGCAACAGCTCCTGCACCGATGCGGACAACAATCACCGTCCCGGCGTAGACCCAAGCGCGACATGCAGCTTTGTAAATATGCCGGAGTTTAGAAACGTGGGCAAAGCGAGCTACAACAGCCTGCAGGTGAGTTTGACACGGCAACTCTCCGACACAGCATGGCTTGGGACGTACCTATTTCACGGCTGCTTATACCTTGGGGCATAGCATTGACAATAGTTCCGGCTTTAGAAACCGGAACTCAAATGTGCCGACTTACGATACCAACTTGTTCAGAGCGTCTAGCGACCAGGACGTCCGGAATCGCATCACGATAAGCGGCGGATGGGACCTTCCCATCGACCACATGTTGGAATCGGCGCCAAAGCGGTTGACGCAAGGTTGGAGCGTGTTCCCCATTTTCACGTGGCATACCGGCTTGCCCTTCGACATTTTTGCGGCTTTGGATGACCAGTATGATGGCTATTCCGAGGGACCCTCGGGTGCCGGAGACCCAGGTAATACTCACGCGAATATCGTCGGTTCTACGGCGACGTTGAATCCAAGAGCGCCCGGTAACTATTGGTTTAATCCAGCCAGTTTCTCGAACTCCCGATGCCCAGATCCTTTCCACTCGCCCCGTGCCAGGCCCAGCCGTGTTTCCTTCTGACGAGCAAATAGTGGCCAACCCAGCGTTGGCCACGTATGGCACCTTGCCGCGGAATTTCATGCGCGGTCCCGGCTCGATCAATCTGGACATGGCGGTGTCGAAGACCACGCATATCACCGAGCACAAAAGCCTCGAATTCCGAGCGGAATTCTTCAACCTCTTCAACCACGCAAACTTCCTGAATCCGAACGTTTACCAACAACTATCAGGGAACTTACAGTTCGGGCGGGCAGGGCACGAACATCAACAGTCCAGTGTTCGGCCAGATCACGGCCACTGCGGACCCGCGCATCATTCAGTTGGCGCTGCGGTTCTCGTTCTAAATTCGCCGGCTGTTTCGAGGCTGGATAGTAGAAAAATGGTGGCTCGGGAGGATAGACTACTTCCGGGCCACTTTTTATTTCAGTGAAGGCTTACGATGGCTCGCGAAAGGGCTGTCCGGCGCATGCGAACGATGGAATCCGATCCATGGGATGGTGTTGGCATGCGGTGAATTGACTGGTGAAGGTCCAACTGCCGTGATTCGCTATGGTGGCAGGGCCAATTCAAGGTGGTGACAAAGGGCGTCTGCGTCTGTGGTGCACGAGTGCGCTGTGTGTTATTCTGGAAGCCTCGCTAGGCCGCAGAAATTGCGCTTCAGCGAATTGTCGGGGCGTAGCGCAGCCTGGCTAGCGCGCCTGGTTCGGGACCAGGAGGTCGAAGGTTCAAATCCTTTCGCCCCGACCACTTCTTCCCGGTCCGACCCGGAGACATGGGTAACACTCCGTACCTAATGGGAGTCCTATTCCGGGAGTTCTCAACTTAATCTGGGATTGCGCCGGCGCGATTCTCTAGTGCAGACCTAAGTGCCGGATAGATGCGACGATAGACCTGGTAGTTGCGTTGCATCCGAGAACTTATATGACGATCAGGTGGCACACGCGTTGCAATGCGAACCACCGCATCACAAGCTTCATCGACGCTCGCCCAACTTCCTGTCCCCACGCCTGCCAGGATCGCTGCTCCGTAGGCCGCGCCTTCTTCCGCTGCGACAATTTCCACCTCTTTGCCGTACACATCCGCCTGAATTTGCCGCCAAAGGGGTGAGCGCGCTCCTCCCCCGCCCAAGCGGATGCGTTGCGCCGGCACGCCGATTTCATCGAGAATCGTGAACGTATCTTTCAAGCTGTACGCGACGCCTTCGAGTATGGCGCGAATCAAGTGGGCTCGGGTATGCGAGGCGGTTAATCCGACAAAGGCCGCCCGAGCTTTTGGATCCAAGTGCGGAGTCCGCTCACCCATTAGATAGGGAGTCCAAAAAGCACTTCCGCTCCTGCCTTCACCTGGGCAGCCGCTTCGCACATTCGATCATAGGGATCCCCGTTCTTTGTTTCTACGGAGCCATAACCAAACTGATCCCGAAACCACCGCAGCGATAATCCCGCCGCTTGCGTTACACCCATTACATGCCACCGATCCGGAATCGCGTGACAGAAGGTGTGTAAACGCCCCTTTGGATCGAGCGCTGGACGGTCTGTCGCGGCGAAAACCACACCGGAGGTTCCGATGGTAGCGCTGACAGTTCCCGGGCGCGTAATGCCGATTCCCACGGCTCCCGCGGCTTGATCTCCGGCGCCCGCGACAACCGGAGTGCCAGGAGTGAGACCGGTTTCCTGGGCCCCGATGTCGGAGATATTTCCACAAACCTCCTGGGACTCATAAAGCGCCGGCAAAATTTGTGGACTAATTCCTGTTTTCGACATGACCTCATCCGACCAGGCGCGCTTCGCTACATCCAACATGAGGGTTCCCGAACCGTCTGCCACATCGGTAGCGGATTCGCCAGTCAACCGGAATCTGACATAATCCTTGGGCAACATCACTTTACGAACGCGACTCCAGTTTTCAGGCTCATTCCTGCGGACCCAAAGAATCTTTGTAAGGGTGAAATTTGTGAGCGGAGGGTTGCACGTCAATTCAATCAGGCGACTCAGGCCGAAGATTTCCCGGAGCTCTTCGCACTGAGGTTCTGTCCGTTGGTCACACCAGATCAAGGCCGGCCGAACCACTTCGCCGAATTGGTCGAGCAGAACGGCTCCGTGCATCTGACCGGAAAAACCGACGCAGGAAATGGAAGCGCCGCTGAGATTGCCTGACTGGAGCGCTTTGCGGACCGCAATTTTGGTCGCGCGCCACCAATCTTGCGGATCCTGTTCTGCCCATCCCGGTTGAGGACTAGCGAAAGCGACATGCTCCTCACTCGCGGAAGCAAGAATGCGCCCAGACTCATCGAGCACGACTGCTCGAGTACCGCCAGTACCGACATCAATCCCTAAGATCGGAATAAGGCCTCCACTCTACAAACAGTATGCCTAAGCGTTCGCCGCCAGCTATCATACATTACTAAGAAAGCCGTTTAACGTACCCCGGCTAGAATATCGACCGTAAGTTGGTCAAGATGCTCGTAGGGAAGGCGCTTTCGCAGAATGGCGTCCTTATCGAAGGAATGAGCCAGCAACGCGGCTGCGCCCTGCTTGGAAAACTTTTTAGTGGAGGGCAAATGTTTCCCGTCTCGGGTAACGCCGCTCAAAATGAAGGAGCCATGGTGGAGGAATATGAATCTTCGATTGAGAGACAAACTGTTTATCGCTCTGCTACTACAGCTTGTATTTTTGTCGCGTATGGCTTTTGCGCAATGGGTGGATGCGAATCCCGTTAAGGAAGTAGAAAAAACGGATGACGGAGCAATCTTAACTCTCAAGTCCGGTTATCTTCGTTTCCAGGTTTGCAGTGACTCGATCCTGCATGTTGTGTACAGCATGGAACCAAACGTGTCGCCGCGCGTTGATTTCACTTTGGTGAAGAAATCCTGGCAGCCGGCGGAGTTTTTCCTCGACACGACTGACACCAAGATCGTCACGCTGCGGACAAAAGAGATTCGAGTAAGAGTTGAACGAGAAACCAGCTCCTTTAAGATTTTCGATGCTCAAGACAAGCTCTTGACTCTGGAAACATCTCGAACGCTTACACCTGTGGAAGTCAACGGCGAGAAAACATTCCGTTCGGAGAGATTCTCAACGCTTTGGGGATCGAGTGAAGCGTTCTATGGCCTCGGACAGCATCAAGCAGGAGTTTGGAACTACCGAGGCGAACAGATCGAACTGTCACAGGACAACTCCAATATTGCAGTGCCGTTCTTGGTGTCCAGCAACGGCTACGGCATTCTTTGGAACAATGGATCGAAGAGTACCTTCAACAATCGCTTTGCTCATGCCCTATACCTGGCGTCAGATGTGGCTGATTCCATCGACTATTACTTTGTCTATGGACCTGAACTCGATCGGGTCATTGCTGGGTACCGGGAGTTGACGGGGGCGGCGCCTCTGTTTGGAAAGTGGGGTTATGGCTATTGGCAATGCAAGAACCGTTATGCAAGCCGCGATGAACTTGTTGGGATCGTAAGGCGATATCGAGACTCAGGTATACCGATCGACAATATCGTGCAGGATTGGTTCTGGTGGAAGTCGATGGGGGAGCATGAGTTCAATGACAGCTATCCCGATCCCAAAGGTATGATCGACGAGATTCACGGAATGAACGCACATTTGATGATTTCCGTTTGGCCATTTTTCCGCCCAGGGACAAAAGTGTACGAGGACATGTCCCAGCGCGGCTTCTTTATCGACAAAACAAAAACGAATACCTTTCATCCGCAAGGCAGCGCACTCTATGACGCGTTCAATGCAGAGGCACGGAGTTATTACTGGAACTTGATGGACAAGAAGCTATTCCAAATTGGTGTGGACGCCTGGTGGCTGGACACAACTGAGCCTGAAACGGAGGGTCGACAGGCAAATATCCTGACGACAAACCGAATAAAGATTGGAAACGGCGCGCGCTACTCAAATGAATTCCCGTTACTCACAACCACGGCGGTTTATGAAGGGCAACGCGCCGAGTCGTCTCAGAAGCGTGTTTTCATACTTACACGCTCGGGTTTTGCAGGGGTGCAAAGGAACAGCGCCGCCGTTTGGTCGGGGGATATTCAACCCACCTGGGAAGTATTTCGCCGACAGATTCCGGCGGGACTGAATTTGTCGATATCCGGGATTCCCTACTGGACGACGGATATTGGCGGCTTCACCGATGCTAACCCCGATGATCCAGCGTATCGAGAACTGTTTGTGAGGTGGTTCGAATTCGGAACATTTTGTCCGATTTTCCGAGTTCACGGCACGCGGACTACGAATCAAAATGAGTTGTGGTCTTACGGTCCCGAGGCTGAGTCAATCCTGACTAAATACGATAAGCTACGCTACCGTTTATTGCCTTACATTTACTCGCTTGCTTGGGATGTGACGGGCCACTCGGGGACCATACTTCGACCACTGGTTATGGACTTTCCAAATGACACCCGCGCACAGAATATCGGAGACCAATTTGAATTTGGAAAGGCGTTCCTTGTCAGTCCGGTAACCGAACCCGGCGCGCTAACAAAACATCTCTATCTGCCCGATTCGCTATGGTATGACTTCTGGACGGGGGCCGCCGTAAAAGGCCCTACCGCGATTGATACTCGAGCCCCTTTAGAAGAGCTTCCTCTTCATGTGCGGGCGGGATCGATTGTTCCTTTAGGCCCCGCTGTTTCTTACGCAATGCAGGATTCGAAGGAGCCTCTGGAAATTCGCGTGTATCGGGGTGCGGATGGAAAATTCACCCTTTATGAAGACGAGGGAGACGGATACAACTACGAAAAGGGAAGCTACTCCATCATTCCTTTTCTTTGGGATGAACACAGCCAGAGTCTACGAATTGGAGAGCGAACCGGTTCGTTTCCCGGAATGCATAAGGAAAGAACATTTCATGTCATTTTTGTAAAACCGGGACACGGGATTGGAGATAGTTCGACAAAAGATCCTGATCAAGTCGTTAGTTATATCGGTAGAGGTCTGGAAATCAAACCCTGAAATTTGTCGAGCATGTCCGCATCAAAATGATTGTTTCAGGCGCTCTGGCTGTAAGTAGGTGCCGGAAGCTTTGGCGGCTAGCGGTGAGAAAATCTTATGCAAACGCTAACCTGGCCACCCTATCTCCGAGCAGTTTCTGAGTCACAAGATTCTTCGATTTGCGCTGTCAGTATTTGCCGTAGATTTTTGCACACTCGACTGAGCTTGTCGATGTTTTGCGGCGGAGTAGTTCCTGGCAAAGCGCAGCCAGGCCCCAGGATGAATCCGCCGCCCGGGGCGAGCACGTCGATTGCCTGGCGGCATTTTTTTTCGACGTCGCCAACGGAGCCTTGATGCAATACGCCGCTGGGATCGATCGGACCCAGAAGGGTGGTGCGGCCTGCCGTAGCTTTCTTGGCGACGGCCTTGTCACATTTATAGTCAAATTCCAGGATGGCCGCCCCCGTAGCGGTCATGCGATCGATGATTTTGGTCGTGTTCCCACAGATATGGTACGAGAGAAAGAAATCATCGGTCTGGACCGCGCGCACAATTTTTTGAGCAAACGGCAGGCAGTACTTCTCGTACATCGCGGGAGAGATTACGTCCGGGGAACCTTGGGCTTCCCCCGCGGAAGTGCCGGGGCAGCCCATGTCCCTGAATATTTTTGCGTAGAGGATGAAAGCGTCGCTGGTGTACTCGAGCAGTTCAAAGATCTGCTCATCGTTATCACCCGCCGCCATTTCAGTCATCAAGGTTTCTGGTCCGGCGATCATGCAGGCCAGGCTGAAAGGTCCCTGGTCTGCGCGGCCCATCACAAAAACCTGCTTGCCAATCTGATCAAGAACAAGGCGAGTAGCGTCCAGTATGGCTTTGCATAGCGGCGAATTCCACGGATCAGGTTTCTTCAACTTGGAAACTTCGGAAAGATCGGCAAGAACGTGATTTTCGATCACGGGTGCGCTGCCGGGCAGATAAGTTACTTTGCAACCGCATGCCTCGGCCAGCGCGCCGGTACCGTTCTCGACGATCAGCATGTCATGCCCGAATCTCTTCCAGGCCGCAACCTGCGCCTCACCCAGCAACTTTCCATCTTGATAGAGCTTATCGGTCGGCAACTTCATGTCGACGACCGTCATCATGAAGTTGTGCAGGTCAACCGGAACTCGATCGTGAGGCTGCAGGCGAATCGTAGCGAGGCAGCGTTCAAGTGAAGTCATTTGTTCGGCCATGTCATTTTCTCCGTTTCATCTTCAGCCACGAAATTGGGCCGCAATCATCCATCAGAATTTGGTCGCCATCGTCAGCTCGTATTCCTCGGGAAGGAATCGCGAAGTATCGGCCTTAGCAAGTTGCTGGTCAATGAATTCCGATTCGCTCTCAGGCAATTCGTCCAATTCGTCCTGCATGTTGTCAAACCAGATGATCTCGTTCGGTTCGATCCGGAGATTTCCGTTTGCGTGCGCGCTGCGCAATAAATCAACCGCAGTACGCGCCACAGCCACGCCCGCATGATAATGCGAGTCACTGGAGACAATTGCCTCTGCCAATTTCACGGCAGAGTTTGGCGAGATGATGAATGCCTGCGGATCCGTGGCCACGTCGGATTCGACGAACCAGCGCTGAAGTTGCTGAGCGGAGGCTTTTCCATGACTCCGCGCGATATTCATCAACCGGCAATCGTAGATGAGTTGTTCCATATAACAAGTCGGAGCCATCCCGCCAAGCAGTTTGATGTTTTGTACCGATTCGTTAGACCAAGTATCGCAACAGGCGGCGGCAAGATTACCCATGGGGCTCAAGTGCGCGCATGCTGAGGTCTTACCTTCCATGGCCATGGGATAGCCGGTAATCGCTTTCAGGATTGGATTCTCGTAACCGCAATCCTTACCCGGGCCAACCGCGCCGCATTCGTAAGCAACCAGCGAGCGCACCGCCGTGATCGCCCGGACAACCGCCGCGAAGACGCGAGGAATCATCTTCTGTTCTGCCAGAACCATAGCGGTGTTGCCAAAACCGCAAGCCGTGTCACCGGCGCACTTCACGCCATGCTTGGCTGCAATCTTCTGGAGATTGGTCCACAAGAAGCGCATGTCACGTTCGCCGAGAATGCATAGGGAAAACAGGCTGCCCGCCAGGTCGCCGTTCACCAGCGCCTCGTCGTGCAGTTCTTTGCCACCGACAGACTCGATGCTGAGCAACTCCGCACCCGCATTCAGCAGAGGATTCAAATAATTCCAACATCGCTTCCCAATATCGCCCGCGGCGCATAAGCGGTGGACGCTCAAACTCGCGGTTATCGTTGGGAGTCATACGCAGCACGCTTTTCAGCCCGCTATGATTTTTCTCGTGCTCCATACCTTGAAGCAGGATCTTGACGATTTCCAGGCCCCACTCGGGATGTTCCGTCATTGGCGGCAAAGTTTCGAATTCAACTACGACCCCCGGGGCTTCCAGTTCAGCCGCGCGCCGCAATGCACCTTCGATGATCTGTTCATAATTGCTCCGCACCTCTGGCATGGTACTGGCGTCGATTCTCATTGGAGGCAGCGTGAAATTGATTTCGGGATAAACGGTGCCACCACCGATGACCATCCCACTGCGCGTGATGACTGGGTGCGGGGCGATGCCGAAGATGAGTTCGGAAGGATCTTTAATCGCGAGAGTTTTGTACAGCATGGATGGGCCCCTTATGAGTAATACTCAGGCATTCGTGCGCAGTAGTTCGATGGCTGCGTCCACCGCAGAGCCAGCATCGGGAGAATAACCATCGGCGCCGATCTCTCTCGCAAACTCACGCGTGATGGGGGCGCCCCCAACCATGATTTTGACGCTCAGCCCTTCATCGCGGATTGCCTTGACGGTGTCGCGCATGGACGGCATCGTGGTGGTGAGCAGCGCCGACAATCCAAGCAGCTTCGGACTGTGCTGCTTAACCGACTCCACGAATTTGGCGGCTGGCACGTTCACACCCAGATCAATCACCTCGATGTTTGCGCCTCTCCACATCATGGCTACGAGGTTTTTGCCGATGTCGTGCAGGTCGCCCTCCACAGTCCCAATGACCGCGGTGTGTTCTGGCTTGACTCCAGCAGCGACCAGGAAAGGTTCTAGGACCTTCATGGCTTCTTTCATCGCCCGGGCAGCAATCAACATTTCCGGCACAAAAATTTCATTTCGCTTGAATCGGTCGCCGACGATCATCATGCCGGGGACGAGGCGATTTTCGAGAATTGCACCAGCGCTCTCGCCAGCATCAAGACATTGCTTTACGAGATCGGGCACTTCCTTGCGGCGTCCAGCAATGATGGCCAGAGTTAGGGGGTGTTGGTCGTCCATAATGGCGCCATTGTAGCGGACGGAGTGGCGAGAGTCTTGTGATCTGGACTGATTCTTTGGTGTTTTTGGGCCAAGCGACCAATTTTAGAGCCGGCTGGCATCCCGGAAGTGCTTGGGAGTCATACCTCTTACATCCTGAAAGACCTTTGTGAAATAACTCTGGTCACAGAAACCGCAAGCATCCGCAATTTGGGCAAGGGATTGCTCCGTCGTGCGCAAGAGATTACAGGCCTGGTCCACCCGGCATTGCCTGAGAAGTTCGGTGAAGGAGCGGCCGGTTCGTTCTTTCAAAATTTGTGAGAAATGGCTGGGGGAAATGCCCACGTGACGCGCCGTTTCGTCGCGCGAGATGTCGCGGTGCAGGTTTTGCCGGATAAATTCCAGAGCGTTGCTGATCAGCAGGGGAGGAGTAAGATTCTTCTGGCGCTCGATGATCGAGATCACATGCTCAAGCGTATTTCGCAGCCATGCGGCTAACGCTTCGTCATCGTCAATTTCCGCCAGGTCTGTGAGCAATCGGAAGTTCCAGCCCAACACTTCAGATTGCGCAGCGCCCGCCTGAACGGCGGCACGCGAGATCATTACCACAAGTTCGAGGAGGAGCCCCTTCAATAAATCGCTGCGCTCTTCTCCCGCGCTGTAGATATGGACGAGTACGTGATTGATGATGTGTCTGGCTTCGCCGCGGTCGCCCCGCATAATGGCTGCGAGCAGCAACGGTTCTTGAGAAAGGTATAGCTCGTGAATGCCGTCGTAAGGCCGGTGAACCAGAAGCGGAATCGCGGGAAAGTCATTCATGGGAGCGTCAGGTGTTCGATGTAACAGTTCTCAAAATTATCGGTCAAGTTGAGTTCAATGACGTTCACTTTTTCCCGCAGGGCTTCCATATCTTCAAGTGAACTGCGGTCTACTAGCGCGATCATTGCGCCTGCCAGAGACGTATTCCCAACGACCTTCACCTGATGCTCGCGCACGCTTGGCAGGATTCCGATGGCAATCGCATGGGCAATGTTCAAATGCATGCCAAATCCCCCGGCAAGGTAAACGCGTCCCAGATCAGCGGCGCGTATTCCCGCGGATTTCAGCAGAATCTCGATTCCTGCCCCGATCGCAGCCTTAACCTGCAGCAAGATGGCGACATCGCCTTCGCTTATCCGCAAATCTCCCGCGCCGTTTCCGTCCGTCAAACGCAACGCCAGTTGGCCGTCTTCGTAGAAACGGCGTTTAGCCGGAACTTTTTCCCATCCCGCTTGCTCAAATCGACCCGTATCTCCGAGCAATCCGCTGGCTCGTCCTGTCGCCAGGAAATCCACGTACGCCGAGCCGCACAGACCGTTAGCCTGCGACAGGAGTGCATCGCCGATGACTCTGGCTTCGAGGCCAAAGGGATTGAGAGTCAGGTTAAGATCACTGACCACACCTTCGCGCGCTCTCGCGCCAGAGTGAAGTCCACAGCCTTCGAAGGCTGGCCCAGCGGCAGTGGAGCAAGCTGTCAATTCACCTCCACTTTGCAGCACCATCTCGCCATTCGTGCCGATGTCTACAAAGAGGCTCGGCGACCGGTCATAGAGCATCCCACTCGCAAAAACTCCAGAGGTGATGTCCGCGCCGATGTAAGCAGCAATGCCTGGCAGCAATTGAAGGGGTAATTCGGGAGAGAGTCCGTCCTCCACCAGGTTGATATCCCGCGCGACGATTCGCCTGCTGTTAATGAACCGGGGAGTGAACGGTGATACGCCGAGCGGCGTTGGGTCTTCGCCAACCAGAAGATGGAGCATGGTGGTGTTCCCGGCAATCGTTCCGCCGGCGAGGCGTTCCACAGGCCGGTTGGCCAATTCACACACCTGGAGCAGCAGCGGCTGAATCGTTTCCGATACGACGGCATGTTGTAGTGCGGAGAGATTGTTGGGGTTGCGTGCCGCGTCGATCCGCGTGATGACGTTATCTCCGAAGCGGATTTGTTTGTTGAATGCGCTCGCGCGCGATAGCACCTCTCCCGTGGTCAAATCGACTAGCAACACAACTACCGTCGTCGTGCCAACATCCACCGCGAAGCCGGTATCGCGTTCGCCAGGTTTGGAATCGAAGAGCGGCTCATGTGCGTAAGGAATGCCGATTTCGAAACTCTCGCAAACCAATGGACGGTGTTCCATCTGCGAGCGTTTGGGAACGGATAGCGCGGCCGCGCCAATCAATCGCGTGCGACAGGCCTGAACAGTGGCAGGGGCCGATATTTGGTGCCCAGCGGTTAGAACCGAGCCTTCCTTAAGCTGGACTTCGCAGCCTCGGCAAAGTCCATGCTGTCCACAACGGGTGTTCAGAGGAAGACCATGGGCCGCGAGGATGTCGACTAATGAGCGATATTCCGCAGGGATGGGAATCTCGCGACGCTCGCCAGACTCCAGCTCAACTCGGATGTGTATTGGATGGCTCAATCTTCCGATGGCTCCGTCTGCGCCGACTCATAAATTAACAAGCATCGCGCTTCAGCTAACCAAACATAGCTTAACGCGCCGGGGCTCGCCAGACCGTGACCCCTAACTGGGCACTCATCCACCGTCGCGGCACCCGTCTGCAGGCGAAAAAGAACTGAGTGACGATAGAACCGACGCTGCCGCTTGAAATCACGTTGAAAGGTAATTGTCGTCACCGATTTCAGAATGAGCAAAGTGTTTATTGGAGAGCAACTAGACACACTAAGTCCAATTTGAAATGCAAATCACACGAGCTACCGATTACGCAGTGAGAGTGATGGTACACCTGGCATCGCGTCCCGAAGGGGAGACGGTGCGACTCTCCGCACTGGTGAAGGCCAGCAAGGTGCCGGCGAGCTTTCTTTCCAAAGTGCTGCAGCGGTTGGTGAGCGCGGGGCTGGTGAATTCCCAACGTGGAACGGGAGGGGGCTTTCACCTTCGAGTGGACCCGGAAAAAACGACGCTGCTCGATGTAGTCGAAGCCATGGAAGGCCCCTTGCAGTTGAATGTTTGCGTGGGCAGCGGGCAAGGATGTTCGAGAAAGTCCTGGTGCGCGGTACACCCGTATTGGCAAAAGGCCCAGGCAGCCGTCTCAAAGGTCCTGGCGGGCATCTCGATCGCCGAATTGGCACAAACCTCGACTTCACGAAACAAAGCAGAGCATGAGGTGCACGCAACAAACGGCTACAAAGCTGAAGTCATCTTGAATCGGAAACAGCTGTTACACGGGTTGTGAGGTGCGGAAGCGATGGACTTCATCTGGATCGCGATTTTTTCCAGCCTCGCCATGGGGATTGGGACAGCGTTGTTTTTTGTATATGCGGTAAAGGGGAATCATTTTCAGAACGTGGAAGATGCGAAGTACCAGGTGTTTTGGTCGGACATGGAAGACCTGGTGGAAGAACCGAAGAAGGAGGGCAGTGATGGCGAAGGAGCCGATAAAGCCGACCGCGGAACTGAGCGGAGAAGCGATCACTAGACGGAGGCTGTTGTCGTGGCTCACCGGAATGGGTGTGTTCGGGTCGGTGATCGTGACTGCATTATCCAATTTTATTTTCATCAAGCCAAGAGCAACGTATGGAGCGCCGAATCGCTTCTCGATCGGCAAGCCGGATGAATACCCATCGGGCTCACGGATGACGCTGGAGCCGAGGCGGATCTGTGTAGTACGCGACGGGGATAAAGTGGCGGCAATCTCGACGGTGTGTACGCATCTGGGCTGCATCGTGGCCACTTCAGAAACGGGATTCGCCTGCCCCTGCCACGGATCGCGCTATGACCAGGATGGAAACGTCACTGGAGGGCCAGCACCGAAACCTCTCCCTTGGTTCCGGGTGACTTGGCGCCCAACGGGGAATTAGAAGTGGATAAGGACTACAGAGATCGAGCCGGGGACATATTTCAGCGTATGAGCCACCAAACTACTGCACGGCCTTGGAGTACCTTCACCGAGATGCCCGGAAATATTTGGCGATCCGTGTTTCGCAATCCCGTACCACAAACGGATCTGGGGCGCTCTTCGACGAGTTTCACAAATTTCTTCCTGCACGTGCAGCCGGTGAAGGTCCACCGGCACAGCTTGCGAATGACCTACACATGGGGATTAGGACTGATTTCGTTGTTTTTATTCCTGATTTTGGCGGTTACCGGCGTGTTGTTGATGTTTTATTACGTGCCTTCGACCACGCAGGCTTATGACCGGATGCTGGATTTGCGCGGCACCGTGGCGTTCGGAATATTTTTGCGCAACATGCACCGCTGGTCGGCGCACGCGATGGTGGCTGTGGTCTTCCTTCATATGTGCCGGGTGTTTCTGACCGGGGCGTACAAAAAGCCAAGGGAATTTAATTGGGTTATCGGCGTGGCGCTGTTCATCCTGACGATGGTGTTCAGTTTCACCGGATATCTGCTGCCATGGGATCAGTTGGCATTCTGGGCGATCACGGTGGGAACTTCGATCGCCAGCTATGCCCCGATCGTTGGCAAAGACATGAAGTTTCTGCTGCTCGGCGACGCGAGCGTTGGCCAGGAAGCATTGCTGCGATTCTATGTGCTGCACGTGGCGGTCCTACCTTTAATAGTGAGCCTGCTGATCGCGGTGCACTTCTGGCGGGTACGCAAAGATGGCGGATTGTCCCGGCCCCAGGAAGAAGATGAAGTATTTCCAAAACCGGGTGGCGCACTAACAGACGCGACCGCCGCCGCAGTAGTTGCTCAACCAGCCGCGGCCCAGCTCACCCTGAAAAGTCCTGTCCAGAAGAAACTTTACGGGATTCAAGGGATTGTCCGCGGCCCATTTACCAAAATTGGCAATGTGCCAGACCGCTCGGTATTCAGTTGGCCAAACCTGGTGCTGGTGGAGTTGTTGGTGTTTCTCGTGACCGTTGCCGGCGTGTTGATCGTATCGCTGTATTTCAACGCGCCCTTGGAGCAGCCCGTCAACATCATGCATCCGCCGAATCCGGCGAAGGCGCCCTGGTATTTCCTGGGACTACAAGAAATGGTGAGCTATTCCGCGTTCTGGGGCGGCATAGGCATTCCCACTCTGGAAGTAATCATTCTGCTGCTGGTTCCTTTCCTGGACCGAAAACCCGGCGGAGTAGGCAAGTGGTTTGCGAAGGAGCGGCTGCTGGCCAATTCGCTGTTCATGACATTTGTGGTGGTGAACATCGCGCTGATGATCATCGGAACTTTCTTTCGTGGTCCCAACTGGGAATTTGTTTCGCCATGGTGAGGAGACTCTTGTGAATACCCGTATCGCACTGGCGATTGTCGCTGTACTTGTGCTCGTCGTGCATGGCTTTGTCTTTTACAAGCAATTTTTCAATAACTGGGAAAAGCACCAGGCTGCTTATTTTGAGCAGGCCAGAAGCTTGGCAAAGACCGATGCGGAGCGCGCGGCGGTAGAAGGCCGAAAGCCCCGCATCGAACAGATCATCGTTACCCAGTTTGGGGACTCGAGAGTGGACCGCTGCGTGACCTGCCACGCGGCGGCCGATGACCCGCGCTTCGAGAAATACGGGCAGCCACTGCAGACGCATCCTTATTCAACGGAACTTGGCGACGTTCAGAAAAATGGCAAGTGGGAACGGCGGCACAAGTTCTCTGATTTTGGTTGCACCGTTTGCCACGACGGACAAGGCCGTGGCCTGGAATCCTATTACGCGCACGGCGAGGACACCTTCTGGCCCGATCCGATGCTGGGATTCATGACCCAGGCGGACTGGCACGCGGAGTTCAAAACGAAATTGCTGGGCAAGGAATTCATGCAGGCAAACTGCGCGCAGTGCCATACGGAAGAAAACTTCTCAGGTACTCCGTTAGTCGCGCGCGGGCGCCAATTATTTTTCGAGAAAGCCTGCTATGGCTGCCATCGGATCGAGGGCCTCGCCGCAGGAACCCTGGGGCCGGATCTCTCCGAATCGGGAAAGAAATTCAAGATCAACTACCTCTGGGAACATACCGTGAATCCGCGGGCCTTCAGCGCAACCTCATTCATGCCGAAGTTTGAGCTGAGCGATGACGATATCAAGGCGATTGTGATTTTCCTGAAGAGCCGGCGAGGAATTAATTTCTCAGAAACGACCATGGAGCAATATAAGGCACGCATCCATGAAACGAAGCTGACTCCCGGGACGCCTTTGGCTGCGGAAATTCCCGTGGTAACCCGCGGTGAGCAACTGATTGCACAACGATCCTGCACTGCTTGCCACAAACTCGGAGAGAAAGATGGGCGGATTGCGCCGGACCTCACATTCGAAGGCTTGATTCGCGATCAGGACTGGACCCTGGCTCATTTCAAGAATCCTCGTTCGCGCGTTCCGGATTCAATCATGCCTTCTTTCGGTTTCCCGGATGCTGACTTTACAGCGATGTCTGCCTATTTGGACAGCCGAAAGACCGCACCGTCATTTCAGAGCGGCGAGGAAATCTACAAAGGCATCTGCGCCCGTTGCCACGGGGAAAAGGGTGACGGGAAGGGCATCGTTTATTTGTATATCGACCCAGCACCGCGTGACCTGACTAAGGTTGCGTTCATGAACAGCAAACCGATGGAGAGATTCCAGACGGCTTTGGCACACGGGGTTCCCGGCACGTCCATGCCATCCCTGGAGCGGGCACTAACCCAGACTCAGCGGCAACAGGCGCTTGACTATGTGTTTGCAACATTCGTGAAGGAACCTCGGCAGCAAGTGAAAGAGCACAAGGTCCCCGAACAGAACCCGGTGGCGATGAGCCAGGAATCGGCTGCCCGTGGAGAAGCAATATTTTTGGCCCGCTGCACGGGCTGCCACGGACGCAAAGCGGACGGCAAGGGCCCCAATTCTCTGGACATTAGCCCGCGTCCTCGCAATCTACGCAACTACGCTTTTGTGAAGAGTGTAAATGACCGGCGATTGTTCGATTCCATCCTCTATGGCGTGCAGGGCACAGCGATGCCGTCGTGGATCGATTACGGATTAACGCAGAACGACGCAGGGGATCTGATCAATTACGTAAGAAGTTTAGAAAATCCGTCACGTTCGCCCGCTCCGGCCGACAAAACGGCATCGCTCACGCAACCGTGAACGAGGAGGAATCATGGCAGAAGTGGCTAGACCCTTAACCGGGCAACAAATCACCGAGGCAGAACGGTCAAGAGAGTCCATCTACCAGGACACCACGGCGAAGTGGTTTCTGCTGAGCTCGATTACCTACTTTTTCATCGTGGGGATCATTGCGCTCACGATTGCCGCTAAATTTGTGTGGCCTCAGTTGCTGGGCAGTATTCAGTATTTGACGTATGGAAGGCTACGCCCCCTGCATGTCAACGGCATGCTGTTCGGCTGGCTTTTGCCGGCGGACATCGGCTTGGCCTTCTACTTTGTGCCGCGCTTGTGTGGCGTGAAGATCTGGAGCGAAAAGCTGGGCGTAGCCACGGCGATACTCTGGAACATCATCGTGCTGGGTGCAGTGGTGATGTTGCCCTTGGGGATGAACAAGGGCTGGGAATACGCGGAGTTACCAACGCCACTTTCGATTCTGGTGGTGATTGCCTGGGTGATGTTCGGCATCAATATATTCGCCACCATCATCAACCGGAAATATCCCCAGATGTATGTTTCGCTGTGGTACGTGATGGGATGCATTCTGTGGACCGCCTTCGTATACATCACGGGAAACTTCGCGGTATTTTTCGCCACAGGCACCAACCAGGCCAATCTGAACTGGATGTATGTGCACAACGCCGTCGGACTGATCTTTACCCCGATCGGACTGGCCATTGCCTACTACTTCATACCGCGTGCTTCCGGCGCGCCGCTGTTCAGCCACAGATTATCGATGGTGGGGTTCTGGTCGCTGGCGTTCGTGTATGTCTGGACCGGTGCACATCACATGCTGCATGGGCCGATTTCCCAGTGGCTACAGACGATCGCAATCACCTTCTCATTGATGCTGCTGATTCCCGTGTGGACGGTGGTCTACAACTTCTTTGCCACGATGAAAGGGCAATGGCACCAACTGGGCGATAACGTGCCGCTGAAGTTCACGATGTCTGGCGTGGTCTTTTATTTGCTGACGTGCTTCCAGGGACCGATGCACAGTTTGCGCTCGGTGAACGCGATCGTTTCGAAGACCGATTGGATTCCGGGCCATGCGCACATGGCATTGCTGGGATGTTTCTCTTTCTTCGCGATTGCCGGCGCGTACTACGTGGTGCCCCGCGCCTTCCGCACCAAGCTGCACTCGGACGCTTTGGCCAACTGGACTTTCTGGTTCTTCATGATCGGCGGCCTGGGGTTCTTCGTGACGCTGTGGCTCGGCGGCTTCTGGCAGGGCTGGCAGTGGAATAATCCATCGATCCCGTTCATCGATACAGTCGTAGCGCTCAAGCCGGTGTGGACCGTTCGCTTCTTCTCGGGAGTTCTGATGTTCCTGGGAATCACAACTTTTCTTTACAACATATTGGCAACAGTCCTGAGTAGCGGCCCAAAGGCCGAGACCGTGAAGGCCGCGTAAGCGTCCGGAGGAGGATGCATGCTGGGTAAAACAGATAAAAGCGCCGTTGGTTTTGTGATCGCCGCGCTGATCTTCTTTTTCATTGGCGGATTGTTGACGACGGTGGTGCCGCCGCTGGTGGACAAGAGCTGGTCGCGGCCGTTCCAGAACGACGATCCGAGCAAGGGTCCGACCGGCAAACTGCAGCCGTATACCGAACTGCAGTTGAAGGGACGAGCCATTTATGTGCGGGAAGGCTGCTGGTATTGCCACACGCAGCAAACCCGTACGTTGCTGGCCGATACGAAACGTTCCGGCTGGAAAGGGGTGGATTCGCCAATTTCCACGCCCGACGAGTTCGTTTATGACAACCCGCACATGTTTGGAACCAAGCGAACGGGGCCGGACCTGTCGCGAGTTGGCGGCAAATACGATACGCAGTGGCACCGCACCCATTTCCGCAATCCACGCGACCTGATCAAGGGTTCTGTGATGCCCCCCTTCCCGTGGATCGTGGAGAAGCCGGAAGAATTCACCGCCCTGGTGGCCTACATACAGACTCTGGGCCGAGCCAAGAATTGGCGGCCCGACAACGACTACGAGAAGTAAGGAGAAACCGATGAACGGTGATTACGTCTATCCAAGCATTTTTTTCTCCTACTTTCTCTTCTTCATGTTCCTCGCCGGTGGCATTTTCTTCTTCATCCGCTCGCTGCGCGATGGATATTGGGGGAGCAACAGTGAAGAGGTGAAGTACATCGCCATGCTGGGTGATGACGAGCACTTAGGCGAAGACTCAGGCTCGAAACAGAATAAGAACCAAGGAGATGCACATGCCAGATCCTAAAAAGCCGGAAGAGTTGAATGAAATCGCCGGTGGTTGGATTACCGAACGCAAGAACACGGAACTGCCGACATTCCTGAAGTTCAGCTACATTTTCATTGCCGGTGGAGTGTTCATCTATTTCCTCTATTTTATGAACGGGGAAGTGAATCACTCCACTCGCGGCACGCTGGTCCAGCAGATGAACCAGTCCACCCACTCCGCGTATTCCAACATCTTCATGTATATCGTGGCCGCGATGATTTTCATTTACGCGGTGGTTGTAGTGGTTTACGCATTTAAAAAACATCACGAAGATTGAAGCTTATGAGCGACCTCAGGCCACTATTCGAAACGATTGAAGGCGTCGATTACTGGATCAAGATGGTGAAGTGCCAGCACGCCTGCCCGGTGCACACCAATGCGTGTGGCTACGTAACCGCCGTCGCCGAGGGCCGGTACGAAGACGCCTACCGCATAGCGCGCGCGACAAATCCGTTCGCCTCGATCTGCGGCCGAATTTGCGGCGCTCCTTGCGAGGCCAATTGCCGGCGCGGCTCTTTGGATGCGCCAGTGGCCATTCGAGCGATCAAGCGATTTGCCACGGACCAGTTCGGTCCCGAGACGGGCGACGCGCGAATCTACCGTGAGGCCTGCGACCAGCGAATGTTGCCCTCAAATCGAGGTGAATTCGAACGGATCGCGATTGTGGGTGGAGGCGTATCGGGCTTGACGGTCGCGCACGACCTGGTGCAGATCGGCTACAAAGTCACGGTGTTTGAAGCAAATGCGGAGCCGGGCGGAATGCTCACCGTGGGCGTGCCGGTGTTTCGTTTGCCGCGCGAATTGGTGAAACGGGAAATCAACGCGATTCTGTCGCTGGGCGTCGAACTGAAATGCAATATGAAGCTGGGGCGTGATTTCAGTATCAGCGATCTCCGTGCGGAAGGGTATAAAGCGATTTTTCTCGGCATAGGGCTGCCGAAGGGACGCAAATTGTCTTTGCCGGGTGCGGAACGCTCCATGGTGTACGACGGCATGGATTTTCTGCGCGCGTTCAACGAAGGCAAGCCCATGCCGCTGGGCAAGCGCGTCCTGGTCGTAGGCGGCGGGAACGTCGCGTACGATGTGGCTCGCTCGGCGGTAAGGCCCTTGGAGGCGATGAGTTCTTCGGAAGCAATGTCAGATATGGAGCGTGGGGAGCAAGTTGCGTACGACGTGGCGCGTTCCGCATTACGCATGAGCAGTGACAAAGAGGTCCACGTCGTTTGCCTGGAAAAACGCGAACAAATGCCCGCCGACGAAATGGAAGTGCACGAAGGAGCGGAAGAAGGAATTTACCTGCACAATGCGCGCGGGCCTAAAGCAATTCTGGGCACGAATGGAACGGTGACCGCTCTGCGGACGGTGAAATGCGTGGATGTGTTTGATGCCAATGGCCGGTTCAATCCCACGTATGACGAAACGGATGTCGAAGACATTGCCGCGGACACTGTGATTTTTGCGATTGGGCAATCATCGGATCTTTCCTTCCTCAAGCCAGAGGATGGAGTGGAAAGCGAGCGAGGACTGATCAAAGTCGACCGGAGCACGTATCAGACGACCGCGCCGGATGTTTTTGCCTGTGGCGATATCGCGCACGGGCCAAGACTGTTTATTGATGCAATCGAATCGGCGCACATCGCGGCGCGGTCGATGCACGATTTTCTGCGGGGCACGCGGACGGACGTTGTGGTGCGCAGCCAGTGGGTTCCCGCGGCTTATACGATGGCGGAAGGCTGGGAGCGTTTTCCACGGACCAACCCGCCAGTGCTGGACGCGGCATTGCGGGCAGGTTCGTTGGAAGTGACGGAAGAATCTTTTCCCGAGGAAGTCGCCAGACGGCAGGGCGCGCGTTGTCTGCGCTGCAACGTCAACACGGTGTTCGACACCTTGGCGTGTATCGCTTGCAACGGATGTGTGGACGTCTGTCCCGAAAACTTGATTCGACTCGTGGGCCTGAGTGAGTTGTGCTCGGAAGCGACGTGGGCGAATTACTTTGCCAATGCACTGGAAGCCAGCGTGGAAGAAATTCAGGCGATGGAACCAGCGGCGCTGGATGCGATTGGCGGCGTGATGCTGAAAGACGAGGCGACCTGTATCCGTTGCTCGTTGTGCGCGACGCGGTGTCCCACGCACGCTATTTCCATGAAGAGATTTGAGTTTTATCGCGAATGCGTCACGGTCCCGGCGCCCAATCCCAAACTGCGTTATGGGATCGAACGGCCCGTCCCGGTGCAATGAGAAAGTGATGTGCAATAAAAGTGTGGGTGATGGATTTCTGGATCATGTTCGGTCTTGGTCTCGTCAGCAGTCTGCACTGCGTGCAGATGTGCGGACCCATCGTGCTTTCCTACACCGCTGCCTCAGGATTTGTCCCGCAGTCCAGTTCCTCATTCAAATCAAAACAACTCGCCGAATTGCCGCAACACCTGGCCTATAACGCGGGAAGAATTCTGATCTACACGGTGCTTGGTTTAGTTGCGGGTCTGTTCGGTGGCAGCATTGCCTTCGTCGGGAAGCTTGCCGGGATTTCAAGCGCCGCAATCATCGTCAGTGGGACTCTGATGATTATTGCCGGAATACTCATGTTCGGTTCCTTTCGGGCAACCTCGCGCTTGGGCAATTGGTCCATCCAGATAACCTCTCGACTCCTTAAGCCAGTGCGTAATCTGCTTTCCTCGCGCAACATACTCGACCGTTTTTATTTGGGTTTAGCCTTGGGGTTTTTACCTTGCGGCCTCGTTTACATGGCGTTGCTGCGCTCGGTGGCGGCAGGCACTGCATTGAGCGGGGCGACCAGCATGCTGGCATTTGGTCTTGGCACTTCTGGGGCTTTGGTTGCGTTGGGTTTTTTTTCGTCGGCAGTCAAACTGCGCTTCAATCGATTCGGAAGCCGGGTGGCCGCCGTGAGTGTCATGGCACTGGGCGTGTTTCTCATTTTACGCAGCGCACACGCAGCAAGCACCTTTACTGCAATGCAGGCGTGTCATGGCCACCACTGAGCAGGGCAGAGAACTGAATCCGAAGATACTTGACCCAAAGATGGCGCCGGATTGTGCCCGGCGCAACGTTCCACCTCCACATTCCGACTTGTATCACCGCGTGCGCAAGGCAGTTCATCTGTTCTGTGTGCTGATATTTTTCGCGCTGCCGCTTTCCAACATGATGCGGTTCGACATACCCCGCCAGCGTTTCTATTTTTTTGGCCAGGAATTGTGGATCAGCGAATTCGCTACCATCTTCTTCACTTTAATGTTCCTGATGTTTTGCATAGTGGCGATGTCGATGCTCTACGGCCGCATTTACTGCGGCTATTTATGCCCACAAATGATTTTCAGTGAGGCGTCGCTCGCGGCTGAAACTAGAATCAAGAAATGGGTGACGAAACATCTTGATTGGCCGGTGAAGTACCGGAATTTGCTGTCGAGGCTGCTGTTTTACGTTGTTGTCACGCTGGCATCCATCGTTCTGGCCTTCGTCTTCATTTCCTATTTCGTCGAGCCACGCGACCTGGTGCACCGCCTTTTGTCGTTGGACATTAAAACCGCCGGCGGAATTGCGGGTGCGGTAACGACAGTTCTCACTCTCATTGATTTTCTATTTCTGCGGCAGAGGTTCTGCACCACAGTCTGTCCCTATGGATATCTCCAGGGCATGCTGGCAGACGGCGACACGTTGCTGGTGCAGTATCGCGATGAAACCCACGAATGCATTGAGTGCAAAAAGTGCGTTCGGATTTGCCACATGGGTATTGATATACGGACTTCGCCTCACCAGATCGAGTGTATTCATTGTGGAGAATGCATTGACGCCTGCGTGGATGTGCTCGGCAGGCTTGGCAAGCAAGGCCTCATTCATTATGTATGGGGCGAAACAGGAGAGCGGTTGGGCGAGACCGAAAAGAGCAAGAACGTTTTCTACCGGCTGGGTTTTCGCAATGCGAAACGAATCGTAGTCAGCCTGGTGGTGCTGACATACGGGGCGGCAATTTTCACCGCGTTTGCAGTACGCAGTCTGGTTCTAGTGCAGATTTCCCCGGATCGCTCCGTGCTTTACCGCACGATGCCCGATGGCACCATCTACAATACGTTTCGATTGAATGTCGCCAATCGCGGACGCAAGCAAGCAACCGTTGTCTTGTCGATTATGGATCTTCCTGCGGCGCACTTCTTGTCGTTTGAGAATGCAATCGTGCTGAATCCCGAAGCCACCAAGCAGGTGATGTTTGATATTGGAGCTCCACCCGATGGGCCGCTGAAAGCTGGCGTGAATCATTTCAAGATAATCAGCCAGGCTGGCAATGACAAAACAGAATTTGAAGAGACATTTATCATGCCGTTCAAGAATTCGCCTTGAGAACAACGATTCCGGCAATTCTGGTGACGAAAAAGGGAGAAACAATGACTAGCGCTACATCACTCGAAAATCCCGGTGCAAAGAAGAACGGAACTGCCTTGGCCTACGTGCTCATATTTGCCTCGGCGCTGTTCATCGGCATCCTGATCGTGTGTTATTTGATCACCAGGCAGTCCCACCCGATCATGCTCGATGAACATGGCAAGCCCGTGGCCAGCGCACCACTCAATTTTACTGGCAGCCGGTCGTAAGACGACGTGAACACACAATCATGCCAACTCTGTGACTTGCCCTGCGGCAAGCATCCTTACTCGACGGTTGTGGAGAACGTCGAGCGCTCTTTCTGTTGCATGGGCTGCATGAACGTCTACGTCATTCTGGCAGAGAGTGGCGTGCTGGCGAATGGCCAGAGTATTAAAGATACGGAATTATTCAAGCGGGGTAAGCAGCTCGGACTGATCTCGCAAGGCGCCGCGAGCGAAGAAAACCCTCCGGTCGACAACTTTATTACTCCGGAAAATACCGACGCATGCGAGCTAACGCTGCAAGTCAGCGGGATGTGGTGCAACTCCTGTGCCTGGT
Organism: Candidatus Acidiferrales bacterium; assembly: GCA_963837885.1. Taxonomy (GTDB): domain Bacteria; phylum Acidobacteriota; class Terriglobia; order Acidiferrales; family UBA7541; genus Acidiferrum. The sequence continues at coordinate 258,345 of CAWIPD010000016.1, read as the reverse complement.
TGATTGAACACGCGCTGAAATCCCTGAAAGGTGTCAATTCTGCGGAAGCTTCCTTTGCGACCGATTTTGTAAAAATCAGATATCAACCGCAACTGGTTTCCCCGGAACACCTGGTGCGCAGGATTTCGGGCATCGGATATAAAGCCAAACCCTTCACCCCAGGAGCGGAACGCGAGGCGGCTGAGAATCGTGACTTAATTTTACGTTTCGGACTCGCCGCATTTTTCTGGCTGAATATCATGACATTCAGTCTGGCGCTCTATGTCGGATATTTCGAACGCATCTCCGAAAGTGTCGGCCAGAACATGCCGTTTGTTTTGATGGCGTTGGCCACTCCGGTTGTATTTTACTGCGGCTATCCGGTGCATCGTCTGGCCTGGCTGGGGCTGCGCAATCATACCTTGCGGATGGAATCGCTATTGAGCATGGGCGTTCTTACCGCGTATTTCTTCAGCGTGGTGCAGGCGTTTCGAGGTGCGTCGCACGTTTATTTTGATACCGCGAGCGTAATTATCACGTTCGTGCTTGCCGGCAAATTAGTGGAGCACAACGCCAAACAAAAGACCTCGCGTTGGGTGACCTTGCTCTACCAGATGGTGCCGAACAAAGTGCGTTTGCTGAGCAATGGGCGAGAATGCCTGGTTAGCGTAGAAGCACTGCAACCGGGCCAGTCCTTTCTTGTGAAGGCTGGCGAGCGATTCCCTGCGGACGGCGTGGTCGAAATCGGAGATTCGCATGCGGATGAATCTCTGCTGACCGGAGAAGCGACACCCGTGCCAAAAGCGGCGGGGGATTTCGTGGTTGCCGGCAGCGTCAATCTGGACGGAGTTCTACACGTCAAAGCGAGCCAGACCAGCGCTGATTCAACAATATCGCGCATTATTGCATTGGTAGAACGGGCACTCGGCAATCGTTCTCCGTTGGAGCGAACCGTTGACCGGGTTTCGCGGATTTTTGTTCCTTGTGTGGTTGGAATCGCCGCTCTGACCTTTCTTCTCTGCTGGCTGGGGGGATTTACAACGCCTGGCACCGCTTTAATGCGCTCCATTACAGTGCTGGTTATTGCGTGCCCTTGCGCGCTTGGACTGGCGACTCCACTGGCGATCACGGCGGCACTTGGGGCCGCTTCGCGAAAAGGGATTTTGATCAGCGACACGCAAATTCTGGAAGCACTAGGAAAAGTAAATCATGTGATCTTCGACAAGACCGGCACAATCACGGAAGGCCGGTTTGAGTTGTTGGGATGCGAAATGGTGGCAGAGATTTGTTCGCCCGGAGTACGCACGAAACTTAACCGTGTGGGCGATGAAGGCGAGCAAACTGCTCAGACCCGGCGCGAAGTAATTCCGCAGAATTATGAAGCGACATTCTCCTTGCTGGCTTCGTTGCAGCAATATTCAGAACACCCGCTCGGTAAGGCCCTGGTAAAGTTCGCGAGAGAACGCAACATCGAGTTGGAAGACGCCACTTGCGTAGAGATCCATAAAGGCCTGGGAATCACGGGAATGGTATGCGGCAAGAGCATTTTTATGGGCCGGCGAAAATTGGCTGAAAGCATGGCGATCGCCATCGATACCCGATCTGAACTTTTGGCCCGAGAGTGGGAGTCGGAGGGTCGGACCGTCACATTTTTCGGATGGGATGGCGAACTGATGGGATGTCTCGCGTTTGGTGATAAGCCTCGGCCGCATGCTGCCGCCCTCATCGAAAGCTTGCAGAGGCAGAAGATTACCCCGCACATGATTTCCGGGGACTCTCGGGCGACTACGGAAACGATCGCTCATCAATTGAAGATCGAAGATTTCCGCTCTGAGGTGCTTCCAGAAGACAAGGTCAAGTTTGTGCACGCATGGAAGCATAGCGGAGCGACCGTGGCTATGATTGGCGATGGTATTAATGACGCGCCGGCGTTGGCAGAAGCCGATCTCGGCATCGCGATGGGCAGCGGCACCGATATCGCCATGCGGGCCTCTTCGGTGGTTTTGATGGATTGCGACCTGCAGAAGATACCGCAAATTCTGAATCTCGCGCGGAAGACCATGCGGATCGTGCGTCAGAATCTTTTTTGGGCCTTTTTCTACAATGCGCTCGGGATAACGCTCGCAGTCACGGGTGTTCTTAATCCGATTTTTGCAGCTGTGGCGATGTTGCTGTCCAGTGTTTCGGTCGTGGGCAATTCATTGCGCCTGGACGTCTGGGCCGCTCCCGTTAAAGAACATTAGTCCGTTTAGGGACACCCAGCCGCACTGGGGCAGAGATCGCTGTCACCCCAGAAGTTGTTTCCCGAACGAAAAGAGAGTATGAACTACAATCATGGCGCGGAAGTCGTCGCCGCCACTGGATAAGATGGAAAGACTAAGGACATATCGCCCAGTTACCGAGGGAACGCAGCCGGCGCATCTGCACGCGCCATACGTTTCGTCGCAGAAGCGAGCGCCGCTCAAGGCGCTGGTAAAGGTGCCGCAGACGATTTCGGAATTGACGGGGCCGGATTTTCGATACGGCATCGTCAAGCCCGGGAGTTTTGATCTTACGAGACAGCGTGCCGGAGAGCCGCTCGGCCAGCGGATTGTAGTGTCTGGGCGGGTGCTGGATGAAGACGAGCGGCCTGTGGCGCACACACTGATTGAAGTGTGGCAGGCCAATGCTGCGGGGCGATATTTGCATTCGCAAGATCAGCATAATGCGCCGTTGGACCCCAACTTTACAGGATGCGGCCAAGTGTTAACTGATGCACAGGGTCGATATACGCTTGTAACCATCCGGCCTGGCGAATATCCCTGGAAAAATCATTACAACGCGTGGCGTCCAGCGCACATTCATTTTTCGCTGTTCGGGCCGGCGTTCGCCACTCGACTGGTGACGCAAATGTATTTTCCGGGCGATCCGTTGCTGGCGCACGACCCGATTTTTAATTGCGTAGCAGATGCGAATGCACGGAACCGCTTGATTTCTATATTTGACTGGGATTTGACTATTCCCGATGAAGCGCTTGGCTACCGCTTCGACATTGTATTGCGTGGCCGAGATGCTTCACCTTTCGAGAATCGCGCATGAAAGTTCCAGCCACAACGTCGCAGACCGTGGGCCCCTATTTCAGTATTGGCCTCGCTCCGCTCTATCGCAGTGAATTGGCGAGTCCGGAAGTGGCTGGCGAGCGAATTATGATTCAGGGACGCGTGCTGGATGGGGAAGGCATACCCGTGCCAGATGCGGTGCTGGAAATATGGCAAGCGGACGCTAAGGGAGAATATTCGGTCTTGAAAGATTCGGCGGGCGCTGCTTCAGAGAGCACATTTTTTGGATTTGGACGTATCGCCACGGATGCGAATGGCTTTTTTAAATTTTCTACCATCAAGCCGGGCTGTGTGGATGGTCCTGATGGTGTGAAACAGGCGCCGCACCTGGTGGTGTCAGTGTTCATGAGAGGATTGCTGAACCGATTGATGACGCGGATTTACTTTTTGGACGAGCCGGGTAACGAGAAGGATGCCGTGCTGCAATTAGTAGATCCTGATCGACGAGGCACTCTGCTGGCGAGGCCAGTTGGCGGAAACCTTAGCCTGCTTGAATGGAACGTGATTCTGCAAGGCGAACACGAAACCGTCTTCTTCGAGTTTTGATCAATTTCCGGGAGCCCATGCGCAAACAAGTTGGCATCATTGGAGCAGGACCTGCCGGTCTGATTCTTTCGCATCTCCTGCAGCAGCAGGGAATTGATTCCATCATCATCGAGAAGTATAGCCAGGAGCATGTGCAAGAACGCGTGCGGGCCGGTGTTTTGGAACAAGGTACCGTCGAGATGCTCGTGGAATTGGGGCTCGGCGAACGGTTGAAGCGTGAAGGCCTCATCCATTACGGAATCGAGTTGAGTTTTCTGGGGCGGCGTCACCGGATTGATTTCAAAGAGCTGACCGGCCGCGGCATTACCGTGTATGGCCAAAACGAAGTGGTGAAGGACCTGACCAGGGCGCGAATCGAAAAGGGCGGAGAAATTATATTCGAGGCTGAAAACGTAACGATTCACGATGTACAGACCGATCGGCCCTCCATCAGGTATCGAAAAGATGGCAGTACTGCATCAGGTGGATTGCGATTTCATCGCTGGGTGCGACGGATTTCATGGAATTTGCCGGCCGAGCATTCCTGCGGAACTTTTGACCGTTTACGAGCGCGTCTATCCATTTGCATGGCTGGGGATTCTTGCGGAGGCTCCACCCTCATCGCACGAACTTATTTATGCAAATCACGAGCGGGGATTTGCACTGCTCAGTATGCGCTCACCGAAAGTAAGCCGTCTGTATATTCAATGCGAGCCGGAAGAAGATCTGGCGAACTGGCCCGACGAACGTATCTGGGAAGAGCTGGAAACGCGATTGGCGGCGGCCAACTGGAAATTGACGCGAGGTCCGATCTTTCAAAAGGGTGTAACCGGGATGCGCAGCTTTGTGGTCGAACCTATGCAGTTTGGGCGGCTGTATTTGGCGGGGGACGCCGCGCATATTGTCCCGCCTACGGGAGCCAAAGGTCTGAATCTTGCCGCCGCGGACGTTCGTGTGCTCGCTGCCGGGTTTGCGGAGTATTACAAGTCGAGAAATGAATCGCTGTTGAAACGATATTCCGAGATTGCTCTGCGGCGAATCTGGAAGGCACAACGTTTTTCCTGGTGGATGACGTCGCTCCTGCATCGATTCCACGGGGAAAATCCATTCGATCATCGACGCCAACTGGCCGAGTTGGATTATTTGACTGGTTCGCGCGCTGCCGCACAAAGCTTGGCGGAAAACTACGTCGGTCTGCCGTTTGAGACCTACTAAAATAGAATCCTACCTGAAACTGGACTGGCATTTTTTTCAGAACGTGGCTAGAAATGCCAGATGATGTCGCTGGCAAAGACAAATTGATTTTTCTTCGTGCCGGCATTGTATGCCGGAGAATCATAGGCGCGCTCGTAGCGCAATTCCGGCCGAATTAAGATCGTGGTGCCAATCCAATGTCCCCATCCAATGAGGTGTTCGGAGTAGCGGGTCTTGAACCCGGTTCGCTGTCCCGCAATATCGTCGAAATACTCATTACGGATGGTCAGATAATTTTTCGTTGAGAATTGTTTCACCAGGTAATTGACGATCGACCATTCGGGCGCGTAACAGGTTAGCTGCGTTGTGGTGTTGCAGATAGCACCGTTCGCCCCAGTAATCAACAGCGCTGCGGCCGCAGGATTGGTCACGTTGGGAACGTTCTTCTCCCACATGTACCAAGTCTCCGTGTCCATATGCCAGGAACCGTTGAACTTGTGATACCAGGTTGTGTAATAAGCCTGAACGTTGTTGTAGGCATACTTTCCTGAGTTTGTGGAATTGTCGCAAGTGTAGATATTATCCAGGCCACTGCGCCAGGTGTATCCGAGGCAGGCATTAAAAGTGGGTTTGGCGTTCGGTTCGCCAACCCACGGAGCGACATCATTGCCAGCGGAAAGACCAACCTGGAACATCCAGTGATCGTTCAACTTGGTTGTTACGTTGATGCCCGTCTGCGTGTACGCATCGAACGTGTAAAGAATTGAGTGACTGTAGGTGTAATTGTCGGGCGCAAGTTGGGCTTCAATATCGGGCAGAGAAATATATCGTCCGATGCGGATGTTCATTCCGTTGGCGACTTGGCCAAAATAGAGGTCGACGTAAGCCATGACCGGGTCATAGCCATAACCGTTATTTTTCTTCAGCAGTTGCTGACTGAAATAACCGTTTGCCGTCGTGAAGCGATAATCCATGCCGTAAAGCTGCGTGAACCGGAATCCCCAATCGAAATGGTCATGCTGGACGGAGTCTGGGACTCGTTCGACATAGATTGCAGCCTGGTCCAATTGAACGGAGTTGGGCTCGATGTAGTAAGAAGCGGGTGCATTTCCGTAGTGAGCAGTAGATGTGCTGAGGTTAAATCCCGCGTTTATCCAGCCATAAATCTTTATGCGGCTATTCTCCCAACTTTTCCCGTGCTTGGTGCCATAAATGGCCGTCATCAATGGACCGCCACTGGTATCCGTATCACCGATCACCGGAGAACCACCGTAAGGCCAGTCGGAAAAAGGAAAGGGCGGTGAACTGACCGGAGCAGGAAATCCGCGGCGAGGTAATTCCGGGCCGTCAGCAGGAGTTACAGTCCAATCATCCCAATAAGCCTTTCCAAATCGAGCGAAGAAACTCGTGGACTCTGCGCTGGTTGCCTGAACGTCATCTTTCTTGATGCGGCCGTCCGTTCCACGGGCCGCCGGCTTATTCGCATCATCCGCAGGAGTAGTCGCTGCAGCAACGGTAGAAGCAGTTGTTGGTGGAGACTGAGCCGAAAGCATCGTGCAAGTTGCTGGCGAGAACGGGAGTGCCAGGAACAGGCAGAACATGGCCTTTAGAAAAGTGCTACGCATGGGAGCGATCATGTTTGAAATTAAGTGCTGTATTCTCCAAATGAGCTTGAAGTCGAAGGCATAAGGTTCCCATTAGATTGACGTTCGAATTTTGTGTTATGGCGTATCAAAATTTCTAATCGACTGGCTAATTTAGACTTCTCCGGGCGTGCCTCGGTTTCTGACCCCGCTTTAGAGGGCGCAGAGAGGAGGACTGGATTGACCCGAAGCCATGGGGTCCGCTAATTTGGTCACGCACCCTGCACAGTACCCGCCCGAAGGAGCCACCGAATGTCCATTTCGCCGTTGTCGTCGAAGGCGAGTTCCACGCCCAGAGCAAGCGCCCAAGCGTGTCTGGTAGGCGAAATCAATGGGTTTCGCTGGTATCACATTGACGATCCCGCGGGTCCAGCGCTTGACGAACTGGCACGAATCTATGGCCTCCACGAACTGGCGATTGAGGACTGCCGGGTTCCGGGCACGCGAGCCAAAATTGATGAGTATGGAGAAACTCTTTTTGTTGTAACCAATGTTGTGCACTTTGATCCCACACAGGACGAATGCGCTTTCACGGAAATGGATTTTTTCCTCCGGGACAACCTGCTGATCAGTGTTTCCGATGGGCCAAATTCTTTTGTGGACCAGGTACGTGCCATATTTTTGGCAGAGCCGAAGATCGCCAGTCCTGGAAAACTCTTTCACCGTTTGCTCGATGTGATGGTGGACCGTTACCTGCCAGTACTCGACACCATAGAAGAGCGGATCGAAGTGCTGGAACAAAAAGCGATCGAGCACACTTCAACGAAACTACTTTCCGACATTTTCACGATCAAGCGATCGTTGATTGAGTTTCGACGCGTAACGATTTCCATGCGCGATATGCTCTCGCAGATTCTCCACCGCAATGAGCCGTGGCTGCTTTCCGAGGGACTCTACTTTCGGGATGTGTACGATCACCTGATGAGGGCTTTGGAATTCACCGAGACTTATCGCGATATTCTAACCGGGGTCCTGGAAGTGCATCTGACCGCTGCCGCCAACCGTACGAACGACATCGTGAAAGTTATGACGCTGTTTGCGACGGTGACTCTGCCGATTCTATTAATCACCGGCTACTACGGCATGAATTTCGAGCATCTCCCTCTGCTGCATAACCCGTACGGAGGTTATATCGCGACCGGCTTAATGGCGGCGCTAGCAGCAGTCCTTCTGTACGCGTTCAAGAAGACGGGATGGTTCTAGGCATTCTGCCGGAATGGGCGAGAAATGGAGTACAATGTCCGCGCTCGCTCAATATGAATCAAGTTCGAAGGAGAGTTGCATGAGATCTTCCCGTTTAGTAACGCTGCTGGCCATTCTGGCATTGGTTTTCTCTGGTATCACTGCTGCGCAAACTACAAAGCCTGCGGATGCGCCCGCGAAGGAATCCGTGCTGAAGGCTGCTGAAGTCGGCACGAAACTCTTTCCCGATAAAGTGTTTTTCCGCGGACAGACCGCGCCGGTGCAAGCTCGCAATACCGCCGGAGTGAAGTACACCGATGGATTTTTTGTGCTAGCCGGGTTGGTAGATAATTCCGGATATTCCTCGGGGATCCGTGAAAAATATCAGGCCTACCTTATTACCGAAGTACCTGTAGAAATTGGCGGACAGACACTGAAGCCGGGCGCTTACGGAGTCGGCTATCTTGAGGGCGACAAATTTATCGTGATGGATTTGGGCGCAAACGATTTGTTCACTGTGTCTTCAAAGAAGGACGCGGATATCAAACATCCGGTACCGTTGCAGATTGTCGCAGGATCGGACGCAGGTGTATACCGCTTGTATAAGAATCGTGATTTTGTGGAATTTCATCGCGCAAAGTAATTTTTAAAGGAAAAGGGACCTGCAAAATTTGCGGGTCCCTTTTTTTTGTTTGGAAGCAGTAGATTGCCAGATCTTCTGGTTTTTTAGCCTTTGATCTCTCCACTGGCAGCGTCCCACGTCACCATCTTCCCCCGGAAATAGGATTCGTTGGCCATGTGGCAGGCAAGAGCGGCGTTATGTCCAAAGACGGCGTCTTCGGTAACAGGCTTGCCCGAGCGGACTGCCTGGAAATAATTCCAGAGATGCGGCCGCAGATCGTCCCAGGAATCGCCCTTGTATGTAAATCCGTCCAGGAGAGGTTCTTTGCCGACTGCGGGATCGTGTTCTTCGTGCCATTTCTTGACGTAGGCGTCGCGCATTTCGCGAGGATAGCTAGCGACCGCGTAATAGCTGGGTGATTCATCTTTCCCGGTTTGCGGGGAATAGGTGATGGTTGTTTCGGTCACTTCCAGATAGCCCTTGGAGCCCTGGAAGCGATAGACCTCTGGAGTTTCACAACCGAGATTCAAGCGCAGGTAGACAGGATATTTGCCGTACTGGAAAAGTGTTGGCTGAACGTCCGGCATGTTTCGTCCATCGTTGAAGCGGAGAATCGCCCCAAACGAAGAGGCGCGCAACGGAGGTTCGTTCCACCCGAGCATGAAATTCATGCCGCTGACGAGGTGGACCAGCAAATCGCCGGCAACTCCTGTACCGTATTCTTTCCAGCAGCGCCACCGTGCGAAAACATTCGCATCGAAGGCGCGCTTGGGAACCGTGCCTTGCCAGGTATCCCAATCAAATGTTTCTGGCGTGAGACCGGAGGGCGGAGGATAAACCCACGCACCGCTGGGATCGTTGCGGCCCAGCGAGCCTTCGACGAGCGTCAAGTCGCCAATGATTCCCTGTGCCAGAAGCTCCTTCGCTTTGGCGCAAATGACCGAGCTGACGCGCTGCGAACCGATCTGCACGATGCGGCCGCTCTTCTTGGCCGCGTTCACCATTTCGATTCCTTCCGCGGGGCTGTGCGACATCGGCTTCTCGCAATAGACGTGTTTCCCCGCGCTCAGGGTATCGACCACGATTTGCTTATGCCAATGATCGGGAACGGCCGCGATGATGCAATCGATGTCCTTGCTATCAAGCAACTCCTGGTATTTCCGGGTGGTCCTGATTTTTGGCCCGGCAATCTCCTTTGCCAGAGTGTGCCGCCCGTCCCACAAATCGCAGGCAGCTACACACTGCGTGCCGGGCAAAGTCACCGCCGATGAGAGAAGCCAACTGCCTTCCATGCCGACACCGATGATGCCGTAACGAACGGTATCGCTAGGCGGCAGCGTCTCCCAGGGAGCCGGGACGGGCTGGGCTTTCAGTACGATCGTCTTTGTAGCCAACATCGCAGCGGTGGTACCCGCGGTGGTTTGCAGGAATGCGCGGCGAGTTATCTCGCTCTTCTTCATGATTTCCTCCGAGTGAATTCCTATTTCTAGGCTGGTTGGTGCTACGGCAAAGATTGGATACTGACTTCCTTGAAGAAAACGACGTCGTTGTCGCCATGGTTCTGCAAGCCGAACCAACCATCCATCGGCCGTGGCCCACGCTGTGGTTCGAAATCAAACTTGCGTTCGGGAACCGGCTGGCCTTCTGTGTAATCGGTCACCTTCACGCCGTTGATCTCGACAACGGTGTGCGGACCGTCGATGGTGATGATCATGGTGTTCCACTCGGGTCCAGGCTTGGTAGGTTTCGCCAGCGGCTTCGTAAGCGAATAAAGTGTGCCGCTGATGTGATATTCGTCCTCATTCGATTTTTCCGGCTCGTTATCGATCTGAACTTCGTACCCATAATGAACGGGCATCCATTCTTCGCGGGGTTCAACGGGAATGCGGATGAAGACGCCGGAATTGTCATTGTGGTCGCGCATGCGAAAAACGACGCGCAAACGGCAATGACCAATTTTGCCGCCCGTCCAGTAGAGAAGTCCCATCCCACCGTGAGTGTGGATTTCTCCATTTTCTACGGTCATACCTCCCGGACCGACATGCTTCCAATCCGCCAAATCTTTTCCGTTAAACAATGGTCTCCATCCAGATTCGGGAGTGCGAGCGGCGAGGAAAAGCGTCGCTGAGAAAATGATCACCAGCAGAATTCCGATTTTGCGCATCCAAATACCTCCTTGAAATAGTCATGAAGCAAAAACATTGCGGAGCATGAACCACAGATTTGCTGGGCGCTCGGCAAGCCGCCGGACAAACCAGGGATACCAATAGCTCCCATAAGCAACCAGAACAACGGAGCGATTACCATTGCTCGCCAGGCGTTCCTGTTCGGTGCGCTGGATTCCGTAAAGCATGTGAAATTCAACTGTGCGCTTATCGAATCCCTGTTGTGCGCTGTGATCGTTGATGCGGCGAATCAGAGCCACGTCGTGGGTCCCGAATGCTGTGCGTTGACATTCACCGGCCGCTCTGGCGCGCATCATTTCTTTTGCCAGCCTGAAGTAGCTTTCATCCACATCTGATTTGTTTGGGAATGCCAGGGACGGCGGCTCTTTATATGCGCCTTTGACCAAGCGGATAGACGGGCGAAGCGGAAGAAGGTCCGCGAGATCATTTTGCGTACGGTACAAGTAGGATTGCAGGCAGATCCCGACATTGGGGAATTGTCTGAGGGCTTGCTTGTAAATCGATAGAGTCGAGTCAACGTAATTGCTTGCTTCCATGTCTACCCACACCGTGGAAGTTGACCGTTCGGCCTGAATGATTTTTCGCAGATTTTCGGCGCAGAATTCTGGTGAGAGATCCAGCCCAAGCTGTGTCAGCTTCACGGAAACTTCGCTGGACATACCCAAGGCATGAATCCGTTTGATCACATCGAGGTAATGCTCCGTCACTTTGCCAGCTTCATCGCGATCCGCTACGTTTTCGCCGAGATGCGTGAACACACTTCCAATATTTTTGCTCGCCAGAGACTGCGCCGCAGCCAGCGCCGCGTCTATCGTTTCGCCAGGCATGAAGCGGGAAACACTACGCCGCACAAAGGGATAATGAACAGCGCGCTCGCGCAGCCATGAATTTTGCGATGCAGCAAGCAGAATGGAGCGCATCAGCGCCATGGAAAAGGAGCCCTCCAAATGTGGAGCGAACGCGGCAGGTTTGGCCGCGGCCCCATTCTAGACCAATTTGTCGAGGGAGTGACATCAACTTCGTGTTTGCGGGCCGGCTAATCCAAAGAGCCAGCTCAGCAACTCATTTTGCAGCGGGACTCGCGTTATGTTTTTGAAATGCCGAAGCAGGCAGAGAGAGAGCTTCTGAAAGCAATTTGGAAAGATTAGCGGGAACTGCGTGCGATTCCGTGCCCAGGCGAATCGCGCTTTCTTCGCGTGCTTTCACAATCGTGGAGAGTTCGCCGCCTGGGTTGGTGCTCATCAGATCTTCCGCACGGTACAGGCAAGCAAAGACCAATCGCTCAGGCTGGTTCTGACGCCGCAGAAACTGGGCAAAGTTAAACCAATCGCTGGCGGTTGCGTGGGGCTCGTTTTGTGTCTCATCCAATAAGAGCGCCTGTTGATAGGAATCCGCGGCTTCCGCTGTACTGCCCATGCGTTCCTGGACGTCCGCCGCATGAATCATTGCCAGGCTTCGAAGAGAGGAGTTGCCAAGTTTGGCGGCAAACTTTTCGGCCGCGCGGTACCCCTCCATGGCATCTTTGTCGCGATGTGCAGCAGCATCCGCATCCGCAACTTTCAAAAGCGAAGAAATGACGATTGAGCCTTCTTCTACGTGTTCGTGGGGATGCATGCTGACTACCTGCAGGTAGACGCGATAGTGCCGCGCTGCCGCTTGCTGCTCACCTTGCTGCTCCAGAGATTGCGCGAGATAGAGCTGCGCATGGGTTTGCCCAGGATCCAATTCCACGGCGCGTTGCCAGGAATCGGTGGCTTCCGCGGTGTGACCTAACCGTTGCGCCAACAGACCGTAATTCACCAGTGCATCGACATTGTCGGGCTTCCGTTCCAGCAAATTTCGATAGAACGAGTATGCCTCCTGATCGTGCCCGCTGGTGATCAGACCTCGCGCGTAGGCCTCTTGGACGGAAACCTTCTCCGGATTCAGCGCGGCGGCCTGTTTCAGAGCGGTCAACGCGCTCTCATGATCTCCCGCGGCTTCCGCGAGCTTTGCCAGACGGAGTTGCACCGAACTGTCGTTTGGATTCAGATGCACAGCCCGTTCGAGGGCCGAAATGCTCTCGGGAACATTGGCCCAATAGAAATGAAGGCGATCGAAACCACCCCAAAGCAATAGTAAAACGATGGTAGCAATCCGAATGAGGCGAGCAGGGCGGCTGGGTCCCGCAAACCATCTGGCCGTCGCCAGGATGCCCGGCTTAGAGCCATCCGCAACTTCTGGGTCTGCTTCGGGTTCATTTAGTAGCAAGGAGGCAATGCGCGAATCGCGCAGCTTCCAGATGGCTCCATCGAGAATGAAATGGTGGAGGTTGACCAGAGCGGTAAACGTAAGAAAGCTGGTGGCAAAATCCGCGTGGAACAAACGGCTGGCAATCCACGGCCCGGGAACAAACAGGGCAATGCCTCCGGCAATCAGGATGAGCAAATATTTTGGATAACTCCAGCGAGACTGCCCGGCGGCGCGCGCCTCTTTCGCTTGAAAATAACTGGTGATCCAGATGTACTGCGCGGAATGGAGCACCGCGAGTATTCCGCTGGAATAACGAGTTTGCGGGACTTCTTTTCCGCTGGCTAACTCGATTAAAGCGGGAAGAAGGAACCAGAAGAATTGAGTGGTAACGAGTGTGGCGGTGGGAAGAATGGCTTTCCAGGAGTTGCGCCGAGCCAGGGACAACAGTGCCCAGCCGCTGCAGCCGATGAAAAACGCCGCGAGGACAGCACGAGCCGGCAATGTGAATTTTGAGGGTAAGCCCATCGAGAGAATCAGCGAGTCGCCGGAACTGCCGGTCTGGAAACTCAACATGAGAAGAATGAAAGAAGCGATGAACGAAAGATGCAGCGCCTGGCGTTCGTTCTCTGTTGGAGACAGCCCGCCGCGCCGGGCGAACATCATCAATAGCCCAAAGTTTTGACCGGTGTAATGCCAGGGGCTCCAACAAATGTAGAGAGTGAAAATCCAAGGTAACAAGGGAAGCCAAACGTGGGCGATCAAGCCAGCCAGGGCCAGAAGTAAAGCGATATGAACGGTGAAAATCCGGTATCTAGAGAATTCACTGTAGGAATGGTAGGTGCGGTAGACAGTGGCCATGAAATGCGGGTAGTTGAAGAGAAGGGCCAACATGTAAAACGCGAAGGACCACTGGGATGCCTTGGAACCAGAAACATATGCAGTTACCAGGAGGAGCGGAGCCGACCAGGCGCCACAGCCCACGATCAAATCAATCCAGGGACCATAGATCCACGTCTTGGCCGGTGTGGATGGATCTCCGGGCGGGGCTATCGGCCGTGGATTCGGTATTTCAGCGGATGAAATCATCTCCTGAATAGGTTAGCTGAGTGCGGATTCGCATATAGAAACTGGCCGCGGGAAGATGTGGAATGAGTTACGATGCGCGGGCCGGTAGGGCCGGTTGCGGTGTCCTTCAGCCAAAACAATTTTTAGCTGACGAACACTTTTCAGTCGTGATATATGCCTTTGTATTGCCGCCTGCATCTAATTTTGTAAAGCATTAAAGGAGAACGTGAATGAATAGATACCAAAACTCGCTCAAGATCGGAGTGCTACTTGGGGCGCTACTTCTGGCTCCTGTCAGCCTGCTCTATGCTCAGAATCAAGCTGCTGCTCCGACGGCCAAGACGGCTTCCGGCACGGTTACTTTTACCGTCACTGCGGTAGGAAAGAAGGATGTTGCACCGCCCGTGGCTGTAGATGACGTCCAGCTTTTCACCGGCAAAGAACGCAAGCAAATCGCCGACTGGAAGAAAGGCGACAAACTTTTTCTGGCGATTCTGATCGATGATTCCATCGACAGCGTTGCGGCCGGCCAGTGGGATTCCCTGAAAGAATTCATTATGGCTCAGCCTCCCTCCACTTACATTGCTGTGGGTTATATCGCGAATAATTCGACGAAGGTGGTGCAGGACTTCACCGATAACCACGAACTTGCGACCAAAGCGTTGCGCATTCCGTTTGGTCTCGCTGCACTTGGATCAAGCCCCTATTTGGGCACGCTGGACATGCTGAAGCGCTGGCCAGACACTGGAATTCGCCGCTCCATCCTGCTCATCTCTTCTGGCATCGATACCTTCCGTGGTGGCGGCATGGGAGCCTTCTACCCGGATTTGGACAGCGTGATTATGCGTGCGGAGCGCCAGAATACCAATATCTGGACCGTATATTTCCCATCCTCTTCGCACCACGGCCGGAGCTTTCTACTTGGCGACGTACGGCGCAGAACAATCTCAACAAGATGGCCGATGACACCGGAGCGGAATCGTATTACCTGGGTCCGTCAACGCCCGTCTCGCTCAAACCGTATTTCGATGAAATTGGGACGCACCTTAGCAACCAGTATCTTCTGACCTTTGCGGGTAGTGGCGGCACAAAGGGAAAGTACCAGAGCGTCAAAGTGAAGACGGAAACGAAAGATCTGGAATTCTTCACACCTGCGGCCGTTTATCTGCCTGGAACCGAAGTAGTTTCAGCAGACAAATTCAAGGCTGGAAAGGCGCTTCGGTTTCGCCCGAGGCGCCTTTTTATTTTTTTTGCCACACATCTTGCCAGTCACAATTCTCCACGCTAAACTCTCCTTCCGGGTGGCCTGCCAGCCAGCAGGTCTCTATTGAATCGATTTAAATGGTCTATTGTCGATAGTTCTACTTGCGCCACAATTCGCATGGCGCGGAGGCGAGAATGTCTAAGGTGCGGGTGAGTTCAGTTTCTGGGCAGACGATCTTTCATACTGTCGCGTTAACCGTGCTGCTGTATTTTTGCGCGACTGTGGCATTTGGCGCGGAACAGACCGTGCTCCGTGACGGATGGGAAGTGCAATCTTCCGCCAAGGTGAATGGTTCAGGCGATAAAGTTTCCTTGGAGGGATTCAACACCGAAGGCTGGTACAAGACCTCCGCGCCCAAAACAGTTTTTGCCGTGCTCGTGGAAAATGGCGTTTACAAAGATCCCTACTTTGGCATGAATCTTCGCTCGGTTCCCGGCGTCGAATATCCCATTGGTGGAGAGTTCGCCAATTTAGAGATGCCCGCCAACAGTCCTTATGCGGTGCCGTGGTGGTATCGCAAGGAATTCGAAGTACCCAAGGCATTTAAAGGACACAGAATCTGGATGGCGTTTAGGGGAATCAACTACCGGGCAGAGATCTGGATCAACGGAAAAAAAGTAGCTGGCTCGGATCAGGTGGTGGGAGCCTTCCGCCGTTACGAGTTTGACGTCACCGAGTTTGTGCACGAAGGCGGAAAAAATGTTGTTGCCTTGGCCGTTTCAGCCGCAAGAGCAGGCGAGCTCGGAATTACCTTTGTGGATTGGAACCCGACGCCGCCCGACAAGGATATGGGGCTCTGGCAGGAAGTAGTTTTGAGCGAGAGCGGTCCGGTTGCCGTGCGCCACTCGTTTGTAAATGCAAAATTGGACTTGCCGGATGCGACCCAGGCGCATCTGACTGTGCGCGCGGAACTGCAAAACACCACTGGCGTGCCCGTGAAAGGAATTCTGAAAGGAAAAATTACCGGAGCGGCCCAGAGCATCGAATTTTCTCAATCTGTGGAGCTGAATGCCAACGAGAAACGCGAAATCGTCATTTTCTCCCGATACAACACCTTCCCTGAATATCGAAAAGCCGCGACTCTGGTGGCCCTTTCAGATGGGCGAGCCCTATCTCCACAATCTGACGCTGGAATTCCAGTTGGAGAAAGATGCCGTTTCCGATTCTCAATCCATCGCATTCGGCATCGTCCAGACCGATTCAGAACTCACGGGCGAGGGCTATCGACTGTTCAAGGTAAACGGCAAACCGGTGTTGATGCGCGGAGCAGGCTGGACGCCCGATATGATGCTGCGTGTTGATGAGTCGCGCCGCGCCGCGGAATTTCGTTACGTGAAAGAGATGGGCATGAATACGATCCGTCTGGAAGGGAAGTTGGAGGACGAATCGTTTTTCGAGCGCGCCGACCGCGAAGGAATTCTGTTCATGGCCGGCTGGTGCTGTTGCGACGCTTGGGAAAAATGGAATAAGTGGGGCGACGAAAACCGTCATGTGTCCGTGGACTCGCTGCGCGACCAGATGCTGCGGCTTCGCGCGCATCCGAGCGTGCTGGTTTGGCTGAACGGCAGCGATAATCCACCTCCCGCGGAGAGGGAACGGGCCTATCTGGACGTCGAGAAGGCGACCAACTGGCCGCGCCCGGTCATTTCTTCGGCCACCGCAAAAAAAACGGATGTTTCCGGCGCGACCGGAGTGAAAATGAGCGGCCCTTACGAATACGTTTCGCCTAACTATTGGCTGACCGACACAAAGCATGGCGGCGCATACGGATTCAACACCGAGACAAGCCCTGGCCCGGCGGTTCCTCCATTGGAAGAGTTGCAATCCTTTCTGCCGCCCGACAAGCTTTGGCCCATCAATGATTACTGGAATTTCCATGCTGGCGGCGGGGAATTCAAGAACATCCATATTTATACGCGCGCACTGGAAGCACGTTATGGCAAAGCAAAAGACGCAGAAGATTTCGCCTGGAAATCGCAAGCCACGACCTATGAAGGCGAACGCGCCATGTTTGAAGCCTACAGCCGCAACAAATATAAATCCACAGGAGTGATCCAGTGGATGCTGAACAATTCCTGGCCGGGGATTATCTGGCATCTCTACGATTATTCCCTCCGCCCAGCCGGTGGATATTTCGGCACAAAGAAAGCGCTGGAACCGCTGCACGTGCAATTTTCCTACGATGATCGCAGCGTCGCAGTCGTCAACAATACGCAACAGGCCGAAAAAGGACTGAAAGTGCTGGCGAAGATCTATTCTCTGGACGCGAAGGAATTGTTTAGCAAGGAATTGTCCACCGATCTGGATGCGGACGGAGTGGTGAAACTATTCGCCGTGCCAGAACCACCCGCCGAAAACACGACCTACTTCCTCAATTTACAGTTGCAACGAGCCACGGGAGAAGTAGTCAGTCGAAATTTCTACTGGCTGTCCTCGAAACCGGATGTGCTCAATTTTGGGAAGTCGGAATGGTATTACACGCCGCTGTCTTCTTATGCGGATTTTACCGGCCTGCAGAATCTGCCCAAGGCAACCGTTAAGGCTTCGATGACTAACCAGGAATCTGGCGAGGAGTATTCGGCGCGGGTTCTGGTTGAAAATAGCGGTCCAAGTGTAGCTTTCTTGGTTCGCCTACGTTTGCTGAAAGGCAAGGACGGGCAGGAAATTTTGCCAGTTTTCTGGGAAGACAATTACTTCAGCCTGATGCCCGGAGAAAAAAGAGAGATCGCGGTGCGCGTGCGCAAGAGCGATGTTGGAAGCGCCAAGCTGGTACTGGCGATAGATGGCTATAACCTGGCGCCAACCGTTCAATAGGAAACGGATTAAACGCTTCGCGTTGATTCGCGAATCACTACTTCCGGATGCAGTTTCTGAAAGACTGCACTCCATTCGCGATTTTCGTGCCCAGCTTTGATGGCATCCATCACGATATTCACGGCCGTGCTGCCCATCGTTTCGAGTGGCTGCCGGACGGTGGTCAGTGAAGGAACGGAAAGCGCCGATAGGGCCACGTCATCGAAACCGATCACCGAGCATTGCTCGGGAACTTTGATCCCCGCCTTGGAAAGAGCGCGAATGGCGCCAAGAGCCGTCAAATCGTCAAACGTCAGAAGGGCAGTGAACTTTTTCTTCTTCTGAAGCAACTCCTCCGTCAAGCGGACTCCATTTTCAAATCCCGAGCTTGCATCAAAGACATCAGGCAAAGTCAGCACCATGGATTGATCAATTTCGTAGCCCACGGACTGGGCAAACTTCTGCATTCCTCGCCAACGTGGTCCGCTGTCAATCAAGCGTTTGGGGCCGCGAATAAAGGCGATTCGTCGATGCCCCAATTGGTGCAAGTGTTCCAGGGCCAAGCGGCCGCCCGCCTCGTTGTCCACCATCACCGAACTGATGCGCTCTTGCGGCAATTTCCAGCCGATGGTTGCGGCGGGAATTTCGCGTTTGTTCAAGTCCGCCAAAACATGGATGTCGACGAAGAGCCAGTTGGCCACAACGATTAGACCGTCCACGTGACGTTCGAGCAGCATTTCCAAGTACCGCTCAAAGCGGTCGCGTTGATTCTGCGCGTCGGCAAAAATTGGCAAATAGCCCAAAGGGTACAGCGCATTCTCAATTCCCCGCAGAATCGGAGTGCAAAAGGGATCGGTAACATCGAACAGCATGACGCCGATGCTTTGGCTGCGCTTGCTACGCAGAAAACGCGCCATGGCGTTTGGCCGATAGCCGAGGCGCTTTGCTGTTTCTTCAATGCGTTTTCGGGTGCCGGAAGCGATGTAGCGAGCCAGCGGGGCATTGTTCAAAACGATAGAAACGGTCGCCGGAGAAAATCCCGTGGCTTCGGCAACATCTCGCATCGTAACCTGTCCCCGTTTTCCAACCGTTTTAGCCATCGCTTCGCCTCGCGAGCCCATCTTCGGCCCACTGCACCATAAATTGCAATGCGAAAGCGGCGCGGCTATTCTTCCGGGGGAAGTTCAAACGAAAGCGGCTTGCGGAACCAGTTGGTTTTCCAGATGCCAAAGGCAATTCCCGCCGCCATCCAGATCGAGCCAACGATGATCGCGGGACGGCTCAAATTCAACCATAGCGCCAGGCAGATAACGAATCCCAGCACGGGCGGCAACAGAAAACCGAGTTTTTTGGTTTCGGCGCGATAGTAGTAACGCAGGAAAGCGGCGGCATTTACGCCCATGAAGGCGATGAGCGCGCCAAAATTGAGCATTTCCGCTCCCAAGACCATAGGCTTCGCCACCATTCATGATCTTGACGAATGTCTGCCAGTATCAGACCGTTGGTTCCCAGCGAATAAGTTTTGTAGCCCGCGACAATTTCCAGAACGAAGGCGCCCGCCAGTGCGACCGAATCCGACGAGGAAAACGTTGTTGCGCGGGACCCGATTTTTTTCATCGACTGCCCCAAAAAAAGATTTGGGCAAAGCATTGCTGCGGCCCATGCCATATAGCAAGCGTGCCGCGCCAATCTGGGCGCCCAGTCCCGAACCGAAATTGGCGAGCAGCAGAGTAAAGCCGACGATCGGGAAAAGCGGGGCCCATGCTCGGCCTGCGACATAGGAGTAGGCGGTATTCACATCGGGAAATGGCTGCGAAGCCGGCCAGATCAGTTGCGCCGCGTAAACTTCAATCGCCGAGAGGATCCCGATCACCAGGCAGGTGAGCACCGTTGCCACCAAGATATTCCGCCGCGGATTTTCTGCTTCTTCGGAGAGGGTGGAGATTCCGTCGAATCCAATATAAGTCAGCACCGCGATGGAGGTGCAGCCGAAAAGGCCTCCCCATGCAAATGTCTGTCGGATCATAGAAAGGCCGCGTGAAATAGGCACATCGTGCGGGGCAGTTCCGAAAATGTAGCGAGCTGCTGCCACAAATATTCCCACGACCACCATGCCCATCAGTATGGCCATGCCGGTGTTGATGCGGGCGGAAGTCTTGATGCCGCGAATATT
Organism: Candidatus Acidiferrales bacterium; assembly: GCA_963837885.1. Classification (GTDB taxonomy): domain Bacteria; phylum Acidobacteriota; class Terriglobia; order Acidiferrales; family UBA7541; genus Acidiferrum. The sequence continues at coordinate 238,389 of CAWIPD010000016.1, read as the reverse complement.
CAAAAGCGTGAACACAATGACGAAGAAAATCTTCCAGATCCAGGGAGAGACGCCGGGAGCAAACTGGCTGGCTTGCCCCGCGCACCACACCGTGCAGATCAGCGGATTAAGCAAATAATCCATTACCATGCTCCATCCAGTGATATAGCCGACGGCGGGATTGATTTCTTGGGCGACGTACGTGAAAGCCGAGCCCGCGCTGGGATAGGCGCGCGCCATGCGCCCGTAGCTGATGCCTGTGAAGAGCATCGCGACCATCGCAATCAGAATGGCGGTAACAACGTGGCCGCGTCCGCGTTCGCTAAGTACGCCAAATACTGACATCGGCGCGACCGGCTGAATCACGATGACGCCATACAAAATCAAATCCCACAGAGTGAGGGTACGCCGCAAACGAGGAGTTGCGGTTGATGTGGTGCCGGCTTCTCCGCTCAAGCACCGCTCCTTTTTGGCGGACGATTCCCGTCAGAGCTGAGAACCACCGCGCGCGTCAAATTTTTCGGGGCGTCGGGATTTAATCCCTTCCGCAACCCGATCGAAATTCCCAAAAGATGTGCAGGAATCGCGCTGACAGCGTAACGTGCAAACTCCGGCCCGTCCAGAGCCAACTCAACCAGAAGATCTGCATGCTTCTTCAATTCGGGAGTTGCATGGTTGACGATGGCACACGTGGAAGCCTTCAACGCTTTCAATTCCATGCACAGCTTGGTTTCGGCCTCGTGCCGCTACGTCCGACATGAAGAAGGTGATCAGCGTATTCGGCCCGGCGATCGATCTTGGCCCGTGGCGAAATTCCAGGGAGTGATAAGCCTGAGCATAGGACGAAGACATCTCCGTCACTTTCAGACGCGGCTTCCTGCGCCAGCCAGTAGTGCACGCCCTGCCCGAGGAAGACGTAGTCCTTAAACGGCCGCTTTCGTGCGAACTGCAAAATGTTTTTCGCATTTGCGTCCAGCCAAACCTGCCCTTTTTGCGGCAATCGGTCGAGAGCCGACGAATAATCATTGTCGCCGACGAATTGCAGCGCCAACCGCTGGAAGGAAAGCAGAATGGCCGTGAACGAGCGGGTCATCACTACGCTCTTTTCGTCGGCCCAGGGCAGTTTGAAGGTGTGGGTGCAGAGCTTTTCGAGAATACTTTCCGGGATTGCAGGTCACGCCCAGAGTCTGAACCGTTTTGTGCGATTGCAGGAGTTCGGCGGCGCGCAGTACCTCGGTGGTTTCACCGGAGCGCGACATTAAAATGATCTGCTCGGCTCCCGCTGCGCCGCAAGGTCTCTTCCGGGGCGAAGAGCAACTCACTGGCAGCAACCGCGGTAGCAGGGATGTAGAAATATTTGGTCCAGAGAGCGGCGATCAGCCGGGAGAGGTAATAACTGGAACCGCAGCCGACAAACAGCCAGGGACTCCGGGGAGAGAAGGTCTCCGCAAGATGTTGCAGTGTCCCCGAACTCGCCAGTCGCTCGTCGGTGGCTCTGCCAGATTTGTGGCTGAGACAGAATTTCGCTAGAGTGTTCTCCGCGGGTCGGTTCTTGGCCGTTGCTTCTCTCCCCGGGCGCTGACCTTTTTTGCATGCCTGGCCAAGAGTCCGTCCCCTCTATTCAAACGATTCAATAGACGATATTGTGCGGAATTGGCAGGCTTCGCGCAAGCGTTAATTTGTTGCCCAAAGCATTTCTCTAAGTCGTCGCCTGTCTGTTCAATCGTCCAATGTGCATCTTTTTGAGTCCGCGCTCGGTTACCCACCCTGTACCTAAGGCCAGTGTTTCTGATTTCCACAGACGGTATCTCTTCCCTCACACATCCGTTTTCGGCGCACCGTCATTCTCACAATTCGCGTCTAATAGAAGAGAAGGGAAATACTCCACCCAGCTGGAATCTGGACCGCGATGGGCGAACTGTTTTTAATAGCTGACCGGCGTAAATTGCACCGTCTGGTTCTCCAGGCCGGCGGCTTCTTGTTGATTTTTTTTACCGCGGCATGGCTGCGTCAATATTCACCGCGGCCCGACCCTATCCTGCAAGGATATCTGCAGCTCACTACCGGCTTGTTCGCTTTCGTATTCGCGGCTGTGGCGTTCGTCCGCTTCCAGGGAACGCAAGATCGTATTTCGCTGATCCTGGGCTCCGGTTTTCTGCTCTCCGGAGCCACGCTTACTGCATCGAGCGTGCTCTTTTTTCAGCTGATCCACGAATCGCAGACGTGGGTTTTGCTGGCGCCGGTCGCCTGGTGGATCAGTCGATTGCTGCTTGCCTTGCTTTTCGTGGTTGCGCTGCTGGTGGAACACTTTCTGCCGCGCTCGCGTCATCCGCGATTGGAAATTGCCGGCGCATTATTTACGGTGCTGGCGCTGACGTATTTGATTGCCGCATCGCTGCGCAAACTTCCTCCCGATGTGTCTGGCCACCCCTACGGATTCATTCCCAACCCGCTTCATCTGCTGCCCGCAGTTATTTTCTTGATTGCTCTGGTTGGCTACAGGCGCCGGCGATTCCTGAGCGATTCGGCTTTCGACCGCTCGATTTACCACGCCGTGTGGTTGAACATTGGCGCGCAGTTGGCCGCCTGCGAATCCGTCAAGCTCCTTGACGGTCCGTTCATTTTCGCTCAGGGACTGAACGTCATCAGTTACTTCGTACTCGTCGGTGGGGCTCTGTTGGATAGCGCCCACGTATTCGAACAGGTTCGTCACCTGGCGGCCAGCGATCCGCTTACCGGCTTGGCAAATTACCGCAAGCTCTTGGATGTGCTCGATACAGAGACAGAGCGCACACTGCGGACCGGTCGGCCCTTCGCTGTGCTTTTGCTGGATCTGGATGGGCTGAAGAAAATCAACGACACCCATGGGCATCTCGTAGGAAGCCGGGCGCTTTGCCGCCTGGCGGATATTCTTCGCTTCCATTGCCGCGCGATCGATACGGCGGCGCGTTACGGTGGCGATGAATTTGCCCTTGTGCTGCCAGAGGCCCGCGAGGAAGAAGCGCAGCGTGTGATGACCCGCATCCACGAAACGCTGGCCTCCGATCAGGAAGAACCTCCCATCTCCGCGAGTATTGGCGCCTCCATCTACCATGGAGAAGGGGAACGCGTGGAGAGGCTTCTGAAAGAGGCAGACCAGAATCTCTACGAAGAAAAATCCCGCCGCAAATCGGCCGCATCAAAAATCCTGGATAAATCGCGCGGACGAGCGCCGAAGAAATCCTAATCACTTCTTCTGCAAATCCTTTCTTGCCACTTCCTATACTAATGAACGGTACGCTTCTGTTCCGTCTGCTTGGATTGCAGGCTGAAGCGGGGTTCCGGACTACCGCCAGCCAGAATCTGTGTTGCTAAATACTCCCCAACCGCTCGGCCCATGTTTGAAGCCATGACCCGAACCACCGCCGGCAAGCCACACATTTCTCCAGAGCGGATGGCGATCGAGCAGGAAGTCGCCATTGGAAGTGTTTTCGTACTGGCAAACGCGCGTCTCAACGATTTGTGAATTCTTCAGGGCTGGAAATCTTTTTGCCACGTAGTTCTTGGCCCACTCTGCGCCCTCGCGCGAGGCTTGCCGCGATTGAGTATCCGGGTCCACACGCTCGCCGTGCCGATCGCGAGCCAATTTTAATCCACGGCTCTCGATATCCGGCATTCCGTAAACTTCATCTTCTTGAAATAGCCATGTAGGCAAATGGGGTGGTGCAAAGCGCGTATCACCGGGAGGACTGCCGAAGAAAAAGACCTCTTGCCGCGTGGGAAATATGCGTGGGCCAAGTAGTTCTGGAAAAACTTTGCCCAGCCACGGACCGCACGCAAACACAAACTGCTTGGCATAAATTCGCCTTCCGTCTGCCGTGGTGATCGAATCGATCTGCTGAGCGTGAGACGGCGGCACGATTTCCACAATTTCAAATTGCGCGCCCATTCGGATCGCATCATCGACCACGCAGGCCACTGCTCTCCGGGCCATAAGTACGCCACTATCAGGCTCCAATACGCCTTCGGTAATGCCTTCAAAATTCACCTGAGGATAGCGCGACACCAGTTCGGCATGACTGAGCACATCGTGAGTTATGCCACAGCGCTTTAAGACTTCCCTCGATTGCCGGAGTTGTTCGTCACTCTCGCTTGCCAGCCACAGAACTCCGGTGGGAACAAAAAGCTTTTGCCCGGTTGCGGCAAACAGTTTCTTCCATTGCGTTAAAGAATTCTGCGACCAGCGGGTGTAGATCTCGTCACGCCCGTAGCTCATGCGGATGATACGAGATTCGCCGCCCGAGCTAGCGCGTGAATGTGCGGCTCCGTAAGCCTCCGCTAAGAGGACGCGCTGGCCACGGTTCGCCAGATGCCAGGCAGTCCACGCACCAAAAACTCCCGCGCCCACAACCACAACATCATAGGAAACAGTTTTAGACATATGGCGGTCATCGTATCCAAATACTTGCAAAGCACAAAGTCCCTTTCCTGTCTTGAACAGTAAAGGTAACGTTTGCCGTTCGTCGGAATGTTTTTTGAGGGAAACGCGTGAACCGCTTACGCCTTGACGTGCTTTTAACCGTGCTTAATTGCCATCGTCCGCCGCTAACTACTTTTTCACGGCCGAAATTTTCTCGGCCCACGGCGCCAGTTCAAGCAAGGATTCAGCGTGTGTCGGGTCGAGATGCAGAGGGGTGATGGATGCCTCGCCGGCGAAGACCGCGGCGTAGTCGGACTCTGGGTCGACATCTTTTTCCCGGTCGATGCGTTGTTCGCTCAGCCAGTAATAGGGACGTCCCCTGGGGTCTTGTCCTTCGCGCAGCAAGTTACGCGTAATCTTTTGCGATTGCCGGGTAAAACGCACGTCGCCAGTCCAGTTTTCCGGCACGTTTACGTTCAGCACAATTTGCGGCGGCAGACCTTCCTTAAGGATCAGCTCAGACAATTGCCGCGCCAGTCGGGCAGACGGCCCAAAATCCGCGTCCGGTTTTTTTGAGCAGAGCGACATCGCCAGCGCCGGGACATGATGAATTACTGCTTCCCGAGCGGCACCTACCGTTCCAGAGTAATAGACGTTCTCTCCCAGATTCGCCCCATGATTGATTCCTGAAATGACCAGGTCGGGCGCTTCCTTCAGCAATTTGTGCAGCGCCACGATGACGCAATCCGCAGGCGTGCCGTCCACCGCCCACTCATCTTCGCCAATGCGATGACAGACGATGGGCTGCCTCAAGGTAAGCGACTGAGCGGCCCCGCTGCGTTCCCAACTGGGCGCCACGATCGTCACTTGGGCAAAGTCGCGCAGCTCTTCCGCCAGCGCGCGCAATCCTGCGGCCTGATATCCGTCATCGTTGGTGAGTAAGACTCTGGGCTTGTTCATTCTTGTTCGACTGACATTCTGCCTGTGGGAGCGTCCAAGGAGTTGGTTCTGGGGTGGAAACTTAAAATGGTCGGGACGGCGAGATTTGAACTCGCGACCTCACGCACCCCAAGCGTGCGCGCTACCAGGCTGCGCTACGTCCCGACTGTATCGGCCGCCGCAAACAGCAGCCGAACCAGCAATTTCAAGGCTATCACTTGCCTTCGAGCAGCGTCAAGAAACTGCGAAGAGCATCGCGCAAATCGAGGAGCATTTTGCGATTCAATTGTCCGACGGAATGTTCCATGGAAGTCCAATCGGCTTTTCCGCCGCCGGAAGGTTCTGCCGGATTTGACCCATCACCACCGTTGATTGGTCCTTGTTCCAGCAAGTGGCGCCTCGCACCCGCGATGGTAAAGCCTTCGTCATAGAGCAGGCGTTTAATCTTCAAAACCAAATCGACGTCTTGCTGACGGTACAACCTGTGCCCACGCGCGCTCTTCACCGGCTGCAGCATGGGAAACTCAGTCTCCCAGTAGCGGAGAACGAAAGGTTTCAGGTCCGCCAGTCGGCTTACTTCGCCGATGCGGTACATCCGCGTTTCTTCCCACATCATGGGTGCGGCAGCGCTACTCATCTTCCCGCCCGTCCTCCTTGATTCCTCCGCCTTCGCGGTCTCCGCGCGTCTTCAAGCGCTGGATAAACCGCACAGGTGTCCCGGTAAAGTCCCATTTCGCGCGCAACTGATTCTCCAGGAACCGCTGGAAGTTAAAATGCAACGGCCGCTTCTGGTTTGTAAACAACAAAAATACCGGAGGAGCCACCTTTGCCTGAGTCATGTAGTAGATGCGCACCGGCCGCGCCTTGGGATTCGAAGCACGCTGCAAATCCACTTCTTCCTTCAGCCAACGATTCAGTTCGCCCGTGGAAATTTTGCGTTGCCTCGCTTCGGCCACATGATCGATCAAGGGATAAAGTTTCTGTGCACGTTCACCGGTCATCGCGGAAAGAAAAATGATCGGCGCGTAACTGAGAAACTTGAATTTCTCCTGAACCATTTCTTCGTATTCTTCCAGGAGATTCCCTTTGTCGACGGTTTTTTGAACTCGTGATGCGGTCCGCGGCCATCTTGGCTTTGCCGCGCGAAGTCTTAGCCGAGTCATTCAGAGCTTTTTGCGCGGCCTCTACCGCCAAGTCCCACTTGTTCACGACGATGATTACCGAGCGTCCGGATTCCTCCGCGTAACTGGCGATCGTGGCATCCCCAGAGGTCACCCCCATTTCGCCGTCGATCACTAGAATGGCTACGTCGGCGCGCTCCAAACCGCGCCGAGCCATCACCACACTCAACTTTTCTGCCACCAGCTTGGTTTTGCCTTTGCGGCGAATGCCTGCGGTGTCCACAAATCGGTATGTTTTGCCTTCATGCACAACGTCGGTATCCACGTTGTCCATGGTCGTGCCGGGGATAGGAGAGACGATGGAGCGTTCTTCGCCCGCCAGACGGTTCAGCAGCGTCGATTTGCCAACGTTGGGCCGGCCGATAATGGCGATTTCAATTACTTTTTTCGCTTCGGGCTGCTCCGTCACGGCATTGCCTTGAATCTCGAGCAGAGCTGCATCCAGCAGATCGTCAACACCGGTTCCATGTTCAGCGGCAATCGGAAAGATGGGCGCCCCAAGCGAGTGGAACACCCCAGCGTTCGCTTCCTGCTGCCGCGAATCGATTTTGTTTACGGCCACAAAAAACGGTTTGCCAGTTGTGCGCAACATTCGTGCCAGTTCCTGATCGAGCGGAGTCAATCCGGCGTGGCCATCCACGACCAGCACCATTAAGTCGGCGTTATCAAACGCGACGCGTGCCTGACGGAAGATTTCGGTGGGGATCAGCGCTTTGTCGTCCGGAACGATGCCACCGGTGTCCACCACTTCCATGACGCGGCCATTCCATTCCGTCTTGCCATACATGCGGTCGCGCGTGATACCTGGCTCATCGGTCACGATGGCGCGGCGCGTCCCGGTCAAACGGTTGAACAAGGTCGATTTGCCCACATTGGGGCGTCCCACAATCACCAGAGAAGGAAGTTTTTGAGCCATAAGATCTGCTAAGCGGACACACTCCGAACTTCATATTGCGCTTTAATCCAAACACTGACTGTATCGTATCGCACTACAACTTAGTAGTGGCTCGGGCTTGGCGAACAGCCGCCGCGCGGGGGATCAAAGTTCAAAGTTTTCAGCGGTTTTCCGCATGGACTCAATCGAAACATTCCCTAGAGAATTACTTGCTTCTGGTTCCACAGGTGAGTATGTTTCTTCCACTGAATTCCTGGTGCCTGGGTCCTTCTCGGGGGAAGTGTCTTTTTAAAAGGCTCGAAATGAAATCAAGAAGGAATCATAAGGAGAGTTGAAGATGAACAGGTCATTCCGCAACCTGTGTGCGCTCACGCTCGTTCTTGCGATGGTGACGCTCCTGAGTGCAATGTGTACGCCAGCCCAGACCTTTCGAGGAACGATTTTGGGCACGGTGACAGATAGTTCCGGCGCAGCCGTCCCCGGAGCCACCGTCACAGTCAAGAACTTGGGCACTGGACTCGTTCGCACCGTCACCACATCGGATGACGGCAGCTATGCTGTCCCCGAGCTTCCCATTGGCAGCTATAGCGTCACAGCAGAAAAAAGCGGATTTAAGCTTGGCGTTGTTACAGGAATTAATGTGGAAGTTATCCAGCGAACGCCGTGCGGATTTTGTGTTGCAGCCAGGCAACGTGGCTCAAACCGTGGAAGTGCAAGGCGAAGAGATGCCCTTGGTCGAGTCCAGCTCCAATACGCTTGGCGGAATTGTTGAGGCAAAGATTGCGGCAATCTTCCGGTGAACGGGCGCGATTACCTGAAACTGATCTTTCTGTCGCCGGGCGTGACCGGTTCACCGGACATGATCACGGATTCACCAGGCTCTTTTGGAACATTTTCCGTGAATGGAGCACGTGGTCGAGCCAATAACTTTCTGCTTGACGGCACGGATATGAATGACGGCTATCGGAACGACCCTGCCATCAACGAAGGCGGAGTTTTCGGCACTCCGGCCACTATTCTTCCCGATCGAAGCCATTGCTGAATTACATGTGATCTCGAATTTCGAGGCAGAATATGGCCGGAGCGCCGGCGGCGTCATTAACATCGTCACGAAAAGCGGAACAAACACAATCCACGGCTCCGTCTTTGACTACTTTCGCAATAACGCACTCGATGCACGCAACTTCTTCCGATCTTCTCAGCAGCAGAACCCATTTCATGACAACCAGTTTGGCGCCGCGCTCGGTGGCCCGATCATCAAGGACAAAACATTTTTCTTCGTAGACTATGAAGCAGTTCGGGAAACGGGGGCCGAATCCAGCACTGCTTGTGTTCCCACTGCGGGGGACATTGCGGACTCAACGCGCGGGGCGGAATGTCAATCCTGTGATCGAAACCTGCTGGCACTCAACCGCGCTGGCCGAAGCCAAATCAGGCAGGGACCTGTCTTGGTAATTCAGCAGAAATCAACTGTCCCGTACAATACCGTGTTGTCTACTCCGTTTTCCAATCGGGTCGATAGTGCGCATCGTGAAAATCGATCACAGTTTTAATTAAGACAACTTGCTGACTGGCCGCTACTACATCGGAGACAGTTCGCAGAGTTTCCCTCTGGCATTGGTGGGCGGCGGTCTTGTACCGGGCTACAACACATTCACTCCAACGCGCGTACAACTGATTGCGCTTTCATATGTCGCGACGATTACGCCGTCGGTCGTCAACGAGGTTCGGCTAGGATGGAACCGTTTCGCGGAAGGATTCTTCCCGGAAGACAGAAATTTCGACCCGTCTTCAATTGGACTGAATACTGTGGCGGCCAGGTACACCCAATGCTGGTACTTATAATTTGGGATTGCCAAAACATTACTGTTTCCGGGCTTGCCCAATTAGGAGCAGATAACGGTGATCCGAGACAGCGCGTCGACACCAACTGGCACTACATTGACAACCTCTCCTGGAATTCACGGAAAGCATGCCCTGAAATTTGGCTATGAGTTCCGCCGGACGTCTGTTTCACAAGATTTTAATCGCGGATTCAGGGGGACGATCTGGACTTTAATTCGTTAGCCGAAGCTTCATTGCAGGAACTCCCGACGGCGGCTCCCAGCGGCAAGGCGACACCAATCGCAATACGTTTGAAAATTCGAGCGCATTCTATGTTCAAGATAGTTATCGGCTGAGCAGCAAGTTCACCGTAAACCTCGGGCTGCGCTACGACTACTTCGGAGTAATTACCGAAAAGCATCAGAATTTCACCAATGTTGACCCGACGACTGGGATTGGCTATGCAGTTGGAAGCAGGAACCTCTACAACCCCGACTACAACAACTTTGCTCCTCGCGTCAGCGTGGCTTGGGATGTCTTTGGCAAGCAAAGGACAGTTGTCCGCGCAGGTTATGGAATATTCTATGATGCGTACTCACAGGACCTGTTTATGGGCCATTTGCCATGGAATAGCTCGTTCGATCCAGGGGCGGCCTACAACGGATATGTTGGGCCGAATTTGATTTCAAACGCCGGACTATTTGGTGGACCGCTGAGCTCGACAAATCCTGTTTACGGCGGAGCTTTACCCATGAGCGACGCCTTTGGCGTAGACAAGAACATCCGTACGCCTTACATGGAAAATTACAACCTGAACGTTCAGCAGCAACTGAGCAGGAAGATGGTTTTGCAGGTGGGATACGTTGGTTCTCAGGGACACAAGCTGTTCCGCTTCCGGGATATTAATCAGCCGACACTGGCACAAATTCAGCAATTTGATAATCCTCTGAACGGTGGCGACCAATGTTATTGCGTTCCGCGTTTCTTTCCGAATAGTCCTTATTACTACATAAACTATCAGGAGACGTCCGCAAACTCCTTGTACAACTCACTCCAAACCAGCTGGCGGATTGACAATTGGCATGGCCTCACCTCTTCCGTAAACTACACGTGGTCGCATTCCATTGACGATGCCAGCGACGGGGAAGACTATGTGCCTAACGCCGCGCAGCCTGACAACAGTCAAGGATTGATTAAATACAATCGGGGAAATTCAAATTTCGATGTGCGTAACCGACTCACTTGGAATTTTGTTTACCAGATTCCTGATGACAAAGGCTCGCGCTACAAATTGGTTCGCAACGGGTGGGGTGTGAACGGAATCGTCACAGTCCAAAGCGGACAACCATTCCAGTTGAACTACAATTTTGAGGACGACTATAACGGGTCAGGGGAGGGATTTGGGCGGCCGGACATTCTTGGAAAGCCAGTTTACAACCAGAATGATCCTAACAATTACATGCAACTTGGCACCTTCGCTGTGCCTTGTACGCTTTCCGGTGGCACGGGCGCGGGGAGTTGCCAGTTGATCAATCCGACGACAGGAGCGATTTGCACTTCGTCGGTCGGGATCACACCCACTTGCATCAATTCCATGCATTTTGGGTCAGAGGGACGCAATTCTCTGATAGGCCCGCATTTCCGCCAGTTCGATTTCTCACTCTTCAAGGACACTGCATTGACCGAACATCTCAAAATGCAGCTCCGGTTTGAAGCGTACAATTTGTTCAACCATCCGAATTTCGCAAACCCCTATTTGCCGACATTCATCGCGGATGCGGCACCGCACGGAATCAACCCGAGCGGTACCTCAATCGGTGCCTTAGGCTTGACCGCCACCGGTGACGTAGGCATCGGCTACCCATTCTTGGGCAGCGGCGGACCGCGTAGTTTGCAATTGGCGGTCAAGTTTAACTTCTAACTTTAAACAATTGAGATACTTACGGGCGGCCTCGGATATTCGGGGCCGCTCTTCTGTTTGGGAGGTGCCAACCACAGCCGTCAGGGCTTGTCATTCCCAGCTTAAACAGCAGCACAAATTGCAACTTGTGATAGTTTTAGCCCGAAGGTTGCGTATTAACAGATGGAAACACTGAGACCAGGGCGAATGAGCGCGCCGGGACACATTGAACCAACGGAGATGATCGCCCGGGCTCGGGCCGGAGACACTGCGGCTTGGGGCGATCTCTACCGCGAATATGCTCCGGCAATCTTTCGCTTCTGTCGCAGGGCGATGCCGACGCGAGAAGACGCGGAAGACGCGACGATGGAGATATTCATGAAGTTGCGGGACAAACTTGTTCAATACGACCAGAGCCGCTCCTTCACCGCGTGGCTCTACAAGGTCGCGGCGAATCATTGCTGGGACATGTTGCGGCGGCGCAAATTGCGGCAGGGGAAAGAAACCGAAGACGTGGATGAAATGCCGCTGGAATGTCCCGAACCGAATCAACTGGAAAAACTGATTGAAGAACGAACCAGCGAAGAAGTGCGCAAAGCGCTCGATACGTTAGGCGTGCGCGCGCGGATGGCGCTGGTGATGCGCTACTACTCGGATATGAGTTATGACGAGATTGCAGACGCCCTGGGCGTGCGGCGGGCGTTTGTGGGAGTTGTGCTGCTGCGCGCCAGACACGAATTGCGCCAAGCCCTCGGAGAAAACACCGTGCTGGCTGTGGGAGGAACGCGTTGAGCGAACAAGAACAAAGCACCAACAAGCATGTGGATGAGATCACACTGCTGATGTATGTCGAGCGGCAACTGGACCGCGAGAGCGCGCAGGAAGTGTCTGTACATACACAGACGTGCACGCACTGCCTGAATTTGCTGCGCGCATTGGACCGCGAATCGCGACTGTTGACGCGAGCGATGCTGGAGCAGGACGAACCTCTTCCGGTTCGCCTGGCCAATTTTCAAATGATGGCGCGCCGGTCCATGCAATGGATCTGGGGCGTGATTTTTGGACTTGGGGTATTGGGGGTGTATGCCCTGTACGCCCAATTTATCGAACCGGTAGCAGATGGGTTTCAGCAAGCCGGCTTTAACGGCACGAATCTGGTCAGCCTGCTTTTGTTCCAAGGAGCATTCTGGAAAGGATGGCAATCCATGTTCACCCTGTTTCAAGCCATTGCCCTGGCGGCGTTGCTGGGCTGTGTGGTGTATGCATTCCGCAAGTACATAAAACGGGGATCGGCGCTGGCCATGATGTTTGCGAGCCTTGGCCTGATCGGTGCGCTGGCCACTCCGGCAAGCGCGACAGAAATGCGCAAGGGCGATAGCGTGGAAGTGGCGAAAGACGAGACGATCAAGGGCGACATAATTCTCTCGGGACATACGGTGCGAATTGAAGGCACAGTGGATGGCGACGTTTATGCGTTCAGCCAACAAGTGAATGTTTCCGGGCACATCAGCGGCGACCTGATTTGCTTTGCGCAGTCGGCAAGAGTGAGCGGGCAGATTGACGGAAACATCCGGTCCTTCACGAATAACATTACGATCAACGGAAACGTGGACCGCAGCGTAACGGCGTTCAATGAGGTATTCACGCTGGATGCCAACGGCAAGATTGGCCGTAAGTCTGACCCTTTTTACGCAGACCGGAACGCTGGATGGAAAACTGGGGCGGGATTTTCTGGGATATTTCCAACAAGTCACGCTTTCCGGACCCGTTGGAGGCTCATTTCAAGGGAAGGGTGAGTCGCTGAACATTACGGGCGGGGCGCAGATTGGCGGAAGCGCGAATTTTGAAGGTGACAAGCCTGCGGTGGTGTCTGCTGATGCCAAACTCGCCTCTCCGGTGACGTTCAAAAAGATTGATCACCGGTCGGACAGACAACGCGGGACAGGGTATTACTTGTGGCGGCTGATCTGGACCGCGGCGATTGTGCTTTTCGGGCTGGTGCTTTATGGGCTGATGCCGAAGTTCGCGGCAGAGACTGTGGAAGCGGCCGAGAACCTGGGAGCGTCGTTTGGTCTGGGAGTGCTGGTTCTTCCGGGAGTATTCATTGCCGCGATCATTGCCTGCATCACTGTGATTGGTCTGATCGTGGGCTTCTCCTCGCTGCTGGTATGGTTGCTGGCCCTGATGAGTTCGGGAATCGTAGTGGGCGGAATCGTGGGGCGCTGGATTATGGGCAAAGCCACGGAGTTCTGGCCGCTGGTGGGGCGCATGGCGGTGGGAGTGGTTATCATTCGCATTATCACGGCGATCCCCTGGATTGGTGGCTGGGCCAAGCTGGCAGTGCTGTTGTGGGGCATGGGAGCCATTTCGCTGGCCTTGTACCGCCGGCTGCAGCCGGTGATGGCGCCAAATATCCCGTCGGTGCCGATGGGACCGATCGGCACGCCGCTGCCGCCGACTACCACGGTGGGAACCGCGTAAACACTTAAGCGGCAAATAGTTAAACGTCATTGCTCAACTTCGCGGGGTTGTCGGAAACGGCGATCCCGCGAATCCGCGCATACCCCCCCCCTCCCCCTATATTCGTAAGTGTTGATTGTAAAGGTGGTTAGTGGTGGTGTGCCGGTATGTGTTGAAAACAGGGGAGTTAGGGAAGCGTACGGTGCATGAGATACGGGGCTGCTGGTTAACCATAATTGGGGTACCCCCCTCCCCCTGATTGCGCAAGGATATGCAAGGAAAGGGCTTAGCTGAGATACATGTGTAAGTGTGGGAAATAAAGGGGATAAGGAGGAGGGTTGAACGTCAAACGTTGAAAGTTGAAGGGGCAAGAGGGATTTGGAGTGATGAGCCCGGACAGGGCCGGGATGGGAGCGGTGGAGGAAGGAATAGGTTTGAGGAGTTTGGATGCAGGGAGAAATCGGCCGGGAGCAATCGAAGAGTGATCGACAGTACATGCGCAAATGTATAATAGTTAGTAATAGTAGTCAAGGGTTATTTTTGGATAAGGATCGATGGAATCGGAAAAGGATAACGCAGAAGACGCTGAGGCGCAGAGATTCGCAGAGAAAGATTGAGTAATTAAAAGAGGTGGACATTCCGTACGTCGCGCTGGGTGTTTCTGTCGCCCCGCTGGGGCTTGGCGTTTATTATGTGAGGTTTCCCACGGCTTACGCCGTGGGCTAACTTCTTTCGCGCCGCTGGCGCTGGGGGGAAGGCGCTTGGATGGGTCATGGATAGAGATTGGGAAACGAGATATCGGGAAACCCGGGGACAGGCGAGACGTTTTCTAATTTTTCATTGGACATGGTTTACGTCGAGTCGTAACGATCACCCGTCGGGGACGCAGCGTAACAATTAGCTTGGAAAAACGGGGACGTCCCGTCCGTCCCGACTTCCCTAATTTTTCATTGGACATGGTTTACGTTGAGTCGGAAAGATCACCCGTCAGGTGACGCAGTGTAACAATTAGCTTGGAAAAACGGGGAACGTCGACTTCTCGACTTCTCCGACTTCTCTGTCCCGACTTCTCGACTTCTGTCCCGAGTTTTGTGCGCGGTTGTCCGCCGAACTAAGCCCAAGTTCGTATTCCGATGATGCCCCAGTAGGCCAAGTAAGCAGCGGCAATCAAGAGTGCCGTTGAGACGATCCGCGAGAACCTGCGGACGCCTGAACGTACTCCCTCGCTCGAACCTCGTAGCGCAACCAGAAAACTCACGACCGATGCCAATCCGAACAGAAGGGACGCCACCCACAATGCAGCCGACCACACCGTGAAGTTTCCCAGCCGTTCAATCAGGTCTTCGCTGCACAGGATAAAAATCACAACGAAGACAAGCAGACTCAAAACCGCAATGAGTGGCCACCAGCGCATGGCGCGTTCGGCGGGACGGCGGCGGCTATGAATCAGGCCACCAATCATCCAGAACGGCGCGTAAAGAACGATCGAGAAGATCGAGAGCACCACGAACCCAGCAACAAGAATTTCTCCGATCGCGAACCACCCCGGAATCCTCCTCATGGTAGTTTCCGAATCGGTTTGAATGAATCGGCCCTCGGTGTTGGGCCTCAGCAACGCAACCGTGGCGACCGGGTCCGGCGGCGCATCCATGTGCTCGACACGAAACTGTGTCCCTTCGACCGGTATGTAGATCTGGCGCCAATTTCCTAGTGAGGAGGAGACCATCTTGCCGTCCTCGAACCGGACCCGGCTCAGGCGCACGAGGCGGCCAAGAAAATGGGAGAGCTCGGTGCGCGGAGAATCAGGCTCATACCATCCAGCGTAGTCCGCTGCATTGGCGGATAACGGGGCCACCGGCGGCACGACCGGTTTCTGCAGGCTGTGCGTTATGTAAGCCCGGACCGCTTTGCCGACTTTTTCGAAGGCATCCCCACTTTCGCTGTTGATGCTGAAAAAATATCCGACGCCGTAGTCTGGCATGTAGGATAGCTCCGTCAGGCCTCCATCGATTCCGCCGTCGTGGCCGTGGTAGACGAAGCCGTCTTCAACGCTCCAGAAATTGCTGAGGCCGTATCCAGCTTTCAAACCCTCTTTGCCAGCCCAAGTGCTCCTGGGACTCTCCATGCGATCGATGTCGGGGGAGGGAACCACTTGTTTACCATTCACCGCGCCGCGGTTGAGATAGAACAGCAGATACGACGCCATGTCGTTGGCGGACGCATTGATGGCCCCGGCCGGGCGCATGATGATGTGACTGTAAGGAAAAGGAGTTTTGCCGTCGGGGTGATAAAGCGTGGTTGCCGTACCGGGAGCAGGCTCGAAGTATGTCGCGGTCTTCATTCCAATAGGATTGAAAAGGTTCTGCCGCACAAAATCTTCGAATTGCTGGCCCGTTATTTTCTCCACCACATAGGCAGCGACCGCCGGCCCCGCGTTGCAATAGGCCATGCGCGTCCCAGGAGGCCAGCGTGATGTGCGCGAGTGATGGTCGTAGTCGAGTCCCTCGCGCACACTCATGGAATCAGGCGCTTGCTTCGCGTATTCGCGCAGGTGAATGTCGTCCCAGCCCGTAGTGTGCTCCAGCAGGTTCACCACGCGCACAGGATCCGTAGATTCCCAGCGATTTTCAAACCAGATATCGGGAACCAGCTTGTGAACCGGATCTTCGAGAGAAAGTTTGCCCTGATCGGCCAGCAGCAGGATGGAGAGTGAAGCGAAAGCCTTTGACGTGGAACCAATGCGGAACAACGTGTCCGCGGTGGCGGGGCGATTACCCGCCAGGTCGGCCATGCCAAGGCCCGTAACCCACTCCGGCCCGTCTTTATGGACGATTGCGATCGATACTCCATTGGTGTGAGTGTCCTTGAGGATTTTTTCGATCTGCTGGCGGAGTTCGTCGATGGACTGCGCGGGTTTCGGTGCTTCCTCTTTTTTGTCAGCGGCCAAACTGAATGGAACGAGCAGAAGTAGAAGAACAGCAGGGATAGTGCATTTCACCTGGCGATCCTCCGGGAAGAACGGATCTCATCCCTCGACACTCGATTTCAGGCTGGAGTATCACCAGCGGTCATTCGTGTGAGTTCTGACGTCTGAGGTCCGATGTCCGCTCTGAGCGGACGATGTTACTCCACGTTGGGCTAAATCTGATAGTGCTGATCTTCTCAAAAGATTCTTTTCATTGATTGTGTTAGACCTTTCTCGAACGCAGTGTCGGAGGAACTTCCGGGTTGCCGACAACACGTCCGGAATGTGAACTCGGCATGGGGTGCAGGTGCTCCAGCAGCTTCAGAAGGATTAAACGTCGTATAATCTCGGGCGCGCAACGGGGGAGCAGAACATATGAACGTACAAGAACAAATCAAGAAGTATATTACCAGCCAACCGGAGCCAAAACGCAGTGACATGCGAGAGTTGCATCGGCTCACACTTCAAGTGTCACCAGAATGCAAATTATGGTTCTCCGATGGTAAAGACAGCAAAAATCATACTGTTTCCAACCCTACGATTGGATATGGACTTCACACAATAAAATATGCCAATGGAAAAAGCAGAGAGTTTTTTCAAATTGGTGTGAGCGGAAACAAAACCGGAATCTCTGTCTATATTCTTGGTCTTAAAGATAAGAAGTACTTAGCCAAAACGTATGGAAAAAAACTAGGCAAGGCGAGCGTGACCGGCTATTGCATTCGGTTTAAAGCTCTAAAGGATATAAACATCGATACGCTTGAAGCGGCAATACGATATGGGCTTGCAGCTCAGGATGAAAAAGGCAAGCTGACGAAGTGACTCCTCTGTTAAAGAGAAGGATGCGTCATGGCCAGATCCGATGATCGTTTGAAAGGTCGTGGATATTTTCACTTTGAGAAGGGAACATCTTGACTCCCAAGACTCGTATCACATGATGTAGTCGCGGAGGGCTTCCATAAATGTCAAGATGGCAATTCGAGCAGAGTCATCCAGCCAACAGTAACCCCGTTCCCGGCAAATCGATATCCAAACAAGGGATTGGCCAGGGTCTATCCACACTATTTCGTGGTGAGAAGGGGATAAGGTCTGGATGGATACTGCTCTTATTTCTAGTGATCTACGCAGGTCTTACGTTTGCCGCGCAGTATGCTTTCAATTCTGTTCCGGCATTAAGAAGCTGGGCCGCGGCGCAACCGCGAGGAGGCATGACTCCGGTCAGCGGCATCGCGTTTACCGGACTGGAAGCGGCGGTTCTTTTTCTCTCGGTCGGGCTGGTGAGCCGGGTGGATCGAAGATCGTTTCGCGACTACGCGCTTCCACTGGAAGCGGTTTTGATTAACTCCTCCGGATCACAATCTGGGATTCCGTTCCGGCTCTGTGAGGAGATCGCTTGTCGAATCGGGTATGCCGTTTAAGTGCCTGGTTTGCCGTGCCGGCTTACCGGACACGTTTCCAACAAGCACATTTTTTCTCGGCAGTTGAAATGGCTTGGTACCCGTGAAGGATCAGGGGCGCTCAGCAGGACTGGCGAGTGTTTCGAATCGCGGGGATCAGGACATCGTACAAATCTGTTTTGTCCAGGGTGGCAATCGCCCCGAATCCCTCGGCGAGTCTCCTGCTTTCTCTCATCTTCACTTGAGGAAAAAGACATGGCCAGGATGCGTGATCCGCAATTAGCAAATTGATTCTTAACAAATTCAGTTTCAAATGCCGAATCGCCGCGCATATGCAGTCCAGGAGAATTACATCTGGCTGAAGGACGTTGCCATGGAGAGGGCATTCTTAAGGTCTTCGGGCTCGCCAAGAATCACAATAGAAGATTCTTCCGCCAATAAACCTCTGATGGCATTACGAACGACATTCGAATCATCGACAATCAACAGACTTACGGTGTCCTGGTTCATTTTTGTCCTGATTTCGCTGGTGTTAGCTTGGAAGGCGTGGGTCGATTGGTTGCACGGTTCCGCTTGAGTTCTTCGGCTAACACATTTTGCGCGACGAGCAACGGCACGACTTCTATCTTGATTTTGATTCTGCGCATCGAGTCACTCTTTCCTTGACGTTTCGAAGTTAACAAAAGATCGTTCGTACGGGTCATATCTTTAGGAGAATCTGGATCTTCAATAGGGCAGGCAACTCGTCGGCTAAGTGAAAGGAGACGGTCGTTTAAAGGGTGATGGCGACTGGGCTCGAAGGTACTATTCTTACTTGTAGTTCTTGTTAGAGTTCGTTACGATAACGTCTCGTTTGGTTACTCGGCTATCGTTTAGGAGGGCGTTATGACTTCACGAGCACAGAAGAAAACGCACCTGAATTTCAAAACGATGACGCAATGCAGACGTGCCACAAGGCCGCAAAGGAAAGCATAGGGCAATCGTTGCCGCAATACTGGATGACCTCGATCAATTGAAAGAGGGCGGTGCGCTCAAAGTGCCATTAGCCGAATTGGCGGAGTCCAAGGCTAAAGTCCGCGCCGCTTTGAACAGGGCGAGCCGGAAGGCGGGGCTCAAAGTGGCGACCGCCTCGGACATAAATTTTTTGTACGTATGGAACGTGAAAGAGTAAAGCTGCGAACGACGTCTGTTGATTGAATCCCAGAAAATTTCTGATGTCTCGGCTAGAGGCGCTTGGTAGACGGGTGCGAGGAATGAGAGTTTCTGTCGCACCTACGGTGCTTGGGTCGTGTTCAGCGCTGATTTGTACCCACGGCTTACGCCGTGGGCTAACTTCTTTCGCGCGGCTGGCGCTTTTTGGCGGGGACGGTTGGCGCAATGATGGATTGTGATTTTTGTGCACCTACGGTGCTTGGATCTGTTCGTGCTGCGGTGTCCCACGGCTTACGCCGTGTGCTAACTTTTTTCGCGCCGCTGGCGCAGAGTTGGAGAATCCTTCGGACGGAGTTTTGCGCATCCACGGAGCTTAAAAGGCGTCGGGACTTTCGCTCAGGATTGACGGCGGGGAGTCGCCTTCTCTGACCTTCAACTGTCTCATAAGACCTGCAGAGCGCCCTCGCTCGGGAGGCAGCTTGCACAATTTGGCGCAACTTATCGCCGTGGTCGGGGTTGAAGCAGAAAACAGATTGTTTGCTCGGCGGCATGTAATCGTGGCAGCTCGGCTACAGAAGCATATTGCTTAAGTCACGAAACACTTCAGGAGACCAAGGATGAATCGGACGATTTCTGCACTTTCACTCGCAATAGTTGTAGCCATTTCGATTTCAGGATGCGGCAGCGGTTCAGGTGGCGGAGGTAACACGCCTCCACCGCCCGCTCTGGTCAGTTATGTGGGGACCACGGGAGTGTTCGCGGCATGGGGAAACGCGAGCTCTGGCAGCACCGCGTTTGCGCCGATGGGTAGCTACGCGGCGAAAAAGCAGTCACTTCACGGATCTATCGATTTCACAACGGGGACTAATCTCTCTCAGCCTGCGGGCATTGAAGTGTATAAAGGCAGCGACGGGCACATCTATGAACTCGATCTGACGTCGACCAGCACGCCGGTTGCTCAGCAACTATCAACCGAAACCGCCGCCACGGTCGACGACACCTGCAGCTTCACGGGCACCACTGCGGACACAGGCGCTTTTTACAGCTACGCGGGGATTTTTTTCGCCAGTGACCTGCAGAATCCCGTGAACTCGTCGTACGTGTATCGACTTCCTGGGCCGGATGGAGCCTGCAATACCGCGGATGACGTCTTCCACATGGTCAAAACCGGAATGTCGGCAAGCAGCGCGCCGATCGTGGCGACCGGGATGCCCGTGGCCGCCGTACACAATTCCACTGGAGGAATCACCGGCTTCGTGATCATCAGCGGGGCGAATCTGGTGCTGGTGGACAGCAACTTCGCGAATCCGGCAACGCTGGGAACTTTCGGTGCGCCGATCAACGTCGCGGTTGCGCTGCCCGTTGGGACGACGCAGGGCTACCCGACGGGACAACTCTACGTGGTGGATGGCAACATTGTTTACGTCAACTACACCGCGCTCACCACCTCACAGCCGCTCTTCACTATTCCCAACTGGACTACAACGAATGCGGCGGCTATTTTCGCGGCGTCGCCGACTTCGCTGTACTTTGCGACCAACTTGCCCGCAGTCAATCAAACGCCCGCGCAGACCAACATTTATTCCATGCCCTCGAACGGCTCCGCCGCGCCAACGGTGATCGACAATGAACCGGGCCGAGTCGCGACGCTCGTCTTTCCGATCAACGGGTCTAATCTGATTTGGGGAATCGAAAACAAGGGCATGGGCTACACCATTAAAACTATCCCGCAAACGGGCGGCAATCCCACCACGCTGGTGACCGATACGAATAACGACGGCACATTTATTGCGACCGCCTCCACCGTGTACTACACCACGTGGACTGGAGCGACCGATTCCGGGGCGAAGACTTCTACGCGCACGTTGACGCAAACGGGGATCGTCGGCGTGAATGGCACGGTGGTGCAAACACCGCTGGCCAATTCCACTTTCCTTAATGGTGGAGAAGCACAAGCGTGGCCTAATGACACAACCACGACGACCACGCCGTTCATCACCGTCTTCCAGGTTCAGAATTTAAGCCCCGTCACCGTAACCAACACCACCACGGGTTATCAATACACTGCCGACGGCGTCAGCGGGGGCACGCTCATTGCGATCAGCACTTCTTCCAATCAGCCGGGAGTAACGATCGGAATCTTCCCAATGTCCACGGCCACGTTTGTCAGCGGCACGTTCCGGGGTAATGGAGACAGCGGGTTTATCGAAGCTACGACGTCCATATCCACGCAGGAGCCCGTCACGCGGGACCTGTATTTTTTTAACGCCAACACGGCAAACACGCTCACGCGGGTCACAAGCAACCTGTAGAGGTGAGCTTACCTTCTGTGCGGACCGCATCGTAAAGGCGGAGGAAAGACGCATAGAAGGTGGGCCGGGGGCGATTGATGCGCGTTGGGTTGTGTACGGGATCGGGAGTTTCTGTCGCACCTACGGTGCTTGGGGTGTGTTTGGGATGTGGTCCCACGGCTTACGCCGTGGGCTAACGTCTGTCGCGCCACGGCGCTTGTGTGGGAGGGGGCGGTAGGTCCGAGATGGAGTGCGATTGACGAGAGGAGAGAAAAGGAAAGAAGAAAAGAGAAGAGAAGAAGAGACATGAAGAAAAGATGAAAAGAAGAAGAAGAAGAAAGAGAAGAAGAGAAAGAGAGAGAGAAGAGAAGAGAAGGAGAAGAGAGAAGAGAAGAGAGAGAGAAGAGAAGAGAAGAGAAGAGAAGAGGGATCCTTCGCCTACGTCCCGACAAAAGGCGTCGGGACTGCGCTCCCTTCGGGGCTCATGGCGAGCAGGATGACGGGGAGAAGAAGGATGGCGCGTAGATGGTGAGGTGCCGAGGTTCGAGATGGAACGGGTGAGCGGTGGCCACCTGAAGGTGGCCGCTACAGGGCAATGCGGAGAAGGCAACGATCTGGCAGGGAGGAGTGGCCACGGATGGCAGGATGCGAGGAAGAGCAGAGCATCAGGAAGAAAGTGATTTTCTCTTGCGAGGAATAAAAAACGGGCTCCGGAACTGCCGGGGCCCGTTGCCTTTGCGGAGGCGGGATAAAAGGAAGAGCTAGGGGACGCGAACCTTGGCGGCCTGGAAGTTGGGCGCGGTGACATCGAGGTAGAGGGCGCGAATAGCCACGGGAGTACCATTCTGGAAATTGGAATCGGCGAGGGAGGTGATCCCGTCAAAGGCCGTCAAGTTCTGATAGGTGAGCACCTGCGTAGTAGAAGTGTTCAGGGTTGGATTCAGAGAATAGATATAACTGGGGAGGCCAGCGATGGTGAAAGTGTTGCCGGATACGGTGTTTACAGTCCCCGGAAGGCGAGAGTAACGAAGGAGCACGTTATCGGCTATAGCGGTGATATTGCCGCCGTTCGAAGCAACATTGGTTACCTGCGCGCGAACCACCTGACCGCCAAGCAGGTTGCCGCTGCCGGAGAATCCCGGAGGGTTGATGAGCTGGGAGGAGAGAGTCTTGGTATCAACGGAGTAGTTGGGTGTGCTGGCCGTCAAATAAATGATCGAGCCCCATGTCGTTGTGCTGGCAGACAAGATGGAGTTACCACTTGCGGAAACTTTGTCGGCAAGAACCAATTGCACGATACCGGCAGTGGTGGTCGGAAGGATAATTCCCTCGACTTCGTCAACGGCGGTGGCGTCGAGCACGTCGACTTCTGTTGCGGTGAATGATCCTGCCGCACTCAACATTGGTGTCGATGCTGACGGTACTGCCAATGACAATGCAATTCTGGGCGGTGCCGGTGCAACTGCTGTAGTTGACCGGGGCCAGATCATATTCGGTGGTGGAGGTCAAAGAAGCGGTGAGTGACACGCCGGTCAGTCCGGAGACCACGGTGATGCTGCTGTTGGGGGTATAAGCAGTGACCTTGCCGACAAAGTCTTCGAGAGTGTCGACGCTACCCGCAGGAATGCCGGTGCGGACTTGAGTTGTCGCGGTAAGAACGTTCGGTTGGGAAAAATCGACGCTGATGCCATTTACGGATGTGATGGCCTTGCTCAGATTGAAATCAAGCCCAACCCAGTAATTCTGATTTCCAGCGAGTGTCGTGGTGATGGGGATCGAAACGGTGTAAATAGCGCCAACTGGGAGAGTGCAAATGGTGTTGTTCGCGCATGTGCCAGCGCTGGAAGTGATCGGGGCACCTGACGTATTGACAAAGAGATTGTTGGTCGAAGTGGTAGGGCCGACGGTTACGCTGATGTTGGTATAAGAAGTAGCCGTGACGGAAGCCTGGTCCACGATGACAGTTGAGTCTGTCTGCAGGCGAGTCAACTCCACAGATGAAACAGACAAGGGCACGTCGACAGGAGATCCGGAAGAAGGAGTGAGGCTGATGCCGGCGATGGGAAGAGTGAAGCTTAAAACCGAGGTGCCAGTAGGCGGGGTATCGTAGAGCGAGATCGTGAGATTGGCGTTGCCGCCGCCCCCGCAATTAACGGTGCAGGGACCCGAAGGTAAGCCGCTGCAGGAAGTCAGCCAGGCAAGGGAGCTTAAGACCAGGACGCTCAAACAGAATTTGGACTTCATCGGGACACCCCACTTCAATTTGGACGAGCGAATAATGTGGGCAAAGGGCTGGAAAATCACCCACGCTTACTGTAACGCGGTGAAAGGATGGGGCGTTTCGAGGAAAGACGGGTGTGCTCAATTGTTAACGGCACATCAGGCCAGTTCGAAGGTACTGTGCGTAGGAATGACTGGTTGTTGGCGTGAGAGGGAACGAAAACGCTGGAGCATGAGTGTGCTATCGTTGAGCCTTCAGCGATAGAAGCCGTACAAACCGCATTTTGTGCAGAGTAAGGATGAGTTTTGGCTAAGCGCAGTCCCAAACCAACCGCAGAATCCCCAGAACAAATTGAGCCTGAAACGAAGACTGTCTCGGAACGGGTGTATGCGCCATTGGAGGAAGAAATAACGCCGAAAACGCGGCGAAGCACGCCGATAGATGAATTCGATGCGGAAGAAGCAGAGTTTGCGCCGAAGGCAGTTGAGGATTCCGGCGCACAGTCCAACATGCCGACGATGCGAGAAATATTTGGGCCAGGCGGATTACTGGACCGGTGCATGATTGGCGGATACGAGCATCGTCCTGCACAACTGGAAATGGCCGAAGCGGTAAACGATGCGTTTGCGAATCACCACCATGCAATCGTGGAAGCGGGAACCGGGACGGGAAAAACGCTGGCATACCTATTGCCGGCAATCTGCAGCGGACGCCGGGTGGTTATTTCGACGGCGACAAAATCATTGCAGGAGCAGCTTTACCAGAAGGATGTGCCATTCATCCAGAAGCACTTTGCGCAGGAATTGAAAGTAGCGGTGATGAAGGGCCGGTCAGAATTTCCTGTGCCGGACGAAGGTACATGCGATGGCGGACCAGCCGATGCTGCGCGGGATGGAAGAAGTGGATGCATTCCGGCAGATCCGGGATTGGGCAAAGCTGACGGAAACGGGCGACCGGTCGGAGCTGACATTTCTGCCCGACGATTCGGAGTTGTGGTCGCGAATTGATGCGCGGCGGGATACCTGTACCGGCCAGAAATGTCCGGAATACAACCAGTGTTTTGTGACCGCGATGCACCAGAGAGCCAAGGATGCGGATCTGATCATCGTGAATCATCACCTGTTTTTCGCGGATCTGGCGCTGAAGCATGACGATTTTGGAAGCATCCTGCCGGAATATTCGGCGGTCGTGTTCGACGAAGCGCACGAGATGGAAGACGTCGCCAGCGATTATTTCGGGCAGCAGATTTCGAATTTTCGATTCGAAGAGCTGGCGCGAGACGCGGACCACACGATGCGATTGACGCATCAGGCTACGCCGTCGCTGTTGCGGAGGACGCAACGGATCAGGGAGAAGAGCCGAATTTTCTTCGATTGTTTTCCGCCGCGCGAAGGACGTTTTACGTTTTCACGCAACGAACGAGAAGCCTTTGTGGAGCAGAATCGCGAAGCCTACGATTCGTTGCTGAACGCGTTGAAGGCGATGGAAACGGAATTTGCGGCGCTGACGCAAAAGCCGGAAGAGCTAGTGAGGATAGCACGGAGGAGTTTCGAGATTCGGCAGGAGTTTTCGTCGCTGCTGGAGAGTAACGAAAAGAATTGCGTGTATTGGTATGAGCGCCGAAACAAAGGCGTTTTTCTGGCAGCCACACCCATTGATGTGAGCCAGATTTTAAGGGAAAAACTGTTTGAGGCGTTTGACACGATCGTGCTGACTTCGGCGACGCTGACGGTGGGCAACCGGTTTGAGTACATTCGCAACCGTCTGGGGCTGGACCATAGTAAGGAAAACGCGCTGCCGCCGGAGTTCGATTATGCGAATCAGGCGCTGCTGTATTTGCCGCAGAGGATGCCGGATGTTCGAGATGCGGGATTTGGCGCGCAGGCGGCCGAGGAGATCGTGAAGTTGCTGGAACTGAGCCAGGGCAGGGCCTTTTGCCTGTTTACCAGCTACTCGCAAATGAACGATTTGTTCGAACGAGTGAAGAATCGCGTGGAGTTTCCGCTATTTTTGCAGGGAACGGCGCCCCGCTCGGCGTTGCTGGAACGATTTAAGAACACGCCGAACGCGGTGCTGTTCGCGACATCGAGTTTCTGGCAGGGTGTGGATGTGCCGGGGGAGCAGCTTTCGTGCGTGATCGTGGATCGATTGCCGTTTGCGGTGCCGAGCGACCCGATCATTGCGGCGAGGGTGCGAGCACTGCAGGAAGAAGGGCACAATCCGTTCTCGGAATTCCAAGTGCCGCAAGCGGTTCTGGCGTTGAAACAGGGATTTGGGCGGCTGATTCGAGCGAAAACGGATCGCGGTGTTCTGGCGCTGCTGGATACGCGCATCAGCCGAATGCCGTATGGTAGAATTTTTTTAGGGTCATTGCCGCCCTATCGGACTACGCAGGACTTGGCCTGAAGTGGAACGTTTTCTCGCCTCCGAGCCCCGCCTGAACCTCACATACCAGTGAAGCGAAGTAAGACGGGCAGCACGCAGCCGGGATTAGTGCGAAGGGAAAATTTCAGGGGATCGGCTGAAGAGATTCGGTTTGAAGAAACAAAAGGGGAAGAGATGTTTCAAGTGAGTGTGGAAGAGACGTTTTCCGCGGGGCACGCCCTGCGCGGGTATAAGGGGAAGTGCGAAAACGTCCACGGACATAATTATCGCGTGCAGATCACGCTGGAAGGGCCGGAACTCGATCACATCGGACTGCTGGTGGACTTCACACACGTGAAACAGGTGATGCGCGAATTGATCAAGAGGCTGGATCACCAGTTCATTAACGATCTGGAGCCATTTAACACCGTGAATCCGTCCGCAGAGAATATGGCCAAGTATTTTTTTGAGGAAGTGGGCAAGAACTTGAAGAATATGCCGCCGGGTGCGGGCATAAAAGAAGTGGTGATCTGGGAGACGGACACAGCAAGCGCGAAATATTGGGCACGGAGCTGAGCGCGGCTGAGCTGGTTGTTGGGTTGGGAACAGGGGATTCTATGAATCGATCGCTGCTCATCGTATTGGTTCCCGCGCTGCTGGTGGCGGCGGGATATATCTTCATTTTGCGGATGATGGGAATCGCGCCGGGATATCCACGGCTGATTATCGCGATGGTATTGTTCTTTGGCGGGATTTACTGGTTGTCGCGGAAGTCGGCGAAAAAAGTAAAGACGAGCGGGCAATAGACGCTCACAGAGCTGGCATGTTTATCACCGAAATATTCAATTCGATCCAAGGCGAAGGAACTCGCGCGGGACTTCCGTGCATTTTCGTGCGCTTGACGGGGTGCAACCTGCGGTGCAAGTGGTGCGATACGGCGTACGCGTTTCATGGCGGAAAGAAAATGAGCGTGGAAGAGGTGGTGAGCCGGGTAGATGAGTTGAGCGGGCGGATTGGCGGGAAGATGGCGGTGCCGCTGGTGGAATTGACGGGAGGCGAACCGCTGCTGCAGGAAGAAATTTACCCGCTGGCGGATCAACTGCTGTCGCTGGGTTACACAGTGATGATTGAAACGAGTGGGGAGCGATTTATTGGGCGTTTGCCGAAGGAAGTAATCAAGATTGTGGACGTGAAATGCCCGGATTCGGGCGAGCCGGACACATTTGAATTGCGCAATCTGGAAGAGCTAAGCGCGAACGATGAAGTGAAATTTGTGATTTCGAGCCGAAGGGATTACGAGTTTGCGCGAGATTTTACGAGGGAGCAACAGACTGGGGAGCCGAGTGAAAGACGTGCTGTTTTCGCCGGTGCATGACGATCCTCAGGGGAGTTGGAAGGGCCTGGAGCCACGGAATCTGGTGGAGTGGATCCTAGAGGATGGATTGCAAGTGCGGCTGGGGCTGCAGCTTCACAAGATTGTGTGGGACCCGGCGACAAAAGGGGTCTAAGCCAGTTGTAAGGCCGATGTTGAGAGAGTATCGCCGAGAACAAACCTTCAAAGTGCATTTCCGGAGAAAAAGGAATGGGTGAACAGCGCAAAGCAGTGGTTCTGTTGAGCGGGGGAATGGACTCCTGCGTCAGCGCTGCCATTGCTGTGGACCGACATGGAAGGGAAAATGTCGCGCTACTGCACGCGAGCTACGGACAGAGGACGCAGCAAAGAGAGAGGCGGGCGTTCGAAGAGATTGGAAATTTTTACAAAATAGAGCGACGACTGGTTGCGGAGCTGAATTATTTCCGGCAAATCGGAGGCTCGGCGCTGACGGATAGCAGGATCGCGGTACCTGAGAATAGTCTTGAGGCCGCTGGTTCACATAAGGACGGGAGTAGTATTCCGGTGACCTATGTGCCCTTTCGTAACGCTCATTTTCTGAGTGTAGGAGTGAGTTGGGCTGAGGCGATTGGGGCGGGATACATTTATATTGGCGCAGTGGCAGAAGACAGTTCGGGATATCCGGATTGCCGGCCGGAGTATTACAAGGCCTTTCAGGAGCTGATCAAGGTAGGGACAAGGCCGGAAACGCGGATCGAGATAGTGACACCGGTGATAAGGATGAAGAAGGACGAAATCATCAGAAAGGGACTGGCATTGCAAGCCCCATTGCAGCTAACGTGGTCGTGCTATCAAGGGGAAGAGCTGGCATGTGGAACATGCGATAGCTGCCTGTTAAGGTTGAGGGCGTTCGAACAAGCGGGTGTGACGGACCCGATTGCCTACCGGCAGGGCAAAGGCGGAAAATAAGGAAAAAGAATGAAGCCCATTGGATTCGGGGGCAGATGAGCGATAATGGGGTGAAACCGGCCAAGGTTCCGCGACCGGGCGCTCCTCACGACAAAAAGGAGAATGCAGCATGTTGAAATGGATGAAGGCGTACGCGCTGGTCGCGATATTGACTCTCGGGCTAGCGACAGTGTTTGCCGCACGGGCAATGGCAGATGATGGCAAGTTGGTGGGAAATGTGATCGATTTTGATGGAAAGCCGTGGGCCGACCTGCCGCTGAAGTTGAAGAGCGAGCAAGGAGTGTCGGTGGACGGGAAAACAGATGCCAAGGGAGATTATGCATTTATGAATCTCCGGTATGGCAAGTACACTCTCATTATCGCAGTGCCGCAGACGAAAGAGCCGTTTGAAATACCGGTAGTGATATCGGCGAACCCATGTGGGACCTACGAACGTCAACTTCAAGGAAATATTGGAAAAGCAAAATCCCGAGGCAGCGGCAGCGTATAAGAAGAATGCGGAAAACCAGTCGAAGGTTTCGGGAATGAAGCTGCACTTCAACAATGGCGTTGCGTTCCTGGAACAGGAAAGAGCGGCGAAGCTAGAACTGTCGAAGGCCCCCGCGGACCAGAAGGATGCCGACAAGGCAAAGGTCGCAGACCTATCCGACAAGGCGGTAGCGGAATTCCAGGAAGCGATCAAGACCGCGCCGGAAAAAGACCCCAATGGACACTTGTTCTGGGCGCGAATCGGCGAAGCCTATGACCTTGCTGGCCGCAACGAGGAAGCAATAAACGCGTACCAACAGGCGATTACGCTGAAGCCGGAAGTAGCGCAGCTACTACAACAATCTGGGAAATATTCTGGGACGCACGGGAAAGATCGACGAAGCGCGTGCGGCTTATACCAAGAGCGCAGAACTCGATCCACCGAACGCGGCACTGGCGTGGCGCAATTTCGGCATCAGCCTCTATTCGTCAAACCGGATGCCGGAAGCCGTGGAACCCTTACAGAAATCCCTGGAAATCGACCCGAAGAGCGCGCAAGCCAATTATCTGCTTGGAGCGTGCCTGGTGGCGTCCGCGGATTACAAGCAGGTTGGCGACAAAATGACGGTGACCCTGAAGCCCGGGACAATCGAGGCCTACCAGAAAGCGATCGATCTGGATCCCAACGGACCCTGGGGCAAGCAGGCCAAAGAGGGACTGGAGCAGGTTAACCAACTGACCGGCGGAATCGATATGAAGACCGGCAAGAAAAAGAAGTCCTAAGAGAAGAAATCAGCAGTGAAAGACAAAGACCGGCCTCCGGTGAGAGGCCGGTCTTTTTTTTTGAGTGGAACTCAACTGTGGGTGAGAGTTCCATTCATCTTGGTGCGACGAAGTGCCCAGGAGAAAGTGCGCCATAGACGAGGGTAGGAGCACGGCGGCGGACAGAATCAAGATTAAAAGAGGGCGGCCAATGGTGATGATACTGGCGCCTTCCAACAGAGCGGCGCGCATAGCGTCGAGGGCGTAGGTGACAGGATTCAGATGAGCAATGAATTGGAGCCAGTCTGGCAGGATGCTGATGGGGAAGAGCATTCCTCCGACCACGCTGGAGACGCCGAGGATGAACCACTTGCCGGGATTGCCGCGCTTGAAGAGCAGGAGATAGCTTGCAGAAAATATTCCCAAGGCAGAAAAGGCAAGCAAGGTCGCCAGCACAACAACGAACACGGAAAGCCAGTTAGCCGAGGCCAGGGGGAAACCGAATAAGAGTGCGCCCCAAGCCAGGTAAACGGCGATGCGCAGCGTGGTAGAAGCGAACGGGTAGAGTGCAGAGCCAGCCAGCACGATGGGCAAGGAAACCTGAGTGACCAGCAATGGCTCCAGCGTGCCGGTATCGCGAGCTTCGGTGAGAGTGCGGTCATAGATATCGAGAGCCGCCGTCAGATAATCAAAAAACAAAAAACCGATCAAGGCATAAGCGAAGTAGCTGTTGCCTTGGGGAAGGGAAGCACGAAGTTGAGGAGAATCGACAAATCGCGAGGCGTAGAAGAACAAGGCGGCAGCAAACAAAGCTTCGACAGCTTCAAGAACAAAAGGGCTGCGATAAGAGCGGGCGATGCGGAGATCGCGCAAGAAAAAAAGCCAGAGAGTGCGAAGGACGCGGATCATGAGGGACGAAGGTCCTCTGGTGCGGTGGAATGCCTTGCAGTGGCCCTTAAGAAAACCTCCTCCAGAGAGTCCGAGCCATATTTCGTTCTTAGCGCTGAAGGAGTGTCGATTTCGACGAGCAGACCTTTCTGAAGAATAGCGATGCGATCGGCGAGCAAGTCAATCTCCTGAAGTGAATGGGAAGCGAAAAGAAGGGAAGCGCCCTGAGCAGAGATGACCTCCGTTTTCAGAAAGCGGCGGAATTCAGCGGCGGCAATCGCATCCATGCTGCGTGTGGGCTCATCAAGGAGCAGAACTTTGGGTTGGTGTAATAACGAGCGCAACAGGCTCAAGCGTTGAATGGTGCCGGAGGAAAGCGAGCGAACCTGACGATTCATGGCATCTTCCAATTGGAAGCGCTCGGTGAGCGAGGGGATGCGCTGGCGCATAAAGGCGTCGGACAAATGATTGAGTTGGCCAAAGAAACGCAGATTCTCGAGGCCGGTCAAACGCGCGTAAAAGCCGAGATCGCTTCCGGCGTGGTAGCCGATTTTCCGTCGTACGGCGGCGCTTTCACGCACTGTATCGTGTCCAGCAAGTAGAGCAGTACCGCGGGTAGGCAACAAGAGGGTGGCGAGAATGCGGAGTAAGGTGGTCTTGCCTGCTCCATTGACGCCAAGCAAGGCGACGGCTTCGCCCTGGGCAACGTCCAAGGTCACTCCTTTTAAAGCAGGAGAAGTGGCAGAAACAAAAGGTTGCAGAAACGCACGCCAACCGCTGCCAGCAGGAGGAAACCATTTTTCCAAAGAGTGAACAGAAATCGCGGAAACAGTCACGATGGAACTTATAACTTGTCTGGAAACAGAAAACAATCGCAGAGGCTGTGAATGATTAATGGAGGTGGTCCCGGGATGGCAGACGGTCGTATTCACAGGTAAGATATTTGCTCAGTCATGAAGTGAGGGCTCGCTGATTCGATGGGAGTCCCGGGGAATTTTGCAGAGTGGAGATTTGTCGTTGACGAAATTTGGATGCCGAGCGGTATTGCCAAGCAACGTGCTGTTGCGCCACCTGGACGGTGAATCGGTTCTGCTAAACCTGGAATCGGAGCGCTATTACGGATTGGACGGTACCGGGACGCGGATGCTGGAGCTGATAACGACAATGCCAAACGTGGGTGCGGCATACGAAAAACTGCTGGAAGAGTTTGAAGTTGAACCGGCAATTCTGCGCCAGCATCTGGACGAATTGCTGAGAAACTTAGTGGAGAATGGACTGCTGAACCTTTTGCCCGCCGATGTGGGAACCACTCCAACGATATAGGGCACTTCCAAAGCAAGCCCGAAGAATGTTCCGGCGCGCGACGCTCGTTTTATTGGGGATTCGAGTTATGCTGCGGCTTCGCGGCTATAAAAAAACGCAAGGATGGCTGCAGGAAAAACTAAAGCGTCAGAAGCAGACATTGCCGCCGGTAGTGATTAAAACAGAAGATGTGGAAATGACCTGCCGGATGGTGCGTGCTGCAGAACGCTACTCCCCGGGGCGAGCGACGTGCCTGGAAGAATCGCTGCTGCTGTGGTATTTGCTGCAGAGCCAGGATATTTCCGCGACGCTGCGAATCGGAGTGCGCAAAGATGGGGCACAATTTGAGGCGCATGCGTGGGTTGAGCGGGAGGGTATTGCGCTGAATCAGCAGGAAGAACAGCATCGCCACTACGCCCCTTTTGCCGACGAGTTGATTAAACCGCCGGGAGAGCAACGGTGAGTGGCTTCTTTGGAATTGTGCGGCTCGATGGGCAGGAAATTGCGCCGGGCATGTTGGAGAAAGTAGCGGGAGTTTTGCGCTTTCGAGGGATGGATGGGGAACAAATTTGGAGACAGGGTGGCGTTGGAACCTGTTTTGCGTATTGCGCAACGGATCCAGCGAAGCAGGCGACGCAACATCCGGTAAAGCTGGAAGGCAACTGGTTCATTGGAGATGTGCGAGTCGATGCGCGTCGCGCATTGATGGAAGAGTTGGAGAAGAGTGGAACGAGGGTAGGTCAAGAGGCAACGAGTGAAGAGCTGATTCTTTATGCCTGGCGGACTTGGGGAGAATCCAGCCTCGAGCGGATCGTGGGCGATTTTTCCTTCGCGCTGTGGGATGACAGCAAGCAAAGTTTGTGGTGCGCTCGCGATTTTATCGGGCCGCGTCCTTTTTACTACGCAAAAAGGAACGGGATATTTTGTTTCAGCAATAGCCTGGAGGCAATTCGGGTTGTACCGGAAATAAGTTCGGAGCTAGACGAAACATTTATCGGCGAATTCCTGCTGCACGGTTATTGCGCGGATCTGACGCGCACAGTGTATTCGCAGATCCGACGACTGCCTGCAGGTCATCTTCTCAAATTGAAAAACGAAACGATTGAAGTCAGACGATTCCTGGAACTGCCGATTGAGGAGCCCTATCGTTTCTCGCAGGCAGAAGAATATGTCGAAGGTTATCGTGAAGTACTGCGTGAGTCGGTGGCAGACCGATTGCCGCCGGGGCCATGTGCGCTGTATCTGAGCGGGGGACTCGACTCGGGCTCTGTGTGTGCGGTGGCCTCGCGGATTGCGGCGGAGCGCAGGAGCCCAGCCCTGCTCAAAGCGTTTACAGTTGGCTGGAATCCATTATTCGAAGATCCCGAGCCGCGTTACGCGGCTGTGAGCGCGAAATACCTGCAAGTGCGACACGAGGTTCTGGAAGATGAGAATTTTGTGCCCTACGCAGAGAAGAAGGAATCGGAGCGTGCCACGCCCGAACCAAACATCGAGGCGTTCTTTAGGCGGGCACAAGGACAGTGCCGCAGGATTGCGGAACATTCCGCGGTGATCCTCTCTGGTGATGGGGGCGATGATGTACTGACAGGACAAGCGTGGCCTTACTTTGTGAAACTCTGGGCTTCAGGCGAGTGGCCGGAGATTCTTCGAAGCATTGGCAGCTATGCCAGCAGTCACGGCAGATTGCCTCCGCTGCGTGCCGGCATTCGCGCAAAGGTCGTTGGGATACTCGGGAAGCGCGGGGAGTGGGAGGGGTACCCGGAATGGTTAAATCAGGAGTTTGAAACGAGAAATGGACTGCGAGACAAATGGAGAGCGAAAGCGGTTACGCCGGAAACGCAACATCCATTCCACGCACGAGCATACGCGTCATTGCACGAAGGTTTTTGGTCGACGATTCTGGAAAGTGAGGATGCGGGAAACACGAATGTGAGGCTGGAGACGCGAGCGCCGCTGCTGGATTTGCGGGTTCTGCGATTCCAGCTCCGCGTTCCACCCGTACCTTGGTGTATGGACAAAGAACTTACACGGCGTACGATGAAGGGATATTTGCCAACGGAAATTCTGAAGCGGCCCAAGACCCCGATGGCGAAAGATCCATTGGAGGTGTGCCTGGAAAGTGGAAGATGGCCCGCCAAGGTTCTGGAAGAGCCGCCTACAGCGATTAATGGATATGTAAATTGGCAGAAATACACAGAAACTTTAGAGTCTTCTAAGGGTTATAATCCTGGCTCGGAATTCAATGCGCTGGCACTTGGGCGTTGGCTAAAAGACGTTGAAAATGGATGGAGGATTCAGTAGAGTGTTTGTCGAGGGGCGTGAATGAAGCAGCCGTCTGAGAAGTCCACTAAGAAGCCTTATCAACCACCGAAGCTGCTTGTTTATGGCGATTTAACGGAAATGACCAAAGCTCTCGGGAAACTAGGAAAAGCCGATGGCGGGGGTAATCCGCAAAAGCGCCGGACAGGTCGTTGAACTCCGCCCGTAAGTTCAATCGAGCAGTCAAAACAAATTAACTGTGAATCATTCCTACCGAGCCTACGGTCTGGGGATCGTTTCATGTATTCGCCTAGCTGGGCTGATGCCCGCTGCCTTAAAGGCCTTCCCTGAAGATGTGCTATTGGAAAGTGGAGTGGAACCGGACTGGGTCCGCTTTGGACTTGGACTGCCCGGGCGTATTCTGTCGCACTTGCCCGAATCCGCAGACGCGGTAGATCCATCGTTCGTGCTAACGGAACATGGAAATGGAGAATGCTTTCACCTTTCGTATTCTGATGGGACGCGTTTTGTAGTGGACAGTGCTGCGCGACGAGTTTGGGGGACATACCAGGCGCCTCTTACAGCAGACGACCTGGCCACCTATTTTCTTGGCCCGGTGATGGGATTCCTGCTTCGCAAAAGGCATGTCACGAGTCTGCACGCCAGTTGCGTGGAAATTTGCGGACAGGGAGTTGCCTTTTCAGGGGACGCTGGATTTGGGAAATCGACGACGGCGGCTGCACTGGCGTTGCGGGGATATCCGGTGTTGAGTGAGGACATCGTGCCGCTGAAACTTCAGGAAGAAGACATTCGCGCCGTGCCGGGATACCCGCGAATCTGCCTGTGGCCAGATTCCGTTGTGAATTTACTAGGGTCAGCGCAGGCGTTGCCACAACTTACGGCTGTTTGGGAAAAACGATATTTGGCACTTGACGGAAATCGCGCAAAGTTCTTTGGAGAAGAGATCCGCCTGGGGGCCATTTATATATTCGGGCACCGCTCTGCGGAGGACAATACTCCCGTGGTGCAGCCCATGAGTGCACGAGAGGCACTACTGGATTTGGTAAAAAACACGTATATGAACTGGTTACTGGACCGCGAGCAAAGAGCGTTAGAGTTCGACTTTCTGAGCCGCCTGGTAGTACGTGTGCCGGTGCGGCGGATCACTCCCCACACTGACCCGAAGAAAATTCCCGAGTTGTGCAGTCTAATCGTCAGCGATGCGCAGAGCCTTCTGGGAAAAAAGTGAAGTTGGAGTAAGGTGATGTGCGCTCGGCGACGCTAGAAGCATGAGTTAAGCTAAACTTGCGAATACGAAGATGAGCAACAGCACAGGCTCGCCATTCTCTGCTGCAACGCTACAGAAAGAGTGGCAATTCCTGTGCCTGTGCGCAACCCCGTCGGCCACATCCATAGAAATAGACAGCGTGTCTTTGGGGGAACTTGATTGGGATAGCTTGATGGAGTTGGCAGACGAGCACGGGGTAATTGGAGTGCTGGCGATGCGTCTGCAAGAGCTTAACTTCGCGGGAGTACCAGAGGAAAGCCGGGAGAAGTTGCAGAGCCGCATGCGGGCGCAACATTTGTTTTCGCTGAGCATGACGGCAGGGCTGTTCCGGATCTTCGAAGAATTTGCGCGGGCCGACATAGAGACGGTACTTGTAAAAGGCCCGTTGGTGTCGCTCCTGGCATACGGCGACCCGGCGGTACGCAGCTATGTGGATCTGGATTTAATTGTTCGTCACCGGCAGATCGTGGAGGCCACGAAGATTATGATTGGTTTAGGATACGAGCCCGACGTTCCCGTCAGCATCATCGAAGCAGGGAAAATTCCAGGAGAATATTTGTTCAAGCGTCCCGGCACATCGCAGATTGTGGAGCTGCATACGGAGCGAACATTTCGCTACTACCCACGGCCGATGCCTGTGGAGGAGTATCTTGGGCGGCGCAGACGCGTGATGGTGGATGGCCAGGAAATACCGGCGCTTTGCCTGGAAGATGAGATCGTACTGAACTGCATACATGGGGCAAAGCATTTCTGGGAGCGCTTGATGTGGGTAGCGGATATTGCAGCGATCGTGCTGCGCCACAAGGAAATCGATTGGAAACGGCTGCAACGGTTTGCGGACGATGTTGGCGCGCAACGTATGGTTCACCTTGCGTTGCAATTGGGAGAGAGCCTGCTGAGGGTGGCGATTCCTGAAGAGATGAAAGAAGCAGTTGCGGGCGACACAATTGCCCGGAAACTATGCACGCAAGTGGTAGTTTGGCTGCCCAGCGCGGGGTACGATCCACCGTTATGGAAAGAACGCGCGCTGTTCAGAATGCGGATGAGAGGTGGAAGCATTGCGGGCGCGAGCTATCTGCTGCGGCTTACACTCTCTCCCACAGAAGAGGACTGGAGCGAAGGGGCAGAGAAGACGCGCCCGGGAATTTGGGATGCGGTTCAGAGGCCGCTGAGGCTCTTGAAGAAATATCGTTCCAAGAACGAATAGGGAACAGAGACGTGGCGCAGACTGCTATAAGACAGTTCTCTCGCTGTGCTGGCGAACATCTCGTTTCGGGTGCGCTGGCAATTGAACATCCAGACTCATTTCAGATTTATTTCGCAGCAGGCCGAGTTTGAAGGATTTACCCTCCGCATTGGTGGATTTGATCTGCTGACGAAGTTCGGAAACGTTGTGAATGGGTTTTCCATCGACGGTGGTGATCACGTCGCCAGCTTTCACTCCTGCTTTCGCGGCTGGTGAATCGTCCAAGACATTACGAACCAAGACGCCCTCGCCGCCGGGAGCGCCAAAGAAATTTCCAAAATCGCCGCTAAGATCTTCTGCATCGATGCCCAGACGCGCTGGGCCTCTACCAAAATTGCCGAAGATATCAAGGTCTTGCAGATCGCCGAGTTCCTCGACTTCGGGCATATGGAAGGCAAATCCACCAGGAGCAACGTCACGCAATATTTCCGGCCCATCGTGAGATTCCATTTTAGAAAGGGTGACGTTGATGGTTTGACTCTGGCCGGCGCGGAATACGGTCAATTGAGTGGAGCGTCCCGCGGGAATTTCGCGGATCATACGGCGGAACTGCGCCGTGCCTTCAACGCGCTGGCCGTTCACCTCAGTGATAACGTCATTTTCCTTCAGGCCTGCTTTGGCGGCAGGGCTGTCTGGAATGATTTTGCCAACGAGGGCGCCGCGTTCCGCAGGCAGTTTCAGTTGCTTAACATTGTCAGCAGTGACTTCGTGAGTTTGCACGCCCAGCCAACTGCCGCCGTTGTCTACGACGACTTGTATATCTTCGTCTACCGGGGATTGGAGGCTGTAGACGTCTTGCAGCTTTGTTGCAGCGGCGTTGTGGGGATCTTGTGGTCGTGCCGAGGAGCCGGGAAGAGCGGCCAAAGTGATGGCAAAGCCAGCCAAGCCGAGAGACAGCCAAATATTTCGTTTGTTCATGAGCATCTCCTTCCGTCATTTAGACGGAGGAAATGCTAAATGGCTGCTTTCAATTCCACGACGCGGATTGCGCCATTCACGGTGCCCAGGTGAATAGGTACGCCGCCGCGGCCCAACTTGCCGTGGACCACACGGGGTTGTTCATCACCCTGCATGACGAAGGGAAGTTCGCTGGAGAAACTGCCATTGCGGCAGCGAGCTTCCAGGCTGGCACGAGTATTCGCGGGGATGGCCAACAGTACCGAGCCGTTCGTCGTTTCCGCGACGGCACCGTTGGTCTGCGGGGCGCGCTTCCATTCCAGATAGACATTTCCATTGGTGGTGTGGGCGTGGACGTTGCCGCTGCCGCCGTAAATTTCAATATTGCCGTTGACCGTGTGGAGGTCGCCGATGCCTTCCGACTCAGTGACGCGGAGAGTTCCGTTGACGGTGCTGAGGTGATTGAGGTGGGCGCGACGAGGCACGTGGATCGTGTAATCCACAGCCACTTCCACGCCACCTTCCTGGGGGTAGCGCGTGGAGATGGAGAGCGCGTCTGGCTTGGCGTCCACATCGATGGAGACCTGATCCAGAGCGGATTCTTTGTCCTGAGTTGATTTGACCGCGCGCACTTCTACCACGTCTTTATCCCAAGCTTCGATGCGGACGGTGCCGTTGACGTTGGAGAGATCGAAGGAACCTCCCGCATTCAAGGGATATGAGGTGGTGACCTCCTTGGTGACGGAACGAGATTCGGCTTGTGCGGAGAAGAGAGCCAAGAGCAGGGCCAGGCCGACAATCTGGTATGCGGAGCGAATCATGAAAATGCCTCCTTCGAGAACTTTCCGACTGAACCCCAGAGCAATAAACCAAACGTACGAGTCAATTCACGGGAGCGTTGCCACCGCGCTACCGGAGTTGAAAATTAAAAGTAACCGTGGAAATGACTTCCACTTTTTTTCCACCAAACTGTTCGGGAGTGGCGCGCCATTGCTGTACGGCAGACGTAGCGGCTTCCACCAAAGCAGGTTCACCCTCCAAAACTTTATCGACGGTCAAACTGCCATCGGTCTTCAAGCGCACCTGCAACCTTACCACTCCCTGTAAGCCGGCCCGCCGAGCCAATTGCGGATAATCGGGAGCGGGAGCGTTCAAGAGATGTTTTTTGAACGCGTCGGGATCCTCGCGCAATTCGCCCCAGAAGGTAATCTCGAAGCGACTGACCCAGGATTGCCATTCACTTTTCGAGTCGTCGGTTCCCGGAGCACTCTCTTCGAGATGAGCCGTGGGAGGCTGGGCGCTGACAGTTACTTGCTCGTATCCTGCTTCGGTGAGCTTTCGGGCAATACGGGAACGCTGTTCTTCCAGAAGAGTTTCGCGCAGGGAATTGTCTTCATCGAGGTACTTCAAGCGAATCTTTCCGGTGTTGGTGCGCAGGCGCAACAGAGAGCCGCCGCCGTTCAGCATGCCCTTGCCATGAGCTTGCCCATCCTGACCAAGCTGCAGGTCCAAGGGGAAAGAAGGGTCTGCTTCAATGCGGTGAACGCCGCCATTCGCAACAGTGGCATCGATGGTGGCGGAAATATTCCTGGGAAGGAAAACGACGATGTCACCGGTTCCAGTTGAAAGTTGGGAGGGACCGGGCAAACGCACCGTCTTCATGCGATCGGCGGCTTCCGGGCTGATCCAGGCCGTTATTGTGCCTTCGCCGGTCTCCGCACGTACGGTGTTCCTGATGCGCGTCAAGCAAATGCTACCGCCGCTGGTTTCCACTTCCATCGGGCCAGCAACAGAAATTACGCGGATTCCGCCGCCGCCGGTCTGGGCGTGAACGGAACCATGCACTTCACCAAAATCAATCTGGCCGCCACCGGTTCTGACGGTCACAAGGGCTCCTGCTTCGCCCACGGTGATATTTCCGCCATCGGTTTCCAATTGAGCGATGCCTTTGATTTGTCCGGCGCGAATGTGTCCGCCACCTGTGCGCAGCTTGGCGCTGCCGGCAATGTTGCCGACCATGATGTGTCCGCCAGCAGTATAGGCGTCAAGATCGCCGGAAACGTCCTGAACGCGGATGTGACCACCCTGGCTCTCGAGTTTTGCTACGGGATTGTCACCAGGGGCTACGGGACCGCGATAAGTAATGCGGCCGGTGGTGATGTTGCCGCCTTCCGTCTGCAGCAACACGCGCCCGCCGATATCTGTTGTCAGGATGTCGCCAGCGCCGGTGGAAACTTCGAGGTTGTAGTTGGAGGGAACGCTGACAGTGTATTCGACCCAGAACTGGGCGCGATAGGTATGCTTCGGCAGGGCCCCGGATAACTCCACTCCGCTCGGATTCGATGCGGCTGTGATTGCATAAGCATCGAGTAAGGATTTGCCCGCGTTCCCACCGGCATCGGTTTCCACGTGGACTGTGTAACGGACCTCGCGCCGGGCATCAGGTGGAAGAGTCTGAATTTCCACGGAGCCCAAATCCGTTTTCAAGTGGAGTGTCAGACCATCTGTGGTGGGAATTGAACCCGAGCGATCCACGCTTTGGCGGCCGACAGCGGGTTCTTTGGCCGGTGACTGAGCAGAGACTAGAAGAGAAGATGCAAAAATGCCTAGAAATATTCCGGGGAGCTTCTGTCTTGTGCCGTGCCGCCTGGAAGTGAGCATAGATAAAATCATTCCATGAGTCTCATCGAAAAAAAGAAAACAGGAAATACAGGGTACCTTAGTGTTCCCGACGATATCGCTGATCTGCCGCAATGCCGCACTGCTCTGCAGGCGGACGTAACGGCTCGGGTCGTTATGCCGCAGTTCTTCCAGAGCCTGAATCAAGGCGACAGTCGAATCGTCGAATTCTTTTTGAGTGACAGCGCTTGGGGGAACAGGTCGAGGCAGCGCAGGCAAATGCTGATCGCCAGGAACGGGCGAAAGGACGTCACCGTTAGGCTCTTCGAGGGAACGCACGAGCAGATTGACAGCCTCTACGCGCACGCCAGGATTGGTGTCGTGCTGCAGAGTTTCCAGGAGAGTCTGGCGGACGCCCCGGTCGTTGGAAGCGTCGCGCAAGGCTTCAAGAGCTTTCAGGCGCACAGCGGGGTTTTGATCTTTGCGTGCTACTTCGAGTAAAGCCGCGCGAACTTCTTTATCTTGCGCGTGAGAGCGCAAAGCATCGAGGCAATCCAAACGCAATCCGGAGTCAAACTGTTGGCCATTCCGCACTACGTAGGTCACCACGCGGCGCACGTCAGAATCATCCAAGTTGCCGCTCAGAGTAACGGGCTGTTCGGCATTCAACTGCAACCGAACATTTTGCACACCGTTGGAATCCTGAGGCGAAAAGTTAATTCCCGCTACAGCCATCTTGGCAAGCTGTTCGTCGGTAATCTGGGCGCTGGGACGAACATTCACGGCTTGTTCCAGGCCTGAGGATTCGTTGCGATTGGACGTCCAGCGACCGGATTGGGTACCGAGGATGAGACCAAGGGCCACGAGAGCAGCGCCGCTCCAGGCGGGATGCATGATCATCAAGCGGCGAACCCACCCGAACCGCAGGACTTGGTGCTTTACCGGGGGATGCGCCAGATCGTCGAGTTTTTCCGCCAGTTCGCTGCGGCACTGGGAAAGAACGATGCCAGCGTTATCCAATTGATCGGCAGGTTGAGGCAACGTTTCGATGGCCTGGGCAAAGTTTTGTTCTTCGAGGAGTTGAGCGCGGCAGCTTTCACATCCAGCGACGTGCTTTTCCACGGCTACACGTTCCTTCTCGTCCACTTCGTGGCAGAGGTAGAACACGAAAAGGCTGGAAATCTCCTGGCAGGTGTATTTTTTTTCGCCGAGACTCATCGGAGCACACTCAGTTCCTGGCGCAACTTCCGTGTGGCCCGGAACAAGGAATTCTTTACAGTCTCTTCGCTGGTACCGAGAGCATCGCCGATAGCGCGAAGCTTCAGGCCTTGATAATGCTTCATTTCGAAAACGACACGTTCACGGGGCGAAAGGCGTAACATCGCCGTGGCGAGACGCGTTTGAATCTCTCTGCCAGCCAAATGTTTTTCCGGATCGAGAGCCGGCCGATGCTCCCTCTGGCGCTCAAAGAAATCCGTGCTTCCTTCATCAAAATTTATGGGATGAAGTTCCGGGGCCTGATCTTCGGGGCGAGCTTTGCGGCGGCGAAGTTGGTCGAGGCAAACATTGGTGACGATGCGATAGAGCCAAGTGTAAAAGCTGCACTCAAAACGGAAACGATGCAAGTTGCGGTAGACCTTGAGGAACGCTTCCTGGTAGACGTCGCGAGCGTCTTCGGTGCGCTTCATGAGGTTCATGGCGAGGCGCAGGACGTCGCGGTCGTAACGTTGAACGAGCTGCTCGAAAGCGTCGCGATTG
This sequence comes from Candidatus Acidiferrales bacterium, assembly GCA_963837885.1. Taxonomy (GTDB): domain Bacteria; phylum Acidobacteriota; class Terriglobia; order Acidiferrales; family UBA7541; genus Acidiferrum. Next base: position 196,633 of record CAWIPD010000016.1, on the reverse strand, counting down.
CCCGCCTGCGCTTCCAGCACCAAGTTCCGATCATCCAAGTCGGCCAAGGAGGTCACCGTAGCCAGAGAAGCGCCTGAGGCGCTTGATTGGCTCGTATCAGTTGCAGAAGCAAGAGCCCATTTTAGGAACGGCATATTCGCTTTCTCTTTGCCAACAGTGGTGCAAGACGCACCACCGAATCGGTTTAGGACACCGGCAAGATGCGGCAATGCGCTGGTATCGCCGCTAAACCCTTGGACGTCCGTGACCCCGATTCGTGAGCAAGGAAGTTGCAGAGTGAACTGCCACTCTGTCCCTGCCTCCCTTAGATGCCGGCAAACTGGAAAACGAGGTGCCACAGTAAGGTACGCAAGAGCGGGTCGTTTGTTTCCAGCCTGGGGTGGTTTTCGGAAAATAAGGGCTTATGCCGAGCCCGTTGGCTTAAGGCGCCAGGTGACCAGCGGCCACAAGAGGAGCAGGACGAGTGCGGCAAGCACAAGATAGCCCTGGCTCTGGTAGAAGTGGTTTGGTTGGGAGAGGAGTTCGATGGCGCCTCCCAGGAGAGTGGTGCAGGCGATTACCAGGAACCATCCCAGCATATTAAAACGCGCCAACCGCCGGATGCCGAAAATCACCACTGCCAGAATGATCAGCGCAACAAGAAACTGCTGCAGGAAATCAGCCGGCGAGCCCCAGTTAGAAACCAATGAGGCCGCGAAGGCCAGGAATAACAGCAACCGGAGCCAGCGCACACGCAGCTCCGCGCCTAGAAATGAGGCGGCCAAAGCGAATATCCCGGTAAAAAGCAAGGCGCGTAGGATGGCCCCGCCGATGATCATCGCTGAGGGGTAGGCGGCGTCAAAGGCGTCGCCGAAATTGGCGGGAGAAACGCGATGAACCGTGGGTATGGAAGATAAGGCTGCTTCCAGCAAACGCCGCAATCCGATTAAGAACGCTGAACCACCCAATCCGATCCAGAAGGCGTCGCGATAATAGTCTCCCGGCATGCCCAGCCACGTGGGGATGCGGTCATCGCCGAAAGCGCGAGCGGCAAAATTCCACGCCAGGCCGAACAACAGGGTAATTCCGCCAATCACCAGACCGCCGAGAATTAAGAAACCGACAGCGGCGGTTGCGAGGAAGATCCGTAAAGGTATCGCGGTGGAATATTGCGAGAATAAGGCAGGTATTCCGCGGCCCAGGAGAGAGCTTGCGAGGAATGCCACCAAGCCTGCCAATCCCCAGAGAGTCAATTGACGCCACGGGACATTTACGGGCTGAGTGCGCAAGCGTTTAAAGAAAAAGACAATCACGGCGACGAGCAAAGCGATACTTATGGCGATTTGAGCGACGGTAAATAAAATCCGTCCAAGACTCTGTTCACTCTGTTTGCGGGCAAAGTCCTCCGGGATTTTGATGTAGGTGCGGTAATTGGCGGGTTCGTCGCCGAGTACCTGCAGATCCATACGAACGTAAGCGTGATCCGCTGAATCCTTTTGCGCGGAATCGACCGGATCCAGTGGGGAAAGCTGCTGCCAGGTCAGGGTGTGATCCGTTCGGTTAGGCTTTTTTTCTGAACTGGAATCCACGAGTTTCCATTGCGACAGATCGATGTGTTTCTGTGATTGCAGAAATTTTTCAGCGATGGCGAGTGCGGCTTCTTTGGTGATCGTGGGGCCGTTTGCCGCTTCCGGTAAAGTGTGCCGAAAGGCGTGCAGCGAGCCATCGGGCTTGAGTGTGATGGCGAACTCTTCCGGTTGGGAATCGCGGAAATAACGAACCCGCCATAACGCCCCGGGAACGCGTTGTGCGTAGATTTTGTTGATGTCTGCGACGGACATGCGACGACGGAGAAATTCGTTGGCTACTGGATTCGTGGTGTCGACCATCTGGGCGGCTTTGCGGTAGCTATTGGGCTCCAGGTTATGCTGCCGCATTACGTTGTCGGCGAGAGTAGTGGCTTGTTTTGCGTCCGCGGTAACTTGCAAATAGTCGCCGATGTGGGTTTTCTTGAATTTCCAGGTTGCGAGGCCACCGGCGATGAGGCAGAAAGCGAGGAATCCGATAGCCCCCGCGGAGAGGGCGTCGTAACGCCGAGTAGAGAGCCGAGTCCCGTCAGAGGAAGTGCGCGGTTCCATCGTGATTGCCTGGATGGGTTCGGTGCGATTCAAGAGATCGTCGACGGCTTCGAAGCGACCACGCAGCAAATACGAAATGCCCGAGAAAGCCAGAGGAGCCATAGCTGCCAGGCCCACTACAATGCCCGAAATTTTGAAATACAAATTGTCGGAACGGATGAGAAGCAGACCGACCAGGGAAGCGTCGACGGTGTAGTGCCAGATCAACGTGGCGATGATGCCCCAGCGCAACATGACCAAGCCGGCCACAATTCCGATCAGGCCCACTTCCAGGCCACGAATGTAGCCGGGTTCTTGAGGATAATTGCTATGCAGAAATCCCCAGAAAAATGCGGGGAGGATAACGGCAAGAATTCGCGAGCCAGTCATCTTACGTAAAAAGGGAATGGCGAAAAGACGAAAGGTGAATTCTTCGCCGGTCGCTGCCATTACCCCGATGGCTACACCAGCAATCCAAGGAAACGAGGTATTCACTGCGTCGGAATAATTTAAATCCTGGGGCGCCCAGACGCCCAACTTGCTGCCAATCATGTAAAACGCGACGATAAATCCAATGTGGGCGGCGGCCAAGGATAATCCAACGACGGAGGCGCTGAAAAATTCTTTCGAACGCAGCCCGCGCCAGGTGAACGCTTTATAGAGGCGCAGCTTATCCGGTTGCGATTCGCGATAAAGGGGCTCGCCGCCGGGAAGGACCAGCGTCACCATCAGGCCGGCGACCAGCGCGCTAATCAGTAACCAACCCAATTCTTCGGCGACGAATCCTCCATAGGATTTGTGGGTGTCATAAGCGGCGCGGACCGATTGCCAATCATTTACCGACATTAAGAAGGCCAGAATGGCGACGAGTCCACCGACTTTGAGGGCGGGCACCCAAGTGGTTTTTCCTTGCCGGGTGAGTGAAATGCCGAGCCACACTGCGCCACCGAGAAGAAATCCGTAGGGGATGAGGGCGATTTCGCCATAGAACTGATTGGTGGAGCGCAGATGCTCATAGCCGCGGGTCCACGCTTCCGGAACCTGGAGGAATTCCTGCGAATTCCCGATTTGATCGCCTTGCAACGCGACTTCGAGACGGTAGGGCGCTTCCTTGGCCTTGAAACCCTTCTTTTCCCAGGTAAACGACCAATCCAATCGGTTAGGGCGGGTTTCAGAATTGGCTTCTTCGGGCAGGAACTGCCAGTTGTTTAAGTCGGTGCCCAATTTGTTCTGGAGATAGTTTTCGGCTGAGGTGAGTGCTTCATCGCGGCTCAGTGATTTTCCAGCACGGGCCTCTTCAATCTTGTGTTCATAGGCAACTACTTTGCCCGAGGGATTCACGCGAACGCGATATTCCTCTTCCTGGAGCGGCTTGAAAAAGCGAATTTCCCAATACCAGATGTTCAGCTCACTGGACATGAGCCGGTTGGCCTGTTGAAGTCCGAGCTCGCGTTCGAGATATGTTTTCGAGCTTTCGTCCACTTCAAACGCGATCGTGGATTGGTAATCGGTGAGGTTCTGTCCCAGGCCTTCGACAAATGTTTTGGCGCGCGCCTGCGCGTCGGTTCGAGAAATCTTGATGTCAACCGAGGCTTCGGGGAAAGCCCGAAAAAAATAATGATGAGCAAACGACACGCCCACCAGGCCAAACAGGATCCACAGAATCAGTGCGCGCTTGTCTGTTCCAGTTAACCGATCTTCGGACAACGCAGCCTCCCGAACCACAGCAGATGTTCCAGTTCATTGTAATGTGTAAATTGCCGGCAGAGTGGGGCTTCTCTGCGGATGGCGTTTCTACAATATTCATACGCGCGGACGGGATGCAAGTTTCACGAAAGGCGCAGGCTACGGCGGGGTGATATAAAAGAAGGTAGATGCCCGTCAGCTTACAGACTGAAGTCCGGATGATTAAGGGAGTTGGCCCGCAACGAGCGGAATTGCTGGCCAAGCGCGGCATTTATACGCTGGAAGACCTGCTGAATTATCTGCCGTTTCGGTACGAAGACCGCCTTCATTTCGCGAAAATTAAGGATGTGCAACCCAACGGGACGTATACGTTGCGAGCCCAGGTGATGAGCGGGCAAGCAGTGCGCGGAATGTACGGACGAGACGCGATTTACCATTTGTTGGTCCAGGACGATTCCGGTTCACTGCCCTGCAAATTCTTCCATGGAGGTTATCTGGAAGGGCGGCTGAAGCCGGGGCAGCAACTGATCCTGCATGGCAAAGTGGAAATCGATAAGCTACGGCCCGCGCGGCGAGAGATGGTGAATCCGCACATCGAAATAATCAGCACGACGGAAGTGGACTCTACCGAGGCGGGGCGGATCGTGCCGATCTACGAGGCGGTCGGCACTTTTGGATCACGGATGATCCGGCGATCCATCTACGCGACATTGCAGGACCTGGAATCGAACATCACGGATGTGCTCCCGACTGCGCTGCGGGAGAAATTGAAATTTCCGACCCGGCGAGACGCGTTGATACAGACGCATTTCCCCGCGGCCGGCGAATCGGTCGAGGCGCTCAACCAGTTTCGTTCTCCTGCGCAGAAGCGATTGATATTCGAGGAATTCTTTTTATATCAATTGAGCCTGGCGCTGGGCCGGCGGGTGGCGCGCAAAGAAAATGCCATCGCGTTTAAGGTGCGCGAGGATAAGGTGCGCGAAGCACTCAAGCGGATTCTGCCGTTCAAACCCACTGCGGCGCAGAAGCGGGTGCTGGCGGAAATTGCCACCGACCTGGAAAAGCCCGTGCCGATGAATCGTTTGTTGCAAGGCGATGTGGGCAGCGGAAAGACGATTGTCGCGCTGCAAGCGGCTGCGATTGCGATCGAGAACGGCTGTCAGGCTGCGCTGATGGCTCCCACAGAAATTCTGGCGGTGCAGCATTATCTTTCGGCGCGGCGGATATTTGCGCCGGGCGGCTACAAGGTGGATTTGCTGATCAGTGGACTAAAACCCGCGGAAAAAGCGGCTGTACGCGAGCGCATACGCTCTGGAGAAGCGAATCTGGTTGTGGGCACGCACGCGCTGATCGAAGATGACATTGAATTTGCGCGGCTGGGGTTCGTCTCGATTGACGAGCAACACCGCTTTGGCGTGTTGCAGCGCAAGAGACTGATGGATAAAGCCGCCACACACGGGCACGCGCCCCACGTTCTGGTGCTGACCGCCACGCCAATTCCGCGCACGCTGTCGCTGACACTGTACGGCGATCTGGAAGTGTCCGTGATTGATGAACTGCCGCCGGGGCGTACGCCGATCGAAACGCGGATGACCAACGACCGAAATCTTCCCGGAGTGTGGGAGTCCATACGAAGAGAAGCCGAGGCGGGCCGGCAGGCGTATATCATTTATCCGGTTATCGAAGAATCGAAGCTGGAGTTGAAAGCGGCGATCGAGGAATATGAGCGGCTTTCCACGACAGTTTTTCCGAAGCTGAAGGTTGGATTACTACATGGACGGCTTTCCAGCGAAGAAAAAGAAGACGTGATGCAGAGGTTCCGCCGGAATGAAATCCAGATACTGGTGGCGACCACCGTTGTGGAAGTTGGCGTCGATGTGCCCAACGCGACGGTGATGGTGATCGAACATGCGGAGCGATTCGGACTTGCTCAGCTTCACCAGCTTCGCGGGCGAATTGGCCGCGGTCCGCAGAAATCACACTGCATTCTGGTTTCTCCTGGACGAATGACGGAGGAGGCGCGTGCGCGGCTGGAGACCATGGTGCGCACAAACAACGGATTTGAGATTGCCGAAACCGATCTCCTGATTCGTGGTCCCGGTGAATTTTTTGGGACGCGGCAATCGGGTGAACTTGGATTTCACGTGGCCAACCCCTTGCGGGACCGCGAACTGCTGGAGTTGGCGCGTAAAGAGGCGTTTACGCTTGCCGAAGAACCTTCGCAGAAAGATAGCCTGCAACGGATGCTGCGACTTTTGCCGCAACAATGGCAGCGGCGCTATCATCTCGCCAGGATTGGCTGAAGCCCGCTTAAGATCATGCGCATTATTGCCGGAACATTTCGCAGCCGCCAGTTAAAGAGCCTCAAGGGACTCGCGCTTCGCCCCACCAGCGATCGCTTGCGAGAGACGCTGTTCAATATTCTTGCCGGCCAGTTGGAGGGTTCGCGATTCGTTGACGCTTTTGCAGGCACTGGGGCCGTGGGGATTGAGGCAATCAGCCGAGGAGCAACGGAAGTTGTGTTCATCGAGAATCATCCGCCGGCTGCAGCGCTCATTCAGAAAAATTTGGACGTACTGGGAATTCGCAAGGGCGCAAGAATCCTACCGATAGATGCTTTAAGGGCGTTACAGAAGCTCGCGGTTGCACACAAGGCAGATGCGCGACCATTCGACATTGTCTTTCTTGACCCACCGTATGCGGCCGCGGAAGAGTATCATCGTGCACTTTCGTTTCTAGGGGATGTGCCTTTTCTGAAAGCAGGCAGCCTGGTGATCGCGGAGCATCGGCGCAATTTCGACCTCCCGGAACAAATCGGGCATTTAGTGCGATACCGAATACTCCGGCAGGGCGATGCCTGCCTGACCTTTTATCGATTCACGCTGCCCGTGCCTGTGGAATTCTCGGCCAGCGAGTAAACCCCAGGTTCGCTGAGGTCATCTACTATTATTCGGGTCTAATTCAGTTATCATTGGCTGCACTCCCAGCAGGGTCACCCGCGATATAATTTAAGGATTCATGTCGAGAGCCTTCCATATCAATCCGTTTGACCTTCTGGGTCAGACCGAACTGTACACGTATCCCGTGCACCTGCCAGGTAAGGTGGAACCAAAGCTGGAGATCGCGTGGAAGAGTTTTCACAATACGTTTATCGTCAGCGGCATCCCTGCATTTTTTCAGCGGGCGTCCATTGATAAGGATGCCCCACCTTCTAAAATCTTTCCGGATCTGAACATTGAGAGGCGAATGCCGTATCTGGGCCTGCTTGGCGGCTGCATTGTGGCACGTGGTTTTCATCGTTATACCGTGGCCAGACTTCATGGCCGTGCCTCCGCCCAATCGCGCCCTCGAGAATTCGGAGATCACCTGGTCTGGTCCGATAAACGACCTGCCGCTGCTGCAAATTCCCAAGAACCAACAGAAATCGTCGCCACGGACAGACCCGGCTCCTACTGTGGTGACGGAATCAACGGAGGCGTTTCATCCACGCCAGCGAATTTATACCGATCCGGTTCATCCGAACCATCCACGGCAAACTCTGATCAATCCGGCCGCGCCCGCGGAAGCACCCAAGTTTCTCCCGGCCATGCCCAATGTAGTGGAGATCGCCTCATCACAGGCTCCGGCGCGACCACGCATGGAAATCAGCGAGAACACACTGGCGAAGTTGCATCCTAAAGCCGCGAAGTCTGCGACGACCACAGATGCACCAACACCTGAGCTTGCGAATCTGGAGCAACACACGGCCGCGCTGAGCATCGCAACCTCCACCAGTGGCCCGGCAAAACCAAAATTGCAGATCAATCCGTCTTCGGCTCCGCGGGTGGCTGAGCGTACGCAGACGGGGGATAACGGCGGAGCGCCAGATGTACCGCTCCCGGGTGCGGCGAATTCCTCGGCACCATCAACGCTGATCGCACTTTCTGCGAATCCTGCGCCTCCTGGTCCCGTGATTCCGGTACCACAGGGAAATCTGGCGGCGCGTGTGGCGATCTCACCCGAAGGCAAACCTGGAGCGTCCGGCGCGTCGCCAAGCGGCACGGCGGGAGCGGGCAATGGCGGATCCGGCACCGGAAATTCCAGCGGTGGCACAGGGAATAATTCCGTCGGCATCTCCATCAGTGGTGGAAATCCCAAACCGAACGCAAATGCTTCAGGGCTTGGCGGGGCCGGTGGAAAGCTCACTCTTCCAAAATCGCAATCGATGATGACGCGACCGGATCCCAACGCGGCGGCCGAGGATCCACCGGAGCGGACAGGGCCACCGGATTTCTCGATCCTTGCACCGGGAGCAAAGCCTGAACAGATTTTCTCGACGAAGCACGTTTACACCATGAATGTAAATATGCCGAATTTAAACAGCGCCACGGGTAGTTGGATTATTCATTTCTCGGAGTTGCATCTGCCCGATCCCGCGCATCGCTCTGGAACAGTCAGTTCACCCGTGCCGCTGCACAAAGTCGATCCGAAATATCCTCAGGATCTGGTAAATGAACATGTGGAAGGCGAAGTGATTCTTTACGGCGTGATACGACGTGACGGAACGGTGGACAGCATACAGAAAGTGCGCGGCATCGACCCGCAACTTGACGCCAATTCCATTGAGGCGTTTGCACAATGGAAATTTCAGCCGGCCACCCGAGATGGCGAACCGGTTGACCTGGAAGCCGTGGTGCACATCCCCTTCAAAGCGCCCGAGCGCATTCGAGAAAATTAGAAGTTCAAATTGATAGCAGCGGCAAGGGGACCGAGCCTGAAGTCAGGCGCGAAGGGATTCAGTAACCCGCTTCTTGTAATTTCACTAGCGTGTAGAGGGTATGATTCACCGGCGTTGGTACACCCAATTGCGCTCCCAATTTCGCGACATAACCGTTCAATGCATCAATTTCCGTGCGTTTGCTTCTCGCCATATCCTGAGCAGTGGAGGAGCGCGTTCCGCTCATCTGTTCAGCAATTTTGAACGCGCCTGCCAGAGCGGCTTTTGGATCTTCCAGCCCGGGTGGATGAATGTTCCTGGCTCGCGCGACGGCCAAGACCTCATAAACCGCAGTTTCGACTACGCGCCTGGCATCCGCACTGGCGATAATTTCGCCGTAGGTTACGCGGCCCAGTCCCGATACGGCGTTTAGAGCGCAGTTCCAGACCAATTTCGTCCACAGCTCGCCTTCGATATTATCGGAAATGCGGCAGGGTATTTTGGCGCGCTCGCACAACTGAGCAAATTGCGTGGTGCGCTCATTGTTCGGGCCGACCACCAGATCGCCGCGACCGAGATGCTTCACGTGGCCGGGTGCCGGCGCGGCGGCGGCCACATAAACGACGGCGGGCAATGCGTCGATACCTGAGGCGTTGCGGATCTCGTCGGCATTATTTACGCCGTTTTGTAGACTTACGACCGTTGTTGTTGGCGAAATATGTTTCGCCAGTTCCTTTGCAACTTCCACTGTGTCGGTGGTCTTCACGCAAAACAAAACAAGGTCCGCATCTTTGGCAGCGGAGATTTCGGGGGAGGCTTCGACCTGCACTTGCGCTTGAAAGTGCACGGTATCGAGAAACAGGCCGGATTTCCTGACTGATTCCACGAAAGCAGCGCGTCCAATCATGACTACCGGTGCGCCGGCCTTGGCGAATAATCCACCGAAGTAGCCGCCCACAGCCCCAGCGCCCACTACCGCGATCCTGGGCCAGTTTGATTCACCGCTCATAGCTGATTCTCCCGGAGAAGGACTCTGCAACAGTCTAGAAGTGGTTTCGTAATTCGCGGAATGCCGGGACGATCACCAATTTTCCTGAACCGGCGTTGACCGGTTCATGCTCCAGATGCCAGGTGTTCACATGAGGAATGTAGACGGCATTCAGGCCCGCTTCCATGGCGGGATTGATGTCGCTGCGCGGGCTGTTACCGATCATCCAGCCATAGGTCTTAACAATCTTGTGTTTGTTGACAAGCAGTCCGTAGGTCTTGGCATCTTTTTCCGCGACGATTTCAATCGCCTCGAAAAATCCCTGCAATCCGGAACGCTCGACTTTTGCAGCCTGCTCTGCAGGCTCGCCCTTGGTAAACAAAATCAGGCGGTGGCGCGTGGTCAGATAGGCGAGGGTTTCCGGTACGCCGTCCAAAATTTTAGGAGGTGTTTTTTCCAGGTCCATAACGCTTCGGTGCACCTGAGCCAGGATCTCGCGTTTGGCCATCTGGTCGGCGAGTTTGAGGTAGGTTTCTTCCAGAGAGCGGCCGAAACTACGTACGCCATATCCGTACTGGCGAATATTCTTGCGTTCGGTTTCGTTGAGGATGTGACGGATATAGGCGCGGCTATATCCGCAGGGCTCCACCATGCTGATGAAGTCCTCGATAACTTTCTCAAAAAATACGTTGTTTTCCCAGAGCGTGTCGTCCGCATCAATCAACAGAGTGTTTCGTCGCATCGTTGTCGTCTTATCCGCCCGCTTTCGCTCGTGATTACGCTGACTTGCGCTGGCCGGTGGCTAATTGCTGCAGGATGCCTCGGGCTTGCTTTTGCAATTCACCGAACTTGGTGAGGTATTCCTGAAAGTCGTGGTTCAGCGCCTTGGCATCTTCGGGACCAAGTTGGTTGCGCAAAATCATGTCGCGAAGTTTCACGGGATGGGGCAGTAGAGCTTCTTCCTGCAATTCCTCCAGCGCCTGTTTTGGATCATAGTGATACATAAGAGCCTCCCAGGAGTGACTTTGCACTCCGTGCACCCGAGGAATCTATTCTACGCAAAAGATAGGGAGGGTACCGCTCAAATTGGTAAAAGGGAAGTGCGGGTGGGTGTTCAGGCTGCGGAAGCCCGCAGAGGGACGAACTCATAACGTTCGATCTTTGCGGCAATTCCGGTCTTGCCGTTTTCGCTGGATTCCACGCGGACCACGCGACCGTGGCAACGGATACTGACGTCACCCGCAGTCACCATTTGTTGGGGTAGGGTAAGGATGAAATCGATTTCATTCCCGTAGTCGAACTTTGTGTCGGTGAGAAAATATAAACCGCGGTAACTGACGTCTCGCGTGTGCGCTTTCAATTCGTGTTCTTTCGCATCGCGCGCCAAGACGCGCACCGGCAGAGTCATCACGAAGCGCCGGGCTTCCCGTCTGTCAGACAAATCGCTCATGCGGGGTCCCCCTGTTCGTTCTCGACCCGAGTGGAAGTTAGCACCCGCTGGAACAAACTGCAATCCGAAACTAGGAGAATTTAGCTCTAGTACGCCCCGTATTACCCGTAGGTCCTAGAACTCCCCATAAGAAGAACGATTTTGCTGGCCGCCTCAATTTATGGCGAAGATTTAGAGAATACTTACGATGCGGCCGACTGTGCAGATTTCTAGTACACTTTTTGATGACAGTTCCTAATGGATGCAACGCACGATTCCCTGAAGGTTTTTATCGACGGTCCGGTTGGCCAGATCGAGGCCATTCTTTGGACTCCCACCCGTTTTCGCACTCCGCCACTCGCCGCGGTTCTCTGCCATCCGCATCCCCTGTTTGGAGGCACATTGCACAACAAGGTTGTGTATCAGGCGGCCAAATCGATCGACAGGATTGGAATCCCGGTGCTTCGTTTTAATTTTCGGGGTGCTGGTTTAAGCGCAGGAGTGCACGACAAAGGGCGCGGAGAACAAGGCGATGTGCAGGCCGCAGTAAATTATCTTGCCAATGAATTTCCGAACACGCCGCTGATCCTTGGAGGTTTCAGTTTTGGGAGTTGGGTTGGTTTGCGAATCGGGTGCTCTGATCCACGCGTGACCGAGCTGATCGGAATCGGAGTACCGGTGGACAGCTCCGATTTCACTTATTTGTGGAATTGCGCCAAACCGAAGCTATTTGTGCAGGGAGCCAAGGACGAACATGGCGCACGTCATAAAGTGGAAGAGCTTGTCGGCGCGCTGCCGGGTGAGAACCGGCTGATGTTCGTAGATGAGGCCGACCACTTTTTTGCGGGACACCTGGAAAAACTCGATCGAGCGATAACCGATTGGCTGATCGAGCGGCATCCGGAATTGGTGGACTCTTAGTAGGCTGCCGAAAGCAGATCCATCGTTCCGCTAGGTATGGCAGCTTTGAATGAAATAATTGTGGATTGTTTCGTCTGGGTCTGCTACCTGAATGCTTTGCCTAATTGCGCTGCTTAATTACCTTCGCCGCGCTGGAAAAGTTTTCCAAACTCATCGATTCCGGCGGAGGCGGCGGCCACAACGTTGCTGTTCTCTTCCACGTGCGAGGCCCGGGACATTCCAACGAGAGCGGTGGTGATTCCCGGCGCGGAGCGGGCAAATTGCAGGGCCCGTTCGCGGTCATTGGTCATGCCCAGAGCTTCCGCTACAAACGCGGGAAGATTCTGCGCCACCTGGCCTTGCAGCAGGGAAGCGCTGGCTATCAGGGTGACACCCAGCTCAGCGGCCGCTTCCATGATGGTTTTAGTGCCACTCTTCAAGTTCTGATTTCCCAGCGTTAGCGCCTCGGTCATTGCCAGGTTGAAGGGCAATTGCACAAAACGAAAGTGGTGCTGGTCTCCGGCCACTTCGCGCGCAAGCTCAACCAATTCTCCAAGCTGCATCGCGTCCTTGGCCGTGCTTTCCTGGCGGAAGCCATTCCAAGTGGCCATGCCGTAAAACTGAACCCGGCCAGCGGTAACGGCTCGTTCCAGATAGGCAAATGCATCCTTCACGCGTTTGGAAAATTCGGGCTTTCCCAATTCACCGAGCTGAGTTTCTGGATTGTGGAGGTAATAGATGTCGATGCATTCCACGCCGAGGTTCCTGAGACTTCTGCCCAACTGATTGTCGAGGTAATGAGGCGTCATGCAGTGGCAGCCTCCGGCGATATCTTTGGCGGTGAAAATGCCCTTCTGGATATATTCCTCGAAAAAATAACGGTTGGGGTCGGAGGGCATGGTGTTATCGGGAGTAAGGTATCCGCCCTTGGTGCAAACGACAATTTCATCGCGCGAGAAGCCTTTGTTGGTCAGGACTTTTAAGGCTGCCCCGACGTTGCGTTCGCTGCGTTGGAGGCGGTAATTGATGGCGGTGTCGATTACGTTGATTCCACCCTGCACGGCCGCGACAATCGCCGTCGTGTAACTGGAGTCGACGGTGTCATTCGGTTGGCCAAGATAGGTGCCAATGCCCAGCGAGGACATCACCAAGCCGTGGGCAATACGAAAGTGCCCCTCGCCGGCGACTCCGCGAAATTTCTCTGCGTACTGCGTGGTGCCTTCTTTCGTTGCTCCGTGGCTCATTTGGTTTCCTCGGTCTTGATTTGTGGCGGCACAGCTTGCGTGGCCGGAGTTTCTTCCTGCTTAGGAGCCAGCAATCGGGAACAGGCTCTTAAAATTCGGCGGTAGGGCCAATCCTTTTCGCGAAAAAAGATTTCGCCTTCGCGCGGCTGGCTGTAAAACCAGCGGGACAACAACCAAAGATGTTCAGATAGCTCCTGCGCGCTCTGACGAGGGTTTCCTTTGGCGCTGATTTCCTGTTGCATTACACCTTCCAGGTACTCACGCGCCGATTCCTCCGCCGATTTGGGCTCGCTGGTGTCTCCGAAGCGCAAGTACGCTGGATCGGCCAGCCGCCCGCCACGTACGGCATACATTCCCACGGTATGGTCTTCGGTGGTGCACTGCAGAATTATGGCATCTACATCCTGAACGCGGCGGGCAAGTTCGGAGCGACCACGAAGTGCGTCATCCAGCTTCTCGAGTTTCTTGTGGATCGCCGCAGCTTTTTCAAAATCGAGATCTTCACTGGCTTTTTCACGGTCCTGCTCATATGTGCCGCGAAGCGAGCCGCCGCTGGTGTTAAGAAAAGAGACCAGTCGCTGGACTTCGGCATCGTACTCTTCCTTGGTGCAGCCGGCGAAGCAGGGTGCCAGACACATTTTCATTTCGGAGTAAATGCAACCGGGGAATTCGGGGTCGCGCCGGATTTTGATCTGGCAGCGACGCACTTTGAAGAATTCCAAAACGCGCTCAGCGAAAGCATCGGCGGCACGACGTGAGGCGAAGGGGCCGTAATACGCTCCTGTGGAAGGCAAGCCTTGGTCGTCAACGACAATGCGGCGCGTGGCAAAGCAGCGCGGATAGGCATGGCGCAAGTTCACTTTGAGGAGAGCAGGAGGGTGAAAGCGTGTGAGCTTCTGATAGCGCTGAGGGAAGATTTTGCGGGCTTGCTGGTAGTAGAGAAGGTTCTGCTCAAAGGCGGAGCCGGTTTCACGATAGCGAACAGCACGAGCAAATTCGCGGAGATTCAGGCGCTTGCTGGTGGGGTCAGGAGGACCGAGCAGGCGTTGAATGCGCCGGCGCAGATCGGGAGTGCGAAGCAGGAAGGGTTCCGCGCTTGCCTCGAGTGGTTCAATCAGGCAGACCGCAGGTCGCGCCGGCAGTAGAGCGAAAAACCCCGCATCGTCCTGTAAGTTGAATTCGAAGCCAGCGTTCAGTTCCAGCACCTCGTCAGGATACTAAACTCGCCAACGTTTTGCTGGCGGCTGGCGTTATTTCTGCCAGTGCGCTGTGGCGAACTGCTTAGGGTCAAAGATGGCAGGTTCGAGCTTCGCGCCGATTTGGATATCGGAATAGTCTTCGCTGAAGACCAATTTATCCTCGTTACGGACTTCCACGCGAGCAGCGATTATCCCGCCGGTAAGCTGCCGGTAGTCTGTGAAGCGAATGTCATCCATCTTTTGGGGATCCTGGCGATCGGGCTGAATGACGCGGAGAAAGAGGAGGCGCTTTTTCTCAACCCAAAACTGTTTGGCCTTTAGATCCCCTTTGTCGGCGCCAACGACATAGGCCGGCTCCCCCTGCCAGGATTCTTCATGGATTTTTGAAAGATCGATGCCCTCGGCTTTCAGTAGCGCGATGGTAGCTTCGGGCGCTTGACGATAAACATCGAAGCCCAACACCAGAAGCAGGTTCACGTAAGGGCGAGTGCCGGTCTGCTGGCCTTTCTGGAAAAAAGTGGCTTGGCCATCGGAAAGAATGACGCCGTTGCCATCGCTCGTGGGGCCAATGTCGATACGCAGTTTCCCCGGCAAGGTGGCGGCTTCATACCAGGTCTCGACTTTGGTGGTGCCGTCGGGATTGTAGGTCGTGCTTTTCTGTGTGAATGTCACGGTGTCGTACCAGGTTTTTTCGTAACGAGCATGCATGGCTTTAACAAGGGTCTCGCCATCACCGATTTGTTCTGAATTGGCTAGAGCAGTCATAGATAGAAAAATGATGAGTGATGCTAAAACCGGTTTTAGATTCATAGTTGCCTCTGCGATCTCGGATTGATTCGTTTGCCCGCTTCATGGATCAGCGTGAATAAGCCTGAAGTCGTTTTATCGTTCGATTGGTTACGAAAATGTGCACACGGCAGGATACTAAAGTCGCGGGAGAATTGCTCGACGAGAGAGAAAAGTACCGGAACGAGAGTGAGGTAATTGTTGAATTTCGTAACGGATGCGGGGAGCATTTAAATGGTCGACGCGCGGTGAACGGTTAAAAATTAACCATACAATGGTTAAAAAATAACCCTAATACAAAGATTCACCCGACTCCAGGCGCGGCACTTTTCGGAACCTCCCATCAAGTTGCAGTCCCTCAAGCGGATAAGGGCATCTCGGCGACGAAGAATGTTAACGCGTCCATTGGTCCTTCGACTGCTTTTAGGGCGGAGGTCGAGTAAGAGATTCAGAACGATGGGATCAGACGAGGTGGGTTATGAAACTTCAAACAATTCTTCGGATGCAGGCAATCACAATCGGGCTGGGAGCGGCATTGTTTTTGGCGACAGCTGCGCCAGCACAGGAAATAGACAACACAGTTTGGGCGGACAATTCTAGCGCGGCTGCCAAGAGCGCTTCTGTGCCTGCAGCGGCATCGAACGACTTGAATATGACCGCCGCGAGCGCGCAGGCTGTGCCAACTCCGGTGGAGCAGTCATCCGTTGTGACGGACCAAGCCTCACTCTCTGAAGTGGTTCCCGCGAACCGGTGGGGAATTGTGTTTCTGCTCGTCTGTCTGGCGGTAGTGGGATGGTATGTGCGCGAAACCGCGAGACGGGCGGAACGCAAGCAACCGATCGAATGGAAAAAATTGTAAAGACAAATCGGCCATTCCTGAATATCTGAACGAAATGGATTCGCACGGGCAGAAAATGATTGCTTATTGACTGAGATTTTGGGTCGCGGTCCTTGATCTAAGCTTTTTGCAGGGCCGCGATTCCCTGGTGTTCGAGTTCGTGGCGTTGCACGTTCATCGATTGCCGAGCATATAACTTGCGGAGCAGGGAAGCAGGCCACAATCCGCGCCATGTCAGCAGGAAAGCACCCTTCCAAGTCAGTCGGTAAAATTGGCCGCCTTCGGTGGCAGTCATATAGCCAATCTTCGCGTGACGGGGTCCGTAATTTTCCACGGTGCGCACCCAGCGCTGAATCTCTTGACCCTTGGGCTCGCCTTGGGGCCATTGGCTGATCGCGTATTTCTCGAGGAGGCGCCGGTGCATTTGGAGAAGCGCATTCGCGTTGTGGATGTCCGCGAAGCGGAACACGCGCACGTCAGGATTACCAGGCGTTAGCGGCAGGACGCGATTGTTATTCGTCTCGAGCGCGCGACCATTGGAGAAATAGGTAGAAAACTCGAAATAACTAGTAACGCCGCGAGGAGAGACCATGGCGGTGACATTGGCAAAATCGTTGGTTGCGCGATTACAGAAGTAGGCCAGGAAGGTTTTGGTCTGGACTGCCAATTCGCCGCAGTCGTAACAGCCCACCAGGGCAAACCCTAGATTCTCCATCTCCGCAATGCGGGGCACGATTTGGGCAGCCACTGCTTCCGGTAAATCGGTCGTTGGAACTACTACAGGATTGCAGCGGGCCGCGAACCGATATGCACTCCGTATCGCGAGCGGTCCAGCAGCGTAGAGGCAGGCGATGCCGGTGGACGCGTAAATCCATAAATTGTCGAGCATAAGCTATATCGCGTGAGCGGCGCGATCCCCCGTTCAGTTGGTTCGGCTGATCCAAGTATTGAGGAGATTGGGGTCGCGTGCATGAACTTGCATGGACTGTGACTACTATCCGTACACAAAAGATACGCAACACGGGATAAAAAACCTCTTGTGCAGGCGCTCCAATGCTCATTGCCAGAAGGTGGGGGTTCTGAATCCGTTCAGCCAAGGTAACAGTATAACTATATTATAAAGAAGTAAAGAGGAGTTGATACAGGATCCCGCCGGGACCAGCGTCAATTTCGGGGCGAAAAATCTGATTAGCCCTTCAATACCCATGAGGCAATGACCAACCGCTGAATTTCGCTGGTGCCTTCGTAAATCTCGGTAATGCGTGAATCACGGTAAGCCCTCTCCACAGGATATTCCTTGCTGTAGCCGTAACCACCGTGGATCTGAATGGCCTTGTGAGCGACGCGTGTGGACATTTCGCTGGCGAAAAGCTTTGCCACAGATGCTTCCAGGCTGAAGCGGCCGCCGCTATCTTGCTTCCATGCGGCTTTCCGTACCAGCAGCCGCGCGGCATCAATTTCCGTGGCCATATCGGCCAGCATGAATTGGATGGCCTGGAACTGGGAGATGGGGTGCCCGAAGGCCATACGTTCCTTCGACCAGCTGAGCGCGGCCTCAAACGCGCCCTGTGCTATCCCCACAGCCTGCGAGGCTATTCCGATGCGGCCACCATCCAGCGTGGAAAGGGCGACGCGATAGCCTTCGCCTTCATTTCCGATGCGATTGCTTTCGGGTACTTCGCAATCCGTGAAGACAAGTTCGCTGCACGCGGTGGCATTAATGCCCAGCTTCTTTTCCTCCTTGCCTACTTTGAAGCCCGGAGTGCCTTTTTCCACCACGATCGCGGTGATCCCTTTTTCGCCTTTGGGAGGATCTGTATTTACGTACACAATCGCGGCGTCGGCTACGCCTCCATTGGTGATCCAGGCCTTGGTTCCGTTGATGATGTATTTGTCGCCCTTTTTAACGGCTTTGGTTTGAAGCGCAGAAGCGTTCGATCCGGCTTGGGGCTCGGTCAGCGCATAACAGCCGATTTTTTCGCCACGCGTGAATGGCAGAAGGAATTTCTTTTTCTGCTCGTCGGTTCCGTAGCGGTGAATTGGATCGCAAAACAGGGAATTCTGGACGCTCAGGATCACTCCCGTGGAAGCACAGCAACGCGAGATTTCTTCAATCACAATGGAGTAAGCGATGTGGTCGAATCCTGCTCCACCTTCAGATTCGGGAAAGGCTACGCCCGTTAATCCGAGCTCCGCGGCCTTCTTGAACAGTTGGCGTGGAAAATGACCGGTTTCGTCTAATTCCTTAGCCAAGGGGCGCACTTCGCTCTCGGCGAACTCACGCACGCTTTTCTGCAGAAGTTGCTGTTCTTCGTTCAATTCAAGATTCACGGAATTCTCCGAAGGAGTTCAAAGCAAAGTTTGATTTTGTGAGTTTATCGCTTCAAGTGGGGGATGTCACGAACGCAGGGAATGGGTGGGGTTGCTGCCGAGATGAAATAGTGGAGCGAGTGCTGGTTGAGATCCTTCGAGCCGATCAGAATCGGCTCTCAGGATGACAGTTGGCGAAGGCTGGATGCAGAGTGGTCGAGATTGCGTACGGAGGCGAAGAAGCTGCGCGCTCGGGCGAGCGACTAAAGTTGTAGCAGGTTCAGCCAACGTTCAAGGCGTTGTGGAGCTTTTCGTAGGTGACTCTCAATTCTTCGGGATGCACGCGAGTCTCGCCCACGACGGTCATAAAGTTGGAATCGCCCATCCAGCGCGGCAAGGCATGCAAGTGAAGATGTCCGACGACGCCTGCGCCCGCGGCTCTGCCCAGATTCATGCCTAGGTTCATGCCATCGGGTTTGTAATTCGCTTTAAATGCGGTCTCGACGCGCTGTGCCAACTGCATCATCTCCGATAACGCCTCTGGCTCGCACAGATTCAACTCTGCCACGTGAGCGTAGGGAACAATCATCACGTGGCCGGAGGTGTAAGGAAAGCGGTTGAGAATGACAAACATCTTCTTTCCGCGATAGACGATGAGTGTTTCTTCATCATGATTGGCCGCTACCGCATCGCAGAAGATACAGTCAGGCTGCTTCCCAGAGGTAACCTGGGCCATATATTGGAACCGCCACGGCGTCCACAAATAATCCATGCGTTATCCGCCTTATTTCATCTGCTGCGCGTTCAGCATAACCCAACTGGACGGCCGACAGAATCATTTCTTCGCTGCAAATAAAAACGCCCTGAGCAAGTCAGGGCGTTGTCGAAAGAATTTCGAGCGGTGAAGTTCACTGCGCGGTCGCTTCTCCCAAAGGCTCGGTGGTGGTATTCACAAAATCTTTCAATTCCTTGCTGGGTTTGAAGAAAGGAATCTTCTTCGCGGGCACGTCGACTTTTTCGCCGGTCTTGGGATTTCTGCCGATGCGTCCGCGGCGCTGACGAGTGCGAAAGCTGCCGAAACCGCGAATCTCGATCTTGTCACCTTTCTGGAGGGCGTCGATTATGCTCTCGAAAATAGTCTCGACGATCGTCTCGGACTCTTTACGTGGCAATTCGGCCACCCTGAGAACTTCTTCGATCAGGTCCGCTTTGGTCAACGTCGGTTGCTTAGTCATCGTATCCAGCCTCTTTGCTCGTTGGCAGTCTAATCCTTACAACTTGCTGGAGCAAGGCGAGTTAAGGGGGGGCACGCCTCTCCTGTTGCCCCCTCTTCGTATCATTAAATTGGCCTACAGGGAAATGATTTTTGCGACTAACCCCCGCCGCAAAAACGAATTTAACAAAACAGCCGGTCAGTGCGCCTAGCGAGAAGCCAGCTTCTGCTTCATGGCGTCGCCGATGGTGGCTGTGGACGAGGACTTCGTCGTCGACCTGTACTGGTCGATCTCTTTGCGCTCGATCTGGCGAACCGCGGCGCGATAGCTCAAACCGATGCGGCGCGATTCCGAGCTGATCTTGATAATTTTGAAGTCGTATTCTTTGCCCGGCTCCAGAGGACCCGCGCTCTTCAAAGGACCAGTGGTAGGCCGGAAGCTGGAAGGGCCTTCATCGCGGCGCTTGCGCTCTTCGATTTCGGTGTTGTGGCAGAGGCCTTCGATATTGTCGCCCAGTTCGACGAAGGCGCCGAAGGTAGCAATGCGGGAAACTTTGCCCTTAACTACGTCGCCGACCTTGTGCGTCTTGAACCAGTCGCCCCAAATATCGTTGACCTGCTTGATGCCTAGAGACACGCGGCGATTCTCGGGATCGATGCGCAACACTTTTGCGGTGATGGGCTCGCCCTTCTTGAATACCTCGTGGGGATTCTTTACGCGGCCGGTCCAGCTGACATCACCCACGTGAACCAAACCATCGAAACCTTCTTCGATTTCGATGAAGGCACCAAATTCGGCGATGTTGCGAACCTTGCCGGTAACGACGGTGCCGACGGGATACTTGTCGGCAACCTGCAGCCAGGGATCCGGCTGGGCTTGCTTCATACCGAGAGAGACGCGGCGGTCGCTCGGCTTGATGTCGAGAACCACGACGTCGACCTCTTCGCCAGCCTTGACGACCTTGGAGGGATGAGTGGCTTTTTTCTGCCAGCTCATTTCGGTGACGTGGACTAGGCCTTCGATGCCTTGTTCCAGTTCGACGAAAGCGCCGTAATCGACCACGCCGACAACCTTGCCCTTGTACTTGCCGCCTGCCGGATAGCGCTCGGCTGCGTCAACCCAGGGATCCTTGGTCATTTGCTTCAGGCCGAGAGATACGCGCTGCTTTTCCTTATCGAACTTCAGGATGATGAGGTCGAGTTCCTGCTCCGGCTTGACCACATCGTTCGGATGCCGCACGCGACCCCAGCTCAGGTCAGTCAAGTGCAGCAAGCCATCAATGCCGCCCAAGTCAACGAAGGCGCCGTAATCGGTAACGTTCTTTACCGTGCCGTGGACGATCTGGCCTTCCTTCAAGTTCTCCATCAACTCTGCGCGCTTGGCGTGCAGCTCTTCTTCGAGCAACGCGCGGCGGCTGACCACGATGTTTCCGCGGCGGCGGTTGAGCTTGGTGATGCGCACCTGCACATCGGTGCCGATCAAGCCATCGAGATTCTGAGTTGGTCGCAAGTCGTACTGCGAGCCTGGCAGGAAGGCGCGAACTCCGCCGACGTCGACAACCAGGCCGCCCTTGATGCGGTCGACAACTTTTGCGGTGATGGTTTCCTTAGCCTTGTATTGTGCGTCAATCTTTTCCCAAGTACGGCGGCGATAGACCTTTTGATAGGAGACGATGGCGAAGCCGTCTTTGGTCTCGCCGGTGCGTTGCACCTCAATCGTCGCGTTAGGCTCTGGGCGGGGAATCTCGGTCTCCGCGAATTCTGCCGCGGGGATCAGGCCTTCGGTCTTTCCGCCGATGTCGACGACCACGCCGTGTTCGGTGTAGGCGACGACTTTTACTTCAATGACTTCATGAGTGGCCGTTTCCGCTTGCGGCTCACTGTACTGGTCGATGAGCTTGCTCATCTCCTCCGCGCCGGCGGCTTCTTCCGCTGCCGCTGCCGCTTCGGCGTCTACGGTGGCGTTAGCCGCGTGGGATTCGGCCTTGGCGTGCGCTTCATCGGGATGGACGTGCTCGGCTGCGGCGGGAGCTTCGGGAGCCGGTGTTGGAGCGGCGTGCGAAACTTCAGCTTCAGGAGCCGTTTCACTTTTTGTGTTGTGATCGGGATCTTGTTCTGCTGCGGCTGCTGCGGACGATACGGGGTTTTCCTGGTCAAATAACATAATTAAGACGCCTCCGGGATTTCTATCCCTGTTTTTTGTCGAGTCAATCCTTGCTGAATCCCTACTGGGGTAATGCAAGGAGGGTTACCACGGGGCAGTACGGGACGTTCAAATCACTGCGTCGAAGTAACTCGTTAGCTGTCATTTGGATGCCAAGAATTTTGGGGATTCGAGGCAGCCTAACACCCATCAAAGGATACAAGCCACGTGAGGTGGTGTCAATCAAGGTGGCGCTCGATAGGCCTTGCGCAAAGAAATATTGCGAATTCATTTTGCCTTGGAATCTTATTGTCGACTCCCCTGTTTCTCGAGGGAAGGCCTCCTGGACGCAGAGTTTAATCCCAAATGTCTATTCGCCAAGGCCAAAACAACCAAAAGAACATCCAGAAAACGAACCACAATGGAAAGTGCCACCAGATTTCATTGAGTGACAGCAGCGGTCCCAACTCTCTAAAAGGGCCGCGGAAACCTGCCATCTCTACCAGGGTGATTATTGTTGCAGCGATTAGAGACATTAATGGCGCTCTTCGCACCCGATAGCGCAAACGTCTTCTAAGTAAACGAACCCCCGGGCAGAATCTCATTTATTGCTCACACGCGAGCGCCGCGGGCGTGGCCCATTTCTTTGCGGAAGTCTGGGGCGCTGACTTCTACGGTGCGGCACATTTCGTATAGGCGGGAGCGCATGCGGGTGCCAATGCGGTCGGCTAGTGTATCTTCTTTCACCACGAGTTGACGTCCACCGGGGAGACGCGCTCCTGCTTCGGGCATGGCTGTCTCGTCGTAATAATTTGTGGTGATGATGGTGGTGCGATTCTCGTTGTAGCGGGCGTTGAGGACGATGCCGACGATATCGCGGACCCAGTCGGAGGGCTTGCTCGCGCCAAGATCGTCAAGCACGAGCACTTCCGTGGTGCGGATCGGCTCAAGAATAGCCATCTCGGTAGATTCGCTGGCCTGGTTGTAGCTGGCTTGAATTTCTTTCAACAATTCGCGGTAATCGCAGAACAGGCCGCCGTGGCCTCTGCGGATTAATTCCTTCAACGCGGCAACGGCCAGATGGGTTTTGCCGGCGCCCGACGAGCCAATGAGAAGTAAACCTTTTTCTGCGGCGGGATAGTCGCGCAAGAATCCCTGGACGATCATCTTGGCGTTCTTGAGTGATTTTTCATGCTGGGGGAGCCAGGTTTTGCCATCGGCGAGGTCGGTTACGTAACTCTCAAAGTCGCAATGCTCATAGCGTTTGGGGATGCGGGCGCGCTCCATGATTTTGCCGGCGCGTTCGTCCATGCCGCATTCGCAGGCGATGGCTACGTTGCCGGTGCCGTCTTTACGCGGTACCAGCTTCCAGCCTGTACCTTTGCAGAAAACGCAATTCTCTTTGGCCATATAGTAGCGCTGGCTTTTATGCCAGCGCGAGTCTCCCACAGAAGTCTGTCGCCATCATACGACCGGTTTCGATTGGCCACAATCACCCTGGCAGCGGAAATCTGTGGACAAAATGAAAAGGGCTGGATTTTTCGGAGCTCTGTCTCGACGGCGCTGGTGTAGGAACGAGCGTCTTTTCTGAAGCGCTGGCATAAAAGCCAGCGCTACGTGTATTTGAGTTTAATCTGTCATCCCTATTCCGTTCGGTTTATTGAACGGGATAGGGATCTGCTTTTGGCTTGAGGCGGAGGGAGAAGCAGATCCCTCGCCCGCAAAAAGCGCGGGCGAGGGATGACAGATTATTTTGAATGGATGCTGGAGCAAGCAAGGGACGACAAATTAATGGTGAATGGGGACGGCCGTCGAGAGCAGTTTTATTTCACGACGCGGGGGGCGGCGCGGACTATCGCGGTGTTGGGGACTTTTTCGCCGGTCCGGGACATGCGCGACAGTTCCTGTTGAACGACTTGGGCAAACTCGCCCATCTGGCGCTCCATCTCGATCATTTTTTCGCGCATGTTGAGAATGATTTCGATGCCTGCCAGATTCACGCCCATATCCCGAGCCAGCGTCAGAATCACGTCCAACCGCTCCAGATCCGAATCCGTATACAACCTTGTGTTGCCCAGGGAGCGGGAAGGCTTGAGCAAACCCACGCGTTCGTACAAGCGCAGAGTTTGAGGATGCAACTTATACAATTCCGCGACCGCGCTGATCATGTATCCGGCTTTTGCCCTTGGCTTCTTTGTTTTCACTGGCATGGCTTAGACCCCGGCCTTCGCAAACAAATCTTTTCGCGGATCGGCGGGCGCGACTTCCTCGAGTTCCTTCATGAGATTGCGCACGCGTTCGTCAGTGGGTTCAGGGACGATCACTTGAATTTCGACATACTGATCGCCACGTGCAGCGCCTTTACGCGCGCTAGGCACGCCCTTTTCCTTTAGGCGCAGAGTCTTGCCGCTGTTAGTTCCAGGCGGAATGCGAACAAGAGAACGTCCATCGATTGTTGGCACCTCAATCTTTGCACCGAGCGAAGCTTCCGGGACGGTCACTGGTACCTTGGTATAGAGGTCGTTGCCGCGGCGTTCGAAAAATTCGTGGGGCTTCACGACCACACGCAAATAAAGATCGCCTGACGGCGCGCCCATGGTTCCGGCATTGCCTTTGCCGGGTACGCGAACCCTGCCGCCATTGGCCACGCCGACCGGTATACGCACATCGATTGTTTCGGTGCGACGAACGCGGCCTTCACCACCGCATGTACGGCAAGGCGTACGCAATTTTCCGGTGCCTCCGCAGCGATTGCAGGGGACGTTAAAACGCATCTTGCCGGCCGTCTGCTGGATGGAACCTGTGCCGTTGCAGGTGGGACAGGTCTGAGGAGTGCCGATCGCGCCGGTGCCGTGGCAGGTTTCGCAGGAATCCATGCGGGTGATCTGCAGCTTTTTTACTGCGCCACGCACGGCATCCCAAAAATCAATTTCGATCTGATATTCCAGATCGCCGCCGGCTTCTTGCTCCGGCTCCATGGCCGCGCCGCCTCGGCCGCCAAAAAATTGCCCAAACAGATCGCGGAAACTGCCACCGCTGCCCTGGCCGCCGCTGGGTGCACCGCCGCCAAAATCGAAACCGCCAAAATCGAAGTTGACGTCACCACCGCCGCTGGATTCGGGGCCAGGGCCATAGCCTGCCGGGGGCATATTGTCGCTATAAAACCCGTGGGTATCGTAAATGCCGCGCTTTTTGGTATCGGAAAGGACGTCGTAGGCTTCCTGCAGGTCCTTGAACTTCTCTTCCGCAGCTTTATCGCCCGGATTCAAATCGGGATGATACTTGCGCGCGAGCTTTCGAAACGACGTGCGTATTTCCTTTGCTGTGGCCTTTCGACCAACGCCCAGCAAATCGTAATAATCTTTTTTAGTTCCAGTGGCCATATATTCCGCTATGCAGTTGAGCGCATCAATTTCGCACGAACTGCTTGTTATTTCGTGCAAACGGGTCCAGTCACGTCAGTTCCTGTGAACCAAGTGCCGGACCCATGTTGCTACGTCCTGATTTCTGCAGGAACCGATCTGCCTTGCAAACCGGTTCCCGCGATCGTGCTAGCGACTACAGACTGACTTTCTTAGTTCGGCTTCTTGTTGTCGTCCACATCGACGTATTCCGCGTCGATCACGTCGCCCGGTTTATGGCCGCCCTGCGCCGCACCGCCGCCAGAGGCCGCTCCCGAAGCCGCACCTGCACCAGCCGCGCCAGCTTGTTCCGCGCTGCCTGTTGCTTGCGCCTTCTTGTACAGCTCTTCGGCCATCTTGTGGAGGGTTTTCTCGACGTTCTCTGTTGCAGAGCGCAGCCGAGCCACATTGCCTTCGGTCATGGCCTTCTTAGCGTCTTCAAGAGCCTCTTCAGCTTGCTTGACGTCGCCTTCGGCCAGCTTGTCGCGGTTCTCACGGATGGTTTTCTCCGCCTGGTAGACGATGCCGTCCAAGCGGTTGCGAGCTTCCACTTCTTCCATCCGCTTGCGGTCGTCTTCCGCGTGAGATTCCGCTTCCGTGCGCATCTTTTCCGCTTCTTCCTTACTGAGGCCAGTCGAAGCAGTGATGGTGATCTTCTGTTCCTTGTTGGTGGCCTTGTCTTTCGCGCTGACGTTCAAGATGCCGTTGGCGTCGATGTCAAAGGTGACTTCAATTTGCGGAGTTCCGCGTGGAGCCGGTGGAATGCCGTCCAGCTTAAAGGTGCCGAGTGAACGGTTGTCCTTGGCGAATTTGCGTTCGCCCTGCATCACGTGGATTTCCACGCCCGGCTGATTGTCCGAAGCGGTGGAGTAGGTCTCGACCTTGCGAGTCGGGATGGTGGTGTTGCGCGGGATCTGAACGGTCATGACGCCGCCCAACGTTTCGACGCCCAAAGAAAGAGGCGTAACGTCGAGCAACAGAATGTCCTTCACTTCTCCCGCGAGGACCGCGCCCTGAATCGCCGCGCCGACGGCCACAACTTCATCGGGGTTCACGCCCTTGTGCAGCTCTTTGCCGCCAAAGAACGTGCTGACCAACTGTTGGACCTTCGGGATGCGCGTGGAGCCGCCGACCAGCACAACTTCCTGAATGTCTTGCGGCGTCATTTTGGCGTCTTCCAGAGCCTGCTTGACGGGCTTCATGGAGCGGTCCAGCAAATCACGCATCAAATCTTCCAAACGTGTCCGGGTCAGTTTCTGTTGCATGTGGATCGGGCCACTGGCGCCCGCGGTGATGAAAGGAAGATTGATTTCCGTCTCCATCATCTGCGAAAGCTCGATCTTGGCCTTTTCCGCGGCTTCCTTCAGGCGTTGCAGAGCCATCTTGTCTTTGCCGAGGTCGATGCTGTGTTCTTTCTTGAACTCGTCGATCAGCCAGTCCACGATCTTCTGGTCGATGTCGTCGCCGCCCAAGTGAGTATCGCCGTTGGTGGATTTCACTTCGACGACGCCGGCGCCAACTTCGAGGACGGAAATGTCGAACGTACCGCCGCCCAAGTCATAGACCGCGATGGTCTCGTCGCTTTTCTTTTCCAAACCGTAGGCCAAAGCCGCAGCCGTGGGTTCGTTGATGATGCGAAGCACTTCCAGGCCGGCAATCTCGCCCGCCTGTTTGGTGGCCTGGCGTTGCGCGTCGTTGAAGTATGCCGGAACGGTGATGACCGCCTTGGTCACCTTTTCGCCGAGAAAATCTTCCGCGGCGCTCTTCAGCTTAGACAAAATCATGGCTGAGATTTCGGGTGGACTGTAGACTTTGCCAGCCACTTCAATGCGCGCGTCGTCGTGATTGCCCTTTACAACTTTGTAGGGCACGCGCTCCATCTCTTTCGAGACTTCGTCGTACCGGCGTCCCATGAAGCGCTTGATCGAATAAATCGTGTTCTCGGGATTCGTGACGGCTTGCCGCTTGGCAACCTGGCCAACCAGGCGCTCCCCAGTCTTTGTGATCGCCACAACCGAAGGGGTAGTTCTACCGCCTTCCTGGTTCGGGATCACCACGGGCTCTCCGCCCTGCATGACGGCAACAACCGAGTTTGTGGTACCGAGGTCAATTCCAATCGTCTTACTCATATACTTTGTTTCCTTTCGCCAAATAATTCAGCTAAATCCTGATTTCTTTCGGACGAGCACCGCTTGCAGCGTTGGATGCCGCGTCTATCGCGCCGGACCTGAGAAAAAAGGAGGATAGGGCCGGAAAGTTGAGCGTCGTCGAAGCAAAACCTTGCCCACTATACAAGTTGAGTGCAACATTGTCAAGTAATTTGATATCGCCAGTAAATATATAATTTTGTTTCACTTATAGCCGCATTTCAGGGCGCTGTTGCTCTTCTCCCTTGATTTCTGATCTGGAGCCCCAGCGGGTCGCCTGGGCTCAGCGGCGGGCTCCCACTTCGCTGAATTGTACGTCTCTGCCGCCTGCAAACCATCTCGCCAACCCATTCGTGCGTCTAAACTTGTGTTACTCTGCTCAAGAAATCATTACTGTCCCTTACTAAGTGTCTGGAGGATTCCTTGACTCGTCGGTTGCTGTTTGCCCCCGCCCTGGCGCTAGTTCTACTCACATACTGTGCGATCGCTATCCTTGCTGCTCCGCCCGCTCCGAAGACACAAACGGCCAAGAAAGCGACTCCCGCCGCCAAGCCGGCTGATCCTGCTCCCGCTCCCGTGGTGTTAATTTCCGTGAACGGCGTAAACGAAATCGATCCCACGAAGGCTTCCGGCTCCAAGAACGCCACCGTGACGATGGAGACCTTCACGGATTTTCAATGCCCGGCCTGCAAGCAGCTTTTCACCACCACGATGCAGAAGGTCACGGACAATTACGTGAATACAGGGAAGATCTACCTGGTGCACCGGGATTTCCCGCTGCCCATGCACGCCTATTCGCGCATAGCCGCGAGCTATGCCCGGGCGGCAGCGCATATTGGCAAGAATGATCAAGTGGAAATCGCGTTATTCCAGAATCAGGAAAAATGGGAAGCAACGGGCGATGTGAAGGGTACAGTGGCCGCGGTGCTTACCCCAGCGGAGATGAAGAAGGTACAGGCGCTGGTGGATGGTAAGACGCTGGAGCCGCTTATTGAAAAGGACAAAGCATTAGGTCAGGGATATGCGGTGAACCAAACACCGACGACCTGGCTGCATACGAAGAACGGGCAGTCGTTTCCTGTAGTTGGTTTTGTGAATTACGACGTGCTGAAGACGTTTCTGGATCAACTGGTCGCGCAGAAGTAATCACACGTTTTGGCCGGGCGCTGCGTGTAAGTAGGAATGGAGCGTTAGCGCCGACCGTGAGAACCGAGAACCCAAAATGATGCAATCCGCACCGTTCAATTTTCGCCGCATCATCATCTGGACAGGCCGCATCGTGCTTGCGGCTATCTTTATCTATGCCGGATACGCCAAACTCTTTCGACCTGACATGACGCCGCGACCACAGATTCCTATTGCGATCTCACTTTTTGCGTTGCAGATCGATTCTTACCAGATACTTCCGCCGCCAGCAGTGCTTTTCGTTGCGCGGACCTTGCCATTCGCCGAAATCGCACTTGGTCTGCTGCTCCTTATTGGATGGCAACTTCGCATCTGGGCCACGCTGATTACTCTGATCATCGGTGGATTTTTTGCCAGCGTGGTGCGGGCCTATTCCATGGGTCTGCAGATTAACTGCGGCTGTTTTGCGAAGCCGGAGCCTCTCACCGGCATTACCGTGCTGAGGGATGGCGTGCTGTTGTTGCTGGCGGTGCTGATGACGGTCTTCGCCTATCAAGAGGCCCGCAAGCCGCATCCATGGACTGCTTCGGCGCCTGAGCCCTCGGCCTGATCATGCACTACGCGTCAGGGGTCGCACCCTGAGCGAAGCGAAGGGCCCCAGCCAAATATTTCTTTAAGAGATTTAGCTACGATGAGATTCTTGGCGCATCCAAATGCGATGCACTCAGAATGAGAGGGGCGAGTTGGTTGTCAGATGAAAACTCTTTCTGAATATCTCGAGCTCGCGGCCGTGGCGCATGGTCATTTGTGCGCGGGACAAGTCCTGGGTGTACGGCTTGCCATGCTGGGGCTTCGCGAATTGGGAATCGAAGATCCGATCGCCGAACGGAAACGCATTGTCACTTATGTGGAGATCGATCGCTGCGTCACGGATGCTGTGGCGCTGGTCGCGAACTGCCGGCTGGGCAAGCGCGCGCTGAAATTTCGAGATTGGGGCAAAGTGGCGGCTACTTTCTGCGACTTGCAGACGGGACGGGCGGTGCGAATTGCCGCGAAGGAATCCTCGAAACAGTTAGCCAAGGAAATGTTTCCGGGATTGCCGAAGGACGAAGGTCAGCAAAAAGCTTACGCCGAGCTTTCGGACGACGTGCTGTTCTCAAAAGAATGGGTGAAGGTGGAAATCGGTCCAGAAGAGCTTCCTGGGTTTAAAGGCCCGCGGGTGGTCTGCGCGGAATGCGGGGAAGGCATCAATTTCAGAAGGGAAGTGGTTGTTGGGGAGCCGCACGCTGTGCCGTGGTTGTGCGGGAGAAAAATATTATTCCGGTATGTAGTCCCTGAAGATGGAAACTATTTGACGCCAGTTCACCTCAATTCACATTTTCTGCGATAGAATTTTTCTTTCATGCTCTCTCTCCCACCCATCACTCTTCGACTGCGCGGCTGGAAACTGATCGACCGCGTAGCGTTGGCGTTTCTGCTGCTCTGTTCGATTGCTTTGGGAGCGGCGATCGGGCTGCTATTCGTTTATCAAAGTGACCTGCCGGAAATCCATGCGTTGGAGACTTACCGTCCCAACGTGGTGACCGAGATTTATGCCGATGACGGGCAATTGGTGGGTAGTTTCGCTCTGCAGCGGCGCATCCTGATGACCTGGGAGCAAACTCCGAAGGTTCTTTACAACGCGGTGTGCGCGATTGAAGACCAGCATTTTGAGGATCACTGGGGGGTGGACTTCCCGCGCGTGGCGGGTGCGGCCTACCGAAACATCCTCAAACGTCGCAAGGCCGAAGGCGCCAGCACCATCACGATGCAGCTTGCCGGGAATCTTTTTCTGGACCGGAGCGACCGCAGTTTCCGCCGCAAAGCGCAGGAAATGCTGCTGGGCTTGCAAATCGAGCGACGCTACACCAAGCCACAGATTTTTACGATGTACGCCAATCAGGTCTACCTGGCGCACGGTAACTATGGATTTGCCGCGGCAGCTGAATTCTATTTTGGCAAGTCGGTGACGGACCTGAATCTCCAGGAAGCGGCGCTGCTCGCGGGCATGGTCAATGGCCCGAAATATTCGCCGCTGAACAATCCTTCGGGCGCATTGACGCGCCGCAACCTGGTGATCCATCAAATGATGGAAGAGGGCAAAATAACTCCGGCCGAAGAGGCTGCGGCCCGGAAAACACCTCTGGGTCTGCACATTCAATATCCACGGAACGATCTTGCTCCCGTATTTCTTCGAGGAAATCCGCAAGTACCTGGAATCCACGTACGGCACAGAAGCGGTCCACGAACGCGGACTTCGCGTCTATACCACGCTCAACATACAAATGCAGAAGGCCGCTAATCAGTCGATTCGCGATGGTCTGCACACCTATGACCGGCGGCACGGGTGGCGCGACAAGCTTCCCAATGTGATCAAAGACAATCTCGGCAAGCTGGACACGTACGAGGATGACGACTGGCGTCACCCGATCGAAAAGGGAAGTTACACCACGGGACTGATTCTTGCGGTTGATGACAAGAGCGCGACCGTGAAAGTTGGCACGTACCGCGCATTACTTTCGCCGGCCGATGTTGCCTGGACCGGCCACAAGAAGCTTACGGAGATTCTCAGCGTTGGCGATCTGGCGCAGTTCTCGATTCAGGATATGCACGAAACCACGGTGCGACTACAAATCGAGCAACAACCCGCTCCGCAGGGCGCGATGGTTGCGATCGACAATACCACCGGTGAAATCAAAGCCATGGTTGGCGGTTATAGTTTCGAGGATTCCAAATTCAATCGCGCCACACAGGCTTACCGGCAGGTTGGCAGCTCATTCAAACCCTACGTGTACACGACGGCGATAGAAAAAGGTTCTTCGCCCTTCGACACGATTGTTGACACACCGTTTACGACGATCAGCGGGGGCCAGGTTTATTCACCCCACAATTACGATGAAAAATTCGAGGGCACAATCACTTTGCGCCGTGCGTTGGCCGGCTCGCGAAATGTGCCTGCGGTCAAATTGGCTGAGAAAGTGGGGATAAATTCGATAATCGACATGGCCCGGCGTTTTGGTATTACCGCGCCGCTCCCGCCATATTTGCCACTGGCACTTGGTGCGGCCGACATGAGATTGATCGAGCACGTATCGGCATTCACGGTGTTTCCGAACGAGGGCATCCGGATTGATCCGCACATGATCCGGCGCGTAACAAGCTACGATGGCGCGCTGCTGGAAGATGCACATCCCGAAGTGCACGACGTGGTTTCACCAGAAGTGGCGCACACCATGACGGCCATGCTCGAAGAGGTAGTGCAGTTTGGTACCGCGATGAAGGCCAAGTCGCTGGGGCGTCCGGCTGGGGGAAAGACCGGCACAACGCAGGACTTCACCGACGCATGGTTCGTTGGATTTACACCGCAGATTACGGCGGGAGTCTGGGTAGGGTACGACGACAAACAGATTTCCCTGGGCAAAAGAGAAAGCGGAGCTTTAGCCGCTCTTCCCATTTGGATCGAGTTCATGGAGAAGGGCATGGCAGGCATGCCTGCGGTGGAATTTGCGAACGTGGTTTCGCTTGAAGACCAAGCCTCCGAACACAATGTTCATGTAGACGTGCCAGACACCAAACCCGAAGAAGAAGTGCCCTTGCCCAAGGCGAAACCGCCAGTGCTTACGCCTGCGCCAGTTTCACCAGGTCACTAACCCGAAAACTATTTTCGAAACGGGTCCCAGCCACCTTGGCGCAGGATCTTCGATCTGTGAGTCTTCGCGTCGTGCCAGACAACATTGGTGCCGGAGGTGATCCTACCGATCGGAGAAACACGCAAGCCTTTAAAGTGCCATGGTGAGAGAGGTAGTTTGCCGGGACGAGCTGTGAAGAGAAGTTCGTAATCGTCACCGCCATGCAAAGCCAGTTCGAGCGGATCTCCACTTTTGGGTCGAATCCTCACGGAGATCTCAACCGCAGGGAATCCGTCAGATTCAAGCAAAGCTCCCACCTGGCTGGCTTCGCAGAGGCGCCCCAAATCGGTGGAGAGACCGTCGGAGATGTCGATCATTGAGGTGGCAATTCGTTTTGTGGCGAGCCACCTGCCAAGCGCCAAGCGCGGTTCGGGATAAAGATGGCGCTGCATCGCTTTGACCCGCCCGACACTCTTTGTGCCACCGGAACGCATAAGTCGAAGGCCAAGCTCCGCTTGACCAAGTTGTCCACTGACGTAGACAACATCGCCCTGGCGTGCTCCGGAGCGAAGAACCGCCCGGTTATTTGGCACCTCGCCGATGACGGTTACGTTGATCAGGATGTCGTCGCGCCGCGTGGTGTCGCCCCCCGCGAGCTCGCAGCGCAGATGTTTCGCCGCTCGTTTCAATCCCTTGAGGAATCCGTTCAGCCAATTTCCGGATGCGCTCGCGGGCAGCGCCAGGCTCAAGAGGAAGCATTTGGGTTCGCCGCCCATGGCGGCAATGTCGCTGACGGCACGGGCCAGACACTTCCAACCGACTGAATCGGGAGGATGCTTGTGACGCAGGAAGTGAGAGCCTTCAAGGAACCAATCGCAGGTGAGAACGAGTTCATGACCCGGTTTTGGTTTGAATAAGGCGGCGTCGTCGCCGATTCCTAACCGGAGAGGATTCCATGCGCGCACTCGGAAATGCGCGCTCGATCTTCTTCAGTAAAGTGTTCTCAGTCAACGTTTTCGCCATATGTTTTGCCGTTTGCTGCTCATCCTATCGCAACCTGTCCGGCTGTCCAGTGGACAGTTTTCCAACGCCTGAACCAAATATCCAAAATACAGGGTTGACGGTACCATCTACAGAAATTAATATACGTTCATTGAGTATGTAAGCTTACCAGTCAGAGACAAACACCTTACTCTGACGATTCGCGAGCAACAGGGAACGACGCTCGCTCTTCAAATGAACTGAACGAAGGCCTGAGGGGGCCAATCCGTGATTAGCGGCAAGAATTACACATTCTATATTGCGTCCACGCCCGGTAAGCTGAGGAAGCATATCGTTCCGGCGTACGTGTTGCATAGTTTGGCCGCATTGGCGCTCATTGGAAGCATCACGGTCGTTGCCGCAGTAGGTTCCTATAGCCGCATGTTGTGGAAGGTGGGGAATTACAACGCCCTGCGCCACGATCAGGAAAACCTGAAGAAGCAATACCGCGATTTGCAGTCCACAGTAAAAGATACCAACCAGCGCCTGGACTCCTTACAGTCTCTCGCCACCGAAGTGGCCATGACTTATGGCGTGCTGCGTTACCATCCGGCCGCGTTTGATCAGGCCGACGATACCGCCAGCCCGCAAGATTCTTTCGACCGGTCGTTGCAGCAATACTCCTTCTTGAAGCGCAACGCAGCGGCCATTGCCATCTCTTCGGGCGGGTTGCGCATGATGCCGTCAATGGTCTTTTCCGATTCCAATTACACTCCTTCCATTTGGCCCGTGCTTGGTCACATCAGCGACAGCTTCGGTGAACGTATGGATCCGTTCTCTGGTGAAGGTGCGTTCCACACAGGAGTGGACGTCGCAGCGGATTACGGCGCTCCGGTGCATGCCACGGCCGATGGAGTCATTATCACTGCCGATACGCACACCGGTTACGGACGAGTGGTGATCATCGATCACGGTTTCGGCCTGACTACCTGGTACGCACATCTTTCTTCATATGCGGTGGTGGCTGGAACGCGAGTGAAGCGCGGAGAGGTTGTCGGTTACACGGGAATTAGTGGCCGCTCGACTGGGCCGCACGTACACTACGAAGTCCGCATGAACAACGCACCAGTGAATCCCTGGCGGTATATGAAGTCTGATCCTTCGGGCGATTAAACTCCCTAGATTTTTCTGTGATACTGAATTGTAGAGGCGGCTTCTTGCCGCCTTTTCTTTTGGCAATCTGAAGTTTCCACGACCCGCTGCTGGGTTCTTTTTGCCAAGTTAATTCTTAATGACCGTTCGCGACACCCGCAGTACTCGCTTTCTTTACTGCATCCAGAAAACCCGGCGTGACTTCAAGCACTACACGGACTGATTTTTCTGCCCCTCGATCCACATCTTCTACATCCGCAGATTTCAGCAATTGAAGATAGGCTGAGCGCAACTGTGGATCCATCTGATTGCGATTCTGTGGGCCGCTCAATCCGGCCTGCGCCAGCAATAGAAGGCCACTAAGGAAGTCTCTCAGTTGGTGGATGGTGGTATCGGATGAGCACTCCCCTTCCATCACCACACGCAAATCAGTTCCCACGGGTTTGCCGCCGATGGTGATCCACTGCAGTTGGCTCAATAGAGTTGCCAATTGCGGCGAGCGAAATCCACCCGGTGCTTGCTGTGCCAGCACTCCTGCGGTGGCTGAGTCCTGCCGGATCACCCCCAATACCGCACTGCCGGAGAGCCTGGAAAAGCGTTCTTGCCATTCTTGTTTGCCTTCGTCTGTCCGTGCGGGTTGAAACATCTCTTCATATACGGGGTCGTTGGTCCACGCAATTCGATCATCACGCAAGAAAGTAAAGTACGATTTGTGTCCAGAATTCGTGGGGTCAAGCGCGAAGACGATGAGGTTTTTGTCGATGATGCGTTGGCCTGATCGCCCCGCGTAGTCTTCAATTTTCTTGCGGTCAAATTTTCCTTCGGCAACCGCAAAAGCCTTTGAGGAAGGGTCTCGGCGGGTGAAGGAAATCGCTACACGGTCAAGGTCGCGCTCGTAATTGAAACCTGTTGCCTGAACAAATTTTGCGTAATCTTCTTCCACCGAAACGCTGGGGGCCCATTGAAAAAGTTGGGGTAAAAATGCCGAAGAGCGAAATTGTTTGAGGTCTAGAAACACCACTGCAGTTGAGGTGCCCGGCATCATGGAAAGCATCGCTTCACGCTTTTCCGCGCCATCACCGGAATACCAGTGCCGATACGCCATTACGGCAGTTAGTATTAGAACCACAAGTGCTACGGCCACCAGCAGAAGTACGTTTTTCTTCATAGGTTCACGAAAGATTTCGGGTCAGTTGCACTCAAAATTTCAATGCGCATAATTCAGGATATGCTCTTAATAACACGTGGAGTCGCGGCGTAAACCAGTGAAATATTTCGCCGGAAGCAGCGGCGCAAAGTGACCCTGTGGATAGCTCCTACTGCATTCTCCGTATATAACCTTGTAACATGTTCATTGTATTATGGATAGGGGTAGTTGCTAAATTCACAGACTGGCTGTTTATTTCCACAGTTTTGGCTGGTAACTTGCTCCGCATTTCCGGCCCAGCTATTGCAATGACTGTGTCCAATCTGCTATTCTTATGCGGTTTGAGCAGCGCTGGCGTAGCTCAGCTGGTAGAGCATCTGATTTGTAATCAGAGGGTCGGGGGTTCAATTCCCTCCGCCAGCTCCACCATTTTTTACCAGGGGAGTGAGGCGGAGCGATTCCCGTCATGCTAACATGAAAGGGCTGGTGTCTCTTGACACGAGTCCATTTTGTGTTTTCGCTTATCCGCGCTCCCGGATTCATCATGGCTGGTTAACAACTTGGACATGCTCTTAGTGTCCCAGCATTTTTTCGCGGACGGGTGGGTGAGTGGCTAAAACCAGCAGACTGTAAATCTGCCGCTCCTTGCGGGCTACGAAGGTTCGAATCCTTCCCCGTCCACCAGGATTCAACCTCCGCGATGGAAGTCCCGGAGAGCAGTGAACACCGAGCGAGTAAGGGCGCGAGGTGGAGCAGCAACACCGCAGGAAATCGCACACGCGATGTTCGAAAGCGGTACGGAACGCGGCGCCGAGCCGATTAAAAATCGTGCGCCGGGTAACTTAGCTCTTGCTGTATCGGGTTCGGCCTGGGTAGCTCAGCTGGTAGAGCGCGTCCTTGGTAAGGACGAGGTCACCGGTTCAATCCCGGTCTCAGGCTCCAGTTTTTGGGTGCAGTTTAGTTTTGCTGGCTCAGGGGAGTGGGTTTAGTTTTCAAATTGGGCGGGGGTAACTCAACGGTAGAGTCTCACTCTTCCAAGGTGATGGTTGCGGGTTCAAATCCCGTCCCCCGCTCCAAAGTTTGGCACAAGCAGCAAGGTGCAAATGCGGCTTGAGCAAAGGATGAAGACAAATGGCGAAGGAAAAGTTTGAGCGGACAAAGCCACACGTCAACATTGGGACGATCGGTCACATTGATCATGGCAAGACGACGTTGACGGCGGCGATCACGAAGGTGCTGTCGAAGCACAATCCGAAGGTGGCATTTCGGGCGTTTGATTCGATTGACAACGCGCCGGAAGAGCGGGAGCGCGGGATCACGATTGCCGTTTCGCACGTGGAGTACGAGACGCCGAACCGGCACTACGCGCACATGGATTGCCCGGGCCACGCGGACTACATCAAGAACATGATCACGGGAGCGGCGCAGATGGACGGCGCGATCCTGGTGGTTGCGGCGACCGATGGACCGATGCCGCAGACTCGCGAACACATTTTGCTGGCTCGCCAGGTCGGCGTGCCTGCGATCGTGGTGTTTCTGAACAAGTGCGACATGGTGGAAGACGCCGAGTTGCTGGAACTGGTGGAACTGGAAGTTCGTGAACTGCTGAAGAGCTATCAATTCCCCGGCGACACGATTGCGGTGGTACGCGGTTCGGCACTGCAGGCGCTGAATGGCGATGCCGCATGGGAAAAGAAGATTGACGAACTGATGGCCGCCGTGGATGCCAACATTCCTCTGCCGGTGCGCGATGTTGACAAACCGTTCGCCATGCCGATCGAAGATATTTTCTCGATCTCTGGCCGTGGCACGGTGGTGACCGGAAGAGTGGAACGCGGCAAGGTGAAGGTTGGCGAAGAAGTGGAGATCGTGGGCTTCCGCGCGACGCAGAAGAAGGTCGTCACCGGCATCGAGATGTTCAAGAAGCTGCTGGATGAAGGCCTGGCCGGAGACAACGTCGGGTTGCTGCTGCGCGGTACGGAAAAAGAAGACGTGGAGCGCGGGCAGGTGATCTGCAAACCAGGCTCGATCACGCCACACACCAAGTTCAAGGCCGAAGCGTACGTGTTGACGAAGGAAGAAGGCGGACGGCACACCCCGTTTTTCTCGGGCTATCGTCCGCAGTTCTACTTCCGCACGACGGACGTGACGGGAGACATGAAGCTGCCCGCGGGCGTGGAAATGGTGATGCCCGGCGATAACGTGAGCTGCGAAGTGACGCTCATAACCCCGGTGGCACTGGAGAAGGGCTTGCGCTTCGCGATTCGCGAAGGCGGCCACACAGTCGGCGCCGGCGCAGTCACGGAGATCATCGAGTAAGTAATTCAGAAGGCCCGGGCCAGCTTGACTGGCCCGGACTCTTACTAAAGGAATTCAAGAAATGCGGGAAATCATTACATTGCAATGTGGTGACTGCAAAAATCGCAATTACACCACAACGAAAAATAAGAAGAAGCATTCCGAGCGATTGGAAACGAAGAAGTTTTGCCGTTCCTGCCGGAAGCACACAGCGCACAAAGAAGCGAAGTAAGGGTGCGGGGCGGATGGTTTTGGGTTTAGGGGAGTCGTCCAACGGTTAGGACTCTGGTCTCCAAAACCAGGTATGGGGGTTCGAATCCCTCCTCCCCTGCCAGAAAATTAGAAAGGCGCGAGCCAAGGTTCGTGCAAGCGAAGAGGATTCATGGCCACGCAGGCGGTTAAAGTGAAGAACGAAGAGCAGGGCAACAACGCAATTACGGGTGCAGCCTCGAGCGTCGGTCAGAAAGTCACCGGCGGTATCGAAGGGACCCGAGAGTTTCTCCATGACGTGCGTGTGGAGATGAAGCAGGTTACCTGGCCAAATCGCGACGATGTTATTTCAACGACCACGGTGGTCATCGCGACGGTTGCTTTCTTCGGGGTCTTTTTGGCCATTGTAGAAAAGCTGGCGCAGCTCGGTTTTGACAAGCTTCTAAAGTATTTTCACGGTTAAAGGCGAAACGACACCATGTCGATGCAGTGGTACATCATTCACACTTACTCCGGCTTCGAGAAGAAAGTCAAAGAAAGCCTGGAGAGCCGTGTGGCCGCGTTCACGCTTCACGACAAGATCGGGCGGGTCCTGATTCCCACCGAAGAAGTTGTAGAAGTTCGTGGCGGCAAAAAAGTAGTGGCTTCGCGGATGTCTTATCCCGGCTATGTACTGGTCGAGATGGACCTCGATGAAGACACCTGGCATATCGTGCGCAACACTCCGCGCGTTACCGGCTTTGTCGGTTCAGCTACTTCGCCATCTCCCCTGACGGAAGCGGAAGTCGACGGCATTATCAATCGCGTGCACACACCGCAGGATCGTCCGAAGCCGAAGGTAGTCTACGAACGCAATGAACAGGTTCGGATCGTTGACGGGCCATTCGCGAATTTCAATGGCACGGTCGAAGAGATCGACAATGACCACAGCCGATTGAAGGTTTCCGTTACCATCTTCGGCCGGTCGACACCGGTAGAACTGGATTTCGCCAGCGTTGAAAAGCTGGGGTAACGAGATTGGCGAACGATTTCGCGGCGCACAACTGGCCGCAAGAATAAAGGGATTGAGGTAAAGGAAAGATGCCACCAAAGAAGCTACAAACTACTGTCAAGCTGCAACTGCCTGCGGGCAAAGCTACCCCGGCGCCTCCAGTGGGTACCGCGCTTGGTCCCCATGGCGTAAACATCATGGATTTCTGCAAACAGTTCAACGCCAAGACGGCGAAAGAAGCGGATGGAATGATTTTTCCGGTGCTGGTGAGCATCTACACGGACCGCACGTTCACTTTCATTCTCAAGACTCCTCCGGCGTCGATTCTTTTGTTGCGCGCGGCGGGAATTGCCAAGGGTTCACCCGAGCCGAACCGCAACAAAGTCGGCAAAGTAACCAAGAAGCAGGTTGAAGAAATAGCCAAGATTAAGTTGGTCGATCTCAACACCACAAAACTCGAGTCCGCTGTGAAGACCGTGATGGGTACGGCGCGCAACATGGGCTTGGAAGTCGTGGAAGCCTAGGACGAAGAGGCGCGAGGGGATCGAACGAGGAAGCAATGACGAAAAAAGCAGGAAAACACGTAGAGAGCGCGCGGAAGAAGGTAGAAGCGCGTCCCTACAAACTGGCTGAAGCAGCCGAACTGATCAAGCAGACGCACCATACCAAGTTCAACGAAACCGTTGAACTGGCGATTAATCTGGGTGTGGATCCGAAGCACTCCGATCAGGTGGTTCGCGGAACGGTTGTTCTGCCGCACGGCTTGGGTAAGACGGTACGCGTGCTGGTTCTGGCGGGTGGCGACAAGATTCGCGAAGCACAGGAAGCGGGCGCGGAACATGTTGGCGGCGATGAACTGGTTGCCAAGATCATGGAAGGCTGGACCGATTACGACGCCGTGATCGCCACGCCGGACATGATGCGCTCGGCCGGTAAGCTCGGAAAAGTGCTCGGGCCCTCGCGGCTTGATGCCGAACCCGAAAACGGGAACGGTCACCATGGACGTTGCCAAAGCCATTCGGGAAACCAAGGCCGGCAAAGTGGAGTTCCGCGTCGATAAGGCCGGAATCGTTCATTGCCCGATCGGCAAGATCAAGTTTGAAGCGGCGCACCTGACGGAAAATGCGCACTCGGTGATCAATGCGGTGGTGAAAGCCAAGCCAGCCGCGGCCAAAGGCAAGTACGTCAAGAAAATTACACTGACCTCGACTATGGGCCCGGCGATTACCGTGGACCTGGCGGAAGCGGAGACGCTGGCAGCCGCTGCCTGAGTTTAGGCCGCGCGACAGGACGAACTTATGAAGAAGAAAAGCGAAAAGCAGCAGGATCTCGATCAACTGAAAACTGACCTTGCGAAGGTGTCCACGGTGATTCTCACCACCTTCCAGGGCATCACCGTCGAAGACGACACCAAGCTCCGCCGCGCGGTGCAGGCTGCGGGAGGCAAGTATCAGGTCGTGAAGAACACATTGGCAGAGCTGGCCGCAAGCGGCACGCCTGTTGGTGGGGTTCTGAAGGATCTGAAGGGTACCAACTCGATTGCCTATACCAACACCGACCCCGTCGCGCTAGCCAAGGCATTGACCAAGGTCGCCAAGGATGTACCGGCGTTCAAGTTCAAGTCTGGGATAGTCGAAGGCAAGGTCATCTCCATCGCGGAAATTCAGCAGCTTGCCACCATGCCGTCGAAGGAAGAGCTGATCAGCAAGATCATGTTCCTTCTCAATGCCCCGGCGCAGCGTCTCGCAGTGGTCATCAACGCGGTTCCACGCAATGCCGCCGTGGTTGTAAACGAAGCAGTGAAGGCCAACAAGTTTAGTGAGTAAGGGTTTGGAGCTGTACGGGTCCCGCCCGTGCCGGTTCTAAAAAATTTGAATTGAAAATTTGAGAGGAGAACTAGCAGTCATGTCGAAAGTCGAAACCATTTTGGAAGAAATCAAGGGCCTGACGCTTCTCGAAGCGTCGGATCTCGTCAAGAAGCTGGAAGAAGCCTTCGGCGTGTCCGCGGCAGCAGCCACAGTAGTAGCGGCAGGCGGCGGCGCGGCAGCAGGCGGGGCGGCACCGGCGGAAGAGAAGACGGAATTCACCGTCGTGCTAACCGACATCGGTGGCAACAAGATCAACGTCATCAAGGCTGTTCGCGAAGTTACCAGCCTGGGCTTGAAAGAAGCCAAGGACCTCGTCGATGGCGCGCCCAAGACCGTGAAGGAAGGCGTATCCAAGGACGAAGCCGCGACCATCAAGAAGAAGTTCGAGGAAGCGGGCGCCAAGGTCGAAATCAAGTAATGTTCTGCCGGCCGAATTTTGGCTGGCACGGTATTGGTCAAGCTTCACATTTGGCGCGGTGTTTGTTAGGCATCCCGCGCCAGGGGAACTTCGTACGCAAGCTACGACCGGCACTATCTACAACTATCCCGGTCCCAATGGGACCTTCACTTACCGTGTGCGGGGCGGCTTCGGGCAAGCTGCCATGCGCTACGGTTTAGTGTCTTTACCATGTTTTTGTCATGCTGCCCGAAAGGGAATGAGGTAAAGCAGGTATGTCCAATAGCAACCGGCACGTTCGGGAACGCCAGCGTCTGGACTTCGCAAAAATTCAGGGTGCGATTCAGATTCCCAACCTGATTGAAGTTCAGAAGAAGTCGTATCAGCGCTTTTTGCAGATGGATTTGCTACCAAGCGAGCGCGAGGATGGCGGTCTTCAGTCCGTATTCACTTCGGTATTTCCGATCAAGGATTTCCGCGAGATGTCGCAGTTGGAGTTCGTGGATTATTCCATCGGCAACTGGGAGTGTAAGTGCGGCAACCTGAAAGGACTGCATCACCTCCGCGCAACATGCCGCAATTGCGGCGCTTCGGTGGTCACCAATCCGTATCAGACCGGCGACGTGATTTGCACCAAGTGCGGCACGTTTAACAAGAACACTCCGACTTTTTGCAACAAGTGCGGCGACCCGGTCGCCATGCAATTGAAGTACGACGTGAACGAATGCCAGGAACGCGGGATGACGTATTCCGCGCCGCTCAAAGTCACGATCAGACTCACCATTTACGATAAAGATCCCGACACCGGCGCGAAAACCATTCGCGACATCAAGGAACAGGAAGTTTTCTACGGCGATATTCCGCTGATGACCGAAAACGGCACCTTCATCATCAATGGTACCGAGCGCGTGATTGTCAGCCAATTGCACCGTTCGCCGGGCGTGTTCTTTGAGTCCGCGAACAACCGTTCCTATTTCCTCGGCAAAATTATTCCTTATCGCGGGTCCTGGGTGGAGTTCGAGTACGACACCAAGAACATTCTCTATGTCCGCATCGACCGCAAGCGCAAATTCCTCGGCTCGATTTTCCTTCGCGCCTTGGGAATGAAGTCCAATGAAGATATTCTGCGCACGTTCTATCAGGTCGAACGCATTTCTTTGCGCGACAAGGAACTGCACTGGAATATTTCGCCGGGTATCGTGGACCGCAAACTCACCCACGAAATCCGCAATCCCAAGTCTGAAGAAATCATTGTCGGCGCACACAAGCGCATCACCGAAAACCTTTTCAA
Source organism: Candidatus Acidiferrales bacterium (assembly GCA_963837885.1). Lineage (GTDB taxonomy): Bacteria > Acidobacteriota > Terriglobia > Acidiferrales > UBA7541 > Acidiferrum. Next base: position 154,429 of record CAWIPD010000016.1, on the reverse strand, counting down.
GGAACTGATCAAGGCGAAAATTTCGCAGGTTCGCGCGGCACTGGCGGATCTCGAAGGCGCATATAGCGTCGCCGACGTCGTCAACCGCCAGACCGGTGAAGTTCTGCTGGAAGCCAATAAGCCGTTGACGGCGGATTTGTGGCAAGCATTTGCCGAATCCGGAATCACCGAAGTCGACATTTTCTTCCCCGAAAAGGACGACATTGGTTTGGTCCTGTCGCGCACTCTCGACAAGGACTCCATCCGTTCTTCCAAGGAAGCCCTGATCGAAATTTACCGCAAGCTGCGCCCGGGCGATCCTCCGACGTTGGAGACCGCCACGAACCTGTTCCGCGGCATGTTCTTCGATCCGCGTAAGTACGATTTCAGCAAGGTCGGCCGCCTGAAGTTCAACATCAAGATGGGGCTGGACACGCCGCTGGAAAATCGCACGCTGGATTCGACGGACTTTGTCGCCGCCATCAAGTATTTGTTCAAGCTGCGCAAGAACATCGGCGTGGTGGATGACATCGACCATCTCGGCAACCGCCGCGTTCGCGCGGTTGGCGAGCTGCTGGAAAACCAGTTCCGCATCGGACTTGTCCGTATGGAACGCGCCATCAAGGAAAAGATGAGCGTTTACCAGGAAATGTCGACGGCGATGCCGCACGACCTGGTCAATGCCAAGCCGGTCATGGCGGCCATCCGCGAGTTCTTCGGATCTTCGCAGTTGAGCCAGTTCATGGACCAGACCAATCCATTGAGCGAAATTACTCACAAGCGCCGTCTGTCGGCTCTTGGACCAGGCGGTCTGTCTCGTGAACGCGCTGGATTCGAAGTGCGCGACGTTCACCCAACTCACTACGGCCGCATTTGCCCGATTGAAACTCCAGAAGGACCGAACATCGGTCTGATCAGCTCGCTCTCTTGCTTTGCACGCATCAATGATTACGGCTTCATCGAATCGCCTTATCGCCGCGTCAAGGGCGGGCGAATCATCGATTACGTCCAGATCATGAATGCGGGCGACAGCGAGTTCAAAGCGGGCGATATCGTCGAAAGCGATCGCGTTGAAGAACTCAACGAGGAGCTGAAGCGCCGCAAGGTCACGGACGAACCGTATTGCTTCTACCTGTCCGCCTGGGAAGAAGACAAGTACGTCATCGCCCAGGCCAACGTGGCTCTCGACGACAAACTGCGCATCACCACCGAACTGGTGAACTGCCGTCAAGCCGGTAACTTCGTCCTCAAGCATCGCGATGAAGTCGACTACGTCGACGTTTCGCCGAAGCAGCTTGTTTCCGTCGCTGCCAGCTTGATTCCTTTCCTGGAAAACGACGACGCGAACCGCGCGCTGATGGGTTCTAACATGCAGCGCCAGGCCGTTCCGCTGATCCGCGGCGAAGCTCCTCTGGTCGGCACCGGCATGGAACGCGTTACCGCGCGTGACTCCGGAGCAGTCGTGCTCTGCAAGCGCGACGGCATCGTCGACCAGGTCGACTCTGAGCGCATTATCGTTCGTGTGGAAAGCGATCACTCCGGCGTACTCAGCCGCGAAGTGGGCGCCGACATCTACACCTTGACCAAATTCAAGCGCTCTAACCAGAACACTTGCATCAACCAGAAGCCACTCGCTCGGGTAGGAGACCGTGTCAAGACCGGACAGGTTTTGGCCGATGGTCCTTGCACCGATCGCGGTGAACTCGGCCTCGGCCGCAACGTGCTCGTGGCCTTCGTGCCCTGGCGCGGTTACAACTTCGAAGACGCCATCCTGGTCAGCGAAAAGCTGGTCAAGGACGACTACTACACCTCGATTCACATCGAGGAGTACGAAATCGAAGCGCGCGACACCAAGCTTGGCCCGGAAGAAGTTACCCGCGACATCCCCAACATCAGCGAATCCTTCCTTCGCAACCTCGACGAGAGCGGCGTTATCCGCATCGGCGCGGTCGTGAAGCCCGGCGACATTCTGGTCGGCAAGGTTACGCCAAAGGGCGAAACCACGTTGACCCCGGAAGAGAAGCTGCTGCGCGCCATCTTCGGCGAAAAAGCCGGAGACGTTCGCGACGCTTCTCTCTACTGCCCGCCAGGCATCGAAGGCACCATCGTCGACGTCAAGATCTTCACTCGCAAGGGTGGAGAAAAGGACGAGCGCCACAAGGCCATTGAAGCTTCGCAGGTATTCAAGCTTGAGAAGAACCTGGCCGACGAAATCCGCATCCTGACCGACGAGCGCCTGAAGCGCCTCAGCGATTTGCTGGGTGGCAAGATCCTGCAAGCCGACTTGCACGATGAAAAGACCAACAAGCGTTTGCTGACCAAGGGCGTCGAGCTTACGACGTGAACTGATCGAAAAGATCTCCACGCGCAACCTGAAGCGCCTGAAACTCAACGAGAAGGATCCTCTCTTAATCGAGAAGATCGAAGAAATCGAAGAGATGACTTCGCGTCAGATCGACGTGCTGCGCAAGATCACCGAAGAGCGCAAGGAAAAGCTCAAGAAGGGCGACGAGCTTCCTCCGGGCGTCATCAAGCTGGCCAAGGTCTACATCGCCATGAAGCGCAAGCTGTCCATCGGCGACAAGATGGCCGGCCGCCACGGTAACAAGGGCGTCATTGCTCGCATCGTTCCCGATGAAGACATGCCGACTTTGCCGGATGGCACTCCCGTGGAAATCGTTTTGAATCCGCTCGGCGTTCCTTCACGTATGAACGTCGGACAGATTCTCGAGACGCATCTTGGGCTGGGCCGCGAAGGAACTTGGCAACAGCTTGAAGCGCTTGCTCAGCAAGGAAGTCAAGGCTGAAGCGCTTCGCCGCTGGTACCGCGAAGTTTTCTCCGACACGGTCATCTGGAAGACGCTATCCAAGCTCAGCGACGAAGAGTTGCTGGATTACGCCGAAGGCTTCAAGGATGGTATCCCCTTCGCCACGCCGGTTTTCGACGGCGCGCGCGAGCCGGAAATTCGCCACCTTCTGGAAGTTGCCGGATTTGCCGCATGCCGGGCAAGATCAACCTCTATGACGGCATGACCGGCGAACAGTTCGATCAGCCTGTCACGGTCGGCTACATCTACATGCTAAAACTCAGTCACTTGGTCGACGACAAGATCCACGCCCGTTCGATCGGTCCTTACTCGCTCATCACCCAGCAGCCGCTCGGTGGTAAAGCGCAGTTCGGTGGACAGCGTTTCGGTGAAATGGAAGTGTGGGCCCTGGAAGCTTACGGCGCCGCGCACATTTTGCAGGAATTGCTGACCGCCAAGTCCGACGACGTCTATGGCCGCGCAAAGATTTACGAGGCCATCGTGAAGGGCGAGCCCGGCATTGAGCCAGGCGTGCCTGAATCGTTCAACGTGCTCGTGCGCGAGTTGCAATCGCTGTGTCTCGACGTCGAGTTGATGAAGCGTCAGAAGCCGACAGTGGAAAAAGCAGCGGACTAGCAGCACGGGGACGGACTTCCGTCTGTGCCCTGTTCCGCCAGGCAGCAACGCAGTTTTCCGAGTAATTGGGTTCTCAGCCGCCTGTTCCGGTCCTAACCGGAACAGGACCGCGTCCCGAGCCGCAAGGCTCGGGAGGGAGGAAACAACCTTGTATCGCAGCAGCCCTTATGATCGCGCCAGTCTGATCGCGGATTTCGATTCCATTCGCATCAGCTCTGGCGAGTCCGGAAAAGATTCGTTCCTGGTCGCACGGCGAAGTTACCAAGCCGGAGACCATCAACTACCGCACGTTTAAGCCAGAGCGTGATGGACTAGTTCTGCGCAAAGATTTTCGGTCCGGTAACGGACTGGGAATGTTTGTGCGGAAAGTACAAGCGCATGAAGCATCGCGGAGTGATCTGCGACAAGTGCGGCGTTGAAGTTACTCTCAGCAAGGTTCGCCGTGAACGTCTCGGCCACATTGAACTCGCGTCTCCCTGCTCCCATGTGTGGTTCTTCAAGGGCCTGCCGAGCCGTATTGGCTACCTGCTCGATATTTCCATGCGAGACCTCGAGCGCATTCTCTATTTCGAAGCGTTCGTCGTTGTTGACCAGGGCGAAGTCGCCGTCCTGAAAGAACGTCAGGTTCTTCAGGAAGAGGAATATCGCAAACTCCAGACCGAATATCCCGGCCAATTCGTGGCCAAGATGGGTGCCGAAGCCATCAAGGAACTTGTTCGCCGCGTCGAAGTCGACCACCTAGCCGATGAACTCCGCGAAAAGATGAAGGCTGATCCTTCTCTTCAGAAGCGCATCAAGTTCGCCAAGCGCCTGAAGGTTCTCGAAGCGTTTCGCAAGAGCGGCAACAAGCCCGAGTGGATGATTCTTGACGTGATCCCGGTTCTTCCGCCAGAGTTGCGTCCCCTTGTGCCTCTTGATGGTGGTCGTTTTGCCACTTCCGATCTGAACGACCTCTATCGCCGCGTCATCAACCGAAATAATCGGTTGAAGAAGCTCATGGAACTGCGCGCGCCGGATGTTATCGTCCGCAACGAAAAGCGCATGCTGCAGGAAGCCGTTGACGCCCTGTTCGACAACGGTCGTCGTGGCCGCGTACTTCGTGGCACCAACAACCGCCCGCTGAAGTCTTTGAGTGATACGCTCAAGGGCAAGCAGGGCCGTTTCCGCCAGAACCTGCTGGGTAAGCGCGTTGACTACTCCGGCCGTTCCGTCATCGTGGTTGGCCCCGAGCTCAAGCTCAACCAGTGCGGTTTGCCGAAGAAGATGGCGCTGGAACTTTTCAAGCCCTTCATCTATCACAAGCTGGAAGCCCAGGGGCACTGCACTACCATTAAGCAAGCCAAGGAAATGGTCGAGCAGCAAGATCCCGTTGTTTGGGACATTCTCGAAGACGTCATTCGCGAACATCCGGTACTTCTGAACCGCGCACCGACCCTTCACCGCTTGGGTATTCAGGCGTTTGAGCCGACCCTCGTCGAAGGAAAGGCTATCCGCATTCACCCTCTGGTCTGCACCGCGTTCAACGCAGACTTTGACGGCGACCAGATGGCCGTGCACATTCCACTGTCTCCCGAATCGCAGGTAGAAGCTTCCGTGCTGATGCTCAGCTCGCGCAACATTCTTTCTCCCGCGCATGGTTTGCCACTCGCCGTTCCGTCGCAAGATATGGTGCTGGGCATCTATTACCTGACCAAGTCCAAGCCGGGCGCCAAGGGTGAAGGCCGCGTATTCGGTACGCCCGAAGACGTATCGCTCGCCCTTGAAGCAGGCGAAGTTGAACTCCTGACGCCGATCCGTTTGCGCTATACCGGCGAAGTCATCGACCTGCTCACCGCTTACGACAACCAGGACGTTACGCATACGGAAGTCGTTCGCATGGAGCGTCAATTCATCCAGACCACCGTCGGCCGCGTCATTTTCAATTCGCACTTGCCCAAGCACATGCCGTTTATTAACGGCTTGCTCAAGAAAAAGGGCGTTCAACAGCTGGTCTATTACGCTTACCTGCGCTTTGGGCTGGAAGGCACGGTCACATTGCTCGATCACTTGAAGGCGCTGGGTTTCACCTACGCCACCAAGTCCGGCATTTCGATCGGCATCGACGACATGCTCATCCCCAGCGACAAGTACAAGCTGGTTGAAAACGCCGAAAAGGAAGTCGTCAAGGTTCAGCAGCAATACCTCGACGGCGCCATCACCAACGGCGAGCGCTACAACAAGGTCATCGCCATCTGGGGCGACGTTACCGAAAAAGTTGCCGACGAAATGTTCAAGGCCCTGGAAACTCAGGACCGCGATGGCAACCTCAACCCGGTTTACATCATGGCGGACTCCGGCGCCCGCGGATCCAAACAGCAGATTCGCCAGCTTTCCGGTATGCGCGGATTGATGGCCAAGCCTTCAGGCGAAGTTATCGAAACTCCGATCACTTCCAACTTCCGCGAAGGTCTGACCGTGTTGCAGTACTTCATCTCGACCCACGGCGCCCGTAAGGGTCTCGCGGATACCGCGTTGAAGACCGCCGATTCCGGTTATCTCACCCGCCGACTGGTTGACGTGGCGCAAGACGTCATCATCAATGAGCTGGATTGCGGCACTTCCGACGGCATCTACGTCGAACCGATCATCGAAGCTGGCGTGGAAGTCGAGCCGTTGCGCGACCGCGTTGTCGGCCGTGTTTCGCTCGAGAAAATCCGCGACTTTGAAGGCGAAGTCATCGTCGAAGTTAACCAGGAAATCACCGAAGAGCTGGCCAATGCAGATTCAGGAAGCAGGCATCGAGCGCGTCCACATTCGTTCCGTGCTCACCTGCGAATCGCGTCGCGGTGTTTGCGCCCTCTGTTATGGACGCAACCTCGCTTCAGGACGCATGGTGGAACTCGGCGAAGCGGTAGGCGTCATCGCTGCTCAGTCCATCGGCGAACCCGGCACGCAGTTGACCATGCGCACCTTCCACATCGGTGGTGCGGCCACACGCGTCAGCGAGCGTTCCACGCTCGAAGCCAAGAACAGCGGTGTAGCGAAGTTTGTTGACCTGCGCCACGTTGAAGGACGCGCCGGTGCTCGCATCGCCATGAATCGTTCCGGTCTCATCGTCATCGTCGATGAAAAGAACCGCGAGAAGGAGCGCTACCACGTAGTTTACGGAGCGCGCCTCCGCGTTGCTGACGGCGATGCGGTGACTCACGGACAGGTTCTTGCCGAATGGGATCCGTTCACCTTCTCGATTCTCACGGAAACGGCTGGGTCGGTGAAGTTCGACGACCTCCGTCCCGGGCTGACCATCGAGGAACAGGTTGACGAAGTCACCGGGCCTCTCGCAGTTGGTCGTGACTCTGCCACCGGGCGACGAAAAGCATCAGCCCGCTATCCTGATCCGCGATTCTTCCGGAAAGGTCCGCAAGAAGTACCTCATGCCTTCCCGTGCCCACTTGATGGTGCAGGATGGCGATGAAGTGATGGCCGGCGACGTTCTGGCGAAGATTCCGCGTGAAACCACCAAGACCAAGGACATCACCGGCGGTCTGCCGCGCGTTGTCGAATTGTTTGAAACCCGCAAGCCGAAGGATCCGGCTGTCATTTCGGAAATCGACGGCACGGTTCGCTACGGCGAAATCAGCAAGGGCATGCGCAAAATCTACGTCGAAAGCGCAGATGGCAAGACTTCCAAGGAATATGCCATCCCCCGCGGCGTGCATATCAACGTTCAGGAAGGCGAGCACGTACGCGCTGGCGAAGCGCTGATTGACGGGCCGCTCAACCTGCATGACTTGCTGGCCGTGCTGGGCGAAAAGTACACCCAGGCTTACCTTGTCAACGCAATTCAAGAGGTCTACCGTCTGCAAGGTGTAAACATCAACGACAAGCACATCGAGACTATTTCTCGTCAGATGATGCGCTGGGTCAAGGTCGAAGACGTCGGCGACACCACGTTCCTTCTTGAGGAGCAAGTTGATAAGTTCCGCTTCCGTGAAGAGAACGATCGTGTCATCGCCGAAGGTGGCCGTCCGGCAACGGGACGCCCGCTGCTCCTCGGCATCACCAAGGCGTCGCTCTCTACCGACTCCTTCATCTCCGCTGCAAGCTTCCAGGAAACGACCCGCGTGCTTACCGAAGCGGCCGTGGCTGGGAAGGTGGATTACCTGCGCGGCTTGAAGGAAAACGTCATCATGGGCCGTTTGATTCCGGCAGGCACCGGTCTCGAACACTACCGCAGCCTGCAACTGCTGACCGAAATGCCGGCACCCGCACCAGTCGAGGAACTCCCCGACTCCGCGGAATTTGCCGCCGCAGACGAAGCAGCCGGGCTCGATTTCCTCGGGAACAAGGATGGCGACATCGATGCGGATGCGCTGCCCGAAGGCCAGGACTGAGATCGAAGCAGCAGCAATATCAAACAGAAACGGCGCCCCAATTCACCGGGACGCCGTTTTCATTTGCATAGGATTGTGATTACCAGCGGGGCAGTCGCTTCTGTATTTGTTCAGCGCGTTAGATTGTCGCTCCGCCGGCCGCTTCAAACGCTGCCGCCAATTGCAAGACTTTCGCCTCTCCAAACGCCGGGCCAAAAATCTGCAATCCAACCGGCAGTTCTCCACCAATTCTTCCGCACGGAACGGAGATCCCAGGCAATCCCGCCAGCGAGCCTGTTACCGTATAAATATCCGCGAGATACATCTGCAGTGGATCGTTGGTGCGCTCGCCAACTTTGAAGGCTGGCACGGGGGAAGTCGGCGTCACGATTGCATCCACCTGCGTGAACGCCTTCCGGAAGTCCTCGGCGATCAGAGCCCGTACCTTCTGTCCCTTCAGATAATAGGCATCGTAGTATCCCGCCGATAGGACATAGGTTCCCAGCACAATGCGTCGTTTCACTTCGGCGCCAAAGCCGGCGCCGCGTGTTTTGCGGTACATCGCGATGAGGGAATCGCCTTCCACGCGCGGTCCAAAGCGCACGCCGTCATAGCGCGCCAGGTTAGAGCTCGCTTCTGCCGTTGCAATGATGTAATAGGTCGCAATCGCGTAATCCGTATGCGGCATGCGGATGTCCACGAGCTCGCAGCCAAGTTTCCGGTACAGCTCGATGCCCGCATTGATTTTTTCGCGAACTCCGGCATCCATTCCCTCGGCAAAATATTCCTTGGGTATGCCGATCTTCAGTCCCTTGACCGGCTTGTTCAGCGTTGCGGAATAATCTTCCACCGGGACCGTGGTCGAAGTGGAATCATTCGGGTCGCGCCCCGCGATGGTTTGCAAAACCAAAGCCGCATCCGCCACAGTGTGAGCAAGCGGTCCAATGCGGTCCAGGGAGGACGCAAACGCGATCAAGCCGTAGCGCGACACCCGGCCGTAGCTGCCCATCATCGCGGCCAGTCCGCAAAAAGAGCCCGGCTGCCGAATCGATCCGCCGGTATCCGTGCCTAGCGCAACCACGGCCAAATCCGCCGCAACTGCCGCGGCTGAACCCCCACTGGAGCCGCCCGGTACACGCCCCGGGGCTGCAGGATTCTTCACTCCCCCATACGCGGAGTTCTCGTTGGAGCTGCCCATAGCGAATTCATCGCAATTCGTTTTGCCGAGGATTACAGCCCCGGCAGCTTCCAGCTTGACTACTGCCGTGGCATCGTATGGCGGAATGTAATTCTCCAATATTTTCGAGCTGCAGGTTGTACGCACGCCGCGCGTGCTGATCGTGTCCTTAATCGCGACAGGCACTCCCGCCAGCGCGGGAAGAGGCTTTCCTGCCGCCACGAGCGCATCCACACGATCTGCCTGTGCGTAGGCGCGCTCTTCGCACAACGTCAGATACGCATTCAAGTCTGGATTCTTGGCCGCGATCCGCTTGTAATACTCCGCAGCAATTTCGCGGGCCGAAGCTTTCCTGGTGGCTATGGCTTCCCGAACTCCGTCAATTGTCCAATTCGCAGTCATCAGTCTCTCTTGGCTACCGCTCAATTACTTTCGGGACGCGGAAATAAGGGGGCTCCGGGTCCGGCGCGTGTTTCAGCACATCCTCCGCGACCGCGCAGGGCACTACGATATCTTCCCGCAGCGTTGCATCAACGGTTTGATCGCCGGTCAACACCTGCGCCATCGGCGCTACATTTGTGGTGTCGAGTTCATTCAGCTTCCCGATATATTCCAGGATTTCATCGATTTGAGCGCGATACATTTCCAGTTCTGCCTCAGTGAGGTCGAGATAGGAAAGCTCCGCAACGCGCAAAACATCATCTCGGGATATTTTCATGAGGTTCTCTTAACAATCCAACTGGCAATCAATATGCCTAAAGTCTATCACAGCGACTAACGCGTACCTTGTTCGTCTCTTGTTGTGGGGCGGGAATCGGAGTTGATGCAATGCATTGGATGAAGCCATTGCTCCTGGTTGGCTTGGTGGGTTTCGCTGCACGCCCGACCAGGGTGGAGTTGATGCCCGCAGACGCCATGCTGCAGATTTTGCCCAACGCGCCCGACAAGACGCCGTCACCGGAAATGAAATCCAGGTTACCGACGAGATGTTCACCAAGATCAGAGAAACGATCAAAGAGTATCCGGTGGTTTGCAGCAAGCCGCATGTCAAGGCGGTCAGCGCCTTTGTTGTTCCATCAAACTGCGAAAGACTGGGACGCGGTGGCGATCTCCGGCCGTGGTCTTTGCTATTGCTCGATGCTTGGTAATTGTCGGTTGTGGGTTTATCGCCAAAAGAAAGATAAACTCCAGAAGATCTTCGCAACCGATTCCGCAGCCTACTTTGGATTCCTATCGTCGCGAACTGGAACCCCGTTGCTGGTGGTCTGGACGCGCGAATCGGCGGTAGAGCAATTCGCGGTGGTCTACAAATGGGACTATGGCGAGTACATCGAAGCGGCAAGCTGGAAGGAAGTCTACGAATACGAAGATGCCGACGAAGAATATCGCGTACACGAAACGCCTAGAATCTATTCCGATATGCCGCTGGGTGTTTTCCTGCCGGATTGAACCCGTTAACGACTCACAACTTCCGCGGCTTTCTTCGGATACTTGGTGGAAACGTAGGTGTCGACGAGGTTCTTGAAAGCAGCGGCCAATTCGTCGTAGGTGCCTTCCAGCGTGACATCTTTTTGGCCGTCGATATAAACGGGGCAGCGCGGAGCTTCGCCGGTTCCCGGCAAACTGATTCCGATATTTGCAGCTTTTGATTCGCCCGGGCCATTCACGATGCAGCCCATCACGGCCAAGGTCATAGTCTCTACGCCGTCGTACTGCTTCTTCCACGTCGGCATCATCTCGCGAATGTAATCCTGCGTACGCTCCGCCAATTCCTGGAAGGTACTGCTGGTGGTGCGTCCGCAGCCAGGGCAAGCCGTCACGCTAGGCGCAAACGATCGTAAGCCCAACGCCTGCAGGAGTTCGCAGCAGGCATATACTTCTTCGCGGCGATCGCCTCCGGGCCTTGGGGTTAACGAAACGCGGATAGTATCGCCAATGCCTTGATAGAGCAGCACGCCAAGCGAGGCGGAAGACCACACCAAACCCTTCATGCCCATTCCGGCCTCTGTCAAACCGAGATGCAGAGGCTGTTGCGTCTTCGAGGCCAGATCACGGTAAACGGTGATCAAATCGCGCGGCCGAGAAGTCTTGCAGGAAATAATGATTTGGTTGTGGGTGAGCCCGCTTTCCAGCGCCAAATCCGTCGATTGCAGCGCCGAGAGGACCATGCAGTCGTTGATGATCTCCTCCGACTCTTTGCCAAGGTTCTGGTCGGTATTTTCCTGCATTTTCTGCATGACCAGTTCCTGGTTCAACGAGCCGCCATTTACGCCAATACGCACGGGCTTGCCATTATCGACGGCGATCTTGCAGATGGTAGAAAACTGTTCATCGCGGCGCTGCCCCGCGCCTACGTTTCCGGGATTGATGCGGTACTTGTCCAAGGCCTTGGCGCATTCCGGATATTTGGTCAACAAAACGTGACCGTTGTAGTGAAAATCGCCAATGATGGGAACGTTGCAGCCTGCGTCAAGGAGTCGCTTCTTGATCACCGGAACAGCTGCGGCGGCTTCCGGCACGTTCACCGTCCAGCGCACAATTTCGCTGCCTGCTTCAGCCAGTTCCAGCGTTTGCTTTAGGGTGGTTTCCACATCGGCGGTATCCGTGTTGGTCATGGACTGCACCACGATGGGAGCGCCACCACCGACCGTCACGTGGCCCACCTTCACGGCATACGTCTTATTGCGCGGAAGCCGCAGCCCCGCCAAGTCAAATCCAGCAATTTGGTTCAACATATCTTTCTATTTTACCAGCGAGCCTAGTTTCTGTCCTGTCATGGCTGAGGTTGGAGTGTCCTGGAATCTAGATTCTCGAGAATAGGGTTTTCTCACAAATCGGAGTTCCTGGGCTACTTGGTCCTGCGTAACTCCAAAGCGACCTGGGGAACTCCGTCGCAGGGTATATTGGTGACGAAGCGCAAGGTTCCCGAAGTGTCCTGAAAGGCCAAGCCGCTTTGCTGTGAACCACCTTTATATCGCCCCACGAGGGTGGGCATATTGGCTGGCCTAACCGGATGAGGCGCACACTCGTGCCGTCCAAAGTTCCAGCCTGCAAAACCTGCCAGAAGGACCGCGATAATTGCTACGCGCACAGTAATAGTTTTCATACGAAACCGCCTCCGGGTCACTTTTATCACTAGCATTCGGCGTGAAACCGTGCCCACCGCGTTGGGCGAGGAGTGAAACAACCCTCGCGCATCTGGGAACTCCCCGGAACATCATGATCCCGTCAAGCAGTCGCAACGTGTAAGAATTACAAAAAGGACGTTCTAAGAGCGCCATTTCGGGGTACTGGAGCATCCACAGGAGTGGGTATGCCGGATAGGCTAAGTGGTTCACAACCATGTGAATAGCCGATTGGCGGGAGGTGTGCACTCAATAGTTGCGTGTGGAGGAACCCCATGAACTCCAGAACTGATTTTCAGACTGGCTTCTGCCCTGAATATGAAGTGTTGCTGCACAAATGTGAAGATTCCCGTCAGGCTTGTGCGCAGTGGCGATCCGAAATGAATTCGGCAAATTCGATCCCCCCTATTAATAAAGAGGTGGCCGATGAACTACTGCGCCTGCAGGCTAAGTATGCGAAAGCGTATGCGCGGCTGGAGGGACACTACAAGCAGTGCGATCGCTGCCAATTCGTAGGAAGAAGATCGGCTGAGCAATCTAATTACACAAACCTATCCACCGGAACTGAGCAAAGCCGTCCTGCGTAGAGTTGTCGGGGTCATTCTTTCTGATCTGCGAGCTTGATACTTAAGTGAGCCTGGCGGGCGATTGCGAAACTAGGACGCTTGCTGGGATAGATGGCCGTCTTGTATTTTAGCCGGCCGGCGATAAAATTTCCTGCCGCACTCATCGCACCAATACGGTCGAACTCCCAACACCGCAGAAAGCAACCAGTCAATTCCGTGACGTTCCACTCTCCACACGGCTTTGCCACTGCACCAAAAACACTGTCGAATGCTCTCGTGTTTCATCATGTTTCAGCCCAAGTTGAGATAGATTTAGTTTCCTCAAAGGCCAGGGTAACAATTGGAATCCCATACGCCGATTTAGGGAATACAGGGAATGCCTGATGGTTGGGAGTGACTTTCCGCCATACATTTACTGCACAACCACCCTGTTTTAACCTCAATAGGACGCATAGAAACTGTCTATGCGTCCCTTCTATTTTAAGGGGAACAAATATCCAAATAAACCTGAAAAGTCCAGTCGATAGAAGCTAATGATCGTGACAAGTTAGTATTAAGGCCGTTCGAATCAACACAGGCGAAGAAATATTACTTCTATACGCGGCACGGGCGTAGAATACGCGCAAAGCCTGCCTGGGGACTGGAGTGTGTCTATGTTAAAGCAACTAAGCGCAATAGCGACTTTGATTTTGGTTGGAAGTGCGGCTGCGTGGCAATTAGCAGGAGCTAAACCCGCGCCCGTAAGGACGCAGGACGCCGCGACACCGCCCGTCGCCGCAAAGATCCCCGACGAAGCGGTGAAGATGGTGAATCCGGTGAAGTCAACACCGGCGGGATTGGCACATGCCAAGAAGATCTATGGCTACGACTGTGCCATGTGCCATGGCAAAGATGGGGATGGTCAAGGTGATTTGGCGGGCGATATGAAATTGAAATTGCCCGATTGGCGCGATCCAGCTTCGCTGAAAGATATCACCGATGGCGAAATGTTCTACATCATCACTCATGGCCAGGGGAAGATGCCTCCCGGAGGGGATCAAATGAAGCCGGAAGAGATTTGGATGATGGTGCACTACGTGCGATCATTCGCAGAGAAAAAGTAGATTCCGCGAAGGGAAGAACAGCGGCCCTGATTGCGCGGGGAAATTCTCCGCAGATGTGGCAGGGATTTCTTGACGACAATCCTCTGAGGGCGTACCTTGTGGGCAACCAAATTGGGCTCATTACAGCATGCATTGTGAGGAGAATGACATGGACAAAGTGATCGGGCACTGGAGTTATTGGGGTGGAATTGTGTGCGCTACAATTGCCATCTTGTGGAGAGCGGCAAACGCTTTCAGTTTTGTCCCCAATTCTTTTATGCGCACCGGAGTGGATATCAGCTTCTGGTCTTTTCTGCACACAGGATTTTTGCTATTCATCATAACCATGGCCAGTGCTGGTTATTCGTTCATCAGTTCGAAGAAGTAATTGTAGTTTAGGCGATTGCGGCCGTTCAAATCTGCTCATTGCCTGGTGGGCCGGACTTAGAGACTGCCACGCAAACCCAGAGCATCGGCTTGTTCTCGCATAGCGGCAATGCAGAACGTGATATGTTCATCCAGCGGAACTCCCAGTTCGGCTGCCCCTTGAATCACATCCTCTCGGCTGACCCCTCGCGCGAAGGCCTTGTCTTTCATGCGTTTCTTAACCGAACTAGCTTCCAGATCAAGAATGCTCTTCGACGGTCGTACATAGGTGCAGGCGGTAAGAAAGCCGGCCAACTCATCACAGGCAAACAGGGTGTGCTCCAAAGCAGACTGCCGCGGAACTCCGGAATAACTGGCATGAGAGAGAATCGCGCGAACTACCTCTTCCGGGTAGCCGCGCTCGCGCAAAATTCTGGCTCCTTCGGCGGGATGCTCGCGGTCGGATGAGTGCGCCTCGTTCGGCCAGCGCTCGTAATCGAAATCGTGAAGCAAAGCTGTGATGCCCCAAAGATCTTCATCCGCGTTGGACTTGCGTGCGTAGGCCCGGACGCAAGCCTCCACGGCGAGCATGTGCTTTCGCAGACTTTCTGAGGCGGTGTACTCGCAGAGCAGTTTCCAGGCATCTTCTCGAGAAGGCATACGGTGAACTCCTAGTTCCGAGAGCTTGAGATAAGAGGATAACCTAAACTGTCAATCTATCCCCCATCCACAAGAAGAACTGCGGACGAGTAAAAAAGTGAGCAATCCAAGTGATGGATGAGACGAACATGTCAGCTGGGTAGAAGCAAACGAAGAAAAATTGGTTCAGACTGGTGCATATGTGCCTAGTTTGAAAAGAGTCCGCCGGAGAACAAAAACACAACCTGTAGTTGTGTCGAGCATCAGCACTCACAATGGGCTGAGTAAATGAAGAAAAGCCGTCCGGAAGGACAGGCGAAAACAGGGCGTAAACAGGGCCAATTCCGTGCGTTTCCGTCAAAGAAAATGCAAAAATACTCTTGACAGAGTATGGCATTCCACGCGAGACTCCGTTTGCGCCAGTAACTCATCCTTCCCCCAAAGAACGCTCCGACGTTCCTCACCTATCCGCACGCCGGAAAAAACCAGTCAGCGAGGAGTACCGGTGTCGGCACAAATTGAAAAAGAAACAGCTATGAACACATTGGAAATCGATCGGGAAGTCATACGTTGCAAGACGTGTGGACTGGTCCAATACCGGACACGTACCGGCAACTGCCGTCGCTGCGTGCACGCGCTGCCTCAAAGGTTGGAATATCTCATACCGGAAGAGGCGGTGAAGGAAGAGCAGGCTCCCGCGGAAGTCATGGCGTCGAAGTTTGCGAACCAGGAGACGGTCGAGAATATCGGCCAGCGGATTCGCCAACTGAGAGAGTCGCGGAGCATGACGCAGAGCCAGCTTCAGGCGAGGTCCAAGGTCAGCCGCTCCTATCTCTCACGCATCGAGAGCGGGCAGATGACGCCAAGCCTCGGGACACTGGAGAAGATTTCCGAAGCGCTGAACGTCGGTTTGAACCGGTTCTTCATCCCGGAATCGGACGGCGAAGCGCTGCTGGAAGATCCATTCATTCAGGGACTACGCCCGTTCCTGCGCCAATTGGATTGGGAACAATGGCAATCGATTTTGAAGCGCTTGCAAGCCATAAGCGATCACGTAAATGCAGCGCCGATCACCCTCCGCCCTATCGGTAACCCGGCCCGGCTGCCGCAGCCCGCGCCGGCGAATGGCAACGGACAGAACGGGCATATCGGTCACGCCAGCCATTCGAATGGGCTCGTGCCCGCGCACGCCCATGGTCAACCGCAGGGATATCCGCTGCGGCGTCCCGGATTGCCGGCGTTCCAACGGCCACTGGCACGCTAAGAAAAGTTTAAGGATTTGCAAGAAGAATGGCGCTCCGGGAGTTCCGGGGCGCTATTTTTTTGCGAGCATGTTTCGCGAGGGACGGTGCGCGCCCGCAAGAGGGAATCGACTACTGGAAATATTATTCGCGCACGACGGAGACTTTTGCGGAGGGGACTTCGATACGCATGAGCCTGTGGGTGGCATCCAGGTAGAGCAGTACTTCCAAGTCGGAGGTTACTACCTTGAGCGCTTCGTAGGATTTGTTCTCGATCGAAAGATTGCCCACATCATTCACGGTAATGGTGCCGGGAGTGAGTTCCTGCGGGATCAGAACCGAAAAACTTTGCGCTCCCTTGCGAGACCAGTCATAAACCCGGGATAACACCGCGTATTGGTGATACAGGTTATTGTCGAGCACGATGATGGAAGGCGAACTGAAAGTGATGTCCTGCTCGAAGGGATGGGCGCCCTGCATTTGCAAAGTCATTTTCGCCATACCGTTGGAGAAAATAATGTTCGCCGCATTGGTTTTTTCCGTTTTCGCCGTCCAGTCGTAGCTGACCGGCGCGCCATTTGGCTGCAGGGTAAGAGTGCCCGAAACAGTGGATGAGGTGGTGCCCGGCACGTTGATGGAAGAGTTGCCCTTGGCGATCCAGCCTGTACCGTTCGGATTAATCTCAAATTCCTCGTGGCCTACCGATTTGCCATCGAGAAGAATATTGAATTTGCCTTTGTCCTGGACGAAGAGGGAACCGGGAGCACCTTTTTTTTGTGCTGCATGAGCAAGTACGCCAAGAGAATGATGGCGAGGAACAAAAACGGAAGCAGAAGGAGATTCCGAACCTGAACACGAGATCGAGGATTATTCCGCAGAAGAGGTGCTGGATAAGTCGGCATCGGATGCTCCCTCAGTTTTTTGGTTTCTCTACCGCAAAATCAGTTTCAGATAGATTGACTGGATTCCCGGTCAAGCCTCGGCGCAGGATTTCCGCGACGACGACAGCGGGGTCACCGGAGCTGTCAACGCGAAAATCGGCCAACTGGTAAGAGCGAAATTCGCTGGGCGTGCAGAGCGCGGAACGTGGATTCGTCTCGAAACAGCGGCCTGCCTGTCATCGTAGTGCAACGAGCCAAGAGGACTTCGATGGGAGAATCCAGCCAAATTACGGGAACGCCGGAATTGCGAAGAAATTCCGGTGCGCCCTGTTGGGCGTAGGTCCCGCCTCCGAGTGCCAGAATCGTCGGTTCGGCGCGCTCGATGGAACGGCCCAGAGCGGCGCGTAATTGGTCGGCTTCCAATTGGCGAAATGCCGGTTCGCCGTGGCGTTCAAAAAACTGGGGAATCGTGATGCCTGCCGCTTCTTCAATCTTTTCATCCAAGTCCACAAAGCGCCAACCCAGTTGTTGAGCCAAACGAGAACCAACCGTGCTTTTGCCGGAGCCCATGAAGCCGGCCAAACAAATGACGGGCACGCGTAGCAGTTGCCGTGTGGAGATAGAAGTTTGATTCACGATTCCGCGGAGCGCGAACTAATTGCGCTTCAGAATTCGAATTGTACCACTGTAGGAGGATAGTTCTACTTTGGCGAAACCCTGGCCAACGGTGCCGAAGAGGCTGGTCGTAAATTTGCTTTTGTGATGATGGCTGCTGTGGGTATCAGGCTTAAGGAACTCCGCGGCCTGATTATCGACAGTGCCAAGGATGGTACTGCGCGTTCAGGTCGAACGAGTCCGTTGCCGGAGAAGCGAACCTCAACCAGACCACGGCCGCTGTTCATGCTGTAAATCCCCGTGCGCATGAAATCGCCGTCGTACAGAAGTTGCCGGTGGTCGTCATCAAATTGACGTTCGTCAGGGACGGTTGGAGGATCTGAGCATGTCCACTGATGGAGGTAAACTCCAGCTTGCCCGCGCACTGCATGCAGACAAGCGAACCGCCAGTCGTTTTCACGATGATGTAGCCGGAAACTTCCTTGAGGTGCACATCGCCCGCAACACTCTGCAATTTCATGTCGCCGTTAACCTGTTCGACGAGGATGAGACCGGTTTGCGTTTTAAGCTGCAGTTCGGTCTGTTCTGGAACCAAGAGCTGGAAATTCGCTTCAGAATCGTGCGGGGCCGTGGAGTCCGTCAGGGCACTCGAATTGATGTCGATGCGGTCACCCACCTGTTCGATATCCACTTCAACCTTTCCGGGGAGAAAGGTGCTGGTCACAACCACTTCCGAGTTCTTCCAGGACTTTACTTCGATACGGCCATTGACGATGTTTTCCAGCACGACAACAGGCCGGTTCTTGACCAGAAAGTGCCGCTCCTGTGGTTCAGGGCCGCCAGCCCATACGGGGGCTGCGGCGCAGAAAAGGATACCGGCACCAAAGGTGGTCACCAGAGTTCGTTCACTGAATTTCCGAGGCCACATCACTGTTCGCTCCTTCCGCTGTCTAACATAGCGGCGAGTAATTCTGCTTTTTGCTGGTAGGCGCTATTGAGGTATTCGCGAGCCAGCGTATCTTGCGGATGCTTCTTCAGATGCGCTTCACATTCCGCAATAAAGTCGTTCACAGTCTTCAGATTCTTGCGCAAAGATTCGTCCAGAGCAGGGTTGCCTGCAAGTCGAGAACTGGAAACTTCATGCTCAGCCTGATTGAGCGCGGCCGAGCGGGCGAAATAGACATCTTCCGAGGGCGAAGCCGCCAAAACCGGTTCATTCGGAGAATTCACAGGTGCCACCGATTTAGAGGGCAACTGTTGCACTGGCAGAGAAACCTGTGGCTTTGCCTGCTGTTCCGCAACCTGTATTGGTTGCACAGGAGCAGTCTTCGGAACTTCCGCCTGAGTTTGTCTTACTGCCACCGGGGCGATCGAATTGGCCGGGGTCGCCGGTTTGTGCAACTGGAGAAACGCGGCAATGGCAAGAGCAATGCCGACACCTGCGGTAGCCAAGGCACGGGGTCGGAACAGTGCTTGAACGTTTTGCAGCCAGGTTGCCGGGGATTCCGGAATGAGGATCGCCGGGTTCTTTGATAAGCCCTTCGGCTTCCAGTTGGGCGCGCAATGAAACCCAGATCCGCTGCGGCGGATCCACTTCGGCAGGCAACTGCTTTGCGGCGTCCACGATGGAACCGAAGTCGGCTAGCAGCTCCTTGGCAATCGGTACAAGAGGCTAGATGAACTTGTGCCGCGTCCGGTAGAGGCGACAGACCTTGATTTTCAATGACGGAAGCAAATTCCTTACACTGCATACTTCGACTCCGAAGAGATGGGAGCTGGCAGGCCAACCATCCCTAAAAACTCACCCGTTAAATCCAAAACACGAATCCCCGTCGTACCCACATGTTAGCTCAATCCTGCGAACCCGACTGAGATTTTGAAGCCTGACGTTCGTGCCGTGCCTGATCGCGGACTTCTTCCTGAAGAAGCTCGCGGAGGCGCGTGCGCGCTTTATGTAACTGTGACTTGGAATTGCCGACGGAACAGCCCATGATGCCGGCAATTTCATTGTGTTCGTAGCCCTGCACGTCATGGAGCACGAACACAGTCCGGTAACCCGGAGGAAGTTTCTCAATGGAGCGATCAAGATTGACTCTGTCCACCGCGCCGGAAAGTCGTAGATCTGGAGCGCCGACATCTTTCTTTGGCCCACTGTTTTCCGCATCAGGGTCCAAAGTTTCTTCCAGCGAGTCAGTTGGAAGAGACTTCTTGCGCAGGCGCATCAGGACGACGTTCACCGTCATGCGGTGCAGCCAGGTGGAAAATGCGGATTCGCCACGAAATGTGGAAATTTTGCGGAAGAGTTGGAGGAATGCCTCTTGCATCAAGTCTTCGGCATCGGCAGGATTGCTGACCATGCGGAGGCACAAGGCATAAACTCTTCGGCCGTGCAGTTGATAGAGGTGCTCGAAGGCCGCCGCGTCACCCGCCTGCGCACGGCGAATGGCTTCCGCTTCAGTCCAGGCTACGGGTTCTGCTGGGCGTTGTCGGGCCAACTGTCCAATGGCGGCGCTACGCGAACTACGGATGCGCCGAATACCTCCGAGAGTTGTCCCTGGCATTGCGGTCGAGGCGCACATATAACCCTATAGAAGGCGTTCCAGCCTCATAGGTTGCATGGGCGCGAGTAAAATCCCGCACCAAGGTTCCACTATTGTCCCTTGAGAGTGGCGAGACGTCTATGGGCAAGATTCCGATTAAAGGAGAGAACTCGAGAGGATGTACGGACAGGCTGGACTTCGAGCTGGTAAGTCGCCTGAAAATCGACCAGTTGCTTCTCTGGAAGGGCCAACAGGAAGCTCTTCAGGAGCACAACCGCTTCCCTGAGGCAGGTGTTCAGATCGTAATGCGAGGCGTCCAGCAATTCCCAATAGCGGTCAGAGTTGCGAATTGAGCCTTCTTCCAGTTCCTCTGCCGCAGTCGCAAAGCTAATGCCCAGGTCCTCAACCAACTCCGACAATGCTGAGATTTTATGCAGAAATTGCGAACGGCGGGTTAACAAGACATGACTTAAGACGCTGCTAAATCGTGCGGTTCGTTGGCTTTTGGTGTGTTGAAAATTGCCTGGGTCGAGACAGGACAAATTGGGAGCAGTCCCGAAATGACGCGCATGCAGTGTCATGGCGCGGAGTAATCCGATCAGAGGGAACGTCAACTTTTCACAAAGAGCGGGAGCCACAGAGAGTAATTGATAGGCCTTGTTTACACGGCCAGCGCGGCGCATCCCGATAGCTTCATCCAAGTTGATACTGAACATGCAATAAGAGGTTTCAAGACGGTGCAAAATGGAAACATTCGCGTGGTTTTTTGCCGGAGAGAGGTTAGCTCGCCAATCTAGAGACACGGATTCGCTTCGCTTCACGTGAGGTGCCGAGCCCATTGGTACCCTCCAACGAAATAGTTATAGGGGAGCGAAGTGTACTTTTAATGACTGATAACATGAATTTGGAGTAATTGCAAGGCTTTCGATGATAAAAAGGTGCCGTTTTGAGATTTCCCAGGATTCCTTGCTCTTGCGAACAGGCACAACTTATACTCCAAGGGGTGGAAAAGGGAAAGGTCGAAGAACACATTGCAATTTGAGCCGCAGGATCAGTTTCAACAGCGAGAGAAGAAGCTAGAGCAAATAAAGGCCCTGGGCTTTGAAGCCTTCCCACGGGAATTTCGCTGGACGGACAGGCCAGGTGAAATACTGGCCAAATATGGGACTCAGGACGGAGCGTCGCTTGAGGCCAACAAGGTCGAAATTCGCGTGGCTGGCCGGGTAGTCTCATACCGTCTCATGGGCAAGGCTGGATTTGCCCATCTGCAGGGGGCTGGACAACGCGTTCAGATCTACGTGCGGAAAGATGTGGTGAGTGAACAGGGCTTTGCGTTGTTCCAGTTGCTGGACTTAGGCGATCATGTGGGTGTTAAGGGCCATTTGTTTCGGACCAAGACGGGTGAGCTGTCCGTCTGGGTGGAAGAGTTGTTTTTCCTTTCAAAGGCACTTCTTCCCCTGCCGGAAAAATGGCATGGTCTGGCAGACATAGAGTTGCGATACCGCCAACGCTACCTGGATCTGATCTCGACGGAAAAATCGCGGGAAGTATTCCAGACTCGGGCGCGGATCATTCGGGAGCTTCGCAAGTTCTTTGATGGGCGCGGGTACATCGAAGTAGAGACACCCATGATGCATCCCATCGCCGGCGGCGCGGCCGCACGGCCGTTCATTACCCACCACAACACCATGGACGTGGATTTGTATTTGCGGATTGCCCCGGAACTGTACTTGAAGAGGTTGACGGTGGGCGGATTCGACCGGGTGTATGAGATCAACCGGAATTTCCGCAATGAGGGGATTTCCACCCAGCACAATCCCGAGTTCACGATGTTGGAGTTTTACGAAGCGTACAGCAACTACCGAGACTTGATGGATCTGAACGAGCAGCTTTTTGCGCTGCTTGCCAAAGAGATTACTGGCTCAACCAGCGTCACGTTTGGCGAATTGCAATTGGACTTTGGGAAGTTCGAGCGCTTGACCATGCGCGAGGCGATTATCAAGTACTGGCCTGAAGGTGCCGGGACTGCGCCAACATTGGAACAATTGGCTTCGGTGGGCGGACCGCAGAGGGCTGCAGATGCTTACAACGTTTGGGCGAAAGCGAATCATGCTCCTTACGCGGCGGCAAAGGGAAAACTGTCAGACGGCGAGTGGACCGGGCTTTTGTTTGAAGTGATGGCGGAGGACAAACTGGTTCAGCCGACTATCCTGTACGACTTTCCAACTGATATCTCGCCGCTATCGAAACAGAAGCCGGATGACCCTTCATTGACCGAGCGATTTGAAATTTACGTAGCAGGGATGGAGATTGCCAACGGCTTCTCCGAGCTCAACGATCCCGCCGAACAGGAGCGTCGCTTCCTGGCGCAGATTGCCACCGGCGGCGACGAAGTGCCGAAGCAACTGGATGTGGACTACATTCGCGCCTTGTGCCACGGTATGCCACCGACTGCCGGAGAAGGTATTGGCATTGACCGGCTGACTATGCTCTTGACGGATTCTCACTCCATCCGCGACGTTATTCTGTTTCCTCTGCTGCGCCCCGAAGCCAATTCAGAAGAACGGGACGGGGCAGAAGGCGACAAGGCTTAGCGGGCGCCGCGCCGTGGGATTCGAATGGTACGTGGCGCGAAGATATCTGCGATCCCCGAATCGCCCGGCGGTGCTTCGACTGGTTACCTTGTTTTCGGTGCTGGGCGTCAGCGCGGGAGTCGCCACGCTGGTCATTGCGCTGGCAATGAACAGCGGCTTCCGGGAAACTCTGCAAGAAAAGCTCCTTGGCGTAACGGCCCACATCTCGTTGTCACGGCCCGGAACGAGCGGCATTCACGATTACAACTCACTAGCCCAGAAATTGTCCAAGATAGCTGGAGTGCGCTCGGTTACTCCCGGGATCTACCAGACGGTGCTGCTTTCTTTTGGCGGGCAGGCTCGCGGCGTCGTGGTCAAAGGAGTGGAACCAGAGCTGGAATTGAAGAGTGATGAGGCACTCCGCAAACTGGCTTGGGGAACCGTGGATTTTTCCGCTGACGGCGAAGGCATTGAAGGTTTGCTGATTGGGAAGCAACTGGCGGACGAGTGGAAAATGAGGCCGGGCGATTATGTAACGCTGACCAGTCCACAAGGACGCTTGACACCCTACGGATTGATGCCGCGAACACGGCGCTTCCGTGTAGCAGGAGTGTTCGATTCAGGGTTTTACGATTACGACGAGAACTGGTGCTTCGTGGGATTGCCAGCCGCTCAATCGCTGGCGGGTACAGACGACGTGGTGAATGTGCTGGAGTTTCGACTGGAAAAGCCAGGACTGGCGAGTGAAATTGCTGCGCAAGTGGAGCAAGTCGCCGGACAAGGATTCCTGGCTAGCACCTGGATGGAAGAAAATCGTGCGCTGTTCCGCGCCCTCCGGTTGGAAAAGGTAGTCACAGCAATTTTTATAGGACTGATCACCTTCATTGCGGGACTGAATATTCTTGTCGTCCTTTCCATGACTGTGACCGATAAAGCGCGGGACATTGCCGTACTGCTTTCCATGGGGGCGCGCCGCGAACAGATTCGCAAAATTTTCCTGCTTCAGGGAATCGCGATTGGAGCAACCGGAACAGTTGTTGGTTTGCTATTTGGATATACGTTCACGTGGATTGCTGGCACCTATCATCTGATACCGCTCGACCCGGAAGTCTATGCGGTGCCCTATGTGCCGTTTTTGCCCAATATTATGGATGGTGTTTGGATCGCTGCGGCAGCGATGGCAATCGCGATCGTGGCTACCCTGGTTCCTGCAAGAGAGGCTTCGCGGCTCCTGCCAGTCGAGATTTTGCGATTTGAATAACGACCCAAATTGATTCGCTTTAGGGGAGCGCAGACCCAGTTTGGAGCGCTATTTGCTCCTAAAGGGGGAGTACGGGCAGGGCGGACCAGCGCAAAGGGATCCAGTGAAAGGGATCCAGTGGTTGGCTTCTCCGCAAAGTATTGTATTTAAGGTAGTTATTTTCATGCGTCAGAGGTGAACGGTTATGGCTTCATTCCCTGAGGGGCAACTTTCGGCAGGAAATGGGAAAACGGCTGGGTGAGTAGCCGCACAGAGTCAGGAGTTGTCGCACAGCACTGCGCGAAGTTCTACGTAGGCGCATCTTAATAGGTATACGCAATCTGAGCTTTGGGCCAATACCTACAAGCAGATTAGTAGGGCAAAAGTTATCGAAAAACATGAATTCGAGGGATTGGACGAAAGATTAATGAGCATCGAAACCAACGCCGACACAACACGAACCGAGAAAATGGTGCTCGAAGCACGGGGATTAAAGAAAGTTTATGGCGCCGGCGAGAGAAAACTGGAAATTCTTATCGATGCAAACCTGGTTTTGCGTGAAGGAGAGATGGTGGCAATCGTCGCGCCATCGGGAGCTGGAAAAAGCACTTTGCTGCATCTGTTGGCTGCGCTAGACACTCCAACGAGCGGTACAGTATACTTTGAAAATAACGCGATAGAATTTTTTGAAGACGCGGCACTGGCAAATTTTCGCAATCGTGCCGTGGGGTTTCTCTGGCAGAGGCATCAGTTATTGCCGGATTTTACGGCAGTTGAAAACGTAGCGATGCCGCTGCTGGTGCGTGGTGAGCCACAGGCGGAAGCGCAGCAGAAAGCGCGAAAGTGGCTGAAAGAAGTCGGTCTGGAGCTGAGGGCCGACCATCGCGCAGGAGAACTTTCTGGCGGAGAACAGCAGCGTGTAGCAATCGCCCGGGCGCTCGTCACCGGACCGAAAGTGCTGCTGGCAGATGAACCGACAGGAGATCTGGACGAGCAGAATGCTTGGGCTGTGTTTGAGTTGTTGGAGCGGTTGCATCGTACGCATCGCCTGACGTCGTTAATCGCGACGCACAATTTGGCGCTGGCTAAACGGTGTGACCGAGTCGTGGGACTCGAGCATGGCGTTCTGCGGACTCGCACGGTGAAAGCCGGAGCGAGCGAAACCCCCGGGGGAGAAGCGAGCTAATCGTGTTTGAACGATATACAGAAAAAGCGCGGCGAGTAATCTTTTTTGCCAGGTACGAAGCCAGCCAGTATGGAAGCCCGTACATCGAAACCGAGCACCTGTTGCTGGGATTGATGCGCGAGGATAAGGCGCTTGCGAACCGATTCTTGAGGCAGCAAGGCTCGATTGAGTCGATCCGTAAAGAGATCGAGGCGCGTATCACGATCCGCGAGCGCATTTCCACTTCGGTGGAAGTGCCGCTGAGCGCGGAATGCAAGCGTATCCTGAACATGGCAGCGGAAGAAGCGGAACGGCTCGGACACAAGCACGTCGGCACGGAGCATCTGCTGCTGGGAATTCTGCGCGAAGAAAAATGTTTTGGGGCCGAGATCCTGATGGAGCGCGGATTGCGCTTGTCCACGTTGCGCGAGGAATTGTCGCGTACAACGGGGGAGAAGACCGCCGCCGCGCGGCCGAAAGAGACTTCGTTGCTGGCGGAATTCAGCCGGGACCTGACCACCGCGGCCGCAGAAGGTTCGCTGGATCCTCTCGTTGGACGCGATAACGAAGTAGAGCGAGTGATTCAGATTCTCTGCCGCCGCACCAAGAACAATCCGGTGCTGATTGGCGAACCCGGCGTGGGCAAGACGGCCATCGTTGAGGGTTTGGCGCAACGTATTTCCGACGGTGATGTACCTCCGTTCCTCGGGGACAAGAGAATTTTGTCGCTTGATCTCTCCTTGATCGTGGCTGGGACAAAGTACCGCGGCCAATTCGAAGAGCGCCTGAAGACCATCATGAAGGAATTGATGGAGAACCAGAACTCCATTGTCTTTATCGACGAATTACACACCCTGGTTGGCGCGGGCTCGGCGGAAGGTTCCCTCGATGCCGCTAACATCCTGAAGCCGGCTCTTTCGCGCGGAGAAATTCAGTGCATCGGCGCGACCACTCCGGGCGAGTACCGCAAGTCTGTTGAAAAGGACCGTTCGCTTGAGCGGCGCTTCCAGGCCGTGAAAGTTCCCGCTCCGAATGAAGAGGAAGCCATCCAGGTAATCAACGGCGTGCGCGAACGTTATGAAAAGTTCCATGCGGTTGGCTATACCGATGAGGCGCTGCGTTACTCCGTTTACCTTTCCAACCGCTACATTCCCGATCGCTTTCTTCCAGACAAGGCTATCGACCTGATCGATGAAGCAGGAGCACGTGTAAAGTTGCGCCAGGCCTCGGTGCCGGGTGAAGTTGGCGAAGTGCAAAAGCGTGTGAAGTTCATCACGCACCGGATGGAATCGGCTATTGCCGCGCATGAATTCGAAAAGGCGCGCTTTTACTCCGAAGAAGAGCGCAAGGAAAAGGAAAATCTGCGGGTACTGCGTGAGCGCTTCAAGCTCGACGACGCTTCGACGGGCATAGTTACCCGCGAGGATATCGAAGAGGTAGTGTCGCGCTGGACCGGCGTCGCGGTCACCTCGATTAAAGAAGACGAGCAGCAGAAGTTGCTGCGCATCGAACCGGAACTGCACAAGCGGGTTATCAGCCAGGATAAGGCCATCACCGCGTTGGCACGGGCCATCCGGCGCAGTCGTGCTGGACTGAAGTCGCCCTCGCGTCCAGTTGGATGCTTCTTCTTCCTGGGGCCGACCGGCGTCGGGAAGACAGAAGTGGCGCGCCGTTTGGCGGAGTTTTTGTTTGGTTCGGAAAAATCGCTGATTCGGTTCGACATGTCCGAATTCATGGAAAAACATTCTGTGTCGAAGTTGATTGGCGCGCCTCCAGGGTATGTGGGCTACGAGGAGGGCGGGCAGATGACAGAACGCGTGCGCCGCACTCCATATTCAGTTATATTGTTGGACGAAATCGAGAAGGCACATCCGGATTTATTCAATATACTTCTTCAAGTATTCGAAGACGGGCAATTGACGGATGGGTTGGGCAACACGGTCGATTTTCGTAACACCATCATCATCATGACTTCCAATATTGGTGCGCGGCATCTGCAGAAGCGCACTTCAATTGGTTTTCAGGCTGGATTAGACGAAGCAGGCTTGAAGAGCATGGAAGATCTGGTGATGACGGAAGTAAAGCGGGCGTTCAATCCGGAGTTTCTGAATCGCTTGGACGAAGTTATCCTGTTTAATCCGCTGGGTGACGAAGATCTGCTCCGCATTATCGATTTGCTTGTCGGACAGTTGAATGACACACTCATTCATCGTCAATTGCAGGTAGTTTTGTCGCCGGAAGCGCGCCAGTGGGTCCTCGAGAAAACATGTGCGGACCGAAGTTACGGAGCGCGGCCACTGCGACGGGCTCTGCAGAAATATGTAGAAGATCCGCTATCTGAGGCTTTAATTCAGGGTGGAATCCAGAGGCCAGCGACATTGCAGATTTACGTCGCAGGGGAGGCTCTGGCGTTCCGGCCGGTAGCTGAGGCAACCCCAGTCGTCCACTAGCGAATCTGACGCAACACGTAGGAAGACGGAGCGATTAGCCCTGTCGAGGGGGGTCGCACGTTTCCTCGCACGGCCAGTCCCATACCGGGCCTGGCGGGAGAATAACATCTTGGGTTTGGGGGCGCGGCCTTGAGCCGATCAATGGCCGCTGTAAAAATATTTTGTGTTCCGTCGAGGATGGACGCTCTGCGTACAGTGTGCCGGAGTGTAAGCCTGCGATGGGCTCGTCTTCGCGCTCATTATTGGATTCGCGCCGAGCCTTTTGGTTGCAGTGCCACCTCCCCTCTCTGAAAAAGATTCCACCACCAAGAGCACCTACCTGTTTCACGCCTCGCTCGACAAGATCACTTTCGAAGAAAAAATTGAAGAATTTGTGCCCGAAGACGGGCAGCAGTCCGCCAGCAATGCCGACGGCCAGGCTGTGATCGAAAGAATCGATTTTACCGGCAACCGCCGCATCCGCACCGACACCTTGAAGGCCCGTATTTTCTCGCGCGAGGGCGACCCGTATAACGAAGACACGCTGCGCCGCGATTTCCAGGCTCTTTGGAATACCCAGTTTTTTGAAGACGTGAAGTTGAGTGTGGAAGATTCCCCCGATAAGCCAAACGGGAAAATTATTATTTTCGAAGTGAAAGAGCGGCCCATCATTCGCCGCATCCGTTATGAAGGCATCCACTCCATTTCCGAGTCGGACATTTTGGACCGGTTCAAAGAGAAGAAAGTCGGATTGACCGTAGAAAGCCAGTTTGATCCCGACGAAAATCAAGAAGGCCGAAGTTGTACTGAAGGATCTGCTGGGCGAGCACGGAAGCATCAGTTCGCCAAGGTCACGCCGGAATACGAGCGCATCGCGTCCAGCAACGCTGTCATTTTGGTATTCAAAATCGATGAAGGGCCCAAGGTAAAAGTCAGCAAAATCAAATTCACGGGCAATCATGCGTTCAGCGACAGCAAATTGATCCGCGCGATGCACAACGATCGACCCTATGCGATTCCGCTGTACATCACGAAATCAACGTGATGTCAAAGACCTACGATCACGACAAATTGATCGAGGACCAGGAAGTGGGGATCCGCGGCATGTATCAGGACAATGGTTATTTAAGGTTGTTCTACCTGAACCGATCCTCGAAAACGTCGACACCAACGATTTTAAGTATGGCATGCCGTTCCTGGGCAAGACCGAAGGTAAGGCAGTGAATATCACCATTCCCATCGAAGAAGGCGACGCGTACAGGATGGGCACGCTGAAGATTGCCAGCAGCGACCCTGACAAAGCACTTTCTCTGAAGGTGGATGCACTTAAAGGTGTTTCCCCGTCAAAGACGGCGATGTTTTCTCCTCGGCAAAAATCCGTAAAGCTATGGAAGACTACGGCAAAATCTACGGACAATACGGATTTCATCGATTTCGTCGCCACGCCGGAACTCGACATCGATGACGCCACGAAAAAATCAACGTCACGCATGAAGTTCGAGGAAGGCAAGCAATACTACGTGCGACGAATCGACTTCAGCGGCAACACCACCACGCGCGATAAAGTGATCCGCCGCGAATTGCTCATCGACGAAGGACAATTGTTCAACAAGCGCGCCTGGGAATTGAGTATTCTCCGTCTGAACCAGTTGAATTATTTCGACAAGCTGGAAGCCGATAAAGCGGCCGAAATTAAACGCAATACCAAAGAAGGCACCGTCGATCTGCTTCTGAAGTTGAAGGAGAAAGGGCAAACAATCCATCGGCTTGAATGGCGGCGTCAGCGGACTCTCCGGCGGTTTCATCGGGTTGACCTATCAGACCAACAATTTCCTGGGATTAGGCGAGACCTTAACGATCTCCGCTTCCATCGGGCAATATCAGCGTGACGTCAGATTCGGTTTCACCGAGCCTTATTTATTTGACCGTCCCATCCAGAGCGGTTTCACCATCTTCTCTTCTTTGTACAAGTACGACCAGGCACATCAAGAAGCCCTCCTGACCGGTCAGGCGGTCAGTATTAATCCGGAATACATTCAGAATTACAACCAGAACAGCACTGGATTCACCGCTTTTGCCAGTTACCCGCTAAAAAGGAAGGCGTTCACCCGCGTTTCGCTGACTTACGGATTGACGCGCACGAACATTACGACCTACAACAGTTCATCGCAGTTATTGTTCACCCAATTGCAGTACCGGGCCATCGCCGGTCCCAGCGCACTGGACGGAATCATCGCCAGCACCGTCACCGCGTCGATCAACCACAACACCCTCAACAATCCGATCGAATGCGACGTCGGGCAAGAGCTATTTTTATTCGATAGCCTTCACCGGCGGGCCGATTGGCGGCAACGTAAATACAATTACGAACACTGGACAGTACACGTGGTTTCATCCCATCAATCACCGGCGTAACGCGGTGGGATTCCGTTTGCTGGGCGCGTTCACCACGGGCTACGGCGGTAAAGAAGTTCCGCCGTACAGCCGGTTTTACATGGGTGGCGAAAACGATTTGAGAGGCTTCGACATTCGAGCGATTACGCCGGTCACTTATATCCCCAGCGTTGTGAACCAGCCCATCAGTTTCCCGTATCACGGGAACTATTTCACGCTGACTGTCCCGGTGGTGGCGTACACCATTTCGTTCCCCGGCGGAGACACGCAAGGCGTGGCCAACTTCGAATATCGAATTCCGATCGCCGGCCCTGTCAGCATGTCCTTGTTCACCGACGTTGGCACGGACGGAACTCTGCGCAAAGACGGATTGCGACTTGACCCGACAGGCGTGGCCAACATTAATTCCAATTTTCCGCTGGCTAACCAGCAATCACAATTAGAAATTGCCCCAGGGACAAACTTCAAGCTGCGCATGTCGACAGGCGTTGAGTTCATCGTGAATTTGCCCATTGTGCAGGCGCCCTTCCGGATTTATTACGCATATAACCCGTTGCGTATTCACCAGACCATCGTTGCACCGAACGACCTATACAATTCGCAGAGCCTTTATCTGCAGTGCCAGGCCCTTGGTTTGCTTGATCCGCTGCATCCAAAGCAATGCGACCCGTTGGTCTTGACGCCACTTCAACCGATTTTGCAGAATCCCGGGCGATTGAACTACTTTGAGCCGGCCAGCACATTCCGATTCACCGTCAGCCGGACTTTCTAAATGGGGAGTACAGCGACACAACGAAGGAAAGCGAGTTTCGCATCACAATAGATTACGCCAAAGAAACAGGCTGGAGATTAAGCAAGAAGGTGCGCGGGAATTCCTGCAGCGCCCATTTTGGGGGAGATGTCCGTTATGAAGTTGCGAACGATCCAATACATCGCGCTGGGAATTTTGTGCAGCGCAATTCTGGTGCTGAACGGGTGCAGCAGTTCGAGCGCCAACGTGATTACGGTGACGGTAACGCCCGGCGTCGGAAACGGTTATTGCGGGGCAAGTGGCAGACCTTCACCGCCACGGTGGGTGGGAGCACGACCACTACAGTTTCAACCTGGACTTGCATGTTTGCCTATACCCCGCTGCCAACTTGCTCAACTCCTAATCCAACACAGCAAACAGGAATTCCCTGCACCAGTGGCTCGACGTATTCGCAACTTGGCGGGGGATCCATTGGCACCTGGGTGACCTCCACAACCAACGGCTCGAACGTGCTGACCTATACCGCGCCTGGCTCTCTCCAAATTTCCCGAATCCGGCGCCTACGATTACGTTCACCGCTGAGGCCGACGCAGACAAGAGTAAAACCGGAACAACTACAGTGAACTTGGATTCGGGCATTCGTATTTCCATCACGCCGGGCACGGCAACGGTGCCGGTTGGGCTGACACCGCCTCAGAAGATAGCGTTCAGTCCTGCTTGTCTGAATTCCAACTGCACCACCGTGCAGTGGAAACTGGTACAGCCAAATTCCAGCTCGACGACCGTTACCGATCAAACTGCGAATCCTCTTTCCGATACGTGCAGCCCAACCTGCGGATCGATTGACGTCAACGGTGTATATACAGCGCCCTCGACTTTGCCAACGAACACCACGCCGACGGGTAGCGTTTCGACTGCGCCAACTACAGTGTATGTGGTCGGGAATTCGTCGGCGGATACGGTCCATTATGCAGTGGCTACTATCACGCTTGTCGATGCCACCACCCATCCTCTTACCTTCGATTCGATCTCTCCAACGACGATCCCTGTCGGTGGGGTGCTGCAGGACATTTATCTCAGCGCGAAAAACCTGCTCAACACTACGCACATCTTCTTTACTCCTCCTGGCTCAGGGCAGGCTCCTCAACTGATTCCCAGCACCAGTGTATTCACGATTCCCATCAGCCTGCAGTACTGCACCGCCAGCGCTTCAGGAGTGACACCAGTCGTCACCTGCGATGCGTCGCTGATGACCCGAGTCAGGCTCGCTTCATCGCAACTTTCGACTCCGGGCATCGCGCAGATAACCGTGACAGGAATTCCTTGCAACAACGGAAGCGGCGGCGCGTGCAACGTAACGGCCACATCGCCCTGTACCCTGACGGTAGATTCCGGGGGAACGACCGCCTCTATTTCTTGTCCATTGAACCTGATTTATACCAGTCCTGCCGTTGTTGCCGCTGTGCCGAACAGTTTTCCGCAGGGGCAGAACACTACTCTTGCTCTCAACGGCGGCTATTTTGGAGCTACCGGATCACCTATCGTCCAACTTTTATTGGACGGCGTGACCGACAACATCAACGGAACCAGTTCCGGGCCATTGCAGTTGGTGGGGACACCGCAAGGAAGCCAGATACCTACGCCGGGGTTATTCGAGGTATCGGTGAAGAGTCAGGCGCCGTTGGCCTATGTTCCGCCATTTCCCATCAAGACCACCAACATAGCGGTTCAACCGACTTTCCCGAACTTCCTTCCTAATACGAACAACAGTCCTTGCGCGGCTATTCTGCCGCCGCTAGTCGCTGCGAACTATCCTCCGTGTCTGGCCCTACCAGGAGGCGGCAATCCAGTTCCCAGCGGCATTGCCTTGGATTCCGCGAAAGGCTTCGCTGCAATTGCGGAAGAAGGCACAAACGCGTTGCAATTGGTTGACCTCACCGGTCCTACGCCGCAAATAAACGTGGCTCCGGTTCCGGCAGGCGTTGCGCCGACGGGTATCGCTATTGACAACGGAATCAATATCCCCGGCTACCCCGGGCAGGATTTGGGAGTCGTCGTAAGTAGCGGCGATAGCAAACTGTATCTGTATGCCCTGTCACGAACGCTCGCCACACCGCTGGGAATAAAGATTCCAGTCGATTTGGCAACTTTGCTCAGTGAGCAAGGTGTGCAAGGACTGTCGACTCCGTATGCATTTGGAGTGGATCCGATCACTCACTTGGGAGTGGTCGTATATCAAAACACCAACATCGCGTTCATTGTGGATGTGAATCCGAATCTGGACGGCAGCGATACCACTCATACTTGTTTCCTGAACACTAGCGCGAATCCCGTCAAGCCGCCTTGCGTCATTGCTCCCGTATCTCTGACCACAGGAGCCGATCCGCATGTAGTCATGCAACCGGGAGTCCCGCTTGCCTACGTAACGCCGGGCAGCAAGGGAGCAACGTCGGTTGTCAATCTCTTGCAGCAGGGAACCAGTGCGTTCATTGCCCCTGCGGTAACTAACGGAGTTAGCGGAGCGGTACGCACCAGTGGTATCACCGCAATTATCACCAACACACCAACCGGCATTAATCCGGCTTTGGGCGGGACCGTCATTATTTCCGGATTGTTGCCGGCAGACTTGAATGGAACTTTCCAGGTAATTCCCGGCAGCGTGACTAGTGCCTACAGCTTTTCCTATGCGCAGCCCGGACTTCCGGATGAGACTGAAACCAATACCACTACGCTCGGTGAAGTGCAGTACGGCACTCCCTACTATTCGTTCAATACTTCTGCCTTCGCCTCTGGCGGTGCGATCAATCCCCAGACTCGTACCTTTGCGTATGCGGATTACAACTCGACAATCGAGCAGATCGGGTTTATCACCACGCTGGACCAGAACCTCACCACTCTTTCTCTGAGCGCAGGCACTTGCAATGGCTGCACACCTACCGTGACATCACCTCCTGCCGGACCCGAGATCGGATTCCGCTGGTTGTCGTTTGATCCGAATACTAACGTGCTGATCGCGTATGACCCATCAACCAATCCGATTGGGCCAAGTTATTTTGACAATTCAATTTCCCTGATTAATCCGGGAGGCCCCACCTTCAGTGGATCAACTACGGCTCCGTACAGAATCATTGCTTCGATTCCAACGGGACAGCAAGGCACGGGTTCCTTTACACCTGCGGGAGCATCCGCGCCGGTAACAGTCAACGGTCCGATGATCTATGACCCGAAAACACGGAACGTTCTGGTGGCCAACGCGGGTACCAATACTCTGTCTTACTTACAACTTGATCCTGGAGGTCTGTTCAAGAAGGTGTCCGTGTCCGGAATACAGGTAACCAGCGCCGGCGTCGCAAATGGACAGCCGCCGCTCTCATCGGACGGTCTATACCATCCTTCCGTTTGCCAGCCGTCGAACGCTGGCTCTAACGTGCATGCCCCAAGCGGTTCCTCTGAATCAGCCAGCGAAGATTCGAGTATTTGGGCAGGGATTCTCATCGGCTTCCGGTCCGGTCGCGCGGCTGGATACTACTGAAAACGTTTCGGGTGTCTGCTCAGGTGCCGGGGATACTTCGTTCTGCACCACGTATGTGAATGACGGTGAAGTGGATGTAAACATCCCGGCTTCGTTGCTCACTGCGCCGCATGACTATTCGTTGGACATTTCGGTCGGAGGCGCGAACTCCAATGAGGTTGATCTCTATGCCGTAGGCGTGTTGGATTTGACGCCGACATGTTTGCCCACGACGACAAATCCGCAAGGGCCTGAAGCTGCGGCAATCGATCCCGTGCGCCATGTGGCATTCATCACCAATTTCTCGTGCAATAGCGTGACTTCGATTGCCGTCAACCAAGCCGGCTATACCAAGGTGGATGGCACGGTTGTCCCCTACGGAACCGTCTTGAATACCGTCACCGTTGGACCCAACCCGGTTGGCATCGCTGTCAGTTCGCGACTTGGCTATGCGGTGGTTGCCAATTACGGCGATACGCCGACTGGTTCGGCCTCGATCATCAACATCAGCAACCCCGAATCGATGTACGTCCTGACCTTCACGACGACATCCGGAAGTACCACAACTACTTCCGCCGTTGTGCCTGTAGGTCTTGCGCCACTCGGAGTGACGATCGATAACGATCATTCGCTCGCGCTGATTGCCAACAACGGCTCCAACACAGTTTCATCCATCGATTTGACCGTGCTGCTCCCCGGCGCCGTGACCGATACGACGCCAACGGCGACGACTATCGCTGTCAGCGGAGCACCTACGGCCATCGCTGTCGACCCGAATCGTGCGGTAGCAGTCGTAACGCTGCTACAAAATTCCGGCACCACTGCTGCTTTGGCTGGGCTCGATGTGGTCAATCTCTCGTCGCAACCACCGGCGAAGAGCACCAGTGCTTCGGTCAGCTCATTGACCGCTGCACTTACCGGCATCGTCTATGATCCCGCCGTTAACCCGGCGGTGTTCTACACCGTATCGACACAACAAAACGCGGTGTATGCCTTTAACCCCGACACTGGTAACACCCAACTGATCCGGGTGGGAATCAATCCATTCGGGATCGCTTATAACTACAATACGGGGACCATTGCGACGATCAATTCCACCTCGAACAGCATGTCGATCATCGATTCGCAGAATTTCAAGACCAGAGACACGCTCGGAATCGGCAGTTTGTCGCAATTCCCGATTGCCATGGATATTCTCAACAACACGGCGATCATCGTGGACCAGAATAACAACCGCGTGTTGTTTTTGGCGGTCCCCAAATAAGGTGCGGAACCGGGGCCACCTGTGGTGTTGGCTCGGATGCTGCGGGAATAGCTGAAGCGGTTCAAGTTTTGCCAGCGAAGCATTGCAGGGGTCTCCGTTGGTCAGCTATACTTCTATGTTTGTGCGGAGGCTTTTCCGGCACGTGGGCGGGCCTTGTGCAGATAGCCGCAGAAGAGATTCTTTCGGAACGGCTGGCAGGATAACCGTCAGCGTTTCCTTGAGATGAGATGAACAAAGCTTTAACCGGCAGACGGTTACGTTATCCATGGATGTTATTTCGTTGGCGCTCAAGCGAGAGCGAAAGACGCACCAGGAAATGAATAAGGAGAATACTGTGAATTCAGGAACTATGATCCGTACGGCTGCTCTGGCAGCGGCGTGCCTTCTGGGCACGGTAGCGGTGCATGCGCAGGCAGCAGCGGGCACTGCGAATGGCACCAAGATCGGTGTAATCAATGTGCGGCAAGCCATTGTGACCACCGCGGAAGGGAAGCAGGCTTCGGCAGAATTGCAGACGCAATTTGCGCCTCGTCAGAACGAGTTGGAAGCTCTGAACAAGCAGATCAACGATCTGCGCCAGCGGCTAAGCTCCGGTGCGGCTACTCTTAGCGAAGAAGAAAAGCAGCGGCTGACGGCTCAAGGCCAACGGTTAGCGGCGCAACTCGAACGCAAGAACAACGAACTGCAGGAAGACGTCAACGCGGCTCAGGGTGAAGTGGTTGACCGTATTGGCCGCAAAATGATCGATGTTCTTGACCAATATTCGCGCGCCAATGGGTTCGTGGCCATTTTTGATTCCTCGGCGCAGAACTCTCCTATTTTGTATGCTTCGTCGAATATTGACGTAACTCCGGAAATCATCAAGTTGTACGACCAGGCCTATCCAGCTGGCGCAAGCGGCGCAGCAAAACCCGCGGCGGCAAAACCAGCGACAACCACCCCGAAGCCGGCGACAACTCCGGCCCCCAAGCCACAGTAATCATTTTCAATCGGATCTCGAACGAAGGAAGGCTGCCAGAAATGGCAGCCTTTTTCATTTGTAGCAGGTCAACACAGGATTGTGGCGTGGTTAGGAACCCAGCATGTGAATTGGATATGCCGTTGGACTAATTTTTGCCGCTCACCAGATTTTTATAGAACTTTCCGTCTTTCATGATGATAAGCAAGTTTTTGTCCGCGTCCTCAAGCACTTTGATGTTGGCAATCGGGTCGCCATCAACAAGAAGCAAGTCGGCCAGTGCGCCTTCTTCCACTGCACCCAGTTTGCCGGGATAAGGATTGCGCGGGCCGGAGAGCGCGAGTAATTCCGCGTTGTCCGCGGTGGCCATCTTCAACACTTCCGCGGGGGTGTACCAGCGAACCATTTTCGTCAGCTGCATGGTTTGATTGGCCAGATTTTTGGGCTCGAACAAAATGTCCGTTCCCCACGCGGTTTTGATTTTGTATTTTTTTGCCAGGCCGTAGGCCGTGTCGGTCCCGGCAAACATGGTCAATTGCTTGATGCGGTTTGCGGAGCCTTCGGGATAGGGTGATGGTTTATCATCGGTGAAGGGTTGCAAACTCCACCAGATGCCTTTTTCGGCCATTAGCTTCGCGGTTGCATCGTCGAGAAGCTGGCCATGGTCGATGCATTTCACACCTGCTTCGATGGCCTGCCGTACGGCGCGTGGCGTGTACGCGTGAACTGTTACGTAAGTGCCCCAGTTTTCTGCCGCTTCAACGGCCGCGCGAAGTTCTTCGACGGTGTATTGCGTGACATCGATTGGATCAAAGCTGGAGGCCACTCCTCCACCAGCCATCAGTTTAATTTGCGTTGCACCCAGGGCCAGTTGTTCGCGAACGCGTTTTCGCACGGTCGCCGCATCATCGGCAATTTCCGTGCGCGCCGACGCGCTCACTGTAGCTGAAACTATCAGGTGGGGCAGGGAGATCAACGGGAAGACGGAAATCGCCGTGGCCGCCGCTCTGCGAGATCATCGCGCCCGAAGGCCAGATACGCGGCCCTGGGAAAAAATTGAGATCGATCGCCTTCTTCAGGCCAAAGGACGGACCACCCAGATCGCGCACGCTGGTATAGCCACGCATGAGCATGTCTGTTGCCGCCTTGCCGGCAGCCAGATTCACGAAGCCAATGTCGCTGGTCATGATCGCCAACTGGCGGCAAGCTGTTGAACATCATGTGCACGTGCGCATCGATCAGGCCCGGCATGAGCGTGCGCCCACCGCCATCAATTTTGGTCAACGTCGTACCTTCTGGTGGCGTAATGGGGCCGGATGAGAGCCTGGTAATCTGATTTCCTACGACCAGGACATTCATAGGAGCCGAGAGCTTATCCGTGCCATTGAATACACGCACATTCTCAAACAAGACCGCGGCCGGTGCTGCCGTTTGCGCTTGGGCACAGATGCTCATACACACAGCCGTAAAGGCAATGAATAGCGTTCGACAGAATAAACTTGGAAAATCGCGCCTCTGTCGTTTGTGTATCGTCATTGTTTATCTCCTTAAGGCTGGTATCGAATTATGGAGTTGCTGAGAGGAAGAGGAGGCGGTCTCGACCCTGTGGCAAGCTCCCAAACCAGTCGTTAATCGGGGTTTGGGTGCCTTGCTTTTACCGTGTTGGGAGAATATACTCTATTTTCGCTCTGGAATCGGGTCGCATCATAGGGTGGGCGCAAGCCCACTTTTTTGTTGCCGCCGGCGGTACTGAGCTTTAAACCGGCGTAGGCCGTGGAGTCTCTGCGTGAATTTGGAGAAGGTCCGCGAAGCCGCCGAGCGGGTAGCACGCTCGGAAGGCTTGGAAGTCGTGGATGTCGAATGGAAGATTGGTAAGCAGCGCTTCCTACGGGTGTACATCGACCGGTTACCTCCTGCCAGCCCAGCGGAGGGAGCCGAGGGCGACGCAGCACCGAGTCCTTATCCCAAGATAAGCCACGCGGATTGCGAGCAGGTGAGCAAGCAGCTCAGCGTAATCCTGGACGTGGAAGAATTGATCCCCGGGCCGGGGTATGTGCTGGAAGTGAGTTCGCCCGGTATGGATCGGGCACTGAAGAAGGCGGCGGATTTTGAGCGATTTCGCGGGCGGTTGGCCAAGATCGCGACCACCGAACAGATCGGTGACATGAGCTTTTTTGAAGGCCGTTTGCTGGGTTTTGCGGATGGAAAAGTTCGCATGGAGTTGAAAGGCAAAGAAGCTCGAATCATGGAAATACCGCTGGAAATGATTCGGAAAGCTAATTTGGTAATCGAATTTTAGGATTTCAGGAAGACGAAATGGCGAATCTGCTCTATCAACAAATTGAAATGTTGAGCCGGGAGAAGCACATTGAACCGGAGGTGGTGATCTCTGCCATCGAAGACGCCATGGTTGTGGCTGCCCGCAAATTTTACAAGACCGAAGAGGATCTTCGCAGCAAGTTCAACCAGGAAACCGGTCAGGTCGACGTCTATTCCGTCTACACCGTCGTGGAGGAAGTGGCCGACCCCAAGCGCGAAATCAGTCTCGATGAAGCCAAGAAAAAGCACCCTGGCGCAACCGTGGGCACCGAAATATTGAACCGCTAAGCCCACCGACGTATTGGGACGCATCGCTGCACAAACGGCCAAGCAGGTGATTTTGCAGAAAGTGCGCGAAGCAGAGCGCGACACCATTTACAACGAATATCACACCCGCGCAGGTGAACTTGTCACCGTGATTGTGAAGCGCGCCGAAGGTCCAGACCTGATTGTGGACATGGGCCGGACCGAAGCGCGGCTTGCCCAAGCGCGAGCAATCGAAGTTGGAAACCTACAATATTGGCGAGCGTTTGCGGGTCGTGATCCGCACCGTGGATCGTGCTGCGAAAGGTCCGCAAGTCATCGTTTCCCGCGCGGATGCCGCCCTGGTGCAGAGGCTATTTGAAATGGAAGTGCCGGAAATTTATGACGGCACCGTGCAGATTCGTGCCGCCGCTCGTGAAGCCGGAG
The DNA here is from genome assembly GCA_963837885.1 of Candidatus Acidiferrales bacterium. Lineage (GTDB taxonomy): Bacteria > Acidobacteriota > Terriglobia > Acidiferrales > UBA7541 > Acidiferrum. The sequence continues at coordinate 115,129 of CAWIPD010000016.1, read as the reverse complement.
AGCGCACGAAAGTTGCCGTGGCCAGTCGCGATAAGGACGTTGATCCAGTAGGCGCTTGCGTGGGTATGAAGGGCATGCGCGTGCAATCCATCATCCGAGAATTGCGCGGCGAAAAAATCGACATCATTCCCTACAACGAAGAAACCGTGGCATTCGCGCAGAAAGCCTTGAGCCCGGCAAAAGTGACGCGCGTTCAGATCACTGACCCGGAAAACCGCAAGCTCGAAGTCATCGTCGAGGATTCACAACTTTCGCTGGCAATCGGCAAAAAAGGACAGAACGTCCGTCTGGCCAGCAAATTAATTGGCTGGGACATCGACATCAAGAGCGAAGAAGAGAAGCGCCGCGAAATCGAAGAACAGATGACCGCGCTGACCGCGCCGACTACTCCTCTAACGGTTTTGGCGGGAATTGGCCCGAAGACCATTGAGAAGCTCGAAGCTGCGGGCATCGCCTCGCTCGAAAAACTCGCCAGCATGACTCCGGAGCAATTGATGGAAATTCCGGGCATCGGCGAAAAAATGATCGACAAGATCTATCAGGCCGTAAATCGCTTTTATGAAAGCGGTGAATCGGCTGCCACCGCGACAAGCTGTCGAAGGCGCCGTGAAACTTCGGACGAGATCGTGGAAGATGCGGCGGAAAAAGTGGAAGGTACTGCAGAAGAAGCAATGCACAGGAACCGGCTGCTGAAGAGGTTCCCGTGGAAGAGACTCGCCGCCGAAACAGTTTCTGAAGAAACCCCGGCAGAGGAATCCTCTGCCGCCGTTGAAACGCCGGAAGCAAGTAAGCCGGTGGAGCAGCAGGAAGAGAAAAATTCCTAACGAAGCATGAATGACGCATCCCAAGTACGTATCAATGAACTCGCCCGTGAACTCGAGGTCAAAGCCAAGGCCATTATTGACCTGCTACCGGGATTTGGCGTAACGGAAAAGAAGACACATTCCAGCTCGATCGCCGTGGACGTTGCGGAAAAGGTGCGCGAGCGCCTGAAGTCTGAGGCTGACGCGGAAGCACGCGAGGAATCGGAACGCACGGCGAAAGAAGCGGCAGCGAAGGCAGCAGCGCGTCGCCCAGCTCCCGCAGCGCCCGCCGCAGTTCCTCCAGTTGCCGCGAAGCCCTCCTGGCCCCCCTCCTGCAGCCCCACCGACCGCGGTGGCGGCACCGCCAGCGGCTGTTACACCTGCGCCCGTGGTTCGCCCGCCCGTGCCCGCTGCAGCTCCCGCAGCGGCGAAGCCCGCGACGCCCCCGCCTGCGGCAGCTCCGCCTGTCGCCCCGACAACAACCGTCGCGAGACCTCCTGCTCCAGTTGCACCAGCTGCAGCCCCTCTTGCTGGACAAACCGCCGCACAATCGCCGCGCCCAGTAACCGCTCCGTCGGGACAGCCTCCCCGTCCTGTAACCGCCGGCCAACCTCCGGCTGGGCCTCGTCCAGGAACAGCAATTTCTCAGCCGCCTGTATCTCGCCCGCCGCAAGGCTCACGTCCCCAGCAGCCCAGTGCACAAGCACGCCCTGCGACGCCGGGGCAACCGCTTCGCCCGGCGAGCCCCGCGCAACCACCGCGTCCTCCCATGCCGACACGCATGGGAAATCGAGGGCCCGTTCCGGGAACGACTCCGGGTAGCCAGCAACGTCAAAGTGGCCCAAGACCTGGGCAGCCGATGCGACCGCAAGGTGGTCAGGGACAAGGGGGCAATCGTCCGTACACTCCGCGTCCGAACAGTTCGGGCGGCCCCGGAGGACAGGGCAGACCCGGCGGCCCGGGTCAGAGATCCTTTGGCCAGAGGCCCGGTGGCGTGCCGATGGGTCACGGCCTGGTCCGCGCACGCCTGGGCGTCCGGCATGTTCCGCCGTTTCCAGACAAATGTCGCCCAAGGCAGAGCCCGGCAAACCGCTCTACACGCGCAAACCCACGCAAAGGCAACGGCCAACTGCCGATAAACGCGAAATTGAAGGCGAGCGGAAGCTCCACCCAACCCGGCAGCGTCCGGGAGCCGGTGGCCGTGGTGTTATGCCCAGTTGCACCGCCCGAACCGCGTCGCGCCACGGGACATCACGCTGACCGAAGGAATTACCATCCGCGAACTGGCGGAGAAGTTGGATATTCGTGCCAAAGAGTTGCTGAAGATCATTGCTCGACCGCGGAGTATTTGCAAGCATCAACCAGGCGCTCGATGTAGAAACCGCAACCGACTTGGCGCAATCGTTTAACGGCGTGGTTAGCGTAGTCTCATTTGAAGAAGAAATGGTTTTAGAGGTCGCACAGGAAGAAACCAAGGAAAATTTGAAGCCACGGCCTCCGGTTGTGACCGTCATGGGGCACGTCGATCACGGCAAAACCAGCTTGCTCGACGCGATTCGCGCCGAAGATGTGGCGGCCGGCGAGGCGGGTGGAATCACGCAGCACATTGGTGCGTACAAAGTTCAGGTCGGCGAGCGTGCCGTGGTTTTCGTGGACACGCCTGGTCACGAAGCGTTTACCCGCATGCGTGCGCGCGGAGCGAAGGTTACGGACATTGTGGTTCTGGTCGTCGCAGCCGATGACGGTGTTATGCCGCAGACGCGCGAAGCCATCGATCATGCGAAAGCGGCGAACGTCCCGATCATCGTGGCGATCAATAAGATTGACAAGCCCGAAGCACAAGTGGAGCGGGTGAAGCGTCAACTGAGTGAATTGGCGTTGATGCCCGCTGAATGGGGCGGCGATACGGAATTCGTGGAAGTCTCCGCGAAGCAGAAAAAAGGCCTGGATAAATTGCTGGAAATTATCTCTGCTGGTTGCGGATTTGCGAGAGTTGAAAGCCAATCCCGATGCGCCGGCAGCGGGTACTGTTCTCGAATCGCGAGTCGATCGCGGACGAGGACCGGTGGCCACAATTCTGGTGCAGAATGGCACGCTGCAGATCAGCGACTTTTTCATTGCCGGCTCGGTATTCGGAAAAGTTCGCGCGTTATTTGACGAACGCGGTAAACCGGTAAAAACGGCTCCTCCCTCGACCCCGGTCGAAGTACTCGGGCTTGCAAGGCGTACCGGAAGCGGGCGACCACTTCCAAGTAACCGATGAAGCGAAAGCCCGGCACGTTGTGGAATATCGCCAAGGCAAGCAGCGCGATGCCGCATCTGCGCGCGAGTTCCGGGGGACGCATCACTCTCGACCAATTGCATGAACAACTGCGATCCGGCGAAGTGAAGGAACTGCCAATCGTGGTCAAAGCAGACGTGCAAGGTTCGGCTGAAGTTCTGGGCGAAATGTTGCCGAAACTTTCTACCGATCTCGTAAAGCTGAAAATCATCAGTGCCGGAGTCGGCGCCGTCACTGAGAATGACGTGCTGTTTGCATCCGCCTCCGGGGCGATCATCATCGCCTTCGGGGTACGACCCGACCGCAAGGCAGCTCGATTTGCCCAACAGGAACACGTCGATATTCGCACGCACAAGATCATTTACGAAGTCTCCGACGAAATCAAGAAGGCCATGGATGGGTTGCTCGAACCGGTGCTGCAGGAAACCTACCTGGGCCGCGCCGAAGTTCGCAATGTATTCCGCATCAAGGGCTCGGGCGCAGTGGCTGGTTGTTATGTTAGTCGATGGAATCATGAAGCGCGACGCGCAAGCACGCGTGTTCGCGATGGCGCGGTAATCTACACGTCGAAACTGAGTTCCTTGAAGCGCTTTAAAGATGACGCCAGTGAAGTGCGCACTGGATTTGAGTGCGGCCTGGGCATCTCCAACTTCAATGATGTGAAAATCGGTGACATCATCGAGTGCTTCCAGGTTGTAAAACTCTCGGCTGCGGAAGCAGCCGCTCAGGGCACCGCCTCCGCCGGGCGCAAATAGTTCCCCTTGCGCCTGAGGCGCTCCCGTACCGGAGAAAGTAATGCCGGTTGGACTTGCTTACATTAGAGCTACATCTCGCCGAAGCCCAATCCCTAAAGGACAAGCGGCAAGTGTTGCGAAGCTCTGAAGGAACGGTTGCGGGCGAAATTCAACGTAGCGGTGGCTGAACTGGATTTTGAGGATACATGGCAACGCTCGGTGGTGGGAATAGTGACACTTGCCAACGAGGAGCAGCTTGTTGAAGAATCTTTGCAGATCGTACTAGCCGAGGCCGACCGCCAGCTTGGTCCAGTGCTGATTGGGCACTCTGTAGATTTGCTTTAAATTTTTGCATCGGCCTGCGGCAATTTTCGCCGCGCCGCAACAGGAACGGAATCGCATGAGTCCCGACAATCATCGGCATGAACGCGTAGGTGAGGAAATTGCCCACGAAATTAACGCCATGCTGGCAGGAGAGCTGAAGGACCCGCGTTTGGAGACTTCGGTAACCGTCAGCGAAGTACGGGTGCAACCGGACATGAAGCACGCACGCATTTTTGTGAGTGTGCGCAACGCGACTTCCAAAGAGCAAAGCGACGCGATTAAAGCTCTGGACCACGCCTCGAAATATATCCGGCAGGAACTCGTGGAACGACTGCAGTTGCGGCGTATTCCTGAGCTCCATTTTGTGCTGGACGTCTCGCAAGAACATGTAGAACGCATCGAGCAGTTGCTGAAGGAAGTAAAAAAGAACCCCACTACCACCGGAATAAGTCAGTGCAAAGAAAATCAGGCGATCTTCCGGAATTCAAGTCGAACCGTTCATTATGTTTCCGAACAGAAAGGGATTGATGCCACGGCAGCCGCAACCCGCGCCATTTGATGGCGCGCTGGTAACTCATAAACCGCAGGGCCGCACTTCACACGACATTGTGGATGCAGTGCGACATATGGCAGGTTTTCGCCAGATTGGACACCTGGGCACGCTCGATCCTCTGGCTACCGGAGTCCTGGTCTTGTTACTCGGCAAAGCGACTCGGCTGGTCCGTTTCTACACCGGCCGACGCAAACGCTACACCGCTGGATTTCGCTTCGGATTTGCGACCGACACCTACGATTCGGAGGGGCAAGCCCAGGGTCCTGATTCCGCGCCCGCAACTTGATCGAACGCAACTGGAAGCCTTTGCCGCTGAATCGGTGGGTCAGCTTCGCGCAAATGCCTCCGCAATTCTCCGCAAAAAAGGTTCACGGGCGCCCGGCGTACGAATTGGCACGCCAGAAAGTTGAGTTCGAACTCAAACCTGCGGATGTGGAAGTTGTTTGAATTTCGCCTCACGGAAATCGATGGCAGCGTGGCGCGATTCACGATTGAGTGCTCTTCAGGGACCTATGTGCGCTCCTTGGCCCACGATATGGGTAAGAAGTTGGGATGTGGCGCGCATCTTATCGAGATTTGCCGTACCGCGGTCGGCGAGTTCTCAATCGAACAAGCCATCTCTATCGAAGAAATTGCCGAAGCCGCCCGCACGGGAAAGTTCAAGAACCGCATCATTCCGCTGGAGAACTTGCTGGAGAATTATCCACGCGCCAATATTTTACCAGTCCTGGAAAAGCGCATCCGACACGGCGGAAAATTTAAAGTCATGACCTCCCAGGTTCAGCCGGGTCATCTGGAATTGCCGCCAGGCGCCACAACCCATCTCGATGCCGATCCATCGCAACCGCCGCGTTTACGCGTGTTCAGTCAAGAGAGCAAGTTACTGGCAATCGCTGAAGCAGTCGTTCCAAGAACTTATCAGCCAATCGTTGTTTTTGACCCACTGCCGTAAAATCGTCAGTTGATCCGGAAATAGATTGGCGGCGCAAGCTCAATATGTTGGAGTTGGCCAATCAGCGGCTTGAATCACCATCCGCGACGTGTCATAAATTTATGTATGAGCTCTCTACAGGAATCTGCCTCTGCTTCCGCGTCTCATGAAACCGTGCCTGGTTTCAGCCGGCTGGTTCGAATCGAAGAATTTAACCAAATACCGGGAGTCCCTGACTTGGAGCGTGGACGAGCGATTTGCACGCAGCTTGAAATTGGCAACCTCCTATTGTTGGCAAAGACTCCGTTTGTGATTTCTCAGGATCACCGAGAATTACTGCTTGGTCGCAAGCAGGCCAGTTCCGCTTATCACAAGAATATTGCCTATCGTCCTTCAGAGGATCGCATTACCGGTCTGGACGCTTCCGAGCGTGAAGAAGCGCAGCAGTTGCGCCGCATACTTCGCAGCTACTCCGAACAAGCCATAGAATTCGTAAACACCGTTCTGACGCCGTACGCAAATCAATGGAAATTGGATTATGCAAGCTTCCGCCCCATTGAGGAGAAAGGCCGTCCGGCACGGGTGCATGCGCGCAACGACCTAGTTCATTTCGATTCTTTTCCCACCCGTCCGACCAATGGCGGCCGGATTCTGCGCCTGTTCACCAATATCAATCCAGTGCAAAGCCGTGTGTGGCTGACTTCTCAAACGTTTGAAGCCTTCGGGCCGCGGTATGCCACTGCGACAGGTTTACAGTCGGCCCAGAAAGCGAATTTTTTCGCGCGCCTTTTCCGCCCACTCGCTGGCGCACTGAATCTTTCAGTGGCAAAGCGGCCTCCCTACGATGAATTCATGCACCGCTGCCACAATGCGATGAAGGAGGACCCGAACTTTCAGGAAACCACACCCAAGCACCGCTGGGAATTTCCACCGGATTGCAGCTGGTTGGCCTTTACGGATTGTGTCAGTCACGCGGTGCTGGAAGGCCAATACGCGCTTGAACAAACATTCATCATTCCGCAGAGTGCTTTAGTCGCACGCGACCGTTCACCCTTGGCCATTTTAGAAAGAGTCGCGGGCCATTCCCTGACTATCTGACTATCTATTTTTGTTCCGACCACATTTGGAGAGGAAATCGTCTGCCTGCCAGAAACAGACCTACCGTGACTGGGGCGGTTGTCCGGGATCCGGCTGTGTCACTGGCGGTTGCGCTGGCGGATTGTTCGGCGGCTCTGTTGGTGCCGGAGTGGGTTCTGGCGCAGGCTGCGGCGGTGATTGCGATGGCGGTATTTGCGCTGGGGGCTCATTCACTGGCGGCTCAGCTGCTGGCGCCGGGGCTTGCGCTGGTGCTGGCTCTGGTTCTGTAACGGGCTGTGGCGCGAGAGGAGCATTTGCGCCCACGGAACCACGCCCGCTTGTATCACCTCGTCCCGCGTAAATGGCCTTGGATTGGCGCTGTGGCTGGCGGACGCGTCGCGGAGTAATGAGAATCAGGAGTTCGGTGTCGGAGTAAGTATTGTCGCGGCCGCCGAAGAAGTAGCCGATCACGGGCAAAGGAGCCAGCCCCGGTATGCCGGTGATGGTCTTGGTTCCCTCCTGATCTAGCAGTCCTGTAAGAAGTGAAGTCTCGTCTTCCTTCAGCCGCACCGTCTGCGTCAGTGTTTTGCTGGTAATGATGGGGATGCCATTCACATTGTTCCCCGAAAGCGACTTGATGTCGAAATCCAGCGCAAGGGTTACTTGCTTGTCGGGATGTAGTGAGGGTGTCGCCTTCACCTTTGTCCCGATGTCGATGTATTCCGATCCTGGATATGGCTGCTGCGTAGCACCTGTGCCGGCCGAAAGCAAACTTGTTGGACTCACAATTAGCGTTACCTGACCATCCGAACCCGTGAAGTCATTTGCGACCACAATGTCGGGAAACGTGTTGCCGGTGAAGGCCCCATCCAGAATGGCAACTGGGTTTGCGTCTACCGGCTGTTCCAAACCTTGGATCAAGCCGGTACCCAAATCTACATACACGGTCACGCTGCCGAGGTCAGGATTCTGTCCGTATACAGAATTGGTCACCGCAAGTCCGTCGTACGATTGTCCCAGAAAATTTCCGATAACCACGCCGGTGGGTTTGGTATCGGTGGCCAGGGGAGAGTTTGTGGCGTAGGTAAATGTTCCATCTCCATTCCCCAGCAGCACCGTAACTGAATTGTCGTTGTGATTTACTACGGCCAGGCTGGAGACCTGTGCCGCCATTCAGCGTTCCCGAGGCGATGGCCACCGGAAAATTTCCCACTGAGATTGGAGACTTTGAAAATTCTGCGAACGTACCGTTGCCATTGCCTTGTAATACGGTGACCTGATTGGTGCCTTGATCGACGATTGCAAGGTCGGGAATCCCGTCGCCGTTGAAATCCGCCGTGGTGATTGCGATCGGGTTTGTGACTTTATCCGGAAGCGCAAAAGGAGAACCAGTTACTTGCGTGAAGGTGCCATCTCCGTTTCCGTTGAATACCGAATACGTGTTGTCCTTGAAATTGGTTACTACGAATCCGACATTGCTATTTGTATTCGTATTGAATGTGCCCGTGACGATGGCGCTCGGCTCATTTCCCACGGGAATCGTATTTTTCAACAACGTAAACGTGCCATCGCCGTTTCCCGTCAACACCGTTACTGAATTCCCCACAGGATCAGTTACCAGCAAACCAGGAAAGGAATTGACAGTGGTATTGATTGTTCCGGTGGCCAGGCTCGCGGCTATCGCCGGAGCTGTGGTACGTGCCGTTCCTATCGCGATCGGCGAACCCGTCGCCACGGCGAACTGCGACACTGCTCCTGCGCCCTGATTCAATAAGATCGTCAACGTATTATCAATCTGGTTCAGGACCGCCAGGTCGGGCTCCCCAGCATTCCGGAAATCGCCAGAGGCCAAGGCAACCGGCCCTTGGCCTACCGTAAACGTCTGCTCGTTAATTGTTGCTCCTGTAGCCGTTCCACCGGCACTGATGGAAGTGGCGGCGGAGCCAGTGGAACTCAGGCTCGACGACAAAAGCGATAAGGTTACGGGATAGCGGTCGCCGACAAAAAATGTGGCGGGCTTGCCATCTTGTGCTCGCAAGAGCACTTGGCTGCTGCTGTGAACCAGCGAAAGCCCCTGTGCAAAATTCGCTGTTGCACTAGGCAGAGTCAGTAAAAACGTGGATTTGCCTCCGCCCAGAGCGATCAGTCCGGGAATCGCCGAAGAAAGACTGGTTACTGCACCGCCTGCGGCTGGCGTTCCAAAAATTGTCGCAAGGATGGTCAACAATGCAGTAACGCTTTGGGCCGATCTCACCTGATTGGCCAGGCTCGGAGTCAATGTGACCAATCGAATGCTCGAAGAGGGAGTGATCCCCAAGTTCAGCGCGGTATTGCGGTCTACCTCCACCAGTTCTACTTCCAGTAGCACTTCGCCGCGCGCTTGTTCTATCTGATGAATGATTGCTCCCGCAAGCTTTACTCGTTCCACTGTGTCGCGAACGGTTATGGTGTGGGAGGGGACGGATTGCTGGATGTGCTGCACACCCGTTAACTCTCGGACGGCTCGTACCAACTCCGTAATTTCGCTTGAGTCCACAGAAGCAGGCAGTGCAAATGACTGCTCGACTTCCATCTCGTACGCTTTTCGTTTCTCTTGCGTATCGGCGGCCACGAAAATCAATTTTGGATTCAACGTGCGCCAAAACGTTCCTGTTTCCAGCGGTAAGATCTTCATCACCGTGTCGAAATCAACGTTGTCCAGCCGCAGCCGGACATTTCGCGCGGGGAGTTCCGGATCGAAGGCTGCTTTGATGCCATACGACGAGGCTACTTGTTCGTAGGCGTTGCGTAGATCCGTGCGTAAGTTAAAGCTTCGCGTGACTTTCTCAGGAACCAGTTTCGGCAATCCCCGTGCCGGTTCGTCAGGCCGTTCCGTTTCCTCCTCGTGCATCGACTCCATCTGCTTCATTCGTTCCATCAGTATCGCGTTGGTGGGATCGACATGTATCGCCAATGCATAATTCTTCGCCGCGCCATCCAGATTCCCCTCCGCAGCCAACCTCTCCGCATCATCGACGTAATCGCGGACTAATTTCCCGCGGAGTGCGGCGGCTTTTCCCACTAACGTGACATCAAACGGGGCGTATCGCGCTGCCTGTTCGTACGCTTCCAGCGCTCCGTTGTAATCTCCAGTCGCCTCGGCTCGTGCTCCCGCTTCCGCGTATTTTTTCGCCAACTTTGGGTTTGGATCGACCAAGGCGCGTTGATTGTCTCTGGTGTTCTGAGCCGCTGAGGGGTTCTGTGCGGGCAAATTGGAGCATGCCATCAACCAGCACAGAAAAACCGCGATGAGTTGACGATTGAAGTGGCGATGCATTGGCGGCATGAAAGAGGTTAGACGCAAGAGTCTATTCTACCGTGAGGGCGGTGTGATGGGTGAACTTGACGGAGGTGAGAGGGGATAGTAAGCTGGAATCGTTCTTGCAAATCATTATCAACTGGAGTGCCCTTGCTCTCTGCCTTTCTCATTGCCCTGCGTGAAGGTGTCGAAGCTTCCCTCGTCGTCGGCATCATTCTAGTTTATTTATCCCGAACTGGACGCTCTCACCTGGCTCGCTATGTTTGGGGCGGTGTGGCTGCCGCAGTTGCGCTAAGTCTCGCGGTTGCAATTGCTTTGGAACGATTCAGCATCAGTGAAGATGGCTTTGAAGGGCTATTACTGCTGATCGCCGCCTTTTTTGTCGTAACCATGATTATCTGGATGAATCGCATCGCCCGCTCCCTGAAAAAAGAGATCGAAGCCAAACTGGAAACCTATGCAGCGCGCACTGGTGCGGCGGCCGGATGGGGCATCGCGCTGTTTGTGTTTCTGATGGTGGTGCGCGAAGGTGCGGAACTGGCGCTGATTCTGCGCGCAGTGGAATTGTCCACGGAAGGATTGCAGACCTGGATTGGAACTGCACTGGGGATTGCGGCGGCGATTGCCGTTGGAGTTCTCTTTTTCAAGGGTACTCTGAAAATTCCGCTGCACCGTTTTTTCGCTGTCACCAGCGCGATCCTCATTTTGGTGGCCATCCAATTGGCGATCACTGGACTGCATGAATTGAGCGAAGCGCGTTGGCTACCATCCAGCAAAGCGGAGATGGCTTTTCTCGGACCCATTGTTCGCAATGAACTCTTCTTCTTCATTTTTGTGTTTGGCGCGGCGGCGCTGATGATTTTGCGAGAATGGCAATCCGCTTCGCACTCGAAAATCGAAAAAGTAGCGGGCAATGACGCTGAGCGTCGCCTGCTGGAAGCGCAAAATCGCCGTCAGCGCACCTGGATGATCGCCGGAGCGGTGGCCAGCCTGGCAGTGATTCTCGTTCTGACCGCTGATTTCATTTACGCGCGGGCAAATTCCGCCCCGCCGCAGGCCAGAGTCGGTCGAAGCCACAAACAATCTGGTTCGCATACCTGTCTCCGAAGTGCAGGATGGCAACCTGCATCTCTTCACGCTGAAAGACAATGGCTCATGTCATTCGGTTCATGGTCATTAAGAAGCCCAACGGTTATGGGACGGCGCTGGATGCATGCCTGATTTGCGGAGCTGAAGGATACCGGCAGGATGGGCAGAACGTGATCTGCCGTCATTGTGCCTCAGCGATTTACATTCCTTCGATTGGCCAGAAGGGCGGCTGCAATCCCATCGGATTTAAATCCCAGGTTGATGGAAACTGATGTGATCATTGATGTATCGGAATTAACGAAAGCTGCGGAGGAAATTCCGCAATAGGAGCGCTCGTTCTTTAGCCAGCCTAAATGTTCCTCAGACTCGTAGCTGATTCCTTCACACGCCGACCCAAGCGCAAACTGCTGACCATGGCCGCATTGGCATTGGGTATGGCTGTGGCCACCGCGGCGCTGAGCGTGTCTCTGGATGTGGGCGATCGTCTGGCGCAGGAATTTCGCAGCCTGGGCGCAAATCTGCTGGTTACGCCCACTGGCGGATTCCCTGCCTCTGGAAATTGGCGGTGTGGATTATCGGCCGGCGAACGCAGGGGCGTACCTTCCGGAAGCTGATCTTGGGAAACTAAAGACAATTTTCTGGCGGTTCAATATCACCTCGTTTGCACCGATTCTGGAAGTTCCCGTAGACGTCTGGTCAAACCCGGCCTCGACGATTCGCCCGAGTGCCAATGCGATCGGCAAAGCCACCCTTATTGGTACGTGGTCCGACACAGAATGTCCCGATTCCCGACGGCTCGACCTATGAGACGGGAATCGAGAAGACCAACCCCTGGTGGAATGTGGAAGGCAAATGGTTTGTTGAAGACGCGCGAGCAATGTGTCGTCGGAAGCTCATTTGCCAGGAACACGGACTGAATGACGGGAGATGTTGTTGCATGTGAAGCAGGCCAAGCATGCGACAGGGCGGTTCGCTTAAGATTGTTGGAATCCTTTCAACCGGCGGTCCCGGAAGACGATGCGATTGTGGCTCCCTTACGAATTGCACAGGCAGCTTCCGGACAACCGGGGCAATATCGGCGGCTTTATGTAAGCGCGTTGACCAAGCCGGAAGACGCATTTGCCAAGCGCAGATCCGAAATCCATGACTCCGGCGGAATTCGACCGCTGGTATTGCACCCCGTATATTTCTTCGATTGCGCTGCAGATCAGCGAGGAGTTGAAAGGCACCGACGTGCGTGTGATCCGACGGGTCGCGGAAGGTGAGGGCAACGTCCTCACGCGCGTGCGCACATTGCTTTGGCTGGTCACTTTTGCGGCGCTTCTCGCAGCCGCGTTGGCTGTGGGTGCCTCGGCGGCGGCCTCGGTGATTGAACGCCGCACGGAAATTGGCTTGATGAAGGCGCTCGGAGCGGGCTCGGGCCTGGTGGGAGTGCTGCTGGCCGCCGAGCAGTTGCTTCTTGCCTTCGTTGGCGGAGGAATCGGCTATGCGGTCGGCATCCTGTTTGCTCGTGTGCTCGGAGTAAGATTTTTGGATTTGCGCCAGAACCGAAGCTCTTTGTACTGCTGATTATCCTGGCGCTTGCCGCGATGATCACCCTTCTTGGCAGTGCATTTCCTTTGCGCAAGGCTTCGCGGTACGAACCTGCGCCGATTCTGCGGGGCGAATGATGGCGAACTCTCCCATGTTCTGGCGCATTATTCGCAGGCTGCTCACCGCCAACTATGGCCGCCTGTTCGTCATCCTGTTGGCGCTTGGGGCAGGTGCGGCGGTCACGGCTGCGCTGCTCAATCTGCAAATCGACGCGAAGAAACGGCTCACCACAGAATTTCGCGCGCTTGGCGCAAACGTCATCGTTGCGCCTAAGGGCGCGGTCGATGGCAGCTCCAATGGCAGTGCCCAAGAAATGGGGGACTCTGCTCCAGCGACCATCGACAGAATCCGTTTTCGCGCAGATTGCCAGAGGAAAGCGAAGGCAAGCGCATTCCCGCCGTAGCCTTTCTGTACGTCATCGGAGAAGTTGCCAAGGCGGGCACCATTCACTTTGAGCCGGCAGTGATTGCTGGCGCGCAGGGACAAGGCATTACGGAAATTCGTCCCGGCCGCCGTCCTGAATTCGACGCCGCGTTGGAAAGTGATCCATCCTCTTGTGAAGTTGGCGCAAAAGCCGCCACGCAATTCAAGGTTCATCCCGGCGATACGTTGCAACTCCGCGATCAAGGCAGGGAAGCAAAGTGTAAAGTGTTTGCCATCATCGCCACTGGCGGCGCGGAAGACACGCCAAATTTTCACCAAGCTGGGCACAGCGCAATCACTTGCGAACTTGCCCGGGCGCATCAGCCTGATTCAACTTAGTGTCACCGGCACGCCAGATTTTGTGAAAACATTCATCGATACCCTCAGCAGAAAGCTGCCTGACGCCGACGTGCATGGCGTCAAGCAATTCACCGAAGCCGAGGGCCGCATTTACACTCGTATCAGTGGACTGCTCTCCGCCACAGTTCTCCTGGTCCTCTTCCTTACCTCGCTTTGCGTGATGGCCGGGATGAGCAACGTGGCCATTGAGCGCAAGAACGATGTCGGTTTAATGAAGGCCATCGGCGGCTCCGTTCGTCGTGTCGTCCGTTTGTTCCTGGCTGAGGCAATCTTGATGGGCATTGCGGGCGGGTTGGTCGGCTCCGCCATCGGGATGCTGGTTTCTATCTGGCTGGGCAAAGCGGTGTTTGGCGTGGCTGCGCAACCGCGCTGGATTGTGTATCCTTTTTCTGTGGCCCTCACCGTCATTGTTTCCATTGCCAGTGCCTTTCCGCTTCGTCGTTTGGCCAGCGTGCGCCCCGCCAGCGTGTTTCGAGGTGAAGCGTGAGCGCGCAAGTCAAAATCGAATCGCTGGTCAAAGAATATGGCTCGCTCCGCGCTCTCGACGGCATCTCCGTTTACGTTGAGGCGGGCGAGTGGGTTGCCCTTATGGGCCCTTCTGGCTCCGGCAAAACCACATTGATCAATATTCTGGGCGGGTTAGACACGCTTACTTCTGGTCACGTGATTGTTGATGGTCTGGACCTTGCCGGATTAAAGGAAAGCGATCTGGTCCGCTATCGCGCGGAAAAAATCGGCTTTGTGTTTCAGCAATTCCACCTGGTGCCTTACCTGACGGCGCTGGAAAACGTCATGCTGGCGCAGTATTTTCACAGCGTTACCGACGAAGCCCAGGCTTCCGAAGCGCTGTCTCGCGTAGGTCTCGGCAGTCGGTTAACGCATCTCCCTTCGCAGCTTTCCGGTGGTGAACAGCAACGCGTGGCTATCGCGCGGGCGCTGATCAATCAACCCAAGCTCATTTTGGCCGACGAACCAACCGGCAATCTGGACGAAGCCAACGAAGAAATTGTGATCGGACTGTTCCGCGAATTGCACAGCGCCGGGCACACCATCCTGATGGTCACCCACGATCCCGACATCGCGCAGCAGGCCGACCGCCGCATCGAGCTGGTTCACGGCCACCTCGCTGTCGATCAGCGTATTTCCATGGACGATGGCATCCACTTTGATCACCTGCTTGAGCAGATTTGGGTTTGCGGCGAAGAAGGCTCCAGCGCCGACGTGGAACGCATCCGCACCCCAGGTGGCGTTGATCCTGTTCGCACCTTGTCGCGCATGGAAGATCTGCGACTGGTTCGTGTGGCTGATCGCAAGGTGCTGTTAACCGATCGAGGCAAAACGCGTGCCCGCGATGTGGTGCGTCGTCATCGCCTGGCCGAGCGCCTCTTCAAAGATACCTTTCGCATCGACGATCACGAGGCGCATAGCCAGGCCTGCAAATTTGAACACATCATCAGCCCAGAACTCGATGAACGCATTTGCAGCTTCCTTGGACACCCTACAACTTGCCCTCATGGCAATCCCATTCCTCCGGGCGATTGTTGCGGCTCGACCGCCGAGAAAAAGCAGTAGCCCGATAACTCCCGCCGTGCCGCGCCGCTGCCAACTGACGAAGGCAGAAAATCTTCGCGACTATCGCTTCTGCCACTATACTTTTGTAAATAATCATCAGCCTTCACCCGGAAGCCGCAAGAGTTTGTAGCGGCCGATCCACCCAAAAAGCAAAGGCTTCCTCGATCACTTCTTCCGCCGGGCGTTCGTTGTCGATGAGCAATTTACTCATCGACGACCGGGAAAATAGCTCATCGAGCAGGCCCTGCTCTCGCACGAAATATTGATGGATTTCCTCGTGCGTCTGGCCGAATTTCCGCGCGTACTGAAGCATGAATTGCTCATTGGTTCGCGGCTGTATTCCGCGTTCCCAGATGGCAAGTGGAGACACTCTTAGGAATAGCAGCTTGCAGTCTAGAGCCGCCAATCGCTGATCAATTGTCGCAACATCGCTCCAGCGCACTGCACCCGGCCGGACACAATGGGTAAGGTGCAGGGTATCCAGAATAACAAAGCACCAAGCCGTCGAATGTTCCTGCACGCTGGAATGAAGCCATTCCAACATAGAAGTAATGCGTTCCAGGTGGCGCTGATTCTCCCCGACCGTCAACGTGCCTGCGTCCTCAAACCTTGCGAGCGGGCCGTAGGTGTGCGACTGAGCGAGATGGACTATTGAGCGTAGCTTTCTTGATTTCGATGAATCTACGTGGCGACGAATCAGCGCATCAATAACTGTGGACTTTCCCACTCCCGAAGTTCCTTCGACGAGTAATGCTTTGAACGGTTGCATGAGTTGGTCTTTCCTTCGTGCTAATAGTTTAGCTGGATTTTCCAATTGTGCGTTGTGGCTGTAAACTAGTAATTCAGGTTTCCGCATATTGAAGTCGGACTACCTCGCCCACACTATGCCACTACCCATCGACGAACGCAGAAAACCTATCGCGGTGAAGATTCACGTAAAGACGGGCGCAGGTGTGGACATCACCTGGGCCGATGGCCACGAGAGCCACTTCGATTTTCCCTTGCTGCGCGATAACTGTCCGTGCGCCACTTGCAACGATGAGCGCGGGAAGAAAGAAGTCGCCATCTCGTTCGGGAACATGCCCTCTTCTCCTTTGCTGCCGATGTATAAGCCCAAGGCGCGCGCTCAATCCGCCACCCAAGTAGGGAACTACGCCATCCAACTCAGTTTTAACGATGGCCATTCGACAGGAATTTACAGCTACGACTTTCTGCGCACCATTTGCCCTTGCGAAGCATGCACGAAGGAATTTCGCAGCACCACCACTTAGTTGGCTAGCGGCGTGAGGGTCTTCAGTTTTTCTTGGACGCCCACTGCGGCCTTGGAACTTGGCTGCAGTTGCAGGAATCGCTCGTATGCCAGCTTTGCCTCAGACTTTTTCCCCAGTTCCCAATACGCATCGCCAAGATTCAAGAAAGCTACGGCGCGGTTCGGGTCCAGAGCGATTGCTTTCTGAAACCAGTCCGCTGCGTCGGCATAAAGTCCCTGTCTAAATAGCGCAAATCCCGTGTTGTTGGCGTACAAGGGACTGTCCGGCCGCAATTGCGCTGCCTCTTTGAATTTCTCTGTCGCTTCGCTGTACTTCTTTTCCTTGTACAGTCGCATACCTTCATCATTGGTCGCCGCAGGAATATCCTTGGGAGCGGAATCCGCGCTCGTCGCGGCAGTCGTCACCGCGGTTTGACCTGAGGTTTGCCCCTGATGCAATTGCGCTTCGGCCGCCGCCAGTTGCTTCTTTAACTCCGCATTTTGTGCCGCCTCCTGGCGAATCTCATCCCGCAATTTCTCCAACTGTGCATTTACCCTGATTCCGTCATCGCCAAGTTGCGCGGAGTTTTCATTCAAGAATTCGGTATCGTGTTTCAACTCGAAAATAAAATCGCCGCCCTCACTGCCCGGCAGATTCCCAAACGCCGGCGTCTGATGCGAAAGAGCAGAAACCGCTGGAGTAACGTACGCAGCGAGTTCGGTGCCGGTGATGACCCCATCATTATTCAAGTCAGCGCGCCCATCGAGTGCCTGTAGCAATGTCCACGTAAATACCGAATGCCCGTTCGGCCCATTATCTGCCACCTGCTGATCCATTCCACCAGCCGTGAACATCTGCCGCGCTGTCCGTCGCGAAATTTCCAACAAATAGTTCGCCAACCCCAGGGAAGCCCCGCCGCCGCGCGTCAAAGCTAGCCCGCTGTAGCACGAGTCCATCACGAATAAGACGTGCTTTGCGGGAATGGCTTCGGCGATGTCCTGGAAATTCGTCATCGAGATGGCTTGGCCTTCGTAATTGCTCAAGTCGGCGTCCACAGGAATGATGTAGCCAAGATCTCGCCCAGAGGCCAAATGCCGTGTTGCCCCGTGTCCCGCAAAAAATACGAATACACGATCCTCGCGTTTCACCAGGTCGGGATTGCCCAGCTTGTCGCCCAACAGCGACAGAATGTTCTGTCGCGTGGCATCTTTGTCCAACAACAAGAACGTGTGGTCGGGTTTGAAATTGTATTTTTTCAACAGCAGGTCGCGCACTGCTTGCGCGTCATTCGCGGCATAACTCAGCTTTGGCCATGTTTGATAATCGTCTATTCCAATTACCGCCGCCCAGCTCTCGCGGTAAACCGCCGTAGCAGGCGCCTCTGTTTGCGCTGTATCCAGTCCGCGCATTCCATCGACGGCGAAACCCGTGCCATTCCAACTGGCGAAGCGATATCCGTCTCGCTGAAGCGTTTCAATCAACTGAGGCAAAACTTCGAGAGTAACCTTATGGATGTCGTGGAAAAGGATAATTCCGCGATTTTGCTTCTCTACTTCCTGCACGACCCGCTGTGCAATGGAATTAGGCACCGGGTCGGCCCAGTCCTCCGAATCCACATTCCACAAGATCGCTTTCATCTTCTCGCTTTGTACTTTGGCCAGAATGCCCGCATTAATTGCGCCGTACGGCGGCCGGAAGAGTACTGGAGGCTCTTTCAATATAGTTGTCAGAAGCGCACTGGTCGTGTCGATCTCTTTGGTGTAGCCCGCTTCGTCCATCTTCGGCAGAACTGGATGGCTGTAACTGTGATTTCCCAGTGACGATCCTTGTGCCAAAATCCGCGCGCTGACCGCTGCAGTCGCTGCCATCTTCGGATTCGCATCAGTCGTTTCTGGCCCGAGATTGCGTCCCACTTGGAAGAAAACTGCTTTCAATCCGTATTTTTTCAGGATCTCCAGAATCTGGTCGGTGTAACGCGGGTGTGGCCCATCGTCAAACGTCAACACCAGCGTCTTGGCCGGCAAGTCCGTTCCGAAAACCTCGCCGCTGGCAGGCTTTTTGGTCCCGCCGCCGCGGCTCTCGGCAGGTGGCAGCATTCCTTCCACTTCTTTCAGAATTTTCTCGCGCGTATATTTCTGCTGCAAAAAGCTCACATAGCTTTCCCAGGCTTCGCGATGGACAACCATTCCGCGCGTCTGCAGGTTCCCTAGAATTTCGCCAATCTCTTTTTGATAGAGCTTCTGGATCTGCTCCAGCGCGGTAAGGTCGTCTTGAATCCTCACGCGCAGCGGGGCGTTTGGAGTGCTGGCCATGGCCGCGGACAAACCTTCCAGCGTATCGCGAAAAACCAACTTGTCGGCGTCTCTATAGTCCGCGTCGTGTTCCACCAGGTTAAGGAATGCTTCCGTGGAGGCCGTTTCACCGTTTGCCAAGGACTTGGTGAGTCCCGCTTCCAGATCCGCCAATCTCTCTTCGTTCTGTTGAAACAAACACTTGTCCCGCCGTAGTTGCGCGCTCGCGTACTCCGGGGTCCAGTGCACCGGCGCCATTCATCAGCACGATGATTTTTCGGTAGGTAGCGACAATCTCATCCGCATTTTTCGCCAGTGCGGATGGCGCGCCGCTTTGCCCCCAAACCTGAACGCAGGTCAGCGCGAGGCATAAACCGCAAACTCCCCAATTCCATTTTGTTCGTGACCTCATGATTCTCCGCCGGCCACAGCCCATTTGGCTAAAATCATGAGCCACGTTTCACCATAAATCCAGCGCCTCGTCGTGAGTAGTTTCTACTCCATCTCAAAATAATCCCCTAACTGGACTTGCTCTAGAAAAGATGCGAGCATAATTCATCGTAATTCATAGACCCATCGAATGAGCAGCTCTCCTAATAACCCTGTGGCCCAAAGCCGGCCGGGGAACGGTATCCCTCGTGTTCTAGTCGCGACCACCGCGCTGCTCAGTTTCATTTCCTTTTGGCGTGCGGCTGCGATCGTTCTCAACGATCTTGCCTCTTCCGCCTATTACGCCGGCGGCGAGTCGGAAGCCTACATCGGCAAGGCGGCTCCCTGGTTCATTCTCGGCATCATGCTGTTTTCCTACTCTGTCCGCGCCATTTACGTGGAGAGTTGCAGCATGTTCGTGCGCGGCGGCGTCTACCGCGTCGTGAAAGAGGCCATGGGCAGTACTCTGGCCAAGTTCAGTGTTTCGGCCCTGATGTTCGACTACATTCTGACCGGCCCAATCAGCGGTGTCTCTGCAGGACAATATATTGTTGGCCTGATCAACGAATCGGCTGCCTATTTCCACATCGGGCTTCATATCACGCCCGGAGCAGGCGCAGCGTTCTTTGCCTGCCTCTGCACTGGCTATTTCTGGTGGTTAAACATCAAGGGTGTCCACGAGTCCAGCCAAAAGGCCATGCGCATCATGCAGATCACCACGGTGATGGTGATCATGCTGATTGCCTGGTGCTTGTACACGGTCTGGATCCGCCATCCGGCCTTGCCGCCATTTCCTACGCCGCATAATCTTGAAGTTGGAACCCAACGCAATGGGTTGGCTCTATGGCGTCAAATTCGCCCATATGGCTGGTTTTATCGCCATCTTCGTCGGACTCGGCCATTCCGTCCTGGCCATGAGCGGAGAAGAATCTCTCGCCCAGGTCTATCGCGAAATCGAACACCCCAAGCTTCCCAACTTGAAAAAGACCGGTTTGGTCATTTTTATCTACAGCCTGGTCTTCACTTCGTTGGTTTCTTTCTTTGCTGTGATGATCATCCCCGACGCGCAACGGCAGAACTTCCTCGAGAACCTCATCGGCGGATTGGCCATGAACTTGGAGGGTCCGTTTGCCATACGGCTGATTTTCCACGCGTTCGTTGTAGTCGTGGGCACTCTCATTCTGGCTGGAGCGGTGAACACCGCCATTGTTGGTTCAAACGGCGTGCTGAATCGCGTTTCTGAGGAC
This sequence comes from Candidatus Acidiferrales bacterium, assembly GCA_963837885.1. GTDB lineage: Bacteria > Acidobacteriota > Terriglobia > Acidiferrales > UBA7541 > Acidiferrum. The sequence goes on along the minus strand of CAWIPD010000016.1, from coordinate 94,874 downwards.
GGCGTGCTGGCCAGTTGGTTCCGCCAGCCACACCGGAAGTACGGCACTTCCTACCGGATCATCCATATCATCGCGGGTTTGCAGATTCTAACCATTCTTATCAGCCGCGGCGACGTCACGTTCCTGGCCAACCTTTACGCATTTGGGGTGATCTGGAGCTTTGCCATGAAGGGCATGGCCGTCCTGGTGCTTCGTTATACCCATCCAGGCGACCGCGAATATCGCGTGCCTCTGAATTTCCGCATTTTCGGCGTGGAAATTCCGCTGGGACTCGCGCTGATCACCTTCGTGCTTTTTGCGATCGCCATCGTCAATCTCTTCACCAAGAAACAGGCCACTATCGCCGGCGTGTCCTTTTCCATTTTCCTCTTTATCGTCTTCACCATTTCGGAGCGTTACACCCACCATGCTCGTGGCTCCTCGCAGCATGTGGAGATGGATCAATTCCACTTGGCCATGGAAGGGGAACTTACTCCCGAAGCGGTTGGCGCGCGCCCTGGAAACATTCTTGTTCCTGTCAGCAACATCCATGCGCTCTATCATCTCGGAAACGTGCTGGATCGGGTAAAACCGGGGCGCCGCGATGTCATCGTTCTTCACGTACGGATTTTGCGCCGTTCGGCGTCTGGAGAATACGAACTTGAGGCGGAACAGCTGTTTGGCAGCATCGAGCAGCAGTTATTCTCGCAGGCTCTGTCCATTGCGGAGAAACGCGGTAAGACAATTCGACTTGCCGTAGTCGCGGCCAATAATCTCTGGGACGGCATTTTGCGTGCCGCTGGCTCACTGGAGTCCAGCACTATTGTCCTCGGCCACTCGCCTAAGGAAACCACCGAGGAGCAAGCTCGCGAGATTGGCGACGCTTGGGAAAAACTCGGTGATCCGAAGCCCCAATTTAACTTGGAAATTCATCTCGCGAACGGCGACAAGGTCTACAAGGTTCTTGGCCCACACGCTCCGAACCTCACCGGTAACGAAGTAAACCTTCTGCACCGCTTGTGGCTACGCTTCAGCGAAACCACGGCTGATCTTGAAATGCACCACCACGATGTCGTGCATTTCGCGTTGGAAGAAGTCCAGAAAGAATTGGACGAGGGCCAGGAAGATGCCGTTGTAGCTCGCTTGCGCTCGCACCTTGAAGCCAACCTGAACAAGAAGCCCAAGAATTCCTAAAATAGAAAAAGGGCGTTAGACTCAACGCCCCTCTTCCTCTAGAGTTCTGGAGTTTCGTCCTACTTTTCTCTAAACCGCGCTGGTGCAGTGGCCGCACTTCTTGGCTGAGACAGGAATTGCCATAGCGCATTGCGGGCAATCCTTGGTCGGTGGTGGAGGCGGTGGTGGTGTTGGCTTCGGCACCCATCGATTGACCGCGCGAATCAGCAGGAAAATGGCAAACGCTACGATCAGGAAATTAATGAGTGTGTTGATGAACAATCCGTAGTTCAGGGTGGCGGCGGAATGCAGCTTTCGCTTCCGCCAGAGTGTCATAATGCGTGCTGCTCAGGTTGATGAATAATCCTGAAAAATCTACGTGGCCGATCAAGCGCCCCAGCGGGGGCATAATCACGTCATCCACCAGCGAGGACACCACTTTGCCAAACGCCGCGCCAATGATGACACCGACCGCCAGATCCAGAACGTTTCCCCGCAATGCAAACTCTTTAAATTCCTTTAGCACTATAAGTCTCCTCGTTAATTTACGCGCATGGTGAGCAGCGATGCGCGGACCTGGGCGGGACCTGTTTCTCGTGTCGGATTATAGCTGAACTGCAACTAGGATTGTTTGAAAATCATGAGTGTCGCGAACAGTCCACGCGTCACCAAAACGAAGCCCACCACGATCAGTAGCTTCGGGATCCACAGAAACGGCACTCGCGTCATTGCCAACAATAGAATTCCCAATAAGATCAGCGATACACCGCGATTCCATTTTTCCCACTGCGCCCACCGCGTAACCGGCCGCGCGAACGCCAGCAATCCCCACACGATAAGCGCGATGCTCATGATCAGCATTGGGAGACCGTGACGATCCAGATAGATCCGTCCCGTTGCGCCCAGATACAACACCAGCGCCCCCAGGAGGATGAAAATCACCTCCATCATCAATTGCGTCATGCGGGCGGGTGAGAGCATCGCGGTACCGTTTTCTGAAAAAGAAATGTTACGAGACTCGTTCGATTTTTACCTTGTTCAGCGATATCGGGGTGCGTGGACGATCGCTGGAATCGCGCGGCGCGTTAGAAATTTTGTCCGCCACATCCTGGCCCTCGACCACTTCACCAAAAATCGTATGCCGGTTATCCAGCCAGGGTGTGGGCGCAACGGTAATAAAAAACTGGCTGCCGTTGGTATTCGGTCCGGAGTTAGCCATCGAGAGCTTACCGGCCTTGGAGTGTTTCAGCGAGGGATGAAACTCATCGGCAAATTTGTAACCCGGATCACCGGTGCCATTGCCGCGCGGGCAGCCGCCCTGAATCATGAATTGCGGAATCACTCGATGAAATCCCAGTCCATCATAAAAATTGCGCTTCACTTTTTGTCCAGTGGCGACGTCGGTGAACTCCTTGGTTCCTTCCGCCAGCCCAATGAAGTTCGCTACCGTCTTCGGCGCTTCTTTTTCCAGTAACTTCACCACAATGTTGCCCTGCGACGTCTCAAATATTGCGTAAGTTCCGGCTTCACGTGCCATTCAGTTCTCCTTGATGATTGCGTATTCTTCGATGGTACACGACCCGCCGTCGCGGTGCTACTCATGCGCCACTACTCGAAGGTTCAGCCCCAACCCTTTTGTTTGCGCAATTCGGTGACGTGCGCAGTGTGATGGCGGCCATGCCACGCATACAGGAATAACATCCAATCCAGCGTTCTGACGCCATGCTCCGGGTGACGAAATGTCCTTGCGAATTCCTCGGTCTTGACTGCCCGGAGCAGCCTCACCCAGCGTTCGTGAAGCGGTTCTAGCAATCGCAGTGAAATTTCCACCGGAGCGTGCGCTGCGTCCTCAAGTTTTGCCCACGCTGCTTCCTCATAGGGCTTGATCGTGGGCTCGGTTTCCGTTAGCGCCAGTCGCCAGCGGATATAGGCGTTCATGTGGCTGTCGGCGAGATGATGCGCGGTCTGCCTCAGCGTCCAGCCCCCGTCGCGGTAGGGTGTCTCCAGTTGCGCTTCGCTAAGTCCTTGCAACGCGGCACGGAATTTCGCTGGTGCCGCGGCGATCTCATCGATCTCCGCTTTTCTTAACTCCGAGGTAATTTCTGTTGGCGGCGCAAATTTTCCGACTGGATAACGTGGGTCCATGTTGATTCTCCTGCGGCTAAAGACGCTGGAACATTACTCTAAACAGGTGTGTGAAGAACGTCCATCGATAACGGTCGCGACGCGCCTCCAATTTGGTCCTTCATTGCGGCTCTACACTCGTCAGCCTGTCACCGAACTTAGGTCTTTTCGTTTTGCCAGTGGTTCATTAATTTTGCGGCAATCGCGAGAATCAGAAACAGTTCACCCGCACCCCGAAACGTGTTGTACGAAATTCCGGCTCCATTCGCCGGTACAAGTTGCAGCCAGATTCCAAACGCTGCCATTATCCGAAATACAATCGTTAGCAGCACACATAAAATACCTGCCCAATAACTGACGATAGAAATTCGCTTGTCCATGCCTTTCCTCCTGAATTTATTTTCCCCGGGTGAACCGCGCTTGGCTGAAAAGTACGCTGCACAGCACTCTTCGTCAAGCGGTTGCTTCGACTGCGTTCTTCGTCTGCACGGTCGTTGATGCAGGAGAGTGTTACAATCTTCGTTTGATTTCTGAAGCTTAGGCGCTTTGTGACAATCCGGCGTCTTTGCGAATCTAATGCTGGAGCCGCATTTAATGGAAAACATCGTCATCATTGGAAGTGGATGCGCAGGACTGACCGCCGCCATCTATGCGGCACGTGCGAATTTGAAGCCCGTGGTGCTCGATGGTCATGAACCCGGCGGCCAGCTCTCCCTCACGACCCACGTGGAAAATTTCCCAGGCTTTCCGGAGGGCATTATGGGTCCCGAACTCATTGAAAACATGCGCAAACAGGCGCAGAGATTCGGTGCTGAATTCAAAGCCGGAAGCATCACGGAAGTGGATCTGACCCGGCGACCGTTTAAAGTTACTGCGGGCAGAGACGTCTACGAGACTCGTGCTCTGATCGTGGCCTCGGGTGCCTCAGCGCGCCTTCTCGAACTCAAGGGCGAGCGCGAACTGATCGGCCATGGCGTTTCGACCTGTGCCACTTGCGATGGATATTTCTTTCGCGGGAAGCCGATCGCCGTCGTGGGCGGCGGCGATTCCGCGATGGAGGAGGCCAACTTCCTCTCCCGCTACGCCAGTACGGTCTATCTGGTCCACCGGCGCAGCGAATTCCGTGCCTCCAAAATCATGATTGACCGCGCTAAGGCCAATCCGAAAATCGAATTCGTCACACCTTATATCGTTCAGGAAATTAAGGCTCCTCAAGGATTGGTTACAGGAATTCGCGTGGATCACGCCAAGACTGGCGAATCGCGCCATATTGATCTCGATGGGGTATTCGTCGCCATCGGCCATATTCCCAACTCCACTGTATTTCGTGGCAAGCTCGAAATGGATCACAACGGCTATCTCATTCCTCGTCACGGCAGCCTCACCAGCGTGCCCGGCGTTTTCATCGCCGGCGATGTCCAGGACCATCGTTACCGTCAGGCCGTTACAGCAGCTGGCTCCGGTTGCATGGCGGCGCTCGATGCCGAAAAGTTCCTGGAAGAGCACAAAGACTAGCCAGCTACTAGCACGACTGCTCAACTAGGGGCATAATGAATTTGTACATGCTCCGGTCCATTCTTCTTAAACTATCTGAAAGTCCAGGATTCGCTAACTGGGTCACTGAAAATAACAGCACCCGGCGAATGGCGATGCGTTTTGTTGCAGGTGAAACGCTGAACGACGCCATCGACGCTGCCCGCGCCTGCAACAAACTGGGCATGGCCGCCACGCTAGACTGCCTGGGCGAAAATGTCAGCACCCCCGCCGAGGCACAGAAAGCTCGTGACGCCTATCTCAACATCTTCGATCGCATCTCCCTGGAAAAGCTCAACGCCAACGTATCCTGCAAGCTCACCCAACTTGGCCTCGACCTCAGCGTGGAATTCTGTGAAGGTATGGTGCTTTCCATTGCCGAGCGCGCTCTTTCTTATGACAGTTTCCTACGCATCGATATGGAAGGTTCGATCTACACCCAGCGCACAGTGGAATTGGTCAAACGTGTTCGCACGCAATCTCCTGCGATCGGCACGGTCATCCAGGCTTATCTCTACCGTAGCGAGCCCGACATCCAGGATCTGCTCTCGTATGGCTGCCGAATCCGCTTGTGCAAGGGTGCCTACAAAGAATCCGCCGAGGTCGCCTTTCCAAAAAAATCAGATGTGGATGCGAATTACGTCAAGCTGATGAAGATGCTGCTTTCCAGCGGTTTTTATCATGGCATCGCCACGCACGACCCTCACATGATTGCGGAGACCATTCGTTGGGCTGCCGAGAAGAAAATCGCCAAAGATGATTTTGAGTTTCAGATGCTCTACGGAGTGCGCACCGACCTTCAACGCCAATTGGTGAAAGACGGATATCACGTGCGCATCTACATTCCTTATGGACGCGACTGGTTTCCTTATTTTATGCGCCGCTTGGCGGAACGGCCCGCCAACCTGGCCTTCTTCGTTCGCAATTTCCTGCGCTAGCTGTCAGGCGAGTTTTCGCTGCCGCCACAAGTTCAGCCCAATATTTCTCCAGGCTTCATCGCATGGATTTCCAATCCTTGTACATCCTTGGCTTGTTCGCGCAGAGCCTCAGGCGTCCCCGTCAATGCAGGGAACGTCGCATAGTGCATGGGAATTACATGCTTCACTCCGAGAAATCGTATAGCGTATGCCGCCTCGCGAGGCCCCATGGTGTACACATCCCCAATCGGCAGGCACGCCACAACCGGTTTATAGAGCTCAGCAATCAATTTCATATCGCTGAACAACGCCGTGTCTCCCGCGTGATAAATCACCACGTCGCCCGGGAGCTTCACAATATAGCCGCCCGCTTCGCCGCCATAAATTCGAAGCCCGTTATCTTCAATGGAATTCGAGTGGAACGCATTCGTCATGGTGATCTCAAATTCCCCGACGGTTTGCGTGCCACCCTTGTTTCCCGGCACTCCTTCCGCTCCGGTTTTCTTCGATTCCAGCCACAAATAGGTTTCAAATGTACTGACAATCTTCGGCTTGAACTGTTTCGCAAACGTAAGCAAGTCGCCCAGGTGGTCTGTATGGCCATGTGTCAGGAAGATTGCATCCAACCGCGCCAGCTTCTTCAGGCTTTCCGGGCATTTTGGATTGGTCATTACCCAGGGGTCGATCAGGCGCGAAATGTCCGCTGGGAGTCGTCAGGCCAAAGGTGCTGTGGCCAAAATACGTAATCTTGTTTCCCTTCAAGTCCAGCATCGCTCACCTCGTAGTTTAATTCGCCCGTGCCACACCCAGCTATTTAGATAGCAGCATGCGAATCGCAGCGTCATATTTTTCGCGGCTGCCCGCACCCACAAAATTGCCAATCTGTGTGCCATCTTTTGCATAAAATACCGACGCGGGGATCGAACCATTCCAGCCCGGCAGAACCGCCTGGACAAACGCGTCTTCCCCACCTTGCTTCTTCCGGTAATTCGGGAATATCGGTTTGTAGCGCGCCAGGAACCGTCTCATCAGGATCAAATCTCCATCCTGGTCCAGGTCTACTCCTACCACCTTCAACCCCTGTGGCGCGTATTGCTTTGCCAATTCGTTCAGCATCGGATATTCGTCCCGGCACGGTTCGCACCAAGTCGCCCAGAAAGTTACCAGCAGCGGTTTCCCCTTATATTGCTGCACCAATTTCTGGTAACCCTGCGCGTCAATCAGCTCCGGGTCTTTCGGTGCGGGAGTCTGCGCCTTCGACACTGCAATCGTCAGCGACGCGGCCAGTATCAGCAATACGCTAACCCCGGTAATCTGCATAAATCTTCGTGTCATGTACACGCCTCTGGCTCCATTCTAGCCTCCATCGGCCCGGTTGAGAATCTTCCATCTCCTGCGTAAAATAGATGCAGCCGTAAGTGTGATTGGCAGTACCGTGGTAAGGTTATCTGCGCCGGCTGGCTTGGCAGCAGCTCCGCTCGGCTGCCCTTTCAAAGGAGATTTTGATGGCTTACGTAATTGCCGAACCCTGTATCAACACCAAGGACACCGCGTGCGTTGACGTCTGTCCCGTGGATTGCATCCATCCACGCAAAGATGAAGCGGCTTTCCAGACCGAAACCATGCTGTATATCAGTCCCGTCGAATGCATCGACTGTGGCGCCTGCGTGCCGGTTTGCCCCGTTACCGCCATTTTCGCTCTGGAAGATCTTCCGGAGAAATGGCAAGCCTTTACCGCCAAGAACGCGGAATGGTACGAGAAGAAGTAGCAGCTCTTTCGTGACAACGCCACGCTTGATCTCTCTTCGCGCCCCGGTGCTGCCGGGGCGCATTTTTTTGTCGATCAGCGGCGGTAAATCGCGTCCGGGTCGCAGGCCGCCTTTTTCGCCTACAACTCATCCAACTTGTCGGCGGTGTGATATTTCAGGGGAGCGCTATTTGCCCAACAAGTTCTCGCGCAACATCATTCTGCTGTTGCTAGCGTCCCTCTCGTCTCTGCTTGCTTACCCCGCTTCCGCACAGACTCACTCCACTACCCCTGCTGCCCAACTCTCCGGAACTTATGCCGGAACATTGCAAGCTGGCGAGGCGCAGCTGCACCTCGTGCTGCATATCTCGCAAGACAACAAAGGCCTGCTCCACGCCACACTGGACAGTCTCGACCAGGGCGTCTTTAACATCGAGGCCACCCGAGTCTCCAGTTCAGCTACCACGCTGAAACTCGATGTCTCCTCGGTCGGCGCTCACTTTGAAGGCAAAATTTCCCTCGATCGCAAAACCATCGATGGCACATGGACTCAAGGCTCTGCAGAGTTGCCGCTCATCCTTCATCGCCGTGCAGCGAATGCCGCGCCCTACAAGGCCACCGACGCGGTTTTCCCCGTGGAAGGAATTTGGCAATCTGCATTGGAACGCCATGGACTCAGACTGCGTTTGCAACTGCACGTCTCGCATGACACGGATCGCCAACTCATCGCCGCTCTGGACAGCCTCGATGAATCTGTCAGCGGCCTGCCGGCAATTGACGTGACTCTCAGCGACGCGGCCTTCCATTTCGAAGTGCCAGCCTTCGGCGTGACTTTTGATGGCACCCTCGATTCCACGAAGAACACGTTGAAAGGCAAATGGTCGGAGAGCGGTTCGGACACCGTTTTGGAATTCAAGCGCTCCGATGATCCTCTCCCGTTGCGCCGTCCGCAGAATCCTTCGCCGCCCTTTCCTTACCGTGAGGAAATTGTGTCATTCGCCAACGCCCCCGCCAACGTGCAATTGGCCGGCACGTTGACCCTACCCAAGGGCTCCGGCCCTTTTCCCGCCGCAATTCTTGTTGCCGGTTCTGGCCCGCACGATCGCGATGAAAATCTTGCCTCGCACAAACCTTTTTTTGTGCTCGCGGACTTCCTTACGCGAAAGGGAATCGCGGTCTTGCGTTACGATAAGCGCGGCATCGGCGCTTCCACCGGAGTTCTCGATAGTGCCACCACGCTTGACCTGGCCAGCGACACGCAGGCTGCGCTCGCTTATCTGCAAACGCGCAAGGACATCGATCAGAAAAAGATTGGCCTGATCGGCCACAGCGAAGGTGCCATGATTGCTCCTTACGTCGCCAATCGCTCGCAGGATGTGGCATGGGTCGTTCTTCTGGCTCCTCCTGCCACGAATGGCGAAGCCACGCTGATCAACCAGTCTAGCCTGATCGGCCAGGTTGGTGGACTCTCCGAGCCACAACTTCTGGCCAGCCTGACATTCGATCGCTCGGCCTATGACATCGTTCGCAAAGAGAAAGACCCTGTAGTAATTGCCGATAAGGTCAAAATCCTGGTCAAGAATTCTGGCCTGGACTCAGCTCTACCTCCAGAAGCGCTTGAAGCTCAATTACGCATGTTGACTTCTCCATGGTTCCGCTTTTTTCTGGATTACGATCCCCTGCCCGTCTTGCAAGCACTCAAAACGCCGACACTCGCCCTCTACGGCCAGAAGGATTTGCAGGTTCCGGTCAAATTCAACTTGGCCCCAACGCAGAAAGCTCTCGAAGACGCTGGGAACAAGGATTTCCTCGTTCGCGAGATACCCGACCTGAATCACCAGTTCCAACACTGCTTCACTGGTTCGCCCACCGAATACGCTGCTATTGAGGAGACATTTTCTCCTGATGCTCTTCAGATTGTGGCCGACTGGATTGCCCAGCACCTCGCTCATTAGTTGTCCCGGTAGAGAACCCTCAGCCTTTTCCTTTACTTTGTCGATATCTTATTCGCCCCTCACCTGCCTTCCCCTCCTCTCTCGCGGTATCATGGAACGTGACAACTACAGCCTCTTCCTACTCCCCCTTTCCATCTCGTGCTCATGATTCATGCGCACCAGCCTGCCGGCAATTTCGAGCATGTCTTCGAGGAGTGCTTCAAGAACTCCTACGAGGCTTTTCTCACCCTGGTCGAGAAGCATCCCGGAGTTCGCCTGGCGCTCCATTATTCCGGCCCGCTCCTTCTATGGATTGAAAGAAATCAGCCCGAATATTTCCGCCGCCTGAGAAAACTTGTCAACGCTGGCCAAATTGAGTTGATTGGCGGCGGCTTCTACGAACCTATCCTGATTTCCATTCCGTTCCCCGACCAGCACGAACAGATCACGCGCATGGCCGATTACATCGAGAAACACTTTGATAAGCGCCCCACCGGCGCTTGGCTCACTGAGCGCGTTTGGGAACCGCAACTACCCTCCGCGCTTGCTGCTTCCGGTGTTACCTACACTCTGGTTGACGATTTGCCTTTCCTGGCCGCTGGATTCGAGCCGGATGAACTCTTTGGCCCATATCTTGCCGAAGATTGTGGAAGGTCAGTTTGGCTTTTCCCGGGCTTAAAAGAACTTCGCTACCTCATTCCTTTTCGCAGAGTTCAGGAGTCCATTGATTATCTGAAGTCCGCCGCCGCGCTTCATCCCGGCGGCGTCGCCTCCTTCGGCGACGACATGGAAAAATTTGGCGTCTGGCCAGGAACTTTCCAGCATTGCTATCTCGACGGCTGGCTCGAGCAATTTTTTGCCGCCTTGGAAGAAAACTCCTCCTGGCTGAAAACCATCACACCCAGCCAATACATGAGTTCGCACGTGCCCTTGGGTCGCGCCGACCTCCCTTCAGCCTCCTATGCCGAAATGATGGAGTGGGTGTTACCGACGGCAAAACGACTTCGCTACTATGCCGTCGAAAAGGAATTTGCGGCTCGCCCTGACGTCCTTACCTTCCTTCGTGGGGGCGCTTGGCGTGGTTTCTTTCGCAAGTACTCCGAAGCTAATCTGCTTCACAAAAAAATGTTGCGTGTTTCCGCTCGCGTCGCTTCGATACCCGCTAGACGCTCACAGCCTGATCATTCCGCGCAGGTTCTTCAGGCGCGCGATTATCTTTTGCGCGGCCAGGGCAATGATGCCTACTGGCACGGCGTGTTTGGCGGTTTGTATGCCCCGCACCTTCGCACCGAGATCTGGCGCAATCTCGTTCGCGCCGAAACTCTCGCGGATCAGCTTGCCGCTGGAGAATCGCAACCCCGTGTGGAGCTCCTTGACTACGACGCGGACGGCTGCTCCGAAGTGCTTTTCACCGCGCCGGAATATCAAGCTCTCTTGAAACCCTCTGATGGCGCCACCTTGGCCGCTCTCGATTTTCGACCGGCTTCCGCCACCATCATCAATTCCATCCAGCGTCGTCCAGAGGCTTATCACTCCCGCCTGCGAGAGGCCGCGACAAGCACCTCCGAGCAGGGCACTGCTGTTTCCATTCACGATCAGGTTCGCGTCAAAGAACCAAATCTGGAGCGTTTCCTTCGTTACGACAAGTATCCGCGGCACTCTTTTCGCCTTTTCCTATTCGAACCTGGGCGTACCGTCGCCGATTACGATTCGCTACAACTAGGTGAACTCTCCTCGTTTGCCTCTGGCGCTTTCCAACTCCGCCATTCTTCCGCTCATGACGCAAAACTTGTCCTTGAGCAACCTATCCCCGAGTTTGCCGCTGATCCGGCCAATCCTCCGCGGCTCACACTCGAAAAACATTTTTCCTTCGGCCCCACTCCTCTAGGCTGCGAGATTGGCTGCGACCTGGTTCTTACTCTCTCTCATCCGGTCTCGCGCAATTTCTGTGTCGCTTTGGAGTCCATTATCAATTTCCTGGCTCCCGCGGATGACGACCGTTTTTTCGCCACTCCCTCCGGTCCCCACAATCTGCGTCTGAACGGCACTTTGCCCGGCCCACTCTTGCGCCTGGAAGACGGCTGGCAGCGCATTCGTGCAACTCTCCATGCTCCCAACGCCGCCGAATTCTGGGTTGCACCCATCGAAACAGTTTCCGAATCAGAAGGCGGTTTCGAACGCGTTTATCAAGGCTCCCAGATTCTGGCCGTCTGGCGCCCAGATTTCAGTTCTCAACTTTCCTTTTCCTCACGATTACTCTGCCGCCTCGAATCCATCTGACGCTCATTCGGCCCAAAGGTTTTAGCAAATTGCCTGCGTGCCATCTTCCCTGTGGCACAGTCACTCTTGACTGTGCCCAAGAACCCAACTCGGTTTCCTTGCACAAAAAAAGAGGGCGCGATCACACAGCGCCCCCTTCCTCGACCTGACTCCGAAGCTGTTTTACGACTGAATGCCCAGCAAATCCTTCAGCTTCTGCAACCCTTCTTTAAACGTCGACGCTTTTTGCATTGCGTCCGCCAAATTGCCATTCTTGTAAGCGGCCGTTGCGTCTGCCCAACTCTGCTTTAATTGGTCGAACTGTGACTTGGCACTATCCATCGTCGTTTGATCCACGCCTGGCGGCAGCTTCCCGTTCTTCTTATAAGCGTCCAGCTTGGCCTGCACCTCATTCATCGTCTTTGGCGCGGATTGACTCAGGTTATTCCAGGTGTTGGTCCATTCTTCTTTCTTTGCTTTTGCTGCATCTAATGCTGCTTTTGCCTTATCCGTAGCCTCCTTGGTGTCCTTCAGTGCTTCTTCATAGTTGCCTTTTGCAAGAGCGTCCTTCGCTGCTTGTAGCGCATCCTGCGCAGCCTTGGTTTGTTCCGGAACATACTTTTCCGCTGCGCCTTGAGCTGCATTAATTGCTGTCTGCGATGCACTGATGGCCGCTTCTGTCGCCTCTTTTTGGGCTGCACTGCAGCCTCCCAGCAGCACTGCGAATCCCAACGTTCCTGCGAACATCCCCGCTCTTCGATTGCTCATGGCTCGTTCTTTCCTTTCAGATATTCTCCATTGCAGACAAAGTCCTGCCGTTCATTTTGTTTAGCGGGAACCTGCAGGGGCGGCCGTTTCTGTGGACGGAGAAGTTTGCCTTCTCGGCTGGGAAGAGGATACTCTGAGAATTGTTTCCGGGAAAGCAATTTAGACAGTGCGCCACACCATCCTTCGAATCCTTTCATCTCTGACGTTCATCTGTCTGATTGCCCTCGCCTGCCGCGTCGCCTTTCTTGTTCACGACAATAGTTCTATCCCCAATGAAATTCTCGCTACGGTCCCATTTCAAAATGAAGCCGGGAATATTGCGCAAGCTCTAACTCAGGGCCAGGGATTTTGCTGCGTCTTTCGGCAGCCCACGGGGCCCACAGCCTGGCTGACGCCCGTCTACCCGCTAATCCTCGCAGGAATCTTCAAACTCTTTGGCGTTTTCACCGTGCGCTCTTATTACGCAGCCGCTTTGCTGAACTGTATTCTTTCCTCCCTGACTTGCGTTCCTCTCTTTTTGGCCGGAAAGAGGATTGGCGGCATGTTCACAGCCGCTCTTGCCGCATGGATTTGGGTGCTATTCCCCAGCGGTATCATCATGCCTTCGGAGTGGATATGGGAGACCTCTTTGTCTGCATTGTTCGCGGCAATTCTCCTCTGGGCCACCCTTTGCGTTGCAGACAGTTTTCGTCTCCGTGAAGCCATCACCTATGGCGCGTTATGGGGCTTCTCTCTGCTCGTGAATCCAGCCTTAGGCTCGTTCTTTCCTTTTTTCCTGGCATGGATTGCCTATCGTCAGTTCTGCAAAAATCGCAAATGGAATCCCAAACCTGTTCTCTTGTCCCTCGCACTGGCAATTGTGATCTGTCTTCCCTGGACCATTCGCAACGCCGTTCAGTTTCACCGCCTTATTCCCTTACGTTCCAATTTCCCCTTTGAACTGTGGATGGGCAACAACGAGATCTACGACCTGCATTCCCACGAAATCACCCGGATCACCCGCTACGAGCAGATTCGCCTCTACCAGAAACTCGGTGAAACCGCTTTTCTTGCCGACAAATTTCAAAAGGCTAAGGCTTTCATCCATGGACACCCCGCCCTGACCTTGCATTTGGCTGGCCAGCGCTTCATTGCGACTTGGCTGGGGACCGCCACCCCGTATACCGATTTTCTGCGCGCGGATTCCTCGCTCGCTCGCTTTATTTTGTTCTGGAATGCGGTCACGGTCATTTTGGCGCTAGCTGGTCTTGTACGACTGTTCACCGCCCGAAATCCATTTCTTTTTCCTCTCGCTATTGTTCCGCTCGTTTTCCCCTTGGTCTACTACTTTACGCAAACCTCGCTTCGACTTCGGCACCCCTGCGATCCAGTTCTCGCCTTATTGTTGGCGATCGCCATTTCCTTTCCTTCCCGCCACTCTATCGCGCAGCCCAAAAAGCTCTCCGCCTGAATTGCCCCAATCTCGATTGCGGATTGGGTGTAAAATCTTTTTTCGCTTGAATTCATTGAGCGAACTTAGGCTCTTCCCATTTTCAACGCTTCATTCGTCGGAGTGATTCTGCTGCGAAAGGTTCTATGATGATCCAACTTAAGTTCAAGCACGCGCTTGTCTGGCTACTGCTTTGCCTCTTGTTTCCTTTGCTTGGATCCGCGCAAACCAAGCTTCTTCGCTTTCCTGACATTCATGGCGACAAAGTGGCTTTTACTTATGCCGGAGACATCTGGGTTGCTTCCACATCCGGCGGCATCGCCACGCGACTGACTGCTCATCCGGGACTCGAGCTGTTTGCTAAATTTTCTCCCGATGGCAAATGGATCGCATTTACGGGCCAGTATGACGGCGATGAGCAGGTCTACGTTATTCCTGTAACCGGCGGCGTTCCCAAGCAACTGACGTACTACCCGGCGCGCGGTCCCTTGAATCCACGCTGGGGCTACGACAATCAGGTTTATGGCTGGACTCCCGACGGTAAGTCCATCGTGTTTCGGTCGCATCGGGATTATTTTGAACTGGCCGATTCTCGTCTCTATACCGTTTCCATGGATGGCGGCCTCCCTCAGCCACTTCCCATGCCTAAATCCGGCGCGGGCGACTATTCCCCCGACAGCTCCAAGGTCGTCTACTCACCCCTATTTCGCGATTTTCGTACCTGGAAGCGATATTCTGGCGGCTGGGCTCAGCAACTTTACATTTTTGACCTGAAAACGCATGCTTCCGAAAAAATCACCGACGATCCACGATGCCATCGTGACCCCATGTGGATCGGCGATAAGATTTATTATTCCTCGGATAAAGACGACACTCTCAATCTCTATTCCTACGATCCAAAAACCAAGCAGACCGATCAACTGACCCACAGCACCAAGTGGGATGTCCGCTGGCCCAGCACCGATCACAAAAATCGCATCGTCTATGAATCCGATGGCGAATTGAATATCTTCGATACATCCACTGGAAAATCTCAGCCAATAGCAATCGAAGTTCCCACCGATGCTCTGGCCATGCGCCCCTCTCACGTTTCCGCTGCTGGGCAGATTGAGTCTTCAGACATAAGCCCCAAGGGAGAGCGTGCCCTCTTCGTTGCGCGCGGCGATATTTTTACCGCGCCCATTGAAAAAGGCGCTACACGCAACCTCACCAATTCTTCCAACGCCCACGACAAATTCGCCCAGTGGTCTCCGGATGGCGCAAAAATCGCATTCGTTTCCGATATGGATGGCGAAGATGAGCTCTATCTCATCAATCAGGATGGTTCCGGCAAACCGGAACAGTTGACTCATGATTTTCACGTCATGCTTTATGAGCCAACTTGGGCGCGTGATGGCAAACGAATCGCTTTTGGCGATAAAGACGGCAAACTCTTCGTCCTGACCCTCGAAGACAAGAAGGTCGTTCAGATCGCCCAGAATCCTCGCGGGCGTGTCCGCGATTATGTCTGGTCCGCGGATGGTGGAAGCTTGGCATTCACTATGGACGACCCAAGCGGTTTCACCTCCATCTACATCTGGAGCGTCAACGATCCGCAAGTTCATCGTGTTACGGATGGACTGTTCGATTGTTTCCAACCCGCCTGGGATCCCACTGGCAATTACCTCTATTTTCTCAGCACTCGCGAATTTGCTCCCCAGTTGAGTCGCATCGAGTTTAACTTCGCCACCAATCGCGGCAATTCCATTTATGCTTTGGCATTACGGAAAGACACCAAGAACCCTTTCCCTCCAGAAAGTGATGAAGTAACAGTCACAAAAGAGGGCGAGGAAAGTGCGAAGGCTGCCTCCGCTGACAAAACGTCGGATAAAAAGGACGCGAAGAAGGACGAAAAGAAGGACGAAAAGCCCAAGGAGTACATCCGTATTGATTATGACGGTCTCGCCCTGCGTGTTACCCGCGTCCCCGTTGACCCCGACAACTACAACGGACTCGCCGTCACCAAGGATTATCTCGTCTACGGCCGCCAGGGTGCTCCCTTTTACGGCCGCGACTCCTATCCTGATTCTGTGTTGCTTCTCTTCTCAATGAAGGATCGCAAGGAGAGCACCCTCGCAGAAAAAGTGAACAGTTTTGATGTTTCCGACGATGGGACGAAAGTCCTCGTTCAACAAGACCACGGATTCAAGCTTTACGATGTGAAGCCGGAAGGGAAGTCCAACCCAAAAACTGTTTCCACGGACAATCTGATGGTGGACCGCGTGCCCCACGAAGAGTGGGTCGAAATTTTCAATGAAGTCTGGCGGCGCTACCGCGACTTTTTCTATGTGCAGAATATGCACGGCTATGACTGGAATGCTCTCCACGATCAATATCGTCCACTCGTCGATTACGTCGCTCACCGTTCTGATCTCAACTACGTGCTCGGCGAAATGGTCGCCGAATTAAGCGTTTCGCACGCCTATCTTCAAGGCGGCGATTTCGAGATTCCCAAGCGTCCACAAGTCGCCCTGCCCGGCGCGCGCATCGAACTTGACCCCGCTGCCGGCCGTTATCGCGTTGCTAAAATCTTCGCTGGCCAGAACGAGGAAGAAATCTACCGTTCTCCGCTTACTGAAGTCGGCGTCAGTGTGAAGGAAGGTGACTACATCCTCGCTATCGATGGAAAAGAACTGACGGCCAAGGACAACCCCTATCTTTTCCTTCGCGATAAGGCCAATCAGACCGTGCAGTGGACTGTGAATTCCAAGCCCACTCTCGATGGCTCTCACACCATTACCTATCGACCCATCACCAACGAACAAAATCTAATTTACCTCGATTGGGTCACCCACAATCGTGACTACGTCGCCAAAGTCACCGACGGTAAGGTTGGCTACATTCATATTCCGGATATGGGCGCCGATGGCATTCGCGAATTCATCAAATATTATTATCCGCAGATCCGCAAAGACGCCCTGATTGTTGATGTGCGCGGAAACGGCGGTGGCAACGTCTCGCAGATGCTCATCGAACGCCTTAGACGCCAGCTTTTGGGCACGGATTTTGATCGCGTCGACCATCAAACGAGTACTTATCCGGGCTCCGTTTTCTATGGTCCGAAGGTCTGCTTAATAAACGAAACGTCTGCTTCCGACGGCGACATTTTCCCTTACATGTTCCGTCAGGCAGGACTTGGACCCTTGATCGGTAAGCGTACCTGGGGTGGCGTGGTTGGCATTACCAGTCGCGGCCCACTTCTCGATGGCGGTGTTGTGTTCGTTCCGGAGTTTGCGACCGCTTCTGCGGAAGGTCAATACGTCATTGAAGGACACGGCGTTGATCCCGATATCGTCGTGGAAAATGATCCTGCAGCGGTCATTGACGGCCACGATCCGCAACTCGATCGCGGCATCGCCGAAGTTATGAAAGCGCTACAGGCTAATCCCAAGAAGTTGCCCTCGCGCCCGCCTGACCCGGTGAAAACGCCCAAACACTAACTGCGTTCTAGACAATCTCGTTTTCGGCCGCTCGTCCTTCTGAGGCGAGCGGCCGCTTTTTTGCGTGCCTGCTCACGCAAACCATTCCTACCAGATCTTGCAGACTTTACCCTCCGGTTTAGTCATGGGCTGGCCCGCCTTGCATGCAAACGCTCGCGTGAATTCCGGCATGTTCACCACCACTCCGTTGATCCGGTATTCCGCCGGTGAATGCGGGTCCGTTGTAGCATTCATTCGCTGTTGCTCCGGCCTCTCATTAGCACAGGCCCACTGCGCGAATCCCACGAAGAAGCGTTGTTCGGGCGTCAAGCCATCCCGGGATTCCAGCTTGCTGTCTTTCGTCGCGCCCTGCCAGGCGATGTATGCCAGAATCTCGCCTCCCAGGTCTGCCACATCTTCTCCGAGCGTCAATTGACTGTTGATTTTGATGTCATCGACAATCACGTATTGTCCGTATTGGTCGGCTACGCACTTTGTCCGCGCATCAAACTTTTCGCGGTCTTCTTTTGTCCACCAATTACGTAGATTTCCAGTTGCGTCGAATTGGCTCCCTTCATCGTCGAACCCGTGCGTCAGTTCATGCCCAATCGTTCCTCCGGTATCACCATAATTGGGCGCCGCATCCATCTTCGGGTCAAATAGCGGTGGCTGAAGAACTCCTGCGGGAAAATTGATGTCGTTCATTTGCGGATCGTACCCGGCGTTAACCGTAGGCGGTGTCATGTCCCACTCGCCGCGATCAAGTGGCTTGCCAATCTTGTTGATGCGCCTCCGCCGTTCGAACTCATTGGCGCGTGCAATGTTTCCGGCAAAGTCATCTCGCTCAATCTTTAAAGAACTGTAGTCGCGCCACCTGTCCGGATAGCCGATTTTGTTTCGAATGCCGTGCAGTTTGGTCAGCGCTTGTTCTTTTGTCGCAGGACTCATCCAGTCCAGTTGCCGGATGCGCTGCTCCATTACCCCTTCAATTCGCAGCGTCATATCCAAAGTGTCCTGTTTCATTTGCGGCGAAAATACATTGGCTACGTAAACCTGGCCCAATGCTTCTCCCAGATAACGGTCCGTGTACGACACGCAACGTTTCCAGCGCGGAAGCTCTTCTTTTGCTCCTCGCAGGTATTTCGTATAAAACTCAAACTGCTCTTTCACGAATGCCGACGAAAGGTACGGGGCCGACGAATTCAACACCTGGAATCGCAAATAAGTTTTCCACGTATCAACCGGCTCGCTTGCCAGCAGGCTATTCACTTCCTTGAAGAATTCCGGCGCTTCGACATTCAACTCCTTAAATTGAGGATAAGGAGCCGTCGCGTAATACGCCTTCCAATTGAAGTTCGGGGCCAACTCGCTCAACTGCGTCAGATTCATCTTATGTTTTAGTTTGTAGGGATCACGCCGTTCCACACGCGTTAGTGACGCCTTCGCCAGCAGTGTTTCAACCCGCAGAATTGTTTCTGCATCTTTTTTCGACCTCTCTGCCGGTTCCCCACTCAGCTCAAAGACTTTTTGTACGTGTTGGACATACCGTTCGCGGATCTCTTTCGATTTGTCGTCTTCTTTCGTGTAGTAGTCGCGGTCGGGAAGTCCTAAACCTCCCTGATCCAGTTCCGCGCTGATCTGTTCAGAATTGTCCAAGTCTTGCGCGGATCCACCTCGAAACAGTAGGGAAGGGCCGTACACAAGTTGCAGGCGTGCTAAAAGAGTGGCAAGTTCGCTGGCTCCTCTTATTCCCTCGATTGCGGAGATATCGGTCTGCAGGGAAGCTAAGCCGCGCTGCTCGACAGCGGTCTCATCCATGCACGACGCATAGAAATCCCCTGTCCTTTGCGTCGCTGCGTCTCTTGGCTCTTGGGCCATCGCCGCCTGCTCCAGTATTCCTCGCAGGAAAGTCAGATTGTCTTGATAGAGTTTGCTGTAAACATCCCAGGAGGTCTCATCCGCCGGTATTGGGTTGTTCTTCTTCCATCCGCCGCATGCATAACGATAAAAATTCACGCACGGGTCGACCGACCTGTCCAGTGACGCGGGGTTCAAACCGGGGAAATAAGGCAGTGCTGGCTTAGCTGGCTCTGCGCTAGGTGGGATACTCTGTCCTTGTGCAATGAAAATGGGAAGAACGAGCATCAGCAATACGCGGCATACGATTCGATTCATATTCACCCCAATCAATTTGTCAGTCACTAGAGCGGCGCGGTACTCCCATGGTACTCAAAATGTCCACGTCTTGCGCAAAGGCCTTGCCCGCTCTGCTCAACTTGCCGCTTCCTATCTCTCTTTGTTAGAGTCAAGACTCAATTGCAGAACGTTTGCAATTTGCGCCTGCGCAGACCAAGTTTCTACGACTAAGTTAGCTCGGCGAATTCCTGGACTAACACCCCTGAGTTATGTGGGTTAGACGCATGAAACAGTCTTTAGGTAGCTTTTTACTGGAGCCGCAAATGTCCGTTTCTAAGGAACTTCTTGCTATCCTGGTTTGCCCGCTGTGCCACAAACCCGTTCACCTGTTGCCTGACGAATCCGGTCTGAAGTGCGAAGCCTGTAAACGTGTTTACCCAGTTCGCGACGATATTCCTGTCATGCTACCCGAAGAGGCCACCATCGCCGCCGAATGACCTCTGCGCCGATTCCTGCCATGAAAACAGCATTCGCGAATTCGATTCCGCGCCTCCTGCGTCTCATCCCCACTTTCCGCAAAATCCGCATTGGTGTCTTGGGCGATTTGATGTTGGACCGCTACCTCTGGGGGACCGCCAATCGTTTGTCTCCGGAGGCTGCGGTACCCGTTGTTGATTTCGTCTCGCAAACCGATTGCCTCGGTGGTGCTGGAAACGTTGCCGCCAATTTGCGTGGTTTGGGTGCCAATGTCGAAATCTTCGGCGTCATTGGCGCATCCAAAACCGCATCAAAGTCTGCGGATGATGAGGCCGGACGCGTTCTAAGAGCCTGCCTGCGTGATTCTGGCATCAGCGATCTTGGCCTGCTTGCTGATCCTCAACGCGTAACCACGGTTAAGACTCGCGTCATCGCCCGTCACCAGCAGATCGTCCGCATCGATCAGGAGCGTCGCGACGCTCTCGCTGCCGCAACCGAAGAAAAACTTTTTCGCGCCTTGCTCAATTCCCTCAATAAGCTGGACGCACTGGTTCTTTCCGACTACGACAAAGGTTTGATCAACGATGGATTTGCCGATCGCGTTCTTAACGCCTGCCATCAGAATAAAGTATCCCGTGTTCGTTAAGCCCAAGACTTCGCGCCTGTATGCCTATCGCGGCGCGCGTGCAATCGTCTGCAACTCCAAAGAGGCCGGTTTCTTCGTCACACGAGCGTTAAGCGGAGAAAAATCAGTTGAAGAAGCGGGCCGCGCCCTGCTCCCGCATTTTGGCTGTGCCGCGGTTGTCATCACTCGCGGTGAACAGGGCATGAGCATTTTTGAAGAAGCCTCTCCGCGTACAGTGCACATACCTGCCACGAGTTTTGAAGTCACCTACGCGCGTGTCGGCCAGTCTGGCGTCGAGCGTGGCGCCACCGGACGCCAGGTCTTCGACGTTACCGGCGCGGGAGACACCGTACTAAGCGTTCTTTCTCTCGCAGTCGCGGCCGGCGCAACCATGATCGATGCTGCTTTATTGGCAAATACTGCCGCAGGCGTTGTGGTCGGGAAACTCGGCACAGCCGGTCTCAGCCCACAGGAACTTCAAGCCGCTCTGCACGACGTTCATCCTCGTTAATTTTTTAACTAAAAGCGCAGCAATCTAGGGCGGGAAACTGAATGACTTATCCGATTTCTGTACCCACAACGTAACCACTTTCGTCTTCCGGCTCTTGTCCGCGTCCGATGAATCGGGGAACGGCGCGAACGGACTGACTAGAACAGTGACTTCGATCGACGTGCTCTCACTCGGCGCTTTTGCGCTTGTGATTTTATAGCTCTTTACCGGCCCGTAGTAACCCTGTGGGCCCCAATCCGCTAGAAAGTCGTTCATTTTGTAATTCGCGGATGGCTTCCACAATCCGTACGCCTTGTCCGTATCTCCTGCCACTACCGCATCAAAGAATTGTCCCGTCGCCTTTTTTTCTGGATAGTAGCGAAAGGTAAAATAAAGCACCAGGGCAAGCACCAGGGCCACGGCTCCCAGCGTGATGGCCATCGCATGTGACTTATGGGGTTTATCTATGGGTGGATGCAGTAACGAAAAACTACCGTCTCCGGCTGCCTCGTCTTGATGCATTAGCCCCTCACGTGTCGCAAACATACAGACTTTATCAAGAGAACGGCCTTGCCGCAAACCTCTGCTATCTTCGACACCAGCCGTTCCGAATAAGTTTCCATGCAGGTCTTCAAAGAAGTAAGTCGTGTGATTGTACTACGTTGCGTTGTTTTGAGTGTTCTACTATTCCAAAGATGCGTCAGATTTTTCCCCTCTTGCCGTGAAACTCCGTGCCTACCCCGCTAGCGCTCCGCCCGATCCTTCCGGCAATTCGATTGCATATTTTGTCCGTGCCTTTTCCCGCTGCATTTCAAACGCCAGCTCGATCAGTTTGTCCACCAGCTCTCGAAACGGTATTCCCGTTGCTTCCCACAATTTTGGATACATGCTGATCGAAGTGAAGCCCGGAATTGTATTCACTTCGTTCAAGTACAATTTGCCGCCTTTTTTTTCGAGGAAGAAATCGACTCGCGCCATGCCCGGCAAGTTCCAACGTCCGAAATGCGTCGACCGCCAGCCTCTGTACCTTTTTTACTTGCGCAGGTTTCAGACTCGGCCGGAATCAGCAATTGCGTCCCTTCCTCCAGATATTTCGCCGCGTAATCGTAAAACTCGCGGTGTGGCACGATTTCGCCGGGTATCGAAGCCTTTGGGTCGTGATTCCCAAGCACCGCGACTTCGATTTCTCGCGCCGTCACAGACTTTCTCCACCAGATATCTTCATTCCATATTCAGCCGCAAAATCCAGTGCCGGACCGAATTCTTCGGCATTGTGCACTTTCGTCATCCCGACGGAGGAACCAAGTGTGGCGGGCTTTACAAATACGGGATACGCAAATTTTTCTTCGATGGAAGCCTTCATCGCCAGCAGGCTCCTTTTCCCATTGCCAGCGATGAACGGTAATCCATGGCACGACAGGAATCCCCGCGTCCTGGCATAGCCGCTTTGAAATATCCTTGTCCATGCCAATCGCGGACCCCAGAACTCCTGCGCCCACGAAAGGCAAGCCCCGCCAATTCCAGCATTCCCTGAATTGTGCCGTCCTCGCCAAATGTTCCATGCATTACGGGGAATATGACGTCAAACCGTTGTGCGCCCGTCGCCGCGGTCCAGGGGCATCAAGCCGCCTCGGTTGGGTCCGCTGCCAGCATCACGCGCCGGCCGGTTTTCAGGATGTCGGGGAGCATTTTTGCCGCTCCCTTCACCCATCAACCAGTGCCCGTCCTTCGTAATTCCTATGGGCACAGGTTCGTACTTGTCCGGGTCCATGCCGCGAATCACCGAGGCCGCCGAGGCCAACGATACTTCGTGTTCGCCGGAGCGCCCTCCGAATAGCACACCAACGCGTAGACGTTTCTTATTGTCTGGGGTCACAAGTCGGTCTCATTCTGCTGGGCAAGCGCAACGAAATCCTTCGTACTCAGTTATAAAGGCAAACGCCGGAAATTGCGAAACAGACTCTCTTTCGCTGGTTTCGGAAACAGCAACGGTTTCTCTTTCCAATTGGCGAGCTGCAGTTGCACGGCTTTGGAATGTGATCGAATTCGCGCTAGGAAAAAACTCTTCGCCGCAACTCTATTCGCGAAAATGGATTCTTATTTTAGTGGTCGGCTTCTATCCCGGAATCCCACGCCCTTAGCCTATAAGATCTTCTTGCCCAAGCCCGGAAAGCACCAGCTCCACTCCCAGCAACGCGGTCCGGTTATGCTCGTCGATCACCGGGTTAATCTCCACGATCTCCAGTGAAACCATCGCATCGCTATCGGCGATCATTTCCATCGCCAGATGCGCTTCACGGTATGTCACTCCGCCACGCACGGGCGTGCCCACCCCCGGGGCATCTGATGGATCGACAAAATCCATATCCAGACTCACGCCAACCCCATCCGTATCATCCGTCGCGTACTTCAACGCATCAGACATTACTTCGCGCATGCCGCGTTCATCGATGTCTCGCATCGTGAACACATGCACGCCGGACTTCTTTACGAGTTTTCGTTCCTGCGCGTCCAGATCGCGGATCCCCACCAGCACGATATTTTGTGGCTCGATCTTCGGCTGAAACCCCAACAGATCCACCAGTTCCGTCGCACCGTAACCCATAATTGCTGCCAACGGCATGCCGTGTACGTTTCCCGATGGCGAAGAATCCGGCGTATTCATATCCCCGTGCGCGTCCAGCCAGATGTAGCCCGATCTGCTTTTTCTCTTTGCGGAAATAAGCCGACACACCCGTGGCCGCTCCGGCAGCAATGGAATGATCTCCGCCAAGAATCAGCGGCATGAAATCCATCTTCCAGGGACTTCTTTATCGCTTCCGCCAGGTCTTTGCAGGCTTCGGCAATCTCTCCCAGATACTTCGCGTGCTTCTCGCCCACGGGCATCTCTTCCGGTTGCTTCACGGCGATGTTGCCCATATCCTCGACCTGGTAGTTCAGTTGTTTAATGCGCGAGTGCAGCCCCGCAACTCGTAATGCCGAGGGCCCCATATCCACGCCGCGTCTGCTTGCCCCTAAGTCCATGGGCACGCCTATGATTCTGATTTTTTTGCTCATGAGCGAGTACCCTTTTGTGGTTGAGTCCGTCCCCGGAGAGATGACGGTGCCCGCACTGCTACGCTTGCTCGGGCCCCGGGCACTTCGGTCTAGGGATGTCGGTTTGTTTTAGCTGCTTATTCTACCCGTTAAGGATATACCCGATAAATCATCCGGGGGAAGGGGATGACCTCGCGAATGTGCTCGGTACCGCAGATCCAGGCCACCGTGCGCTCCAAACCCATGCCAAAGCCAGAGTGTGGCACGCTGCCATAGCGGCGCAAATCCAGGTACCATTGGAAGCGATTCCACCGGTAAGTTGTTCTCTTTCAATCGTTTAACGAGAAAGTCGTAATCGTGGATACGCTGGCTGCCCCCGATAATCTCCCCGTATCCCTCCGGTGCCAACATATCGAAGGACAGTGCCAGATCCGGCCGGGCCTCATCCGGTTGCATATAAAACGCCTTAATTGCAGCCGGGTAATGATGCACGATCAAGGGCCGGTCGTACTCGCTGGAGATAATCGTCTCCTCATCACCGCCAAAGTCATCGCCGAATTTCGCCGGGTTGCCGCGCTTCTGCAGCACTCCGATAGCCTCTTCATAAGTGATCCGCGGGAAGGGGGCCTTGATGTTCTCCAGCTTCTTGACGTCGCGCTTCAGCATTTCCAGCTCGCGCGACTTGTTTTTGACTACGCTCTGCACGATGGCGCTTACCAGTCCCTCGCCCAGGTCCATCATGTCACCCAGTTCGGCGTAAGCCGCTTCCGGCTCCAGCATCCAGAACTCCGTCAGATGCCGCCGCGTTTTGGATTTTTCAGCGCGAAATGTCGGCCCGAACGTGTAGACCTTGCCCAGCGCCATTGCCGTCGCTTCGATATACAACTGTCCGCTTTGCGTCAGGTAGGCTTTCTCGTTATCAATGTAGTTCACTTCAAATAGCGTGGAGGTTCCCTCGCAGGCCGACAGGCGTAAATATCGGCGCATCCGTCAGCGTGTAACCCTGCTCATCCATGTAGTTGCGGGCCGCACGCACTGCTTCCGCGCGAATCCGCAGAATCGCCGCCTGCCGGGGCGTGCGAATCCACAAATGCCGTTGATCCAACAGGAAATCGACTCCATGCTCCTTCAATTGAATAGGGAAGGGTGTTGCCTCATCCACTCTTTGCAGCACTTCCACGTGCGTCACGCCCATTTCGTAGCCGCCCGGCGCACGCTGCTCCGCGCGGATCTTGCCCGTGACGATCACGCTCGATTCCTGCGTCAGTCCCTTGAGCGCAGCAAACGCCTCCGGCGTCTCTTTCAACGAGCACACGCCCTGCATAATCCCGGTACCATCGCGGAAGATCGGGAACACCAGCTTTCCCGACTCCCGGATGTTATATAGCCATCCTCGTATCGTTACTTCCTGCCCGTCGTACTTTCCTGCGTTCTCTATCGCAATGTTCGTCATAGTCCGGCTCTCTGTCTTCACTTCAAACCAATAGTTTACCAGAGATGTGCATTCTTCTCAGGGTGAGGGGGATGAGAGGTGGTTTATGAATTTCCCAGCGTTTTGATGTTTCGCAGATTTAATAATCGTTCGTCGGCAGTGATTAATGTGAGATCCAGAACCTTAGCAGTCGCCGCGATCATCCGGTCAGCCGGATCTTCATGAAGCATCAATTCCCGGGATGACAACGCGATCTCGTGAGTAAGGACCGCCTCCTTGAATCCTTCGGTAGCCTTCGCCACCCATTCCGTGATGCTGCCGGGCAAACTGATCCGGCCTTTTTCTTGCAAGGTCAGTGCTTCCCAGGTACTGACGGGCGAAAGCCACAACTCATTACTCTCGTCTTGTAGAATTTGAGAGACGCGTCTTCCCAATTTTTTCCTGTCGCCTTTGAACCAAAGCCATATGTGCGTATCCAACAGTAGCTTCAATCGCGGAGAACCTCCCAATCATCTTTCTCATTGGCAGGTGAAATGATCTCGCCCTTAAATAGAATGGACCCTTCCATGGAGCCGAACATGGACTTGCGATCTATCTTTTTTTCAGGCGGTACAATTTCCGCTACCGGCTTTCCATGGCGCGTAATCCGTATAGGCTTACGGCTCTTGCGCACTTCTTCCAATAATGCGAGGCATTTTGCTTTGAACTCGGAAATTGGAATTTCATCCATGGCCTTATCCTTTGACCATAGTTTAGACCATAGTCAGAATTATGGTCAATATGGCTTCTGCTTGTTTTTTAACAGCAACCGATCTCGACACATGGAATCGAATCCGGAGAATGGGAATGTCTCGTTGGCTAGCCGCACTTTCCGTCAATCGCGTTCTCTCCCGGCATCATTGACTGCAGCACCGTTTACAATGGGCGCAAGTCTGATAATCAGAAAGACTCAATAAAATGGAATTAGAATCAGATTCGAACGAATGGCCCGCAAGGTTTGAGTCTCGGAGGTTGCGCGCAGGGGATGAGAGCACCTACTTCCAGTCTTCTTCCAGGCGGTCCAGCGATTTTGCGGCCAGGCTTAATTGTTCCACAGCCGAAATCGCTTCCGGCCCGCTCTTTTCCTTTATTTCCAAAGTGAGCGGCAGGTCCTTGCTTGGCGCGGTCTTGAGTACGGAAACTGCGGCAGCCCAGTCGATCGAACCTTCGTAAGGCAGCCAGATGCTCGTCCTTCTCTCCGTGATTGTCATGGATATGTGCGCTCACAACCAGGTCGCGCAACGGCTCGAAGCTCCGAGAAATGCGCTGGTCCTCGGGCCCTTCGGCCAAGTGCGCATGCCCAATATCAAAATTAAACCGCACCGCCGTCAACCGCGTTTCGTCCACAAACGCACGCAGATAAGCCGGATCGCCCATCTCGCTGGTGGTGTTCTCCACGCAAATCGTCACCCCTGCGTGGTGCGCGTGGAGAGAAAGGTGTTCCAGCGAACTGAATGCCGCATCCCGTTTTCGAGGGTCAGCATTCTCCCGTGAACCGCCCATATGCAATATCAGTCGAGAGAACGGCAGATCCTGGGCCACATCGAGCACTCGTTTCAGCTCATCCATGGCTTCGATGCGCCTTACCCGCTCCACCTCGGTAATCGAAAGCGGCGATCCCCCCTCTCGATTCACGTCGATATCGCGATTTGTAGGCGCATGCAACGAGTTCAACTGCAACCTGTTCTCTGACAGCGCCTGTGCGATCGTCCGGACTTCGGCCTTGGTGGCATAGTCAAAGTGGCTGCGCGTGGCAAATATCTCCACCGCCTGAAAGCGCGCACCAGCTATCTGACCCAGTAGTTCAGGCGTCAGCTTCTTGGAAACGAACGTGTACGTCGAAAGGATTCTTTGCATAGGATTTCGTTTATTTTACGTTGAGTTCAGCTACTCGGGAAGCGTCTGCGGTAACAAAGGTCCAAACCATAACGCCTGCGTAGGATTCGCTCTTCACTCTATTCCTCTAATAACCCACCGCTGAACCATCATCCCGGGGATCCGCGGCACCGCATCGTTCGCCTGTTTTTGCGTCTATCCCAATTGCGTTGACCAATCCGATGTGTCCCCGCCGCTTCACTTCATATCCGCGCGCTTTCATCTGTTCTTCCATCTCTTGCGGAAATAACTTTTCCATCAGAATGCGATCCGGAAGCCACTGATGATGGAATCGCGGCGCATTGATCGCCGACTGTGCATCCATTCCCAGTCGCATCCAATTCAGGATCGTCAGCAGAGTTGCTGAAATTATGGTTGGGCCTCCCGGAGAGCCAGTGACAAAACTCAACTGCCCATCTTTCACCAGGATTGTCGGGGTCATTGAGCTCAATGGCCTCTTGCCCGGACCAATCGCATTCCCCTCAGACTGAATCAACCCGAACAGTGCATTGGGAACGCCCGGCTGAGTAGTGAAATCATCCATCTCATCGTTCAGTAGAAATCCTGCCGACGAAGTTACGTGCGAACCATAGCTGTCATTTAGCGTAAAGGTGCTGGCGACCGCGTTTCCAGCGGCGTCCACAACCGAAAAATGTGTGGTGTTTGGTCCATCGCCCAAGCTGATGATTGTTCTCGGAGTCCCCGTCCCCGCGCTTACTCCCTGACTGCACACATGAGGATTTCCCGCGTGCACCTCTTTGCTGGAACTCGCGCGCAGGGGATCAATCGTCGCCAGCAATTCTTTTCCGTAACAGGGATCGGTCAACCCCGCCACGGGCACGCTCGAATAATCCGGGTCCGCCAGATATGCCGCGCGATCTGCAAACGCTCGCCGCATCACTTCGACAACCATGTGCACACTCTGCGGATCATCCCACCCCTTGAGCGGCACATCCTGCAGCATATTCAGCTGCTTCCACCACAGCTACACCGCCCGAACTTGGCGGCGGCGAAGAAATCACTTCCCATTTATGTCCGTCGATTGTGTAATCCGCGTGGATCACCTCGCGTACCTTTGGTTGATACTGCGCCAGATCCTCCAGTGTAATCAGCCCACCTAGCGCCGCCATATCCCGCGCCAGCATCTGCGCTGTCTCGCCTTGATAAAAATCTGCCGGACCCTTCTTCGCAATCCGTTTCAAAGTTTGCGCTAACTCGGGCTGACGAAACGTGTCTCCCACGCGATAGCGCTTTCCATCATTCAGAAAAATCCGGTTGCTCATCGAAAACTGCTGCAGGCCTGGCCGTTCTTCCTCAAATTCGCGCACTAACTTTTCCGTTACGGGGAATCCTTGCTCGGCCAGCCGAATCGCCGGTTGCATTACGTCTGCCAATTTCATTGTTCCATTCGATTTCAACGCCAGCGCCAGACCCGCCACCGTTCCGGGGACAGCGACCGATCGATAGCCAATCACCGACGCTTCCAGATCCAGCTTTCCGTCCGGCTTGATGTACATGTCCCGCGTTGCTTTGCCGGGCGCCACTTCGCGGTAATCGAAAAATGTGGATTTGCCATTCGCAAGCCGCACCAGCATAAATCCGCCGCCACCAATGTTCCCCGCCGCAGGCTCTACCACCGCCAACGCAAATGCCGTCGCTACCGCGGCGTCGATAGCGTTGCCGCCGCGCTTCAGGATTTCGACTCCCGCTTGCGAGGCCAAAGACTCGTCGCTGGCAACCATTCCGTGGGCACCGCGAACCGCTTCGCGCGGCCATTCCTTCGGGATGTCGGCGCGGTCCCGGTATTCCGCGGCCGTTTGTGCGCTCAAATCACAGATAAATGTCGCGGAGAAAAAGAAAGTCAGAACGACGGAAAGTTTTCGCTTCATGATCAGAAAGAGACACTAAGTGATAGAAGGGAAGGCGTCAAGGAGACGCGACCAGCCCATCCCGAGCGTCCTCCCTTGCCGTGTTAAAGGCTGCTTGAGCTCCTGGTGACTGGTCCGACGTCACAATTTCCAGTGATGAATGTCACACAGTTTTGGGTTAAATCACGCATTGCCCGGTCTCGCCTCCAGCCTCTTCCCCGGCTCGATTATTGCAATCTCTTCATTTTGTGTGATTTGTAACCATCCTCTTTCCGCCCTTTCGCCACTTAGTGTGGCCGGGCACGTGCCTTTACCATGCGAGACGCTAGTCGAAAGGAACCCTGACATGTCAACGCGCCCGATGATTTCCCCCAGTTTTTCACATCTCGGCAATGCCCGTGCCTTGCCTCGTAAATCGCCTTCCCCCTACGGCTTGTCGACTCCCGAAACCTGCCTCGGCTGCCAACTCGGCGACACAGAATTCTTCTGCAAGCTTTCCGATGCCTCCAAAAAGGCTCTCGATCAGATCAAGCATGTCAGCTCTTACCCGGAGCGTTCCATCATCTTTATGGAAGGGGAAGACGCGCGAGGTGTGTACATCCTCTGCCAGGGCCGCGTGAAACTCCTTACCACCAACGGAGAAGGCAAGACCCTAATCCTGAAAATCGCCCGTCCAGGTGAAGTGCTCGGCTTGAACTCGCTGCTAACCGGGCGGCCGCACGACATCACAGTAGAGACTCTGCAGCCTTCGCAATTGGCGTTCGTCAGCCGCCAGGAATTTATGCGCTACATCCGCGAACACAGCGATGCGTGCTTCCACGTTGCGCAGCACGCCGGCCGCGATTGTCATTCCGCCTACGAGAGCGTTCGCTCGATCGGTCTCAGCAGTTCTGCTTCAGAAAAGCTTGCCCGCTTCCTGGTGGATTGGTCCGCCGACGGCAAGATCACCGATGGCGTGTTGCGTGTGAAGCTGGCGCTCACTCACGAAGAGATCGCTCAGTTAATCGGCAGTTCGCGCGAAACCGTCAGCCGCACGTTGAGCGAATTCAAGCGCCAGAACCTGCTGGAACTGAATGGTTCCACCATGCTGCTGCGCAACAAGAACGCCCTGCAAACCATGGCGGGCATCTAGTCACTAATCGCAATCCTAATTCCTAATTTCTGAAACCGCTCGATAGGTCTAGCGCGGCGCGGATGCCGCGCTGGCAACTCCGTCCATGTTCCAGGCGGTGACGCGATATTTTACGCCAAAGATCGCACCGGGCTTTGGATCTACCCACGGAGCATCGGAATCCGTTGCGCACTTATCACAAAGTATTTCCCAAGAGCCGTTATCGCCTACCTGACGTTCCACGCTGTAGCTGACGGCTCCAGCAGATCCACGCCATCCGATGAATCCCAGACCTTTTGTAGTGATTACTGGCGGTGGCGGAACTAAGTGGGCCGGCACCGGCATTCCTCTCATCACATACGCGTGGGTACGTAACAGTTGTGCACGCGCCCGCATGTCTTCGGTCGTGTTAATCATGGTAGTGATTCCCGGATAGTACAACGCCCACCATTCTCGTTGGCCATGGCAATCTGCTCATAGCGTGTGTGAAAATCGCATCCTATAATTTGCATCGCTCGGCTCCTTTCTTCCGAGCCTTGGTCGTTCAACGATACCAAGTCTACGCAGAACTAGGAGCCGACTCAGTCATCCAGTCAGCCTAATAGTCAGTTGGACTATACTGTCCCCGATGTGGGAGGTGGATATGCATTTCCGGCGGATTCTTCTCACCCTCGGCATGGTGCTGTTTATATTTGTGGTTGCGACGAATGCTCAGAAGGAGTCCCAGTCTGGCGTCGTGCGCATTCCCGATGGAGGTACGAGCGGCCGCATGGAGAGCATTTTCATCCCGCCTAAGGCGGGCGCTCCTTTCAGCCTCACACTGGTCACAGAGTGGACGCGCTCGCTTGGCGACGGCGGCACCTTTACTTATACAAATCAGCGGCGAATCGTGCGTGACAGCCGGGGACGGATCTATCAGGAGCGCTGGATTCTTGTGCCCAAGGGCGGTGATATCAAATCGCACATGGACGTTTTCCAGATCACGGACCCGGAGCAACACACCTGGTACAACTGCCAGACGGAAACGAAGGTCTGCGAACTGCTCAAATACCGGCTCACCACCGAGGACAACTTCCAGCCAGCCATCGGGACTTCAGGTCCCTTAGCAAACGGCAAAGGGACTCGGCAGCACGAGGATCTTGGTACGAGCAGCACGGATGGCATGGATACGCATGGCTACCGCGAGACGGTAACCATCAATCCCGGCGGGATGGGCAATGATAAGCCGATGGTGACGACGCGTGAATTCTGGTATTCGCCAGAGTTAGCCATCAATCTGATCTCCCTCGTTGATTCTCCACAAAGCGGGAAGCAAGTCTTCAAGGTGAAGGATCTATCGACGTCAGAACCAGAGCCGAGCTTCTTCGTTGTTCCGGATGAATACAAAATCGTTGACCGGCGCGACGAGTAAGACATTTGTGGGAAAGTGCGATGAATGTTTTGGCTGGCGGGTGACGCCGGCATTGGCCTGAATCGCGAGCAATCAACGTCAGGGACTAGTCATGGTCTGGGTGTTCATGACGCCAGTTCCAGTAATGGCTCTGCACCTGGTGGTGTTGCTTATGGTATTCCATGTAAGCGCGGTGCTGTTCATTCAGGTAACGCCGGTACGCGTGGTCTTCGCGCTCGTCCCAGTTGTGATAATCGTGATGATCGCGATCGTATACACGAACTTGGACGCTTGCTTGCTGGGCCCTAGCCGCGGTTACTAGAAGACCTGGTGCGGCGATCGTGGCCGCCAGGAAAAATGAACCAATGCACGTGTGAATAGCTCGCATAAGGTAATCCTCCAAAACCGAGAAGCCATCATTTAGAAATCAAGTAGTCACGACTATGGCGTGTGGGGTTCGTCCCGTATGTCTCTAATAGCACAGAAGTGAAAACTCTCTTCCCAGTGAGCAAACGAGCAGGAGTGGTGTAAGCTTGCAGCGAAATTTGGAGGAAAGAGTCGATGTGGATTCGGACGAAGTGGCTGCGGCTGAGTGTTTTGCTTTTTGTGGTGATGACTGCGGCGGTGGTTGAGGCGCAGCAGGTGCCGACGGATCTGGATGCTTACGTGGCGCGGGCGATGCAGACGTTTGGCGTACCGGGCATTTCCGTGGCGATTGTGAAAGATGGAAAAGTCGTGCTGGCCAAAGGCTACGGCGTGCGCAAGCTAGGCGATTCCACGCCTGTGGACGAAAACACGCTGTTCGGCATCGGCTCGAATACCAAGGCTTTCACTGCTGCTGCGATGGCCACGCTTGTGGATGAAGGAAAGCTGGACTGGGACGACCCGGTCTACGAACGGCTGAAAGGTTTCGAGATGTATGACCCGTATGTCTCCAAGGAAATGCGCATACGGGATCTGCTTTGCCATCGCAGCGGGCTTGGCCTGGGCGAAGGCGACTTGATGTTCTGGCCGCACACCACTTTTACGCGCGATGAAGTTGTCTACCGCGTGCGTTTTCTGAAGCCTGCCACCAGCTTTCGCAGCCACTACGCTTACAACAATCTGATGTTTGTTACTGCCGGACAATTGGTGGCGGAAAACACCGGCAAGACCTGGGACGATTACGTGCGCGAGAAGATTTTTGTTCCGTTGGGAATGAACAACACGAATACCAGCACCGACCGCGTTTACTCCTGGCGGCAATTGGGCTTATCCGCACGAAAAAGTGGATGGCAAGCTGCAGACGATTCCATTTGAAAACCTGGACAATGCGGGGCCGGCCGGCTCGATCAATTCTTCGGTCGCGGATATGTCCAAATGGGTGCTGCTGCAGCTCAATCACGGCAAGATTCCCGGCACGGAAACGAGGATCTTCAGTGAAAAATCTTCAGCAAGCGATGTGGGCCCAACAAACGGTGATACCGGTGAACGAGGATGCTCCCGGAAGATATGAAGAGGTTGCAGGCAAATCTGTCGGGCTATGGACTTGGCTGGTTTTTGCGCGACTACAAAGGACGGAAGCTTGTGGGCCATTCCGGTGGCGTCGCTGGATTTGTGACGCGCGTAATGCTTGTGCCGCAGGAAAATCTCGGCGTGGTCATTCTGACGAACGCGGAAGAAGATCTTGCCTTCGAGTCTATCCGTCTATCACATTCTGGATGGCTATTTGGGCGGACCGACGCAGGACTACACTACGGACTTCAAGGCTCTGGAAGATAAGCAGCAAAAAGACGCCGACGAGACGATGAAAAAAGCATCGACGGCGCGCGCCTCGGATTCCAAACCATCACTTCCCCTGGAAAAGTACCTTGGCGAGTACAGCGATCCCTGGTACGGGAAGATGACCATCACGCAAGAATCAAGCGGACTGGTGCTGACGCTGGCCCGGACAGCCAAGGGCGTCGCGGACTTACAACACTGGCAATACGATACGTTCAAGGCGCACTGGCGCGACCAC
Organism: Candidatus Acidiferrales bacterium; assembly: GCA_963837885.1. Lineage (GTDB taxonomy): Bacteria > Acidobacteriota > Terriglobia > Acidiferrales > UBA7541 > Acidiferrum. Next base: position 61,075 of record CAWIPD010000016.1, on the reverse strand, counting down.
ACGGTGGAAGATGCGTTCGTTACGTTTGCGTTGAAGCCCGATGGCTCGATCGACCATTTCAAGATGGTAGCAGTCTCTCCGCTGGCAGATTTCAGCTTTGACTATCAGGATTTGTACGTCACGCCAGTTCCAAAACTGTCAGAGAAGAAATAGTTAGCACTTGTGCTGCTGAATCGCGACTTGGCCTTATTTAAGTACCAACTGTGGCGAAGCAACGGAAGATTCTGAGGCCCAGGTAATGAGCAAAGGCACGAACGGTGCGACCGCCAGTGGGTGGTGCGGGAGGATGCGCACGGTATAGCCGAGAAAGCCACTCTTGCCAGTGCGCAATGTGCCCCGAAATTGATAGTAGCCGTCGCCTTCTTTTTCGACACTTTGCATTTGCGCAATCTCAGGTTCCTTGATTTCGCCTTTCGCGTCGACACGGCCGGACAAGATCTGCATCTGCACCAGCACATCGCCTTCGTCGGGGTGGAAGCCTGTGCTCGCGCCACTCGTCTAAGGCTGCGCAATCTGCATAGAAGCGGACTTCTTAGACATGAATTCCTCCCGTGAGTTCCTACCAAGCCCAAGAAATGGTGGCGGCAATAGCGTATGGACGGGCAGCAGCATGTTTGAAACGCTGGATTTTCGCGGGAAAAACGACACGAGACTTGCGGTTCAACCGCGGCACGTCGCGCGGTCGCAGGTGGGGCTCAACTCATTGAGGAGCAGAGGAGATACGAACTACGCTTGGAATGGATGATGGAGCAGGGAAGTCGTGTTTGTCAATAAGATAATTACATCATGAATGACTAAGAGCGGTGCCCCAGGTTGGAACACACCCTTGCCCTGATCTGCGCTCGCGCCACATCACTCTGCTAACTGCTTATTTATTCTGAAAGAAATTCCACCACTGCTGGACCGGGCAATATTCCCGCCGCGGTTCCCCGCTCGATCAGCTCACAAACGGCTTTTTTGCCTTTTTCGCCGTAGCCCAAAGTCCACTTGTTGACATACATGCCAACGAATTTGTCGGCAAGTTCTGGTTCCATGTCGCGAGCGAATTGCATGGCATAGTTCAGTGCTTCTTCGCGGTGTTCCAGACTGTAGGAAACGCTGTCACGAATGGTTTTGGCGATCAAACGCCCAAGATCCGGCCCCAATGCGCGACGTACGGCATTGCCGCCCAACGGCAGAGGCAAGCTCGTCTGTTCCGTCCACCAGATACCCAGGTCTATGATGCGGTGCAAGCCGAGTTGCTGGAAGAAAAGCTGTCCTTCGTGGATCAGCAGTCCCGCTTCGACAACTTCATTTTTGACCGCTTCCATGATCTTGTCGAAAGGCATGACGACCGCTTCAAAGTCGGGTTGAAAAAGTTTCAGAGTCAAATAGGCTGTTGTTTTCAAGCCGGGTACGCCGATGCGTTTGCCCTTCAACTCCTGAGGTTTGATGGATTTGGTGGAAACGACGATCGGGCCGTAACCTTCGCCAAAGCTGGCCCCACAATCCAGCAGGATGTACTTCTCGCGCAGAGACGGGTAAGCCGCAAAGCTTACAGCGGTGACGTCATAGGTCTCCGTCAGTGCCTCTTCGTTCAGCGTCTGGATATCTTTCAGCACGTGCTTGTACTTGTACCCGGGAGTGGCCAGCTTGTGAGTGGCTAGTCCGTAGAACATGAATGCGTCATCGGAATCCGGCGAATGCGCCAGCTTGATTTCGCGAAGCTCTTTTTCTGTCTGTGAAGCGGTCTGTCGTCCAGGCATTAGCGTGCTTCCCTTTGCCCGACCCAATCCTGTTAGAGAGACATCAACACGCATTGCTCTTTCTAAGGAGAAGGAAAGCAAGGACGTGCGATGCGTGAACGAACGTGGCGTTGGCCGGGCTTACTTTGCGAATGCAAGATTAACATAGTAGCGCAGCCGGGACAAAGCACCCCCCGTTTGGGCGACCAGTTCACTCGCGTGCTGAGCCTCGCTACTCGCGCCTGCGATACCGTGCGCCGCTACCGAGTCCCCCCAGATCAATCACCACAGCGACGATCAGTATGATCAAGTTGATTCCTGCTGTCGGCCGTCCAGTGTTGGCCATCCAGGCGTACGCCAGAGTTGTTAAGGGCAAGAACAGGAATCCCAAGAGCGGTAGCAACAGGCCGTGATAGGCACGTTCCAGATAATTGGAGAAGAAAAATAACAAGAGCAGCGCGATTCGCGGAAAGGCGAGGAAAAGGATAAGTACCAGGCAAGGCATGAACGCTCCCCGAAATTGAGTGATTCAAAAAATGATAGCGCGAACTCAGATTTCCTCTCCTACCCATAACATAGTAGGAACGCAGGACAAAGCTGAAGCGTGAAGGCAAACGGGACCGCAACCGGAAGGTGTATGCTAACAACACTGAAGTTCGCTCCCGCTCCGGAAGCAAGGAAACCCGGGTTGATCCAGGGCCTCGTTGACCTTGGAGATGTTTACAACAAGCAATCAACTCTGAATTGAGATATGTCAGTCCAAACCAAACTGCGGCGCTATTACACTTTTGCCTTAATCTTCCTGGGTCTCTGCTTCATGCCCGCCCATAGCTCGGCCCAGCAATTGCTCGTCAGTGTGCGGGATCATTTCGGCGAACCGCTATCCGAGCAGGCTGTAGTGACGGTGAGTCAACAAGGCGGAGCCCAGGTAAGCGTGGCCAACACTGGAAATCTCCCCACCGCAATCAGCACCGCCGTTTTTCAGCTCTCCCCTGGCGAATACGATGTCGAGGTCGAGGCTGTGGGATACAACAAAGGCACCGAGCACGCCAGCCTTAGCAGGGAACAGTCCAATGTGATCGTGTATGTCTTCCTAACCTCTGTGGATAGTGCGAAGTCGGCTACGACAGCGAGCGGGACAGTATTGGCGCCCAAGGTTCAACAGGAACTGGACAAAGGCCTCGCCGCTTTACGACAGAATAATTATGCAGAAGCGCGTAAGCACCTCGAGAAAGCACAGAAGATGGCGCCCTCCAGCCCGGCCATCCTGTATTTAATAGGCGTGGTGGATTACTCGGCAAAAGACGTTCCTGCCGCGCGAAAACAGTTTGAAACCGTACTTGCGACCAACCCCAACCACGAGCGCAGCTTGCTCATGCTGGGTCAAATCCAGTTCGAGGCGAAAGAATACAAGGAGGCCAGCGTCACACTGCAAAAAGCCGTGGACGGAGACTCCAACAATTGGCGTGCGCATTACCTTTTGGCTCTCGCCAGCATACGCAATGGAGACTTATCAAAAGCAGCCGTGGAAGCCACTCGTGCCGGTGACCTGAATCATGAGAAAACTGCCGCAATGAAGTTCCTATGCGCCAAAATTCTTCTGGTTCAGAGAAAGGACTCGGAAGCGGAGCAGGCGTTTCAGTCGTTTATCAAAGACTTTCCCAACGATGCGGCCATTCCGGATGCCAGAAAGTACCTGGATCAGATCGAGGAAGAAAAAAAGTCCGTCGCGGCCGCGGCGGTTCCCCTGCCCGAGACTCTGCCGCCGGCGGAAAAAGAATCCGCTGCCTCTGTCGCGTCAACGTTTGAGAAGCATTGGGCGCCGCCAGACGTTGACGCCACAATTCCTCCTACGGCTCCTGGCGTCTCTTGCTCGATGGAAAGCGTTCTCCATCATGCCCAACAACAAATTCTCAAGCAGTTGGCGGACTTGGAAAAATTCAGCGCGACTGAAAAGGTGGAGCACCAGGTGCTTGGTCCAGCAGGAGTTTGGACCGATCCGGTATCACGAGAGTTTGCTTACTTGATCTTTGTTCACCACAGCCAGAAATTTCCTTATTACTTCCTTGAGGACCGTAACGGTGGTGAAGCAGGGGATTCATTTCCCTCCGCACTGGCAACGCGTGGTCTGCTCACGCTGGGATTCATGATCATAAACCCAGCTTTTTCTAAAGACTTTGATTTCACCTGCGAAGGTCTTGGAACCTTGAATGGAAAGCCTGCATGGCAATTGCACTTTGTGCAGAAGGCGGATATCCCCTCCCACGTGAGCTCGTACTACTATAAAAAAGCTACGTATCAAATTCCTCTGAAGGGTCGCGTTTGGATCGGTGCGAATAACTACAATATCTTGCGGCTGGAAACAACGCTCCGCGAACCGGTGGCGGGCTTGCGTCTGAACCGCGAGCAACTCACTGTCGACTACGGGCCGGTCCACTTTCGGACCGCCACGACGGAGCTCTGGCTACCTTCGCGGGGAGAAATGTACTTCGATTTGATGGGTCATCGCTACCACCACAAACATACCTTGTCGAACTACCTGCTGTTTGACGTTGACAGCAAAAATAAAATCAAGCCCCCACCTGAACCTTCCTCGCCCGAGAGCAACTAATCCTTGGACGGATTATCTGCCCAAACGCGCGTGAGGCCAACCCTGACGCGAACTTTCGATTCCAAGTTGTCTCCTGGTGAACTCGTTCTGCGCAACTTCACGGCATTTCCAGAAGTTAAGTTGTACAATAGCCGGTCTACTCGGGATTATTTCTATGGGTGTCCTTCAGAAGTTCGGCTGCGCGGCTCTTTTTTTTCTGGTCTTGTCGGCTCCGGCGTTTCCCGCCAATTCCTGGAAAGGCACTGTCCGCGATAAAGCAAGTCATCCCCTTGCCGACGCCACGGTCTCTCTTCAAGCCTCGACAGGATCACAAGGCTATTCCACTAAAACTTCCGGAACAGGAGAATTTTTATTCCCGGACCTCCTGCCACAAAATTATGTCGTCGTGGTGACCGTCGGCGACAAAACCTGGAAATCTTCCGAGTCTTTGCTCATCAAAGCCGGAGATTCGCTGGCCATTGATCTCGAGCTCTCTGATCATGACCAAACTGTGGCGCTGGTCCCTCAACCCGCGGCGGCGACCCAATCGGCTACGGGCAACGCGCATCTGACGAGCGGCGAAGTCTCCAGTCTTCCCTTAAACGAGCGGGACTTCAGCAAACTTTTATTGCTTGCCGCGGGACCATGACCGACACCAACGGTGCTGCCAACTTCACACAGCAATTCACCGTGAACGGCTTGCGCGGCACCACTTCGGTCTTTTCCATGGATGGCGCGGACACCAGCGATCCGGAACTCGGTGGCGCAACCTTTGCAAATTTCAATGTCGATGCGATTCAAGAGGTGCAATCCAGTTCTGGGGTGATGCCCGCGGAAATTGGACATGGTGCCGCGGGTTTCACCAACGTGATTACTAAATCGGGTACCGACCAAATTCACGGAAGTGCATTTGAATTTGTCCGTAACGCCGCCTTCGACGCGCGTAATTTTTTTGACCATGCCAGCGTGATTGACCCACGTCGAATTCCTCCATTCGTTCGCAATGAATTTGGATTGACCATTGGTGGCCCGGTGGTGCTGCCGGGGCTTTACGACGGTCGCGGCAAGACTTTTTACTTCGTCGAATATCAGGGTTTCCGCCAGGTGCTTGGCACCACGCAAGTATTCGCCGTGCCCACCGCGGCGGAACGCCAGGGCATCGATACCACAACTTTCCCTGCCACTCCAACTTCTCCCGGCGACACTTTGACGGTTCCCGTTAGTCCGTGAATCGCTCCGCTTCTCGCTCGCTATCCGTTGCCGAATGAACCGGGGGGCGCGTTCGGTGAGCGTACCTATGCCGCTTCCTCCAAGGTCGTCACCGGCACCAATCAATTTTCCGTTCGGGCTGGACCAAGTAATCATTTCGATAAAGCCACTCTTTTCGGCCGGTTCAGCCTAAATCAGGTGAATGGACCTACCACCAATCCCGATCAAACCGCCGTTGACCCGGGATTTGCCGTCAACTTCTTCGACCATCAACGGAGCGCTGCAGTTCGATACACCCAGGTCCTGTCTCCAAGCCTCAATCTAACGGCTGCGTTCGGCTATATCCGCAGCACTCCGATTTTTCCCGCGTCCAATCACACCGACCCTGCACTGGTCTACGGGGATGGTCTTTACCTTGGGTTCAACACCGCGGACGGCTCCATTTTTGGTTCGTACGGGAACGTTTACCAGGCCAAGATCGATATGAGTGAGGTGCACGGCCCGCACAGCTTTAAATGGGGTTTTGAAACGCGATTGAACAAGGACGCCACGTTTTTCGGCACCAATCCAAGTGGGGTCTATACATTTGGCGGAGGCACTGCCTATTCTCCGGTGGAAATTACCTCCGCAAGCGGATTGCATAACATTCTGCCTGGTCAACCGCTGCCCGATGCGCTCACCGGTTTGCTCACCGCCACACCGTATTCGTACTCTGTGACTGGCCGCGGCTGCTACGACGCCCGTTGGCGATAAATTTGATGAAGCTGCCGTTCGCCGTGAAGCCTACAATTTTTATTTTCAGGACGCCTGGAAACTCTCGCCGAAATGGACGCTGAACTATGGTCTGCGCTATGAATTAAACAGCCGGATCAAGGAAGCGAAGCTCCGTACGTCCATTGCCGAACCATATCGGACCGGATGGAAAGCCCACATCGTTTCTCGCTCCCGGCGCCACGCAAATTTATTTATACAATCCTCAGCCCGTTTACCCTCTTGACTGGCGCGGTTTCGGTCCCCGCATCTCCCTCGACTACGCGATTTCGCCAATCACAGTTATCCACGCGGGTGGCGCGATCACCACGATCCTTCCCTAATTTGTGGCAAGATAATTTCGTTACCGGGAACTTTCCGCTTGTTTTTCAACCTGTGACAACTGCGCTTCCTGGGATTCCCGTTCCATTTCACAATACCGCTGTACCGCTCGCTCTTCCTCCTGCCTACAACATCAATGGCCAACTGCTGTTTCCGAACGGCAATAGTTCGAACGTACCGGCCAACACTCAAATCGATTTGCCGAGTTTTCAGAAAGATCTTGCTGCTCTGACTCCAGGTGATCAAACCCAACTCCTTACGGCTTCCGTAATTTCTCGCGAATTTTCAAAACGGGTATATTGCCACGTACACGCTGGGTGTCGATCAACAAATCGCCAAAGCAAAATTAAGTCCTCGCATATGTGGGTACGGCGGGTATCCATCTTGCGCGTGTTTTCTCGCCGAACGGCTATGCAGGCGCCGATCCCACATATGCGCGCCTTCACACAATTTAATTCCTCCGGAAACGCCATTGGCGGGTTCGGCCCAGAAATGAGTCATGAGACAGGCTCGCATTCCGACTACAACGCATTGCAGGCCAGCTTCAGCCAGACAACTTCTCGTATCGGGCTTAGCTATCAAGCCAGTTACACTTTTTCAAAATCGATCGATGACACCAGCGCTGTGCTTGGCGGGCTTCCCGCAAATGCCGGGGTCATCTCTGCAAACCCTGCCGCAAGATCCCCTTCATCCCAGGCCGACAAGGGCCTTCTACGTTTGACATCACCCATGTCTTTTCGCTGAGCGTTATTCAGGCTCTTCCGTTCGATCGCATCCGTTTCTTGAACCAATCAGCCACTATGTTACCCGAGGTTGGCAGCTTTTAAACATCACCTCGCTCACAAGCGGTCCGCCGTTCACGGTTTATTCGGGAATCCAACAAACCGGCGCGGGGGCGGGGGTACAGATCGACCTGATCTGATTTCCATGCCAGACTTTTCTACCAGCCGCACGGTTCGCGAGGATTATTTCGGGCGTGGCGCGAACAATAGTTCCTTCTTTGATATCCCGATCGATCTCCCCGGCGGTACCGGTCCGAATTCTGGGTACTTTGGCACTCTTGGCCGAGACACATTTCGTGGACCCGGCTTTCATCAGTTTGATATCGCCATTATCAAGAACACGCCGTTCGGACATCGCGGTGGCGGTGAACTGGGCATCCTGCAGTTTCGTGCGGAATTTTTCAATATCTTCAACATCGCAAACTTTGGCCTGCCCTCCAACACTGTTCGCGGCAGCGGATTCGGCATCATCAGCAAAACGGCAGGGCCTTCCCGCCAGATCCAGTTCTCGCTCAAAATCGTTTACTGAATTCCGAGATGCGCCACCAAGCGCGCTTACAACTCAACCGTTGGGGCATAATTATTGAGTACTGCAGACAATCGCGCAGACCTTTCCATGAATACCGTGGCCCGGGAATGGCTACGGACTTTCTTGCAAATGGAGTGGGAAGAATTACTTAGAATTACGCGGGCGATGGGACACTACTGACGCACTTATCCTCTCAGTGCGTCACTGGCCTGCGCGCAGCTTTTCGTTTTGTTGATTGTGTATTGGCGAGCCGGTGCTTAGCTCTTTGCCGACTTTGCCAGTCTTGCCTCAAACTGGGCGCGGATCGCCTTCATTTGTTCGCGGCTCGCTGCGGTGCGCTTTCGGCCATCGGGCGTTGCGTCAATCAGCTTTTCCAGGCTAGCAAAAAATCGGACGCCAAAAGTTGCGCGAATTTCGTCGAGCAACGGTTCGACTTTTGCGAATACGCCGATATGTTCACCATTGCTGTCGTTAAAAAGTTCCAGACTGATGGCCCCATTGTTGACGAGCGAGGCAGCCATGTCCCAATAGGATGTGACCATGCGCAAATAAGCGCTGTTGTCACCGTACATGGCGCTTTGAACGTCGGCCAGAGTTTGCGGATTAAATTCTTGGAAATACCAGTTGCGCGCTTTGCGCATTTTTTCTTCGCGGCGCAGATCGTAAAGTTTGAGGATGAGGCCCGCTTCGTCTTGTTTCGACATGATGTAAGGATGCTCCTTCGAATACCTGGAGCGCCTACCTGGCGCTATCATTCCCAATTGTAGCAGAACGGTCACTTACGTTTTGCAAGGTTACAAGTAGCCGCGAGAATCCTGCCATGCCTTCAAATTTCAGAAGCAGGGCAATTTCAGAGCGCGGAAACCATGTGGGCGATGGAGTCTTCAAAGTTGACGCGGCCTTCCAGGTAAGGCTGCCAGTACAGCGTTAGCACGTGGAGGTAATCTTCCCAACCGCGTTGTGTCAGGATGTCCCGGAGATCCTCAGGCAGGGGAGCAATCTTTGCTTGCTGCGGACCAGTCGTCGTGGCCGCACCGTTCTCTATTGATTCTTGCAAGATGGGGCGAATGACTTCACTGGTGGTGTAATAAATGAGAGCGTGCCAGAGGTTGCGGGGAATAGGCTTGTCCCGCTGACGACACTCGCGCGTAATGGCCTGCTGGACGGGTTCGGCTATCCCGTGGGAGGCTTCGTGGAATAGCACTTCCAATGCTTCGTAACCCTGATTGCGCGCGTCAGTGCTTGAAATGGTTACATGCAGCGGTTCAAGCGTAGTGTAGGCACCCGCGCTATTGGCATACGCGCAGACATCGACGCGTATTTTGTCCTTGGGCCATTTGGATTGATAAATTTCCGCCAGGCGCTCCGAAAGACCAACACCCTGCTCACGTACAAGCGGAGCCACACGCGCCACCCAGCGGCGATTGGCACGATTCTGATCGGGCCACCAGTGCGCACGATAGATGGCGGCCACTGATTCCAGCACCAGGCCCTCTTTGCCGGGCAATCCCGCATCGCACACCGATTTTTTCTTTCCGGTCAGCTCATCGCAGTCTTCAAAATCGCCTAACTGATCTTTCAACAGGATCAGGTCGATGTTGATCTGCAAATCCTTCATCGCATGATTGGTTTGGTAGTAGGAGATGGCATCGTCCCAAAGTTTCTGCTCAGCCGGCGAAAGGGCAACCGCGGAACCAGGCGATTGTTTCAGCACTGGGCCGCCGGACTTGGCTGATGCATCGCGCGCATCTTTTGCGGCAATGCGGACGCGCGCTTCGTGATATAGGAAATGGTGCAGGTTCACCCAAAAACCGCTATGAAACTCAAAGACCGGCAGAGGCCCGTACAGAGATTCGATGGCTTGTCCGCGGCTGGCCGGGGCAGCGACCAACACCAACAATCCGATACTGAGCAGGGTAACGAAGCGTAGATAAGACAAGCGCATGTCGAATGCGGAATAGTAGCGCAAAATCAAGCCACATCAAATTGGCAGTTACGCCACTTTTTTGTCCTAGGGAAGAGGCGATGCTTTCGGGAGCGAACCAGGAATCGGTCACCCTCCGAAGCGTGTTTCAGCGAAACTACTCGACCTTTGGGTCGCTCTCACTTCCCACAGCGCCCTGATGATCGGCGGAGCGCATGACTCCATTCGAGTCGCGGAAAAATGATTGTGCGCCGGTCCGGCCGTATTCCGCGGGAATTGCGGCGAGTTCGTATTTTGCCGGAGCGCCAGAGGTGGAAGCGCCGACGATAACGTAGCGGAAGACGTAACCTTCCTTGCGTCCATTGGCTAATTCGTCGCTTAGCATTCCTGCTTTTTCGATTTTGGCTGGTCCCTCCGCGGGTGGTCCCAGAACCAGAAGGGTGTCCGGCAGTCGCGTATAGGTCTTGCGGTAGTTCTCCACGGCATCGGCAATTGCTTTCAGATTTACGACGGCGGATTTTTCGTTGACCGCAATTTCTGCGCGGTCCCATTCCACTTCCAGCGAAGGAAGATCCAGAAAAAACAATCCCAGTGACAGAAGTTTCCAATGGCCGTTTTCGCGTACCATGCCGATCTGGGCGTGCCGAGTCCCTTCACCCGTGGTGTCAGAGGCCTCTTTAATATCAAAAGGAACGAAGGCCAGATTGTCGTGCGGCTCTGGTTTGCCGATGGTGATCTGCGCGGTGGCTTCCGGATTAACGCAGGTAACCAGATAAGAGTCGTTGGAAAGATTCTGGCTGTGCGGTTCGCCGGCGCTATCGAGCAAAACGAAACGCTTCATGAATGTAGTCCGCGCGGCAGGCGTAATGCGCGAATACGCTGCGGCATTCCTCGTGGTTAGCACCTGGCGAAAATCGTCAGCTTTGTGTGCGCAGGCCGCCATCATGGCATCACGCAGAACAGAAGATGGGTCTTCGACTGGCCCAGACTGCGCGGTCGCCGGGCGGCAGATCAACGAATAAGCCAGCAGGAGCATAAACGAAGCCCAGCGAACCCTCGGTGTAACGTCCAAACCATTCCCTCTCAATCTTTAGCTGCTTCCAGAATTGTGGCTAAATTCTGCGTGAAAGTGGATCGTGGCATTACTTCATGGCAACCCGCAGCGCGTGCTTGCGCCGCCAGATCGGTCTGCACGTGTGACAAGAACGCCAGAACGCGTAGCTCTTTGTGAGTTGCGCAGAGCTCGGTAAGGGTTGCTAACGGATTGTTGCGTGCGTTCAGATCGACAATGACCAGCTTGGTGGGCGGTTCCAGCAGGCCGTTCAGTCCATCCGGATTGGAGGCAACCTTAAACTCGACGCCAAGCTGCTTGGCGGTTTCCGCGATTTTCATTTGGAAGAAAAGATCGTCCATGTAGCCGACGGCTCGGGCCATGCGAATGTCTCCAGGTAAGGCAATAAGAGGTTTTGGGTCGCAACGCGGAAGGCAGTTCTAGTGCCCGGAACCCGTGGGATGAACCCCGACGGTTTTGTCGGGCACGTCGCCGGCACGGCCTTTTACTCGGTCGTAAACGCTGACCTGGCTGACCGAACCCAGCGCTTCATTGTAAAACGTTGGCACACCCAAGAGCGTGCGCAACTCCTCATTGAATCTACGAAGATTCGCAAGGTGTGATGCCAGTGCGGGGAGCTTCACCCCTTCGTCGGTAAGCAGGAATTTCTGGTAGCCCGCGTCCCACAGCCGGGTGAACTGCCCATTCAGCATAATCGTGGGAAGCACGGTCATCTGAAAACGCCCATCGGTATCTTGCCGGAGTTCCGCTCCACAACCATATTTTTCGACACGGACCACACCGCGCGTGCTTCCGACGGAAAAACCCTTAGCCGTCAAAGTGTCTAAAGTTTTCTTTTCAAAGCGTTCATCAACGTTCCACATGATGTGAATAGGTTACGATTCCACGCAATTCCTGTAAAGTGCCGGAGGCAACCACAAAGCCCAAGCGATCGAGACTCGTCGAACTCCACTGGAATGAATGGAGTTATTGGGGGCATTGATGACTTGGATGGGTGAAAAAAGCTGGCTCTTAACGCGCTTGATAATTGTTGTGTAGACTACTTGCCGGAGAAAAATGGGCCATGGGTGATGAAAGCGCGAAGCGAGCTGCGGAAGAATTTCTGGCCGCAAGACTCTCGGAAGAAAGCCAGGCATATGAGGACCAGCAAAATCGCGAAGCGGCGATCAAGCTGGGTCCCACGGTCTGGAAGAGGCTCGCGGACACGGTGTTCGCGCAATGCCGAGACTGGAACGCCATAACCAAAGAGCAGACCCTGGCGTGCAAAGAGACAATGCTGGGTGATCTGCGGATGACAATCGCCGGCAGGGCGTTCCAGTTGTTAGTGCACTACGATTCACGTCAGGGGACGGTGACCATCAAGAACTCTGCGCGACTGGAAGGCGAGCCAGACACGGTAATGACGATCGAAGGCTATGCTACCGGCGAGGGGCGCGACGCCCGGTTGATGCGAAACAATGAACCGGTAAATGTGGACATCATGATCCTCGGACATATCCGGCTGCTGGCAGGCCTAACCCGCCGCGCGGAGTAGCGCGCTTTAGCTCGCTTGAATGCCTTCGGGAGTACTTGTTGGTCAGCGAGCTAATCGAGCATGCAGATAAATTCCGAAGATCTCGTTACCGGCGTGCACTGTCACAATTATCTAGAACCTGAGTTCTTGCTCGTCTCACTTCATTCATATTGACGAGTTTCGGGGTTACCAGGACATGAGAACGATAGATGCACTCATGTCACAAGGTGCCGGGCAATTCCGTAATACAGGGGAATTCCTATTAGTAAATTAAATGGAAACGTAATTGCCAGAGCCAGCGTCAGGTAGTAGCTGGGATTTGCGTCCGGCAGATTCATGCGCACAGCAGGTGGCGCGGCGATGTAGGAGGCGCTGGCAGCCATCGCCGCCAACACCGTGCAGCCACCTACCGATAATCCCACCCAGTGTCCAAGTAAGACTGCTAGCGTGCCATGGAGCACGGGCATGACGGTGCCGAAAAGCAATAGAAACCATCCCACTTTCTTTAAATCGCCTAGCCTTTCTCCGGCCAGCAACCCCATTTCGAGAAGAAACAAAGTGAGGATTCCCTTGAACGCCCCATCAAAGAAAAGTTTCACGGAATCCCATCCGTGTTCACCCATGAGATATCCCACGACCAACCCACCGACGAGCAAAACCATCGTCCGCGCCGTCAGGACCTCTCTCAGGGTCTTGGTCCAGTGTGGACCTTCGCTAACGGTCACCGCTTCAGCCAGGCACAAACCCCCGCCGCTGGCCGATACGGTAACTGGCGAGAGGAGAGTGACGCGTGCTGTTTGTATGGCTCCAATGGCAAGAGCGATATGAATGCCAGGGCTCTCGAGCAGGGTAAGCAGTGTTGGCATGAATCCCTCAGCCGGACTGCCGGTCGAAGCTACAAATTGCTGTGCGGCGATGAAGGTCACGGCCGAGACTGACCCGTAGTGGGCCGCGATGCCGGCCGAGTCTGCCACCGAGAACTTCCCCAGCTTTCGCAAGACTAAGTAGGAGGTTACCGGTGTTACTGCCCCCAGAAATATTGTCGCCGCAGCCGGTAGCGCAATTGCGCCAAGAGTGGTCCGAGAAAGTTCCACACCTCCTTTTAATCCAAGTGCCAGCAGCAGGTAGATGGACATCCCCGTATAGAATTCTTTTGGGATAGTGAGTTCACTTTTTATAAACTTAGCAAAAACTCCTAGCGCAAATGCCAAAGCGAGTGGTGAGAGAAGGTTAAGCACCAAAAATCCGGTCATTTGTCCTTTCCAGGGCTCCGAATTTCTGCTGACTAGTGCGCCGCAGAAGGCCCATTGAAAAATCTAACGAATTGTCTAAAAATCGAATAATAGAATGTTTCTAACCGTAGCATCGGTTATTCCGATGCATTGCGATTCGAGAGGAGGTCCGGCTATATGGCCTGGTTGAACTACCACCATCTTTACTATTTCTGGATAGTGGCTCGTGAAGGCAGTATCGCTCGTGCCACAAAAGTCCTACATTTGGCTCAGCCTACGATTAGTGGCCAATTGCGCCAACTTGAAGAGTCGCTCGGAGAAAAACTTCTGGTCCGTCGAGGCCGTGGACTTGTCCTCACTGATGTTGGCCAGACGGTCTACCATTTCGCCGAGGAAATATTCAGCCTCGGCAAGGAACTTCAGGATACGGTCCACGGACGTCCAACCGGCCGACCTATGCGATTCGCAGTGGGGATTGCGGATTCACTTCCAAAACTCACGACCTATCGTCTGCTTGAACCGGCATTTAAACAGCACACGCAATTGCGGTTGATCTTCCGGATTGACAAGACTGAGCGCCTGCTTACTGAGTTGGCTACCCACTCATTGGACTTGGTCCTGACCGACGGTCCTGCTCCCCCCAATATCCGAATTCGGGCTTTTCATCATCTGCTGGGCGAATGCCCAATTACGATATTTGGAGCGCCGGCGCTGGCGAAGAAGTATCGACGAAATTTTCCCCAATCGTTGCAGAAAGCGCCGTTCCTGGTTCAAGTCGAAAACACACCGGGCCGCCGCGCGCTGGACCAATGGTTCTCCGAGCAATCGCTTCATCCGAGAATCGTAGCGGAAGTGGAAGATATAGCCTTACTGCAGGTATTAGGTCAGAACAGCCTTGGTCTTTTCGCCGCTCCTTCTGTGGTGGAACGGCAAGTTTGCAAAAGTTACGCAGTTCAAATAGTTGGCAGAATTGAAGCGGTACGTGCCCGATTTTACGCAATTTCGGTCGAGCGAAAACTTAAGCACCCGGCCGTTGTCGCAGTCTGCGAGGCTGCCCGTACCGAACTGTTCGCCTCTTGAAGTAGTGAGGCTTAGGCTGTAATTCAAGCCTGCTTCCCAATAGACCGTGTGCTCGGAAAACTGCGAAAACGGCGTTGGGGAAGCGATAGGATGTTCTAGCTGGGTCGTCGACGAACTCGGAAAATATGCCAGGGAGTGCAGTTTTTTTCTGGAAGTAGCCAGTCAGGACTGCACTCTAGAATCGCGAAGACAAAATTGCCAGACTCGAAACAAGTCGATAATTGAAAGCTGAGCCAGCGTGCAGCGGAGCTCCACTTTGCTCCATGCGGTTAAGCGCGTAATATGGATGGAAGGAAAAGTGACGTCATGACTACCAAGGAACACACATTCGCGGGCGCCACGCCGGCGGCGAGCCTGACCAACGAAGAAATATCTGCGTTACAGCCGGCACTTGATCATGCCGGAAGTGGGCATGGACGGTCAGCTGAAGCTGAAGGGCGCAAAAGTGCTTCTGATCGGCACCGGCGGTCTCGGCGCGCCGCTGGGGCTGTATCTTAACGGCGGCAGGAGTTGGCAAAATCGGCCTGGTCGATTTCGATGTGGTCGATTTCACTAATCTGCAGCGGCAAGTGACGTTTGGCACGAGCGATGTGGGCAAGCCAAAGACCGAAGCAGCTAAGGCGCGTCTCACGAATCTGAATCCCGACGTGCAAATCACGACCTATGAAACGAAGCTGACCAGCGACAATGCGCTGGAAATTTTTAAGGATTACGACGTCATTGTCGATGGCACAGACAATTTTCCAACGCGCTACCTGGTAAACGATGCTTGCATCCTGCTGGGCAAGCCGAATGTGTACGGATCGATTTTCCGCTTTGAAGGCCAGTGCACGGTGTTCGGCATGCCGGATGGCCCGTGCTACCGCTGCCTGTACCCAGAACCGCCTCCCGCCGGGCTGGTGCCTTCCTGCGCCGAAGGCGGGGTGTTGGGCGTGCTGCCGGGAATTATTGGCTCGTTGCAGGCGATGGAGACTATCAAGCTGCTGATCGGCCGTGGCGAATCGCTGGTCGGGCGTCTGCTACTGTTTCGATGCCCTGGCATTGAAGTTCCGCGAACTGAAGCTGCGTAAGAATCCGCAATTGCCCGATGTGCGGCACTCACCGCAAGATTCATCAGTTGATCGATTACTACGAGTTCTGCGGCGTGCGCGGCGAAGAAGAGCCGGAAGTGGACTTGCATGTGCCGGAAATTACGCCGAGCGAACTGAAGCAGCGGATGGATCGTGGCGACGAGCTGTTTATCCTCGATGTTCGCGAGCCGCACGAATACCAGATCTGCAACCTCAAAGGCCATCTGATCCCGCTGGGCGAATTGCCGCGGCGGGTGCACGAGCTGGATTCTTCGAACGAAATTGTGGCGCATTGCCGCAGCGGCAAGCGTTCCGCCGAAGCCGTGGATTTTCTGCGCAAGGCCGGATTCCGCAAGGTGCTTAATTTGCGGGGCGGGATTCTGTCGTGGTCCACGGAAGTAGATCCAACGGTTCCACGGTATTAATGATCGATTTCAGCTATCAGTTTTAACTTTAGAGATGAATTCACGGAGGATTCTTTGGCTTCAACAAAAGTGACAGTATTCAATAACGGACCAATTAAGGTGGAAGGCGATTTTGAAATTGTCGATCAGGAAGGGAAGACCTTTGGCTTGGGCGGTCGCTCGGCGGTTTCCCTCTGCCGCTGCAGTCACTCCGGCAATCAACCGTTCTGCGATGGGTCCCACAAGCGGCAGAATTTCACCAACTCGGTAAGTGCGCGTGATCTGGCGCCTCCAGCACCGAAGGTGTAATCGCTTTGGCAAACCTGTAAGCCAAACTATGTAAAGAGCCCTCCACATCGAAGTCGTTGAGGCACTGCTCCTTTTTCTGATCGGAATTGCTGCGTTTATAAGCAGAGACTGAGACGCCCAGGCGAGCCTCGATTTTGTCCGGATTTGCGTTCAAAACCGTGAGATTAAGGCTCAAACCTGAAGATGAGACTGTCTCAATTCGAGAATGTGGACGCAATCGGGACGATTATGTCTAATAGCACGCTAACTCTCTGGATACATTCACGATAACGATCCATAAAAGCACTTGAAAGGCTGAGACTGCCCGTCTCGCGCCCGGTCTCACCTGGGATGCTTTTGCGGCAGCGATTCTATAACATCCAATACAATCAATGGTTTGTAATCGCCTTCCGGACCCCCAAAGAAAGGCATGGCACGTGCTATCTCCTGTTGTTGTCGGGTTTCTCTGGCAATTGGGGGTTATGTTGGGCGATTGGGGCAAAATCACGGGGTTTCTCCGCAAGGATCGCGGAAACCTGCCTGCCATTGGTTATGGCACGCTGGTCGCCCTGTTTCTCGCCGCAGTCTTCATTTCCCGCTCTTCCCATTCTTCCGGGTCACTCAACACCTATCTGTTTCTTGAAGTAGGCGGCGCGCTGCTGAGTTTCTGCTACGCGGCAAATGCTCTGGTGCGCTTCCGCGGCACGCATGATCGCGTTGCGCTGATTCTGGCGTTTGGGTTTGTGCTTTCCGGAACGATTGAGACTTTGAGCTACTTTGGATTGAGCAGCCTGCTGCATGCTGGCCCGGTTGCGCTTTCGCACGTGCCGATGGGCTGGATGGTCGGACGCACCCTGCTGGCGGTACTGCTGCTGGCGGCGTTGGCAGTCGAGCGATTCCTGCCCACCGCTCGCCAACCGAGTCGCGAGACTGCCGGCGCGTTGTTCGTTGTTGCGATGCCGCGTATGTTACCAGCGCAGCATTTCTAGCCGCGCCTGCCACTCCGGTTGCCAAGGCGGGAGCATTTTTGTCGCGTCCTTGGGAAATGCTGCCTGGCGGGTTATTTCTGCTCGCGGCCATCTTCTTCTATCGCCGGTATCAAGCCGGAAAGAAAAACGACAGCGACGCATCGATTTACGACTACTCGCTGTTTCTTGTGGCGCTGCTGAACGGCGCTTGCCATCTGGCGGCGCTTGTTTTCGCGACACCTTTTCGACGGACCATTTTTCCTGGCGGAACTCAGCAAAGTGGCCAGCTACGCAATCATCTTGTGCGGCGCGCTGATTGATCAGGCGCGGTTGTTTGATCAGGTGCGCAGCATGGCGGTCAGTGATTCGCTGACAGGCCTGGCGAATTACCGCCGACTGATCGCGGTGATCGAATCGGAACTCGACCGCTCTCGGCGCACACATCGGCCATTCAGCATTGTTCTGCTTGATATGGACGGGCTGAAAACCATCAACGACAAATACGGACATCTGGTTGGCAGCCGCTCTCTGGTGCGCCTGGCCAAAATTCTGCGCAATCATTCGCGCGCGATTGATACCCCTGCCCGTTACGGCGGAGACGAATTCGCTCTAGTGCTGCCGGAAGCACCAAAGGAAATCGCCACACGGGTCTCTTCGCGCGTTCGCGAGCGCCTGGCGGCGGAAGTGGAAGAGCCGGCACTTTCGGTGAGCGCAGGAATCGCCGCCTATCCCGAAGACGGTGACACGGCCGAAAAACTTTTGGGCGCAGCAGACCGCATGCTCTATCGCATGAAGCACCGCGGCAGCCCCATGAATTCGATTGCACGCATTGCGGCGTGCCTCTGAGGAGATGCCAATGCCTCCCAGAGATCTCCACCCATTTCCTCGGCGGGAAAATCGCATCCCGATGGAAATTCCGGTGGTGCTGGATGGACACCGGCAGGTGCCGGGTACGGAATCGACGTTTACGGAAAACGTCAGTGTGAAGGGCGCGCGAGTGGTCAGCGTCCGCCGATGGGAGAAAGGCTCCCCGGTTGAGGTTACTTCGCAGCACAGGAGAGTTTCGTTCGGCGGCTCGGGTGGCTTACTGCCAACCAATTCGTGGCGACGGCTACGCAATTGGGGTGGAGTTCCTTGAGACCAAAGGGCGATGGGTAGTCGAATCTACGAATTAGCTTGACGAATTTTGGCGAGTGGATAGGAGGGAACCGCTGGAGAATTCTTTAAGGAAGAAAGTTACTAGCGCAAAGAGAGCGCCGCACGGCTTAGAAGCCATTCGGCGCTTTCTTATTTTTGGGCATACGAATCAGGGAATCCGGTGTCGGCGTTATATACTTGGCTTAATCAACTGAGTCTGTCGTTCTAATTTTAAAGGGAGCAAGACTTTGAACATTCTGGTGACTGGCGGGGCTGGCTATATCGGGAGTATTTGCTCGGAAGTTTTGCTCGCGCGTGGCTATGGCGTAGTTGCTCTCGATAACCTGGTGGAAGGACATCGCGCGGCGGTACCGCCAGGGGCGGTGTTCTGCCAGGCGGATCTCGCGGTGCGCACGCAAATCGAGGAAGTTTTCGCGAAAAACAAGATTGATGCCGTGATGCACTTTGCCGGGGAAGCCCTGGTGGCCAAGTCAGTGCGGGAACCGAGCACGTTTTACGCGGCGAACATTGCCTGCGGGATCAACTTGCTGGATGCCATGGTGCGTCACGGCGTAAACAAATTTATCTTCTCATCCACCGCGGCGACTTATGGCGAGCCAGAGACAGTTCCCATCACCGAAGATCATCGCAAGTCGCCGATCAATCCCTATGGAATGTCGAAGCTCAGGTTTGAGCAAGTCCTTGCGGATTACCGTGCTTATACCGGATTGAAGTATGTCACGGTGCGCTATTTCAACGCGGCAGGCGCAAGCGTGGAGCGCGGCGAAGCCCATCGCACGGAGACCCACCTGATCCCCCGAGTGCTTGACACCGCTTTGGGTGTTTATCCGCAGCTGGAAATTTTCGGATCGGACTTCCCAACCCCGGATGGCACCTGCGTGCGCGATTACATTCATGTGCTGGATATTGCCGATTCGCACCTCCGTACGCTAGAGGAGATCGATCGTGTGCCGGGAGAAGCTTTCAATGTCGGCACCAGCCACGGCTTCTCTATCCTGGAAGTGCTGCAGACGGCGGAACGTGTTACCGGCCGCAAGGTTCCTCACAAACTTTCGGCGCGGCGTCCGGGTGATCCAGCGGTGCTGGTGGCCAGCAATGAAAAATTGAAGAAAATGCTGGGATGGCAGGCAGCGCACTCGTCGCTGGAAGAGATTATTCAATCGGCGTGGGATTGGCGGAAGAAGCACCCGCGAGGGTACGCCGACTAGGGAGCAGGATTAGGAGAGAAAGAGAAAGAGAAAGAGAAAGAGAAAGAGAAAGAGAAAGAGAAAGAGAAAGAATTACCACAGAGGGCACGGAGGAGGCGCAGAGGACACAGAGAGATCTAGGAGAGTGGACAGGAGATTCCATGTGTTGAATACTCTTGGTGGGAGCCGCGAAGCGGGGAACACAGTCAAGAGTGACTGTGCTAAGCGGGGCGGATTGTTCATGGCGGCCGATCTAAAGATGGGCCACTACAAAAAATTTCAGATAACTTGCTGATAGAGGGCCAACGTGTTGTCCACCATGTGGTCGGCGGAAAAACGCTCTTCAATTGTGGCTCTTGCCGCCAAGCCAAGCCGCTTCGCCAATTCCGAGTTAGTGAGGAGTCGAAGCATTTCGGATGAGAATAAGTCCTGATCCGGATGCGCAACGAGCAATCCGTTGACCCCATTCACCACGTATTCAGGGACTCCTCCGCTAGCTACGGCCACGGATGGCAGTCCCCAAGCCATCGCAGCCAGCAGCGAAGTGCCAAGTGGTTCAGCCAGGCTGGGAAACAGAAAAGCATCCAGCGCTGCGTACACTTGGGAGACCTCTTCCACAAATCCCGTGAAGATGACCGCATTTTCAACGCCCAATTCGCGCGCGAGCGCCTCGAGTTGCGCCCGGCAGGGGCCATCACCGGCAAGCAACAGGCGCGCGCCGGGAAATTTTGTTCGGACAGCCGGCAAAGCGCGCACTACAAACTCCTGCCCCTTTTCAGGCAGAAGATAGCCAACGCAACCGAAGAGCGACTCCTGCTCGCTTACACCCCAACGAGTTCGCGCTGCTCGCCGAGCTTCCGCAGACGGTAAGGAGGGTACTTGCACACCTTCGTTCACCACTTGCACGAATTCAGCGGGGACTCCCGATTCCAGAACACTTTTCTTCACAAACTCTGTGATCGCCAGTATTCGTTCAGCCGCGAGATAACGTCCGAGCGCCAATGGCCCTTTCTTAATTGGATTCGCAACTCTGCGAGAAACCAGCAACGGAACACGACGATGCGCCCCTGCAAGCCATGCTGCCGTTAGTGCATGCGGTTCGTTGACGTGAACCAACTCGATTCGACCATCGGAAAGAACGGAGCGAATAAGTACCGCAGCGCGAAGGCGCTTCATGTTCGAGTTCACACTGTGTACATAAATACCTTCTCTGCGGGCGCGACGACCCAGGGCCGAGCCTTTAACCGCGATCAATTCCGCTGCGTGGCCGCGTTCATACAAGCCTTTGAGAAGCAGCAGCGCCTGGCTCTGCCCCCCGCGCCACTCCGTCTCCAGATCCACGAAGAGTGGGATCATTCAGAACCGCCCCGTTTTTTCATCTTTTCGGCTTCGACTAGCTTACCCAGCTTGCTGAACTTCAGACGTACGCTACGCGCGGCAAGTTGCGCGATCAGCGCGCCGCGATATCCGTCTAGAAACCCGGCGGCCAGAAAAAAGTGGCGGAACCATGCCCAAGGCGTGGCGAACCACAAGGCTGCGCGCCAACTTCGACGCCCTTCCGCGAACATCTCCTGCGCCACCACGGTGGTGTACTTTTCGACCTTAGCTTCGTGTTCGGCAAAGTCGCGAATCGTGTAGTGCAGCAAATCACCTTGCAATCGACCTGGTTTGCCGGTGAAGCGCAGTCCGGAATGCATGGCGCCGGAATAGCTGGCTTTGTCGCGTCGGTAAATGCGAGGTTGCCAGTCGGGATACCAGCGCGAGTGGTGAATCCACGCGCCCAGATACCAGGTCAGCCGTGCCATCTCATAGACATTGAACTGCGGAGCCTGTTCTTTCCAGTTATGGATAGATTCCTTCAACCGGGGACTGAGTTCCTCATCGGCATCGAGCACGAAGACCCAATCATTGGCTGCCAGGGACACGGAATAATTCTTTTGATCTGACATGTTCGTGTAAGGTCGAACAAAGACCTTCGCGCCAAGCGAGCGGGCGATCTCCGGAGTCCGATCGGTGCTGCCGCCATCGACGACGATGATTTCATCAGCAATTTCCTGCACAGATTGCAGGAGACGGGCAAGGTTGTGCTCTTCGTTTTGGGCGATGATGCAAATACTCAGGCGGTTCATCTCTGCAGGAAGCTAACACGGCACAGCGTGTATCTCAAATGGGGCTAGGCAGATTCCGTCGCAGTGGGATGAAAGTTGATGCGAATGATGCTGGTGCCAACACGAAAATCGGCTCCATCCTGCAGGAAAGCGGCGCGCACTCGTTCTCCTTCGAAGAAGGTACCGTTGGTGGAATCAAGATCTTTGAGGTTCACAAATTCACCGCGGACTTCCAGCAAACAGTGGTGTCGGGAAATTTCCGGGTCGTTCAGGCCAAAATCGGTGCCTTTGCGGCCAATGATAGTGCGGCCATTTTTCAGATGAAATTCCATGCCAGAGTCGGGGCCGGAGATGACCGTGAGCACATAGTCCACGCCTTCGGGGAGCTGCGGGCCATCTTCGACGGCAGGCAAATTGGCGGTTACCGAGGCGGAAGTGACCTGGCCGAAGGAGGGCAGCGGAGAGATGATCATAGTCTCATCAACCCTGCGCTTAGCCTCCACAACAGTGGTCTGGCCGCACCGGGTGCACCGGAACTGCACTTTGGGATGCTTGGCGAGCAGATCGTCCTTTAGTACGTGCTGCTGTCCGCAGTGGCTGCAGCCTGTCTGCATAGCTCTAATTTACCACGCCCGAGCGGGAGGCTGGCTCGCCTCGCGCGCGCGGTTGCGGCACTCGTTACTTGGCCGGATGACCTGGCCCAGTCTTCCAGATGTGTTACGATAAACAATTCGAAACCAAGCAGGAGAGCGTCTGTGTCTGAACATATTTCGCGCAAAGAACTGAAAACGGACAAGGTCCGAGAGACTTTTGAGCATGGAGCGGAAGCGGTCCTTTCCCACACCAAACTGGCCGGTATTGCCTTGCTGGTGCTGGTCATCGCCGCCGCCGGCTACTTTGGCTGGAAAGTCTACTATGACCACCAAAGCGAGTTAGCCCAAGCGGCGTTTGATGAAGGATTCAAGATTTTCAACGCCCAGATTCCCACTCCCGGGCAGCCTACTTTACCCGGAGAGCTCACCTATACAGATCCGCAGAAGCGCTCAGCGGATGCCGAGGCTAAGTTTTCGATCGCAGCCAATAAGTACCCCGGTACTAAGGCCGGGAAGCTGGCGCGTTACTATTCCGCGCTTTGCTTGATGGATCTGGACAAGTTGAACCAGGCATCCGAGGAATTGAGCAAATTGAATGCCGGCTCCGACAAGGAACTGGCAGCGCTCGCGGATTATCAGAAGGCCTTGATCGCGGAACGCAACGGAAAGACCGACGAAGCTGCCAAGACCTTGCGGACGCTATCCACTGCGGACTCTGTGCTGGTTCCCAAGCCGCTGGTGCTCCTGGAACTTGCCAACTTGTTGCGGCAGTCGGATCCGAAGCAAGCCACCACGGTTTACGAACAGATCAAGAAGGACTATCCGAACTCCGCCGTTGCGGAAGAAGCGGACCGCGGGCTCCAAGCGATCTCGCCGAAGTCCTAAAGTTCACACGGATTTCCAGCGGGAGGTTTCCGCCATCGATACTCCTCACCCCATAGCCCCTTGGGCCATGATGTCGGCCGCTTCCCGCGGCCGTCGAGTTCACGAGGCGCATCACCCCTATCGCAGCGAGTACGCACGCGATCGCGACCGGATCATCCACTCGCGGGCGTTCCGCCGACTGGAAGCCAAGACGCAGGTTTTCAGCACGCGATTCTCTGACCATTTTCGCAATCGGCTGACCCATACCATCGAGGTTTCGCAAATTGCGCGCACAGTCGGCGCAGCGCTTGGATTGAACGTCGATTTGGTCGAAGCGCTCGCATTAGTTCACGACATCGGCCACCCGCCGTTTGGGCATTCCGGGGAACGCAAACTGAATGAATTGATGCGCGCGCGGGGATCCTACTTCAATCACAACCTCCACGCTTTGCGCATCGTGGAACAGTTCGAGCATCGCTACCTGGAGTTCAACGGATTGAACCTGACTTTTGAAGTGCGCGAAGGCATCGTGAAGCACTCGCGCGATTATGGAGCTGGTGAGTTTCCCGAGCTCTCCGAATACTTGCTGGACTTGCGTCCGCCTTTGGAATCTCAGCTCATCGATTGGGTAGATGAAATCGCCTACAACACAGCCGATCTTGACGACGCGCTAGAAGCAAACTTGCTGGATTTGGATGTGTTGCGCAGAGACGTGCCGCTGTTCGATGAATTTTACGAACAGGTAAGTGCACAACATCCCTTGGGCAAGAGCAAGTTAGTTTTTAACGAAGCGCTTCGCCACGTGCTGGATCATCTGGCCAGCGACCTGATCAGCAATACGGAGCGCCGCGTCAAGGAATCAGGCGCTTCTTCCGTGGAAGATATTCGCCGAGCACCAGTTCGTCTGGCGGGATTCAGCGAAGCTGTCAAACAGCAAAACGCGAAGCTTAAGGCATTCCTCTTCGCCAATATTTACAATCACCCTGTGATTACGGAAGAATGCAGCCGCTCGGTACAATGCCTGGAAGAACTATTTCTCTATTTTCTGGGGCAGCCTGGTTCCATGCCAGAGTCTTACGAAGAGATGGCGCAAAGCGTTGCACGCCACACGGTTGTGTGCGATTACATCGCGGGAATGACTGATAAATTCCTGCTCCGCCAGCATCGAGAACATCTCGGAGAGACACTACACTCTTCTCCGTCTTCCGCCGAAGCGCCGCAGCAGATACTATAAATGCCTGATTTGGAGCGGTTCAAAATGCGCGCTTGCATTCGAATAATTTTGCTGGGCTTGCTGAGTATGGGGGCCGCTGCGGTTTCTTGCGTTGCGCAGATTCCGGGCATCACTTCAACAACGCCCGCAACACCAACTCCTGCACCGGCGGCGGCACCTGCGGTCCCCGCCGATCCCTTGGGACGGGATAACCCGCGCGGCTGCGTTCTAGGATTCATTAAGGCGGCACAGGACGAGCGATATAACCTGGCGACCCAATATTTCGAGCCGCCTGCCCGGCGCGTCAAACTCAACCAGGACGAAGAAGAAGAACTTGCCGAGCAATTGCTAACGTTGTTGAACCAGAAATTTGCCGGTCCGCTGGATTTTATCAGTCGTGATCCCCAGGGCAGGTTGGACGACGGTTTGCCGGAAGACCAGGAAAAAGTGAGTGGTGTTCTGGGCACCAGCAACGATTTCCCGATTTACCTTGTTCGCCGCGATGATGACCAGGGCCACAAGCTTTGGTATTTCTCCCGGGCAACCCTGAAGCAGGTCCCGGAGGCTTACGAGGCGCTACATTTCCCGCAGTTTGAAAAACAAATTCCGAAAACACTGGTTGAGCATCGCTGGCTGGCCATGCCCTTGTGGCAGTGGCTGGCACTGTTGTTGTTTATTCCTATATCCCTATTTGCTGGACGCTTGATGGCGTACATCCTCGAGTTTGGTTACCGGTCATATCGCAGGGCTCGCCACTTACCCGTGCTGCCTGCTGATCGCTTCTGGACAATGGGTCCATTGCCGCTGGCCTTTGCGGTTTTGCTGCACTACTCGTTTATCAGCTACATCGGGACCTCGCTGCTGTATCGGCTGTATTACCGGCGGGTCATCTGGATATTTCTGGCGATCGTATTTTGCTGGCTCCTTGCGCGGATGACGCGGGCGATTTCAGAACGGATTGGAGCGAGCTTTACCAGTCGCGGAATGTTGGCGGAGCGCTCCATCGTTTCGCTGCTGCGGCGATTTGTAGAAGTGGTTATCTTCCTGTTTGTGGGTCTGCTGGTGCTGCATTCGCTGGGGTTTGATGTTTCCACAGCGCTGGCTGGAGTGGGAATCGGCGGACTGGCGCTGGGCTTGGGCGCTCAGAAAACATTTGAGAATCTTTTTGGCGGCGTATCCGTCCTATTCGACAAGGTGATTCAGATCGGCGACCCGTGCAAGATCAACAACCAGGTTGGCACCGTCGAAGACATCGGTCTGCGTTCCACCCGCCTGCGCACCACCGAACGAACACTTCTGACGATTCCCAACGGCACAATGGCGACCGCAACGATTGAGAACCTACGCTTTCGCGACAAGTTTTTGTGCCAGCAGACAATCAAATTGCGCTACGACTTGTCTCCGGACCACGTGCGTTTCGTTCTTGGTCAGATTCGCCAACTTTTTTTGGATGATCCAAAGGTCGAGGATTCCACCTCGCGCGTTCAGTTCGTCAAATTCGGCGATTTTGCCCTCGAGATGGAAATTTTTCTCTACATCCTTGAGCAAGATTACCCCAGCTATCTGAAGACCCAGGAAGCCCTGTTTTTGAAGATTATGGACACGCTGGAGAGGTACGGAGTGGTGGTGGCTCTACCGACGCAAACTTCCATCGTGACGCAGGATTCTTGGGTCAATCCGAACAAAGCAAATGTAATTCAGGCGGCTATCGACAAAGTTCGGGACCCGGACGCGCCGGGAACGCAGAGGCCGCTGAAAACACTGCCGCCCGAAGAGTGAGGACCGATCGGAACGCAAGATCTAAATTTTATTGGCTGAACGTATTACACGCCGCGACAGAACCACTGTCGAGACCTTTGCGGAACCACGCCATGCGTTGCGCGGAACTTCCATGCGTAAAAGTTTCCGGCTGGACCGTCCCACGGGTCATTTTCTGGATGTGATCATCGCCAACGGCGGAAGCAGCCCCTAGGGCGGATTCCACATCGCCAGGGTCCAGCAAGCCGCGTTGTTGGGTCGAGTGCGCCCACACTCCGGCAAAACAGTCAGCCTGTAATTCCATCGCCACGGACAATTGATTACCGGCGCGTGGATTGCTCTGCTGCAGTTGGCGCACTTTACTTTCAATCCCCACAATTTTTTGAACGTGGTGACCGATCTCATGCGCCAGCACATAAGCCTGAGCAAACTCGCCAGGGGCGCCAAATCGCTGCTTCAATTCGTCATAAAAACCAAGATCGATATAAACTTTTTCGTCCCCAGGGCAGTAGAAAGGTCCGGTTGCGGAATCGGCGCCGCCGCACGCTGACTGCGTTGAGTCGCGAAAGAGTACAAGTTTGGCGTGGCGATAGGGTTTGCCGGTCTGCTGTGGAAGGATTTCTGTCCAGGTCTTCTGCGTATCATCCAGTACGAACGATATAAATTGCACTAAAGGTTTTTCCGCAGCATCCCGCGTTGGATTCGGCCGGCTAACCGCTGCCGGAGCGGGACCGACACTGCTGCTTCCGCCGCTGCCCAGCAAGGCAAAAAAGTTTTGCTTAAAGATCAGGCTAAGCACAAAAAGTATGATTATGCCGCCAATGCCCAGATGCATGCCGCCAAAACCAAATCCGCCTCCGCCTCCACCGCCGCTTTGATCTCGGCGATCCTCAATGTCATTGCTCTCACCGCCCGGCGTCCAACGCATGGCATGTGCTCCTTCGCTGCAATTTTCACGTTCGGAGGCGAACCCTGCACACTCCGATTGGGGCCGGGCGAAGCCCCTGAAATGCTACCACCCCGTCCGCATCCGGGCGATGACAAATCCTTTGCCACCCGCACACCGCTGTTGGATGAGAAGGCCACAAAGTTCGTTGCAATCCCTGGTGCCGCCAGTCTACATTTTAGGCCTTGGAGCTTTCATGACTGCGCAGCCCATGACGTTGCCCGGCCGCTATTACACGGATGCTGGGATATTCCGCCAGGAACTGGAGCGATTTTTCTTTCGAAAGTGGATTTGTGCGGGTCGAACCGAGCAGGTGGCCAAGCCCGGGGACTATTTTCTATGCGAAGTTGGCGACGAGAGCATCATCGTCACGCGCGATTCCGGCGAGAATTTGCGCGCTTTCTACAATGTCTGCCGCCATCGTGGAACGCGCATCTGCCGCGAATCCCAGGGCTCCTTTGCGGGACGCATTCAATGCCCATATCACGGTTGGACCTACGCGCTGGATGGCAAACTCCTCGGCGCTCCGCACATGGAAGACGCCGGTTTCCGGCGGGAGGAATACCCGCTCCATCCGGTTCATGTGGATAGTTGGGCCGGGCACATCTTCTTGAATCTTGGGGCGCAAGCTTCGCCGCTGGCCCAGCAATTGGCCGATCTACCGGAAAAATTCGCGCCGTGGAGAATGCAGGAGCTGCGGCTTTACAAGCGCATTGTGTATGAGGTGAAAGCCAACTGGAAGCTTATCGTAATCAATTACAACGAGTGCATGCACTGCCCCGTGCTCCATCCGCTGTTGAGCCGCATCACCGATTACCTCAGCGGTGAAAATGATATTCCGAATCACTCCTACATTGGCGGATCGATGGATTTTCGCGGGGATGCGCAAACAATGAGCATGGATGGCGCGATCCATCGTGGGTATCTACCAGGCTTGACGGAAACCCAGCGCAAGCAGACGCTCTACTACACAATCTACCCGAACTTGTTTCTCAGCTTGCATCCGGATTACATGATGACCCACACGCTGTGGCCGTTGGCCGCCGATTCCACGCGAGTAATCTGTGAATGGCATTTTCATCCTGAGGAAATGAGAGAAGCCGAATTTCCAGGCTGACGATGCCGTGGCATTTTGGGACACCACCAATCGCGAGGATTGGGCCATATCAGAACTTTCGCAGCTTGGCATTCGCTCGCGCGCTTATGTGCCAGGGCCTTACTCACCCAGAGAAGGTCTGCCCACCGCGTTTGACAGGATGATCGTTGCAGAAGAGAAGAAATCCGAGCCGAACTTGTAGCCACTGAATAGCTAGTCTTCAAAAATACCGGTGAAAAAGTCTAGTGCAGTTTAGCCGCTTCTGTTTTTGCTTCTTTCAGTATGGAAATATCGCTGTCCCCGTCTTTCCACAAATTCAGGAATTTTTGATAGGCGACTTTTGCTTCTGCTGTTGAACCCGCTTGTGCTTCGGCGCGCGCCGCACCCAGCAGGGATAAGGGACCGGACCAGCAACTTCCTGTGATTCCAGGAAAGGATTGTATTTTCTGGAATTCAGCAAGCGCTTCGCGGCTTTTTTGCAGTGCCAAAAAAGCTTCAGCGCGCAGATACGCGGGGATCATGCAAGAATCACTGAGATTGCCCGTCAACTGACCTTTCTCATACGGTGTGACCGGCTCTAGCAGCTCAACCGCTTCCATATTCTGTTTCGCGTGGATAGCCAGTTGTGCGCGAACCACCGGCAGCCAGGCTTTCTGAATGGCGGTGTTGGAAACATATAATGCGCGTAGATTGTCGATAATATTTTGTGCTTTTGTATTGTCGCCAATGCGGGCAAACACCAGCGCCGCCAGCGCCTGTACATCCTTGCTGTCTGGCGCGAGTTTCAGCGATTCTTCCGCGTCCTTCCGTGCTTCCACTGGATTCCCTAAAACCGCTTCACGCAGGGCCGATTCCACTTTCCAGGTTCCTGCCGACTCCGCCAGCCCCGTCTTTTGCGCTTCTTCCACCGCCCGACCGGTGTACTCTCGGGCCTTTTTCAAGTGGCCAAAATAGGCCTCGGTATCGGACTGAGAAGCGAGCAGGGAATCCTCGCCGTTGTGCTTATCCGCGGCCCAGGTCAATTGTTGCTCCATCAGGGCTTTATCGCCCTTCAGGAATCCAAGCGAGTACAAATTCGAATGCAACGCGGCATCATCCAGTTTCCGCGCAAACGCTTCCTTCAGCGAACGCTCCGCTTCATCCGTGCGCGACAGCGCCATCAACGCCGTCGTGTAATTCTCATACCACGCCGCGGAATCTGGATCCACCTTTAGTGCGGCTTCGGCATATTTCGCCGCCTGCTCGTAATCTCCAATTACAAAATATTCGCTGGATAGATTGCCCAGAGCCACATCGTCTCGCGGATACGCCTGGATATATCGTTTGTAACCTTCGATCGCTTTGTCGATATCGCCCTGAGCGAGATCGTAATACAAGGTAGTGATGTTCAGCCGCTCGCGAAATGTTTGTCGGTCTCCTGCCTCATAGGCTTGGCGGATCTCTTCGCCGGCCAGGGCCATCTGGCTCAAATTGTAGTAACTGACTGCCAAACCCGAACGCGCCAAGGCAAACCGTGAATCCAAATCGATAGCCTTCTTATAGTGGGGAACCGCCTCGGTGTCACCACCTTCGTTGACCGCCTGGCGTGCTTCCGCGTAAGCCTGCAGTGCAGCTGGGATGGGTGTGGTGGCGCGTTCCAGAGGGCAGTTCAATCGCTGGACGGAGTCGCTACTTTCACCCAGCTGCGTTCGCAGGTCAGCGGCGGCGACTCCCAGGTAATGAATCAGCAAGTCAGCGCGAGCTGCAGAATCTTGCTCATGCGCCATGCGGGTGCCATCCGGGCAACGCTTTGCCTCCAGATCTATGGTGTAACCAGCTTGCTCTCTGCGCACTTTTCCGGTGAGATACGCTTTCGCGCCCAGATTGGCGCAAATGGCCTGAGCCAGATTTTCGGAAAGCGGCTCGTGCTCGGCTTTGCCTAGACGTTGTATGGCATTTTTCGCTTTTTGCTCGGCTATCAAATTCAAGTATGGAGACTGCGAAAGCGCCGTGCGCAATGCCAGGGTCAGGGAATGATCAAAAACCGGATCGCCCGTTTCATTCACTACATCGCCGACTAGTAAGAGGTCGGTGCCGTCCAGGTGTGTAGGGCGCTGCCACCACCAGAAACCTGCGCACAACAGTGCACCAGCCAGACAGGCAAGGAGAATCCGCGGTTTTTTCATTAGTTTGCAGCCAACACTTTCTCTCACTTTACGATGGCAGCGGTTTACCACGTCAACGGTTCGTACTGCCTTGTGCCCAAGGTGAAACTTGCTGCGGGCGGGATTTGCGATTCGCCACTACTCGATAATCCCGACACCCGGATTCGCGGATAAAGAGTAAAATGCAGTTGAACATGAGCCGTGCCACGCTATCCACGGAACGCCGCAAGAAACAGCGGAAACGCCCACTGGGGTTAGTGTACGTAGAATTGTCCGCCGCAAACGGCGGGATGCTTCGCGATCTTTCGGAGCAGGGCTTTGCGATGCGTTCGATGCTGCCCCTGCAAGTGGGAGACGCGACTCCATTCAGTTTTTCACTGGATCCGGAAACGAGGCTGGAAGGGCAGTGCAAGGTTTCGTGGGTCGAGGAAGATGGCCGTGTGGCTGGATTTGAATTTACGGAAGTACCCCTGGCCTTGCCTGAAAAAATTCGCCTGTGGCTTCTTGATCATTCGTATGGCGCGCCGCCGCAAGCTTCTGCATCCACGCAGGTCAACCGCGAAGCATCGACATTACAAGAGTTGCGCGAGGAGATTCGCACCATCACGCCCGGGATACATGACCATAAGCCGCTAAAAGAGAAACTTTTTGAGCCGGCGATTGATGCTGCTCCAGCCGAAGAGCCAATTCACGCGCCGACCGAAATCGCCAGGCCTTCGGCGTTCGTGAAAATGGAATTGCCAGAATCTCTGCGCGTGTTCCCCGTGGAAGATTCAGCTCCACCGCCCGAGCCGCCGCCAATTCTTGAATCACTGCCAAGCCTCCCGGAAATCGAACTTGCGTCCGAACCTGTACGAGTAAGCAGTTGGATGGATCGGTCGATGGCGAGCCTGGCGGTGCGCATGATGTTCTTCCTGGCTCTGGTGGCCTGCGCTTTTGTATTTCACCGGCCACTAGGCAACGCAATCATCTGGCTGGGAACAAAGATCGCTGGGCCGGCCCCCGTCGAAGTCTCCCCTGCCCCTGTCAGCGAGGAGAATTCACCCCAAGGCCCGCCGACCGCCACGAATCCCGCTTCCACAAATTCCAGCACAACATCTCTGTTGGCTTCGGGGAA
Organism: Candidatus Acidiferrales bacterium; assembly: GCA_963837885.1. GTDB lineage: Bacteria > Acidobacteriota > Terriglobia > Acidiferrales > UBA7541 > Acidiferrum. Next base: position 29,414 of record CAWIPD010000016.1, on the reverse strand, counting down.
CGAGCAGAAGAGTAAAACGGAGGCACCTGCCCCGAGTCAGGCCGCGGCTCCCTCCAAGAAAAACATTGAAGTGCCGCCTGTAACGGAAAATACTGCTCCACCTCCAGTGACGACCTCTCCAGCGAATTCTCTCGTGCCTCTGCCGGCAACGAATCGAACCACGACGTTTTCCCCAACGATTCCGGCGGCTTCGGAGCAAGCGGGCCAGCAGGAGTATCTGGCCGCACAGGAAATCCTGAAGAATAAGAATTCTGATGCTGGGTTATCGGAAGCCGTTCGTCTGTTGTGGGTCGCGGTGGAAAAAGGCAATTCCAGCGCAGAAGTGACCTTGGCTGAACTTTACCGTCATGGTAGCGGAGTCACCAAGAGTTGCGACCAGACTTCCATTTTGTTGACGGCAGCGGCACGCAAAGGCAATGCCGAGGCACAGAAACGCCTCGAAGAGTTTCAGCGCGAAGGTTGCGAATAGAAAGTTCTTTGTGTTGGACCAGAGATTGAGCGGAGTCAGGTCAATCAGCAGGGAAGTGGAACTGAACGGAGGACACTCAACGTGTATTGTTCAAAGTGTGGTACGGCGGTAAGCCCCGATTCCGCTTTTTGTATGGCGTGTGGAACTCCGCAGGTGCGTCCTGCGATTGCTGCTCCGGGCGCAGTCACTGTGCCGCCGAATGTCGGAGTGGCGGGTTACAGCGCCGGGCGCGGCCAGTTTGTCTATGGGGATTTTTGGCTGCGTTTAGTGGCGTATGTACTCGACAGCCTCATTATGGGCGTGATCATTGTTCCGTTGTTTCTAGTTCTTGCGGCAATCACCGGCGCGGCCGCGCACATACATAACTTGGGAGACATGCCCATGCATGGTCAGCCTGATCCGGCATTCATTGCCGCCCTTATTTCTATTGTGATCACTTTTGTGCTGGCGGGTCTCTTGGCTAGTTGGCTCTATCATGCTTATTTCGAGAGCTCATCCTGGCAAGGCACGCCAGGCAAAAAGGTCATGAACCTCTACGTGACCGATTTGAGCGGCCAGCCGATTACGTTTTGGCACGCTACGGGGCGTTTGCTGGCTAAAGTGATTTCCTCAATGATTCCATTCATGCTGGGTTACATCATGGCGGCATTCACGGAACGGCGTCAGGCTTTGCACGACATGATTGCCGGCACGCTGGTGCTCAAGCGGTAGCGCGAGCGGGAAAAGCTTATTTTTTGCCGATGACTTTGTCGCTCTTCAACTTTTTGACCAGCATTTGCGCGTACTGTTTTCCCAGCTTGTCGAAATCCTTTGAATAGAGCGTATCGGTCTCACCGCTCCAGAGCAACTTCTCATCCTTGGTGTTGTACAAATTGAATTCGGCTCGAACGATGGTGTTCTGTTGGGTGTAGGAACTGGTCGGGTAGAAGCTGCCGCTGGCCATACTCCAATAGGGCCAGAACGAATAGTAACCCGGCGGCGGAACGTAAATGCCCCCCGTGATCACTTCCTGTGATTCGTTACGCACCGATTTTGGTCGAATCACCAGAACGGCGTCCAGATCGGCTTCCTTGATGCGCTGTTTCAATTCACCTTCCATCATTTCGTTGCGCGCCGCAAGAATCGTATAGCTGGGCACGCTTTCCACTCCAGATTTGGCCAGCAACTTCTCCATCTGGTCCTCAAACTCCTGCCGGATCAAGTAATTTTCCACCACGGCGATGACCAGGATCTTCTTTATTTTTGGCATCGGCAATCCGGTCAACACCCACCGATAGACGATTTTGGAATCGGCAATGACCGGTAACGTGGCGAGCGCGAAGATGATAAAGACAACGGCACAACGCACAAACACTTTCATTCAAGGGTCTCCAGGAAATCTCTCAGACTTCGGAACCGGTAATAAGATCACGTTCAACGATTCCGACGTAATTCTCGTAACCAGGAAACGCGCTTAGTACTTCGGCGTGACGCCCAGATTGTAAAGAATGAACGAGTAGACGTCGCCGCTGATTTCGATATTCTTCGTGGTGCTGCTGGCGCCGTGGCCCGATTTTGTCTCGATTCGGATCAGCACGGGGTTGTCATGACTTGCCAGCGCTTGCAGAGTTGCGGCGTATTTGAAGGAATGCGCGGGTACAACTCGATCGTCGTGATCAGCGGTGGTAATGAGCGTGGCCGGATATTTCACGCCCGCACGAATATTGTGGATTGGTGAATAAGAGTACAGCACCTTGAACTGCTCGGCGTTATCGCTGGAGCCATAATCGGAAATCCAATTCCACCCTATCGTAAATTTCTGGAAGCGCAGCATATCCATCACTCCGACTTGCGGCACCGCTACCCGAAAGAGTTCCGGGCGTTGATTGATGACCGCACCGATCAACAAGCCTCCATTCGAGCCGCCGTTGATGGCCAGATGCTCCGTGGAAGTATATTTTTGGCGATCAGCCATTCCGCCGCAGCGATGAAATCGTCGAACACATTCTGTTTGTTCAGCTTCGATCCTGCGTCATGCCACTTCTCTCCGTATTCACCGCCGCCGCGAAGGTTTGCGGAGGCAAAGATGAACCCCTGCTCCAGCAGGGCCAGCACTTGCGGGCGGAAAAGAGGGGTTTCAGAAATGTTGAATCCGCCGTAGCCGTAAAGCAGCGTAGGATTCTTGCCGTTCAGCTCAAGCCCCTTTTTGTGCGTAAGGAACATCGGAATCCGCGTGCCGTCTTTGCTCGCGTAAAACACTTGTTTGGTTTCGTAATCTTCCGAATTGAATCCAGTGATTTGCGGCGCACGGTAGACTTTGGTCTCCTTGGTCGCGATGTCATACCGGAAAATGGTTGAGGGGTAGATCGGCGAAGTGAAGCCGAAGAACACGTTGGAATCTTTGTCAGTGCCCTGAAATTCGAACGCCGTGCCCGCGCCGGGCAGTTTGACTTCGTTTTCCAACTTGCCATCGATGCCGTAGATGTAGATGTGGCTGGCAACGTCCTTCAGGTACGAAACAACGATTTTTCCGCCAAAGACGGCTGCGAAATCGATGACGTTCGGCTGTTCGGGAACAATATCACTCCAGGTTGAAGTCGCTGGATCGTATGACGCCACTTTGCCGTTGGGCGCATTGTGATTGGTCTGAATCTGGAACTTTCCGTTCACATCATTCAGGGGAGTAAAGCTATCGTCGGTAATCTCCGCAACGATGGGAACGAATTTCTTCTCTTTGGAAGTCAAATCGCGATAGTAAAGCGAGTTGCCCTTCTTACCCGTTCCCTCGTCAGTCACCAATAGAAACAGGTAGCGTCCATCTTCAGTTGTGCCCGAGAAATGGAAGCGCTCGGGATTTTTCCTATCCTCAAAAATCAGTTCGTCGGCGGATTGCGCCGTTCCCACCTTGTGAAAATAGATCGTGTGAAATTCATTTTTTGAAGAAAGGGTGTGGCCCTCTTGCGGTGCCGGATAGCGGCTGTAATAAAAGCCATCGCCCGCCCACGCAGTCTGAGAGGCTTTAACCCATTTCAACTCATCGTTGAGCACTTTTTTTGTAGCCATCTCCAACACATGGACTTCCTCCCAATCGGAGCCGCCGGAAGAAATTCCGTAAGCGAGATAACGGCCATCCCAGGAAGCCTCGGCAAATCCCAGTCGGGAAGTGCCATCACCTGAAAATTTGTTTGGATCCAATAGAAGTTCCGGCGTGCCATCCAGCCCTTTTTGCGCGTAAAGAACATTCTGATTCTGCAATCCGTCATTCTTGGAGAAGATGTAGTATTCGCCGCGATGGACTGGCGGAGTGTAGCGTGCGTAATTGAAAAGTTGCTCGATACGCGCGCGGACCTTCATGCGGTAGGGAATTTTGTCCAGGTATGCGAAGGTGACTTCATTCTCGGCCTTCACCCAAGCCCCGGTCTCCGCGGAATTGTCGTCTTCCAGCCAGCGGTAAGGGTCTGCGACCTTCACGCCGTGATAATCATCCACCTGATCCGATTTGCGCGTAGTCGGATAATTCAAAGACTGCGCATAGGAAATAGGTAGCAGGCAAACCGCTGCAAAAGTGAACAGCGCAAAGACAAAAAGTTTTGAATGCAACAGGTACATCTTTCCTCGCTTTTTACTGGACATTATCCCCACATTAGCCTGGGATGGACGTTTGATTTCGCGCGTTTTATAGTAGGCTGGCCATCAGGATGAGTCAATCAGAGAGCCGCCATTCACCATACTGGCGCAAATTATTTGATCAAAATTCGCCTCGGAACGGGTTAAAACCATGACAACCAAAATCAGGAGAAGAGAATTTGTGAAGGCAGGCGCCGGTGCAGCGTTGCTGGCTGGAATCGCTGGTCAAACAGGGGCGGCGAACTTGAGCCAATTCAAGCTGGGCATTATTACCGATGAAGTGACTCAAGATTTCGAGCAGGCGCTGCAGTGGGTAAAAGGGTTCGGACTGAGCTGGGTGGAACTGCGTTTTTTGTGGGGGAAATACGTCACTGAACTCAGCAGCGACGATGTGAAACGGGCGAAAGATCTGCTTGCGAAATATGGAATGCAAGTGTCGGTGGTGGATTCGGCTTATTTCAAAACCCTTCTGCCCGGCACAAAATCGAAGTTCAGCGACCCGAAAAACGATCCGCTGCAGAGCGATTTTTCAGTGCAAGATGCGCTACTGGAACGTGCCTTCGCCCGCGCCAGGGATTTTGGCACCGACAAGGTTCGTATCTTCGCGTTTCTGCGGGTAGATGATCCCAAATCTGTTTTCGATCGCGTAGCTAAAGAATTGGACAGAACGGCGGACGTAGCACATCGCGAGGGAATCCGTCTGGTGCTCGAAAATGAATTTTCCTGCAATGTCGCGACGGGTGTGGAGGGCGCGGCCATGTTGAGGGCGGTCCCATCCCCAGCGCTGGGGTTGAACTGGGATTCCGGAAACGCGTATGCGGCCGGTGAACGGCAACCATATCCTGTGGGGTACGACGCGCTGGACAAAAAGCGCCTCTGGCACTTGCATTTAAAAGATGCGCAGGAAAATCCCAGTGGGGGAGAATCATCCTGGCGTCCGATTGGTGGCGGGAAAATTGATTTCGTTGGACAGTTTCGCGCGCTGTTGAAAGACGGATACCAGGGAACGTTGTCGCTGGAAACGCATTACCTGAACGATGCGAAAAACAAAGAAGCATCCAGTCGCGAGTCGATGGAAGGCCTGCTGAAAGTAATCCACGAAGCATAAACCCTATAGCCGATGGAAAGCCTGATTGGGGCAGGATTAGGGCGGCTGCATTTGTTAATTATTTCCAAAGCGACAATACGCCAACGTACTCATACTAAGCAGCTTGCCTGACCATCACAAGGGGCAGGTGACCCTCGACATTGTGGCATTTCCCCCTGCCGAGTACACCTGATGCAGGGAGCTTACCTTGCCATGACTAAGACCTACCGAATTGTTTCCTGTATAGCTGTGTTTCTAGCAATCGCCGGGGTTGTCTTCGCCGCACATCAAGCGAACCAATCCACTCAGCCCGCCCAGACCAGCACGTCAAATCAGCAAATCAAACCGCCCTACCACGATATTTATCTGACAGCTCCAGCCGGTTCCGTCTCCGGACCGGAATTGTACAAACAGCTGTGCGCCGGTTGCCATGGGGACGATGGCAAGGGAGTTGGACCCACTTCGCGGTACTGTGCGGTCCCACCCACGGACCTGACTCTCCTCACAAAACAGAATCACGGCACATTCCCGGAGAAGAAGATTACGCAGATTCTGCGCTACGGCACGGAAAAGCCCACTCAGACTCAGAGCACCACCTACATGCCGGTCTGGAAGCCACTTCTCGCCACCATTCACGGGGAATCTCCCGAACTTACCGAGCAGCGCATCACCGTACTGACTGACTACTTGAAGGCCATTCAGCCCAAACAAGCACAGACACAGCACTAAGAGGCTGCTGTAGCGATCGAAAAAAACGAACGGTATCGCCCATTCGGGCACACCTACTGTGGGCGCGGCGCGTAACCTTCAGCCGCAACGGGTGAGCTCCCCTCACGCCAGCAGAAGTTGCGGAGGGGTGGTGTCGCGCCCCAGTGCTTGTAGGGAATGCATAGGTCAGTCTCCCCTTTTTCTACTTCCTCAGCACTTCTCATTCAGAAAGCGCTACTTTCCGGGCCTCACGCCCTCCCGCAAAGCTCGGGGGTTAAGCCATACAAGGGGACCTGATCTCATCCGGTGGTAGCCAACGAGCCTGAATTTTGCCTCGCGAATTCGGCTGCGTTTTCTTGACTTGAATCCCATTGAACCCAATAATAGATAGGTGCTCGGGCGTGCGCGCCGGAGGGGCAGAAAACATGTTCCTTGACGTGAAAGAGCTTGCGGTTCGCAAGATAAATATCCACAAGATTTATGCGCCCGGGAGCATCGACTACGGTATTAATGAGGTTAAGCAGGCAGGACCGCTGGAAGTGAACGCCACGGCGGAGCTGCTTGAGGGCCATATTCGTGTGGTCGGCATGCTCGAAACCAAAGTGGAAATGGTTTGTGCGCGCTGCCTGGAACCGGTGATCGAGGACGTTCATCGTGATTTCGATCTGTTCTACCAGCCTTTGGTGAAAGGCTACCAAGCCGGAAGAAGAGCGGTTGAAGGACGACGATACCGACGTTGGATTTTTTTCGGGAGAGGGCCTGTTTCTGATCGATATTTTGAAGGAGCAGGTATTATTGTCATTGCCGATGAAAGTGATTTGCCAGAGCGATTGTCGAGGATTGTGCGCCAGCTGCGGCGCCAACCTCAACCATGAAGAGTGCCGCTGCGAAACGCATGCAGCTGACCCGCGTCTGGCTCCCCTTGCTAGGCTGAAACAGGACTGGCTCAAGAAACAATAGATTTCCGGGTGGAAAGCCCATAGAATCCGACCATATTCGGAATGGCGTGTGTGTAGCCACGAATACGGCGAAAACGAGGAGTAAGCAATGCCTAATCCAAAACGACGACATTCCAAAAGACGGACGAGTACCCGCCGCGCCAACGATTTCCTGAAGGGTCCCGCGCTGGCCAAGTGTCCGAACTGCCATGAAATGAAGCAGCCCCACCAGGTCTGCCCCAATTGTGGCCAGTATAAGGGCAAGGCCGTCCAGGAATCTGCTTAAGAGTCCCGCGGTAGACTTCCTCTGTCCGATGAGCAAGTTCAAGTCGCTAACCAGGGAACTCGTCGAACAGAAAAGCGAATTGGCGCGTCGTTGACGCGCCCCCCGATCCTGACAGGAGAAGACTGTAGCTCGACGACTTCCGCTCTCGGCCTGCTTACGCAGCGGTTCGCCGGACAGATCATTCCATGATTACCATTGCCGTTGACGCCATGGGGGGCGACCATGCACCCCGTCCGGAACTGGAGGGGAGTGTGTTGGCGGCGCGCGAGTACGACGTGCGGACTGCTTCTGGTCGGTCAGCCAGATTGATTCGCACTCAATTGGCGCGGCTTCCGAAGTCACACCGGCCCATGGAAATTGTTCCGGCGTCCGAGGTGATCACCATGGAAGATCATCCGGCCCAGGCCTTTCGTCGGAAGAAGGACAGTTCGATACACGTTGCCGCGCGTCTGGTGAAAGAGGGGTTGGCGGATGGTTTTGTGAGCGCGGGAAATACCGGAGCGGTGATGACTACCGCCAAGTTTATTCTGGGCACGCTGGAATCCGTGGATCGCGTGGCTCTGGCCGCTCCGTTTCCCAACGCCAGAGGGGGCGTTTCCGTTCTGCTGGATGTGGGCGCAAATGTGGATTCCAAGCCCGATCACTTGTTGCAGTTCGGCGTGATGGGCGAAATCTACTACCGGCTGACGTTTGGCAGCCGGAAGCCGCGCGTCGGTTTGCTCTCGATTGGCGAGGAAGAGATCAAGGGCAACGAACTGACACGCGCCGTGTACGACCGGTTCAAAGCTTTGCCGGTGCATTTCGTCGGCAATGTTGAGGGCGGCGACCTCTTTTCCGGCAAAGTGGACGTGATCGTGTGCGACGGCTTTGTCGGCAACATCGCCCTGAAGATCTGCGAGAGCCTGGCGATGGAGATCGTAAAGTTTCTTCGAAAGACGTATAAGAGTTCTTGGTCTTCAAAGCTCGGCTATGCTTTTTCCAAGGGTGCCTTCAAGGGCATCAAGCAGACCATGGATTATGCCGAGTACGGGGGCGCGCCTTTGTTGGGAGTTCGCGGCGTGTGCGTCATTGCTCATGGCCGCTCCAACGCCAATGCCATGAAGAATGCCATTCGCGTTGCCGCGGGACTTGCTAAAGCACATGTGAATGAAAAAATCGAGCAGGAGCTCTCCCTGACGCACGCCAAAGCGTGATGTAAGGAGAGAGGAGCACAGTATGGGTAAAGTAGCGTTTGTATTTCCGGGTCAAGCTTCACAATATCCCGGGCATGGGAAAAGATCTTGCGGATAAATTTCCGGTGGCGCGCGCTGTTTTTGACGAAGCGGACAAGGCGCTGGGCTTTTCTATCTCCAAAATGTGCTTTGAAGGCACGGAAGAAGAGCTGAAGCTTACTGCCAATACCCAGCCGGCAATTTTGACGGTCTCTGTTGCGGCGTATCGCGTGATCGCAGAGCGCGGCATCGTCCCGGATTTCGTTGCCGGGCACAGTCTGGGTGAATATTCGGCGCTCGTGGCTGCCGGAGCATTGAATTTTGCCGATGCGGTGCGGCTGGTGCGCAAGCGCGGCACGTACATGCAGGAAGCCGTGCCAACTGGAGTCGGCGCGATGGCGGCGATCCTTGGCATTTCTCCTGCTGTTGTTCAGGATGCCTGCAAGCGCGCGGCTGAAGGTGAAATTTGTTCGGCCGCTAATCTGAATTCGCCAGAGCAAACGGTGATTTCCGGCCATGCCAACGCGGTAAAGCGCGCCGTCGAAATCGCTTCCCAATCGGGCGCCAAGCGAGCAGTGATTCTGCCGGTCTCCGCTCCGTTCCATTCGGCGCTTATGATGCCCGCGCAGGAAAAGCTGGAGAAGGATTTGATGGCCACGCAGTTCTCGGATCTGCAGATTCCCTTGGTGACCAATGTGGACGCCGATAGCATCCGCAAAGGGGACGAAGCGCGGCAGGCGCTCATTCGCCAGGTTTGCATGCCCGTGCTTTGGGAAGCCTCGATGCGCTTCCTTCTCGACGAAGACGTGCGGACGATCATTGAGGTTGGGCCCGGCCGCGTGTTGACGGGAATTATGCGTCAGATCGAACGCTCGGTCACCACACTCAACGTGGAAGACGAGAAGAGTTTGAACTCTACGATTGAGAAAATCGTGGCGGCCAAGATCGACGCGGCTTAACTTTGTGAGAATGAACTGCGCCCGCCTCAGAACGCGGCCGCTACGAATTTGCGGGTGGAAGCATATGTTCAGCTTGAAAGACAAAGTCGCTTTGGTGACCGGAGCCTCGCAAGGCATCGGCCGCGATACCGCGTTGGCACTCTCGGAAGCCGGCGCTAAAGTTGCCATCGCTGCGCGCAACGAAGAGAAGCTTGCCATTCTGGCGCAGGAAATTGCCACCAAGGGCGGCGAAGCATTTCCGGTAAAAATGGATGTCGCCGACCCGGAACAAATCAAAGCGGGATTCAAAGCCGTGATGGAGAAGTTCGGCAAGCTCGACATTCTTGTGAACAACGCGGCAATCACGCGAGATGGTCTGGCGATGCGCATGAAGCTTGAGGATTGGGATGCGGTGTTGCGCACGAACTCTGACCGGCGCTCACCTTTGCATCCAGCAAGCCTTGTCGACGATGATGAGGGCCAGAGCGGGTCGCATTATCAATATTTCCTCCGTCGTCGCGCACACCGGCAATCCGGGGCAGGCAAATTATGTGGCTGCCAAGGCGGGCTTGATCGGCTTGACGAAATCGATCGCCATGGAAATTGCTTCGCGAAATATTACCGTGAATGCCGTAGCGCCTGGTTTTGTCGAAACGCCGATGACCGATGTTTTGCCGGATAAGGTCAAAGAAGAGTTGAAGGTTCGCATCCCGCTCGGGCGTATGGGGGTTGGCCGCGACATCGCCACGGCGATCGTTTTCCTTGCCAGTGATGAAGCCGCCTATATCACCGGCCATGTGCTGGATGTGAATGGTGGTATGTATCTGGCCTGATAGAAGTTCCCGTTAGCCACCCAGCGAAGTGGGTAATTGGATTTTTATTCGCTCTGGTTAGAGGTCTGGAATTGGTTCTAAAAGTTGACCTTGCCGCTCAGGCTCACTAGAATGGCAAGGTTGCCTAAGCAAGAGATTTTAAGGCTAGTAGCAGGTAGACAGCCGCAGTAGAATGTAGCACGAAACTATAATGCGATATTAGGTCGCGGAGGAACAGGCATGGCAAGCGTGGAAGAACGCGTTAAACAGATTATCGTCGAGCAATTGGGTGTGGATGAAGCTGAGGTCACACCGACCGCTTCCTTCGTGGACGATCTCGGCGCAGATTCGCTCGATCAGGTGGAATTGGTTATGGCTTTCGAAGAAGCCTTTGGCATCGAAGTGCCGGATGAAGACGCCGAGAAAATGACCACCGTCAAGGATGCCGTCGAATACATTGATAAGCACTCCAAAGGCAAGTAAGCCACACACAAATCGCTGCACGAAGGAGCAATTGAGTTGACTCGCCGAGTCGTCGTTACAGGCGTTGGATTGGTCTGCGCACTGGGTATTGGAACCGAGGAAAGCTGGAAGAACCTCGTCGCTGGGAAAAGCGGCGTAGGCCACATCACGCATTTCGACACCACCGATTTCGACTGCAAAATTGCCGGTGAAATCAAGAATTTCGATCCCTTCCTGTGGATTGAGAAAAAAGAACTGAAAAAGATGGGCCGCTTTATCCAGGTGGCTCTTGCTGGCGCGGATTTTGCCATCAAGATGTCGCAGTGGAAGCCCGAAGATTCCGACCTCGACGAAGTTGGTGTGTACGTTGCCTCGGGCATCGGTGGGTTCGACATCATCGAGCGCGAACACATCAAGTTGATGCAGGGTGGACCCGGCAAAATCTCACCGTTCTTTATCCCTTCCGCAATCGTCAATCTCGCTTCGGGTCATATTTCGATTCGCTACGGAGCGCGCGGGCCGAATTCCGCTACGGCCACTGCTTGCTCCGCTTCGGCACATGCCATTGGTGATTCCTTCAAGATTATTGAACGCGGCGCAGCCGAAATGATGATTTGTGGTGGCACCGAAGCCACTATCACCCCCATGGGCGTTGGTGGATTCGCTTCGATGCGCGCGCTTTCCACTCGCAACGATGCACCGGAAAAGGCTAGCCGGCCATTTGACGCGGGCCGCGACGGATTTGTTGTTGGCGAAGGCGCTGGCATTCTGATCCTCGAATCGCTGGAGCACGCGACGAAGCGCAATGCTCCGATTCTTGCGGAAATTGTTGGCTACGGCATGAGCGGCGATGCCTATCACATCACCCAACCTGCCGAGAACGGCGATGGAGCATTCCGTGTTATGCGGGCCGCGCTCAAAGACGCCCATCTGACTCCAGATGATATCGGCTATGTGAATGCTCATGGAACGTCCACGCCAATTGGCGACGCGATCGAAACGACCGCGATGAAGCGCCTTTTCGGCGAACGCGCCATTAACAAGAAGCTTGCGGTGAGCTCGACGAAATCCATGACCGGGCATTTGCTTGGCGGCGCAGGCGGTTTGGAAGCGGGCATCAGCGTTCTTGCTCTGCGCGATCAGATTTTGCCTCCCACGATCAATCAAGAAACGCCCGATCCGGTTTGCGACCTGGACTACGTGCCCAATGTGGCGCGTAAAGCTTCCGTCGACTATGCGCTCTCCAATTCCTTCGGATTTGGCGGCACCAACGCCGCATTGATTTTCAAGCGCTGGACCGGCAAGTAACCTACCGGCTCTCCAAGATTTTTTGCGCTCCGCCCTTTGGTAGGTGTCATTCTGCGGTCCAAATGCTGATTCGGGCCGAAGAATCTCAAGCTGATCACTGACCCGGGCGTATCCGAACTTGAGACTCGTCGCTCCGCTTAGAATGACGTTCATCCTCCAAACGTAGCCCGGACGGAAGGACCACTTCATGAACATCATCGTGTGTATCAAGCAAGTTCCGGCAAAGGATGCTCCGCTGGCCATCACCGGAAACTGGATCAAAGAATCGGACATCGGCTTTGAGATGAATGAGCCGGACACGTACGCGCTGGAAGAGGCGTTGCGCCTTAAGGAAAAACACGGCGGGGAAGTAGTAGTGCTTTCGTTCGGCCCGGAACGCGTGAAGCAGGCCATGAAGGAAGCGCTCGCCAAGGGAGCGGATCGTGGTATTCACGTTGCCGACGATAATTTTGCGCAGCTTGATCCACTCGGAACCGCAAAGGTGTTGGCCGCTGCGATCGCCAAAGAGAAAGCGGATTTGATTCTGACGGGATTGCAGAGCGACGACCACGGATTCGGTCAGACGGGTGTATTGCTTGCCGCGCTGCTGGATTTGCCCCACGCTACCATCATCATGCAGATCGACGTGCAAGACGGGAAAAATGAAGTTGAAACGCGAACTGGAAGCCGGATGGTTCCAGTGGATTGAATGCCCGCTTCCCGCGGTGCTCTCCATTCAGTCTGGCATCAACAAGGTGCGGTACGCCACGCTGAAGGGCATTATGGCCGCAAAGAAAAAAGAGATCGCCACGGTGACGCGTGAAGCACTGGGCGTCGCCATCGAGCCAACCGAGAAAATCGAAAAAATTTATGTGCCGGTGAAAACCAAGAAGACGGAATTTCTTACTGGGACCCCGAAGGAAGTTGCGGCCAAGCTGGTTGAAAAACTGAAGTTTGAAGCGCGGGTGATCTGACCATGAAAATCCTAGTCATTACCGAACAACGCCAGGGGAAACTCAATCCCACCAGTTTTGAAACGCTGGTGGCCGCGCAGCAGATTGCCGCGGCGAGTTCTGGCAGTGTTAGTGCTGTGATTCTCGGTAAAGGCGTCGCCGCTCTTGCCGACGAACTTGCGGCTAAGAATGTCGCGGAAGTGTTGCTGGTCGAACACGACTTGCTGGAGAATTACACCCCGGACGGGTATTGTGTCGCGCTGAAGCAGGTGATTGAAGCGGCTAAGCCGGACTTGGTTTTGTTTCCGCACACCTACCAAGTTCGCGATTTTGCGCCAAAGCTTGCCGCCTCGCTTGGCAAGGCCATGATCGGCGATTGCATTGGTTTCCGCCATGAAGGCGGAAAGCTGATCTTCGTTCGTCAAATGTTCCAGGGAAAGACTGCCGCCGATGTTATCTTCACTGCCAGCGCGCCGTGGTTCGCATCGTTTCAGTCCGGAGCTTTTCGCGCAGATCTTGCTCGCCGCTCATCCTTCGGGCAAAGCTGCCGTGAACTCGGTGAAAGTAGATCTGAGGCCCGAACAGATTCGCACCAAGCCCCTGGAACTCTTTAAGGAAGCAAAGTCTGCAGTGGATTTGACCCAGGCTCCCCTGATCGTTGCGGTCGGCCGCGGGATCAAAGCGCCGGAAAATATTGCCCAGGCGGAAGCGTTGGCGAAAGCCATTGGCGGCGAACTTGCGGCTTCTCGCCCGATTTGCGATGAAGGCTGGCTGCCCATGGAGCGCCAGATCGGCAGTTCTGGGCAAACAGTCGCGCCTAAGCTTTATCTTGCGCTCGGCATCAGCGGCGCCATCCAGCACGTTGTGGGCATGAAGGGCTCGCGGACCATCGTCGCTGTTAACAAAGACCAGAATGCCCCCATCTTTGAAATTGCCGACTATGGTATAGTCGCCGACATTTTTGAAATCATGCCCGCACTAACTGAAGAGCTTCAAAAGTCGAAGGCATAGCTCCGCTCCATGGGCGAACCCGAACCGTTTCTCCCAAACACTTGTTTGGTAGAATATTCTGCATGGCCATTCAACGCGAACAACTCGAAGCCGATGTACTGATCGTCGGTGCGGGCCCAGCCGGACTGAGCTGCGCGCTGCATCTCGCCAATCTCATCAAGCAGCACAACGCCAGCGGCGCGAAGCCCGAACTCTCCGCCGAAAATATTTACGTGTTGGAAAAGGGGCGGGAGATCGGAGCACACCAACTTTCCGGCGCGATCATGAATCCCAAGGCCCTAGCCGAACTGGTGCCCGACTTTGAAAAGAGCGCCCCGCTGGATACTCCCGTCACCGATTCCGCCGCGCTCATCTTCACCGAGAAATCATCGTTCCGTTTTCCCGTCACTCCTCCGCCTTTTCAAAATGCTGGCAACTTCGTCGTCTCGCTCAGCAAGCTCGTGAAATGGCTCGGTGGCTTGGTGGAAGCCGCGGGCGTAAACGTTTTCAAGGAATTTGGCGGCGCGGAATTAATTTATGAAGGCGAGGGCATCGCCGGCGTCATTACCGAAGACAAAGGCCTGGATAAGAACAGCAAGCCGAAATCAAACTTCACTCCCGGTTATGAACTGCGCGCAAAAGTGACCGTGCTTGCCGAAGGCACACGCGGTTCGCTCACCAAACAATTGGTGAACAAGAAGCACCTCGACAACATCAATCCGCAAAGTTACGGAATCGGCATCAAAGAATTGTGGGACGTCCAGCCGGGAAAAATTCAGCCCGGCTTTGTGGCTCATACCCTGGGGTGGCCCATCTCGACCAAAATGTATGGCGGCGGCTGGATTTATGGGCTCTCCAATAATCGCGTCTCCGTTGGCCTGGTGATCGCGCTCGAATATGAGGATCCGCGGTTTGATCCACACGCCGCTTTCCAGACCTGGAAGACGCATCCTTACCTTCGCGAACTTCTCGATGGCGGCAAACTGGTTCGTTACGGGGCTAAATCGCTGCCCTATGGCGGCTGGTATTCCATGCCGCAGAACTATCTCGATGGTGGACTGATCGTCGGCGATTCAGGCAGTTTTCTTGATTCCCAGCGGCTGAAGGGCATTCACCTGGCAATGAAGAGCGGCATGCTTGCGGCGGAGACAATCTTCGAATCTCTCAAGAAGCAGGATTATTCCGCCAACACCTTGAGTGTCTACAAGGAAAAAATCGATCACAGTTACATCAAGGAAGAATTGTGGAAGGTTCGCAATTTCCATCAATCATTCCGCACCGGCCTGCTCAACGGATTGTTCTATTCCGGCTTGCAGCAAATCACCGGCGGCCACGGCCTGATTGACCCCATGCGCGCGCACCCGGGGAACGAAGCGTACGGCACAAATTCATGGACGTCCTGCGCCGGAACGATTTAAGGGCGACGGCAAGCTGACATTTGACCGGCTGACCGATGTCTATCACTCCGGCACGCGTCACGATGACGATCAACCCTGCCACTTGAAAGTTCACGATTTAAATATCTGCTGCGACGCGTTGTGTGGAAGAGTATGGCAATCCTTGCCAGTATTTTTGCCCCGCAGCCGTTTATGAAATGGTGAAGGAAGGACCTGGCGCTGAAACTGAAAATCAACGCCGCGAACTGTGTACACTGCAAGACCTGTGATATTGCCGATCCCTACCAGATCATTGATTGGGTAGTGCCTGAGGGCGGCGGTGGCCCCAACTACGAAGGCATGTAGCCGCTGATTTGAATTAACGCTTTAAGATCCGGGAGTCCACAGACTTGCGGATGTAACTCTTCATCCGACCCCAGGTGGAATCATCAGTGGGCTTTGGCTTCGCAGCCGCGGTACTGGGTGGTCCGGCAGGGGGAGCAGAATTTTGTGCTACCACGGATTCGCCTTCCACTTTTCCCTGGAAAATCAGCGTCGGACGAACGCGAACTCGTCTCACCAGGATAATCAGATTGGGATCGAATTCCTGCTCGGTCTTATTCTTCGCGTCATAATGCAGCGGCGGCATAAACACCTGATAGACCGGCTCCGCTTTCTCTGCGGCCGGAGGAGGATCAGGAGCGGGCGCGATGGCAGCCTTCTTTTCCGCTGCCCGGCGCTTTAGCTCCTCGGAAGATGCCAGCGTGCTGACTTCCACGGGCCCCGTGGAGCTGGAGAGAATTTGCTCTTCCTGGCATACGCACTGTCCGCGAGGAAGTGCGCAAGGTTTCCAGTTGGCCGTTCGTCAGCGACACGTCACCGTTCTGCGGCACCAGCATATTTTGCCCGGTCAGTTGCTGTTCGATGCGCACCGCACCCTTGGTAGCGCGAATGCACATTGCTCCCGCAGAATCCAGCCCGACAAGCATCTCCATCGCTCCATTCCCAATCGAAATGGGCCGCGCTTGGATTTGGGGAGTGTAAACCGTCAGCGCGGGTTCGGCTTGCAGGAACGCACGAATTGTTCCCGATCCAGGGCCAGGGTCAAGGCGATCCGCCGGATTTCAGGACCGAAAAATGAGCTGGTCCGCAGATTGTAATGTGGCCGCCTTCAATCAACTCTATTCGAGCCTGGCCAACCTTTGACGTGGACGTCACTGCCACTTCGCAGAACAGTTCGCACTTTGCCCGTTCAACTACATCCACGCTCATCGGGCCATCCACGGAAATGGCTTCGCCTTCAATCGACCCACCTTATCCGTTACTGGGAGGCTCGTCGGCGTGCACGGCCAGATTGACGTCGCCAGCCCACAGATAGCGGCAGCAGCCAGAAAAGTCCCGCCAGACTCTCCGATAACGCTCAATTTGTGCCTGTGTTCTCGACAAGCGCAAGAATGCTCCTGATCTCTACTCAGACTGCAGCTTCGACCCATTCCTCTTATACTATACTTCGAAGATGGACACCGCCGACATTCACCCGCCGGAAGAAGAAGAAAAGCTCAGCGCGCATTATGACGTGCGCCTGCCGAAATTGCCCTGGCACCGTCGCATTCAAATTCCCATTATTGCGGCAATCGTGTTCACCGGTGATCCGCGTCCTGGGTCCGACCTTGCGATTGAAACGATCGGGCGTCGCCACGCCGAAGGGCAGTGGGCCGCCAAGCAACCCTCATCTGGGCGTTTTGGCATCGCGTGATTTTGCCCATTGCGTGGTTTGGACGAATCGCGGGATCGTGGTCATGAATACAACCGCGTTTGACGGGCAGTGGACACGCAAGGTGATCGAGTGGCTGGGATTCGGGACCGCGCAGGGAAGCTCTTCGCGTGGTGGCTTGCGCGGACTGACTGTCATGGCTCAACGGATTGCCGAGGGCATCGATTGCGCTTTTACGATTGATGGCCCGCGCGGACCCCGCTATGTGGCAAAAGTGGGCCCGGTGCTTGCTGGCGCGTATGACTGGCGCGCCGATCCTGGTTTTTCATATCGGTGTGGATCGCGGTAAGACCATTGAGAAAACCTGGGACCATTTTCTGTTGCCGGGATTGTTTGCTCGCACAATTGTGGTTGGCGGGCCACCCGTTTTCGTGCCGAAAGATGCGGATGCGGATATGATCAAGGCCAAGCATGAAGAAATGCAGAAAGCGCTTGAACGTGTGCGGGATATCGCCGAAGGCTGGTTTTCGCTTACCGAAGAAGAGCGCAACCGCTATCGCGCGGAAATTGGCTCCTGACAAATCCCGTTCTTCTTGACGATGGGAAAGGCCTTAGCCTCGTTTCCGTCGCGTTCACCTAACTTCACCGGGATTTCCATCTTTTTCGCGCCGCGGTACACGGTGACGTTTACCGTGTCGCCGGGCCGTTTGCGGTTCAACACCACATTCGATGTCGAATTGCGAGGCCACTTTCTGCCCGTCGATGGCAATGATCACGTCTCCACCGATCATGATTCGTCGCATGCCTGCCTGGGCGACGCGATTTCCACCTTGGATCCCTGCGCCTGCGGCTGGTCCCCCCTTTGTCGACGCTCCACCAGCAATCCTTCCTGCACAGGAAGATCCAGTGCTTCCGACTAGCCACCCTCCTACAGGAATCGTCTGCACTCCGAGGTAGGCGCGGCGAACTTTTCCGCCGGACATCAAATCGCTGGCGATCAATTTGGCGGTGTTGATGGGAATGGCGAATCCGATGCCAGCGGTAGCGTCCCGCTTGGTGTGTAGATCGCGGAGTTGATGCCGATCACTTCACCATGCGTGTTGATCAGCGGGCCCCCGGAATTTCCTCGATTGATCGAAGCATCGGTCTGGATGGCTTCGTCGATGAACGTGCTCTGGCTGGTTTGCACCGTACGTCCGAGCGCGCTGATGACTCCGGTCGTCAGTGTGGATTGAAATCCGAAAGGATCGCCGATCGCCAAAACTTTCTGACCGACTTGCAGAGTGGAAGAATCGCCCAGAGTCAGCGCAGCGAGTGTTTTCCCTTTGGGATCGATTTTGATGAGCGCGACGTCGTTGCGCTGGTCGGCACCGATAAATTTCGCGGGATAGTGCGTCTGATCGCCCAGCATCACTTCCATTGTTTGCGCTCCGGCCACGACGTGATAGTTGGTGAGAATGTACCCACGCGGATCAATTATGAATCCGGAACCGGCGCCCTCGACAGGCACGGCGATCCATGAAGAAATCGTATTCCGTGGCCTTGGTCAGAATGTTGGCAACGGCGGGCGACGCGGCGTTGTAGATGCGCACGTTGATGGATTCATCTTCCGTTAGTGCCGCGTTGTGGTCGCTGGCTTGCCGCTCCGGAAGGCCACCAGGAGTAAACGAAGCAGCGGGCTCTGCGGGACGAACTCCTCGATGCGCTTCAACCTTTGCGGCTTGCCGGGGACCGTAACGCGCCCCCACCCAATACGCGCCGAGCACAAGTATCAGCGCCACCAGAACCAGCCGAGTGCGATTGGCAGAACTTCCTAGACCCATATAGTCCATCCCTCCGAAAATGCTGCTAGCCCCTAGTATAGAGAAAAATGTACGGGGACACACAACGGCAGGGAATCCAAGGAGGCATTGGACTATCTAACTTTTCTGCTTGCAGACGAAAGGGTTGAAAGCAGTTCGGTGCCGATGTGGCTAACTCTGATTCTGAGTTCGAAGTTGTTTCATGCCGAAGATACCGAACGCAAGCATGCCACACGCCAACATCGCCAAAACGCTTGGCTCTGGCACGGTCGACCCCGGAACGATTGATGCATTTTTGTCCGTGGTGTAGAAAACCCAATCCGTAGGCAGACCGGATGCCGCTGAATTGAATCCAAAGGTGACCTGATTCAAGGCATTGACTGTGGACGGATCCAAGCTGAGATAGGTCGAGGGATCATCAGTGTCAGCAATATTCGTGCAAAAGCCATTAAGCTGTGCAGTCATTGTGGAATCGAACCCGCACCCAAAAGTGCCAAATCCAACGGTCGGCCCGCTTAGCTGAAACGTGACATTTTCCGTTGTCGGCACCATAAACAAATAATCCGGCCCATCTGTGACGGTCGACGAAATTATGTTCGTCCAAACGGCCGGTGGTGCTCGACGTTTGCGTGGAAAATCACGCAAGGGTTATTCGAGCTGCCAGCCACACAACCGTTGCAGGATTCATACTTGCCCCTTCCCCGAAGCCTTCTTATCCAGTTTTTGAGCGAAACCCGGAATCGCAAGGAGAACCATCGCCGTCAGCAGGATGGCAAAACGCAAAATACCCTTCATGAGCGCACCTCTTAACCTGGCTAGTCTCGGGCGTGGGAGTGCAAAAATACACGTAAAATGGAATCCCTGTCCAGCGAATATTAAACCCAATCCATTTTCGGTAGTACTGTAACCCTTAGAACTAGGTCTCGACTCTGAAGTTATGAAGTTTTTCCCCCGTTCCTATCGTGAACGGAACACAGAGTTTGAACCCATCGACCATTGGCTTGCCAGCCTGTGTCATAATGCGGAAACCTTTGCGGAGGGCGCTCCATGGCCGATTCTAAATCGGGCTCAAAACCTCCTGCCAATTCTGGCCTTCCTCATCTGCCAGAAGGTGAAAAGACACTATCGGAAGGCGCCTTCGGCCGACTTTCTATAGGGGAACGCGCACGCTCGGGACACTTCTCCTTCCCTCCGCAGACGGTTCTCGCGAATCGATTCCGGGTAGTTCGCTTCATTGCCCGCGGAGGAATGGGCGAGGTTTACGAAGCGGAAGATCTTGAGCTTCACGAGAATGTTGCGGTCAAATGCATCCGATTTGACTATGCGCAACAGGATCAAGCCGTTGATCGCTTTCGACGGGAGATTCAACTGGCTCGGCGGGTGACTCACCCCAACGTTTGCCGAACGTACGATGTATTCCGCCACACCGAAAAAAGCGCCGATGAGCAAGACCAGGAAATTCTGATCGTAAGTATGGAACTCCTCGACGGAAAGACCCTCAGCCAGGATATCCGCGAAAAAAATAAGCTGACGACAGAACAGTCCTTGCCGATCATTGCCCAAATGGCAGCCGGCCTGGGCGCGGCCCACAAAGCCGGGATTGTACACCGCGACTTCAAAAGCGCCAATGTGCTGCTGATTCCTTCCGATCAGAGCGATTCCGGCATTCGCGTTGTCATTACCGATTTTGGCCTGGCCAGGGATATTGCCGGAAACGCAACCAGACTGACCGGATCACTCGATGTTGTCGGCACCCCGGCGTTTATGGCGCCGGAGCAATTGAATGGCGGAGAAATTACGCCGGCAACGGACATTTACGCTTTGGGAATCGTAATGTACGAGATGCTGACGGGCGACGTGCCGTACAGCGGCGACACCGCCATTGCCATGGCCTTGCGGCGTTTATCTGAACCCGCTCCTTCTCCACGCACCACTGTTCCCGGGCTTGCGCCTGAATGGGAAGCAACTGTTCTTCGCTGTTTGGAACGCCGGCCAGAGGATCGCTTTGCCAGCACCGAAGAAATCATGCAGACGATTCGCGGAGAAATTTCCGCCCCACCCCGCCGCCGCGAGTCCAAACCACGCAGTCTGATCCTCCGGTGGGTTGTCGCTGCAGTCGCTGCGCTCGTACTCGCAGCTGGTGGCTGGTTTGCACTCCACAACCGCAATTCGCAAAGTCCTCCGCTGAATTCGTCACCAGCAGTTACCGATGCAAAGCTCCGTCCTTCTGTGGCCGTGCTTGGATTTCAGAACATGTCCGAGTCTGCGAACACTGGATTATTGGGAGACATGCTCTCGGATGGTTTGTGGTCGCAATTAGACACCGACGAGATCCGTTTTATCCCTCCTGCTCGAGTGGATGAAATGAAGCGCAATCTGGGTATCAACAATACCTCGTCCTCACTCGACAGCGCAGAATTGGCCCGTATTCAGGATTATTTAGGATGCGACACGGTGATCACCGGAACCTACCGTGCCAGTTCCGACGGAAAGGGTCCTCGAAACATTGAGTGGAATATTCATCTACTCGGAAAAGGCGACTCTGCCACCGGATCTGTGCAGACCACCGGGACCGAGGCAGAGTTGAATTCGATGGTGGCGCGGGCTGGAAAATTAATTCGCACGAAGTTGGGAGTCGAACTTAGCGTTGCGGAAGAATCCCGCCTTGATAATTCGCTGTCCTCCAATTCGGAGGCGTTGCGCAATTTCGCCGAAGCACGCGACAAGCGTCGCAACTTCGATGTTTCTGGGGATATTAAAGCCTTGCAAAAGGCTCTGGCGGCTGACCCCAATTTCGCCCAGGCCCACAGCGCTTTAGCCGAGGCTTGGTCTGACCTCGGTTACGAAACGAAAGCGGCCGAAGAAGCCAAGAAAGCGCTGGATCTTTCCTCAAACCTGTCGGCGGAAGCGCGCGGCCTGATCACCGCACGCTATAGCGAGATGGTTCACGACTGGCCAAAGGCCATCGAGAACTATGCCTCGCTGAAGACTCTGTTTGTCGACGACCCGGAGTACGGCCTGCTCCTCGCTCGCAGCCAGGTCAGCGCTGGCAAAGGACAAGCGGCCCTTACGACCCTCGATCAGACCGCGCAGAAAAAACTGCCCAAAGGATTGGAAGCGCAGCTCCAGCTCACGCGTTCGGAAGCGCAGGATTCCCTCGGCAATTTTCACGAACAACTGACTTCGGCGTCCGCCGCTTCGCAAATAGCGAAATCGCTGCAAAGCAATTTGCTGTTGGCTCGTACCAGAATTCAGGAATGCGCGGCGCTGTTGAATTTGGGCGATGCACAGAAAGCCAAGCCGGTGTGCGAAGAAGCTCGAGATCTGAATACAGCTTCGGGAGACCAGCTCGGTGCCGCACGCGCGATCAATCTGGTTGCCAACTCGGCCTATCAACGCGGTGAACTCGCCGAAGCGAAAACCTTATACGGGCAAGCACTCAGTATCTCGGAAACGATCGGGGACAAGGCTGACGAATCCGGGGCCCTCAACAATTTGGCAAACATCCTGGACGATCAGGGAGACCGTCAGGGAGCCATTCGAACTTATCGGAAAAGCATCGAGGTTGCTAAAGATCGCGGCGACCAGGCCGAGCTTGGTCTCGCGCAACAAAATCTTGGCGTCGTACTCTTTGAAAGCGGCAATGCCAAAGAGGGTGGCGAAATGTTGCAACGGGCGATCCTGGTTGCCCGCGAAGTGGGCGATAAGTCGACCGAAGCCACCGTGCTCGGCAACCTTTGCATGCTCTCTCTGGAAGCGGGAGATCCGAGAAAAGCGCGCGAGAATTGCGATAGTGCGCTCCGTCTGCGAAATGAAATTGATAGCAAGCCGGATGTGGCCAAATCACTGGTTACCCGCGGCTCGATTGAGATGGCGGAAAACAATCTAATCGCCGCCAAAAAAGATTACGAGGATGGCCTGCAATTGCAGGAATCACTCGGTCTCAAAGCGAATGCCGCGTACACCAGAATGGCGCTCGCCCGACTGGCGATTCAGGAGCAACGGTTTGCTGACGCGCAGAAGCTTGCTGCGGATGCGGCGACGGAGCTTGCTGCCGAAAAAGATTCCAATGGCGAGGCAGAGGCTCGCGCACTTGGCGCAGAGGTAAAGGTCGCTCTGAAAGATGCGGTCGGAGCTCAAGCAGAATTGGCCGCCGCAACTAATCTGATCCAGGGCAGCACCGACGAGAAAACAAAACTGCGCATTGAGCTGGCAAAATCTCGCCTTGCTCTGCTACTGGGAAGAAATGCCGAAGCGATCGCTGGTTTTGGAAACGTTGAGAAAAAAGCACGCGAGTCTGGATGGGTCACCTTCGCCTTTGAGGCGAAACTGGCATTAGGCCAAGCGGAGATGAAATCCGGTAATGCCAATGGCAAACTGCTTTTGGCCGAATTGTCCCGCGACGCGAAAACTCGCGGCCTCACCTTGCTCTCTGAAGAAGCGGCGAGAGCTAACTAGCCGACCTCCACGGGTCCAGTAGGGATTCGCTCCGACAACGCGCGTCTTCAGCTCCAGTTGCTCACTCCACCGCCATTTGAGGATTCACGGCGTGGACCGATCGCTGGCTGCCGGGAAAGCGGCTCGGAATCCGAGTAAAGCTACATGATTTGCCTTAGCATCGTTTCGACCTATTCCCACGTCGTTCCGTCGTCCAGAGGCGCATAACCATGCCTACGTGCTTTTTGGGACAGACAGACGAGTTACCTGCAATTAGGCTTGTGGTGTTAATCGGCCGACTTGTCTGAGTAAAGTCAGGAATAATCATGTGGCAGAGAACGTGTCCTGTTTGTAACAAAATGATCGAAAAGAACCTACCCACGGAAACCGTGCATTGTCCGTGCGGAAAGTACATCTGGAAAGGTTAGCGCTGTCCTGTTTATCAGTGGTCACGTATTAGCAACCTTGCTCCCAATAGCCGCTCGAAGTGTGCGCCGCTGGCTGTTTCACCTCGGCGGTGTCGGCCTGATCCCCCTCGGACTCTTGGATAACTCGCCATTGCCAATTCCAGGCGCGATGGACATCGCGACAATTGCCTTCTCGGCGCGTCAGCAGCAGCTGTGGCTTTACTACGCCTTAATGGCGACAGCCGGCTCTCTTTTGGGAGGCTTTGTCACCTATAGAATTGCGCGCAAGGGCGGTAAAGAAGCCCTGGAACGCAGGTTCCCGCGCAAGAGGGTAGAGCGAGTTTACAAACTCTTTGAGCGATGGGGTTTCTTGTCGATTGCCATTCCCGCTTTATTGCCTCCACCAATTCCCATGATGCCGTTTCTGTTTGCGGCAGGGGCACTGCAATATCCCGCGGCAAAATTCCTTCTTGCGCTCCTCCTTGGTCGGATCTCCCGCTACATGATTTTGTCTTATTTGGGCGGACGTTATGGAACTCAGGTCATTTCCTTCGTTGTTGCCCACGGGCATCCGGTCACCGTGGGAATCATATTGGCAGTGGTTGGTGCTGCCGCGCTGATCTATTACTTTTGGGGCCCAAAGAAGAAGCGAGCCTAGGAAGGCTGACTCAGACGATTCGTTGCCCGGCTATCCATCCTCTATTTGTCCGGCGAGGCCCGATGACCCGTAATCTTCTCAATGTGGATGCAATAGAGAATGGGGATCGGTTGAGTTTCGCCCTCGCGTGTTTGTGACGACGCAATCGCCAGCCGCCACCACAACGTTCTGGTTTCCAGCAGAGAGTGAGCATGAGCCCGCAGCTTGGCATACCTGGGAATGTCCGGCATTTCTTCGTAACGGCCCATCACCACGACGCTGCTCCAATTGTCCTGACTGAGGACCTCGTCAGCCTCTACGCAAACGAGTGGATTCCCGCGCATCCACTCTATTTTTTGTCCCGCGGTCGAGAATCCAAAGAGAAAATTGTCTTCGTGCACAAAATAGATTGGCACAACATAAGGCTGATTTTCATTTGCGCAGCCCAACCTACCGAATCCCAATCGAGTGAGCAGTTCGCGACCCTCTTCTTCTTTCAGGTCTCTTACCAACATTGTTGACCTCCGACCATCTCCGGCAGTTCGTCACAATCCCAAATTCAAGTGATCCAGTCTTGTCTCAGGGCGGATCTCTATCCGTTTCGCAAGCGCAGCTATCAAACCTAGTATGCACGAATGCAGGCGTTTCGCGACACCGAACGATGTATCTTGCAGAAGGGAAGCCTGAGTTCTTTCAGCTAATCGACGAGCCCATCGGCAGAAGCTCTAATCGGCCTACGGTTGGATATTCGGAGCGAAAATGCCGGCCAGATTGCGGCGGGCATGATAAGCGAGCAACACCCATAAGAGCGCTACCACAATCGCTATGGGCAGTCCCTTGTGTTCCATCAGCGAGTGGTACAACAAAATGTTCACGATTACCGGCCCAAGCAGAACCAGTCCCAACGTCACGTAACGGTTGATCAACAGCAAAGCTCCGCCGATCACCTGAACCGCCGCTACAAAAAGAAAATAGTGTGACCCGATAAGTACCGCAATCCACTGCCCGGCAAACCCGGCCGGAAGTGGGCCATGCGGTATGAAGTCTAGAAAGCCGTTGAGGCCAAACACCAAAAACACCAGACCCAGGAGTGTGCGAGTGATCAATACCGCGATTTTCATCAGGCCTCCTTTTCTTCCAAATGTGGTGGATAAGACTAAACGAGAAGGGTACAAATATCCAGCGAAAGAGATTGCCACGCCGCTCGTTTGGCGCTTTTGCGAAAGGAAGGACTTGACTCGCTAACTCGGCTTGCGGAGTTTCGCCGCCAGCGCCTGCACTTGCGCTTGTGTTTCCGCAATGCTCCCTGAGCAGTCGATCGTGTAAGTGGCGTGCTTTAGTTTTTCGGCTACCGGCATTTGCGCGGCGATGCGGCGCTTGGCTTCTATTTCGCTCATGCCTCGGGCACGCAGTCGCTCCAGTTGTTGCGCCGGTTCACACCAGGTCACTACCAGGCCATCCAATTTTTTGTCGAAACCCGCCTCGACCAGCAGTGCGGCCTCAACAAAGCCGGCGTCACGTATTCCCTGGCGTTCCCAATCCTCGAATTGTTGCAGCATGATTTTTTCGACGCGTGGATGAAGAATGGCGTTGAGCCGCGCCAGCCTAGGGGGATCGGCAAATACGATGGCGGCCAACTTGGCTCGATCAATTACTTCGTTAGTGTCGGCGATAGTCGGTCCAAATTCGCGCAGAATCTCGTCGTGTGCCGGCTGGCCCGGGTCCATTAATTTGTGAGAGGCGAGATCGGCGGAGAGCACCGGGAAACCCATTTCGCGCAGCATCGCTGCTACGGCGCTTTTTCCGCTGGCAATCCCTCCGGTCAGGCCGAGATGCTTCATTCGTTCGACAAGCCTTTCGCCATGACGAGCAATCAAAAGGCCCGCCACGGCACCAACTCTCCCGCTTGCTGACTAATTAATGTCCTGCGCCCGCATGGGTCTTTGTGGCGCGTCGTTGTTTAGCCGCTTTCACCGTGTTGCTCATCAACATCGTGATGGTCATCGGGCCTACCCCACCCGGCACAGGTGAAAGGGCGCCGGCAATCTGCACGGCGTCGGGATGTACGTCGCCGATCAACACGCTGCCTTTGGCGTGGAATTTTTCCAATCGCTCCGGAAAATTACGCAGCAACTCTGCCGCTTCGCTGGCGTCGGTAACCTTGTTTGTGCCAACGTCGATGACTGTGGCTCCGGGCCGGATCCATTCCGGTTTCACGTAGCCTGCCTTGCCGATAGCCGCGACGAGTATATCCGCGCGATGAACCACTCCCGGCAAGTCGCGTGTCTTCGAATGACAAATCGTAACGGTTGCGTTGGCGTGGAGCAGCAGCAGCGCCATGGGCTTGCCGACGATGTCGCTCCGGCCCAGCACCACCGCGTTCGCGCCTTCCACGGGAATCTTGTAGCGGCGCAGAATTTCCATGCAACCTGCGGGTGTGCATGCCACCAGGCCCGGGCGATTGCTGACCAGATTACCCATGCTTACTGGATGAAAACCGTCCACGTCCTTGGCGGGATCGACGGCTTCCAGTATCTGCTTGGAATCCACCTGCCGGGGCAGCGGAAGTTGCACGAGAATGCCGTCTACGTAGTTATCGTTATTCAAGCTGTGAACAAGTTCCAGCAGTCCTTCCGTGGTGATTGACGCGGGCGGCGTATGCAACCATTGCGCCATGCCGAGCTGCTCGCATGCCGCAATTTTACTTTTCACATAAATCTGCGAAGCCGGGTTTTCTCCCACCAGCACTGCTGCTAACCCGGGCCGTACACCCTGCGCGGTGAGCCGTGCCACTTCGCTCTTCAATTCGCCAAATATTTCGTCGCGAATCTTCAGTCCGTCCAGAATGCGAGCTGTCATGGGAAAAGAATAACACGCACCTGCGCAGAATTCTCGGCGAAGCATTGTCTCGCATCTGTTAGCATCTTCACAAAGGAGCAAAGCGATGGCCGTCATCACACGAATTTCGCCGGATTCGGCATTTAAGATAGGACTGCCAAATTGGTGTCCACCGCAAGTCGTCAATGGTTAAGAAACCTTTGCGTCGCCAGCTGCTCTAATAGGATAGAGGAAATAACATGGCGGTCCTTGCTGATGATGGCGGCAGGCGCGAAATGGAGAAGAAAGCTCGGGCCGAAGGTCGCCTGCCTCCGGGTCAATCGCTGACGATCAAGTGGCCGGTGCTACACGCAGGAGGGGTGCCGCGATTCGACCCTGCAAGATGGGATTTCCGCATCGATGGACTCGTCGAAGAGCCGCTGCGATTTACCTGGCAGGAATTTCGCGCTCTTCCGCAAACCGAAGTAACCTCTGATTTCCATTGTGTTACTCGCTGGAGCCGCCTGAATAATCTGTGGAAGGGTGTGCTGTTTACTGACGTGTTGCAGAGCGCCAAGGTCAAGCCCGGCGCAACGACCGTTCTGGTGCTGGCGGAAGAGGGTTACACCTCGAATGTGCCGTTGGAGGATTTGCAGCGCCCCTATGTGCTCTTTGCCTTCGAGCATGATGGCGAACCCCTGACCGCGGAGCATGGCGGCCCTGTGCGTTTGGTCGTGCCTCATCTCTACGCCTGGAAAAGCGTGAAATGGGTGCGAGGCTTCACTTTGCTGGACCACGACCAACTCGGTTTCTGGGAGCGCAACGGCTACCACCCTTACGGCGATCCATGGAAAGAGCAGCGCTATTCAGACCAATAGTCCAGCGGACAGTCCCCTGTTGAGTTCCACAAAATACAGCTAGTTCCCCAATCGCGCTCATTTCACTTGAACACTTCTTTCACACGTTGAATCTGAATCCCGAGAAACATAGCTGTGACGCATGAACTAGGGACGCACCTGAGTGTGTGCGACACTGCCAACCTGAAACACCTGCTAGACCGCTCACGGGTAAAGCTACGAGCGATCCCGATTGGCAATAAGGGTGTAGAACACTTGTAGACGGGGGCCGTCATCATTTGAGAGAAGCCGCGACTAAATCAGCATCCAATCGCGTCGTTTGGATTTTCGCTACGACCCTGTTTCTCAGTGCTTTTCTCCTTTTTCAGGTCCAACTCATCATCAGCAAGTACATGCTGCCCTGGTTTGGCGGTTCGGCGGCCGTGTGGACGACCAATATGCTGGTGTTTCAAATACTCCTGCTGGCCGGCTACACCTATTCTCATTACATTTCTGAGCGCCTCGGTCCTCGCGCGCAGGGAAGGCTGCACCTAGCTTTGCTGGGGCTTGCTTTTTTGGCTGTGATCATTCTCTCGGTGATCTGGCCTTCGGCAATCACTCCTGGTTTGCAGTGGCGCCCATCCGACAGCCTGCACCCAGTTCGCGACGTCATTCTTATTACACTGCTCGCCGTGGGCCTGCCATTCTTCGTGCTTTCCACTACTGGCCCCTTGTTGCAGCGATGGTTTGCACACACGTGGCGGTGATTCCCGCACCTATCGGCTTTATTCTGTCTCCAATCTTGGTTCGCTGACTCGGTTTGCTGGCATTTCCTTTTCTGCTCGAACCACTCCTTCGTCTAAAGGTGCAGGGTCTGGCGTGGAGCGCACATGTTTGCGCTGTTCTGCTTGGGTTGCGGATGGTGTGCGTGGCAGTCTATTAGCGGCACTGCGGAAAGTCGCACTGAGGTTAGCGTTCCGGACGAAGTGAACGCACCGCCAACCGCGCTGGATTACTCGCTGTGGTTTTTTTGCTGGCGGCTTGCGCGTCCGCCTTTTGCTGGCCACTACCAATCAGCTTTGCCAGGAAATCATTTCCTTGCCCCTTCTCTGGGTGCTTCCCCTGGCGTTGTACCTGTTGAGTTTCATCTTGTGCTTCGATCATCCGCGCTGGTATCGGCGCGAAATTTTTCATCCACTTTTCGCCATAGGCATATTTCTTCTTTGTGCCGCTTTTGTCTATTCGCAGCGTACTGCTCAGCTCGTCGTGATGCCTCTGCTCCTCTTTGCCGGATGCATGATCTGCCACGGCGAGTTGGTTCGCTCTGAAGCCCGACGTAAAACGGCTGACTTCTTTCTACCTGGCCGTAGCTGCCGGAGGCGCACTCGGCGGCATTTTCGTTGCGGTCATCGCTCCCCAGATCTTCGCCTTCTTCACGGAATTTCAAATCTCGCTCGCAGCTTGCGGGCTGCTGTCTGCTGATCTGCTGTCAGGGATCAACATTCTTGGATTTTCACGCGCTCCTTCTGGCTTTCCTGTTTCATTGCCGGGCGGACTGGTTGCGCTATTTGCTGGGCATCGCGAACTGGATCCCCGCGTTCAATCTGGTCTTGCAGAAACACGCAATTTTATCTATGGATG
>CAWIPD010000015.1:0-12161 GCA_963837885.1 Candidatus Acidiferrales bacterium | reverse complement strand
CCATGTCGCTGACGATGTACTTACCGTCGGGCGTCGGGTTAGGAGCGTGCCATTCTCCCTCAATAGTGAAAAGCGTCGACACCGCGTTCTTCTCCACGTCATACACCACAAAATGCGTACGGTATTTCGGCGCAGCCGCAGCGGTCCCCGTCTGATTCTGCGCGGCAACTCCGCCGCAGCCGAACAACACCCCCAGCCCCAGGCACGCCAGCGCCATAAACTTCCGACCAAGTGACTTCACGATGAGTTCTCCTGAATACGCAGGCATCATAACGCATTCCGGAAGACCGACCGGTCGGTAGTTTGTAGTCAGTAGTCGGTAGTCCGTAGTTGGTAGCGCTGGCTTTTATGCCAGCGCCGTCCGCATGTAGTCCCTTGTCCCGCATCGCGCGGGACCGGCGAAGCCTGTTTAGCATTGCGCCACCCCCCAGCCCCTACCCCCCCTATTTCACGTAAGAGTGGCAAGTAAAGGGGGTTACCGGAGGGGGTGTCTGTAAGAGCCTTATCTAAAGGACTTACAGGAGGGCAAATTGCAGAAATTGCAACGCAGGGATAACCAGTTAGATACCCCACCCACCCCCCTGTGAAATACGGATGTCTATCAAAGGAAAGAGTTTGCGCGGATGGCAATGTGGAAGTATATGAAATCAAAGAGTTTATAAACTGTTTGGATTGATAGAGATGCGAAAGTGAGGAATTGGGGTTGGGAAGTACGCTACAGGGCTTGTTCGCAGATCGGGCCAAGTGGGGCGGAAGGAAGGAATGGCAGTTCGGGAGTTCGCTCGATGCCTGGGGCAATCGGGGGACGCTACATTCGAATGGATCTCGACACAACACGGGCAAGTATATAATAGTTAGTACTGATTGTCAAGTATAATCAACAAGTAAAGGTGAGAATTTGATGGAGGGAGAAGCCCACGCATACTCAGGAATATCCCACCCTTGCAAGAAACAGAACCGCAAGGGTAGGCCACCCAGGATGTCCGCCCACGCTAACGATGCGCCACCCGCCTCACTTCTATCAGCTACAATGCTGTTCCCGTTTTGGGACGTTACCTTTGCGGCATTTAAGTACCTTGGTACCATTGTGGAACACCCCTCCTACCGTAACAATCTCGTTAGCGTGACAAAAGATTAAGCATCCTAGGGAGTTGATATGAACAAGCTAACGCCACTTGCCGGCCGTATCCTGTGCTCAGCATTGCTACTCTTCCAATCGGTGACGCCTTCGGTCGCTGGAGCTCAGCAGGCCGTAAGCAATACGAGCACGGGTTTCACTCTTGAAGACGGAACGCCGATCAAATTGCGGCTTTCGCAGACAGTCTCATCGGAGACTGCACAAGTTAACGACCGGGTGGAATTTGAAGTTTTGGAAGACGTAAAGATCGCTGACGTCGTGGTTGTCCCCAAAGGTGGAGTTGCCTGGGGTACAGTGACGGAAGCTCAGCCCAAGCGCAGGATGGCTCGCGGTGGAAAACTCGAAATCGTCATGGATTCAGTGCGGCTCGTCGACGGGCAGAAGGCTGCACTCCGTGCAGTCAAGGAAGGCAAAGGCGGAGGACACGCTGGGGGAATGACAGTCGGCATAGTAGCAGCGGCGGTCATATTCTGGCCAGCTGCCCCACTTTTCCTGCTTATGCACGGCAAAGACATCACTTTTCCAAAAGGGACCGATGTTCCCACATTCATCAACGGAGATCTGAAGCTTGATCCGGCGAAGTTCCAAGTTGCTGACGGCGGTGCATCTCAACCCGTCGTTGGTGGCGTTCCCAGCAACCTTTCGGTCAACTCGACACCCATTGGCGCGGACATTTACCTTGATCAGAATTTTGTAGGAAATACGCCGTCTACGGTCAACGTTTCGGCTGGCAAACACTCCGTGTCTGTGCGGAAACCCGGCTTTCAGGATTGGACTCGCGAAATGAATCTTTCCGGTGGCGCTATCACGCTGAATGCCGAGTTGGTTTCAGCGTCGAGTGCTGTGGCGGCTGTTCCCGCTGCCAGAGCTCAGACACCGATCTCGTCCCGAAAATTTGCAGGCTCAAGGCGCTGACATGACGCAGCCCGAAATGAGTCTTGCCGAGGCAGCTCGCCGCAACAAGGCGGCAAAAACAAATCCAGCGCCGCAACAGTAGGTTTGGCGGTTGGCGCAGCCTTGGGCGTTGATTTTGGTTGCACGGCGGGAGGATATCACTGCGGAAGCTGACTAGAAAGTGATAGGAGGCAGGAATTGGGTGGCCTACCCTTTGCGGGTTTGGTTCAGGCAAAGGGTGGGCTCCGCGTCTTGCCTTTGGCCACCCAGAATCGTCTTAGCATTGGGAGGGGACGCCAAGTGCTGTGAAAGCGAAGGAGAAGCTTGAAAGTTCAGAAGGAGAAGAGCGTCCCACCCTTTGCATAAGGCAAGTTCGCAAAGGGTAGGCCACCCAAAGTCGTCTTAGCATTGGGGGGGTGCGCCACCCGCCGTGAAAGCGGAGGAGAAGCTTGAAAGTTCAGAAAGAGAAGAGCGTCCCACCCTTTGCATAAGGCAGATTCGCAAAGGGTAGGCCACCCAAAGTCGTCTTAGAATTGGAAGGGTGCGCCACCC
This sequence comes from Candidatus Acidiferrales bacterium, assembly GCA_963837885.1. Lineage (GTDB taxonomy): Bacteria > Acidobacteriota > Terriglobia > Acidiferrales > UBA7541 > Acidiferrum. The sequence goes on along the minus strand of CAWIPD010000015.1, from coordinate 9,577 downwards.
GCCTAGGACTATTTTTTCTGAGCATGTTTCGCCAAATACCGCCGGTACGAGAATCCAACTCGGTTTAGTTGACGTTGAACCGCCTCATCTAGCCTCTGCTTTGATACGCCAGGATCCACGGTGAAGTAGGATTTGATTGCTCGCTGCTGAATAAAGCTACACACCTTTTCATCAGCCATATAGATGGTAAGTACACTGCCGCCGGTCGGAAGAAATAGCTTTTGAGGGTCACCCAGAAGCACGACAACGCCGTCCTTTTGAATCACGAAGAGTCTATAAACCTCTCCATAGGGCATCAGTTTGTAAATTGCAACCCCATCTCCATCTTTGGAGATGTTTCTTGAAATGAAAATGCTAATTTTTGCTGGCTTCGTGTCCCCCGCTCCTTGGTCGTCAACAAGGAAGTATCTGTTTTCGAAATTGTAATCGTAAATTTCATCTTCGACCGCTTGCACGACAGCTGGAATGTATTGGTCAACGGGCCTCGTTTCCGAGTCTGCCTGCAGGGATTGTCCAAATGAAACCAGACTGTACGCAGCAACAAGGGCGGCGATAACGTAGAGTTGCATTCGCATTGATTGGCTCTTCATCCGATAATAAAGTCCCAGTAACGGCGGGTGGCGCAGCCTTGGGCATGGATTTTGGTTGCGCGGGGGGAGGATATCACTGCGGGAACTAACTAGAAAGTGATATGAGGAAGGAATTGAGGGACAGACGGGTCGTTTCCCGGTCATTATCCCATCGTGTGTACAGGGCTCTTCGAACATTCCGCATCCTTGCACGTCAATTACCTGACAGGAACCCGGTGAATTTTCTTCGGTCGTCCACCGAGCTTGCCGTTGGCACGCGCAGCGGAAGTCTTGGCGCGCGATTTAGCGCTGCCGCCGGCCTTTCCCAGTTGAGCCGCCATCCAGCGACGCGAGCCCAGAAAGGCTTCCAGCAGCCCCTGCAAATAGATATCCGCATCTATGACGGGAAAATGCAATCCAAGTCCGGACGGTGAGATTTCGATCTTGCTCAATTGCTCCGGCTTGGCCCGTTCAAAGCCCCCCGCATCTTGCGGCCGGAACGCAATGCGGAGCCCGCTGCTCAGCTCGATGACGACATGGCCCTGCCCACGATCGTAATGCGCGGCGATGGCCCAGGTTCGCTTCTAACCTGGGTCCTGATTTTTCCAAAAACGTGGCGGTTCCGTCGATTCGGGCAGGGAGGACTGGTTGCCACGATCCTTCGACTGCGTCTCGGCAAAAATGCGCCGAGACTACGCTCAGGATGACACCGGGGAAGGTGCTTAGCGGGGGGCCCCGGGAGGAACTTTCGGAAACAAGTACCCACCAGACGCCGCCTCCAGTCCGCCGCCCTGCCACGATCCCTCCACTTCGTTGCGCAAATGCTGCTGCACTCCGGTCGGGATGACATTCTGGAGAAGGTGCTTAGCGGGGAAAATCTTCGCTTAGGTCGCGGAATTTCGGATTGAGATTATAGATCAGGAATAGTTTCTTCTCGCGACGCCAACCTTTGATCTGTTTTTCGGGGCTTATGGCGCTGCGGACGTCGGAGAATGCCTCGAAATAAACCAAGCGAACCACATCGTACTTTTTTGTGAAACCGGGAATGTGTTTTTGTTTGTGCTGACCGACGCGACGTTCGAGATGATTGGTGACGCCGGTATAGAGGACGCCGGACGGGTTGGCGAGGATGTAGACGTGGTAGACCACGGATGATTGTGCGCTCGGGGATGAGGAAAGTCACGGTTGTCATCCCGACCAGAGGTCCGCGTTTTTTGCGAGCCGTCGCGGAGGGATCGTGACAAGGCTGGGGACTGGAGGCGGAGTTTGGTGCGTGCTTGTGCCAACGGTTTTTGTGAGGTTGAATAATTGCCACGATCCCTTCGGCAGGCTCAGGGCAGGCTCTTCGACTACGAGTCGCAAAAGGCGCGACTCTCCGCTCAGGATGACAACTAAGAACCGGTCTGAAGACCGGCCACTACACGAGATCAAAAAAAACCAAGTGGGCGGCATAAAGCCGCCCCTACGCGGAACGGCTAAGGCTCGCCGGTGTGCAGCGGATCTCCGAGGGAGAAAAGGCGCTGGCATAAAAGCCAGCGCTACGAACTACAAACTACGGACTACAAACTACCGACTTTTAACTGTGAACCGCCTCAATCAAGCCAGGCGCTCCACCCGCTTGGTGATGCTCTCGATGCGGTCGAGGCGCGGCTCGAAGCCGATGCCGGGGCCGTTGGGCACGGTGATGGTGCCGCGGGGGCTTACGGTCACTTCGGGAGAGATGATGTCTTCGTGCCAGTAACGGGCGCTGGCGCTGACGTCGCCCGGCAGCGTGAAACTGGGCAACGTGGACATGGCAATGTTGTGGGCACGGCCGATGCCGGATTCCAGCATGCCTCCACACCACACCGGGATGGCGTTTTTGCGGCAGAGATCGTGGATGCGGCGAGCCTGCAGGTGGTCCGCCGACGCGTCCGAGTTTGATGTTGATGATCTTGCAGGCGCCGAGAGCGATGGCGGCCTCGGCCTGCTCGTAGGTGTGAATGCACTCGTCGAGGCAGATGGGCGTCTGCAGAGCTTTCTGGATTTGCACGTGGCCGAACAGGTCGTCCCAGCCCAGCGGCTGCTCGATCATCATCAGGTAGTAGGCGTCCATCTGCTTGAGCAGGTCGAGATCTTCCAGGCGATAGGCGGAGTTGGCGTCAACGGAAAGCTTGATGTGCGGAAATTCCTGGCGGATGCGGGCGATCTTGCGGCAGGTCCATGCCCGGCTTGATCTTGATTTTGATGCGCTGGTAGCCGGCGGCGAGCTCGGTCTTGACCGCGTCGACCAGAAGTTCTGGAGTTTCCTTGATGCCGATGGAAACGCCACAGGGGATTTCCGATTGCGTGCCGCCGAGATGCTTCCACAAAGGCACGCCGAGCTGCCTGGCTTCGGCGTCCCAGATGGCGGCTTCCACGGCCGCCCTTGGCCATGTTGTGGCCGCGAATGTGTTCCAGTGCGGGCCAGATGTCCGCAGCGGAGCGGAAATTCCTTGCCCTTCAGCACGGGCCAGACGTATCGGTGAGGATGTGCCAGGCCGTGGCGGTGTCTTCGGGACTGTAGAAGGGATTTTCGCCAGCGGTGCATTCGCCCCAGCCAATCGCGCCGTCGATGTCGGCTTCGACCAGGATGATGCGGCGGTCGCTGACGCGGTCCATGCTGGTTTCAAACGGGTGCAGCAGCTTCAGATGAATTTCGCGAAGTGTGAGTTCACGCAGACGCATGCGGTTGGCTCCTCGTTTCGCGCACTAAAAATCGCTCCAGGGAGCCAGGCAGTAGTCGGCGCCAGTGAGGGTGAAGCGAATGCCGGTGACAGCATACCCTTTGGCGAACCAGTGCAAAAATTCTTCGCGGATGCGCAACTGCTCGGCTTCCAGGCGCTCACGGCTTCGTCCTGCTTCCATCGCTCCAGCTCGGAGGGCAGATGGATGGTGGCGGGGCTATCGAGCGGATCGCGGACCAGTTCGTTGATGGCGGCGATGACGCGCTTGGTGTCCAGTTGCCAGTCAACCAGCAGGCGATCAGTGGGCAGGCCGCGGTGCAGCGGGCTGGTGGTCACGCCGTAGAAATTGGGATTGAATGTGCGCGCGATGGCGCCCAGGCGATTGAAATTGAAATGGGCGTTGCGGGTCTCCAGCGGATCGAAGGTCCATTCAACATGGCGAATGCCGCGATGCAGCGCTTCGTCGCGCTGGAAGAGTTTCAGCAGGCGGCCAACGCGGCGGTCGCGATGCGAGGCGAGGACGCCGGTCATGTGTGAGTGGATGTACGGCGTGTTGTCGCGAAACGCGGCAAGGCCCAGCGTGAAGCCGACCATGGTGTCGCCTCGAACGCGCCGAGAACCTGACCGCCGGTTTGCGCCGCAACGACGAAGGTGACGTACGGCTCGGTCTCGAGATCGCTCTCGGCCCAGATTTCGCGCTCGATTTCCACGCAGCGGTGGAACTCTTCCAGCTTTTCACACTTGCGGACAACGATGTCGGGCGCCATAGATCAATTCGCTTTCGACGCCGCGAGGAGATTGCGCTTGGCGTCTTCCCAAAGTGCTTCCATTTCCGGCCGCGGCACTTTGGCAAACGTGGTGCCCTTCTCGAGAGCGATGCGTTCCATCTCCCGGAAACGCCGCGCGAACTTGGCGTTGGCTTGGTTGAGCGCAATTTCCGGATCGATCTTCAGGAACCGAGCGAGGTTCACGGCCACGAAGAGAATATCACCGAGTTCGCCCTCGATGTCAGCGGAGTTGCCGTGCTTAGCGCGCCGCGAAGCTCCTCGGTCTCTTCCTGGAGCTTGTCGAAGATGCCATCGATATTGTGCCAGTCGAAGCCGACGCGCGCGGCCTTGCGCGTGAGTTGGAAGCCCTGGAGCAGCGCCGGCAAACTGCGCGGAACACCGTGCAGGATGGAATCGGGAGTGTGTTCCTTGGCAGCCGGAGCGCTTCCCTTTTTGCGGCGCTCTTCGGCCTTGATGATTTCCCAGTTGCGCAGGACTTCCGCGGAGTCCTTGGCGCTTTTATCGCCAAACACATGCGGGTGGCGCCGAATCATCTTTTCGTAAATTTCCGTAATCACGTCGACGATATCGAAACGCTTTTCTTCCGCGGCAATTTGCGCGTGGAATAAAACTTGCAAAAGCAAATCGCCCAGTTCTTCGGCGAACTTGGAGTCATCACGCGCGTCGAGTGCTTCAAGTACTTCGTATGCTTCCTCGATTAAGTAAGTGCGCAAGGTCGCGTGCGTCTGCTCGCGATCCCAAGGACATCCACCTGGCGCGCGTAAACGAGCCATGACGCCGAATAGCTTCTCAAACGAATGGCCGGGACTTTTCCGCCGCGACGTGCGCTTCTTTGTGGAATGTTTTCTGACGAGTTTTGTGGCAGCGAGTTTTCGGGTGCGCTTCGGCGCGCGTTTGATCTTTTTTCGGGGAGTCATGCGTTGGCCCGTGGAGATGAGAGTAACACTTTACGGTGAGAAGTGAGGTTTGACAAGCGAGAGCGGATAAAGACTCACTGCGGACACGGATGCGACGGCCAGTACCATATTGACAACATGGGCTTAACTATGATATAATAGTAGTCAGGCAGACAGTGCTGACCAAGTGGCGGACGCATCTGTACGGCTGGGTAATGAAATTGGAGCACCTGCAAGAAGCAACGACGCGAAAGGCTGATTGGTAAATCTATCGCAAATGGAGAATCGGATGAAAACAGAGCAGAGTGTGGTGAAACGGCTTTACCTGTTTCAACTGGTGGGAATGAACATTCCGATTGCGCCAGGAAAAATGCTGCCGATGAGTTCGGGATGCTACTTAGTGGAGACAATCGATGGAAGACGAATACTGATCGACAGCGGCATGGCCCCGGATGTGTCAACTAGCGCGCCCGTGGGAACGGAGATAACGCACAAAGAGAAGAATGTGCTGGAGCAGTTGGAGGAACTGAGAATAGAGCCAGAGCAGATCGACACGGTGATCTGCACGCACTTCGACGTGGATCATGCGGGATATCACGAGCATTTCTTGAACGCTGAATTTGTGGTTCAACGCAAACACTATGAATTGGCGAGGGCCGGAGCTGAGCGATATGCAAAAGGGAGAAAACACTGGGACGACCCGCGCTTGAAGTACCGTATGGTGGAAGGCGATGTGGAGCTATACCCGGGAATCGAGTTGCTGGAAACGAGCGGTCATTGCATCGGGCATCAATCGGTACTTCTCCGGTTGCCAAAGAGTGGTGCGGTGCTATTGGCAATTGATGCTGCGGTGATAAAGAGAACATTCACGATGGAGCGTAAAGCCAGCCAGCACGACGAGGACGAAGGGCTGCTACTGGCGAGCACGCGCAAGATGTTGGAATTGGTGGAGCGAGAGAGCGTGAAGTTGGTGGTCTTTGGCCATGATGGAGAACAGTGGAATACACTGAAGCGGTCGCCGGACTTTTACGAGTGAAAGAGGAGACGAAAAACAAATGGCCGGTCGCGAGGACCGGCCATTTGCAAAATGTGTGAAGACGCTGAATTACTTGGCGTCGGACTTGTTGACGGGAGAGGCCTTCTGAAGTGTCGCCAGCAAATTCTTGGCGCAATCCGGAACCGGCACTGCCTTCTTGAACACGATCGAAGAGGCGCTGACTTCTTTACCGTAGAGGTTCTTGTTTGCGCCATTGTCCGCACGCAGAGTGGAACCTTCCAGGGAGATACCAGCAAAGAGACCACGAGCACGGGAGTAGGAAAGAATTTCAGCGCGCATAGTTACGTCAGTCTCCGCAGAGGCGGTGCGGCCCACAGGACCAGCGGCGGCGCTAGCATCGCCACCCAACTTCACTTTACTGTTCAGAATGCTCGTGGCGGAACGGGGGCTCATGAGCAGGAGGACGAAGTCCGTTGCATTGCCGCCAAGTTGCAAACCGGCGCTGCCACCTTCAAGAGCCATCATGGTCGGGGCTCCCCAAGGGCCATGAAATGTGGAACCGCCACGGCAGGTCATCACGCCGCGACCGTAGCTGCCACCGAAACCGATAGCAAACTTGAGTACCGACGGCAGAATGACGATGCAGTCGGCCTTATCAAGCACGCTCTGGGGGATGCTGGTGCCATCGGGAGCGTTGAGAATTTCCTTCATCACAGTCCCTGCATTTTCTACACGGTCCTGTTCTTTATCCTGCGCGAAAAGCGGAAACGCGAGTGCCAGGGCCAAGCCAATACCCAACATGCTTTTCTTCATAATTTGTTCCTCAGTAACTTTCTGTGCGCCCGAAGGCGGACAATGGAATGAACCGGCAGGCCGTTGGGCGGGACATCGATACAGAGTATTTCACGATTCGGCGAGCCATGTTCAAACCGGAGTGGTTTGCTTACTATCGACGCCATACTTTAAAACGGACAGGTCATTTTGACAAGTAGAGAAGTGGGGAAGCGGTGGAAAGACAGGCTGGGGGCGGGTACTGGCGCGAGAAGCGGGTAACTTCCCTGCCGTGCTAAACTAATGACCTGATTGCAAAAAGTGAGACAAAGAGAGAAGGAACAACAACGTGGCTGACGAACAGAAGGAAGCAGAATTTAAGGTAATTGACCGGCGTCCGTTCACGGCCGAGGGCGAACTGCGCAAAGAAGTTGTGGCGGAACAAGAGCGCGAAGACGAGCGCGAAGCCAAAGCGCAAATAGCCAAGGAAGCGCGACAGGCGGCGAATAACGCAGCGGCTTCAGGCGCGAATCTGGATGCGCCGGCGGCAGCTGTGCCAGCTCGCGGAAACACCAAAGAAGAGTGAAGCGTTTGAGAACCTGGTGCGGATGATTGGCAGCAACGCGGCGATGGTTCTAGGGGCCTATGCAGATCCGCGAACAGGTCAGCCGGTTCTAGATCCAGATGCGGCACGCGAATTGATCGATATGCTGGATGCGCTGCACGAGAAGACTAAGGGGAACCTGGCGCCAGAAGAAGACAGCATGCTGCTGGATCTGTTGGCAAATTGAAAATGACTTATTTGGAGATCAACAAGGCCATGGCAGAGCAGATGGCTCAGGTAGCGGCGCAGGCCAAAGGCGGGAAGATTAAGGCCTAGAATCGACCGCAAAGCGAGAATCAAAATCCGGAACTCAGTCACTCAACATAGGGCAAGGCGGCGTAAAGCCGCCCAGAATAGCGGATGGCCGGGCGTAAAGCCCGGCACCTACATGTGCAGCGGATGGCGGAAAAAGCGATACGACTGAGAGTGCTGGGGTCGGGAACTTCGATGGGAGTTCCGACGTTGAGCTGCCATTGCGCGGTGTGTGATTCCACGGACCCGAAGAATAAAAGGCTAAGGCCTTCCATACTGCTCTCGCGCGGAGAGCAGAACGTAATCATAGATACAACTCCCGATTTCCGAACGCAAGCGTTGCGTGTGGGGCTGGACCGCCTGGATGCAGTGCTGCTAACGCACGGGCACGCGGACCACATCCTGGGGTTTGACGATTTGCGTCCTTACAGCATGCTGCAGATGTCGGCGATGCCAGTATACGGAAATGAAGAGACGTTTCGGATTGTGCGCCGGGTATTTTCTTACGTGTTTGACGATAAGCCGAGCTTAAGCAGCCGGGCGAGCGTTTCGCTGCACGAAGTGAAGGGACCTTTTGAGTTGCTGGGGATTCCGTTCATCCCTGTGCCGCTATTGCACGGAGAGATGGACGTGTTGGGGTACCGATTTGGACGAGCGGCGTACATGACGGATTTCAGCCGGCTACCGGAATCGTCGGCGCCACTGCTGGAAGACCTGGATGATTTGATATTGGACGCGCTGAGGGATGTGCCGCATCCGATGCATCAGACAGTGGAACAGGCGCTGGCGCTGATCGATAAACTGAAACCAAGGCGGGCCTGGTTTACCCACATTGCCCATGATTTGCCGCATGAAGCGACCAATGAAACGTTGCGCAAGGCGGGTTATCCACATGTCCAGTGCGCCTATGACGGATTGGAGTTTGCGGTGGCAACGGAATCTCCTGCAGTGGAGAAGGCTGCACGCGCGCTCGCGGTGCAGGTGCATGTGCCACCGGGAAAGCTGACTGCCTATTATTCAGCGGCAGACTGGCTGGCGCGCTATGAGAGAACAAAGCGCGGCAGCGTCATTGCGATTGGAAATTTCGATGGGATCCACCTGGGACATCAGAGAGTGTTGGAATATGCACTGAACCGCGCGAAGGAAAGTGGAGCGGTGGCGACCGCACTGACGTTTGAACCGCCTCCGTTGAAGATTCTGAGGCCGGAAACAGCGCCGCTGCGGATATCCACAAACCAACAACGCATGGAATGGTTTGGCGCATTGGGAATGGAAGCGGCAGTGGTACTGCCCTTCACCATGGAGTTATCGCAACTTACGCCGGAAGACTTTGTGCGCGAGATATTGGTAAGGCAACTCCGAGTTCGAGCGATCGTGGTGGGAGACAATTTCCGTTTCGGGCATAAGCAGGCGGGAGATGTAAAGTTTTTGCGGGACCTGGGGATGCGCTGCGGATTCGAGGTGGTGGTGCACGAACCGGTGGCGCTGGATGGAGAAATTGTTTCGAGCACGCTGATACGGAAGCAGATTGCTGAAGGAGATGTGACACATGCGGCAAGTATTGCTGGGGCGGCCGTTTGTGTTGACCGGCGAAGTGGTGAAAGGGACCGGGACGGGAAGGAAATTGCTGTTTCCGACGCTGAATCTGAAACCGGAGCAGGAATTACTGCCGGGTAGCGGCGTGTATATTACGCGAACGGTGTTGGAAGGTGAACCGAGCAGTCATCGGAGCGTGACGAATGTGGGGATGAGGCCGACGATGAATGGGAACGCGTTGACGGTCGAAACGCATCTGCTGGATTACTCTGGTAATTTTGCGCCAAAGCAGATTGAGATTCGTTTTTGGAAGAGATTGCGGGACGAGAAGAAATTTGGCGGAGTGGAGGAGTTGAAAGAGCAGATTGGCAAGGACATCGGGAAGGCGAACCAGTTTTTTGCGCGGCTGAGGAGGTTGAGGTCGCGCGGGGTGCAGGTGGGGAGAGATTGAAGGAAAAG
>CAWIPD010000014.1:0-82563 GCA_963837885.1 Candidatus Acidiferrales bacterium | reverse complement strand
GATATCGCTCGATCATCTGCGCCGGCAAACACTCCTGACTCGGGAAGCACTAGCCACAAAACTCGCACTGGACCTGTCGAGTCCGCCAATGCTGGTCGCCTATCATCCCGTTACTTTGACTCGCGACACCACTGAGGAAGCCGACTCGCTTTTCGCCGCTCTGGATAACGTCCCTGACCATATTATTTTCTGCTACCCTAACGCCGATGCCGGAAGCCGCGCACTGATCCAACGTACTAAGGCATTTCTGTCGACGCGAGGTGGCGGCCAGATTTTCACCAATCTCGACGCGATTACCTACTGGAGTCTTTTGCGTCAGGCAGTCATGCTCGTAGGCAACTCCAGCAGTGGAATTATGGAGACCGCGTCATTCGCTCTTCCAACGGTGAATATTGGAATCAGGCAGCAGGGCCGCGAGCGCGCCGCCAATGTTTTGGACGCTGCCCCCGACGAATCCTCGATACGCAAAGCGATCGAGACTGCCAGATCCTCAGATTTTCGACAGTCCCTCGTTGGTCTCGTTAATCCCTATGGCGATGGCCGGGCTTCCGAAAAAATTGTCGAGGTCCTCACCACGGTCCCGTTAGCGCAGGAACTTTTGATGAAACGGCACGTCCTCTCAGAAATCCCAGTCGAAGCTGGGGCCAAAGCAACTACCCTATGAGAATTCCGCTCTCTTCTCCCGATGTTCAAAAAGAAGAAATCGAAATGGTCGCGGCAGTTCTCCGCACCCCGCAATTAAGCCTTGGGCCAAAACTGAATGAGTTCGAGAACGCTGTTGCCACCTACATCGGCTCCCAGCACGCGATTGGCGTCAGCTCCGGGACCGCGGGACTTCATCTCTGCGTCCGGGCACTTGGAATTTCGGCTGGCGATGAAGTCATCGTTCCGTCCTTCGCGTTTATCGCCGTGGCCAACGTGCTGCGCTACGAAAATGCTGTTCCCGTCTTCGTCGATATCGAGCCTCAAACATTGAACTTGGACCCTGCACGCATTGAGGCGGCCATCACTCCGCGAACCAAGGCCATTCTTGTGGTCCATACCTTTGGGTGTCCCGCGGAGATGTCGCAAATCCTAGAAATTGCCCGCCGTCACCATCTTTACGTTATTGAAGACGCCTGCGAAGCCATTGGCGCAAACTTCGAAAATCGAAAAGTGGGGAGCCTGGGTGATGCCGGAGTTTTCGGTTTCTATCCCAACAAGCAAATAACCACCGGCGAAGGTGGAGTCGTGGTCACCAACGACTCCCGCATCGCCTCAACGATTCACGCCTTGCGCAATCAGGGTCGTACCGATTCCGCCGATTGGTTCCAACACTCCGAACTCGGGTATAACTACCGACTCTCGGAAATAAATTGCGCTTTGGGAATCGGCCAACTGCGGAGAATCGATGCAATTCTCTCGTCGCCGCGCAGAAATCGCCGCCAAATATAACGCCAGATTGAAGGGCGACAAAAATCTCCGGCTGCCTGCACTGGCCCTTCCGAACCGCACAATCAGTTGGTTCGTTTATGTTGTGCGGCTGTCAGAGAATTATTGGCAGAATCATCGCGACTGGGTCGTGCAGGAAATGAATCGCCGTGGAATCGGTTGTGGCCGGTATTTCGCCCCAATCCACCTGCAACCTGCCTATCAAAATGTGGCTCTACGAAAGATGGATTTGCCCGTCACTGTATTCGAGGCGGCGCGCTGCCTGGCTCTGCCCTTTTTCAATCGACTGGAAGATAGCCAGATCGACGAAGTCTGTCAGAACTTGTCCGAAGTGATTCGATTGATTGAACAGAAATAACTTTAGCGGTGACCAATGCGGTCCATCTCCCGCTTTTGAGCTATCTGCTCAAGACTGGCCAACGGCAAGGCCAGGAACAGATCGATCCTGCGTTCCAGATCGACATACGCGATATTGAATGCCCTTGCAATTTCTTCGTCGCTGCCCTGCACCGCTGCTGGATCGGGAATTCCCCAGTGCGCCGAAATCGGATGACCCGGCCACATCGGGCAGACTTCATTCGCGGCGTTGTCACAGACGGTAATGATAAAATCAAATTTCGGCGAGTCCGGTTTGGCAAACTCGTCCCACGATTTGCTGCGATAACCAAATGTCGGCAAGCCCACCTTTGCTAGTTGCCGAAGCGCCGCCGGATGCACGCTGCCCTTGGGATGACTTCCAGCGCTATAGGCAGTGAAATGGGGAAAGCCCTTCTTGTTGAGAATCGCTTCCGCAAGAATCGAGCGCGCGGAGTTGCCGGTGCATAGGAACAGGACGTTATAGTGGCGGGGTGTGGTCATAAACCCGATCGCTCCTTCAGTTGCAGCAACTGGAGCCGCAGCACGCTTTGCTTTCCGCGCCTACCGGTTTCACCGCGCGAACGAACGCACTCATGAATTTCCCATCGACCTGCGGAGCCAGTTTATCCACATCCAATCCCTGCCCCGTCAGAAATTCGCGCGCATCTTCCACGCGGTAGATGCGCGTCGGCTCGACATCCACGTTTTCAAAACCCGCAACCGTAAGCTTGCCGCGATACTCGTTTTCGTCAAGTGCACCCGCGATGCAACCCACCCAGAGCAATACGCTCTTGCGAATCTCTGGCGCGATATCTCCTCGCGTCACCACGTCAGAAACCGCAAATCGTCCGCCTGGTTTCAGCACTCGAAATGCTTCCCGCAACACCTTATCTTTGTCGGCAGAAAGATTGATCACGCAGTTGGAGATAATCACATCCACCGAATTATCGGGCAGTGGAATATTCTCAATTTCTCCTTTGAGAAATTCCACGTTGGTAATCCCGGATTTATTTTTGTTTTCATTGGCCAGCGCCAGCATCTCATCCGTCATATCCAAGCCGTACGCTTTGCCGGTGGGGCCAACTCGCTTGGCCGAAAGCAATACATCGATGCCGCCGCCAGAACCCAGGTCGAGCACAACTTCGCCCGCGCTCAACTTGGCGAGCGCAGTGGGATTTCCGCAGCCCAGCGAAGCCAGCAATGCTTCCGCGGGAATCTCGCCAGATTGCCCGGCATCATAAAGATTCGAAGTGATCGGATCCGGACCGCAACCAGTAGCGGCAGATGTTGCTCCGCAACAGGCGCTCCCGCCGCTATTTACTCGCAGCGCCGCTTCGCCATATTTTTCCTTTACCACTTCTTTGATGTTGGTGTTATCCATGTGCGGCTCCTATTTGCAGATTTGAACGATGTCCTTCGGTTTCACCGCATTGTTTCGCGTGCAGCATTCCGCATAGAGAAATTGCAATAGTTCCTGCAACGCTTCCGTGTTGGCCGTGTAGCGCAGGAACGTGCTTTCCCGCCGCACCAGGACCAACTCCTCGGCCTTCAATTTGTCCAGATGGTGCGACAACGTGGAGTTGGGAATATCCAATTCTTCCTGAATTTCTCCCACGACTAATCCTTCTGGATGTGCGGTTAGCAGCAGTTGCATGATCCGCAGGCGAGGCTCCGTACCCATCGCCGAAAACATGTCGGCGAACTTGGCGACATTCTTGGTGGAAGTGGCGGCTGGAGCAATCTTCATATTTCGATAATTGCAGAAATATGGTTTCCTGTCAATGCAAGAATTATTCAGCCGCCTCGCAGAGCACTGCACTGATTAATTTGGAGAACAAATGCGACTTAGTCGGAGTGAGCCGGCGCCGTTGCCGGATGCCGGTGAAACAGCCGCCGCAGGCCCGTCTGCAGCCGGTCCATATAGATGTACACCACCGGCGTGGTGTACAGCGTGAGCATCTGGCTGAGGATCAGCCCGCCCACAATCGTAATGCCAAGGGGTCGCCGGATTTCCGAGCCCACGCCCGTACCCAGCGCCAGCGGCAACGCGCCGAACAGAGCGGCCATGGTCGTCATGATGATCGGACGAAAGCGCAGCAGGCACGCCTTGTAAATCGCTTCTTCGGGCAGTTTCTCCTCTTCCCTCTCCGTTTGCACCGCAAAATCGATCATGAGGATGGCATTTTTCTTCACGATGCCAATGAGCAGGATGATCCCGATCAACGCAATGATGCTCAAATCCATCCCCTTTAACTGCAGAGCCAGCAACGCGCCGATGCCTGCCGACGGGATGGTCGACAAGATCGTGATGGGGTGAATGTAGCTCTCGTACAGAATTCCCAGCACGATATACACCGCGCCGAGCGCCGCAAATATCAGCAGCAGTTGGTTCGACGCGGAATCCTGGAACGCTTGCGCCGTCCCCTGAAAGCTGGCGTGCAACCCGCTTGGCACCCCAAGCTGTCGCCGTGCTTCTTCGATATGCTGAACTGCGGGCCCCAGTGAAGCTCCGGGCGCAAGGTTGAACGAAAGCGTGATGGACGGAAAGATTCCCTGGTGATTGACCGACAACGAAGTATTGGACGGCTCGTAGTGCGTAAACGCGCTCAGCGGCACAAGTTTTCCCGTATTCGACGGAACGTAAATCAGATTCAATGCGCTGGGGTTTTGCTGAAACTCGGGAGCTACTTCCAGAACAACGTGGTACTGGTTCAGCCCTTCGTAAATATTCGAAACTTGCCGCTGGCCAAAAGCATCATTCAACGCATTGTCGATATCCTGCGCAGAAATGCCCAGCCGGCCCGCGGTATCGCGATCAACGGCCAGATAAGATTGCAGCCCCTTGTCCTGTTGATCGGAATTGACGTCGCGCAATTCCGGAATCTGCTTCAGGCGATTCATGATGATCGGCGCCCAATGATAAAGGTCGTCCAGATTATCGGCCTGCAGGGTGTATTGATATTGCGCGCCACCAAAGCGGCCGCCGACGTTGACGTCCTGCACCGATTGCAAAAACATCGCACGCACCGGGAATATTGGCGGTCTTTTCCGGATACGATCGATCACCAGGTCGGAATTGATCTTGCGCTCGGCAAGTGGTTTCAGCTGCGCGAACAACCGCGAAGTACTCGTGCCGTTTCCACCGCCGGTAAACGACGTCACCGAATCAACTGCGGGATCAGCGCGCACGATATCCGTAAACTGGCGCATCTTCCTGGCCATCTCCACGAACGAAGTATCCTGGTCCGCCTGAATAAATCCGTTGATGCGGCCGGTGTCCTGCTGCGGGAAAAATCCCTTATTCACGTGGCCAAACATGTAGATGCTGAGCACTGCCGTGCCAATTGTCACGGCCAGAATGATCGGTTGGTGCCGCAGCACCCATCGCAACGTGAAATCGTACCGCCGCAGCATCCAGTTGAAGCCGCCTTCCGACAACCGGTAGAAAAATCCGTGCTTCTTTTTGTGGTCGTGCTTCAGGAATCGTGCGCACAACATCGGCGTGGTAGTCAGCGAAACAAACAGCGAAACGATGATCGCCGCACTCAGCACCACCGCAAATTCACGGAAAAGCCGGCCGACGATTCCGCCCATCATCAGAATCGGAATAAATACCGCAATCAGCGACAGGCTCATCGACAGCACAGTAAAACCTATTTCACTGGAACCCTTCATCGTCGCGTGCCATGCGCGGGCATTCCATTTTCCATGTGCCGGGCGATGTTCTCGATCACCACGATCGCGTCGTCCACCACAAATCCCGTGGAAATCGTCAACGCCATCAGCGAAAGATTGTCCAGCGAATACCCGCACAGATACATCATCCCGAACGTGCCGACCAGCGACAATGGCACGGCCACGCTGGGGATAACCGTAGCGCGATAGTTTCGCAGGAACGCGAACACCACAAAAATTACCAGAATGATCGAAATCAGCATGGCCCGTTCCACTTCATGAACCGAGGAACGTATGACCACCGTGCGGTCGATGATCACGTTCACATGCAGTGCGGGAGAAATGGAAGCGCGCAGCCAGGGCAAGCGTTTCCTTCACCCGGTCGGCCGTCTCGATCATATTGGCGCCGGGCTGGCGGAAGATCGCCACGATGACGCCAGGATGTTCCGTTGGTGATGCCGAGGTTGCGACTATCTTCGACTCCATCCACCACCTTCGCCACGTCCACAAGCCGCGTCGACCCCTCCTGCATGGCCACCGATAATTAACGGCTCATATTCGTATGCCTTAAAAAGCTGATCCGTATCCGAAATTGTCCAGTTGCGCGATCTTTGCTCGCGATGGAGCCTTTTGCCTGATTCGAATTCGCCGTCTGCAGCGCCTTGCGAACAGTTTCCAAGGCTGATTCCGTAGCTGTTCAGCAATTGTGGATTCGCCTCTACGCGCACCGCTGGACTGGAAGAGCCCCACACGAAAACCTGGCCGACTCCCTGAACCTGCGCAATTTTCTGCGCCAGGATGGAATTCGACTGCGTCGTAAATTCCGCTGATGGGAATCGTGTCGGAAGTTACCGAAAGAAACATCACCGGTGAATCGGCGGTGTTCACCTTGCGGTAGGAAGGTTGGCTCGGAAGATCCGCAGGAAGTTGGCTGCGCGCCGCATTGATGGCGGCCTCGACGTCTCGTGCCGCTGCATTGATATCGCGGTTCAAATCGAATTGCAGAACGATGCCGGTGTTGCCCAGATTGGATGACGACGTCATCTGCGTCACGCCGGCGATTCGGCCGAATTGCCGCTCCAGCGGCGTCGCCACCGAAGACGCCATCGTTTCCGGGCTCGCGCCGGGAAGCGATGCGCCAACTCCGATTGTGGGAGGTCAACTTGCGGAAGCGGTGCAACCGGCAGAAAACGAAACGCGATCACTCCTGAAAGAAAAATCGCCAGCGTCACGAGCGAGGTCGCGACGGGTCGCTTGATGAATGGCGCGGAGAAATTGGACTGAAAATTCATGTCCTAATCTCCGGTCGCGGGCTCTTCGCTAGTATCGCTGATGCCCAGATGCAGCCGCGACGCCAGCCAATCAAACGCAAGGTAAACGACCGGCGTGGTGTACAGCGTCAGCACCTGGCTGACGATCAGTCCGCCGACGATGGTAATACCGAAGGGCCGGCGCAATTCGGAGCCAACTCCCTGCCCCAGCGCAAGCGGCAGTCCGCCAAGCAGCGCGGCCATCGTGGTCATCATGATGGGCCGGAAACGCAGCAGGCATGCCTCGTAAATCGCTTCAAGCGGAGCTTTTCCTTCGTTGCGCTCCGCGTCCAGCGCAAAGTCAATCATCATGATCGCGTTTTTCTTGACGATACCGATCAGCAGGATGATGCCGATCAACGCAATGATGCTGAATTCCGTGTGGAACAGCAGCAGCGCGAGAATCGCTCCAACTCCGGCCGACGGCAATGTGGATAGAATCGTGATCGGGTGGATGTAGCTTTCATACAAAACGCCCAGCACGATATAGACAGTGACCAGCGCCGCAAGAATCAACAGCGGCTCGTTCGCCAGCGAACGCAGAAACGCCGCCGCTGTGCCTTGGAATGTCGCTTGCACGCTCTGCGGCATCCCGATTTCGCTGCGCGCTTGATCGATGACTTTCGTCGCGTCGCCCAGCGAAGATCCAGGCGCAAGATTGAACGAAATCGTGACCACCGGAAATTGACCCTGGTGATTGATTGCCAATGTCGTGGCCTGCGGTTCGAACCGTGTAAACGCACTGAGCGGCACCTGCTGTCCCGTGGAAGACCGCACGTAAATATCTTTCAGCGCGTCCGGATTTTGCTGGAAGTTGGGCTGTACTTCCATCACCACGTGATACTGATTCAGTTGCGTGAAAATTGTGGACACCTGCCGCTGCCCGAACGCGTCGTACAGCGTGTTATCGATATCCGCGGGAAGAATCCCCAGCCGCGAAGCGGTGTCACGATCGATCGTCAACGTGGCCAAAAGCCCGTCATCAAGCTGATCCGTGGCAACGTCGCGCAATTCGCGGCAGCGTTTTCAGCTTGGTGACGAAGCGCGGCGTCCAGTAAGCCAGTTCCTTCGGGTCAACATCTTCCAGTGAATATTGGAATTGCGTGCGCGAAACACGGTCTTCGACGGTCAGGTCCTGTACCGGCTGCAAATACAGATCAATTCCGTCGAGCTTGGCAACTTCCGGTTGCAGGCGCCGAATCACTTCCGAAGCGCTGATTTTCCGCTGCTCCAGCGGCTTCAGATTGATCTGAATTCTTCCGCTATTTTGTGTGGTGTTCGTTCCGTCAATCCCGATGAACGAAGAAAGGCTCTCCACCGCCGGGTCGCGCAGAATCACATCCGCAAGCTGCTGCTGGCGCGTGGCCATGGCCGCGAACGAAATATTTTGCGGCGCTTGCGAAACGCCGAGTATCACCCCGGTATCCTGCACCGGAAAGAAATCCTTTAGGCACGTAGATGTACAACAGAATCGTGCCCACCAGCGTGGCAATGGTCACTAGTAAGCGTGGTCGTCCGGAATCGCAACACAACTCGCAACGTGCGCCCGTAAAACGCAATCACGTCGTTAAAAACCTTTTCGGACTTCCGGTAGAACCACGTCTGCTGATTTTCCGGCTGATGCCGCAACAGCTTCGCCGACATCATCGGCGTCAGCGTCAGCGATACGAATGCGGAAACCAGAATCGTTACCGCCAGTGTGACCGCAAATTCCCGGAACAGCCGTCCCACGATATCGCCCATGAACAGCAGCGGAATCAACACCGCGATCAGCGAAACGGTCAGCGACACGATGGTGAATCCGATCTGCTCGGAGCCCTTCAATGCCGCCTGCAACGGCGACTCGCCATCCTCAATATATCGGCTGATATTTTCGATCATCACGATCGCGTCATCGACCACGAACCCGGTCGAAATCGTGAGCGCCATCAGCGAAAGATTGTTCAGCGAGTAGCCCAGCAGATACATCACCCCGAACGTGCCGACAATCGAGAGCGGCACCGCAACGCTGGGAATGATCGTGGCGCGCACACTGCGCAGGAAAACGAAAGATCACCATCACCACCAGCGCGATGGTCAGCAGCAACGTATACTGCACGTCCGCGACGGACGCTCGAATCGTCGTGGTGCGGTCCGTCAGAATGTTGACGTTGATGGAAGCCGGAAGCGCCGCTTGCAGTTGCGGCAGAATTTTCTTGACGCGATCAACTACGCTGATGATGTTCGCGCCCGGCTGCCTCTGAATGTTCAAAATCACCGCCGGCTGCTTGTTGGCCCACGCCGCCTGGCGCACATTTTCCGCGCCATCGACTGCCGTAGCCACGTCAGACAGCCTCACCGGCGCGCCATTCCGATACGCCACGATAATCTTGCGGTAGCCCTCGCTGGTCAGCAGCTGGTCGTTCGCGCCAATCGTGAATGCCTGATGCAGTCCGTCAAACGTGCCTTTGGCCTGATCGACGTTGGCATTCCCCAACGCGGTTCGCAAATCTTCCAGACTCAATCCATACGACGCCAGACGCCGTGGGATTGGCCTGCACCCGCACCGCGGGACGTTGCCCACCACTGATGCTCACCAGTCCCACGCCCGACAATTGCGAAATCTTCTGCGCCAGCGTGGTATCCGCAAGGTCTTCCACTTTTGAGAGTGGCAGCGTCTGCGAAGTCAGCGCCAGTGTCAGGATCGGCGAGTCCGCAGGATTGATTTTGCTGTAAATCGGCGGATTCGGAAGATCCTTGGGCAGCAGATTGGAAGTCGCGTTGATTTCCGCCTGCACTTCCTGCTCCGCAATATCGATGTTCAAATCCAGATTAAATTGCAGCGTGATCAGCGAGCTTCCGAACGAACTCGTCGACGTCATCTGCAACAGTCCGGGAATTTCTCCGAAGTTCCGTTCCAGCGGGCGCAGTAACCGACGACGCCATCACGTCGGGACTGGCCCCGGGATAAAACGTCTGTACCTGAATGGTAGGGTAATCGACTTGCGGTAAAGCGGAAACCGGCAATTGCCGGTAGGCTACGTAGCCCACCAGTAGGACGCCCACCATCAGCAGCGTGGTGGCGACCGGCCGCAAAATAAACGGCCGTGAAGGATTCATCGAGCGGGTCCTCCGCCAGAATTCGCGGCGCGCGACGACGAAGCGAACGGCGAATTCGCCGCATTACTGGCGCTGGCATTCGGCGCCGGAGCGGAATTCGCCGCCGGCTTGGCGTCCACTTTGCTCCCGTCCTGCAACTTATCCTGCCCGTCCACCACCACCACCTCGCCCGATTTCAATCCGGCGGAAACGCCGGTGGTATTTCCATTCGCATTGGCCACGGTTACCGATTTAACTTTCACGGTTCCATCGGCGGTAACCGCGAAAACGTACACACCTTGTGAACCGCGCAAAATCGCGGTCGTTGGCACCAGAACAATATTGTGCAGCGTGTCCACCAGCAGATGAATGTTCACAAACTGGTTCGGGAATAAAGCGTTGTCCTCATTCTTGAAGACCGCTTTCAGCTTGTATGTGCCCGTAGTCGGATCGATCTGATTGTCGATGGTCAGCAGCTTCCCCGTGGTGATCTTCGAGGTGTTGTCGCGGTCGTAAGCTTCCACCGTCAACTGTTGCCCGCCCCGCAGTTTCTTGTAAACCACCGGAAGCTGATCCTGCGGCAGGCTGAACAGTACCGAAATCGGTTGCAACTGCGTAATCACCAGCAATCCGCTCGTATCCGTCGCATGAACCATATTCCCCGCGTCGACTAGCCTCAACCCAATCCGCCCGCTGATTGGCGCGGTAATCCGGCAATACACAATATTCAGTTTCGCGTTGTCGATGGTGGCTTTGTCGGTTTGGATCGCTCCGTCGAATTGCCCCACGGAAGCCTGCTGCGTATCGAGCTGCTGCTTGGGGATCACGCCTTCCTTATAGAGCAACTTGTAGCGCTCAAGATTGACGATGGCATCCTGCTGCTGAGCCACATCGCGCGCAAGCTGCCCTTGCGCTTGTTCCAGTTGCACCTGGTACGGCCGCGGGTCGATCTCCGCCAGCACGTCTCCTTCTTTCACCAGTTGGCCCTCTTGAAAAGCAACGCGCAGCAATTGCCCATCGATGCGCGAGCGCACCGTCACCGTATTGAACGCGTTGACCGTTCCCAATCCGTTGTAGAACACCGGCAGGTCACCATTGCTCGCCGTTGACACCACCACGGGAACTGGTCCCGTACCGTATGCCCCATTCGGACCGGCCCCGGCAGGCCCTCCGGGTGCCGACGCGGCGGCAGCATTTGACGCGCTCGAGCGGCTTCGGTAAAACCAGATGCCACCTACAACCACCACGAGTGCGAGAACCCACACCCACCACCTACTACTCGGCGCACCTGACGCGGTACCTGGGCTGGCAGAACTCGCCCGCGTCGAGGGCGTATCCACCGTGTCGTATGGGGCCATTACTTGAAAACTCCTCTTTCCAAAGAATCCGTGGTGTGAGTTCAGCGCTTAGATGAAGTCAGCAGACGGGGAAACCGCACACCTAGTCTACCAATAATCTCGCTATCTCGGCTCGTAACTTATCCTTAATACGACGTAGCAAACCCCCAAACGGTTACCGCTACGGGAACTATTTACCGGCCTTCCCGGAATGATTAAAACCCGGTGCACCATCGCCACAGACGTCGTACACTACTGGCGATTGCTCGCGCCATTGACGGTTCCAATTTTGTAAAAAATAGTGTCGAGGAGACTAAGGAATGCTTAAGGGAGTCGTGTTGGGTTTGATTCTAGGGGTTGTCGGTGTGTTCGCGGGCGCATATTTTTATTTTTCCACGGGACAGGCTCCTGTGGCTACCTCCTCGCCCGAAATGCCTTTTGAGCGGAAGTTTGCAAGGATGGCCCTGCACGCCTACATGAACAAGTTGCCGCATCCCAATCCTGCGGTCCCCGAAGATGAAAAGAATTTTCTGGAAGGCGCGAAGGTCTACAAAGACAACTGCGCTGTCTGCCATGGCTTGCCTGGCGAACCCAAGAACGCCATCGCCAGCGGCATGTTCCCGAAACCGCCACAACTTTTTAAAGGCGTCGGCGTCACCGATGACGAAGCGTGGGAGACCTATTGGAAAGTTGCTGATGGCATCCGCATGACCGGAATGCCCGGCTTCAAAGACTCTTTGGGCGAAACAAAAATGTGGCAGGTCAGCATACTATTAAAGGATGCCGACAAATTGCCCGCTTCCGTCAAAGCGGAATTGACCACTGGCGGCGCCGCAGCAACTCCGGCCCCAGCCCCTGCTGCACCCGGAAAACCAGACGACGACCACGATCACGTTCACTGATCCGCAGGCGCAAGCCCGCACCTATCCCGAGCCTTTGTAGCGGCCGCCTTCTGAGGCGGGCGCCTTCCGCGGCACAGTCACCCCCGACTGTGCCCTGAATGCTCTTTCTTGCTCTCATCCCGATCGCGTCAGCGAATCCGCCCGTCGCAACTGCGGGAACAAATACGCCCACAGTATCGTCACCAAAATAGTCCCCGCGCCACCGAGCACCACCGCCGGCACCGCGCCCAGATACTGCGCCGCCAATCCCGACTCAAATTCTCCCAACTCGTTCGACGCCCCGATAAAAATCATGTCCACCGCGTTCACCCGTCCGCGCATTTCGTCCGGCGTCTCGATCTGGATTAGGACTCCGCGCACCACCACGCTCACCATGTCCGCCGCTCCCACAAACAATAGCGATATCAGCGAAAGCGGAAGACTGCGCGAAAATCCGAATACCATGGTGAATATCCCGAAACCCGCCGACGCACCACAGCATTGTCGCTCCCGCACGTTTACGAATCGGTTTGTACGCCAACAGCAGCGCCATCGTCGCTGCGCCAATTCCAGGAGCGCTGCGCAGCAGCCCGAGTCCCCACGGCCCGGTCAGCAGAATTTCTTTCGCATAAACCGGCAATAGCGCAACCGCTCCGCCCAGAAGCACCGCGAAAAGGTCCAGCGAAATTGAGCCGAACACCACCTTGTGCTCCCAAATATAATGAAAGCCCGCAAAAACAGTTTTGATGCTGAACGGCTCGCGCACCCGCGGCTTCCACTGCGTTTTGATCTGCAGACGTGAACAGAAACGCTATCGTCGCCGTCGTCAACGCCGTTCCGATACACCGCCGCGGGCCCACGAAACATCGCGTAAAGCAGTCCGCCCATCGCCGGCCCGAGTATCGTCGCGAATTGAAACATGCTGGAGTTCCACGCCACTGCGTTCTGGAAATGTTCTTCGGGGACCAGTTGCGGCAAAAGCGCGCGGCTCGATGGCATGCTGAACGTGCGCACCGCTCCCACCAGAAACAATATTGCAAAGATCGGTCGCACCGATCCCGCCCTATGTAGCGCTTCCTGATGCAGCGCCACATATAGCAGCAGCGCCGAAGAGGTCGCGAATCCAACGTAGCAAAGCCCCAGTAGTTTGCGGCGATCAAAGCGGTCGGTTACGTGTCCCGCGACCAGGAAAAGCAGTATGCCGGGTAGAAACTGCACCAATCCCGTCAGCCCCAGGTCCAGTGGCCGGTGGGTTATCTCGTACACCTGCCAGCCCACCGCCACCGATTGCATTTCCGTTCCAAACACGACGCAAAATCGCGCAATCTGGTAGAAACGGAAACTCGTAAACTGAAATGCAGCGGTACCCGACCCAAGCGGCTGATCCGTAGTTGCCATTCCCTCTTAGTTTGCCACAGTAGCGCTGGCTTTTATGCCAGCGCGCTTGTTTTCTTTCTCACTCGCGCGCCTCCACGCGAAACGCAATACCCTTTTGAGCATCAGGCAATTCCACCAATCTATGCCATCAAATTTCTGCGGGATATGCTGGGGCCAAGCTTGACCCGGAGACAACTACCTTGAAAACCGCCCAACGCTGTCTGTCAGTTGTGTTCACTTTATTCCTTATCGTCCTTAGCGGGCCATTCGCGCGGGCGCAGGACGCGCACAAACTCAAAATCGGTTTTTCCATTGAAGCGATGAATGGCGAACGCTGGCAAACCGACTTGGATTCTTTTGAGGGGCGCGCCAAAGAGTTGGGCGCCGTCGTTATTTTCGCCGACGCCAAGGGCGACGATGATCTTCAATTCAAGCAAGTCAAAGAGATGATCAAGTCGGGAATCCAGGTGCTGGTTTTGTTGCCACGCGATACCACCAAGGCCAGTCGCATGGTCGATGCCGCCAAAGCAGCCAATGTAAAGGTCGTCAGCTACGACCGCCTGGCCCTGAATAGCGATGTCGATCTTTACATCAGTTTTGACCGTGAAGAGATTGGCAGGATGCAAGCCGAATACCTGGTGAAGAACGCGCCCACTGGAAATTACGTCCTGATCGCCGGCTCTCCCAACGACGAGGGTGCCAAAACTCTCCATGATGCGCAGATGAAGGTCCTGAAGCCCTACATCGATCGCGGCGACATCAAAATCATCGCCGATGGATACACCAAGGACTGGCTGCCCACTGAGGCCTACCTTTTCACTTTGAAGGCCATTGATTCTGCCCACGGCAACATTGCCGCCGTTCTCGCTTCCAATGACGGCATGGCTGGCGGAGCCATTCAAGCGCTTCGCGAACATAAGCTTGCGGGCAAAGTTTTGGTTACGGGACAAGATGCGGATTTAATCGCCGTGATCTCTATCATTCAGGGCACCCAATCGATGACTGTTTACAAGCCCGTCACCAAAGAAGCGGTTCGAGCCGCGGAAGAAGCAGTGCACTTGGCTAAAGGCGAAAAAATTCAAGCCGACGGCACGATCAATAATGGCAAAGTCGTCGTTCCAACCATATTGCTGAAACCCGTCGTCGTAACCAAAGACAATATCAAAACCACCGTCGTCAAAGACGGCTTCCAAAAACTAGCCAGCATCAACGAAGCCTTGTCCCCCGACCAGAAAATCAAATAAGCGCTCTTTTCGCTCCTGACCTATGCCCCGGGAGACAGTCGACGCATCCCCTTGCTCGTCACCATCCAGAAGCGCCCTTAGCTCGCTACCATCCCGCAGCGATCTTGCTCGTCACTTTCCTGTAGCGCCCTTCGCTCGATACCATCCAGCCGTGCCCTTGCTCGTCACTTTCCAGCAGCGCCCTTCGCTCGATACCATCCGGCAGTGCCCTTGCTCGTCACTTTCCAGCAGCGCCCTTCGCTCGATACCATCCAGCAGTGCCCTTGCTCGTCACTTTCCTGTAGCGCCCTTCCCTCGATACCATCCAGCAGTGCCCTTGCTCGTCACTTTCCAGCAGCGCCAGAGGCGCGACACAAGTTAGCCCACGGCGTAAGCCGTGGGATCTTTCATCAATCAACCAGCACCGTAGGTGCGACAGAACATCCCTAAATTCCAACCCCATTTCGCAGTTGGGCAGTTAGCCGTCACTTTAAATACTCCGACGACTTTGGGTGCCGCACCCTTGTGCTTTTCTAGGGTGCGGGTTTAGAGCCCACTTCATGCTCGATGTGTTAACAAATTCTGAGTTCGAGCCTTCCGCGAGCGAAGGATCTCAACCCAAATCCTATTGACCAGTTTTCGTTTCTTTCTCTGCGACCTCTGCGTCTCTGCGTTATATTTCTCTCCCCAGTTCTCGAATTCTTCCCATCATCAAGAACCAAAGAGATCTGTCATCCTGAGCCGCGCCTCCCACGAGCGAAGGATCTCAACCCAAATCCTATCTACCAACCCTCTCTCGCCTCGAACCAAAGAATCTGTCATTCCTCAGTCCGTTCGCCTTTTGAACGGACTGAGGAATCTGCTTCTTCCTTAAACCCAACCGGGTCAGGCACCCCTCCCACAGTAAAACCGCCGTCTTTCCCTCGTATCCGGCAGCAAATTCGCCAATTATGGCCACGTGAACAGATATGGTATACAAAAGTAATGCGCGCTTTTCTTTCCCGTGTGTTGCTCCTCCTGTTCTGCACATCCCTTCTCGCTCATGCGGACACGAACCCCTCATGGACTACACCCATCGCTCCGTTCCAAATTGCCGACAACCTCTACTACGTGGGGAGCCAGGACCTTGCCAGCTACCTCGTCGTCACTCCGAAGGGGAATATCCTCATCAATGCCAATCTCGCTACTTCGCCGCCGCAGATACGCGCGAGCGTGGAGAAGCTAGGCTTCCGCTGGACTGACATCAAGATCCTGCTCAATAGTCAGGCGCATTACGATCACATGGCTGGCGCGGCCGAGGTGATTCGCGAGACCCATGCGCAGAACATGGTGATGGACGGCGACGTGAGCGTGGTTGAGACCGGCGCACGGACAGATTTCCTGTCGCCTTCACCCAATATCCTCAGCTACACCCCTGTGCACGTGGACCGCGTTCTCCATGACGAAGACACGGTAAGCCTCGGGGGTGTGACATTGACGGCCCACAAGACCGCCGGCCACACGCGCGGATGCACTACGTGGACCATGCGCTCTCATCTCCCAGGAGAGCCAGCGGGAACATCGCGCAATATCGTCATCGTCGGAGGCACGGGCTTTTGGTCGGAGTACCACTTCGTCGCCACCCCCGGCCATCCCGTCAGCTATCCCGGCATTGTTCAGGATTTCCAGCATACCTTTGTCCGTGTTGCGAGCTTTGCCCTGCGACGTATTTCTTGGAGCGCATGGTGGATACTTCGATATGCTCACGAAACTGAAGCGCTATCCGCAGGATGGACCTCGTGTCTTCATCGACCCGGCGGGCTATAAGAATTTCGTCGCTGACGCTCAGAAGACTTTCGAGCAGGCATTGACCAAACAGCAAGCCGCCGCTGAACGTTGACCTTCCCCATTGATTCCGTTTTGTGATTCCTACCGGAAGCCGGGCGGCCAGCGTGCCCTCATGGCCTTTGCTTCATGCAAAGGACGGGACACTCTTCTCCTCGGCATGTGGCGCACCCAGTTCCCATCTGCACACCACAGGGCGTGCTCATCTCGGCCAAGACTGCACCTCGCGAATGATCGGCAACAAGGTCTCCACCGGGTCAGCCGTAGGCACATCGGTCAACGACGCGGTCTGATCCGTGGGCAGCCGTGGCAAACGGCTCTGCGTCACATGCATGGGAGCAAACGCTTCATTCATATCCGAGCACAGCGCCTCGCCCGCTACTTTGGCCATGGTGTACTCGGTCATCCCCTTCGGCCGCTTCGCGACAGAGACCGACGAGGGATAATACAGCGATAACCGCGGCTCACGAGCACGTAGCGCCTGGGCAAGTTCCCAGAATCCTTCGACATAGACTGCCAGGAATTCCTTGAATCGCGTCGAAACAAAAAGATTGGACCGAGCCCGGAAAATGGGCGGCGTCGCAAAGTAATACACTTGCGTGGGGGTCTCCGAGAGCAGCGCGAGCTGCTCAGCAACCGGTTTCAACGCATCATAGTTTAGCGTCTCGCACGCCCCGCCAGCCGCGCGAATCTCGCTCGCAACCCTCTCCGCATCCGCTCTCCCGCGCTGCCAGGTAATAATCGCTCGCCCGCCTCCTGTCGCGATCAGCTTAGCCGTCAGCTCTCCCAACCCTCTCGACCCTCCTACTATTAGCGCTACTGTGCCGACAAACTCCTGCGCTCCCACCAGCCCCGCGAGCGACTCCATGGTCGGCTGCGCCACGGGTGGCTTCCGCGCGACGCCGTTAACGATTCCCGTCCAGCCCCCGCCCGCGATCTCATAGGCCACTGTCCGGAACCGTGTATCCGCATCCATCACACGGAATCCCAGGAACTCCTCCGCGTCATCATCGGCATACCTGCTTACCGCTAGATCGCTATAGATCGAATGAAGCCCAGGATAGATCATCCCAACCAAGTGACTACTCGCCGCCAGCGCCTCAACGCGCTTCGCTCCCAGCCACCGTGTGGCCGCCGGAAACATTGCAGCTGCATCTTTGATTGTCATGTGAAACGCCACCCGCCCGCTCCGACCAGACATTTCCTCAAACTTCACATCAAGAGGCGTCGGCGAAAACGCAATCTCCTCTAAAGGCGCGTGAAGCCAAACCGGAACTTGACCAACCACCGGACCAAACTCGAATGTGAACTTCGACCGCGCAATCCCATCCACTGACAGACTCAAGCGGACGCAATTTGGGTCCTGCTGCATAACCACTATCTCCGCAGACTCCCCTACATGAACGAACTTGTTAAACTGCGCTCGCAGTTTGCATGGGGGCGGCAGCTCTGGTTGGGCTTCGCCCAAGGCATTCAGCGTCCATAGCAGCAGATGGATTCCGTGCACCACCCTGGAACCGGCCTGCGTGCGCCGCGCAAGCATCGCATCCAAATGCATTGGGTTACGGTCCCCTGACGCTCCGGCAAAACGCTGCTGGTCCTTATCCGTGAACGTCCGTTCCGCTAGCCTCATCGCTCTTCCTCTGCCCGCCAACTTCAAACAATTTCGCGAGTAGCGCCCCACTCGACGGCTCTGGGTGGCCTCCGATAAGAGCAACGGCTACCCAACTCTCTGTCTCATAGCACTCTATAGGTACTTCCCGCAGTGATATCCAACCACCGGGCATACGAATCCAGGCGCACAACTGCACCACCGCCGCTCAGACCCGGCTCGCCAACGGAAATTCAGTTCGTGATCTCGATTCTATTTGTGACGATTTTCGTTAAGTCGAATGGTCTCGTTGCGGTCTTCCTCAAAGTGCTCTTGTAGCACTTTGTCGGCGTATTCCTCTTCAGCGCGTGTCCACGTCACCGTGAATTGCCGCAATGTACCGCCGTTGATGTACTGTTTCAGTGCCCGTCGAATCAGTTCGCTCACGCTGATGTAAGGTGGCCCGCGGGTGGCGCACCTTTTCAATGCCAAGACGACTTTGGGTGGCCTTCGTTCTTATCGAAGGCCACCCGACTTCTTACCGAATATTACTGTATAGTTACTTACAGCAGTAATATCTCACCACCGTGCAATCAAAGTCCAGCCCCAGGACTGCCCCCCGGAAGCCACGCCGCGAACGCTTCGCACTGCGTTTTTTTGTTAGAAAGACAAGCCTGATTTTTACAGAACTCGCCTCCACCGTGGAATACCGTACCTCGTTCCCAGAATCTGTTTGACGGAGAGTCTAGATGGTCAATAAATTTGTTCTATTCATCTGTTGTGCCACCCTCGCATTCTCATTGTTTGCAGTACCAGCCTTCGCGCAGACGCCCGACCCGCCGGGCACCCCTAATTCCCAAGCCAACAACTGGGACCCGTCTGTGGTCCTGGATACCACCACCGATTGGATTGGCAACTCCTATTCCGGCAGAAACGTCAGTGAATACAATTCGCTGTTCCACGTTCCCCTGGACATGGACGGCATCTACGTCACCCCCGACGGCACCATCTACACCAACACCACCTACGAAGAAGGTGGCCGTCCCGCGATGGCCTTCGACAAGTACGGCCGCATGATCAGCCCCATGAATGCCAACTCATCCGCCGGTCCTCAGACGTATTTCGGGCCGTACGGCGGAGTAGCAGTGGCCACCTCTGGACATTACAATTTCCTGAGCCATGCCCCGGGCGGCACCGGCATCGGCATTCGCGACACCAATACCTGGTTGATCACCAGTTACACCGTCAGCAGCCCAAACTTGAATAACAGCTACGGCGTGTGGGGACTGGCCGTTGCCAACAATAAGCTCTATGTCACCGAACAAGACAATAATCTTGTCGAAATCTTCGATATCAGCGATATCACCCGCATCACTTTGCTTTCCAGCTTTGCCGTTCCCGCTCCCGTCCGTATCGCCGTTGATTCCCATGGTAACTTCTGGGTCTCCCACAAGGACAATACCTCCTATCCATTCACCATCGCCCTGGGCGGACAGGGCCTCAACTACGTCGACCAATACAACGGCAAGACCGGCGAACATATGCACACCATCACCCTTGGCCCGGACGCCCAGATTTCCGCCCTCGCCGCTAGTCCTTTTGGAGCGTTACTGATCGCCGATTCTGGCCCCGATCAAAACATCAAGATCTACGCCAATCTCGAACGGGATCCCATCTTCATCGGCGATTTTGGCGAGAAGGGCGGCAGCTTGGCCGGCCCTGTCCCCGGACGCACCGGACCGCTCTCACCGCGTCGATTCCGCGCCATCATGGGCATCGGCATGGACGCAGAGGGCAACATCATTGTCGCCCAGGGTGGATTTGGCCTCGATAGTGGTGTCGGCCATGGCGTCGACCTGCAGAGCTACACCTGGTGGGGCCAGTTGAACTGGGAACGCGATGGTCTCGGATTCCGCGCTCTCGGCTCCATCGATCCCCACTCGGATACCGATTTTTACGACGCCTATCATCACTGGAAGATCGATTACTCCAAACACGGTAACGTCGCTACCTTTGTGGCCGACACCTACCAGAAGTTCAAATACCCCGAAGATATTCGCATGTCCAGCATCCTCGGCCAGGGCGAGATCAAGTACATCCACGGCAGAAAATTCCTGGTCGCCCGCGGCGAGATCGAAACCTTCTTGGAGATCTATCGCTACGAGAAAGACAAAGACACGGAGATTCCCATCCCCTGCGTCGCCTTCGATTACGGTGCTTTCCAGGGCGGCCAGGATTTCGTGGCCCAACCTACGGACGGCGAGTGGATCTGGCGCGACGTCAACGGCGATGGCCAGATGACCAACGCCCAAGGCGTTTGGGACCCAGCGGAGTTCTCTGAACCCACCACCGAAGGAACTTTTCAGGGCAGTCCCATTCCCAATGAACATCGCGACGGCTCCGACTTCTGGCTCGACGACAATGGCGACATCTGGCAAGTCAATTCCGGATTGAACGAACCTCCTTACGAACAGTCCATCCACCTCCGCCGTTACTATTTCCAGGGATTCGATGGCTTCGGCGCGCCCATCTACGATTTCAACCACATGGCCGTCTATAACGTCGGCCTCGGCCAGGATCTTCCCGACATCTCCGAACTGGATCACGCTATTTTCGACCCCAACGCCAGCAAGGGTGGAACTCTGTATGTCCTCGGCAGCAATGGCACCCAGATTGTCCGCTATGACAACTGGGACCTCACACCCATTGGCAAACCGAAAAAATCCACTTGGTCCACCTTCCTCACCACCAATTCCGACGTAAATGACTATTGGAACGGAGAAGCCTTCACGCAAATCGGCGACTTTGTTTTCGTCGACTTCAATTCCGGCTATGCCCAGAGCATTGGCACTTGGGAAAATCACTACAACCAGGTGTATTCCGCCAAGACTGGCGCCTATGTCGGCCGCATCGTGGCTGGCGAGGACGTCGGCGGCATGGCAAATATCGGCGACACCGACGAATCCAAGTCCCTCACCTCGTTCAAGCGCGATAACGGCGAATACGTCCTTATCCGCGAAGAAGACTGGCAGGCCAAATACTTGATGTTCCGCTGGAACCCGCCCGCGCAGCTTCCTGAGCCTAAGGCACCGGCCCCGGTTGGTGTAACCGGTGCTCCCGATGACATGGCTTTCGATTTGAACTGGACGCCGGACCCCAGTGCTATGTCCTACACCATCAGCTCCGGCCCAACCACCAAGGGCCCGTTCGTTCCACAAAGTAGTGGAGTCTACGGCACCAACACCTTCGCCGTTCTGGGCTTAACGAATGGCGTCACCTCGGGTTATGCACAGCTCACCGTGTTTTACCCCAATGGCGCAAGCGCCAATTCACAGCCGATCCCCATCAGCGCAGTCGCCCAAGGTACCTCCTATGGCGGCGATGACCCAACCATCGTCTTCAATAACGATCAGACCTACGCTTGCACACCGCTCTGCTTTGACGGGGTAACCATCGGCCACCTCGTTCAGGGCGCCAGCGTCACCTGGAGCGACGTCGTCGTTCAAAAGACGGGAACCTACAACTTGCGCATCTACGAAGAGAATGGCCAATCCGCGTCCGACTGGGGCCTGCCTTCTGGTTCCATCGGTCCCACCATCAACGTCACCGTCAACGGCACCGTGGTCAACAACGCGCCGGTCGGCGGAACCACGGTCACCTCGCCGCAAATGCCCCAAACCGACAATGGTTGTTTCTGCACCCCAGCGTTTGTCACCGTCCAGGTTCCTTTGGTCGCGGGACAGAACAATACCATCGAGCTGTGGATTCCCTCTGACGCCATCGCTGGCGATCCGAACATCGACCGCATCCTGGTCCCGTTCGCCCCAGTGAATTAGCCCAACCTCGATCTAGTCGAGGCCTCAGCCCCGTGCAACGCCCGGGATTCTGCCGTCAACTCTGACGGCAGAATCCCCCTTTTCATCTTGGAAACGGTAACTTCTGGCCGTCGAAGGTCAGGACATAACTATCGGCGGATGCGTTTGAGACGAATGCCAAACACAGCGCAAGAAAGAGGAACGTACCTGAGAGGATTCGGAACGCGATACGCATTTCATTACTCCTTGGTGAAACACCCAAGAGAAATTCTGGGATTGCCTGCACTACCCCGCACCGTCCGGTGCGCTTTACCGTCCAATAACATAGCTGTTTTCCACAATTTTTATCGTACTGATTCGCAAGACAATCTTAGAGGTTATGTGACAGCCGTCGTGGCCCAGCGTGATCGATGGACCGCATCGGTTTTCCCTCTCTCGGAACAGCCTTGCCGCTCATTTCTGAACGTTGAAGCATGCGCCACCGGCCTTGAATTGTAGTGGCCGGTCTTCAGACCGGTTCTGTTGCATTTCGTAGCGCTGGCTTTTATGCCAGCGCGCACGCCCCACTCTAGTCTTCTGAGGGCGGGGTCTTTTCTTCGGTTCCACCGCTGTTCTGCGCGTGCCGCATCCGCCTGCCCTGAGATCCGCAGGGCTTGCCCTGAGCAATGTCGAAGGGTCGTCTCTAAGGGTGCGGCTTTTGAACTCTCACACCCATCCCACACCTCACCCCGAGTCCCAGGTATGCGAATTGACCTGCGCCATCCTCCGTGATTTGTGATCCTTTTTTAGTTGTGGTGATTTCCTTGTTCGATGGTTTTGGCGGGTTGCTTTCAGTAAGAGCGAAGCCCCTCACGTCTCTGCCGCATATCACTTTCTACTTAGTTCCCGCGGTGATATCCTCCCGCCGTGCAAACAATATCCAAGCGAAAGGCTGCCCCACCCATCATTGGAGAATCCTCGGAGGCGGTGCATTGAAACGGGGGCTCTGGGTCGCATATGGAGTGCTCTTGCTAGGAGCCGTCTGGCTTGTGCTGACGGCCAGCGAAGAACTGGGAGGATGGGCAAAATATCTCGGTGCACGTCTGCCTCCCCTGTTGATACTGACGGTGGCGCTCGCCATGCCTTTTTTGGCCGCACTTTGTAGCCTCCGTCTAAAAATCGATTGGAGGCTGAGAATCGGATTGTTCCTACTGCTCTTGGCATGCGTGCCCGTGCTCCCTATCGCATTCGACAGCCATCCTACTGTTGTGGTGGTAGTCATCGTGATTTTCATGGCGGAGGAATTCGGAATTATTCCCTTGATAAACAAGCGATGGCTTCCACGGAACTGATGTTGCCGCAAACAATGGTGAATTCCTCTGGCACGACGACATATGGTTGGGATTTCGAGAACCGTCTGACCAGCGTCAGTCTGCCAGGGAGTGGAGGAACGGTTAGTTTTAAATATGACCCGTTTGGCAGAAGAATCTACAAATCCTCAACGAGCGGCACCAGTGTCTACGCTTTCGACGGTGATAATTTAATCGAAGAAACGAATTCTGCGGGTGGCGTCGTTGCTCGCTATGAGCAAGGGCTCAATATTGATGAGCCTCTGGTAATGTTACGGAGTGCCACGACCAGCTATTACCAGGCGGACGGCCTTGGTTCAATCACCTCGCTCACAAACACCTCTGGCGCAGCCGCAGAAACTTATTCATATGACTCCTTTGGAAATATCTTGGCGACGACGGGAAGTTTAACGAATTCATTCAAATACACCGGACGCGAATTCGATACTGAAACCTCCCTCTACTACTACCGCGCCAGATACTACGACCAGGCGATAGGAAGATTCATCAACGAAGATCCTCTCCGGTTCGGTGGCAGCCAGGATTTCTATGCTTATGTTGATAACCGTCCCACAATATCTGTAGTCCCGCTTGGTTTATCGACGCTAGTCTTTGATCGAGGCACCGGAACCCTTACCCTGTATCCTGGGTTCCCCTACCCAGCTCCAATTGCAGTCTTTCCCGCGGGCAATTTCACAATGAATCCCAACGGCGATCCGAACACAATCAATGATCACGGGCCAGCCCCGAATGGAACTTACCCCGTGCAGGCTCCAATTGATACAGGCAATAGCCCAGCGTACGGCCCATATTTCTTCCCAATCGAGAGCACCTGGTTCTTTGATCCGGAAGCGCGGAATAGGATTGCACGGCGGGCGTCGTGGCCCGCAGTCGCCGACGCTCGGATGTATTCGTGTGGGTAACGACACAATTAGAATGTTACAGGATTATAATAGTGTAGATCCGATAACATCGATAACGATTCAATGAGGAAACTATGAGGGATCCAATTATCGGCGGATTCGTGGCTTTCACGCTTTTGATGAGCCAACTATCACCAGCATCACTACAGGTAATGCCAAACACTGATGCAACCAAAGTGATCAATCGCGTGGGACGATTCTATTCTCCGAATCGCAGGTGTCTTGCCTCAATTAAGATCAGCAGCATGGGGGGAATGTTATTCTCAATCTGGATAAGGATCCCGGCCATCAAATTGAAGACGTCACGGGTATCGCGTGGATTTCTGGCAGGACACTTGTCTATACAACAAGTCCGATTTATGGCACTCCCGGAGTATATGTTTATAGTTGTGACTCGAAGCAGAGCAGACGAATCGTTGCACCTCGGACTATAAACAATGCATATCCGGACGGTGCCGACTACTTTCGGCTTCAAGGAATTTCACAAGCCACTCCAACTACGGTTTACTTCTATTACGTTTCAGACGTTGAATCACTGGACGTCAAGACCCTGGAATCGCCAACTCACCTGTTTCGAGTTCATCTAGATGGTACTGGTTTCGGAAAGAGTGAATAGCACTACGGCTCGATTTGTAGAAATAGTTTCACCGCCTGCGACTGGTTGACCAAACGCGAGCCCGCGACCAATTCCTCTTGCACCTTGGAACCTGGGGAACCTGGGGACAGACGGGAAGTTTCCCGATATCTTGGCGGGTGGCCGATAGGCGCTAACGACGAGCAAGGAACCCGGAGCAAGGAACCCGGGGACAAGCAAGGAACCCGGGGACAGACGGGACGTTCCCTATTGCCTTCCTTAGATATCCCACTAGGATAGATGGTAGCGTAAAGTCTTTTGTGTAAATTGTTGATTTAAGCAACAAAAAAGGGCGTACTTTCCTTTGGAGCGCCAACTCACAGAGGAGGTACACCCTTATGCGAGAACTTAGAGTTCTCACCGATGGTCATCTTTGGGAAATGGGGAACCCGGGGACAGACGGGACGTTTCCCCTCGCCTTCTTAAGTTTCTTCATTCGGATAGAGGGTAGCGTAAAGTCTTTTGTGTAAATTGTTGATTTAAGCAACAAAAAAGGGCGTACTTTCCTTTGGAGCGCCAACTCACAGAGGAGGTACACCCTTATGCGAGAACTTAGAGTTCTCACCGATGGTCATCTTAAGCTTCCGTTTTCCGACTTAAAAGAGTTCTTTGAGGAGGAAATGCTCGAGCAAGTCCGATCCCAGCTCAAACTCCTGCTCGAGCAGGCCATGCTCGCCGAGCAGGACCGCTATCTCGACCTCGGCTATTACGAGCATGCCCCGGTCTCCCGCCTGGACTACCGCAACGGCTTCTATTTCCGCGATCTGGTCACCAAACTGGGCGGGTGGCGCACCCTCCAGATGCTAAGACGACTTTGGGTGGCCTACCCTTTGCGGTTTTGCTTCATGCAAAGGGTGGGAGGCTCTTATCTTCACGACTTGTTATCGGGACAACCGAGTCGGTTCCTTCTATCTGCTCATCCTTCTCATTCGAATAGATTTACCTATTGACAAACAGTACCTTCCGATATATAATGGTCCATGTACTGTCGAGAACTGTTCGAACATTGCGCCGCGCTCCTCATCCCGCACGGAGTTTTGAGGGGGTCTTCACCCGTTACCTCTCCATCCGGCGCCTGAAACGTCCATTCAATCTCTAACGTCCAATTCTGCCTCCTCACATCTATATCATTCCAAACACTTTATAAACCGTTTCGTTTCACATACATCCGCACGCCTCCTCCCGCAAACTCTTTCCTTTGATAGACATCCATTTTTCGCAGGGGGAGGGGTGGGGTATCAAACTGGTTATCCTCCCGCTGCAAATTCCGCATTTTGCCCTCCTGTAAGTCCTTTAGATAAGCCTCTTACGACACCACCCTCCCGTAACCCCCTTTACTTGCCACTCTTACGTAAAAAGGTGGGGGGTAGGGGGTCCCTTCAATACGGGGAGATGTCACCCGCAATTCCCACAGTTCCTCGTACTGGTCCTCACATTTCTTCCCTCAACCTTCCATTTGCGAGTAGCATCATAAACAGACATGACCGCAATCGCTCCCAACACGGCCATACCCACTTCTGTGTCCCCCTCAGCCCCGTCAGCGCTTGTTCCAAGCCCCAGCATGACAGCGCGCGAGATCATGACCGCCTGGGGAAGAATTCTCACGGGTCACGTTCCTTTACTCTCCATCGAAATCACCCGGGAATGTCCGCTGCACTGCCCGGGCTGCTACGCCTACGGCGACACCCACCTTGGCGGAGAAGTAACGCTGCGGCAACTGAATGATTTGCGCGGAGACGATCTCGTGAACGGCGTGCTCGATCTGGTACGCAAGCACAAGCCCATGCACGTTTCGCTGGTGGGTGGCGAGCCGATGATTCGCCATCGCGAATTAAGCAAGATTTTGCCGGTCCTCAGCGACCTGAATATTTTCACGCTGGTGGTGACCAGCGCCATCATCCCCATCCCTATCGAGTGGATGAACATTCCTCGTTTGCGCGTAGCCGTCTCCATCGATGGCCTGCCGGAACATCACGACATTCGCCGCAAGCCCGCGACTTACGAAGTCATCCTCAAGAATCTCGAAGGTCGCGAAGTCAACATCCATTGGACCATCACCAAGCCCATGCTCGAACGTCCCGAGTACATGGAAGAGTACGTGGCCTTCTGGAACGCGCGCCCGGAAGTGAATCGCATCTGGGTCAGCCTGTACACGCCGCAAATTGGCGAACAAAGCCCGGAAATGTTGACGGCTGAGGATCGCAAGTTCATCGCGCAGCAATTGGGTGCGCTTTGCAAAAAATATCCGAAGTTGCTGACCACCGATGGCATCGGCCGCGCGATCATCGAGCCGCCCAAAAATCCCGAAGATTGCTTGTTCTCCAAAATGTCGGCGAATTATTCCGCGGACTTGCAGAGCCGCGTTGAACCATGCGTTTTCGGTGGCACACCAGACTGCTCGAGTTGCGGTTGCGCTATCAGCAGCGGCTTGCATTGGATCAAAGAGATCAAGTTCGCCGGCCCGCTGAAGGTCAATCATTTCGTCCAGAGTTCCATCAACATTGGGCTGTTGGCCAACCGCCTTCGCGCTCATCCGCTGCAACCCGCGCGGTGGCTAGGCGAAGCTCCCAAGCCGAAGGACGCCCCCGGCCTCGTTCAAATCCAACCCTGACGATCACGTCGCAACAATAATTGAATTAACGCTTCGTTCCGCGTATAAGAAGTGCCATGCTTCCGGCCTCCTACTTCGCAATTTTTCTCCAAGCCAGCGCATTTTCTAACACCGAATGGCGTTACGCCATTTTCACTGCCGGCCTGACATTTATCCTGCTGACCATTGGCCTCGGCGCATTAGCGGTTTACTGGTTTCGCCGGAGCGCCAACGATCGCGCACCACTGTACTTCGGCGTTTTCGTCGTTCTGTACGCTGCGCGAATGTTTCTGCGCGAGCCGCCGCTTCGCTCGCTGTTTGCAATTTCTCCCGATGCTGCTTCCCAAATCGTTGAGGTGATCACTTTCTGCATCGGAATTCCTGCGCTGCTGGTGTTTCTCCAGGTTATAGAAAAGCGATGGAAGCTCGTTTTTCAGTGGGTGCTTGCGGTGAATGTAGCATTCGCCGTTGTAGCGATCACCCTGAGCCTATTCGGGTATTCGCGCAGTGAACTCTTCCTCGCCAACAACATTCTGGTGCTGGCGATGTGGTTGCTCCTTGCAATGCTCCTCTTTGTTTTTCACGGGCGCAGCCGCCTGCCGATTGATTTGCGCGTGCTGAGAATTGGTCTGGCGATCTACGGGCTATTTGTGGTTCATGCCAATCTGGCGAGTCTGCGTATCTTGCCGGGAAGAGATCTGGAACCGGTCGGATTTCTGGTCTTTGTATTTACGCTGGGTTATCTGGTAACGCACCGGATATTTGCGAAGGAAGAGAGCCTGTTTGCCATTCAGAAAGAACTGCAAATCGCGGAGCAGATTCAGACGTCGATTCTGCCGCGGGCAGTTCCGCAACTTTCCGGAATGGAGATTGCCGCGCGTTATATTCCAATGAGCGCCGTGGCCGGAGATTTCTACGATTTTCTACTGCTGGAAGGAAACCGGCTGGGCATCCTGGTGGCGGACGTGACGGGGCACGGCGTCCCAGCAGCACTGATCGCGTCCATGCTGAAGGTGGCGTTTGCGGTGCAGACGGCGAACGCGGCATATCCGGAACGCGTGCTGAGCGGATTGAATCGGGCGTTGTGCGGAAAATTCGAGTCGCACTTCGTTACGGCTGCCTATTTGTACGTCGATCTTGAGGCAAAAATCGTTCGCTATGCGGGAGCCGGGCATCCTCCATTGTTATTCAGCAGTCGAGCGGAAAAGCAGACGCGAGCAATCGAAGAAAACGGCTTGATTCTGGGGATGTTTGAGGAAGCATCCTATACGGCCCTGGAGATGCCACTTTGCGCGGGAGACCGTTATATTCTCTACACCGACGGATTGCCAGAATCCAAGAATGGTGCAGAGGAAGAATTTGGTACCAATAGGTGCGAACAGTTTCTGAAATCACATGCAGGTGCCACGACAGCAGAACTTGCGGATAGCCTGCTTGGAGAAATTGCGCTGTGGTCCACACGTGCGGCGGGTCGACTGCAGGAAGACGACATGACACTTGTTGTAGTTGATTACCATGAGCAAACGTGAGTTTGCCCAGCGCGCTCTGAGTTTTTCGACGACTGAGACTATTTACTCGTGTTCGCGCTCCAGGTAGCGCCAGCGTCGTTGGTGTCGAAACTCTGGCTGTGGGATGCAGTCCAGATGGAAGCGTGCTTATCATCCTGAGCAAAGACTCCGGCGACGTCCTCTTTAATGGGAGAAACTATCACCTTCCAATGCTTGCCGCCGTCGTTGGTGAGCAGCACAGTTCCGGCCTTGCCGACGACCCAACAAACTTTTCCAGAAGGCGCAGACCCAGCAGTCAGGTCCTTGGTAACGCCACTTTTCTGCTGTACCCAGGTGCGGCTGTTATCGGTGCTGCGTTCGATTTTCCCGCCGGGCCACAGCCGCCAGGAGTACTCCTCCTGCGGAGCAACGACAACAACGCCGCCTTCGGGGAGGACATCATTCAAGGATTGAGAAGAAGGATTCTGCGAGGAAAATTCCGCACGATCCGACGACGGAGTCGCCGCTGCTGGCCGGCTCGCGGCAAAGACGCTGCACGAAACAGAAACAGCAAAAACACAAAGAACTAAAGTCCACACGAAAACCAAACGCTTCATTCAAGATCTCCTTAAGCAAGAAGAAGACGAGACTATTGTATAAGCATACTGCTGGATTCACACCTAATGTCAGATTACTCGTAGCGTAAGGCATCGACGGGATCGAGGCGGGCAGCCTTGACAGCGGGATACATGCCGAAGAAAAGACCGACGCTCATGGATACGCCTACGGCGAGGATGATGGCCCACAACGGAATGGAGGAAGGCAGGCTGGGCACGAGAAAATTGATAGTCAGACTGATTGCTGCCCCGAGGAGCACGCCAATCACGCCGCCAGCGCCGGTCAAGACAATGGCTTCGGTAAGGAATTGCCAGATAACGTCGCGACGGCGGGCTCCGATAGCTTTACGAACACCGATTTCGCGGGTGCGCTGCGTAACGGACATGAGCATGATGTTCATCACGCCGACACCACCGACAAGAAGCCCGATGGAACTAACGACCGAAATTAAAAGCGCGACAGAGCCGGTGATCTGGCGAAACTCGTCGGCAATCTGCTGGGCGCTGGAAATGCCGAAATTGTCGGGCTGGTCATAAGAAACGTTGCGACGGCGGCGGAGGACCGTGCGAATTTCGTCTTCCGCATCGGACATATGACCAGCGTAGGCTTTAGCGCCGACGAGGATCTCGTCATCCGCCGGATTGTGTTTGCGGTACGAGCGAAACGGCACCATGACCGCTTTGTCGGCGGATTGATCTTTGACGAAGCCACCCTTGCGTGGTTCCAAAACGCCAATCACATCGTAAGTGACGCCGGAAACCAGGATGGGCTTGCCTAGCGGATCGGTGTCTGAATATAGGGTTTTGGCGATGTCCGAACCAATGACAGCAACGTCAGCGCGATGCATATTTTCGGCTTCGCTAAAGAAGCGTCCGATGTGTGGCCGGGAGTTGAAAACTTCCTCGGTGGCGGGAAGCGTTCCGTTGTAATCGATGCCGGAAACTTCCTTGCTCAGATAGCGCGCACTCACCGGCGGACGCATGGGGCCATCCTGGACGTCACGTGGATAAACACTGGCAGTGACGGAGTGGACCGCGGGACAAAGTTGACCTATGGCTTCGGCATCCTCAAGAGTCAGAGATTTGCGAGTGCGCTCTTCGGCCGTAAGCTCGCCCGTGCGGATGCCAGGCTGAAACTTAAACACGAAAAGAGTCTCCGGGCCATAGTCGCTGAGAAAAGCATTCACATTGCTATAAACCCCAACGAGGATCGAGACAACGGACAGTAAAGCAGTGATGCCGATGACCACGCCCAACACAGTGAGGAACGAGCGCATCTTGTTCTCACGAAGAGTACCGAGCGCCATCTGCGCGTTTTCTTTGATCGACATTGCCATAGTGTTTGCTGACGGCGTCAGGCCTCCTGCCGCAGGGCTTCGATGGGTTGAAGTGCCGCAGCTTTTCTGGCGGGATATACGCCGAAGAAAATACCCACGGCAGCAGAAATGATCTCGGCCAACAGAACGGCGGAAAAAGGCACAGACATGGGTACAGAGGTAGTGGCGGTAGTTAAGAGCGCGATGGAATAGGCGAGCAGAACGCCGATTGCCCCACCAATGGCGGCCATTACAGCGGATTCGACTATGAATTGCATCATGATGTCCCGCCGCCGGGCGCCAAGGGCTTTGCGGATGCCAATTTCGCGAGTGCGTTCCGTGACGGCGGCGAGCATAACATTCATAATCACCACGCCGCCGATTACCAGAAACACGGAGACAACTCCCACCATGGCTGTGGCGATGACGCCCGTGAGATCCTTCCACAGCGCCATGAGCGTAGCGGAATCGAATATGCCGAAATTGTCGGTCTCATCGGGAGCCAAGTGGCGCCGCGCGCGCATCAAGGCTCGTGCTTCTTCCTGAGTGCGTTCCATCCACTCCACGCTACGGGCCTGCACGTTGATCGCGAGTCCATCGTAAGCGCCGTAAATCTTGAAATAAGTTTGAATCGGAATGTAGGCAAAATTGTCCTGCGACTGCCCGAGAACCGAGCCAATCGGCTTCGCCACACCCACAACCAGGAACGGCCGATTATCGATGAGCAGTTCACGGCCGATGGGATCGACATTGGGAAAGAGTTTGGTGGCAAGGTCGGTGCCGATCATGGTGACCAGCGCGCGGCTTTCCTGATCGCCATTGGTGATGTAGCGGCCAGACTCGGGCGTCTCGAAATCAACATCAACCATATTCGCGGTGACGCCCCTGATGCTGCAGTCGTCAAGACTCTTATTACCGACGCGCACTTTGCCGGAAGTGCGTTGCTCAGCGCCAATGCGTAATGGAAGTTTCAGATTTTGTTGCAGAGATTCGTAGTCGTCCCAGGTAATCCATTTGTTGCGGCGATTGGCCTTCACGAATTCGTCCACGTCGGTAATGATGGGAAATCGCATAATAAGAAAAACATTCGAGCCCATATTGGCGACGCGATCGGCGATGTAATGGTCGACCCCGGAAATCAAAGCGATGACTACAATGAGCGTTGTGACGGAAAGAATGATGCCGAGCAGGGTGAGGAACGAGCGCATCTTGTGCGCCCGCAAAGTTTCCAGCGCGACGCCGATGGGTTCGCGAAATTGTGCGCGCCGTCTCACCGATGTGCCCTTCCGGTTAAAAGCTTCTCTTTATCGAACGTGCAGAGTGTGCAAACGATATGGCGGGTAGCCCGTGGCTGTCAACCTTGAATCGGAGCGGCGGACCCGGTTCGTTTGTCGTGAGCTGCTTTGTAACGAAGGCCCATGACGAATCCCCCGGCAGCACCGCCAAGCATTTTCAGGCCGTGGGCCAGGAGATAGGCGGCAGGCTCGGGGCCACCCCGCGTCAGTCCGACATAGATCAGCGTTGCGACGACCCCGACCAAAAATCCGTGGAGGATAAATTGAGAATCAATGCGGCGTCCTACCCATAAAGCGAACAGAAAACAGGCCACCATCGATGCGGGTGGCGCGGTGTAAAGCAAAGAGTGTTTGCCGAAGTGAATGGAGATGGGAATGACGAAGGCAAATACGGCGAGTTCCGCGAGAAATCCGCCGATCAGAATACGCAAACAACGGATTTGTGCGAAGGCAATCATACAAAACCTCAACCGTACGGCACGTTGCCGGGGATTGTTGCGAAAACAAATTGCGAACGTGGTCTTTGTACACGGCCCTCAGTGATTGGGTGAGTCAGATGGCGGAGCAGCCGAGTAATAGCCTTTGCGGGCGTAGACCTTCACTTTTTGCCCGTCTTTCGCGGCTTTGATGTCGATGGCGTGATATTTTCCGTCGTGCTGAATAGCCGCCGGTTTGTAGGAGACCAGATATCTGCCACGAATCACTTGTTGAAGATCGGCCAGGCTGGAGTTTAGGTTCCGAAGTGAGCCAGGGACAAAGTTCGCGCCGCCAGTCAGCTCGGAAAGCGTTTTCAAGGCATGATCTCCGACCAGTCGCGCTGGAGCCTTCATGAGAGCCATCACTGGTACTGACG
The DNA here is from genome assembly GCA_963837885.1 of Candidatus Acidiferrales bacterium. GTDB lineage: Bacteria > Acidobacteriota > Terriglobia > Acidiferrales > UBA7541 > Acidiferrum. The sequence goes on along the minus strand of CAWIPD010000014.1, from coordinate 49,621 downwards.
GTATAAACGGCCACTTCACCGCGCTGGGCCTTAGCGATGGCTTCTTTCAGGGTGACGGAGCTGGAATTGTCTTCGCCGTCGCTTATTACCACCAGAATGCGCGCAACCGGTTGAACCTCCGGCCGGTCCAGTAATTTATCGGAGGCGAACGCAACCGCGTTCCACAGAGCGGTGCCACCGCCGGGCGCAAGTTGGTTGATCGCCCGAGTCGTAAGCGCCTGGTCCGCTGTGAAATCCTGAACGTAAAGTACGGAGTTGTTTACACCAACAACGAAAGCAAGATCGTTCTTGTCGGTAAGCACGGTTTGCAAAAACTTGCCGGCAGCAGCCTGCTCAAAGGCAAAGCGGTCGTGGACCGAATTACTTGTATCGATAATCAGCCCAAGGCGTAGGGGCAGTTGAGATTCATTGCGAAAGCCAAGAATAGTTTGGGGAGGCTGATTGTCATCGTGAATCTGAATGTCAGAAACAGTAAGGTTGGTGACCGATTTGCCGTGATCGGTGGCCGCGAAAAAGACGGCGACTTCTTCCACGTTAACCCGGATAACGGAACCAGACGAGTCGGGGCTGATTGGTTTCAGCGTTAGTTTTGGCATCCGCATTTAGTGAAGATTCGACGGTAGGCGAACCGGCGCAGTCTGAACAAGTCGCTTCCGGCTCGGCCTCTGCTTCGGCAATCTGACTTCTTTCCTTCATATCCTGCACAGCGATGCGAGCCAACTCTGCAGCTTCTTCCGGAGTCGGGCCCGCCATGGCAGTGATGGAAGCGTTGACCACCTGGGTGGTCTGGTGCCTGACTACCACGGGACGAATCCGCTCGGCCTTAATCTCATCCAGAATTTTGCGAAACTGCTCGGCGTCAGGCGATTTAGGATCTTCGCGCAACAGCGTTTCCATTTCGTGCTGGGCCTGAGGCAGTTTGTCCTGCGCTTCATACGAGGCAGCGGCATAGTAGTGCACCATGGCCGCGCCGGGATGCTTGGTGTCATGTACTTGCGCGGTGGTGGCGATCACGGCGGAGTAATCTTTGTTGGCATACTCGCCGTAGGCCAAAGCCGTAAGCAACTGAAGATCCAATGGAGCGATGGAAGAAGCCTTCTTGAGAGTGTCTTCGGCTTCCGGAAATTGTCCGAGGGCCAATTGCGCGCAACCGAGATTCAAATAAGAGTTGGGCAGGTGATCGTCGAGAGTAACGGCCTTGTTGAATTCTTCCAGCGCCTGTTCTTTGTGTCCTTGCTCCAGATAAGCCGTGCCCAGCGCATTATGCGCAGCGACAAAGTTGGGATAGATGGAAATGGAATTGACCAGGTGCGTGATGGCCACATCCAAATTCTTGGCCATCAGAAGCTGATAGCCTTTTTCGTATTCGCTACGAGCTTTGCCGGGAGCCTTGAGGTCGAGTTTAGAGACTGAGCCGCTGGCTGTCTCGAGAGGGCTGCCGTTTCCATTGCGGCTATTGATCAGAAAGAGGTTGGAATCCATCTGGCCCGCGCCGAGTGAATCCACCGTCACCATAGATCCGGCAAATTTTCCGCCAGCCGATGGTGCAGAGAATATCTGAGCAGTGACCCAGGGAGCGCCCACAGTCGAGGTTAGCAGGATCAGGAGCAACGCGCGTCGGAGCGAAACGGTCGTCATAATTAAAAGGTCGCCTAAGAAGCAACTGTCGCGAACACAATCTACTTTCAAGTTTTATGCTGAGAGTTTAACGCCGCTTCTGGCAGCGAAACAATCAGTTTCTGGGGACCTCGAATGAGCCAAAGACCCGAATGGATCTTATTGCAGGAATGAGACTTGCGATTCAGTCCTGCGAAAACTGCCACCAAGTGCTGCATCAGAAAGGAACATTCTTACGGGCGATTGCAGAGGGCCGACAAGCGGTTGATTCCAGGATCGGTCACCGGAATGGGAATATTGTCCGGGTCTGAAACCCAGTTTCAGACTGGCTCTAAATAGACCGCGGAAACTCGACTTGCATCCGCTCGTCAGCATTTGGAATGGCTACCTCCTTTTTGAGTGGTTTTGCGCTGGAATGCTTCAAGGAACTTTAAGCGACTAATAGTTTGGGCGCAAAGGAACATCGAAGCTAGTCATATCCGTCAGGGCACTTTCAGAAATCTCGTAGTCGTTAAGTTCCAAGAAGCTTCTAATTCTGGACGAGAACTGCTGGCCCGGGAATTGCAAGTCTCTATAGCTGCGCGTCTGGCTTAGGTTACAGCTATGGATGAACTCATCAAGGAATTCGTGCAAGAGAGTACGGAGAACCTGGACCGTTTAGATCAGGACTTCGTGAAGTTGGAGAGCGATCCCAACAATCTCGAACTTCTGAAGAGCATTTTCCGCGCGATTCATACGGTGAAAGGCACATGCGGTTTTCTTGGGTTCACCAGGCTGGAGGCCTTAACGCACGCCGGCGAAAGCCTGCTCTCGCTGTTGCGCGAGGGAGAATTAACGCTGAGTGAGAGTATCGCCAATGCTTTGCTCGAAATGGTCGACGCGGTCCGAAAGTGCCTGCGCACAATTGAGGCAACGGGAACTGAAGGAGAGTTCGATTCTGGCGAATTAATCGACAAACTAAAGGATCTGCAACAAAGAGGGGGGACGGAAAACCAAAATGCTTCACTGTCCGCCGAGCCGTCGCATGCTCTTGGGACTACATGCACCGAACCGGAACCAGGAGCGCAAGACACCGTCCCAGTTGAACACCCTATGGAGGTCCAAAAAAAAGAGTCAGCGACCGAAACGGTTCAGCCGAGTGTTCCTCTCGCAATAATCTCCGATCAGAAAGCAGCTTCGAAACAAATTGACGAGCAAAAAGAGGCCACCATCCGTGTGGACGTGGACTTGTTGGATAGGATCATCAATCAGGTGAGTGAGCTCGTGCTGGTGCGCAACCGCCTGCTGCAACTCGCTGCAAAGCAAAAGGACAACGATCTGAAGAAGACCGTGCAGGGCTTGAATCTGCTCACCACGGAGTTGCGAAAGTATGCCATGAAAGCTCGCCTGCAACCGGTGAGTAACCTCTTCGACAGATTTCCCCGGATCGTCAGGGATACCGCTCAACAATGTGGCAAGAAAATCCGTTTGGAGACAGTGGGGGGCGATACGGAGCTGGACAAAACGCTCCTGGAGGCGATTAAGGATCCTGTCACACACATCATACGGAATTCCGTCGATCACGGGATTGAAACGCCGGAAATCCGCCGAGCAGCGGGCAAACCGGAAGAGGGCACAATTTCTCTGCGCGCCTATCATGAGGGCGGACATTTCTACTTGGAGCTCAAGGATGACGGCGCAGGAATCGACCTCGAACGGCTGAAGAAAAAGGCGGTTGAACGTCAACTCATCAGCAGTGGTCAGGCCGCCAACCTAAGTGAAGAAGAAGCTTTGCAGCTTGTATTTCTTCCAGGCCTCTCGACCGCCAAGACCGTTTCAAATATTTCCGGCCGCGGCGTCGGGATGGACGTGGTAAGCACCAACATCGGGCGCATTGGGGGCACGGTTTCGCTGGTATCCAAGGTTGGAATAGGAACCACGCTGCTTGCCAAAATCCCGCTGACTCTGGCAACGATTCCCGCGCTGATCATATCCAGCGGGGGCCACCGCTTTGCCATCCCCCAGGCCGCACTGGTGGAGCTGGTAAGGCTGGACGCGGAGCGCTCCAGGAAATCCATCAATCGCGTGGATGACTCGCTCTTCTATCGTCTGCGCGACCGCGTGATTCCCTTGCTTCGCCTAAATCTCGAATTACGTCTGGAACAGCAAAACAAAGAATCCGATGCCAACATGCTGGTGTTGCGCGCGGGAGGCAGCGTTTTCGGACTGGTGGTCGATCATCTACACGATTCAGAAGAAATCGTGGTGAAGCCTCTCGGCGAACAACTGAAAGACATTTGCATCTTTTCCGGCGCGACTGTTCTGGGCGACGGGAAAGTTGCGCTCATACTGGACGTGCCCGGTCTAGCACGTCGTGCCAACGCCATCTCCGAAACCGCGGATGCCCTGGCAGATCGCGGAACAACAGCAAGCCGCGAAGGAAATAGCCGTCTTTCTTTGCTGCTGCTCGAGGGCCCCGAAAATATACAGGTGGCGCTGCCGCTCTCGCTCGTCAAACGGCTGGAGGAGTTTCCGCGAAAAGCCTTTGAACGATTGGGAGAGATTCAGGTGGTGCAATACCGCGAAGATATCCTTCCCCTGGTCGACATTGCGCATTTCGTCGGACGAGAACGAATAACCAACAGTGCTGACGAGGACCCTGAAGAGCGCATCCCTTGCGTTGTCTACGCAAACAGCGTGATGACCATGGGATTGCGGGCCGATCGGATCAAGGACATTGTGAACATCGAGAAGGAAGCGGTGCGCCCGTTGAAGCGGAAAGGGTTCATGGGATCCGTCGTCGTTCAAAACAAGGTAACGGAAATTCTGGACCTGGAAAAAGTCATCGCCGATCTACACCTGGAAGAATTGATTCGCAGCGGCGAATCGGAAGAATTGGCAGGAGCGAGAACATAGCAAAATGGCCACCTTCGAAAAGTATGTGACCTTCCTGGTGAACGACATCCTGTTTGGGGTGTCCGTAACTAAGGTGCAGGAAGTTCTTCGCAGCCAGGAAATTACCGACGTGCCGCTGTCGTCGACAGCCGTTCCAGGAGTGATCAATCTGCGTGGGCAGATTATTCCGGCCATGGACCTGCGCCGGCGCCTGGGTCTGGCGGGAAACAAGGACAAGAAAGAGTTGATGAATGTGGTGCTGCGGACGAACAAGGGATCCGTAAGTTTGTTGGTGGACGAGATCGGAGACGTCAAGAACTTCAGCTCCGATTCCTACGAGGATCCTCCCGCAACGTTTGGCGAAACGATCCGTCACGTAACAACAAGAGTTTGCAAGCTGGAGGACCGGCTGCTTCTGGTGCTGGACACGGAAAAAGTGACTCAGTTTTCGGAAAGCAAGAATCATACGGAAGCTCGCTGAAAGGCTTACACGGGGCAATCAAGAAAGTTGAAAGAGGAGAAGAAGAACATGGCAACAGAAAAGAATTGGTGCTCGGAATTTGGGATTAATGACCAGAATCTTTCGGCCAGGCGCCAATTCGTACGCCTCGGCGAGGACGAACAGAAGATCATGAAGAAGCTTACGCCCTGGGCGGAGAAAGTCGCTCCTCAGCTTGCCAAGGAGTTCTACGATTGGCAATTTTCCTTCGCGCAAACCCGGCGCTTTTTCGAGAAGTTCGCACAGCAGCACAACATGCCACTGGACAAGCTTCGCGTGCACCTGGAACAGGCACAGAGCGGATACTTTTGCCGGCTTTTCCACGGCGCCGAACAGAATTGGGGTACCGAGTATTTTGAAAGACTTCTGAAGATTGGCGCGGTCCACGACAAGATCGATCTTCCGCTCAAGTGGTATGTCGGATCTTACGCAGAACTGCAAAGGCTTGCACGAATCCACCTTAGAAAGAGTTTCAAGGACTCAGCTTTTGTATCCAAGGCGGAAGATGCCCTGGCCCGCACTTTCAATTACGACCTCCAAGGTGTGTGCGATTCCTTCCTCATGAATACCTTGGCTACGCTGGGAATCGACATTCCGCGTCTTGAAGTAACCGACGGCGGCGACCGCACGGAATCGGTGCCGCAGATCAAAGAGACCCTGGAGGTTCTGAACAATCAAGCCGTTGCTCTTGCGGAGGGAGAATTCGATCATCCGAGCTTCTCGCGTGAAATACCATGTGGTGGAATACTGGCCAAAACGATGGCGAGAATTCGTGAGGCCGTCGGGGGAATGGCCGCGGATGTCAACACGCTCGCCCAGGCTGCCGCGGATGGCCACCTCTCCAGCAGAGCTGATGCCACCAAACATTATGGCGGGTATAGAAAGATCGTCGAGGGAATCAATCTGCTTCTGGAGCGGATAGCCGTGCCGATGAAGGAAGCATCGGAAGCACTTTCACGCATCGCTTCGAATGATCTATCCGTCAGGGTACAGGGCAATTACAAAGGGGAATACGCACGGCTGAAGGAAGACATCAACAAGATGGTGCGGGATCTGAGCGGCAGTATGGGCAGCTTCTTGCAGACGGCAACTTCGATAGCCTCGGCATCGGAAGAGTTGACTGCCAACGGCCAGCAAATGGCCGGACACGCCGAGCAGACTGCCCGACAATCCAACACGGTCTCCACCGCTGCGGAGGAGATCACTTCCAGTCTGCAGTCGGTTGCAACTGCTACTGAAGAAATGAATGCCAGCATTTCTGAAATTGCGAAGAACGCGAGCGAAGCGGCGGCCGTCGCGAAGAGCGCAGCGGACGAAGCCAACACGACCAATCAGACGGTAGGCAAGCTCGGGCAATCCAGCCAGGAAATAGGCCAGGTCATTAAGGTGATCACGGCAATTGCGCAACAGACGAATCTGCTCGCCCTGAATGCCACCATTGAGGCGGCAAGAGCAGGGGACGCCGGAAATGGTTTTGCGGTCGTGGCCAACGAAGTAAAGGAACTGGCCCGGGAAACCGCCGGTGCGACAGAAACGATCAGTCAAAAAATAGAAGCCATTCAGGATGACACCAGGAACGCCATCACGGCGATTGCCAAGATCGCCTCAACGATCAGCCAGGTCACCGAGATTGCCACTACGATTGCAGCGGCTGTGCAGGAACAGAGTGCCACGACAAGCGAAATCAGCCGGAATGTTACGGAAGCGGCGCAGGGCGGCCGGCAGATTGCCAAAGATATTCTCGACGTCGCAAACGCAGCCAAAAGCACAGCGCAGGGTGTTGCCGACAGTCAGAGTGCGGCAACCGACCTGGCCCGCCTGGCGAGCGAATTGACGGAAGTGATCCGCAAATTCCGTCTGGAATCTACAGGAGCAAATGGAAAAGCATCGCGCTCAACTTCCTATGAGCGCACAGACCATGCAATTGAGGAAGAGCCGGTGCTCGCAAGATGAAGGAACAGCCTGGCAGAAACTTGTTTTGCGTGCTTCGTATCGATAAGTGGCGGATGAGCCTGTAAGCCGGATTCTGTGCGGGGCGCGGCCTTGCGGCTTTGCTCCGTGACAATCATTCCTCTAGCCCCGGCCTCGCGACCGGGATCGAGCGACCTACCCGAGGGTCATCATCGCCGGGTGAACCGAAGTTCACCAGGCGAGTCCCGAACGCTTGCGCGCTTCGGGCAAAGAGCCGGGCCAGCTCTCCCCTCCTATTTGGTCTTGCACCACGCGGGGTTTGCCATGCCTCCGTCATTACTGACGGAGCGGTGGGCTCTTACCCCACCTTTTCACCCTTACCTGAGCGGCGAACCAAAGAAGATGTCTCGAAGGTTTTCCTTCGAGCTATCACCGGGCTCGAAACGCAGGCGGTATAGTCTCTGTGGCACTGTCCGTGAACGAGTAGCACAAAAATCTGTGCTACCGCTCCCCTGGCGTTACCAGGCGCATTGCCCTTCTCTGCTTGCGCAGATGAGGTGTCCGGACTTTCCTCCCGCTCGTTCGCTTGCGCGAAAAAGCCAGCGATTGTCCAGCCCACCCGCCGTAACAATTATAACGCGATACGCAGAAATTTAGGTGGCAGGTTCGGTAGAGATTGCCGCAGTGTCGGGGATAGGATTTGCCTCAGAAGTAACGGGCCAGAAGTAAAAGAGAACGCAAGCTAGAACAGCCCAAAGTAAGATGCGCAGTTCATTGCTCCATGGGAATTGTGACGCGAAACCGGAGTACGCAAACATGTTGAGACGGTGTGAGTAACAGCAGCAGGAAGAACAGAACCGGATCGCAGAGTTTGCCAGGAAAGTACGTAACCGAGCGAAAGACAAACAGCCACCCTAAACAGTACCGCTAACAAGGCAGGTCCGAAGGAGAGGTGTGAGTAAGAGTCCGACCGAAAGTGAAGTTGCAGCCCAGATTAGATTTGTAAGAAAAATACCGGCGTAGAGCCCATATCGGCGAACGAATGATTGATTGGACCAAACCGCGGAAGACAATTTCTTCGCCCAAAGCAGCTAAAAACAACATGAGAGAGGAAACTTCCGGAAGGCCTGAAAAATAGAAAAACAGTACGGGAGGCGCGAATTTTCCAAAATCATGCGCAGCCCAGTGGATGCGGTCGACCAAAAAATGAGAAATGGGAACAATTAGAAAGATTCCGATAGAAAAGAATACGGCAATCAGTGCAAAGCCGGGTTCTGGTAGCCGCAGAGATTGCCAGACACGCTGCAAACCCTTTTGCCTGAATATTGCCCAAACCAAGGCCAAAAAAACCAAGGCGCTGCAGACGGAGCCCATAGCGGTCAATTGAGTGGGAGAAAGCGGAAGCGCTGACTTATGGTAAGGCCTAATAGGAGGTCGGACCCAACCCCAAGAAATCCAATCAAGAGAAATAGAGGGCCCAGCAAAACCCAAATCAGTTTTTGCATGCTTTGCCAGTCTTCGTCGCCATTCTCAAGACAATCGCCGGCACCAACCGAGAGCGGAAGAGACGACCGACCAAGCGCCAAAAGGATTGTGAAGAAGCTGATAAGGAGGATTCCTGTGAGGCAAATATGGAATCCGGGCGGGAGGTTACTTAAAAAGCGAAAATGCGCGCCCGAACCAATTCTGCTGACTTGGGTAGGCTGATTGGAGGACGGAAGAATAGGGAGCGATCAAAGGGAGCGTTCTGGAGATGATTACTCCCAAAGTGACACTACTCGGAAGAATTACGGCTAATATGATCCGGTGAACAGGTTTATTACCAGGCCAAAACCAAACGAAATAGGCAACCAGGCCGGCGAAGTTAAGTGCGAAAAACCACGGTACAAGGAATATGAAGAACTCCGTCCGCTCGGAGCGCGAATACTCCGCATACCGCGGAAGATGACTGGGCAACCAGGAGAGTTGCGGTGAAATAAATAATTAATATGGATCCGATCAGAAAAACCAATTGCCAAGGATCGGCCGGGATGACAGAACGAAGAAACTTAAGAGGCGCTTGGGCAATGGGTCGTGTCTCTTCAGCGGATTATGGCTTAGTTAGTTAATGAAAAGCTAGCAGGATGAGGGCCAGAGGGCGGCGTAAAGCCGCCCCTACGAGAGGTAAGGGGCGCGCGTTATCAGAGGCTATTCCGACGGCGGATCGGGGGCAGAGCCTACGTGCATGTGGCTGAGGTCCTGGAGAGTGGACTTTTCGTCGTCGGACATGCCGCGCGTGAAATTAGGATCGGCGAGACGCTGATTGCGCGCAGATTCCGGCATGTTCTGCAGGACGCCGAGCTTTTGTTTGATCATCTGCTGGCGGTCCCAGGGCATCTGGCGCATCTTGGGCAATACATCGTTCTTGATGTGGTCGCGCTGCGCAGGAGTCAGTTGGCGCCAGGTATCTTCGCGCTGACGGAGTTCGTTCTGCTGCGTGGGAGACATGCGGTCCCACTGATTGAATTGCTGGCGAATTTTGGTTTGCTTGTCGGGCGAAAGATTCTGGAACGCTTTGCTGCTCTGCAAAACGCGTTCGCGATCCGAAGGCGACAACGAGCGCATGGTATCCACCCACGGCCGTGGAGAACCGACACCGAGTTGCTGGCGTTGGTTCAGCTTGGCAGCGCCGGCGTTATTGCCGGGATGATTGGTGCTGTTGAAATTCGTCTGCGGATTCGCTGGCCTGCCCTGATTCGGATGGCTGACGTTTGCCTGGGGATGATTAGCGTTTGGATTGTTCGCGGCGCGGCATGCGGCTGCGTTTGATGCGGCGCGGAAACGCGAGGCGCAGGAGCTTGGCGGCCGATTCGGATTTTGCTTCTGCGCGAACAAACTCCCAGGCAGGAAGGCGAAGCCGAGCATCGCCAGCAGCATTGCGCCGAGTTGGAGCCTGTTTTTCAGCATCGTTCCTGTTCATCAAGCCAAATCATCCAGCAAACTCTCTGACAACAATTTCCCGCGTGCACTCTTACATCTGCTGCGGTGCGGGCGAATTGTCCTCGTCCTCCGCCTGAACGGGCGGGGGCAATTCCTTCAGCGGCTCGAAGTTCGTGAGCACATCATGATCTTCAAGCACCGGCAAATCCTGCATCATCTGAGCATCGGCTTCCTGCATATTGATGGGAGGAGGCCCAATCGGTCGCGTATAGCCCATCCACAGTGCGGCAATCAGGAGCATGGAAGCGACCAGCGCGATGCGCGGAGAAAAGTGCAGCCAGGCCCACCAACTGTGCTGCTTCACGGGTTCCGCGGCCACCAGCGCGCGCACACGCGCATCGAAGGCGCCGGAAGGTTCAATGGCGGGCAGTTCGCCGAGCAGATCGTTGACCGCGCGGAATTCGTTCACGCGCAGCCGGCAAGCGCTGCAAGTCGCCAGATGCTTTTCGGCATCGAGCCGTTCACTTTCTTTCAGCCGTCCGTCGACGTATCCGAGGATGCGGCTTTCCATTTTTTCACAACTCATCACAGCCTTCTTTCCCTACCCTACTGTTTCACCTGGTGCGCGACGAGCGGGGCTAGTTCCACTCTTAGCGCCTCATATGCGCGGAACAGCAGCGATTTTAACGCGCTTTCCGAACAACTGAGAATTTTTGCAATCTCCGCGTAATCCAGCTCCTCGTATTTATGCAGCAGCACGGCAGCGCGCTGCTTTTCGGGGAGCTTGTCGATGGCATGGCGAATCATTTTCACCCGCGCATCTTCGACGAGATGCTGCTCGATGTTGGGATGCGGCTCCGCAACATCCAGCGGCCTGTCGTCGCCATCTTCGGAATCCATTCTTGCGGGAGCATCGATGGAATCCTCCAACTTCTGGTAGCGGGTATCCCGCACCGAGTTGAGCGCCAAGTTGGTGGCGATGCGGAAGAGCCAGGTGGTGAATTTTGCGCTGGGCACGTACTCGCCGCGCGCACGGTACACCCGCAGAAAAACCTCCTGCGCGAGGTCTTCCGCCTGCTCCCTGTTCCGCACCATGCGGTACAGGAAGTTGACGAGTGGCGTGCGATACCGGTGCAACAGAAGCTCAAAGGAAGCCTCGTCACCGGATTTCACGTCCAGCATAAGTTGGACGTCGGTTCTGGCCATTGCCGCCACACTCTATCAAACACTTTTGTTGTCAGAAAGTTGCAGATTGTACATGTGCGACGGAGAAGACAAGTGGGAGGGGTGCGGGAATAACAAACCCACGGTTTGGCGCTAAGTTGCGCAAGCTTATAGATTAAATAAAGCTTTTAATATCAACATACTAGCGACTCCAATAGAAACAAGGAAGGCCATGCGCCAGCCAGGTTCGCGATTTACTTCGGGAAGCAGGTCCGTGGCAGCCACATAAAGCGTCACTCCGCCAGAGATGGGGAGGGCATACCGGAGCTGGCCTTGCAGTTGGATCGTCAGGATGACGCCCAGAAGTGTGGCGGCGCCGAGTAGCCCGGCAGCTCGGACGGCATTTTTCTTGCTTTGGCCGCTGGCCAGGACCATGGAGGCCACGGTAAAGCCTTCGGGCAGCTTGTGGAGAAAAACCGCGAAAAAGAGCAGAACCCCCAGCCAGGTGGAGACCAGGAATCCCGCGCCGATCGCGACGCCGTCAAAAAATGTATGGATCGCCAGGCCAAGCAGCACCGTGGAGCGGACGTGGTGGTGGCGGACTTCCTCGGTGTGAGTCTCTTCACCAAAATGAAAATGCTGGGCGAGGATGTGCTCGAAGAGATGCACCAGGAAAAAACCGCCGAGCACGTAGAGGAAGGCGTGCTCTCCTGCCAGCTTCACGGATTCGGGGATGACTTCGATGAGCGCGACAGCAAGCATGTATCCTGCGCCGAGGGCGAGGAAATATTGCAGATATTTGCGCGGCCACTCGCGATAAACGACGAAGTAGCCGCCGAGGAGATTGCCTCCCGCGGCGACAACGCCGAGAACGGCGGCGAGGATGATGCGGGTTGTGAGCTCAAACTGCATGAGGCTCCTGTGCCTGCGCGGTAATTGGGGTTCGCTTTTGCAACATGCGTAGAACAAAATAACCAGACATGCCTGCGGCGAGATGTTTCAGCGCGTGACCACTCGCAGCATGTTGCAACGCGTAAATGTTGCGGTCGGCAGCTTCGAGCGCTTTGGCCAGCAGATAAAATACGCCCACCCAAACCAGATCGCTTGTTCGGGTATACCTAGGTGGTAGCAAAAGCATCAAGAGCAGCACGAGAACTGCGTACAACTGCAGGGCCGCGTAAAAGCGTAGATCGCCGACACCTCGCTGCTCGGTGAAGTGCCAATAGACCACGCTTGCGATCCCGATGGTGATTAGAGGGATGAGAAGACGCAGACCTACCGCGACATTGATGCGTTCTGCGATTAATGCGGAAACCAGGGACATGAAGGCGATGGTCATCGGGAGACGGTCCCAGACCAGGCGGTTGTTGTCTGGCATGAGGTGATAGTAGCCGGAGCCGAACGCAGTGAGCAAAACTCCGACAAAGAAAATGAAGTAGGGGATACGCTCGCGAGGATCGATAAAAGATTTGGAGCTCGAATTAGTGCTGAGAAACCACAATCCCCAAGCACCGAAAATAGCGAAGGGCAAATTTGAGATGACATTTTCAAAATCGGCTATACCGAGCATTGTGCGGGCGTCTGCAAACTGATGGTAGGAAAGCGGCTGGGGAAAGCGCGGCGCAAAGGCAGCCGCGATGGCGATGATAATTGTGAGGGCAACAAGTAGGACAGCGCCTGTCCCCTTGGAAATCATCGTGATTCGCTCCGTTTCGTTTTAGGTGTGCTTTGAGCCGAGTTCCAACGGCGTGCTCCGGCTTCCCTGCTTTAGCCGCTGTGGCGGAAGAGGATAACATCGCCTTCCTGCACGATGTACTCTTTTCCTTCGAGGCGAACCTGGGCCTTTTCTTTTGCGGCGGCGATGCTGCCTGCGGCAAGCAGGTCGCTCCACTTGACGACTTCAGCGCGAATGAAACCCTTTTCGATGTCGCTGTGAATTTCGCCCGCGGCTTTCACGGCAGTGGAACCCTTGCGGATGGTCCACGCGCGGACTTCGGGTTCGCCTGCGGTGAAAAATTGCATCAGGCCCATCAAATCGTAGGTGGCGCGGATCAGGCGGTTCAGCCCCGGCTCTTTCAATCCGTAGGAAGAAAGCAGTTCGGCGGCTTCCTCTTCTTTCATTTCGGCAAGCTCGGCTTCCAGGCGGCCGCAGACGGCGACGACCGCGGTGTTGGGACGGCCCTGCAGCGCGGAGAGCTTGTGCTTTTCGATGGCCTTGTCCATTTCGGCAGCTTCATCGTCGCCCAGATTCAGCACGTACAGCATCGGTCGCATCGACATAAACAGAAATCCGCCGATGGGCTTGCGTTCTTCGGGTGTGAGCGGCAATTCGCGCAACGGCTTTTCGGCTTCCAGATGCGCTTTGCACTTTTCCAGAACGTTTTTTTCCTGTTCGAGCAGCTTGTCGGACTTCTTCTTGAGGTCCTTATCGATGCGTTCGAGGCGCTTGGTAATTTGTTCGTGATCGGAAAGGATCAACTCGAGATCGAGATTGGTGGCATCGCGCAACGGATCGATGGTGCCCTCGGAGTGCGGCACGCTGGGATCGTCAAAGACGCGGATCACATGGGCGATGGCGTCCACGTCGCGAAGCGAAGCGAGGCTTTCGCGCATGCGCTCTTTCTGCATGCCGCCCAGATCAACGTATTGCACCGTGGCGTAGGTGATTTTCTTCGGGTTATAGAGCTTGGCCAGCTCCAGAAGGCGCGGCTCCGGCACTTTGGCCACGCCGACGTGCGTGGTTTGGCCGCCTTTGCCCTCGACGTTGGCTTTCGTCAGGATTCGGAACAGAGTGGTCTTTCCTACTTGTGGTAGTCCAATAATTCCTGTTTGCATAAACACGTAAGTTTAGCACAGACGGTTGGGTGCTCTCGCTTGCAATGTGGAATTCGTGGGACGCGAGAGCGACTGATTGTCATAAATCCCCACTAGGGCTTTGTTGCCAGGCTTCTGCAGAATCAAGCATTGTAACTCTAGTTTGGAAGCCAGTAATCGATAGCGATCGAAGTCTCTGCGCGGACAGGAGATTGCTCACAGGTGGCCGGTTTGTATCGCCACTTGCTAACAGCCTCGGTCGACGCCAAATCCAGATTCGGCCCTCCCTTTTGTATGACCGCCAAATGAGATGGCGATCCATCGGTTTCGACGATCGCGTAAAGAATCACGCGCCCTTCCTCGTGGCCCAATCGAGAAATAGACGGATACTGGGGCTGCACATGTACTTTCAATTCCGGCGCGCTCATATCATCGCAATAAGCCCAAAATTCAGAATCTGGAGGAATGTTGAAATTCGCCGAACCGCTTTCGACGCCAGTGGAAATATCCAAGATTTTAACCGCGGCAACAATTCTGCGATTCTGGTAGGCGAGAATTTCACGCGGAATGAGCTTTCCGGCGACCGTTTGAAAGCTGTGATATTCAATTTGGGAGAGCTCAGGATGATTCTGGTTTTCGTGCCAAAGATATTCAACGTTTAGAAGCGTGCCATTCGCATCATCGAAGCATAATATTTTGTCGGATCCCATCTGCCACCTTACTTCAGTGCACTTTTGCCGGATGCCGTCCTTTTCGCGTTTCTTTATGCTTGATAGGCTTTGGTTTGCCCGAACCTTGATCGTTTCCCTGAAGTGGAGCAGTTTATCCAATTGAAAAATGGCTTCCGGCTGGTAGTCCAGCGAGCATTTCTGCCAATAACCCTTTCCATCACGCACACGGACTCGCTCATAGTCACCAATACTAACGACCTCTTTCCACCGTAACGGGGAAATCCAGTCTAATCGGTACTCGCCGTGGATCAGTCCACCGTTTGCACCTAGAACTTCAAGTTCAGCACGCATTATAAAAGGCGGAGTACCCTCGGACCGCAGTTCTTGTTTCAGAAGCACTTGGGAAATTAGTTCTTGAGGTTTCTGGCCGGGTTCTTTCTCCGCACCTGTGCCAATCCTCGCGAATGTTGCAAATGCACAAAGTAGAACAAGAATTTTTGGGCGGGTCATATGACTGGGGATTATATGCCCGTTCTGAGCAAACGGAAGAAAACTATGAATACTCCGTTGATTAATGTTGGACGAGGCATCCAAACATTGGCTGATTCTTCGAGACAGCTGATAAGCTGTTCTCCCGTTTCCGGATTGGAGAAACCGTGACTGTAAACATAGCGCCGGGCAATCTGGCGTTTGATTTGGCTGAGGCTGTGCGCCACCTGTCCGAGCGCGACGAGTGCCTGAAGCAGTTGATTGCCGAGTTGGTTCCCTTTCAAATTGATGTGGAAGACGCGCAGTCTCCTTATGAAGTGCTGCTGGAATCGATTGCGTACCAATCGATTTCGGGAAAAGCGGCGGCGACGATTTTTGGGCGGATCAAAGCGCTGGGTGAAAATGGACGTCCGCCATCGCCCGAGAAAATGGTGAAAATCCCCACGCCAAAACTGCGCAAGGCCGGACTGTCTGGAGCCAAGGCCGCGGCGATGAAGGACCTGGCCAAGAAAGCACTCGAGGGGATTGTGCCGACGTTTGAGCAAGCGCAGTCTTTGAGCGACGAAGAATTGGTGGAGCGGCTGATTTCCGTGCGCGGAATTGGCGCGTGGACCGTGGAGATGTTCTTGATTTTCAGGCTGGGACGGCCAGACGTGCTGCCGATTCACGATCTGGGCGTGAAGAAAGGCTGGTCGGTCGCGTACGGCAAGAAACACATGCCGAAGCCTGGAGAATTGCTGAAATTCGGGGAGCGTTGGAGGCCCTATCGCACGGTTGCGAGCTGGTATATGTGGAGAGCATTCGAACGCGCCGGATATGCGGCGACCAATAAGATTCGTCCGAAACCGGTGAGAAGAAAGAAGAAAACAGCGGGCAAGAAGAAGCCAGCAAAAAGGAAAAGAAGAGGATAACGCAGAGACACCGGAGCACAAGCGAAATCACTGAAAAGCCTCCAATCTCAAAAGATGAGCGAGCACAGTCAAGAGTGACTGTGCCACCGGAATTGATAAACGGGCCCTTCGCCAGAAGGCCCGGAAGCAAATTAAAGAACTCAGAAATAAATCGAGGACGAAAAAGGCACTGAAAAAGCAAAGCCCCGGGACTGGGTCGGGGCTTTGCTCTCGCGCGAGTCGGGCGGATACAGTCGCTCGCGCTTTCCCATTAGTGCGTGACGGTCACGACTAACGGGAAGACCTTAGTAGGAGCGCCGGCTCCTGTTGAAGTGGTCACGTTCAGGACGTATGTGCCATTGGGGGCAGTTCCGGAGTTGCTTGAACCACCACCACAGCCAGCCGCATAGAATCCGATCGCGAGGAGCAGAACCAGGCCCAGCAGGCTCTTGAAGTGTTTGCGGCGTCCGAATGGCAACAGGAGGTTTGCGAAGGCCATCGTCGAAGCAAATCCAACGAAGCGAGTCTTCAGCAAAGCATTCCCGCTCACCACCTTGGTGTTGACCGTAACCTTCACGCTGCCGGTGTGCACCCCATCGAGCGTAAGAGTGGCCGGACTGAAGGTGCAGTTGATGTCGGCCGAGTAGGCGCCGCAGGTGAACGATAAGGTCTGTGTGGACCCGCCGAGTGGAATCGCGCTAAGAGAAGTGGTTCCGGATTGTCCGGCTTGAATGATCAAGTTGGGAGGAGCGGCCTGTAAGGTGTAGTCCATGATGTTCACGATCGCGGGACTGCCTGTTGTGTCGGCACCGGTCACAACGCTATCGCCAGGCCATTTGGCAACGAGGCTGTGGGTGCCGCCGCTTAGCGTGCTGACCGCGAGACTTGCCGACAGCCCGACCGCGCCGCCTCCCTCGTCTACCGGAGTACCGCCGAGTGCGGCGGTGCCCAACGAAACTGTTCCGTCGTAGAAAGTGACAAGCTGGCCTGCGAGTGAATGCGTCTGCACGGGGGACACAACGAGCGCTGTCATGGTGACCGGGCTGCCCAACGCTGCGCTGGTTACATCCGTGGAAAGGCTGATCGAACCGGGTGCATTGTTCGCGATCGGCACCGTGTACTTACCGGTCGCCCCGTTGACATTGGCATCACCACTGAAAGTGACTGCAATGTTGTGGTTCCCCGCAATCTTGAAAGTGACCGGGACGTCGTAAGAGCCCCCGTACTGCTGGCTCAATGGAGCGCTGCCCAGCACGACCGGTGCTCCATTGGTGGTGTCGGTAATCGTGATCGTTCCGGTGTACGGAGCATAGGAATAGAGATCAACGAAAGCAATCTGCCCCATCAGGTGAACCGGAACATTGGCGATGGTGCTGCCCAGTGGAAAGAAATCAGCGATAAACATGTCCGATTTAATTACCGAGTACGAGTAGACGTTGGAGAGGCTGCTGCTGAAACTGGCGTCGCCCGGATAGGTGGCCTGCAGCTGATGCGGGCCCACCCCCAGACTGGTCGTGGGAACCAGGTAAGAAATGGTGCTGGATTGGCTGATGGCATTTACGCCAGGCGCAACTAAAGTCGAGTGCTCGCCAAAATTTAGAGTGAGCGCACTCGGATTGAGCGCGCCTGTGCCCGCATCAAACGCATACGTGGTGACGGGAGTTCCGTCAGCAGTCAAGGTGAGATTGCCCGAGGGATAGCCCGCTCCGGAATTGCCCGCGACAATGATCCCAATCTGCTGGTGAGTTCCGTAGTTGATCGACAGAGGCGCTGTCGTCCACGAACCTCCGCCGACCATTCCCAGATAGGTTTGACTGGGCTCCGGAGAGACAGTTACCGAGACCGGACCGGAGGTACTGGAATAATATTTGCCGTCGCCTGAGTAAGTCGCCGTAAGAGAATAAGCGCCTCCCGGTACTTTTGCGGTGGAGAGGTTGGCGGCGCTTACTGGTGAGGCTGGAACAAGAGAGCCACCGCCGACACCCACTGGCGAGCCTGCGGCTGGACTGGCCAGCAAAGAAACTTCACCGGTTGGCGCAGTGCAGCCAGTTCCTGAACAGCTGACTTTTGCGTGAAGAGCGATCGGCGTTCCGTGAACAACGCTCGAGGGCTGACCACCGGCCAAGGCGAGAGTAATCGTGGAACCCGCAGCGGCCGCAGCCTTTGACCAATTGCTGACCAGTGCGTTGGCGTCGAAAGAGCCGAGGCCACTCGCGGTGTCGTAGCCCGGACCAGCGTCGTAGCCCACGGTAAATTGACCAAGAGCGTCCGGCACTTTGTTGTTGCCATTGACAGTGTCGTGATAAACGCCGGGGATGGATGCGAGCTTGTAGAAAACATAGTTGGCCATGCCCTGGCGCTGACCCGCCAACTTCTGGTTCACCAAGGCCATGATTCCGGCGGCAGATGGAGCCGAAGCGGACGTTCCTCCGAACACATAGAAATATTGGCCGTAACCGCAATTGCCGTTTAAACAGACCAGGTATCCGTCGTGCAGCGCGGCCGTCAGAGAGATATCCGGCAAATCGCGCATTCCATCGTTTGGCACGCCCGGAGCGGCTTGCCAGTTTGGTTTCTTATAAACAGAACTTACGCCGCCACTGCCCGAATAGAGCAGTACATAGTTCGGGTCGTTCCTGCTTTCGTTCCAAACGTTTTCAGGGATGTAGCTTAAAGCGGAAAGGCCCGTGACGGGATCGCTGTTTGCGGCCCAGTAAGTCGCGTCGTTGCCACCTTCATCAAATTGCGTGCCGCCAACGGAAACATTGTAGGGAGTGGAGGCAAGCCCATTGACGGCCAACCCGCCGGTAGCAAACAGGCCCCCGCCGGGAGCGTCACAACCAGCGCCACCATTATCTCCAGCCGAAACAAAAACGGTTATGCCCTGCGCAGCAGCCTGCTGCCACAGTGCGTTGTAATAAGCGTTCTGCAGTGGACCCAAAGCGCTTTCGCAAGAACCGTAGCTCATGCTGACGACGGGCGCGAGGTTGTTGTCCACGATGTACTCGGCGGAAACGTCAACGCCGTCGGCAAAGTTGCTCTGTGAAACGACCATGATTATTTGAGCCATCTTCGCAACCGCGCCCGACCACGTCACGTCAAGCGTGGCTTCCGTCACATCTCCGGTCTGCCCCGGATCGTCGCCATTGATGATGATCTGCGGATCATTGGCGGGAAGACCCAGGAGCGAGCGAAAATCCGTCACGTCCTGAACATTGATATTGCTGCGGCCCACGATCGCTATAGTCTGCCCGGTGCCATCGATGCCGGCATCGTAGAGCGCCTGAACGTTGTAAATCTTTGCAAAGTCCGCGGGAGTCATGTAGTGATTGCCGTCAGAGCCCTCGAAGTGGCCAGTGGACTTGTCAAAGTGGACCTTTCCCCCCATGTAGCTTTGCTCCGTGCGTGGATCACCGTGCAATCGCACGACGCCCTTCACAACCGGTGAGAGTGCCGTGGGAATTTGCATAGCAGTCGCGTTAGCCACGAATTTCTTATTGTTGTAAGTGTAAGAGTGCATTTCAGTGGAGAAAGCCTGCTCTACCTGCCCTACCGTTCCGCTAAAAACGATGAAGCGGCTGCTCTTTGATATGGCGTGAACAGTCAGGCCCTGCGTCTGCAACCATTGCTGCACTTTGGCGGCGTCGTCCTGGGCAATACCGAACTGTTGGCCAAACTGAGTGGGAGTGAGCCATTTGTGAAATGTGGGCGAAGCGGAATCATGCAAAGCGGCGACATAGTTTGCCGCGGCTTGCTCCTGATCGGCCGTCGGGGCCAACAAGATCACCATGCGGCCAAGATTCTGGCCTGCAGGCATGCGGCCAGTGTCGATGCTTGATTTAACCAGGGGCGATACGGATCCGGCTACGAGAATGCGCTCTTCATTCTTGATCGAAGAAACGATGCGGGCCGGAACCGGTGTTTGTGCCCGGACGACGGCTGCGAACAAAATAAATAGAAAGAGGGAGCAGATACTGGTGAAGCGCATGCTGCGGTGACTGATGAACACGGGCAAATCCTCCTGAAGATTGATACGGCACACTGCTGACTTAATGTTCCGGCACGACTTAAAAATCGAAATGAGAGACCACCAAGGAAGGAATAAGGTTCCAAGTGATTAGTGCATGGGGACATGCACTGCGGTGAAACGTGAGATCGCCCTTACAGTCAATTGCGCTGAATTGTCACGGCCCGCCGAAAAAAAACACAGACTCATGCACACGACCTTCAAAGACCTGGATAAGAAAATTGTTGGAGCGAGACAGCATATTGCCTACTGCGCGAATCATGAACAGACTTTCATATTGGATATGCACTCGTCGTTGCTCCAGAGCAACTAAAACGTGGCAATTGTGGGCAACGCCTCAGACAGTCTTCGGGAAGAAGACGTTCGGAGGACCGGAGAAGGACTTTACCACGCCGCTTCACGATTGCACGGTTTTTCTGCCACTCACTCATCAGCCTGCTGGCGGTATAGGGAGTGATATTTGCGGAATTGGCCAGATCTTCGTTGGTGACGTCAATTTCAATGCCGCCGGGGCGCTTTTCGCCGATGCCCCGGGCCAAACCAAGAAGTACATCCGCGAGTCTTTCGCGAGCCGTGTTGCAGGTGAGGGAAATGTGTGCGCTCATATACCACTGTAGGTAATCGCCAGCCGCGCTCAGCGCATTGTCCATGATCCGCGGATATTTCTGGCTGAACCCTCGAATGCTCGCGCGGTCCCACACCAGCGCTTTGCTTGCCTTCACGGCCTCAGCACTCAACATGTAGGAACGAGGTTTGGCGAGCAGCGTGGCCGCACCGAATGGTTCGCCCGGAGCTACCCAGATCAGCAAAATTTTGCGGCCATCGGCGGTGGTGTAGAACAACCGGACACAACCGCTCACCAACAGGTAGAAGTGACTAGCAGCTTCACCTTGCGTAGTGATTAATGAATTAGCGGCAAATTGGCGGGTGGTTGCACCGGCAAAGACGATGCCTCGGTCTCGGGCTGTCAGGCCTTCCAACAATGGATAGTGTAGTGCATCCCCGGACCGTGCTGCTTCTCTGGCGGACATGAGAATCTCTCCGGCAAACCTCGGTGATGATGATGTTATCCGGTAGTGTACTCTTTTCGAGCATTGCCAACCGGCTTTCCACCTTGATGGGATCTAGGACTTCGGGGCCAATTCGCGGACCAGGAGGAACATTCCGGCGAGCCCAAGGAGAAGGACGGCACCTTCGTAGCGGACCGAGGCATGGTGTAACCGATTGAATGCCACACGGCGCGGATCGTCTTCTGGCGTGTTTTGCACGGAGACCATCTCCTTCTTCAAGTTCTCCATGCGATTGCTGACCGTGAATTGCGAAGCGGAAGTGAGAACCACCATCAGGACCACACATAGCGCCGCGGCGGTCGTAAAGCTGGCGAAATTTTGCGTGCGGATCAGGCGCGCTATCAGAAAGATCAATCCGAGAAAAATTCCGGCGAAATGCAAGCGCGCGAGCGAGAATCCCACCATCATGCCGGCAGCATCGCGGTTGCCGAGAAGGGAGAAAGCTCCGGGAGCGACCACGAAGCTGAGGAAGGCGTCGGCCCCAAGCCACAAGCCGAGAGTCAGAAATTCGATGCTGCGAAGGAAGTTTTGCATATCGCCACTATACAAGAGCCCTTGGGACCACACAAAACCAACAGCGCCAAATTTGGGCGTTATGCTCGTTGTGTAAGGAGGGGGGGACGTTCTGAGCCATCGACCGATTAACAGCGCACAATGATGATCCCTCACGGCCTGACCGAGAGTCTAAATAACGAGTTCAACACAAGCGGGCGCGATTGCTGTCGCACGGCCAGCGAAGATGGGAGAATTCCAATGATGGCGAAAGTGGTGGGCGATAAAGGATTTGAACCTTTGACCTCTCGCGTGTGAGGCGAGCGCTCTAACCGCTGAGCTAATCGCCCGTTCTTGAACGGGTGCGGAAATAACGGGTAACCCTTCGCAGGGACAGCCCGTCAAACGGTGGAAGGTACAACGTTCGCGCCAAACCAGCAGCGCGTTCCTTCCTCTATTTGTAGCAGGAAGAGTAAGGGTTTTCAACCGATGCAGACGGCGACGTCACAAGTAGTTTCACAATTGCAGCGCTCCATTGCCCGTGCCATCTACGGGAAAGAGGACGTCATTCAGTTGGCTCTAATCACGCTGCTGGCGCGCGGACATCTATTGATTGAAGACGTGCCTGGTGTTGGCAAGACCACGCTGGCGCAGGCCCTGGCCCGCTCGTTCCATTGCACGTTTCAACGCATACAATTCACCAGCGACCTCCTGCCCAGCGACGTGTTGGGAGTGAGCGTGTACAATCCCGAGTCGCGCGAATTTGAATTTCGCCATGGACCGATTTTCGCCAACGTCGTGCTGGCGGACGAAATCAACCGCACCACCCCGCGGACGCAATCGGCGCTGCTGGAAGCAATGAACGAGGCGCAAGTGACGGTGGATGGACGCACGTTGACTCTGCCCCAGCCGTTTCTGGTGATCGCCACGCAAAACCCGGTGGAGCATCACGGAACTTACCCGCTGCCGGAGTCGCAACTGGATCGGTTTCTGATGCGCATCAAGATGGGTTATCCCTCGCACGAGACGGAGCGGGAGATTCTGCGGAGCCGGGCCACCGATGACCCGATCGCTTCGCTGGAACCAATTGCCGACGTTTCCGAAGTTCTGGCGATGCAGGAAGCGGTGACGCGGGTAAAAGTGGACTCCAGCCTGCACGACTACGCGCTGGACATCGTGAATCTTACGCGCAAGTCCGAGCAATTGGCTCTTGGCGTGAGCCCTCGGGGCACGCTGATGCTGCAACGCGCTGCACAAGCTCGCGCATTTCTGGATGGACGCAACTTCTGCCTGCCCGACGATTTCAAACAACTGGCTGTAGCCGTGTTTTCGCATCGCGTGGTGGCCAGTGCTCGACACGCTTCGTTGCAGAAAAAAGCAGAGACGACGGAAAATGTTTTGCGAGACATCGTCGAGTCCGTGCGCGTTCCCTTGTAATTGCGATTCAACGGAATGTTGATGAGGCTATCGTTGGTTGTTGATGTTGCGCCGCACATGGCATGAACCTCTCCACCACAATTGCGCAGCTCTGGGCTAAGGCCGACCGTCCCGGCATTCGCGCGTTTTTCCTCTCAATGACAGCACTGACCGTGGCGCTGATCCTGGCGTTGTATTCAGGAGCGGCGGCGCAACTGGGAAATGTGCCGACTGGCTTCGGCATCGGCGCTGACAGCGCTCCTGGTCGCTGGTTGGGTGGCGGTAACGCTGGTGCCGGTGTTGGCGAAACGCACGCCGCTGCGCTGGATCGGTTATCGAATGGAATACCGGGTGACGCGCCAGGGCTGGATTTATGTAATTGGCATCATTCTTGTAGCGCTCGCCGCATTGAACACCGGCAATAATCTCTTGTTCCTGATATTGGCTAGTCTGATCGCCAGCATTCTGATGTCCGGGATACTTTCGTCGGTCACGCTGGCCGGCGTTGATCTGCGATTGCGGCTCCCCGAACACATCTTTGCAGGGCAAACGGTGCGGGGCACGGTGGAGCTGAAAAACGAGAAACTCACGCTGCCATCATTCTCCTTGCGTGTGGAAGGCGCCAAGAAAAAAGAAGCCAGTGCGGCGGCGCTACTGGAAACTCCCGTCTATTTTCCTTATTTACCTCGGCAAGAAGCAGTTTCGCAGGCGGTTCCGTTGCTTTTTCCGAAGCGCGGTGTGTACCGGCAAGAAGCGTTTCGGATCGTTACGCGATTTCCATTTGGATTTTTGCAGAAGGCGCGAAGGCTGGATCTGCCAACGGAAGCTTTGGTCTACCCCTCGGTCGAGGCCACAGAAGAATTCCTTGAGGTACGTCCAGGAATACAAGGCGCGATGGAAAGTCTATCCAAAGGACGCGGGCAGGATCTATATGCTCTGCGCGATTATCTGCCGAATGACAGCGCGCGGTTGGTGCATTGGAAAGCCTCGGCGCGCAGCGGCTCGTTGATGGTCCGCGAATTCGCCCGTGAAGACGATTGCAACGTGCTGCTGGTGTTCGACCCCTACAGCGTGGCTGCTCTGCCGTCCGCCGACGCCAGCGGCCAAAGAACGATTTGAACGAGCGGTAAGTCTTTGCGCGGCCATCGCGTGGAGTTTCCACGAACGGAACGGCCTGCTGGAATTTCGCAGCGTGAATGCGGAAACGCCGCTGGCTCCGGCATCCGATACCATTTTTTCTGTCCTGCGACATCTAGCGATGGTGCAACCGCTGGCGCCCGCGGGAGGCGCCGCGCTGTTGCAAAATCTGGCGGCGAATCCAGACGCTTTCAAGATTGTAGTGACCTCTCAAGCACGCGGATCGGTACCCGCTGAATTGTGGCATTCGTCCTACATTGTATTTGCCGAAGATAGCACAGCCCGATCTGGCGATTGAGTACGTCGGACTTGCCTCAAGATCCCCGCGGGCCCCTGGGGGAAACGGGCACTCGGTGTTAAATCTTTTGGCTGAAGCTGTGCGAAACTAATGCCGCACATGTTGACTGGCCGCTCACTCACTTCCTTTCGCAAAAACCTCCTTAACTGGTTCGCGCAATTCCAGAGAGAACTGCCGTGGCGCCGCAACAAAGATGCGTATCGCGTGTGGTTGTCGGAGATTATGCTGCAGCAGACTCGCGTGGCCGCCGCAATTCCCTACTACGAACGTTTTCTGGAGCGCTTTCCTGATGTGAAGGCGTTAGCGGAAGCCCCTGAAGAGGATGTTCTGCGGCTGTGGTCCGGGCTTGGCTATTATTCGCGGGCGCGCAATCTGCAGAAGGCAGCGCGTGAAATCGTCGCCAGGCACGATGGAATATTCCCTTCCACAACGAAGGAGGCGCTGGCGTTGCCGGGTATCGGCAACTACACCGCGGCTGCGATTCTGAGTATTGCCTACGACAAGAAGCTTGCTGTGCTCGATGGCAACGTGGCGCGTGTGCTGGCGCGGCTCGGAGCTATCGAGGGAGACCTTCGCGCCAATTCGCGATGGCAATCGTTACAGAAAACAGCGGACGCGCTTCTGGATCCGGAAGCGCCGGGCGACTGGAATCAAGCAATGATGGAGCTCGGCGCAACAATTTGTACGCCGCGCTCACCGCAATGCCTGCTATGCCCGGTCAGCGTCGATTGCGAAGCGCGAAAACGCGGGCTCGTCGATCGCATCCCAGAAAAACGCAACAAACGCGCGACGGAAGAGATCACCCTGGCGGCGCTGGTGCTTGTGGATGCGAAGGGTCGCACGCTTTTACTGCCTCCGCCCAAAACTCTTCCCAAATCGAAGAGTCACGCAAATGTAACGGCTCTACTTTCACGTTTGTGGCACTTCCCCACGATCGAAGTGAAACGCGACGCCGCAGGAGAACTGCTCACGTACGTAGAAACAAATTTTCTTGCCGGCAAAAAGTTGAAGATCACTCTTCAACCTTTAAGAAAAGTTCGCCATGCGGTGACGTACCGCAGCATTACTCTGTTGCCGTTTCGCGCTGAGGTGACCAAACTCCCCGCAATCGCGACGGCAAAAGTGTTGCCGCTTGCCGATCTTTCTTCCGTGCCCATTTCTAACCTGACGCGCAAAGTCGCCCGCGCCGCACTCGTCTGAAAGCTAGCCAAACCTGGCCTGCACGATTGAACCGTTATTGTTACGCCGCCGTCTAAAGGTGCGGTGATGCCGGAGTGTTATTCTGGGATATTAACCATGGCTACCTCTGTGGCAAATCCGGTATCTTCGCTTCCCGCCGAACGATTTTTTCGCACGGCGTTGTTTTTTCTAGTGCTCACCTCGGTGGCCACCCTGGTAGCGACGGGGAAACTGGATCCGCTGACGACCGTCCTGGCGCCGGCATTGATCCTGTATAAAGGATTCCGCTGGTGGCGCGGGTTAGCGGCAGAGTTGCGGCCGTTCCTTGCCACTCGCCTGGTGATTGGCTACCTGTTCTTCCTGCCGATCGATGCTCTGTTCATTTCTCCCGGCCTGGCACGTGGCATTTCCGATCCAACACTTTACGCGATTGTGCTGGCGGCAGTGCACTTTCTGATTTTCGTGACCATAGTGCGATTGTATAGCGCCACAAACGACCGCGACGCTCTGTTCCTGGCGATGCTGGCGTTCGCTTGCCTGCTGGCCGCGGCGATTTTCACCGTAGACACGTACTTCCTGGGATTCTTCGTCGCGTTTCTGATTTTTGCAGTGGCGACGTTTGTAGGGCTGGAGGTGCGAAGAGGCGCGACCAATGCCATCTATCCTCCGATTGACGCACAGCTAAAGCGTCAGCGCCGCTTTCACCGAGCGCTGGCGCTGGCTTCGTTAACGGTGGCTTTAGGCGGCGTGATGTTGGGCTCGGTGCTTTTCTTTTTCTTTCCGCGTTTCAGCGCTGGATATCTTTCGCGCGCGGGCATGCAATCCACGTTGATGAGTGGTTTTACCGACAATGTGGAACTTGGCGAGATTGGTGAGATCAAGAAGAACACCGCCGTGGTGATGCGGGTAAAAACCGGCAGTCCGGTGGGCTATGCGATGTTGCGTTGGCGCGGGATCGCGCTGACCAATTTCGATGGTCACCGCTGGTACTCCAGCGATTCGACGCGTGACGCTCTTTCCCCAGGCGGTAACGGATGGATCTATTTTTCCAGCCCGCGACTGCCGCAGGGACATGCGGCTCGCGAAATGCATTTCACAATCATGATGCAGCCTATGGCCAGCGACGCCGTGTTTGCCCCGTCAAACCTGGTCCGTTTGCGCGGCAACTTCATGGCGGAGTCTACCAATTACAATGTGTTTCAGCGACATGGCTACCTGACTCGCGACTCCACCGATTCGATTTACAACCCGTTTCATAATTTTGCGCAGATTGAATATGAAGGTGATTCCCTGCTGCCCATTGTGGATCCAGCGCAGATGCGGGCGGCTTCAGCCGATTACCCCGTTGAGATTCAGGATACCTACCTGCAATTGCCGGAACTGGATCGCCGCATACCTGAGCTCGCAAGAAAAATTACCGCGCAGGGCCGCAGCCCTTACGATAAAGCCGTGTTGATGGAAGCCTACCTGCGCCGCAATTTCCGTTACACACTCAATCTGACCGGCGCGCCCGGACATGACCCGCTGGCACATTTCCTGTTTGAAACGAAAGCGGGCCACTGCGAGTATTTCGCGTCGGCGATGGCGGTGATGTTGCGCACCATTGGCGTTCCTTCGCGCGAGGTCAACGGTTTCCTCCCCGGTGAATATAATGATTTGGCCGGCGATTACATTGTCCGTGCCAGCGACGCGCACAGTTGGGTTGAGGCGTATTTTCCCGGCATTGGATGGACCACCTTTGATCCCACTCCGCCGGGACCGGATCAATCCTTCGGTTTTTTTTCGCGTATGAATCTTTATCTCGACTGGATGCAGTTGAACTGGAATGAGTGGGTGATCAACTACGATTTTGCGCACCAGTTTCAACTGGCGCAAAACGTTTCGCGCGGCTCGCGCAATTGGAACGAGTCCATACGCGACTGGTTCCGTCGAGTCCAAGACCGTGGCATGAGCGGACTGACGCGCTGGCAGCAGGAACACTCGAAATTAGGTTTGCTGTTCCCTCTGCTGCTGGTGCTTCTGCTGGTGGTGCTTCGCTTTAATTGGATACGCGCGCTGGTGCGCTGGATCAGTTTGTCGCTGCAGCTTCGCGACTCCTCAGGCAGCCGCTCGAATCCACAACTGGCTTCGCGGCTGTATTCCGAGTTGCAACATTTATTGGGGAGACGCGGTTTCACGCGCGCCGAAACGCAAACGCCGCTGGAGTTTGCCGATTCGGCCGGACTGCAGCCAGAACTAGCCCCTGCTGTCCGCGAATTCACCCAACTGTATAGCCAAGCGCGTTTCGGCAACACACCTTGCGACACCGGCCGCCTGCGCACGTTGCTCGCCCAGATTCGCTCGACGCCCAAACCTCAGTAATCCTAAACGCGCATTCTCCATTCAAGTTCGCACCTCGCCTACACCGGCCCTGTATTCGTTGTGAACGAACCCGGAGAAGCGTAGGATGTGCGAGCGACTTCTTAATAACAAGAATGTCGATTTAGCCAGTGGATGATAGGATTTCAGGCCATGTCGGCAAGCAGGCTTATTTGTGGAACGATTGCCGGCCGCGGAGGTATTCCCGTGTCGTTCGACGTTTTCATTAGTTATGCGACAAAGGATAAAACCGTTGCGGACGCGGTGTGCGCCCGGCTGGAATCCGTGGGCATTCGCTGCTGGATCGCTCCACGCGATATCGTGGCCAGCACGTCGTACGGTGAAGCGATTATTGACGCGATTCATGGCGCGAAACTGATGGTGCTGGTCTTTTCCGCAAACGCCAACGCTTCGGGGCACATCCCGAAAGAAGTGGAGCGCGCGGTAAGCAACGGCGTGCCGATTCTTCCCTTCCGCATCGAAGACGTCGCGCCAGGAAAATCGCTGGACTATTTCATTGGCTCGGTGCACTGGCTGGACGCCATGACTCCGCCGATGGAAAAACATCTCGATCAACTGGCGGCGACCGTTACCAAATTGCTCCCCGCCGTAACGGGAGAGCCGAGACCATCGGCGGCGCCGGGTTCCGGTGTTTGGCAACAGAGAGGGCCATCGACTGCTCCGCCAACGGCAGCGGCATCCCCTTCCGCATCGGCACATCCGACTCTGCCGTCATCAGCAGCAATCGGGGCGGCCAGTGTCGTTTCGCCGGGCTCATCATCGAAGAAAAAACTTTGGATTGCCGTTGGCGGAGTCATTGCGTTTCTTGTGCTGCTGGCAATCCTGTTCGGCCGGAGCGGGAGTTCGGACAGCGGAGGCCAGACCCCGGCAGCGACGAATCCGCCTGCCGACGAGGGTGGATCCACCGATACGAACCCCGGCGGTGCAACAGCGAAACACGACTCTCGCCCCGCTCCTTCCACTCCCGCGGCCAGAACAACCGCCAGCCGCGATCCGCTCGTCGGCTGCTATCACTGGTTTAACAATGCGCCGGTAGTGGTTCATTCGAACGGCGTAGTCGAAGGCGGCCCATTCAAAGGACGCTGGCAAGTGCTCAACGCATCGCAGCGCACGTATCGATTGATGTGGCCAGAAAACGTGGAGACCTACACGCTTTCGCCAGACCAGAGAGCGATCAGCGGAACGAGCATGTACGGCTATTCTGTTTTGGCGAGTCGCACGGCGGGAAGCGGCGGCCTCATCGGCACCTGGCGCTGGCCGAACGGCGCTTTAGTTACCATCTACAGCAATGGCACCTTTATTGTGGGCCGTTTAACGGTACATGGAAAACTAATGCTTCGCGCGGGACTTACACAATTACGTGGCCAGGCCCAATCGATTCATCGCGCTTGATCCCAGCGGCACACGCGTTACCGGGGGAAACCAGTACGGCACTGCGGTTTCTGGCGTTCGCACGGAACCCTGCAAAACAAATTAAGCAATGGGCACAAAAAGTAGTGAAATATCCACCTGTTGGAGCTACTCATGCCATTATTTCGACCAAATGTATTGTCCCAACAGCATTACGATGGCTACGAGGCCGCGGCATTACATTATCTGTGACATTGTTCAACTGGTACCAGAGCGGGTGGCATTGGCCATCTCCGGGAATTTGCTTCTCACGATTATTGTTGGAGTGCCTATCTGGGCGGTGGCAGGCTACATTTGTGGATCACGTACTGGGGCTATCTCATAGAGAATCTACTGCACTCTCAGACAATACACGCGAGCCCCAATGTGAACAACCGTTCAGTCCATTTAGAGTTAAAAGCACGCCCTGTTGTGCCGACGATCGAAAATTCAAAGATAGCCAGTTGCTTGCAAAAAATCTAGCGCAAGACCGCGTTGCTGCGGCACGCATTGGCAAACGTAAGTGGCGTTGTGGCCGATTTTGCCCCACTCGTAATGGCAGACCGCGCACAGCTCCATGGACTGGTATTCGCAATCGGCGCAGAGTTCGTCGGAAGGCGTAGGCAGCTCTTTCGAATATTCATTCGCGGAAACCTTCGCGCCGCAACGAGCGCAGCGAATGGCGTTCATCTGATGCGAAGCGGCCGGGCGAGTGGCCAGTTTCTTGTCCAGTTGATCGAGCACGCGCTGGGCGATATGCTCGGCGGTCAGGCCAAAATACTGCATCAGTTCCCAAGAATTTCCGGAAATCCCGAAGCGGTCGGCAACTCCCACCATGCTCATTTGCAACGGCAGATGGAAATTGTTGCGATGCTGGGCGATGGCGCCGGCGATGATATTTCCGAAGCCGCCAACCTGATGTTCTTCCGCCGTAACGACCATGACGGTCTGTTCTGCCGCGCGCAAAATGGTTGGCAGGTCCAGCGGTTTGACGGTATGAACGTTCACGATGCGCATTTCGATGCCGTACTCTTCTTTCAGCAGCCAGGCGGCGCGCATCGCTTCGGGAACCATCGGGCCGCACGCAATGATGGCGACCTGCTCGTTTTCACTTTTGTAAGCCGGGCCGAGAACGGTCTCGAAGGCATCGAGAAATTTTGGTTGTGCGCCGCGATAGCGGATGACATTGGCGACGCCGAATTGATAAGGCGTGTCAGCTTTGGTGACGATGGGCGTCGCTTCGCGCGCAAACCGCATGTAACACGGTCCTTGCAGCTTCAGCAGCGAATATTCCGTGGATTTCTGAGTCTCAACAGAATCGCACGGCACGACTAAATTCATGTTGGGCAGAATGCTGGTCAAGGAGATCTCTTCCAGCGCTTGATGGGTGGCGCCGTCGGGCCCGACGGAAATCCCGCCATGCGCTCCGGCAATTTTCACATTCAGATTGGAGTAGCAAATCGTCGTGCGAATCTGATCCCACGCGCGCCCGGAAGCGAACACGCCGTAAGTTCCGGTGACGGGGATGAGGCCTTCGCGGGCCAGACCCGCCGCAACGCTCATCATGTTTTGTTCGGCGATGCCGACGCTGAAGACACGATTGTTGCGCTCGGGATGCTTGCTCTCAAAATCGGTGATGCGGATCGACCCGGAAATGTCGGCGTGAAGCGTAACGACGCGGGGATCTTCTCCGGCGCGTTCCAGCCCGCGGCCAAATCCCATGCGCGTGGGGTCCATCTCCACTTTCATGGATTCGCGGCTGTTCCACCAATATTCGTGCGCAAACTTGGGGATGCCATCTTTGGCTTTGCGGGCAACTTCAGCGGCATTGGTCGCGGCGCGATTCAGCAGACTGTCCACCCAGGCGCGCGGAAAATCGTGCGGCAGCAATTCTTTCAGCGCTGCTTCCAACTGCTCTTTTTTCGGCGCGGTGCCGTGCCAGCCGGCCACATTTTCCATGAACGAGACGCCTTTGCCCTTGACGGTCTGCGCCAGAATCACGGTGGGGCGGCCGGTGGTTTCGCGCGCGCGATCGAAGGCTCCCAGTATCTGCTCCATATCGTGGCCATCAATCGAAATCACATTCCAGCCGAAGGCCGCGTATTTTTCAGCCAGCGGTTCAACGTTCATCACTTCCTTGACCCAGCCATCGATCTGCAATCGATTGACATCCATGATGGCGCAAATGTTGTCGAGCTTGTGGTGTCCGGCAGCCATGGCGGCTTCCCAGATGCTGCCCTCCTGCTGTTCGCCGTCGCCCATGATTACGTAAACTCGATACGCGGAGCCGCGCAGTTTTCCCGCAAGCGCGCTTGCCTACGGCTGCTCCAAGTCCCTGCCCCAACGAACCGCTGGAAATTTCCACGCCGGGAACCTTCAGCCAATTGGGGTGGCCTTCGAAACCAGAGCCAAGCTGGCGTAGCAGCACCACGTCGTCGAGCGGGAAATATCCGGCCCTGCCGAGCGCCACGTAAAGCGCAGGCGCTTTGTGCCCCGCCGACCAGTAAACGCGATCGCGCTCGGGCCATGACGGATTCGCGGGATCATGATTCAGCGCGTTCAAATAGAGCGCAGCAGCAATATCCATGACCGACAAAGTGCCGCCGGGATGACCCGAGCCAGCAGCGTAGATACTGATGAGGTCCATCGCGCGCATTTCCGCCGCGGCAGCCTTTAGGTCGAGAAGCGCTAGTTGAGGACCACGATGGTTCGCAGTGGTGTTCATGGCAGGAACTCCTTTGAACTGGTCGAGCATGAGCGAGAAGACTCAGCAGTTGCGGGGATTGGCACGGCCTGGAGGCAGACGGAAACGCACGCTTTAGGGAACGAGTCTCGCGCCACCCCGGGCACGATCCGCGTAACACTAGCGGCCTCAATATGTTATGCGGATGACCCGCAACTGTTCGACGCGGGACAGTCCCTATCCAGACCTGCAATCAACGGGCTACCTTACACAGAAGGAGCAAGAGTAAGGCCAGAGAGATGGAACCGGGCGGACTACTCGTTGCGGGGTCACGGCTCAATCCCGCGAAGCATGATAAAATTGCAGGGTTGCGCTTACTGCGCTGAACCCAACTATGACCAAGGTCGGATTTATTTCACTGGGATGCCCGAAGAACCTCGTCGACAGCGAGGTGATGATGGGCTTGCTCGCGCGCGAAGGGCTATGAGCTTACCGCACGTGCCGATGACGCGGAAATTCTGGTCGTCAACACCTGCAGCTTCATCGAGTCCGCCCAAAAAGAGTCCATCGATACGATCCTGGAAATGGCCGAGCACAAGAAATTCGGCGCCGCGAAAAAATTGATCGTGGCGGGCTGCCTGGTAGAGCGTTTTCGCGATCAGATCCTGCGAACAAATGCCCGAAGTGGATGCAGTGGTTGGCACGGGCGAAGTCGAACGCATTCATCGAAGCCGTCGAAGGCGATCTGCGTATTCTCCCCGCACAGCCACCGTCTTGTTCTGTATCACGATCTGACGCCGCGCGTTCTCACCACCCCCAAGCACCAGGCTTACATCAAAATTGCCGAAGGCTGCGATCATCCCTGCACTTTCTGCATTATTCCGCAATTGCGCGGAGACTTCCGCAGCCGCCGGTTTGAATCCGTCGTGCGCGAAGCGGAAAATCTCGCCGCGGCGGGCACGCGCGAAATTACGTTGATTGGGCAAGACACGACATCGTATGGCGAGGATCTGGGGCTGCGCGATGGTCTGGCTCAATTGCTGGAGAAACTGGCCGCAGTGGAAGATTTGTTGTGGGTGCGTTTCCTGTATGCCTACCCAAATCGCGTGACGCAAAAATTGCTGGACACCCTGGCGGCGCATCCGCGCCTGGCGAAATACATCGATATGCCGCTGCAACATGCCAGCCGCAACGTCCTGGCGCGGATGAAGCGCGGCTCTCATGGCGATGCGTTCCTGAAATTGCTGGACCGTATGCGCGCGACAATTCCCGGCGTAGCCCTGCGCACCAGCTTCATCGTGGGATTCCCCGGCGAGACCGACGCCGATTTCGAAGAACTCTACCAGTTTGTGGCCGCGGCCAAGCTCGATTGGATGGGTGTGTTCGAGTACTCTGACGTGGATAACGCCGCCAGCTTCCCTCTGGATGGAAAAGTCGATGCGGATACGATGAATGACCGTCGCAATCGCTTGATGTCATTGCAGAAAAAGATTTCGCGCGAAAAGTTAAAAGCGCTCAAGGGCACCATCGCCACTGCGCTCGTAGAGGGACCTTCCAAGGACAATCCGTTGGTGTGGGAAGCCCGCCTGGAAGACGATGGCTCCCGATATCGACGGAAAAGTTTATCTGACCGACATTGAATTGCCGGGCGGCGAGATAGCTGAAACGGGCGACGTCGCGCGTATTGAAGTAACCAAGACGGATGCCTACGATCTGATTGGCCGCGTGGTAGAGATTCTTCCTCGGCCGGCGATTCGCGCGGCGGCGCAATTCCCTGCCGATGCTCCGCCGATCTCATCACAGCAGTTAACGCGCATCTCCACCGGCGCCGCCTTGCGCGTCCTCGGCTAGCGTAACCCGATGGCATGGTCGACCGGCGCATGGTGGAATTCACAATTTGGCGACTTGGGGTAAACTAATCGCTGCGGTTAACCTCACCACAGGCCATTTTTATGAAACATCGTTGCCCGATTTGTAAAAATCCCACCGATTCCGAAAAAGACGCCGACTTCCCTTTCTGCAGCGACCGTTGCCGCCAGAAAGACCTGGGCAACTGGGCCACGGAAAAATACGTGGTGTCGGAGCCCATCTTCAACGAAGATGATCTGGTCGATAAGGACGAGAAGACCATCATTCTCGACCTCAACAACCCGAATGAATCCGAACACGAACGATAATTCACTTGCTCAACAGGGCGCACCGCTTAACGCTGCAGCAAAACCGCGTTTCGCCTATGCCGTGGCTACAGCTCTCGGCGCGGGCTACCTGAAACCTGGCCCGGGCACGTGGGGTTCGGTAGTAGGGCTGATCCTGGCGATCATTTCGCATCCGCTGAGTTGGTTTTATTTCACCGGAAGCGCGATGCAATTGGCCATGGGCAAAACTCCGCCGCTACTCTCGGGGCAGTTCGGCACGCTTCTGCTTGCTGGCCCCCTCGATCATCGTGTGGATTGCAGTCGCCTTGCTGGGGGTCAAAACCAGCACGCAGGTAGCGCAATATTCCAACATAAAAGATCCACAGATCGTTGTGATCGACGAAGTATCGGGCGTGCACCTGACGCTGATACTCGCTCTGGTGCCCATGGGCGGGCCCACGACGCTGTTGGATCCTTCCAATGCCGCTGCCTTCGCCCTGTTCACCGGCATGAGCATCCTCAATTGGAAGTTCTTGCTCGCTGGGTTCGTGCTCTTCCGCATCTTCGATATCACCAAGCCATTCCCCTGCCGCCGCCTGGAAAAGCTTCC
Source organism: Candidatus Acidiferrales bacterium (assembly GCA_963837885.1). Taxonomy (GTDB): domain Bacteria; phylum Acidobacteriota; class Terriglobia; order Acidiferrales; family UBA7541; genus Acidiferrum. Next base: position 14,958 of record CAWIPD010000014.1, on the reverse strand, counting down.
CCTGGGATGGGGAATTATGGCGGATGACTGGATGGCGGGCATCTACGCTGCCATTTGCTTGCGTCTCGCGCTACAATTTCACCTGTTATGAAATTCGGGCTCGGCTCCTCGCCAGACAAGAACGGCATTCCCCATATCGAGCGTATTACGCCTTCCGCGGCCATTCCCGGCGGCGAAATTGCTATCTACGGCAGTGGATTCACCTCGCGGCATGGTGTGCGGCCCGTGGTGCGCTTTGGCGAATCCGAGGCGGCTCTCTCCTTAGCCAGCAGCAATCGCCTGATCGTGCGGGTGCCGGAAAACGCCATCGGCAGCGAACTGCAAGTGGTCCAGGCAGAGCACAGGAGCAAACCTTTCCCGGTCTCCATTGGTTTTCAGATCGCCGACAATTTGCATCCGGTGACTAATCCGGTGGTCGACTCCAACGGCAACATTTATGTCACCTTCAGCGGTCCGCGTGGCCAGCGTGTTCCGGTCTCGTTGTACAAAATCAGCTCGAACTATACGGTGAAGCCATTCGTCACCTCGTTGACGAATCCAACGGGATTAGCCCTGGATCGCAACGGCAATTTATTTGTGTCCTGCAGGCATGACGGCACCATCTATCGCGTGCCGCCCGATGGCCGCGCCGAGCAGTGGATGGAGGGCATGGGCATCGCCACAGGCATCGCGTTTGATGGCCATGGAAATCTTTTTGTCGGAGACCGTAGCGGCACCATTTTCAAGATCAGCCCCAGCCGCGAAATTTTCGTGTTCGCTACGCTGGAACCGTCGATGTCCGCCTATCATCTGGCGTTTCATCCCAGCGGCGAATTGTATGTGACCGGGCCGACGACCTCCAGCTACGACCGTGTGTATCGCATCACGCAAGGTGGCGACGTCAACGTGTTTTATCGCGGGCTGGGCCGCCCGCAAGGCATGGCCTTTGACCGCGAATCGAATCTTTATCTGGCCGCTTCCCTCGGCGGACGCCGCGGCATCGTGCGCATCACACCCCAAGGCCACGCCGAACATGTTTTGAGCGGCTCAGCGCTGGTTGGACTGAGCGCTTCTACCCAGTGGCCGCACAATCCTCGCGGCTAACAGCGCCCTGTTCACACTGGATTGGGAAGTACGCGGATTGCCCCTGCTCGGCTAACTTGAACCAGATCATTTCTTCAAGGCACACGCACCACTAAACAGGACGATCCGGATAAACCGGAGTCGGAAATCGTAAATGAACTAGCGCTGCAGACGACAGAATGACCAGAAGCGCAATCACGCTGCCCTCCGGACCCGCACTTCCTCCCGTAAACCAACTTGGCCCTTCCACCGACGTGTTGAGAAATCGGCCGACGCCGAGAAGGCCGCTATCTGGCGTACCGTAGAAAAAAGTTTGCGTCCAATCCCAGAAGGCGTGGAATCCCACCGCGAACCAGAGATTGCCGGTGCGCCGAAGCGTCAGACAGAACAACATGCTGATGGCAAACACCTGAACGATGCCCAATATGTTTTCCCCGTGATTCCCCAGATGGGCCACCGCAAAGCCAATCGAGACAATTACTGCACCGCTCCAGAAGCCCAGCCGTCTGGCCGCAATAAATAAGAGGTAACCGCGAAACCCGAACTCCTCGGCCATGCCCACGGCAAGAAACACGGCGGCCCAGCCAAACGCATAACGGAGTGCTGCTCCTCCCTGCAGCGCCACCGAATCAACGCGAAAGTGACCGGTTAAGAAGAGGATCAACACGATCGCGGAAAGCGCGAGAAATCCCCAGACAGCGCCTTCCCAGAATCTTTTTCCGAGTGCCTGACTCGGAGGAATGCCGTAATCATCGAGAGGACGGCTCTCCTTGCGAGCGACGAGCCAGGTTGCCAAGATCACAAAAAACGCCGATATCCATCGCCCGGGCAATTCGTTCGGCACGGTCAGGACAGAGAGTCCACTGCCGTAGAGCTTCTGCAATGCGATTACAAATGGCACGGGAGCAAGGAACGAGATGGCCACCCACATGAGCAATCGAGTCCGCTCGGGGCGTCCCCATGTGGGTGTTCGCGGCGCGGGCTGAGGATTCGGAGAACCGGCGTCGACTATCTTCGCGCTCTCTTCCTGAATTTCGTTGTTGGAATTGGAGTTGGAATCGGAATCGTCGAGCAAGGATACGCCTCCAGTTGGACGATACGATTGTGCCAGTTGAGGTGGAAAGGCGCTATGGGCTTCGCCAGTCGGGATACAATAGTGACAGCCATGAAAGCTGAAATTATTGCTGTCGGTTCGGAGTTGTTGACTCCGGATCGCCTGGACACCAACTCACTTTTTCTGACCGAAGAGCTGAACAAGCTTGGCATCGAAGTGCTGCGTAAGACTATTGTTGGGCGACAATCGCGAATTACTGGCTGCAGCGTTTCGCGAAGCGTTGAACCGCGTTTCCCTGGTGATCTCCAGCGGCGGTTTAGGCCCGACCGAGGACGACCTTACGCGCGAAACGGTTGCGGAATTGCTGGGCCGCCGCCTGCAGAAGAGTGATGAAGTGGTGCGCGCCATTGAAGCGCGTTTTCGCAGTTTCAAGCGCGATATGCCTGCGGTGAATCTTCGCCAGGCGATGGTTCCGGAAGGCGCGGAAGTCCTCAACAATCCTCGCGGTACCGCTCCCGGCCTTTGGCTGGAAGATGCGGGCCGCATGATCGCCTTGCTTCCGGGCCCCCCGCGCGAACTGAAACCGCTGTTTCTTGAAGAAGTTCTCCCCAGGTTGCGGCGCCGCGTTTCCGGCGTGCGTATGGTGAAGCGCGAATTACGCGTCACCGGCCTCGGCGAATCACATGTCGAAGAACGTATACGGCCGATCTACACGCGCTACCCGGATGTGCAGACCACCATCCTGGCTTCGCCGGGAGAGATTCAGATTCATCTGCGCATGTGGACCGACCAGATCGCTCACGCCGAAACTATTCTCGACGAAATCGTGCGCAGCTTTGAACTGGCGCTTGGCGAACGCATCTATGCGCATTCCGCAGCTACGCTCGAAGAAGTCGTTGCCACGATTCTGCTCGATAATCGCGCCACCATCGCCGCGGCCGAAAGCTGCACCGGCGGCCTGCTCGCTGAACGCCTGACACGCATCCCCGGCAGCTCCAGCTATTTTCTGGGCGGCGTGGTTTGCTACAGCAATGAACTGAAGAGCGCCTGGGCCGACGTTTCGCCGGATTTGATCGCGGCAAAAGGCGCGGTAAGCAGTGAAGTGGCCATCGCGCTGGCCGAGGGAATCCGCCGCCGCGCGGGCAGTATGCTCGGCGTTGGAATAACCGGCGTCGCCGGACCTGGCGGGGGCAGCGAAGAAAAGCCCGTCGGCACGGTGCATATTGCGCTGGCTGCTCCCGGCGGAGTAAAAGAGCGGCTGGTAAATCTGCCCGGCGATCGCGAAATGATCCGCTTTCACGCATCACAAATTGCTCTCGATATGGTGCGCATGCACTTTCTCTATCAGGGCAATCCGCAACCACGCCGCGTGAACTCCGGCAATTGAGAGGCCGGCAAACGTGCGCCTCTTCGTCGCCATTGAAATTCCTGCAGATCATCCGGGCGGAAATCAGTTCCCTCCTAGACGAATTCCGCGCCATCGCTCCCGATGTGAAATGGGTTCGCTCAGGAAACCTGCACCTGACGTTGAAATTTCTGGGCGAAACAGAAGTGGCGAAGTGCAGCGCCATTGAACAATCGCTCACCAACATTCACCGCACCCATCCGTTCACTCTGAATTTCTCTGGACTGGGCTTCTTTCCCAACGCCAAGCGCCCCCGCGTCTTTTGGGCCGGAATCCATTCCTCGCCGGATTTGCAGCCGCTCGTCAGCGAAATTGATAGCAACATGTGTGCCCTCGGGTTCCCCCCTGAAGAACGCCAGTTCACTCCGCATCTCACTCTAGCGCGCATCAGTCAGACCGGTTCTTCCACCGAGGCTTGCCGCCGCCATTGAAGCGAAATGCAGCGCCGCAATTTCGGCACTTGCATCGTCACCCAATTCCATCTCATCGAAAGCAAGCTGAAATCCACCGGCGCGGAGTACACTACTCTCCAGTCATTTTCTTTCGTCACGGAGGCCGATCGGTAGATGCTGCAAAATTCCTTGACCCTGCCTGTTCTGCTGGTCATTGCTTATCTTCTGGGGTCAATTCCTTTCGGGCTGTTGTTTGCCCGCATTTTTGCCCGTAAAGATATTCGTGAGGTGGGCAGCGGAAATATCGGCGCGACAAACGTCACGCGCGTAGCCGGCCCGCTTCCCGGGATCCTCACGCTGCTATTCGACGCGGGCAAAGGTGCTCTGGCCGTACTGCTTGCCGCACGCGCTTCCGATCACAACGCAACCACGATGATGTTGGCGGCTCTTGCTGCGCTCATCGGCCACTGCTATCCCATCTGGCTGCGCTTCAAAGGCGGCAAAGGCGTGGCCACTGGACTGGGAATCTTTACGGCGCTCGCACCCTTTGCGGGGTTAAGCTCGTTAGCGGTTTTCATCATCGTGGCGGTTACCTGGCGCTTTGCATCGCTCGCTTCTATCGCCGCAGCTGCTTCCATGCCGCTGCTTATCTATTTGTTCTGGGCTCCTGGTCACGCGCCTCCTCTGCCCATTATTTTCGGCACGCTCTTCGCCACCACGCTGGTAATTTACAAACACAACGCCAACCTGCAGCGCCTTGTGGAAGGCACCGAACCTCGTTTTGGTGGCGAAAATTCGGAGGATAATGACGCGTGAGCAAAATCGCCATTCTCGGCGGAGGCGCCTGGGGTACGGGACTCTCGGTCGTTCTCGCCCGCAGCCGCCACGCCCATGAAATCTCGCTGTGGGTCCGCGAAGCCGCCGTTGCGGAAGCCATTGCCACCACGCACGAAAACAAAACGTATTTGCCGGGCGTGGAAATTCCCGCGCGCGTTGTGCCGTCCTCGGATCTCGCGACGGTTCTCGATCATGCACAAATCGTCGTCGGGGTCGTTCCTTCGGCCCACACCCGCGAAGTATTCACCCTGGCGCTTCCGTTTCTATCGCCAGAGGCCATCATCGTCAGTGCGACCAAGGGGCTGGAGCCTGCCACACATTTGCGCATCAGTCAGGTTATCCAGCAAGTTTGTTCGCTGAAGTTTGTCCCGGAAGTTGCGGTTCTCTCCGGCCCATCCTTCGCCTTGGAAGCCGCTCGCGGTGAACCTACGGCCGTGGTCATCGCTTCGGCAATTACCCATGCAGCGCACGAAGGTCTGCGCCCCACATCTTCGCGAACCGCCGAATATCTTCAGGAGCAATTTTCCGGGCCAACCTTCCGGCTGTACACCAATGACGATGTCCTTGGCGTGGAGCTGGCCGGCGCAATGAAAAATGTAATGGCCATTGCGGCGGGGGCTTGCCAGGGCCTGGGCCTGGGAGCCAATTCGCTGGCCGCCCTGATTACGCGGGGGCTGGCAGAAATGACCCGACTAGCCGTAAAAGTTGGCGCAAAACCCGAAACCCTCAGTGGCCTGGCGGGACTTGGCGACCTCGTCCTGACCTGCACGGGAGCGCTCAGCCGCAACCGGCACGTGGGATTCGAGTTGGGTAAGGGCCGTTCGCTGAACGAGATTCTCGGTTCTATGCCATCGGTCGCGGAAGGTGTAGGCACGGCTTCCGCCCTGCTGGCGCTGGCTGAAGAACATCGCATCGACCTGCCCATTACTGAGCAGGTCAACGCGATCCTGAATGACTGGAAGTCCCCCAGCGAAGCCATTCGCGACATCATGGAACGGCGCCTGAAGCCTGAGTAATTTTTTGCCTCTAAACCGTTTTACCGACGTAACCCCTTAGTACTTCTGGCCCAGTGGCACTTCCGCGTCTCCTGTCCTTTCGGCCAGCCTCTTTTGCTCCGGTTAGCCCTCTAAAATCTAAGTGTTGCGATGGCTGGCTCTTTCATGACGCTGCTCTCACGCCTGCGCGCCGGACGGGTGCGCATACTCTGGCTTGTGCTGGGGGCGCTGTTGCTCGTCAGTGCACTGCCCATCGGCCTGTATCACCGCCAGGTGCTGGAACTCAGCCAGGAAAAACTGGTCGATACCGAGCGCGTCCAACAGACGGAACTGACTCGGTCTCTCGCGCAAGAAGTACAATTTTTCGAGGCCAACCTCACCCAGCAGCTCATCAGCGAACGGCAAATTCTTGCGCTGACCGGATTGATCGACAACGTGGAAGATTCCGTCTCCGAGCCGAAAGTCACGCGGCTATTGGAAAATTTCGTCGATTCCAACCGCAACACGTTTATTTACCTTACAGCTGTCGGCCGCGACGGCAAAGGCACCAGCGCATCACAGGGAAATTTTCATGCCGAACAGGACCCCTTTGTCGCCAAAGCGTTGCAACGCGCCTTCAGCAGTTGCGTGCAATCGGTCAAGTTTCGCAGTGATCCCTCTGGCGCTCGCTCCGGATAATCGTCCGGCATTCGTAATTGCTGTTCCGTTGAAGGACACCAACGACAATTTCACCGGCATGCTGGCTGCCGTTGTTTCGCTGGACTCGATTCTGCATCGCTTGCAGGACGATAGCGTGCGTGGCCGAAGCGTTTTCATCGTCGATCATTACGGCCATATCGTTGCGCATCCTGACACGAAAAACTTTGTGCCCGGCGAAGATCTCAGCGACAAATCGTATCTCGTCGGCCAGATCAAAGCGCTGCCGCGCGAACTGCGCAACACGGAAACGGTCCGCTTCAGCGAAAAGGAAAAGAATCGCAGCATCGAAATGGTCGGCACTTACAGCACTTTCCCCGAAGTGAATTGGGCGGTCATCGCGCAACGCAGCTTGAAGGAAGCCCGCGCCGATGCCGGCGTGACCGAGTTGAACCAGCAGGCTCTGGCGTTCGTCAGCGTAGTCGTTTTAGTTGCTGTGCTGTTTGGTTATTTCTTCGCCGTGGGGATCAGCACACCCAATTCGTGGACTGGCTGCATCCACCCGCGCGATCAGCCGCGGTGAATTTCATCAACGCACTCCCGTGCGCGGCGCCGCGGAAATCAGCGAACTGGCTGAAAACTTCAACCTGATGGCCAACGATATCGAAGAATATATCGAACGGCTGAAGGAAGCCGCCGAAGAAAATCGCGAACTGTTTATCGGCTCCATCCGCATGCTTGCGGCCGCCATCGACGAAAAGGATCCGTATACGCGTGGTCACTCTGGGCGCGTGGCGAAATATTCCAGCATCATTGCCCAGGAAATGAAACTGCCAGCCGATGATTTGGATAAGTTGCGCATCGCTGCGCTGCTGCATGACGTCGGCAAGATCGGCGTTGATGACCGTGTTCTGAAAAAGCCCGGCTCGCTGACGCCGGAAGAATTCGACATCATGAAGACGCACACCACCAAAGGCGCCAACATCATGCGTCCGGTTTCTCAGTTGAAAGATATGCTTCCGGGCATCGAGTTGCACCACGAGCACATGGATGGTCGCGGCTATCCTTACGGACTATCCGGCCCGCAGATTCCGCTTGATGGCCCGCATCATTGGAGTCGCCGATACCCTGGACGCGATGACCACCAACCGTCCGTATCAATCCGCGATGGATCTGGATTTCGCGCTGGGCCGCATCAAGGCGCTTACCGGCTCAAAGTTCGATCAGGTGGTTGTGACGGCGCTGGAATCCGCAGTGAAGTCCGGCAAAATCCGGCTCACCGCCGTTGAAGTTCACGTCTAACTTCTGCACTGTAAGTCACTAATTGCTGAGACTAGGTGCCGACTCGTATGTGCGAAAACGAGCTGAACAGGCCAAACACGCTTAGCAGCCACAACACCACGGCAATCACCACAACGCCGTTCAGAATCGACTTGATCGTCCCCTGCATCGGTATAAACCGGTTGACCAGCCATAGCAGAACTCCCACGACAATTAACACTATGACTACGTTTAGTAATGACATAAGTCTGCGACCTCCCTGCGCGTCAACTAATCCAAATTTCCAGTAGTCACCATACGCAGTGCCTGGCCCTAGACCATACAAGGAAGGACGTAGAACGAGCGAGGACAAAATACGTTACATCCAAGTTGGCCGCAAGGTCCAAAACCGGGATTTATAGAGCCCGTTTCCTATCACTTTGCATGCTGAGGCCCTTATCTCTTCATCTGCTACAATTTAATTTTGCAACTCTGGTCGACTGAGCATCTATGATTACTCTCTTCGGAAAACCGGAACCCACGCTTCTTGAGCGGCTGAAAGAATCCGTTGGCAAGACCAAAGAAGCGCTTGCTGACACGCTCGACACCATCACGCAGGGTGGACGGCAAATCGACCCGCGGCCCTGAAAGAAGTGGAAAACGCGCTGCTCTCCGCCGACATTGGCGTGAAAACCACCAACGAAATTCTTGATTCCGTGCGCGAACAGCTTTCGCGAAACGCCCTCTCCGATGGTGCGCAGCTTAAAAAAGAAATCAAGGCACACGTTTTTCGCACTCTGAATGTCTTTGGCAATACGCCCAAGCTTGCGGGTCGCGGCGAATGGCAACGACCCGCGCGTGATTTTTGTCGTCGGCGTGAATGGAGCGGGCAAGACCACCAGCATCGGCAAACTGGCAAATCGCCTGCGCCAGGATGGCCGCAGCGTGGTTTTGTGCGCGGCCGATACGTTCCGCGCCGCCGCCGTCGAGCAACTGGAAATCTGGGCGCAACGCAACGGCATCGACGTCATCAAGCAGAAATCCGGCGCTGATCCCGCTGCCGTCGTTTTCGATGCCATGACCGCAGCGAAAGCCCGTGGCAGCGACGCCGTCATCGTGGATACCGCCGGCCGTCTGCACACCAAGTCCAACTTGATGGCCGAGCTCGACAAAATGAAGCGCACCGCCGCCAAAGTAATTCCCGGCGCGCCTCACGATGTGCTGCTCGTCCTCGACGCCACCACCGGCCAGAACGGCCTCAACCAGGCCCGCGAGTTCACGCAGACTGTCGGCGTCACCGGCATCATTCTCACCAAGCTCGATGGCACGGCCAAAGGCGGCATCGTCGTCGCCATTTCGCGCGAACTGGGTCTGCCCATCCGCTTTGTCGGTACGGGCGAGCAGATCAACGACCTGGTTCCGTTCGACGCGCAAACCTACGCCGATTCGTTGTTCAACTAGAGAGAATCGCCCTGCCGCGTGGTACCCTTTTTTCGAGCACTCGTCTGAAAGCCATGCAACCATTCTGCCTATTCACGATCGAAGGCATTGTGACAGGTTCCCGGCAGAGGCTCTTTGTGTTATGGCCTGGGATTGCCCGTCAATACGCTCCCGCACCAAGGTGCGCGTAGGAGACCAAGCTCGAATTACGCAGGCCCGATGGCTCTCAGCAGTCACTACCGTTCTAACCGGAATAATGCACGCCAATATGCTTAAAGCCGGTAGCGCATGGCTCGATAAGATTACCCGAATCAGTCAGGCAAAGAAGACGTCCCTCGTAGGCACCGAAATTTGGTGGATCTCCACTGAAGCCTCATTTGGACTAATCCCCAGTGCCTAATTCTCAGTCATCACACGATCTCCACTTCATGCAGCACGCACTGGACCTGGCGCGCAAAGGCATCGGTCTGGCCAGCCCAAATCCCAACGTTGGCTGCGTCATCGTCAAAGATGGCGCGATTCTCGGCGAAGGCTTTCACCAATACGATTGGCGCGACCACGCGGAAATCGTCGCGCTTGAAGCAGGCGGGTGACCGCGCGCATGGAGCGACGTCTGTACGTCACGCTGGAACCCTGCAACCACACGGGGCGCACCGGCCCCTGCAGTGAGGCCATCGTGAAGGCTGGCGTCGCACGCGTTGTTGCCGCGATGGAAGATCCCAACCCCAAAACGCGCGGCAACGGTTTTGCCACGCTGCGCACCGCAGGAATCGAAGTTCAATGCGGATTGCTGGAAGCCGAGGCGCAAAAACTAAATGAAGGCTTTACGCATTGGATCACCACGGGCAAACCGTACGTCACGCTGAAGTCCGCGTTGACGCTCGACGGCCAACTCGCCTTGCCGCAAACGAACAAGAACAAGAAACGCCTGTGGATCACCAGTGAAGAATCGCGCGCTGAAGTTCAGCTCATGCGCCACGCTTCCGACGCGCTGCTTACCGGAATTGGCACTATTCTCAGCGACAATCCTCTGCTCACCGATCGCAGCGGGCAACCACGGCGGCGGCGACTCTTGCGCGTCATCGTTGACACCAGGTTACGCCTGCCGCTGAAGTCTCGCATCGTGCAAACTGTCGATGATGATTTGCTGGTCTTTACCGCGGCCTCGCTGAAATCCGCCAAAGCCCGCGCACTGCAAAATGCTGGCGTCGAACTCGTGGCCACCAAAGCGCGCAACGGAAAAGTCGATCTTGCCGCGGTCATCAAAGAACTTGGCCGCCGCGAGATTCTGGGCGTACTGCTTGAAGCCGGGCCCGCGCCTGAACGCAGCCGCCATTTCCGCCAATCTCGTTCAAAAATTGGTTCTGTTCTACGCACCCAAACTCGCGGGCGACACGCATGTCCCTTTCATCGCCAAATCCTTGCCCGCATTTCCTGCTCTCCACCTGCATTCCTTTCGGCAATTCGGTGCAGACCTCGCCCTGGAATTTCTCGTTCATCATCAGTAGCCAACTAGGAAGGCCGGGGAAATCGCCCGCCTCAGAAGTCGGCCGCTACAAAGCTGATGCCTTTTTCGTCCGCGCAAATGCACTGCTCGCAGGTATAATCTTCTGCATACTCCCCGCGAGTAACGCGAGCACCAAAATCTGACCGGGCCTTTGGCCTGAAAGCAACAATTCAATGTCCGACACAATTCAGAAATACAAAGATTATGTGATGACTGGGTTCGTCAAAAGCGTTGCGCCGATCGTGATTGACCATGCCAGCGGCGCTACGGTTACCGACATCCACGGCCGCGAATATCTCGACTGCTTTGCGGGCATTTCCGTCGTCAATGCCGGGCACGTCAATCCGCAGGTTGCCGAAGCCGCCAAGAAGCAGATCGACAAGCTGATTCATTGCTCCTCGTATCTTTATCACGTGCAGCCTGTTGCCGACCTGGCGGAAAAAATCGCACACATCGCGCCAAAGGGCCTGACCAAGACATTTTTCGGCAATGGTGGCGCGGAGGCTATCGAGGGCGCACTAAAACTCGCTCGCCTGTACACCGGCAAGCACGAATTCATCTCGCTGCAATCCAGTTTTCATGGCCGCAGTTTTGGCGCGTTGAGCATCACCGGCAATTGGGCGCGGAAAAAGAAAGGCGGCCCCTACGGCACCGGCATTTCGTTTGCCCCTGCGCCGTATGCGTATCGCTCGCTTTGGCCGAATGATCCTGAAGAATGCGCGCAACACTGCGCCGCTGCGATCGACGACATCGTGAAATACGCCACCTCGAATGATGTGGCCGCGTTCATTGCCGAACCGGTGATGGGCGAAGGCGGGATCATCGTTCCGCCATTCAACTATTTCAAGGAAGTGAAGAAAGTTCTCGACCACTACGGGATTCTGTTCATCGCCGATGAAGTGCAGTGCGGCTACGCGCGCACCGGCAAGATGTTTGCCATCGAATATTACGGCGTCACTCCAGACATTCTCGTGCAAGCCAAGGGCATTGCCGACGGATTCCCCCTGAGCGCTTACACCACGCGCCCGGAAATCGCCGCGGCCTACACGCCGGGCGATCATCTCTCCACGTTCGGCGGCAATCCCGTTTCATGCGCCGCCGCGCTGGCCAACATCGAGTTCATGCAGAAGACCGATCTTCCCGGCCACACCACTGAAGTTGGCAACTATGCGATGGGCAAACTGCGCGAACTGGCCAAGACTAATCACCTGATTGGCGACGTGCGCGGGCTCGGCTTGATGATCGGTGTGGAATTGGTGAAGGACACCCAGAAAACGCCCGCGTCAGCCGAGGCAGAACTCGTGCGCGACTACTGCTTCAAGAACGGCATGCTCATTGGTGTCGGCGGCAACGGCAATGTCATTCGCTTTCAGCCGCCGCTGGTCATCAGCAAAAAGCAGATCGATCAGGCCATCGAAATCTTCAGCAAAGCCCTGCACGAAGCGGCGCAGCCCGTTCACGCTACCGCCTGAATATTTCGTTCGTGATCGTTCACCAAGACGGCTCGTCCTCACGACGAGCCGTTTTTTCTTTCCCACGACCCGCCAAAAATTTCCTACTCTTTCTGCTGTTTCTCTGGGACCATGACCTTCATGCCATCCCAATCTCCGGCGAATCCCGTCTCTCCTTCAGAGGCTGCTGAGGCCACTCCCCGTCCCTGGCGCCTGGGCTTTTGGAGCCTGATCGTCACGCAATTTCAAGGCGCGTTCAACGATAACGCCCTGAAATTCCTGGTCATCTTCCTGATCATCGGCAACAATCTCACCCCCGATGAAGAGGAACTGAAGGTTCTACTGATCGGTTCGCTCTTCGCTCTCCCCTTCATTCTCTTTTCGATGGTGGGTGGATATTTCGCCGATCGCTTCAGCAAGCGCACGGTTACGATCTGGACAAAAGTTTTCGAAATCGCCGTGATGATTTTTGCCATCGCTGGTTTTGCTTTACACAGCCTGTCGATGGCCATGGTTGCTGTTTTTCTGGCCAGCACCCAAGGCGCACTGTTCGGCCCATCAAAGTACGGATTACTGCCGGAACTATTGCCCGAACAGCGACTCTCCTGGGGCAACGGCGTCATTGAACTCGGCACTTTTCTTGCGGCTATCACTGGCACGGTGCTTGGCGGATATCTCTCCGTTGTCTTTCAAGGCCGCCAGTATTATTCAGGAATAGTCTTTCTCGCGTGCTCGGTCATTGGGCTGGCCACCAGCTTCGGCATCAGCAAAGTTCCCGCCGCCGATCCAGCGAAGCAGTTCCGCATCAATTTTCTGGGTGACCTCTGGTCCCAGTGCCGGCTCATCCTGAAAGATCGCGTCCTCTGGCTCGCCGTCGCCGGGAACACTTACTTTTTCTTCCTGGCCGGACTCCTTCAATTCGCCATCGTCTTTTACGGCCGGGACGTCCTGCACGTTCCCGCAACGGAGAGCGGTTTTCTGCAAGCTTCCATCGCCATTGGCATCGGGCTCGGCAGTCTTGCCGCTGGATATCTTTCCGGCGGCAAAATCGAGTATGGCCTCATCCCGCTGGGCGCCATTGGCATTACTTTGTTCGGTTTTATTCTGGCCGCCCCCGGTCATTCCTTCCTCAGCGTTCTGATTTGCTGGCGCTGCTCGGCTTCTTCGGTGGCTTCTTCATCGTACCGATCAGCGCGCTGATCCAGCATCGTCCTGAAGAGCAGCATCGCGGTGGCGTGCTGGCCGCGGCAAATCTGCTTTCCTTCGTTGGCATCCTCGCGGCCTCCGGCGTCTTTTACTTCTTCAAGCATTTCCTGCATCTCGGCGCTAGCACGATTTTCTTGTGGTCCTCCGTCCTGACTCTCGGCGCACTGGCCTACGTTTTATGGTTGCTGCCGGATTCTCTGATTCGTCTGCTCCTATGGATCGCTGCGCACACCATTTATCGACTCGACCTGGTCGGCCAGCAGAATATTCCCGCGCGCGGCGGCGCCCTTCTCACCCCCAATCACTCTTCCTGGGTTGACGCCGTTCTGCTGATCGCCGCCACAGACCGCCCCATTCGCTTTCTTATGTTTAAGGGCGTTTACGATCTGCCCTTCATCAAGCCTATCGCGAAAATTCTAGGAATCATTCCCATCGCATCGGACCAGGGTCCCCGCGAAATGATTCATTCGCTGCGTGAAGCGTCGGAAGCGCTGCGCAATGGTGAAGTCGTTTGCATTTTTCCCGAAGGCGAAATCACCCGCATCGGCCAGATGCTGCCATTCCGCCGTGGCTTCGAGCGCATCGTCAAGGGCATCGACGTCCCGATCATTCCCGTGAACATCGACGGAATCTGGGGCTCCATCTTCAGCTTTTCCGGCGGCCGTTTTCTGTGGAAGTGGCCACGCACGATTCCCTATCCCGTTCGACTGTCATTCGGCAAGCCATTACCTTCCACCGCATCCGCCACCGACGTGCGCCAGGCCGTGCAGCAGTTGAGCGTTGACGCGTTCATGCGCCGCCGGCGCTACATGAAGACCCTGACGCGCTCGTTCATCAAAGCCGCGCGGCACCGCCCTCGCTACTTCGCCATGGCAGACGGAAAGACGCCTAAACTCAGCTTCGGCGACTCGCTGATTAAAACGGTGTTTCTCGCGCGGCGCCTCCGGCCGCTGTGGCGCGATCAGAAAATGGTCGGAATCCTTTTGCCGCCATCGATTCCTGGCGCTCTGGTCAATTGGGCCGCCCTGCTGCTGGGCAAAGTGCCCATCAATCTCAACTACACGACCAGCAATGAGTCGCTGGCCTCCTGCGCGCGGCAATGCGACCTGAAAACCGTGGTCACTTCCAAAGCTTTCCTCGAAAAAGTTCCATTGCAACCCCCTGGCGAGATTATCTACGCAGAAGATCTGGCATTGAATCCAACTGCTGGTGAAAAGCTGGCAGCATTTTTGTCCGCAAAACTCTTCCCCGCGCGGATGCTGGAATGGTTTTTGGGCGTTTCCAAACCTGCCACACTCGACGACACGGCCACAATTATTTTTTCCAGTGGCTCAACCGGCGATCCCAAGGGCGTGATCCTGTCGCATTTCAATCTCGCTTCCAACGTCGAACAGATCGAACAGGTTTTTCATCTCCACGAAGGCGACCGCATCCTGGGCATACTTCCCTTCTTCCACTCGTTCGGTTTTACCGGCACGCTCTGCCTACCACCTCTGACCGGCATCGGCGTGGTGTTTCACGTCAGCCCCCTCGATGCAGGAGCCATCGGCGCTCTGGTCAGCAAATATTCCGTAACCATGCTGCTTTCCACACCCACTTTCCTCAACTCCTACGCGCGTCGCATTCCACCCAGAAGCCTTCGGCAGCCTGCGCATCGTCATGGCTGGCGCGGAAAAACTTCCCGATCGCATTGCTCAATCTTTTGAAGATCAT
>CAWIPD010000013.1:0-110694 GCA_963837885.1 Candidatus Acidiferrales bacterium | reverse complement strand
CGGTTACACCTCTCGTAACGTATTGCGTTCTTCCTTGGATAAGCGGACAATATACTTCTTCTGCATGGGACACCTCCGTGTTCCCTGCAGCTTCCCAAAAAACGGCCCTTCGAACAATCCCGGTTTTTGGCTGTGACAAAGCACTAGCCTGCATACCAACCAGAGGGGTAGTTGGTGCAATCAATTGCCATTCGTCGCGGCGGCCATAGGCGGCATCGGGCACGCCAGCACGGCGGCGATGGCCCGCAGTAGTTCGCTCTCCTCCAGCGTCACCTTGCCGTCGGCGGCGATGCAGGCCGTTACGGCGGCTGATGACCTCCCGCTTGACGTTCGGGCTCACCTGGGCCAACTCGGCCAGGGCGCGTCGAAAGTCCGCAGCGTGCATTGCTGCCGAGGAACAAGCGCGGCTGCTGCCAGCAGGTCTTCGTACGCCGGCCTGGAATGCCCGCTGGACGTCCGTCGGGCTGCTGCTGGCCGACGTAGGCCAGCTGGAGAGCACGAGGGTCGCCGGCTGGGCCACCGCGGCCACCGTCCGGTAGCGGATGCCGGCGCGTTCTTCAGCCCGAAGTGGACGTCCAGGTAGCCGAACAGCACCGTGCGGAGACAGTATTCAAAAGGTCGACCTTGCCGTCCGCGTGCACCAGCGCCTCGACGACCTGGCGGAACTGCGCGTACTGCTGCCGGCGAGGACCTCTTCAGCGCCGGCATGGCCAGATCGACCAGCGGCAGCCGGGCCGCGGCGGCAGCCGACTGGGCCGTGGCGCCAGTTGCTGCGCCTCCTGGAACAACGGCGCTGCGATCTGCCCTTGGAGCAATTGCATTTGCCGCGGTCCGGGTCGCCTCGTCGTCCCGGCTCAACAGCAGCGCGTAGATGACCGCCTGGGCGGCAAGAGCGGCTCGCGGGCCGCATCCAGCAAGCGGTTGCGGCATCCCGGCCACCATCTGGCCCGCATGGCTCAAGGTGCTCCGCTTGCGGTCGGCCGATCTGCCGCACGACGTTTCCGCGCGTCCAGGGCCATCGACCGCGACGGCGTGGCAGTGGCGGCACCGGACGGCATCCGGCGTCTCGCGCAAGGCTCGGCGGAACGGCGCACGCGACGGTTCTTCGCCGCCCCTCGGCCGTCGACCGCCACCGGCTGGACCTCGGGGAAACGGCCGTCGAAATCCGGCTCCAACGCCCGGATGCGCTCGGTCCAGCGGCGGGTGCGTGGCGAAGAGGTTGAAGAACGAGCCGGCAAAGGCGTCGCCGAAGAACATGTGGCTGATTTCCTCGGCGTGGCCGTCGCGGATCCGCGAGCCCTCGGCCAGGCCGCCGATCTTCTTCAGCGCCCCGGCGATCCCGCCCGGGTTGCGCGTGAACTGGACCGACGAGGCGTCGGCCAGGAACTCCCGCTGCCGGCTGACGGCGCCCTTGATCAGTCTTGCCCAGAAACACGCCCAGATAGCCGAGAACGACCAGCGCCAGGCCGAGGAAGAAGACGGCCAGCGGCGGCTCCGCCCTGCTCGTTCTTCGAGCCGCCGCAGGAGATGAAGCCCGCCGAGCGCATGACGTAGTAGCCGATGACCGCCAAGACCAGGATGCCGTAGACGATGCCGATCAGGCGGAGGTTCAGCCGCATGTCGCCGTTGAGGATGTGGCTGAACTCGTGGCCCATCACCCCTTGCAGTTCCTCGCGCGTTGAGGTACTGCAGGCAGCCGGCGGAGACGGCCACCACGGCGTCGCCCGGCTGGTGGCCGGCGGCGAAGGCGTTGATGCCCGGCTCGTGGTCCAGCACGTAGACCGGCGGGACGGGAACGCCCGAGGCCAGGGCCATCTCCTCGACCACGTTCAACAGCCGCCGTTCGGCCAGGTCCGTGGTCTGCGGATTGACTGGCCCGGCCGCCCAGCATCAAGGCGACCTTCTCGCCGCCGGCCGGAAAGCTCGGAAATCTTGTACAGGCTGCCCAGGCCGATCACCAAGGTCGTTCCCAGCATGACCCAGAGGAAAAGCGCCGGGTGCCAGAGGGTTGGCCCGGCCTGTGCCGTGGGCGCCCGGGGCTGGATGCTATCCGCAGCTAATGCCACCACCAGGTAGATCGCCAAGATGATTACAATCACGGCCAAGGCAAACATTACCAGCAGCCGCACTGTCTGCCACCAGCGCGAGTCTGTCGGTCAAAGAAATCGGCGGTCATCGCAGAAGTTCCAGCAACGTAGGAATGACGTGGGACGAACAGATCACCAAGAGGCCATGTGGACAGATAGTGCCGGTGGAGCGTGTCAATCCGTATGAGCTGACTGCGGCCTGGCCATCGGGTTGCGGCCTTTGGGCTTCCCGGTAGACGATGTGCGGTTGTTGCAACTGGAGTTCTGAACTGTCTTCGATGACCACGATCCGTTCGGTCGCCGAAATGGCCGTTGACAAGACATTCAACATTGACGTCTTGCCCGTGCCAGAACCACCCGCAATGATGATGTTCTTATGCATCATCGTTGCCAGTTCGAGGAATTCGGCGGTTTCCCCGCTGAGGCTAATCTCTCCCTTGATTATCAGCTCAATCTCCGGCCGCCATTCGCGGTAACGAAAGGCGAGACTTCACGCGGCATAATACCCTTCACTCCTGACCTCTCTGCCACACGGAGAGAGGGGAGAAAGAACGTAAACCTCTTGGAATCGCAGAACTTCGTCACGCAAAGTGTCACGTTCTTGATGATTTTCCTATAGCTGCGTTACCTGACTGCTCAGGGTGCCGACAACGACGACCGGGTTGTCAACGGCAAGCGGCGCGGCGCCGGTTCTGGTCGCCTTGGCAAGCTGGTCGTCAAGGATCTCAGCTTCCCGCCGGCGCTTCCGATCCATCGCCGGTCAGGAAGAAAGGCCAACACGCTCATCGTCAGCACGATGGACGAGGCGAAAGAAGCCAGAAACCACACCCCACGTGAATAACCGCACCGTCCCGACTGGATATGTCGAAGTCAGCGGCCAATTGGTCGAGCTGAAATTCAAGGGGCTGGAAAATCTCTCTCCCCAGGATACCGAACACATCGCCAAATGCATTATTGGAAAGAACGAACATGCCGCGCTGAAGCTGGAAAAAGAAGGGTCCGCCGATCTTTCCTTTGGGCTGGCTACCGCGCGCTTTCGCGTAAATATCTTTCGCCAGCGTGGCAGTTGCGCCATTGTCATGCGCGTGATTCCAGATCGTGTGCCGAGTTTTGCGGAGCTCAATCTTCCGCCTCAGCTTGGTGAAATTTGCGGATTGCGCAATGGCATTGTCCTGGTCACTGGACCAACCGGCTCGGGTAAATCTTCCACTCTGGCCGCCGTCATCGATAAAATGAACTCAGAGAAGGCCATTCACATCCTGACCATCGAAGATCCCATCGAGTTCTTGCATCGCCACAAAAAAGCCACTATCCACCAGCGCGAATTACATAGCGACACTCCAACTTTCGCGGCGGCCTTGCGCGGAGCCTTAAGGCAAGCCCCAAAAGTCATCCTGGTCGGGGAAATGCGCGACCGCGAAACCATCGAAATTGCCCTGGAAGCCTCTGAGACCGGCCATCTGGTCCTTTCCACTCTTCACACCATCGATGCTGCTAAGACCGTCGAACGCATTGTCGGCACTTTCCCTATGGAAGATCAGCAGGGTGTTCGTAACCGCTTGTCCAAAGCGTTTCGCTTCATCCTTTCTCAACGTCTTCTGCCGCGCAAAAACGGCAAGGGGCGCATCGCCGTCATCGAGATTCTTAAGTCCACCATGCGCACTCGCGAATATGTCGAGAAAGGCGAAGGTGAGGGCAAGACGCTGCTGGACGCCATGCGCGATGGCAGCAATGACGGCATGCAGCACTTTGACGGCGAAATCGAAAAGCTGATTCGTTCGGGCGAGATCGACTTGGAAACAGGAATGACTTACGCCACCAACGCTGGCAATCTACGCCTGGAACTTACCGACTTTCTCGAGCCGCAGCCGGAAGAAAAGTCCTCGGAAGCGGCGCAAGAAGCTTCCTCGGAGCTCGAGCTTACAAGCTAGGGTCTCAAATTGTCACCCAAACGGAATTCATCTGAATTGCAGCGAGCACCGCTCCTCGACACTTGCTTTTTCTCCACACCCACGTATGATGTGCCGGACTCATTTATTTCCTTGAGACTGCCCTTTGCCGACAACCTCTGACACCGAATCTTCCCAACAGTCTTTGCATCACACTCATCCGCGCAAGGATAAGGGAAAGCTCCTGCAAATTCTTGGCGTGGGTTTCGGCATCGCCGTCGCCGTTGGCAATTCTATCTCCGCCGGTATTGTCCGCACCCCCGGCGACATCGCTGCGCGGCTCCCCAATCATTGGTTATTCTTCGTCGCCTGGTTCGTCGGTGCATTTTACGCTCTCGTAAGTGCTTTTCAGCTCGCCGAACTCGGCTCCGCCATCCCCAAAAGCGGTGGCCAATATAACTTTTCGCGACGTGCTCTCGGCGACTATGCCGGCTTCATCGTAGGTTGGAGCGATTGGCTATCCACTTGCGGTACAACCGGAGCCGTCGGCATCGTCGTCGGTGAATACATCGGGCACATGTTCCCCGCATTCGACGGTGCGCAACGAGATCAAAATCACTGCGGTATCCGTGATCGTGCTCTTTGCCCTGCTGCAATGGAAAAGCATCAGCATTGGCAGTAAGGTACAGAATTTCACGACACTGCTTAAGGGCCTGGTCTTTTTTGTAATGGTCATCGCGTGCTTCACCATGGGCGGCGGAGTGCGTCACACGGCCGACGCAGCTGCCGTGGCTCAGGGAATCGCCCCATCCGTGATACCCGTTGGCGCGGCGCTTATTACCGCGCTCTTGTTCGGCATTCAGGCGACCATCTACACCTACGACGGCTGGGATGGCGTGATCTATTTCGGTGATGAAATCAAAAATCCCGGTTACCTGGTTCCGCGCGCAATTTTTGCTAGCCTGGGTTCTGTGGTGGTGATCTACATCCTTGTCAACGCTGCCGTCCTTTATGTCCTGCCAATCAGCGATGTCGCTGGCAACAATTTCTCCTTGGGACTGGCCGCGCAGCGCGTCTTTGGTCCGCATGGCGACTTCATCTTCCGCTCAATCATGGTCATTGCGCTGTTCAGCTCCATCAATGCCCTGCACCTGATGGGTGCGCGCGTGATCTATGCGATGAGCCGCGACGGTTTGTTTTTCCGCGCGGTCTCGCGCATCAATCAGGGCGGCACGCCCACGGTAGGCCTGCTGCTGAGCGCACTCGTCGGCGTGGCTTTCGCGGTCTTCAGCTTCGAGCGCGTCATCGCTATGCTGGCCTTTTTCTTCGTCACCAACTATCTACTCTCGTTCACTTCCCTGTTCATTCTACGCAGGCGCTATCCAGACATGCCTCGCCCTTATCGCGCGTGGGGCTATCCTTGGACCACGGCGCTGGCACTCCTAGGTTCCGTCGGATTTCTTGTGGAAGCTGTTCGTGAAGACCGCGCGAATAGTGTTTTGACCCTCGTCGCTCTAGCCTGCAGCTATCCGGTCTATCGCATACTGAAAATGGTTTCTGGCAACGCACCAACCATCTCGACTCCCGCCCAATAAAAAAGGGCGGAAATTGCTCCGCCCTCCACTCAATTGATCTTGAGGATTTACTCTGAGTTTCGAAGGGTGCCCCACTCTCGGTTTCTGAGGGTGGGGTACTTTCTTGGGTTTCTCTTCGCCTGCAATTTATCAACTAATTTCGTTGTTAGCTGACTTTTTCCGCGACCGCTTTGCCTTGCAGGAAAAGCAGCAAATAGTCTTTACTTCCTGTCTTCGAATCCGTTCCGGACATATTAAATCCGCCGAATGGATGCGCGCCCACCATCGCTCCCGTGCACTTGCGGTTGAGGTAGAGATTGCCCACGTGGAATTCTTCCTCCGCCCGGCGAATCTTTTCCTTGTTCTTGGAATACACCGCCCCGGTCAATCCGAATTCCGTGTTATTGGCGATTTCCATGGCGTGATCGAAATCCTTAGCCTTAATCACGGCCAGCACCGGCCCAAATACTTCTTCCTGCGCCAGGCGTGCCTTGGGGTCCACATCCGCAATGATGGTCGGCTCGATGAAATAGCCTTCACCTGCGGCGCGTCCACCACCTGCCACCAGCCGGCCTTCTTTCTTGCCGACTTCGATGTAGTTCAGGATGTTCTTCATCGCGCCTTCGTTGATCACCGGCCCCATATAGTTGTTGGGGTCGTCGGAAGGCCCGACCTTGATCTTCTTGGTGTGCTCCACAAGTTTGCTCAGGAACGAGTCATAGACTTTTTCGTTCACGATCACCCGCGAACACGCCGAGCACTTTTGCCCTTGATAGCCGAACGCAGCTATCGCGGTTTCCGCAGCAGCCTTGTCGATGTCGGCCTCTTCATCCACGATCATGCCGTCTTTTCCGCCCATCTCCAGCACGGTGCGCTTGATCCAGATCTGCCCCGGTGAAACTTTGTTCGCCAGTTCCGCAATCCGCAAGCCCACTTCCTTCGATCCAGTGAACCCGACATACCGCGTCTTTGGATGTTGCACGATCACATCGCCGATCACCGCGCCAGAGCCAGTCAGAAACTGCACGGCTTCCTTCGGCACGCCCGCTTCATGCAGAATATCCACGAATTTTGCCGCGATCGTCGGCGAATCCGCCGCGGGCTTCAGCACCACCGTATTGCCCGTCACCAACGACGAAACCACCAGCCCCGCCATAATCGCGCACGGGAAATTCCAGGGTGGAATGATCGCGCCAACGCCCAGAGGTATATACACCATATAGTTGCGCTCGCCGCGCATCGGCGTGAGCTTCTGGGGCTCGGCAAGGCGCAGCATTTCGCGCCCATAGAATTCGCAGAAATCGATGGTTTCGGCGATGTCGGCGTCAGCTTCAATCCAACTCTTCCCCACTTCGTAGCAAACTAGCGCGGTCAGCTCATACTTGCGCTCGCGCACGATTGCGGCCGTCTTGAAAAGCATTTTGACGCGCTGCTCGACCGGAACTTTTTTCCAGGTGTCGAAATATTTGTTGGCGGCTTCGATGGCCTCAATAGCCTGCTCTTTCGAAGCGTCCTGAAAAATGCCAATCATTTCAGTGGGATGCGACGGGTTGGTCGACTTCTTCTTCCCCGTCGTGATCACTTTGTGTCCCGCGATCCACATCGGGTATTCGTGACCAAACTCCGACTTTACCTTTTTCAGTGCTTCTTCCATCTTTTTACGGTTGTCGGCATTCGAGAAATCGATGAAGGGCTCATTGGTAAATTCGGCTACATGCAATTTCGCTTCGGCGGTCGCCATGGCGCTTATCCTCCTGAGGTGGGAACACACAATTATAAGGCGGGTCCCCGCGGCTAACAAGGCCGCCCCGCGTGGCACTCCTGGCTGAAAACTCAAAAGCTGAAAGACTCAAAAATATGTCATTCCAAACCCCGCTCGGCTGTTGAGCGGGGTTTGGAATCTGCTTCTTCCTTTGATCGGTGTAAACAACACGCCCCCTCTCCTCTGGAATGGCTTGGTTTGCATTTCTTCATCATCCTTAGGAACGAATAAAAGGGGGAACGAGTCGAAATTCCGGCGCGTTCCCCCTGTCATTTAACTCGCAATCCTACTTGTCGATTTACGGCTTCATTTTCTTGTCTTCCGCCGGGGCCTTTGCCATTGAGCTGCCAGCAGCCTTGGGCTTCCAGAAATCCGGATCGGCTTTGATCCATTCATCCTGCACGTAGCTCTGGTGCGGGTTGATTGCGAACAGTTGCTGCTGCGTTGCTTCGCAGCATTCCGCAAACAATTCGTTCAACTTTTTCATTCCTTCTTCCCCAACCGCTTCTCCGAATTTCTTGCTGTCCAGCAGTCCCTTATCAATTTCGGCCAGAGATTTGTGACTGATCAACAGGAGATACGTGCCTGCTTCGGCCCCATAAACCTCTTCGAACATCCCCCAATGCGCCTCCGGCAACCCTTTTTCGTACCCCGCCTTGGCCATCTTCACAACCTCAGCCCATTGCTGCTCTTTCCCGGGGCGTACGTGGAACAGATTTATTTCCATAAAGCGCGCTTGAGAAAGATCAGCGCGGGCATGCAAACTCATCTCTTCGTTATAGAAAAATACTCCCTGGTCCATCGATTCCAGCAACTCACCGTCGGCCATGGCCGCGCGGTCCAAGGCCCCCGCAAGCGTCGCGTTCTTCCCAACGGCCTCAGTGTCCTTCTGCCAGGCGTCGAAGGATGGATAAGAAGTGAAATACAGACTGCGCGTCTTCCCCGAAAGAGACGTCATCCCGATATAGTGCGTCGGCCATTTCGCTCGAGCCATTGCATCGACGAATGCACTCTCCGATTTGTCGTGCGCTATTCCCTGCTTTCCGGCCTTAACGTATTCCCGGGTGATCTGCAAAACTTTTGGTATTCCTGCGCTGCCCGAAGGTGTCCCCTGCGCTGCAACCACAGATCCATACGTGGCTGCGAGTACCAAACCAACTGCGAACTTGCTCAGTTTTCTCATCGTTGTGACTCTCCTGTTTTTAAGTCTGGGACCTTTTATCGGATGGAGCCTGACCACTCTGGAAGGAATTAACTTCTCGTGCTGGCTGACAGTATAAGAAAGCCATCTACCGGTCAAGTTTCCAACTCCGCGCTCTTCGTCGAACAGGTAAATCTCAGACGAACTACAAAGAACTTCCAACTTCAATTCCTTGTCTGGTCTTTGTCACGAAGGTGTGGCACTCTACTCACATGGGAAACAAAGACTCGCGTGGCCGTGAAAAAAAGAAGCCCAAGAAAAAACCGCAGACAGTGGTCCAGGCTCCTCCACCACTCGTCAGGGCTCCTGCGCCCAAGGCTTAGTCCTTCGTCGCGATTACGGTTTGGCTTAGCATTCTTCTTATCGAACGGAATTTTTCCGTAGCGGTAGCGTAGTAGTTTACGCGGCATTCAAACCAGCAGATAATCCACATAAACTGCTTATAATCAATCACTTACAGGCTGCATAGCTCCGTTAGGGCTTCTCCGAAAATCTTCGTGTGCTGATCGATATCTGCAGTCGTCGTCTCCGGACACATCAACGCCATGTTATGAAATGGCGTGAGCAGCACGCCCCGATTCAGCGCGTAGAGATGTAGCAAGCGCTCCAGTTCAAAATCACCCGCAGCCGCAGACTCGCCTCCGTTGCGCGGTGGCTTTGGCGCAAAAGTGTATTCCGCGCGGCAACCCAGTCGCTGCACGTTCCACGGCAAATTGTGTTTTTTGATTTCAGCGGACACGCCATCATTGAAGCGAATCGCCAACGGAATCATTTTCTCAAACGCTTTCGCCGTTAAAACATGCTCTAACGTCGCGCGCATCGCGGCCAGCGATAGCGCATTCCCCGCCAGCGTTCCGCCAATCCCGCCTACGTCGCAATCTTCCAGATGGATACGCGCGGAGATTCGTTGCGCCACTTCTTCAGAGCAGCCGTAGGTCGCTCCTGGAATTCCGCTCCCGATCGCTTTGCCGAACACCAGCATGTCTGGCTCGAGTTTCCATTCCGCAGTGCACCCGCCCGGTCCGGCGCAGATCGTGTGCGTTTCATCCGAAATAAAAAGCGCGCCGTAACGTTTTGCCAGTTCCCGCGCCTGTTTCCAGTAACCATTTTCAGGAAGAATAATTCCGACGTTAGTCATCGCCGGTTCGGCCAGCAGGCACGCCACATCGTGATGCTTCAGTGCATTTTCAAGCGCATTCAGGTCGTTAAACTCGACCACGCGCGTCGTGTCTGCCGGATTGACTGGTGGACCAATGTTTCCGCGGCGCGGACCAACTACGTCCATCATTCAGGCCGGCAAACGTCTCGTCCACAGTGCCGTGATAACAATAATGAAATGCCAGAATTTTCGAGCGCTGCGTGATTTCCCGCGCGATGCGGATCGCGAACCGGTTCGCGTCTGTCGCCGTCAACGTAAATTGCCAGTACGGCAGCCCGAACCGCTTTTGCAGATCTTCCCCCACAAAAACCGCATCTTCCGTGGGAAGCATGAAGGTAATTCCTTCGCGCACTCGCCGTGCAATCGCATCCGCAACTACATCGGGCGAATGCCCGGTCATTGCGCCCGTATCGCCGAGGCAAAGATCGATGTAATCCAGTGCGTCTGCGCATTGAAAGTGCGCGCCTTTGGCTTTGCTGACGAACACCGGAAAGTCCCCAGCCCATTTTTTCATCCAGTTCATGGGCACGCCGCCCAGCAGCGAATTTTGCGCCCGATGATAGAGGGCCGCGGATTTCGGATGTGTATCCACGAAGCGCTTCGCTTCGCGCTCCTGCAGTAATTTCAGTCGTTCACGATCGATGGTAGTCATTGGCATCCAACGGCCAGCCTAAGAAGGCAGCCGCAACAGATTAAACTCCATGCGTAATGGAAAACTGCGCTATCGCAGTTCGTGGATGATTTCCTTTGCGGCGTTCGCTCCGGATGCGCCGGTCAAACCGTTGCCCGGATGCGTCCCGTTTCCACAGAGGAACAATCCCTTGACCGGCGTCTGATAGCGCGCCCAATCGAACACCGGACGCATCGTAAAGATCTGATCGAGCGCCAGTTCCCCATGAAAAATGTGGCCACCGGTAAATCCATACGTGGTTTCCAGGTCCAGCGGCGTGATGACGTGCGCCCCTTCCACGATATTCGCCAGATTCGGTGCATAGGCCCCCAGCGTCTTGATCACGATGTTGGCCAACTCTCCGCGACGTTCGTTCCAATTCCCAGTTTTCAATTGATAGGGCGCGAACTGGAAATACGCGGACAGTACATGCTTCCCTTCCGGCGCAAGCGTAGGATCCAGCAGCGTGGGAATCGTGACATCCAGATACGGCGCCGACGAAATCTCACCATACTTCGACGCATCGTGCGCCTTTTCCAGGTAGTCGATCTCGTGCCCGATGTGGATGCGGCCAGAAAGCGCCTGCCGCAACCCGTCAGGTCCCACCGCGTTCGCCAGCGCGGGAAAGTGCGGCAAATCGCCCAGCGCCAGATGCACTTTGGCAACATTTCCCCGCAGTCGGTAATTCTTCATCCGCACCGCAAAAACCGGATCAAGATTTGCCGGGTCGAGCAGCTTGAAAAATGTTCGCTTGGGATCGACGCCGGAAACCACGGCTTCGCAGGCTATCTCTTCTCCGTCCGCCAGCACTACGCCGCAAACGCGCCGCTCTTTGTGCGGATCTGCTGCACTTCGGCGCTCGTGCGAATTTCCGCACCTGCCGCTTTCGCCGCTTCGGCAAGCGCACGCGTGAATTCACCAAGCCCGCCGCGCGGAAACGCTGCCGCACCCAACCGGATTGGCATCCGCCGCGGCACGCAGCAGCAATACGGCCGTCGAGCCCGCAGACCATGGCCCGAGCGCACATCCAAAAATGCCGCGCGCGGCGATCACTGCACGCACCAGTTCCGTCTCAAAAAATTCACTGCACAAAATCCGCAACCGCCATCGGGCCCCAGCGCAGCAAATCGAATATTCCGGTTTTGCCCAGACCCGCGCACTCCATGGCCAACCTTCAGCAGATTCCACAGATCTTCGACCGAAGGTTTGTCGATGGCCGGCGGCGTAATCGAAGCAATCTGACTGAACACCCCGGACATTTCGCCGAGTGCCTCCGCAAATTCGGTGTAGCGCGTTCCGTCTTTCGCCGAAACCGCGAAATGGCCCCGGCGGTTTTCGCCGCATCGTTATAAAACAGCAGCGCGCGTCCGTCGGGCGCTGGCGCAAATACGCGTGGATCGGGTTGCAAAATTTGCAACCCGAATCGTTCTCAAGTTGCAAATCCTTGGAAACGTCCGGCGCGCAGTGGTCCCAACGTGTGCGAAAGCGTCGAAGCCCTAAACCCGGGATGAAATTCCTCGGTTACCGCTCCGCCGCCGACCATCTCGCGGCGCTCCAGCACGACGGGCTTGAACCCACCTTTTGCCAGATAAAACGCGGTGATCAACGCGTTGTGGCCGCCGCCAATGAGCACTACTTTCTGTCCGATAGGCATGGTCAGTTCGCCGCCTTCTTCCATTCTTTCAGGATCACCTGGCTGGCGATGCGTCCGTTTGCACCCATAATCCCGCCGCCGGGATGCGTTGCCGAACCGCACATGAACAGGTTATCGACCGGCGTGCGGTAATACGCCCAGCCGGGCACGGGCCGCAGGAAGAAAAGCTGCTCCAGCGAGAGCTCGCCTTGAAAAATATTTCCCTGCGTTAGGCCAAATTCCCGCTCCAGGTCCAGCGGCGTCAGCACCTGTTTGTCGATGATGATGTCTTTGATGTTTGGCGCGTGTTCGGCAATCGTGTCGATCACGTTGTTGCCGAAAGCCTCTCGCTGATCGTCCCAGGTGCCTTCGGCCAATTTGTACGGCGCGTATTGCACGAAGCACGAAAGCACGTGTTTACCTGGAGGCGCAACGGATGGATCCGTCAAGCTTGGAATAACCATGTCGATATACGGCCGACTCGGAAAAATGGCCATACTTAGCGTCGTCGTAGGCGCGCTCCATGTATTCCATTCCCGGCGAAATCGACATCGCCCCGCGCAGATGCGCTCCAACGCCGGGCAGCGCCTTGAAATTCGGCAGCCCGTTCAGCGCGAGATTGACTTTCCCGGATGAACCGCGGAATTTATATCGCCGCACGCTCTCCAGGAAATCCGATGGAAGCTCCTTCGGTTCGATGAACTTTTCAAACGTCAGGTGCGGATCCACGCTCGAGGAAACGACGTTCGCGTCGAATTTCTTCGCCGTTTTCAGCACCACGCCGCTAGCCCTATTGTCCTTGATGAGAATCTTGCTGACCGGCGCATTCGTGCGAATTTCCACGCCCAGTTCACGCGCCGCTGAAGCAATCGCGTTCGAAATCTGCCCCGGTTCCTCCACGGCTGAATCCCCACGAACGAAATGCCCCGTCAATTTCACCCATGTAATGGTGCAGCAACACGTAAGCGGTGCCCGGCGAACGAATCCCCAGGAATGTTCCGATGATTCCGGAGGCGGACATCGTGGCCTTCAACACGTCCGTCTCAAACCACTGGTCCAGAAAATCCGCCGAACTCATGGTCATCAACTGCACCAGAGTGTATCGCTCGTCAGAAGATAACTCCCGGAAGCGTTGCAACATGAAGTTCAATTGCTTCAGATCCTTGGGATTCAGTGTAGTCGGATCCGGTGGAATCATCGAAAGCATCGGCTTCACGAAGCGGCACATCGGCGTCATCATCTTCGAAAATTCGTCGTAGGCCTCAGCATCCAGAATCGAATGGCGGCGAATTTCGCGCTGTGTTTTAGCGTGATCGTTCACCCGCCACAAATAATCGCCATTCAGCATCGGCGAGAACGTGCCGTCCAGCGGCAGGATTTCCAACCCGTGCCGCGGAAAATCGAGTTCGCGAATAATTTCGGGCCGCAACAGCGAAACCACATAGGAACATTCGGAAAACAGGAAGCCGGGAACGATCTCTTCGGTTACCGCGGCGCCGCCGAGAACCCCGCGGCGCTCGAGGACCAGAACCTTTTTCCCTGCTTTCGCCAGATAGGCTGCGTTCACCAGGCCGTTGTGACCGCCGCCAATGACGACCACATCATAGGACTGAGGCATTCGAGTAAGACTCCGCTTTGAAGAAAGCGACCGAGATGAATGAGAACTTCAGATCATTCTACTGACAGGCCTCACCGTTACAAGGTCATCGCACGACCTTCCATCGACGCAACGGCGCTTGCGGCAGCGCAATCATCGAAACTATAATCCGGAGTTGTTCAGCCTTGCCCTGCCAGCAAGCGTTTTCGGTGATTTGCATCGATCGCGGAGGGAACGTGCCCGTAGGAACTGCGTTTCACGAAAGAACGCTCGCGCTCTGCGAGAGCCTGAATTTCAAGGAATGGTCCGGCTATTACACCGTCGGCGTCTACGAAATGACGCACGAGCATGAATACAACGCCATTCGCAACTCCGCCGCCCTGATCGATATTTCTCCTCTTTACAAATATCGCGTCACCGGCCGTGATGCCACGAAACTCGTTAACCGCGTCATCACGCGCGACATCAATAAAGTTGCCGTCGACCAGGTTATCTACTGCTGCTGGTGCGATTCCGAAGGCCACGTCATCGACGATGGCACTATCACTCGCCTCGGCGAAAACGACTACCGCTGGACCGCCGCCGATCCCAGCCTGCGCTGGTTCCAGCAAAATGCTCTCGGCCTTGATGTCAAGATCGAAGATATTTCCGAAAAGTTGGCCGCCCTGGCGCTGCAAGGCCCCACTTCCGCGAAACTACTGCACGCTGTGGCTGACGCCGATATCGCCAAGCTGAAATATTTTCGCGTCGCTCACGGCAAAATCGCCGGCATTCCCGTGGATATTTCGCGCACTGGCTACACCGGCGATCTGGGCTACGAAATCTGGGTCAACTGGGATGACGCGGTAAAAGTTTTTGATGAACTGATGAGCAAGGGCCGCGCGTTTGACATTCATCCCGCAGGCATGGTGGCGCTGGATATCGCACGCATTGAAGCCGGGCTGATTCTCATCGAAGTCGATTACATCTCCAGCAAGCGCGCCTTGATCAATGACCAGAAATACACGCCCGGTGAAATTGGCCTAGGCAAGTTGGTGGATCTGAAGAAAGAAAACTTCGTTGGGCACGACGCGCTGGTCGAGGAAGCGAAAAAGGGCGGCCCTGCACGCTCGCTCGTGGGACTGGAAATTAATTGGAGCGAAGTCGAAGCCCTCTACGAAAAAATTGGCATGGCCCCCCAAGTTCCCGCCACGGCGTCGCGTGTTGCCGTTCCCGTGTATCGCGGCGGCCGGCAAGTCGGCAAGGCCACTTCTACAACCTGGTCGCCAACCTTGAAGCGCATGATCGCGCTCGCTTCCATCAGCAAAGAGAGTGCAACCACCGGCTCAACTCTGAGCATGGAACTCACCGTGGAAGCTTCGCGTAAAACTGTCTCCGCGAAAATTGTCCCTCTTCCCTTTTTCAACCCGCCTCGCAAAACTGCTTTGCCCACACTGTAGAAATCCAAGAGCCTGAAAGTAAATTCCGCTCTTGTTGCGCGATCTAACTGCCTTTCTGTTTCAGTGCGCGACCGCAAACCGCTCGGCATCCAGCAGGAGCTTATCCAACTCGCGGCGGTCCAGTAGTTTGCCATTCAGAATTACAGCCTGAATCTTTTCCGTGTTCCGGATATCCTCAAGCGGATTTCCGTCGAGCAGCACCAGATCGGCACGCTGACCCAATGCAATCGCTCCCTGTTGCGAGGCACGATTTAAAAATTGTGCCGGCACCGAGGTTGCCGCCTGTAACGCCTGCATAGGCGTCAGTCCAGCCATCACCATAAAATACAAATCCTGATGCAGCCCGAAGCCGGGAAACACGTTCGGTGCTGTAGCGTCTGTGCCGGCCATAATCGGAATCCCCACGTCGTGCATTTCCTTCACCAATGCAAGCGATCTGGCGGCCAGCTTTTTGCGCAATTCGAAATCAGGTCCACTTTGATTGGCGAAAGCGGCGCTTCTCCCCCGCTCCCAAATTTTCTTCAATTTGCCCGGGAATGTATTTCAAGCGTGGATCGTTCGCCAGATCGCTTTCCGGCGTCAGATAGGCCAGATGGATCAGCAGGGGAAGTGTCGGCGTTTGGGCCGTATGGTTTGCAAGAAATTTCTGAAACAGTTGTGCCGCTTTTTGTGGCGAGTACGAGTTCAGCAGATCGCGCTGCCAGTTGCGCATTTGCTCGCTCGACTGATCCGCGGAATTGCCGATCTGCGACGGTGCCAACTGACGAGCGCGCAACTCGTCTTCCCTGCTGGAACAGGCCAGCAACACTCCGGTGAGATGCTCGATACTGGCTTGGCCAGCGTCAGAAGCAGCAAGCGCGGAGATCGAATCGGGGACATGGCCAACATATCGCATGCCATTTTCGCGGGCCGCACGCGCAATTGCGAAATACGGTCCGGGTTGCAGACGCGACTGCACCTTGATGAAATCCACGCCGTCGGACTTAAGCAGTTTCACTGCGTTCTCCGCGTCAACATCATTGCGAATGACGATCGATGGCTGAAAATACGGTGGGTCTCCATCCAGGTAAGGTCCCGTGAAAAAGATCTGCGGTCCCAATCGCTTCCCCTCACCTATTTCTTTGCGGAGTTGCTTCAGAAATTTCACCTCTCCGCCCATGTCTCGAACGGTCGTCACGCCGTTGGCCACCAGCAGCGGAAGAATAAAGTCGCGGCTGCCGGTCGGCTCTGCAGCGCCAAGAAGATGCAGGTGCATATCCACAAGCCCCGGAATCAGGAATTTGCCGGTGCCATCAATCACTTCAGCGTTTGAAGGAATTTGCGTGAAAGCAGAAGAAGATGGCCCGATCGCCACAATTTGCGCTCGATCCACAATCACGGTGAAATCCGGCTTTATCGTCGAACTGGCGGGATCAATCACAGTTACGTGCGTGATCGCGATCGTGGCAGGCCCGGAGCACCCACACGTCGAAACGCACAACAACAATATGGATAGAAATAAAGGGAAGTTCGCCGACATTCGGAGCGAGCGAAGCACAATAGGAGTGTATCAGCTCATTTCTTGGGCTAAGCGGGAAACAAGTCTTTATCGTCGTAAAACTGTAGAACTACGGATTGAGCCGGTTGTATTTCTTCAGCACCGCCCGCAATTGCTCGTGGGGCAATGCCGAGACGTGGTGATTCTCGATTCCTGTCATGGATTCCGCGGCAATCATCGCGTTGATAATGGCTTCTTCCGTCGCTTCCACCGTGGCCGCAAAAACCGGGTCCAGCGAATCATTCGGCAACATCTTCACGTCCGCCACTTTATCAGGCAACGCCGCTCCCGAATTTGCCGTCGAAAACGCAATAAAAATGTCGCCGGATCCGTTGCCGGAAATGCTCCCGTTGCGCCCGAGTCCCAAGCGTCGCACGCCGCGCCAGTCGCTTCAGTTGATGCGACACCAGCGGCGCATCCGTCGCAATCACAATTATGATGGAGCCCCGCTCCGCAATCTCCGATGGCTGGTAAGCGTATGGATCCTCGGAGGAAATCTCCCGTCCCACCGGAATTCCCGCCACGCGGAAATTCTGCCGCGAACCATAATTGCATTGCACCAGCACCCCAACCGTATAGCCGCCGTCTTTCTCCGAAAGTTTGCGAGAGGAAGTGCCAATCCCGCCTTTAAACCCGTTGCACACCATCCCGGTGCCCCCGCCAACATTCCCTTCCTCCACCGCTCCGCCGTGCGCGCTATCAATGGCGTGAAACGCGTGCTCCGGCTTCACGTGAAAGCCGTTGATGTCGTTCAGCCAGCCGTCCCAGGTTTCCGCAACCACCGGGAGTGACCACCAGTACCCGCTGGCATCGGGCTGCCCATGCGTGACGCGCCACTGAATCACCGCGTCGCGCACCACCCCCACGCTGTGCGTGTTGGTGATCATCACCGGGCCTTCCAGAAATCCCGACTCTTCCACCCACGTCGTTCCCGTCATTTCGCCGTTGCCGTTCTGCGAAAACCATCCCGCGAATACCGGATTCATCATGGAATCTTTTCCGCGCGGCAGTATCGCCGTCACTCCCGTACGCACCGGCCCCTTGCCAATTTCTAATTTTCCTTCCCCAGAAATCAGCGTGGTATGCCCGACGGTTACCCCGCTGACGTCGGTGATGGCGTTCAGCGGGCCGGGTGTTCCGTCGAAGGGCACGCCAAGATCCCGCGCACGCGGCTTGGTCGCGCGCTTATCCTGTTGCGCGAAAACAGGTACATGCTAGAAATGCAAACGCCAATAGCGAGGACGTGAGTGTGGTAATTGAGCGTGACAAGTCTTTCTCCTCAGCATTATCTAAACTAACTGAACGGTTGTAGAACACCCGCCTGACCCAATCAAGCGGAAAAGACTTTCTCTGCGGCGTATTGCAATGCGTCCGCAATCAACTGCGATTCTTGCTCCGTAATGATAAACGGCGGCGCCAGCAGCACATGATCACCGCGCAATCCATCAACGCACCCTGCGTCGGGTAGGTGAGTACATTTTTCTCGAGCGCTGCCTGCCGGATCTTTTCGGCGATGCCCGCTTCTTTCGGAAACGGCTCGCGCGTCGTCTTGTCCTTCACAAATTCCACCGCTTGCAGTAATCCCATTCCGCGCACCTGACCGACATTCGGATGCGCTTCCAGCACCGTCAGCTTTTTGCGCAGCATTTCTCCTGCAGGAGTAACCCTCTCGAAAAGTTTGTGCGCTTCCAGGTAGTCGAATACCGCATTTCCCGCCGCCGTGCAAACCGGGTGCGACTGGTACGTAAATCCATGCATGAACGCTCCCGTGCCTTTTTCATAGGCTTCTGCGACATGCGGAGCAACCAGCACTGCCCCCAACGGCGCGTATCCACTGGCGATTCCCTTACCCGTCAATATAATGTCTGGCTCCAGGCCCCAGTGCTCGCACGCGAACGGCTTCCCGGTACGTCCCATGCCGCACATCACTTCATCCGCAATCAGCAGGATGCCGTGCTTGCGGCAAATTTCGCCGATGCGCGCCGTATAGCCGTCAACAGCGGCAGCGGCCCCCAGTGTCGCTCCAACTACCGGTTCGAAAATAAACGCAGCCACCGAACTCGCATCATTCGCCTGCAAAAATGTTTCCAGATCGTCCGCACAGGCCACCTTGCATTCCGGAAACGTTTTGCCAAACGGGCAGTGATAGCAGAAACACGGCGCGACGTGGCCCCACTCCGGAATCATCGGCGCGTACGGCGCACGTCGTGTGACATTCCCGCTAACCGACATCGCCCCCAGCGTGCTTCCGTGATAGCTCTGCTTCCTCGAAACCACCCGGTACCGCCCTGGCTGTTTCGTCTCCAGAAAATATTGCCGCACCAGTTTGATCGCTGTTTCCGTAGCTTCCGATCCGCCCGAAGTGAAATAGACCCGTCCGCCATCTTGGAAATTACGTGGCGCGATCCCCAGCACGCGCGCCGCAAGTCTTTCAGCGGGTGCTGAGTGAAATTGCGATGTATGCGCAAACGCGATCTGGTTGGACTGCTCCGCCATGGCTCGGCCAATCTCGCTTACCCCGTGCCCAATGCTCACAACTGCGGCCTGCCCGGATGCATCAAGGTAGCGCCGTCCGTCAGCCGCAATGATCCAACTGCCTTCCCCGCGAACCGCGACCGGATAATTTTTGCGAAGATTTCGAGAAAAAAGAGAGGAGGATTCCGTGGTGGTGCTCATAGCTAGAGTGTAACAAAATAGCCGCGAAAGCTGCCTTTACAGGCCAACTTGGCCTGTTGATACCATCCCCCATCGGTGGCAACTGCAAAGACTGTGTAATACTCTTTCGCGGGTTCGGAGGATTCCTTTCATGATGCGCTTTTATCGACCGCTGGCATTTTTCATCCTGGTTCTACTGTCGTTCGGAATTACTGCCGTATCTGCGCAGAATCCTCCCGCCACTCTTGCCGTCGATATGCGCGATGCGGCAAAGCATATCTTCCACGCCAAGCTGACCCTCCCCGTAAAAGCCGGCCCACTCACGCTTGTTTATCCCAGAGTGGATACAAGGCGAGCATTCGCCGACCGGCCCCATCGCTGACCTGACAGGATTGAAAATGTCCTGCGCCGGAAAAGAAATCGCCTGGCGACGCGATTCTGTGGACATGTTTGCGTTCCACATCGACATTCCCAGTGGCGCGAATACCCTGGACATCTCGCTGGATTATTTGTTTCCCGCCGACGCCAACGGCACGCGTGAACGTCCTGCCGCAACCGCCAAGCTCGCAGTCCTCAACTGGTATGTCGTTACCCTCTATCCCCAGGGGACGAAGACCGATGACCTCACTTATCTTCCGAGCGTTCAGTTGCCCGCCGGCTGGAAATATGGCACCGCGCTGCGAACCGCCAATGAATCGAATGGCGAAATCAGCTTCTCCCCCGTTTCACTCACGACTTTGATTGATTCCCCGCTAATCGCTGGCGCCTATATGCGAGACATCGATCTGGCACCCGGACAACAACCCCCTCACGTCATTCACATTGCCGCCGATGGTCCACAAGCTCTGGCCGCCAATGCCGACGAAGTGCAGCACTTGCGCCAGCTCGTCGCGGAAACTGGCGCTCTCTTTGGAGCGCGTCATTATCGCCGCTACGACTTCCTCCTCACATTGAGCGATCATCTTCCCCCCGACGGTGTCGAGCATCACGAGTCCAGCGACAATCGCACCCCCGAGGCTCTCTTCCTCGACCCCGACATCCGCGAATCCCAGATGGATCTCCTTTCGCATGAATTCACCCATTCGTGGAACGGCAAGTACCGCCGCCCCGCCGGACTGGTGGCGACGGATTACCAGACTCCGCTCAAAGGTGATTTGCTTTGGGTCTATGAAGGGCTGACGCAATATTATGGCGTGATGTTGACAGCACGCTCTGGCTTCTGGACGCCGGAGAAACTCCGCGAGAATCTTGCCGCCACTGCGGCGTACTTGAACGATCGCCCCGGCAGAACCTGGCGCGACCTGCAAGACACCGCAATCTCCGCGCAATTGCTCTACAGCCTGCCACCCGACGGCTCCTCCTGGCGCCGCGGCGTGGATTACTACGACGAAAGTACCTTGATCTGGCTCGAAGCCGACACCATCATCCGTCGCGAAACCAAGGACAAAAAATCCCTCGATGATTTTTGCCGTAAATTCCATGGCGGCGACAATTCGGCCCCAAAGGTCGTTCCCTATACCTTCGACGATGTTGTAGCGGCCATGAATGAAGTAGCTCCTTACGATTGGCGCTCTTTTTTCACCCAGCGCTTGACCACCCATGGGCCGGGCGCGCCGCTCGGCGGCTTGGAAAACAGTGGATGGAAATTAGCCTTCAGCGATGTCATGAACGAACATCAACGCGCCGAAGAGATCACCGATCAGGATGTCGATGTCCAGTTCTCGCTGGGATTTATGGTTCATGTGCCCGGAGGCGAAGACAGCGAGAAAATTCTCGATGTCATCCCCGGCTCACCCGCTGATCGTGCCGGCTTGGCTTACGGAATGCGCATCGTGGCCGTGAACCATCGCAAGTGGTCCCCGGAAACTCTGCGTGACGCCATTCAGCAGGCAAAAACTAGCAAAGACCCAATCGAGATTCTTGCCGAGAGCGGCGACTACTATCAGACCTACCGCATCGACTATCACGGCGGCGAACGCTATCCGCATCTGCAAGCCATCAGCGGAAAGACCGATGTGTTGACAGAAATCGCGCATCGCAAAGCGCCGCAAGTTCCCTTACCTGACAGCAATTAGTTTCGCGAAGCAGGCCGCTGATGTTGCAATCAAGGATGATTTTCGCGTGACGGAGAGTTCGCCCGGACTCGTGCGCACCATCGGCCGTTGGAGCCTCACGGCCCTGATGATGAACTCCATCCTCGGCGTCAGCATCTTTAAACTTCCCGCCGATCTTGCCGCAAAACTTGGCGGCCTCAGTCCCTTAAGCTGCGTTGGCGCCGGAGCCGGAATTCTGATCATCGCCGGTTGCATCGCGGAAGTTTCTTCCTATTATCAGGAGACGGGCGGACTGTATTTATATGCTCGCGACGCCCTCGGCCGGTTCGCGGGCTTGCTGGTCGCCTGGCTCACCTGGCTTACCCGAATCGCCGCACCTGCAGCGGCCGCAAATCTTTTCTGCACTTACCTTGCGCAATTCTTCCCTTCTCTCGCGGGTCGCCGCGCAGAATTGCTGGTGCTCGCGCTGCTCATTGGCCACCTGGCGGTACTGAACTATGTCGGTGTGAAAACCGGAAAAAATGTCAGCAATTTCTTTACTGTGATCAAAGTCAGTTTCCTTCTGCTGTTTGTGCTTGTGGGCGCTATTGCTTTGCTCTCTCGACCCGAAATTCGCGTTCCGCTTACCATTCCCGTTACCACTGGTCACAATTGGTTTAGCGCCATGCTGCTTCTTGTTTACGCCTACGGTGGTTTCGAAGGAGCGCTCTTTGTCGGCGGCGAAACGAAGAATCCAATGCGCGATACGCCTATCGCCCTTTTATCCGCCCTGGCCATCGTTTGCCTCATTTACACCGCCATCCAATTTGTCGTTGTTGCCACTTTGCCCAATGCCGGTGCAACCGGTAGCCCCCTCTACGATGCCGCTCTGCGATTGATAGGGCCCGTGGGCGCCACAGCGATTGGTATTGCCGCCTTGCTGTCGGCTTATGGCTACCTGACTGCCAACCTGCTTCACGCTCCTCGCATCACCTACGCCTTGGCGGAACAGGGCGATTTCCCCTCCGTTTCTCGCGGCTGTTCATCCCAAATACCGCACTCCCTACATTTCCATTCTCCTTTACGCATTTCTCGTTTTTGTTTTTGCCGCGCTGGGAACCTTCCAGTGGAATGCCGTGCTTTCCGCCGTCTCGCGTTTGGCCGTCTATGGAGCCATGGCCATTGCGGTGCCCGTCTTGCGTCGCCAGCGACCGGGCCAGGCCCGCTTCCGTTTGCCCGTGCCAAAAATTTTTGCCGCACTTAGCCTTCTTTTTTCGGCACTATTGTTGACGCAGATGGGCCGCGCCGAATTTGCGGTTGTCTCAGCCACCTGTGTGATCGCATTAATCAATTGGTTGGTAGTGCGAAGGAGCAATCCATGACCAAAACCAGAACCGGCGATCCATTCATGTCTGCGGGTGATTATGGCCGCTCTATGCCTCAATTTACCGTGAATTTACTCGTGCGCGATGTCGACAACTCCGTGAAGTTTTACCGCGATGTTGTCGGAGCAATGGTCCGCTACTCCGACCATGATTTTGCCGCCCTCGAACTTAACGGCTGGGGCTTCATGCTGCACGCCGATCATTCCTACGACCATCACCCCTCTTACTCTCGTCTACAAAATCCTGGACCGCGTGGCACCGGCGCAGAGCTTCGCTTTCTGGGTGTTGACCCCGATGAAATCGAGGCACGGGCCGTACTTTCGGGCGCCACCGTCCTGCAGCCACCCACCGATTATCCCCACGGCTGGCGCGAACTAGTCGTAGTGGACCCCGACGGCTACATCTGGGCACTCGGTGCGATTCTTCCTCCAAGCTCCGAGCAATAGCTGGATTTGCACCGCTGGTCATGACATGATTTGCTGTTTTGAATTAGCCGTTGAACTGACAAGTGCTTGAGGAGAGCAGAATGAGTGTGAATCATCTGGCAAGAATTCTTTGCGCATTAGTCCTTACCGCTTTTGGCAATGCCTACGCGCAAACTTCGGCGAAACATCCTTTATCATTCGACGATCTGATCAAGCTGCACCGCGTCTCCTCTCCCGAACTCTCTCCCGATGGCAAGTGGGTCGCCTATTCCGTCTCTACTCCAGACATGGATCTGAATCGCGGTGTCAGCAATATCTGGATAATTCCCACGGCCGGGGGCGACCCCATACAGGTTACCCAGGGCGGTCACGACAATTCCCCCTCCTGGTCGCCGGACGGAAAGACTTTGGCTTTTCTCTCTTCCCGCGATGGAAATTCCCAGGTCTATTTGCTCTCGATGGATGGCGGCGAAGCAAAAAAACTCACTCAGCTTTCTGGTGGCGCCGATCTCTTCAAATGGTCTCCCGATGGCAAGACGATCGCCTTCACTTCAGCCGTCTACCTCGATTGTAAGGATGATGCCTGCAACGCCAAACGCGATGAAGAGAAGGATAAGAGCAAGGTCAAAGCTCGCATTTACGATCACCTGCTCTACCGCCATTGGGATCATTGGTCCGACGGCAAGCGCAGCCACTTGTTTGTAGTCCCCGTCGATGCCAACTCCGCCGCTCGCGATCTCACTCCCACCGCCGATTACGACATTCCTCCCGACGAGCGTGGCGGTCCCAGCGACATCAATTTCTCGCCCGACAGCAAAGAACTCTGTTTCACCGCGGTCACCGACAAGGTTGAAGCTACCAGCACCAATGGGGACCTCTTCATCGTGCCTGTCTCCGGTGGCGAGTCGAAGCGCATCACCACCAATCCTGGCTTCGACGGAAATCCGGTGTACTCCCCCGATGGAAATTTCATTGCCTATCACGCGCAAATGACCGCAGGCTACGAAGCGGATCGCTGGCAAGTAATGCTCTACGACCGCAAAGCCGATAAGTCCACCAACCTCTCCGCCAGTTTCGATCGCAGTGCGGCTGAATTGGCCTGGTCGCCTGACAGCAAAACGATTTACTTTCTCGCCGAAAACGAGACCTTTCAGCCCATCTACTCCATGGAAGCTCGCGCAGGCGCAACACCCAAAAAACTTCTCGACGGTTTCAACGGCTCATTTTCCTTCGACAGCAAGGGCACTCTTCTCGTCGCTGAGCGCACCAGCTTGACTATGCCCGGCGAACTTTTTGTCGCTAGCGGCGATGGTAGTGGCCTCAAGCAACTCACCCACACCAACGATTCCATCCTCGCCAACGTGGAGATGAACTCCCCAGAAACTTTCTGGTTTGAAGGTGCCGAAAGCACACGCGTCCAGGCTATGCTCATCAAGCCGCCTGATTTCGTTGCCACCAAGAAATATCCCATGCTGGTCCTGCTCCACGGCGGCCCGCAAACGATGTGGACCAACTCCTGGGGCTACCGCTGGAACCCTCAGGTATTTTCTGGTGCTGGTTATGTCACGCTGATGATCAATCGCCGTGGCTCCACCGGCTACGGCCAGAAGTTCACCGACGAAATTACCAATGACTGGGGCGGAAAAGCCTACGTGGACGTCATGAAGGGCGTCGACGCTTCCATCGCCAAGTTCCCTTTCATCGACAAAAATAAATTGGCTGCAGCTGGCGGTTCTTACGGCGGCTACATGGCAGACTGGCTGGCCACCCACACCGATCGCTTCAAAGCCATCATTAGCCACGCCGGCGTTTACGACAAAGTTTCCATGTACGCCACCGAAGAATTGTGGTTTGAAGAGCACGACCTCCAAGGCACTCCCTGGTCGGCTCCGGAGAACTACAAAAAGTGGTCCGCCTCAACCTATGCGGGTGATCTGGCGAAGTACAAAACTCCCACCCTGGTCATCGCCGGTGAAAGAGATTACCGCGTGCCCTACACCCAGTCGCTGGAATTTTTCAGCGCATTGCAACGTCAGGGCGTGCCTTCCAAGCTCCTCATTTTCCCGGATGAAGGTCATTGGGTCTTGAAGCCGCAAAACTCCCAGCTTTGGTACAAGACCTTTCTCGATTGGCTGGCCACCTACGTAAAGTGACGGAACTTTCCGCGCGCGACAAACAACTGACTCGAAGCACTCTGCGGAAAGCCCATGCTTCGTTGTCATCCCGAGCGAAGCGAGGGATCTGCTTTTCTTTTCGCTCTCTCCGCTACGATCAAAAGTGGCACAGTCACTCTCGACTGTGCTCTTAGGCATTTCTTCCCATACGTGATGCCCACGTGATCTTGAGGGTGCCCCACCCTTGCCTCTCAAAGGGTGGGCTCCGACGACCTGACGGCTTAAATCCTCTTCTCTTCCCACACTGATAAAAGTTGCTACTCGACGCCACAGACTAGACATACTACTTCTCACTCAGGGCATTAGACTTCCGCTAATTTATTCAGCGTCCGCCGCAAAAAGTGGAACAGGTGATACAGCAGGAACAGCGAAATCACCACCAGCACCGCCACAACCACAATCGCCAGCGCCGGATGCGCCGTGGCAAACCACGTCAGCCACACCGCGAAGATATCTTCGCCAAAGCTCAATGCCCAATTGCTCAGCGGCTCAGGTGACATGTTCGCTGCCGCC
Source organism: Candidatus Acidiferrales bacterium (assembly GCA_963837885.1). GTDB lineage: Bacteria > Acidobacteriota > Terriglobia > Acidiferrales > UBA7541 > Acidiferrum. The sequence continues at coordinate 84,961 of CAWIPD010000013.1, read as the reverse complement.
CGCGCACTGGCTTTCGTCCCATGCGAAGTCAGGGCGATTCCGCCCGCAAGCAGCGCGGCACCCCATCGCAACGCCGGTGGTGCGGCTGCGGAAGCGCTAAACGCCAGCAATCCCGCCGCAGGGGGCCCTATAAACGTATGCACTGCCTGCCAGACTGAATCGATGAACGGAAATTTGTCCGCTAGAAATTCCACGACATACAGCGCCGCCGCTATCCCCAGCACGTACGGGTTCGCCAGCACGTGTAAATGCTCTGGTAGGTTGATCACCCCGAATCGCTGCAGCAGTCCCAGCGTGGCCACTGTGGCGTAAAGATTTAGCCCCGAAGAAAACCCGGCGCCGAGGACAAGACTGAGTGTTTCCAGTGGATTCATGATCTTCCCTGCAGGAACTCAAATTGGGCGGCTCTTAAAACGATATCACGAATGCGGTCACTGGTCCGCTACCAGCCCCCAAAAACGCCACAAAATAGCAAACGTCCCGGCGGTTCACCGGGACGTTCGCCATTCAATCAGGTTGTACTCTGCCTTACTGGTATTGCCCTGGCAGCAGCAGTCTTGTCCATCCTGTCGTGTTGACGTCGCGGAACAGCGGTGTGCGCGGCGGCAATTGGGCAGGATTCAGGAAGGTGATGTCGAAGTTGTATCCGCGGCTTGGCGGATTGTATACCGTGTTGCAGCACTTGAACGTGCTGTTGGCTTGACGGCTGAAGAACAGGTCCACGATCGAGCCCTGATATTCCAGCGTGCCGTTCCAGTTCTCGATGTACCGCAGGAAGTTGTGCACTCCGCCGTCGGTCCCGAAGTCTTGGGACTGTCCCGAGGGCTGCGGGAATGACGGAATGTTTCCGCCGATCACAGCCATGCGGTACCACGTGGTATTGCCTGAGCGATAGGCTGTGTTGTAGGGACTGGAGAACGAATTGATATCGTTCCAGCTGTCAGATAGCAACGTCACGGCATCGCCTGCAATGGAGGTCGGAATTTCCGGGTCGCCCCAGCCATTTCCGCCAGAGTTCGCATTGAAGTCACCCTGCACATACACCGGGTTTTCCGACGTGATGGAAAGTCCGCAGGACAGCGTGCTGGGGCATGTCCCAACCGCAGTCAGGTTGCTGGCATTCACGATCTTCAGTGCGCGCCGGAAGAATAATGGAGGATTTTCCCGCGCGTTGGCAGCGTTCGCCGCCAACATCATCGGCCAAATTCCATCGGTGGCATAGGCAGGAGTGCCTGCGCATGTGGCATTCTTTTGGATCGCTTGACCGACTCCCACCAGGCCCGGCATAATACCGAGCTGGCCAGCCGCGAGTGAAGCCAGGGGGTTAATTCCGGTGCCATGGATATACGATTGGCTGGCTCCGTAGGTATACAACACGGCCGTACCGTCTCCGTCTTCCCCAGTATCTAAGCTAGTGTTCGGGCAACCATTGGTCGGATCGGTGCTGTTTACGATATCGTTCCACCCGTATTCTCCCGTTTCATCCAGCGTGAACGAGAGCGGAGGCCACCCACCCGTGATGGTTTGCGATTTCACATAGTTGCCGCGGCGGTCAGAAACGTACACCAGGAAATCATTCGGCGAAACCGCTGGGTCCTTCGTTGCTTGCCCGGTGGTCGCCAAGGTCCCAATCTTTCCTCCGAACCAGCTCGCCAGATTCTTTCCGTCAAGCTCGATGTAACTCATCGTGCCGTTCAACGTCGGCTGAGCGGGAGTCGTTGTGCTCATCGCTTGGTCGCGCAGGGTGCCTTCCCGCGTGTCGAACAATGTGTTAGGCCAGAAATCGGTCGAACTCGGTGTCCATACTCCACCCGAGTCTGCCAGTTCACCGCGAGTTTTCCGGTTGTCGGATCCACGCCGCACGCCTGCGCGACGGTAGCCTGCAGCGGAAGATTGGTGGGAGCTGTGGTTTTCCGCACTCCAGATGCGTAGGGTATCGAAGAAGGATTGTCTCGAAAACGCTCCAAGCGGATGACCGCATACGGATGCGGATCGCGGCACACACCTTGAGCTCCCGCAACATCCGCTGCTACGAAAGTTCCTGCTGGCAGAATCGGTCCATTCTGATAGGCGGCTTGCACGGGGTTCGTACCGTTCATCGGAACGTAAGTGATTGAAGTATATGGAGTAGGTGTTGATCCTTGCATCATCGCATTGGTTCCCGACCACTGCGGGTTCAGCGTTGATCCATCCAAACTCTGCGGAACCGGGTTGATGTTCCGCCCCACGTACCCATACCCCAGTATCTCCGTCGTCACGTCTTTCCACGTGCCACACGGATTACCGTACGCAATCTGCTCTTCGATCTTGATGTAACCGGTAATCAGCGGGTAGCCATTCGGCAGCCAGTAGCCGTCGGCAGTATTCCAGGCCTCACCTACGCCGGGTACAGTTCGCTCCAGAAGTTGCTAGAGGAAGTGGCGTCACATTGTTGTTGTTCAAATTAGTCCAGAGTTGCGCCAGTTGCGGGATGCCGGACGCTGACCACGTGGCCGGCTGCGTTGCCATCCACGCCAAATTGAACGGCTGCACCGTGCTGTCGATGCACGGCAAATTCATCAGGTCCGCCGTATTGTCAGAGACCAGCACACGCAAGCTCGCCTGCGCAAAATACCGCTCTGCCGTTACTTTCGAAGGTTCGCCAGAATACGATCGCCGCAGCAAGTCGATCTCCTGCGTTGCTCCGCTTCCGATCGTCACGATACCCAGATTCAATTGCTTGGAGGCTCCCGCATATTGCGGTGCGCTGCTTCCCTTACCGTTCTGTAGGTTTCCGTTGTAGTTCGAAGCTCCCATGGATATATTCGGCCAGCCTGACCATCCGGCTGATCCCACTCCGCCTACCAGCGATCCTTCGGTCGGCGCCAGCGCGCGATAATTGCTGCCACCCGGCGAAATCGTGATGTCCACTGTACCGGTATAACCGGAAGAAGTCGGATGTCCGTTCGAAAGCGTTTGACGAATCACATCTTTATAGGCGTCGACCTTGTCAGCCATCCACAATGTCGCGCCCGCCGCCAGAAACAGATTTCCATTCGTGTGCGTGCGGCCACCAAAGTTAAAATTGGGGCCAGGGAAAAAACTGAGGTCCCCATCCGAAAAAATTCCGAACTGGAACATCGGTATGCCCACGGTCTGCGTGGTGCGCTTCAGCGTCACTTCCCGTCCATCCGGCGTCCGTGCGTTCGTCATCATCACGTATTCCGTCGCCATTGCCGTCATGCCCTGATACGCACCGGCATCAATCGTGGTAATCGTCGGCGCAGGGTTGCCAAAGGAATCGACCGCCTGTGGCGTGATCGTGTATCCGCTCGTCCCATTGCCGGTGATGAACTGAATCCCCGGGATCACCGGTGGCGTGGCTTCCAAAGCGTTAACCTGCGCAATGCTTGGCGAATAGGTCTGGCTGAACAGATTGCCCAGTCCTGCCGTCAGCTCTTCCATGCCCGCTTCCGCGGCGTAGAACGCATGAACCTGCTCGTTGTTCGTGCCCATCAGTTTCTGGTTGGAGATCAGCAATAGCGAGAACCCCACCAGCAAGCTGGACATCATGAACAAGAGGAGAAGAGTGGTTAGGAGCGCGATACCAGCGTCCTGGCGAACTTTTTTCGATTTTCTTGGCAAGTTCAATTTCATCTCATACTCCTCTTTATTGATACTTGTTGTAATACGCCATACTGCGCAGACTGACTTGCGTTACAAGATTGTTTCGGGCGTACAGCAAAGACGTCCCCGATTTCGTCACGTATGTAGATCGCGCGGAAAGCAGCACATTGACCGCTCGAATTTGCGACTCGCTATTGCCCGTCGGAATCACTGGCTGGTTTGCCGGATTGGTCGCGCCATCCGCAAAGTTGTACGTGAATTGCAGGTTTTCCAGCGTTTCACCCACTGGCGACGGCGTATTGAAATTCACTCGACGGATCAGCCGCACATACGGTGGGCTGGTGATGTTGTCCAGATAATAAGAAACCATCCAGATGCGCAATGCCGTGGTTGGCGGAAAGCACGAAGGCGCCCCGCCGCAGGTCGGAGAATTTTGCAATTGCCAGATCGTCCCGCCCGTATCCGTGCTACGTCCGTTCAGGTTGAAGGCGTCCCCTGGCGCGAAAGTGGCTCCAGTTCCCGAGGCGCTGGTCACCGCCATGATCGTGCTGCCCTTGGTGTTGCTGAACATGATCAAGTCGCCCGGATTTATTTTCACGGCCGATGAGGTGGTCACGGGGACGCAACTCGAGTCAAAATTCACCAGCAATGTCAATCCGCTCAGCGTCAGTGTTCCGTTGCACGCCGCTTGTGCCGGTGGCCCGGGGTTGGCCGGCCGATTGATTGGTGCTGCATTCAGACCCAGCGTGCTGTCCGCGTACAACATCGTCACTTCGTCCGTTGCGTGCGTCGTGCCAGAGTCCGGCGAGCTCACGATCGGCCCAAGCTGGTTGCCAGGTTCGATGGCCGGAAGCGTCGAGTTGCACGCAGTGAATAGTGCGGATCCAGTTAGCGTTGGCCGGTTCGGTTCTGCTGTCGTTCCGCACGGCGTTGTGGTATTCCCGTTCGACGTAAACGGAATCGGTATCCCGCCGGTCGGAATTCCCTCTCCAGCCTGTTGCAGGTCCTGCTGAATCAGGTTCAATCCCGAACGCAGATTTTCGTTCATGTCCGTCGATTGCGACACCGCTTGGTTCACTTGCGACGCATTCTTGAACATGCTCACGGCTGCGTACAGCAGGGTCAACGTCACGCCCATCGAAATCATTAGTTCGATCAGTGTGAAGCCCGCGCTTTTCCGCTTCTTTTGAAATTTCATCGAAGACCTCACGAGTATGTCGAGATGTAGCATTCCAGAACGAATGTTTGTGTCTGCCCTTGCACTGTGTACGTGATCGTCACTTTCACGTCGCGAAGGTTGGTGACTCCCGCTACCGGGGTGAACACGATCGTCCGGGTCATCCATGGATTCAGGTTGATCGTGGTATCCCCAGAGGTGCTGGCGATGTCGTTATTTCCCGGGGGCCCGACTATGATCGTGTCCGGATGGTTCACGTCGTCATCCGCCGTCCCGTAGATTCCGTCTGGTCCCGGCGCTAATAGAGGTTGCGCTGCATCCAGAAACACGCCGCCCTGACTTACGTTATTGATCTGCGTCCAGGACAACAGTTGGTTATCGCGCGCTGTAAAGATCGACTCCATCGCCGCCTGCGCCTTCTGCTGCGCAATAAACTGCATCTGGTTCGAAGAGGATGCTTGCAATCCCTGCGTGAACACCCCAATCAACGACAAGATGCCAAACGACAACACCGCCATGGCAATCATCGTCTCCAGCAGCGTGAATCCCTTTTGTGGTTTTGATCTGCCCATTTTTTTCATTAGCCGACTCCTATTCAACCCACTGTCCGTTATACGTATATGGCCGAACGCGCCCGGTGCTTCCAAAGATGGTTACGGCCCGTGCGGTGGTGGGTTTGTTCGTCATGCCCACAAAAATTGTTCCGTTGATCGGATTGTTGTACGTGCTGTCGGAAAAAGTGCCCGTCGGGGTGAACGCCATTCCCACAGGACCCCCAGAGAGGTTTCCGATGTACACAGCCGAAGTATTCCCAAATCCCATCGGTGTATCCGGTACTCCGGTTTCCAGCATGAAATAGGTTTGCGGAGGGAGCGGCACGGTCACAACCGGACCATCCACTTCCGCCGTGGCTCCCACTGGCGCCTTCACCTGGTAACTGATCGCTTGGTTGACTGTATCCACCGTGATCTGCACGTCCCGGCGTTGCGTGATCGAGATCTCTCGTGCCACGCGAAGCTGGCTGCTCACCACATCCAGCGCTGCATTGGCTTTGTAATTCTGCATCGGCCCCATGCTTCCCATAATCGTGATGCCTGTCAGAATTGCCATGATTCCGACAACGATCAGGCACTCGAGAAGCGTGAAGCCCTGTTCGCGTTTCTTTGTCACTTTCACGGCGCAACTCCCCTTCTATAAATCCCTCTACCGCGAATAACGATAGCGGCGTAGCCGGGTTTGTCCCCGTGCTTGTTGGCCACCTTTGCTTGCCTGGGGCCAAATTAAAGCTCTACCGCACCGGGTACACCCGCTCCGCCGTTACTTGCTGCTCAGCAAGGTATACGGCACACCTCTGTGAGCAACAACTGTACGGACGTACTGGTTCAGAGCAGTGGGGGTGTATCTGTCCTCGCTTACTAGTCGGACAGTTACTTCCGTTCGCCAGAATTGCTTCCCGCTCTACCCGCAATTCTCTTACCCGTCCACTTGTAACTCACTCATTTTCAATTCGTTAGTGCTTTGACACTCGCTCCGGCTTTGCGCCAGAATCTCCTTCGATACAGGGACAGGCCAGACTTCACCGTTTAAAGTTCCTGCCCCCGTAGTACTTTCGATTTTGCTCTTGCGACACATTTTCTTCGCAACCCCATCCGCACTCCTTTTCTGTGACTTAGGTACGGCACTCTTCTCGTCCTCCTCGCCACACCATCCCCGGCTCCATCGGTGCGGCGCTACTGCACATCTTCCCCAGGTGCTATCCTCAAAATGTTCGTCGCGCGCTAGTCTTCGCTCCCCAGTTCTTTCGGCCCGTTTGCTCGCGTTCGTAAATGATTTTCCGACTGCCCTAAGTCCAAGAGGATTTCTCATGTCATTCGCGCACGATTACCTTTTCCCCGCCATCTGGCTGATCTACTCCGCCTACTGGTGGTTCATGTCGAAAAATGTGAAACAGACTCAGCACCGCGAATCCGGAATCTCAGGACTGATCCGCCTTATCGCTCTTATCCTTGCCGCTGCTCTTCTTTGGCTTCCTCGCGTCCCCGGCTCTCTCCTGAACGAGCGTTTCCTTCCTCCCGGCGAATGGTGCTTCTGGACTGGCGCAGCCGTCACCGTCGCTGGCCTGCTCTTCTCCGTCTGGGGCCGTCGCTACCTGGGCACCAACTGGAGCCAGGCCGTCACCGTGAAAGTCGATCACGAACTCATCACCAGCGGGCCTTACGCTCTGGTTCGCCATCCTATCTACACTGGACTTTTGCTGGGATTTCTCGGGTGTGCCCTGGCTCGCGGAGAATGGCGTGGCCTGCTCGCTGTAGCTCTGGTTTTCAGTGCCCTCTGGTACAAACTCAAGCTCGAAGAGAAACTAATGCGCGCCCAGTTCGGCTTATCCTATGAGGCTTACTCTCGCCGCGTTTCCGCATTGGTGCCCTATCTTCTTTGACCGCTATCCGCTCGTGTCTCGTCCGCCGGCGCATATTGCCTCCCCACATGCCTTCGGTGTACAGTCTGCCCACGACTGGTGGCCAATATGAACATTCGCTATTTCGTCTTACCAATTTTTCTGCTGGCTGCTGCAATCTTCTCCTTCACGGCTCAATCCAATGCTCAGCGAGCCAGGCCTGCGAAAGTTACTTCCCTCCAGGCCACCAGAGACAGTGGCGTCCAGCATCCCGCCACCGCAGAAATTGCCGGCCCGGTTCCTATCACCTGCCTCAGCATTTTCTCGGAGACTCCCAACCCTCAGGCCGCCATGTCTTGCCACATTACCGCCCCCGGATTTACCGGCAATTTGAACAAAGGTGAAAAAGCCAACGCCACCGGCGCAGGCACCGTAACCCTCACCTGCAACGGACCCGGCAACCTGCGCTGCAGTGCTCGTATCAACTGAACTCCTCCGTTTGCCTCTACCTCAAGGGGGTGATGAACGTCACAGTCTATCTATGACTTGTCCCATAGACTCCTCTCGAACGTGGAATACTCTTTTTGTATCCTTGCTCGCTTTCGGTCTGTTTCACCGTTTTGGTGGGGAGCAATTTCGCTCCAGGCTTTTTTGCTACTACGCCTGCGTATGACGCTTACAGATGCGCCTTAGCAGTTAGGCCCATTTTCACCGCTCCTGTGTTTGCCCGGGATTTCGGCTGCCTCCACAAGACCCACCCTCTTGCATGCGGCCACTAGGCGGCTCAATATTGAGCCATCGGGGTTAGGTTAAGACATTTCGTCAGGGAGGTTATTATGTTTGAAGTACCTGTAGACACTCAGGAAACAAAAAGTGAACACGCGCGGATCGGTATTGCGATCCTGGTCCTCCTGCTGATCGCCGGAGTCTCTTATTATTTCATCGCCAAACACGGCAGTTCTGCCAAGCCCACCCTTACGCCCATCATTCATCCCACTGGGCCTGCGGATCCGGTCAAGGACTTGAAAATCATTCACGCTTCCATGAATAAGGACAGTATGGGCGTCACCGCGGTCTGGCTGGTTACTCTCCGCAACCTCTCCAACGCCTACACCTATTCCGAAATCAAATACGAAACCAGTTATTTCAGTGCTGACAATCGCCAGCTCCTCGTCAATCAAGGCACCATCAAGGAGACTTTTAGCCCTGGCGATGAACTCAACTCTGAAATTCGCGACGCCCAATACCCCGACGGCACCGCTTGGTTCAAGTTCAAGATCATCAGCGCCAAGTCCGCTGTAGTTCAATAGCCGGCGCTTAACTTCTCTAACCCCATCGGCTGAATGCCTCCTCACGGCATTGCATAGCTGTTTTTTTCTCCGGAACTCGGTCACCGGCCCTACCATAATCTGGTTTCCGCCCAACCCCCCTCCGCTTCCCCCGGAGGGGCGTCTTGTTGCTCTGAGCCTCGAACGGTTACCCCGTCCGCATCCGCACTTACTCTGCTCGACCCACTAAACTATTTGCATCCCCACTTCGTCCCAGCTCGATGATCAGGCTTATACAAATTCTTTTTCAACGAATTCAGTCCGCATATCACTTCATGATATTGTCCACAAGTCCCGCAAGTTCCTCGCTGCACTATTCCTTGTCGAATTGACGTGGACCGACCGCGGAGGGTCCCTATGACCAAATTCCTGTTTACCATGATGCCGGCGAACGACCTCGGCTTGCCTTCCCGCATGGTTCCCATCGCTCGCGCGCTCGCCGATCGCGGCCACGTAGTCGCTGTCTTCAATCCTTCCCCGGCCCCCACCAAGCTCATCGCTGATGCCGGTCTGAATAATCTTCCGATGCCCTCGCGCTCTATGCCGGATTCTCCCCCTGACCTCGCGCAAGCTAGCTCCGCTTGGGACGCTGAGGAACTCCTCGCCGCTCTCTTTCACGATGAAGAAATTTTCCCGCGCCGTCATTGCTCTCCATGTTGACCTCGCTCCGCGATTTCGCTCCCGATGTGGTCGTCGATTCCTTCGGACTACCCACCTGCCTCGCTGCGCGCATTCTTCACTTGCCGCTCGCTACCGTCTTGCAAGGTAATTTCCATCCAGCCAGCGATGGATTTCTCTGGTGGAAAGGTCAGCGCCCGGCCGGACTGCTCAGCGCCGCTCCCGCTATCAACAAAGTCGCCGCGGAATATGGCCTGCCACCAGTAACGCGCTGCGTCGATCATCTTGCAGGTGACCTTTCTCTCATCGTCGGCACTCCCGCCACCGATCCCGCTTCCTGCTTCCACAAACATCGCTTACGTCGGACCGATTGTCTGGCAGCGTGGCGACGCCCATTTGCCCGATTGGCTCTCCGCTCTTGATCGCGACAAGCCCCTCGTCTGGGTCTACTCCGGCAATCCCCGCTACGCGAACGCTCCCACTCCCATTGACTCCATCGTCGTGATTCGCGCTGCCATTGCTGCGCTCAGCGATTCCCCCGTCCACGTCGTCCTCACCACCGGTTACCAGGATGTCCCCGCAGAATTCGGTACTTTGCCGGCCAACTTTCACCACGCTGCCTATTTGCCCGGGTCGTGCCATGGCCGAGCGCTCCGACCTCATGGTCCATCACGGTGGTCACGGCTCCGTCATGACCGGCTTGTCTGCCGGGACACCCGCCGTCATCCTGCCCACCATCACCGAGCGCGAAAGCAATGCGCCGTCGCGTTACCGCTTTAGGCGCGGGCGAAATTGTTTTGCCGGTGGATGGCCCCGACGCGGAGAAGCATATCGACGTTCAGGACTTCAGCGTCAAAGTCCACCGTGTCTTAAACGATCCCAGCTATCGCAACTCCTCCCAGACAAGTCGCTGAATCCATGCGCCCACTTTCGCGGCGCCCTACAAGCCGCGGACCACATCGAACGATTCGCCGCCACCAAATCCTGAGCCACGATTTTCCCGTAAGCGTATCAGCCCTTACGGGCGTGGTTCTTGCCCAGAGCCTCGGAGGCTTACGCCGTCCGCATTCGAACCTCGCCCTGCTTGACCCGCTGACCTCTTTGCCGCACCCCCCGGGCTTACGCTGGAGCGTATCCAAACGCTTCGCGGATCCAGTCCGTCAGCGGCGCTTCCACCTGATCCGCGTGAATCAATTTGAATAGATTGCAATATCTTACTTTTTTAGTTGGGCCATGCATCGCCGTGAGCCCTTCGATTTTTCGCGGCAGGAAGATCCACACTTCGATAAATGTTTTCCTGGGTCTCACGTAGAAATAGCAGATCTTCCTTGCGAACATGATCGATAGAGCGGAAGCATAAATCCGCTGAGGTCCAAGATCTGCCGCAAAGGCACGCAGCTTTGCCCACGCCTCTTGCAGTTCTTCATTCAGATCCCGAACCAGCTCTGCTTCGGTGAACGCCCTTCCCTTCTGCGCCTCCAGATGCAGCGTCACCGAACCTTTTATATTCTTTGCCTCAACATGCGCCTTCGCGGCAGAAGAGCTTTTCGTTGCCGGCATCACCCTCTTGGAAGTCTTCGCCTTCTTGCGACCTTTTTCTCCCGCTCTCAATGTCCTTGCCCTCCTCCTCTTGACTTGTCGCCCGTCATTAAGGATTCATAACCAATCGACAGCGACACTCGCGGAGAATACCACTCTCCGAGAACGTCCAGAAGCATACAGAGTATGCCGCGGCCTGCTGAGGCCGTCCGCCGCTACCGCCCCTCCCGTTTTCTAAGGCTGGCGAACTTTCTTCGGTTCCAGTCACCTTCTGTAGCGCTGGCTTTCATGCTAGCGCCTTTGCCGTTGGGTGCCGCCTCCTGCGCTCTCCAGGGTGCGGGTTTAGATCCCACTTCATCTCAAACCTTGGCTGCTGGTTCTCCAGCAAAATTTTGTTGCATAACATTACACCCTATGGTGTAATATGCGCATGAATCAGCTAAGCAATGTCCTGACCGCCATTTCCCACCCCACCCGGCGCGCCATTATTGGACACCTGGCAAACGGACCTGCTCGATTCCTGGATATCGCAGAGCCCTTCGACACCGCTTTGAACGCGGTGACGAAACACCTGAAACTGCTGGAGAGAGCTGGCCTCATTGAACGCAGGAAACAGGGCCGCGAGGTTTTCATCTCGCTTCGAGGTGAACCCCTTCGTGAGGTTGCGGGCTGGGTCCATGAGTACGAGCGCTTCTGGAACAAACACCTCGATGAATTTGCGCAATATTTTAAAGACAAAAAGAAAAAGGAGAAGAAGTGATGGACAACGCTAAGAAGACGCTCGAGTTTAAGTTTGAACGGACAATCCCTGCTCCTCCCGAGGAGGTTTTTGATGGCTGGCTGAATCCCAAGATCCCGGGCAATCCCTGGAATATGGCTGACCAGCTTCTCTTGAATCCGAAAGTCGACGGATTCTTTTACTGGAAAGTAAAAGCGACTCCCCACTACGGACGATTCACGGAGGTGGAGCGACCCCGCAGGATCCAGCATACCTGGGTGTCACCCAATACCCTGGGAGAAGAATCAACGGTCACGCTCACTTTTGAGAAAAAAGGAGAAGACACGCTCATGACCTTGGTCCATTCCGGCATCCCCGATACTGAACGCGGCAAAGGACACGAGAAAGGTTGGAACTACTTCTTGGATATTTTCCCTGAACAATTTAAAGATACTTCAAGCGAGCGAAAGTAAAGGAGCCTGTCATGAAAGAAAATAAGGGGAGTACGACGGAAACTCGCGGCTACGCTCAAGTCAATGGTCTGCAGATGTATTACGAAATCCAGGGAACCGGCGATCCGCTCGTCTATATCCCTCCTGTTTTCGGACACGCCGGGTTGAAGTCGTTTCCGGAGCTGCTTGAAAACCATTCGGTCATTACCGTTGATGTTCAAGGACATGGTCGCACAGCGGATATCCCCGAACGCCCGATGACCTTGCAGCAAAACACCAAGGACGTGGTCGGCTTGTTGAAACATCTTGGAATCTCAAAGGCCGACTTTTTCGGCGAAAGCTATGGCGGCGTCATGGCAACCATGATCGCCGTTCATCACCCCGAGCTTGCCCGTCGCGTTGCGACTTATGGAGCAACTTTTGGCCCCCCACAGGTCGCCCACAATATGGAAATGTTGCGCATGAGCGCCGCGCCCACTCCCGACTCCAGATGCCTTCCAATTTCAGCGCGAAAGTTACAAGAAAGTGGCCCCTGATCCCGACTACTGGCCCAAGTTTTGGACCAAGGTTTGCAGCATACAGTGGGGAGGATTTTCAAACGAAGAGTTAGCTTCCATCAAAGCGCCCTTTCTTATCGTCCTGGGAGATCACGATTTTGTCCGCCTTGAACACGCAGTTGATACCCTTAAGCTCATCCCCAACGCTGAACTCGCGGTGATCCCGGATGCCGGTCACTTCGCCCTGTTTTCCGAACCAGAGAGGGTGATCCCAGTGGTCGAACATTTCTTGAAAAAGACCGAGAAGAAAATCCCGATTGCGACCGCTGAAACCGGTTATCGCCCGGGTGAGACCAAATAAAATCAAAAAGAAAAAATAGCTGGATAGGGGCGCAGTCACTCCTGATTGTTCGCTCACCCTTCTCTTCGGGGGCCCCACCCGGCGCTCTCCAGGGTGCGGGTTTAGACCCTACTCCATCTAATCCTTCTCTGAATGTCCATCATGTCTTGGCGCAGATCTGCTGCCTAGTTCCCGCCGATTTTTTGGTAATTGGAATTTGTGGTAGTTACGACCAGTTGCTTCGCCGTCGCATTGAGCACCGTTTGTGACTCATAGCTGGTGCCATCCGGCAAGCTGGCCATCTGCACTTGCAGCGTCACGACATCCTTCTCCTGCCCCATGTACGTATTGATATTCAAGCCTTTGATTTTCTTAGTTGCGGTGTCGAACGTGAGGGTCATTTTATCCCCAGGCTGGGCATAATCCGTGAAGATCAAATTCATGGCACCCGGTATAGGGTTGAACGAGAGTTTCCCTGCCTGATAGCTTGCCTGCATTTTCTGCGGGTCAGGTGGCACATACAGACTGAGTACCGCTTTCACGTCCTGCATGTAATCTTTCATTTCCGCTTTCTTCTTCGCGATGATTTTCTGCTTCATCCTTCCGCCGCTGGGTGCCTCGGGAGGTGGCCCAATCATGGTCTTTTGCACCTGGCCGTCGGGACCATACCGGCAACTGTTTCTCGTCGGCGGTTTGTCGTCGCCCTTCAAAGTGAGTTGTGTTGTTTCGATCCACTGGTATTGGCGGATCTTCTGCTTGTTCTCTGCCGCTGCTTGTTTCACGGCCGCAAGCTTCTGCTGAAGTTCCGGATTCTGAGCGATGGCCGGCGCTGTGATGGCCAGCGTAACTACGCCGAGCATCAGTAGACGCTCGCTGAAGCGCACAACGCCACTTGGGCTCCGTGGATTCTCGTTCGACCGTGTCAGGATTCGATTCATTTGGGTTCTCCTCAGTCTCAGATCTCTCAGACTTCGCGTTGCGCAGATAACAATTGGAATTACCTTTTCGTTGTGTGTGCGCGCTTTGCGGATCACTTCACACCAGCGGATACCATGGATTTTGGGTCCCTTTCAGCGCGGGCGGAATTGGTAGAAATGACAATAGGAACGAGATTGATTTACATCAAAACTAGGTGGTCGTGGCGCAAAGCCGCTCAGAGCGAAAATTATGAACGAGGGAACCATACGAATCCGGCAAGAAACCTCGAAGCGTAAAGGGACGCCTCTCGGGCTCCTGCAAACTCCCTCGCCGTTTCAGGTGGTTGTGGGAGCTCCATCTGATTCGTTGACGAACTGCTTTGCTGGAAAGTGCGGCTCATGAGAGACTCTGCGGTAGAACAAGCCGACAACTCATGAATTTCCGCCCACACATCTTTGTATCTATCGCATTGTTCTTTGGCCAGATGGCAATCGCGCAAACCCTGGCCCCTCGCGCCTATGTCATAACTCCTGTCAGCGGCAACGCCATTACCTTGTCTTGGTCCTACTATGATGGCGGCTTGAACCTCAACGGCACGATTCCCGTTACGGGAGCCACGGGAACGTACAGTCTACCGATCCTCACTTACTATCACTCCTTCAGCCTGTTTGGCCGCTCGGCAAACGTTCTTGGGGCTTTGCCTTATGGTGTAGGCACCTTCCAAGGATCACTCCTTGGCAATCACAAGCAAATCTATCGCTCCGGGCTTCTTGACACCTCTTTCCGTTTCTCGATCAACCTCAAAGGTGGACCAGCCATGACCGCGCCCCAATACGCTAGGTGGAGGCAAAAGACTCTGCTCGGCGTCAGCTTGATCGTTACCGCTCCGACCGGTCAATACGATCCGACTCACCTGATTAACTGGAGCATCAATCGATGGGCGTTTAAGCCGGAATTAGGCTATTCCCGGCGGTGGGGCAATTGGCTCGTCGACGGGTACGGCGGAGTATGGTTCTTCACAACAAACAGCGAATTCTATTCAATGCCCCACCCGCTGCCTCAAACGGAAAATCCCATCGGCTCCTTCGAGGGCCATCTGAGTTACGATTTCCCTAAGCAACGCTGTTGGGCATCCTTGGACGGTAATTTCTGGGTCGGCGGCACCACCAGCTTGAACGGCATCCCAAATGCCGCCACTCGGCAGACCAGTTCGCGCATCGGAGCGACCTTGGCCCTCCCGTTTAAAAATCATCAGACCATCAAATTTAGCTATAGCGACGGAACCTACATCCGGTTTGGCGGCAACTATCAAAGCGTCTCTGTAGCTTGGCAATATTCTTGGCTTGGTTGGCCGAAATTTCACACGCAGTAGCCCTATCCCCAGACGCAGACTTCCCCGATTCGTTCCGAGGCCGAACCACCGCCGCAAAACAGTGTCCCCACCCCCCTCAATTGTTTTAGAATTAACACAGACCACGCGCCCGTAGCTCAGTTGGATAGAGCGTCTGCCTTCTAAGCAGAGGGTCGCCCGTTCGAGTCGGGCCGGGCGCGCCATTTCACTTCGGTGACCACTGACTGAACCACCTTCGTGTACTTCCATCTTTTACTGCAGCCAACTGCAAGCACTCAAAATCTCCTCTATTAAAACCGTTCAAAAAGCCTTTGACTTCCGCTGAAAACATGAGGAAACTGAGCGGCACTCCACACAATGCAACAGGAGAGCAGCGTGGATGTGGTGCGCTCAGGTTTTTTCATGAGATGCACTGTCGCGCAAGCGATCTGATTGCGGAACTTCAGTGGAAAAAGAAAGTGCTGCGAGCAGGAAAAAGGCGGAGACCATGACCGTTACGGCGAGTGACAGCACGTCCGTTCTGGATAACAGCAAAGCGGGCTACAACCGTTTCCTGCTCCTGGTGGCGGGCCTTGGAGGATTGCTCTACGGTGTGGACGTGGGCATTATCGCGGGAGCACTTCCCTATCTGGAAGCCACCTCTCATCTGAATGCAGGTCAGCTTTCTATCGTGGTCGCTGCCGTGCTCCTCGGCAGCGTGATCTCCACACTTTTTGCCGGTGTGCTTGCCGATTGGATGGGCCGCAAGCCACTGATGATCCTCAGTGGCCTGCTATTTGTTGTCAGCATTCCCGTGATTGCACTTTCGCAAGGATATTGGCCGCTGGTTTTCGGGCGATTGTTGCAAGGTGTGAGCGCGGGACTGATTGGCGTAGTGGTCCCGCTGTACCTTGCCGAATGCCTGGCCGCCGCCAACCGTGGCAAAGGCACGGGTATATTTCAGTGGCTGCTGACGTTGGGGATCGTTTGCGCCGCGATCGTCGGAATTTATTACAGCCTGCGGGTAGACGAAGTAGCCAAGCTCGGAGACGCCGCCAAACTTTTAGCATTCAAGGATGCCGCGTGGCGAAGGATTTTCTGGTTGTCACTCCCGCCGGGACTTTTATTTGTGATAGGCAGTTTCCTCGTGGCGGAGTCGCCGCGCTGGCTGCACCGTCGAGGCAAGAAGGATGCTGCGTTGAAAGCCCTGCTGCGCTCGCGCTCCCAAGAACAGGCCGAGACTGAGCTGCACGAGATGGAAGAAACGTCGGCCGCGGAAAAGTCAAAAGGCGCTGCAGGAGGAACTCAGAAGGAGTCGTTGCTCCGGCGGAAGTATGTCGTTCCGTTTGTGCTTGCCTGCGTGATTCTGGCTTGTAATCAGGCCACCGGAATCAATTCCATTATCAGCTACAACACCAATATCCTGCTGCAAAGCGGACTCTCCGACGTCCAGGCGCACTGGGGCTACGTGGTGTTCACACTGGTAAATTTTCTTCTGACCATCGGCGGCGTGCTGCTGGTGGACAGAAAGGGGCGAAAGTTTCTGCTGTCGCTCGGCAGTGCGGGAATCATTCTTTCGTTGATCTGTACCGGACTGTTATTCCACAAAACCGAAAAGTTAAGAGTGGATGCGCGCGATGCCGTCCAGGGTATGGTGAGCGCGGATCAGCAGCTATCGCTGCAGTACGATGCGAAAAGTGCTGATGCGCTGCTGGCGGGAATGGGGAAAGCGAGCGGAGAGAATAGTGCAAGGGCTACGTCCTTTAGCCTGATCTATTCGTATGGAGATTTCCGCTCAGCCTCCAAAGTGGCGCGCTCTGATGATGTCGCGGCGAAGCCCATTGAGATCAATCGCGAGAACAGCGTGCCAGCAAATAAAGTAGTGGCTTTCTTTTCCAACCCGTTCGGGAACCTGGAGGCAGCGCAAACTGCGCCTCTTAAGATCGAGAATGCCCTGATTACGCCTGTCCCCAGCGAACACAACGGTTGGCTCGTCGCCATTACCCTCTATCTTTTTGTGGCATTTTTTGCCGTTGGGCCGGGAGTCTGTGTCTGGCTGGCGCTCTCCGAACTGATGCCGACACGGATTCGCTCCAACGGGATGAGCATAGCGCTGCTGATCAACCAGGGATTTCTCGACAACAATAGCAGCGATCTTTCTACCAACCGTCGGCAAATATGGCTATGCCACTATGTTCTTCGGATTTGCCGCCTTCACCATCATCTACTTCGTGACCGCGGCGTTCTTCCTGCCTGAAACCAAGGGCAAAACGCTGGAAGAGATCGAAGCGCATTTTGAAAACGCCAAGGCCTAGAGTGAATCATCTGGTCTGAAAAGCTGTCCTGACCAGCGTCAAAGAGTGGTGCTGAACGCCAAAAATTTCATCGGTCGAATTCATTTTTTTTGTTGGCCTTTACAATATTCCGACCTTAGAGTCCCACCAAAGCGGCATTCGGTTCCTTCTGTGCATCGGTCCGGAATTTAAGTAGGATCTAGTCGGAAATGAGACACACTGATTTTGCACATCACCATCATGCTTTGGCCCCTGGCGAGACCGAACCCGAAGGGTAAAGCTTGAGGATTCAACACACACAGAAATTCAACGAGGAGGACTGCCATGGGTGCTAATTCCACGCAGGCAGTGGGAGTGCTGGTATACCTGCTGGGGTTTACGGCATTGCCCTTGGGGCTTGCGACAGGAAACATCATCTATTATTTATTGTCGGTCGCTCTGGTCGGCGTTTCAGTCGGGATATTCGTGAAATGCAAGCCATTGGAAAACTCAGAGAATTGAGGGAAAACGAACCATGAAACTGGTTGGGATTCTTCTGGCATTTCTAGGATTCGTCATCAGCGTAGGGAGTCTTGCGGCAACCTCATCCGTGGGTGGGCGTCTGGCGATGGTTCTCGCCGGGATTGCCATCAGTCTCTTCGGCATCCTCGGCCTGCTGAACAAGGCCTATCAAAAGGAAGCGATTTGGAGGAAGAGGTGAGAGAGAGGATGAAGTCTCCCACGAAGCGATGGCTCGTGCCTCTGCTTCTGCTCGTGGCGCTTTGTTGTATTCCCCTGGCCATGGCCCAGGCTCCCGCACCTGCCACGGCAAACCCTCCCGCGACAACTCCGACTACTCCCCCACCCGCTGCTAAACCAATATTGGATACCGATTTGTCGGGCACTCCCGCGCCATCGGCGGAGTCTCGCGCCAAGGGCGATCCCGACGGCTCGTTAACGGGAAACGTGAGCGACGTTACAGTCAGCGATGCAAAGAAAGGGCTGACGATCAGCGATCTCGCCAACCAGGTTGGTCAAAACAAAATTGCCATCAATTTTGCCTGGACCCTGCTCACGGGCTACCTGGTTATGTTCATGCAGTTGGGATTCGCGCTGCTGGAAACCGGCCTCGCACGCGCAAAAAACGCCAACCACACCATGATGATGAACCTGGTGGTCTATGGCGTGGGGATGTTCGCCTATTGGTTGATCGGCTTTGCGATTCAGATGGGTGGAGTAGGTGCGGTTGCGAATCTGGGGGGAACACCCCCGCTAAGCGCGGAGTACACCATCCATTTATTTGGCAAAGATTTCGGGCTCTTTGGGCAGCACGGCCTGTTCCTGATGCATAAGGGAACTTACGACGTCGGCGTGATGGTGCTTTTCCTCTTTCAAATGGTTTTTATGGATACGGGGGCTACGATACCCACCGGCGCAGCAGTAGAGCGCTGGAAATTCTCCGCATTCGTGGTTACCTCCTTTCTGTTTGCCGCATTTACTTATCCCCTGTTTGCGAACTGGGCCTGGGGAGGAGGGTGGTTGGCCAACTTAGGCGCGAATTTTGGATTGGGCAAAGGATATTGCGATTTCGCAGGCTCCGGCGTGGTGCATGCCGTAGGTGGAGTCAGCGCGTTGGCGATTGCCATGATCTTGGGCCCCCGCATTGGAAAATTTTCGCGCGATGGCCGCCCACAAGTAATTCTGGCTCACGACATCGTCCTCGTGTTGACCGGTTGTTTGATTCTGGCGTTCGGATGGTTCGGATTTAATCCCGGCTCGACGTTCGGGGCCTCGGGCAACGGGAATCTGCGCATCAGCTCGATTGCCGTGAACACCATGCTGGCCAGCGCCATGGGGCTGCTGAGCGCCATGCTGTACATGTGGATTCTCTACAAAAAGCCTGACGCATCAATGACGGGCAACGGATTTCTTGCGGGATTGGTGGCGATCACGGCGCCTTCTGGATTCGTGAATCCGGTCGGAGCAGTCCTTATCGGTTTGATTGCCGGAGTTCTGGTCTGCCTTTCAGTGGCCTTCGTCGAGCGTGTATTACAGATCGATGACCCGGTCGGAGCGGTTTCGGTACACGGCACGTGCGGCATCTGGGGAGTCATTTCGCTCGGATTGTTTGCCGATGGCAAGAGCAACTACGGCGGCGCGTGGAACGGAGTAAACGGATCGGTAACGGGATTATTCTACGGAGACCCGGGTCAACTGGTGGCTCAGCTAATTGGAGTAGCAACTCTTCTGGGCTTCGTATTTGTGTTGAGTTTCATTTTCGCCTTTGTTGTAGACATTCTTGTGGGACAGCGCACTTCCGCGAAGTCCGAACTCGAAGGTCTCGATCTGCCGGAGATGGGCGCGGTGGCCTATCCGGAATTTGAATTGAAGTCGCCATCCTAAGGAGGAGAGGAACATGGGCGCTATAACCACAATTCAGCCAAAAGAAGAAGCCCTGACCATCACTCTGCGACCGGGTCGATGGCCGGCATTGCCATGGAGAGATCCCCATTCGGTGCCGCCTGAAAAGCTGACCGAATTCATCGCTTCGTTGAGCGAGCTGTGCGTGAAAAATCCAGAGAATGCAGACATGCGGACGTGCCTCGGCATCGCCCATGCCATGAACTATGACGTGTACCCCTCCATCGACGCCCTGGAAGAGGCCAGAAAAATTGCTCCGGAAAATTTCTTTGCGCAATTTAAATATGCGGAGCTGTGGTTTCGGCTTCGCGTAATGGACCGCGCCGAAGAAGAAACAGGTTTGGCGTTGAATCTGGCGGGAAATCACTGGGAATTGGCTATCGCGCGCCGGCAATTGTCGGAAATCCGGAAACTGCGGCGCAAGGGATTGGAAAGACCGAAGTGGACGCAGTCCTTGCAAGCTCCCGGGATAGGCTTTCTGTTGTTGCTGTTGGGAGTTTCGTGGATTTATATGGTTTGGAAATGAAATATAAGTGGCAGTATTTTCTGGCCGCATGCTTCTTCGCATCGTATTTGCTCGATCTCAAAAGGTGTGCCCTTAATTCCAGTCCTGGCAGGGTGCGCTCTGGCCGCGCTGCTGACTTGGCGTCAGATCAGACGTGAACACTCGACGCACAGGTAAGAGTGGAGAGTAACTCCCAAGCTTTTCTACTTTGGAGAAATTTCCTTTAAGACTTACGAATCGCACCAAGAGCGAAAGAGAACTGGATTGAACGCACTTACACTTTTCGGCCTGATCGCAGTGACGTTGATGCTCCTGTTTTACGCGCTGGAGAAACGCAGCACTTGGTTCATTCTGGCGTTTGCGGGCTCATGCGTGCTCGGTTCAATTTACGGATTTTTGCAGGGCGCATGGCCCTTCGGTCTGGTTGAGGGAGTCTGGGCCCTGGTTGCAGCACGGCGCTGGTGGATATCTTCCAGAACAAAACCGAAAACGATAGTGCAGCAGAATTAGGCACAGGATCAGTTCGAGTTTCGCGAGGTGCGCGGTGCACAATTCTCAGGCAACTTCCCTTCCCGCTCGGTTCCATCACCACACTAAGATTTGACGGCAGTTTCTGTTGATTTGATAGACTCCAATGGCAACGCAGTTTGTTGTGGCGGACAAATCGAACACGAAAGTGATCCGATGAAAAGACACATTGAAATGCTGGTATGCGCAGTGCTCGTGCTTCTCTGCGGCGGCTGCGAATTGGGCGGGCCCAGCGCGGCCAACCGCGCGGATGCAATTTATTTTGGCGGTCAGATTATCACCGTGAACGACCAGCAACCAACTGTGGAAGCGGTGGCCGTGAAGGATGGCAAGATTGAGGCCGTCGGCTCGCGCGCGGAAATTGAGAAAGAGCACAAAGGCCGCAAAACGCAGTTGATCGATCTTGCGGGGAAGACCCTGATCCCGGGCTTT
Organism: Candidatus Acidiferrales bacterium; assembly: GCA_963837885.1. Lineage (GTDB taxonomy): Bacteria > Acidobacteriota > Terriglobia > Acidiferrales > UBA7541 > Acidiferrum. Next base: position 63,884 of record CAWIPD010000013.1, on the reverse strand, counting down.
TTTGACGCGCATAGTCACGTCGGGCAGGTCGGACTGCAGGCAATTTCGGCCAACTTATTGCCGCCTCCAGACGGCCCCGTGAAATCCATCGCGCAAATGCAGCAGGTTTTGCGCGAATATCTGTCGGAGCTCTCTCAACGTAAAAAGATACGGCGTCTTAATGGGATTCGATTACGACGATTCACAATTGGAGGAGAAGCGGGCGCCCACGCGTCAGGAACTGGACGCCGTCACTACCGAAATTCCCGTCCTGGTGATTCATCAGTCCGGACACATCGGCGTTTACAACAGCAAAGCATTGGCTGATGCCGGCGTTACGGCAGACACTCCGAATCCGGAAGGCGGCGTGATTGGACGCGAAGCCGATGGCAGGACGCCGAACGGCGTGATGGAAGAAAACGCCCACATCACCATGCTTCTGAAAACGCTGCCGAAATTCACCGCCGACCAGGCAGTCTCTCTACTCGAGGCGTCTCAGGACATTTATATCGCCAATGGATTTACAACGGCGCAAGAAGGCCGGGCCGATCCGACGATGCTAGCAATGTTTCCCGCGGCGGCAAAAGCGGGCAAGTTGAAGATCGATGTGGTGGGCTATCCAGACCTGGTGATGAACGAAAACAATCCGCTCTTGAGCGGCCCATTGATGTCGCGCAGCTATACAAATCACCTGCGCTTGGGCGGCGTGAAACTGGCGTTTGACGGTTCGCCACAGGGAAAAACTGCGTGGTTCACCAAACCATATTTTGTTCAGCCGAAAGGTCAGCGAGCCGATTATCGCGGCTATCCGATCTTTGCCAAGGACGAAGACGCGCTCGCGTTGGTCGAGAAAGCGTACCGTAACAACTGGCAGGTCCTGGTGCATGCTAACGGTGATGCGGCGATTGACCAGTTGATTCGTGTGGTGGGTGCAGCTCAGACCGCAGTTCCGGGCAACGACCGGCGCACGGTCCTCATCCACGGACAATACATGAGGGCGGATCAGGTACGCGAAATCAAGAAGCTGGGCATATTCCCAGCGCTCTATCCGATGCACACATTCTATTGGGGTGACTGGCACAGGCAATCGGTCGCAGGTCCAGAACGTGCAGAAAACATTTCTCCCACGGGATGGATGTTGACGAACAACATGTTATTCAGCATCCATTCGGACGCGCCGGTTACCTTTCCAAATTCAATGCGTGTTTTCAGCACGGCCGTGAACCGCACAACGCGCACGGGATACGTGCTGGGGCCGCAGCATCGAATTGAGCCGATGGTGGCCCTGAAAGCGATGACCATTTGGCCGGCCTATCAGCATTTTGAGGAAGCCACCAAGGGATCGATTGAAGTCGGGAAAGTGGCCGACCTGGTGATCCTGTCGGATAATCCGCTTACTGTGGATCACTCGAAATTGGCAGATATTAAAGGTCCTGGAAACGATCAAAAACGGTAAGTCGATCTATAAGCGGGCAACAAACTAGCCGAGGAGAACACCATGCGAGTTAATCGGCGAACATTTATAAGCGCCGGAGTCGGCGCCACTATAGCCGCATCGCTGGGTCGCGATCTGGCGTTCGCGACAGGCACACCCGCCGTCGAGCCCGGCACTTTCGACTTCATTTTCTTCACCGACACGCATATCGAGCCAGAACTGAATGCCGCAACCGGATGCGCGCTGTGCTTCCGGAAAATATGCCGGGATCAAGAGCGATTTCGCGGTGATGGGCGGGGACCACGTGTTCGATGCGCTGGCAGTAGACAACAACCGGGCAAAACTGGTCTTCGACCTCTATCAGAAAACACAGCAGTCTTTGCAGATGAAGGTGTACAACACCATTGGCAATCACGATCTGTTCGGAATCAACACCCTCAGTGGGATTGAGCCGAATGACCCGGCGTATGGAAAAAAGCTGTACGAGGACCGCTTTGGGCAGAAAACCTATTATTCGTTCGACCACAAGGGTTATCACTTCTTCGTTTTGGATTCGGTGCAGCCCACTGCCGACAGGATGTGGGATGGCCGGATTGATGAAGAGCAATTCGCGTGGCTTGCGGCTGACCTGAAGCAAGTTGGGCCAAACGTCCCGGTGATTGGAATAACGCACGTTCCGCTGGTGACCGCCTTTGCGAATTATGACGACACACCCCGAGCGCCGCAAAAATACAGCACTCTTTCCGTGGGAAATTCCGCGCAAGTCCTGAAGTTGTTTGAGGAACACAATGTCGTGGCAGTGCTGCAAGGACATACGCACATCAATGAATTAGTGAGCTACAAGAATACCCAGTTCATCACCAGTGGCGCAGTCTGCGGAAATTGGTGGAAGGGATTGCGGATGGGCTGTCCTGAAGGCTTCACCGTGGTGAGCCTGAACCAAGGAAAGATTTCCACGCGCTACGAAACCTATGGCTTCAAAAGCGTAGCGGCCGCAGGAAGTTAAGGCCAGAGAATAAACCGTAGAAAATAGAAGCGGAAGCACCACCAGGCGGGAAAGCGTCTGGGCAAAAAAATACGGGCGAGCCGGCTGTTCGCTCGGCTCGCCCGTTCAGACTAGAGGCTAGTCACGTTCGCTGCTTGCAGACCCTTGGGGCCCTTGGTGACCTCGAACTCAACTGCCTGACCTTCGTTGAGCGACTTGTATCCATCCGACATGATTGCCGAGAAATGGACGAAGACGTCTTCGCCGGTCTGGCGCTGAATGAAGCCAAAACCCTTGCTAGCATTGAACCACTTTACTGTTCCTTGTTCTTTCACTTGTGTTTCCTATTCTTTTACTACAAAGCTATTTGGTGCGTCCCGACTGCCTCCAGCCGTAAACAAAAAAAAGCCGCAGGTTTGACCCCGCAGCCCCTTAAAGTCGAATCTAAAGGTGTTACAAGAGCAACAAACGCAACTACATGGTACCACGGAATCACCAGGCTACCAGAAGAATCTTTTTCGCGAACCCACTTCCAAGCCGTTGTCAGCCTGCCTTTTCCCGGCGGAAGTATAGGTAAGCTCAGTCATCCACTCAACGGATTTAGGGGATAGCGGATATAGCCGGAAAAAAGGGACCACCCCCGTGCATAAATTACTGTAGGGCGTTGTATCAGGTTTAGGCGGGTGGGGCATAGATATTTTGAAACGTTGGCACGGCCAGAGTATAACATTTGAGCAAGAACCACGTAAGACATCGAATCGGGTGCCGCACTCTTGGCCTTTGGTTTATCAAGGGTGCGTGTTTTGACTTTTTCTTCCGCCCTTCGCCGTCGGCGCAGGTGGCGGCCGTGTGGCCCATGCGGTGAACGTGGCGCCTCTTGGCGTTCCTTCGACTTCGCTCAGGACAGGCTACGATGCAAGAACGAATGACGGTGCGGACCTTCAGAGATTTGCCATGGGAACATCTCTGGGCTTGGTCTCATCTCGAATAAAGTGGACTCTAAACCCGCACCCTAGAAAAGCACAAGGGTGCGGCACCCGCAACGATGGAAGCTACGTGGGTGTGCTTGAGTTGCAACTTAACGCGATGGTTCGCTCTGCGACGCGGGTTGCATCCTGCAGCGGCTTCCATATGAGACCTGCACCATGATGAAACCATAGAAAAACAAAATAAAAACGGCGGGAAAATCGCGGAGACAACTTGCCTAATCACCAGAACGTGACCATCCATCTCCCAAAACCAATTTCTTCACACGTTCCTGTCCCCTTTTTTCGCATCTCAGCGCTTAATTCTGTGGCCCACCCGCCAACCGCCGCACACGCACTGCTCGGCCGTGCAGGCGATTACCCGCTCAACCCGCGGCAGTTCCGCCGGCAGCGCCTGCCGGCCCGGATGACTGCGAACTCTTTTCTCCGCGGGTTGCACCGGCAACGGCTCGCGTGCACTCTCTGCTTGTACCTCGGTCGAGCTCACTCCCGGTTCCAGTTCCAATAATTCCAACTGCTCATTGGTCAGTTTCTCGCTGCCAGGCCCATAGATCTCGATACGCCTCAGCCGCAGGCGCTCTTCCAGTACCTGGATCTTCAGCTCTGCATATTGCAGCGCCAGGAACTTTTTGCTCACTGTGGCAAACAGCGGCGCGGGCAGTTCGCTTTTCAGTTGTTCGAGAAGTTCGTCGGAGGAAGGCTCGGAAGGGTTCGGACTCACGATAACTTACTAGATAACAGAATGATTACCAGTATGCAATCCTATTCTCGCGATTCATCATAAAATTCCTGTAACAACTTTATGCCGCAGGTTCCTCAGGAACTTCTCGGCGGTACCATCGCCTCCGTTCCGCCTGCCGCAAATCGATCCCACCCAGTAACAGCGCCAGCTCTTCGTGGCTCAACTGCACTTTGCTCCCATCACCGCTAACTTCCGGCCAGCGAAACGTGCCTTTCTGCAATTTTTTCGCACATACCCATAAGCCACTGCCGTCCCAAAACATCAACTTCACCCGATTGCGTTGCGCGTTGCAAAACAGAAACACATGCCCACTCAGTGGCTCGCTCTGCAATCGGTCGCGGACCAGGCCGTACAACCCGTTAAAGCCCTTGCGCATGTCCGTGGCACCTACCGCCAGATAAATCCGTGTTGCCGGCCCCAGCCCAAACACGGTCTTACACTCGATCCAGCACACCCAGCAAACGCTCCAGCGTCGCCGCATCAAACCCCTCGAACACGTCCACTCGCTGCCCTCGCGGAAGAACTACGCTCAACTTCCCGTTCGATGGCCTTCCTGCTATTTCCACTGCCACCAGCTTCCCGCTGATCGCCACTTCTTTATCAATATGCAATTTGCTTCTTCCCAGCCGCTTATTGGCGAACGTGCTCCGCTCCTGTCGCCGTCTCTTCCGCCAGACATCCAGCGTTTCCACCGCTACCCCATGCTGTTGGCAAAATTCCCGTCGCCGCAACCCGCTGGACTCAAATGCGTCCAACAGTTGCTCTGCTTCGGCCCGACTGCGTCGCTGCTGAATTTTCCCATGCTCTCGTTGTTCGCTCATCCCTCCACTTCAGCACGACTCTTTTCCGGAAAATAGGTGCGTTCCTCTGACGCATACGCTTGGGCGCACGCATACTGATTGGTTCCGAGTATAGGTGCCTATAGAGGGTGGCGAGATGAAGTGCAATATAATAAAAGAGTTATACATGCACGCTCGGGGAGTGCCTTTATGCCCAGAAAAAAGAGCATTAAGAAATCTGCCGAAAAATTCACTGCTTCTGTCGAAGAGATTGAAGAGTTTTTTCAAGGTACTAAATCACTGAAAGAAGACCTTTCCATTTGGTGTGCAGAATATGCGGTCATAAGACTGTATTGCGAGTTCGAAGTTTTCAACAAGTTCGCATATAGGAACTTCCGGCGCTCTACAGCGCCGGAGATTTTGTAAGTGTCTGATTTTTTGGTGGTTCCTATACAGCAACCAAAGTTGCTGTGCAGCACCCTTTCTGGGGTGACGTGTACCCCCACCCGGCGTCGAAGACGCCGCTCTTCCGGCGCTCCCCGTTAACCGCCAGCCGTACCAAATCAAGAACGGGAAAAGAATACGTACAACAAGATGCCGAATCCGGATATCACGATGATCCACAAGAGCAAAGCCTTCCAAACCTCTGGGGGCTCATTAGTGATCCCGAGGCGTCGTCTCATCCAGTCGTCGAACTTGTCTTCAGACTCTTTCACTTGCCTGTAGTCTTCTGGATGATCTCGAAATAGGCGAGCCATCCACGGCGACAGAAGTCTCCCCAGAAAGGCGCTGATTGGATCGCGCTTTCTCATCAGGAGCTGTCTAATTGAATTACTTTTCTCCATAGGAATAAAACCCCCTACCTGCAATTGATAGCAGACCCGACGACTAACCCTGCGGTTGCTGCCCCAGCAATTGCCAGTCCGTATCCCACGCCATTCGGCGGGTGGGGCATAGATATTTTGAAACGTTGGCACGGCCAGAGTATAACATTTGAGCAAGAACCACGTAAGACATCGAATCGGGTGCCGCACTCTTGGCCTTTGGTTCATCAAGGGTGCGTGTTTTGACTTTTTCTTCCGCCCTTCGCCGTCGGCGCAGGTGGCGGCCGTGTGGCCCATGCGGTGAACGTGGCGCCTCTTGGCGTTCCTTCGACTTCGCTCAGGACAGGCTACGATGCAAGAACGAATGACGGTGCGGACCTTCAGAGATTTGCCATGGGAACATCTCTGGGCTTGGTCTCATCTCGAATAAAGTGGACTCTAAACCCGCACCCTAGAAAAGCACAAGGGTGCGGCACCCGCAACGATGGAAGCTACGTGGGTATGCTTGAGTTACAACTTAACACGATGGTTCGCTCTGCGACGCGGGTTGCATCCTGCAGCGGCTTCCATATGAGACCTGCACCATGATGAGACCATAGAAAAACAAAATAAAAACGGCGGGAAAATCGCGGAGACAACTTGCCTAATCACCAGAACGTGACCATCCATCTCCCAAAACCAATTTCTTCACACGTTCCTGTCCCCTTTTTTCGCATCTCAGCGCTTAATTCTGTGGCCCACCCGCCTTCTGCAAAGCACTGTAAAACGCTTCGGCTTGTCCCCCTTGGTGATCAAGCCGCCGTTCCAGAAGCAACTCGCCTGTCTCGTCGTTAGCCATGGCAATCTGCTGATAGCGTGTGTGAAAATCACATCCTATAATCAACATCGCTCGGCTCCTTTCTTCCGAGCCTCGGTCGTTAGCGCAACCAAGTTTACTCGGAGCTAGGAGCCGACGCCCTCATCTAATCAGCCACCCTTCTCATCGGTCAGACAACATGGAAAGACGGACTGATTCACGGATTTGCCGGAGAAGCGCTGTACGTGTCGTAATCCTGCCTCCGAAAGAAAGGCCAAACGTCCTCATCGCCCTCAGATGGCTGTCGGGCTGGCTTTTCCAGCCGTACTCTCGACCAGAGGTTTGTGAGGATATTCGTCAGGCTGATTTTAGGAACGGGCCACTTAAACTCAAGGTCCGACTCCAGGAAAAGCACGCACCTCTCCAGGATCGCGCGATTCTCTGCATTCGGCGCGTGCTTTCCAGTCAGCTTATGCTGACGCAGGTCGGAATAGAGCATCCATACGTTGGCCTTGATCGCGGGGATCGCCGAATCCTCTGCACTGCGGGGAAACTGTGCTTCGAAATCGTCGTTCGTAATCTCGCCATCTATGAAGCTTCGGAGAAGGCGGCGTGCCGCATCGCGTTGGGTTCGATCTATCATCCAGGACTCCTATTGGTCGATGTACGTACACACCCCGATGGCTGTCGCATCGATTACTCCTGACGCGATTGCAATGGGTCCAGCCCATCGGGGAATATGGGGACAGGGACGTTCCCCATTTCTCCATGCGCATTGTAACTAACTCTTCGACGGCCGCAACCTCCTACTCCCCCGTGAAACGACAGGGCCAATCCCGGCGTGACAGCGCCCGTAACTCATTGTGACGATTGTCACCAACAATCTGAGCATTAGATGCTACAGTTGTTTGTGATTATGAACACACCTTCTACCTCTATCCTTAAGCGTGACCGCACTTTTTCCTCGCCCGTCAATTGGGGCGTTACTTCCATTATGATTGCGCTCCATCTTCTGGCGATTGGCGCAATCTTCTTCTTCACCTGGCAAGCCCTCGCGCTTGGCATTTTCATGTGGTGGGTTGCCGGTAGCCTCGGCATTGGCATGGGCTATCACCGTCTGCTGACGCACCGCGGATACAAGACCCCGAAATGGATGGAATATTTCCTCACGACCTGCGGCACGATGGCCATTGAAGGCGGGCCGATTGCCTGGGTAGCGACGCATCGCATTCATCACCAGAATACCGACAAAGAGGGCGATCCACATTCGCCGCGCGATGGCGGAATCTGGGCCCACATGGGATGGATTTTGACGGGCCGGGCGATGCACCGCGATCGCAGCGAACTGCTGCCCTACGTGCCGGATCTGCGCAAAGATAAATATCATTTGTGGCTGAGCAAGTGGCACTGGGTGCCTTCGGCGGTCGTGGCCGTAATCTTCTATCTGATCGGCGGATTGCCTTGGTTGTTCTGGGGCGTCTTCCTGCGCACTGTGTTCAGCCTGCACGCCACCTGGCTGGTGAATTCGGCCACCCACATGTGGGGCTCGCAACGCTTTGAGACCGGAGACACTTCGACGAACAGCTTCTGGGTGGCTTTCCTGACGTTCGGCGAAGGCTGGCACAACAACCATCACTACGCACCACAATCAGCACGGCATGGACTTGCCTGGTACGAAATGGACATGAACTGGTACGGCATTTATACGATGTCGCTGGTCGGCCTGGCTTGGGACATCAAGCGAATCAAATTAGCGGAAGCCGAAGCGGAAGAAGAACTTGCATTAACCGCGGCGCAAACCTCTGAAGCTGAGGGCTGATAGTTTTAGCTCAGCAAATTAACTATAGAAGGTAGTTACAAGCCTGTTTCCCAAATATCCTGCCCCCGCGGGATTCTGACTATTCCCCAGCAATTTCCTAAGGTATATTTTTAGGAACTGGGGTGATAGGTGGTCAGGGACTCCCGTGGAGGATCCCTTGTCGAAGGCAAGAATACTTCTGGCAGACGATCATTTACTCGTCGCTGAAGCCTTAAAAAAGCTCCTGGAACCGGAATTCGAGATCATTGGCACCGTAGGCGACGGGCGCAAACTTGTGCGCACCGCCATCGAGCTGAAGCCGGACCTCATCCTGATCGATCTCAACATGCCATTGCTGAATGGGTTGGACGCAGGCGCTCAATTGAAGGAATTGATGCCCAGCTTGAAAATCGTCGTTTTAACAATGAACGAAGATGCGGACATCGCCGCCGAAGCCATGGGCAAATGGGCATCCGGCTATCTGCTGAAGAAATCGGCGGGGTCGGAACTGCTCCGAGCGGTGCGGGATGTCTTGCAAGGCTTGAAATATGTAACGCCCGCGATAAACCTGGAGCGCGTCGAGATCGCCAGCGCGCGCGAAGCAAAGTCAGACGCCGGTAAAGAGTTGACCACGCGCCAACGAGAAGTTCTGCAACTGCTCGCGGAAGGCCACACCATGAAAGAAGCCGCGGCAATCCTGCATGTGGCTACGCGAACAGTGGCGTTTCACAAATACCGCATCATGCAGGATTTCCGTCTCGAAAATAATTCGGAATTGTTGCGATTCGCCATGAAGCAAAAGCTGGTTAGTTGAGAAACTCTCTATTCCTTTGACGGCGTCGATTCTTTTGGAAATTTACATACTTTAAACACTCAGTTGTCTATAATCTGCCTGCTTTCCGGCGGTCCAATCAGCTGGCCTCGGATGTGAACTGCGTTTAGGAAGACGAGGCACCAGCGCATGGCGACTGAGGGGCTGCCGAAACCATTAGCGTATTCTTTGCGCGAGCGATTGCTCGCCCTCCTTTCGCCGCCCCGTGACGCCGAGGATCCGCTACACGCCAGAAAGAAACCTGCCAATTTACTCTACGATGTCGATGAAACACCCCCTTTCTTGATGCGGCTGGGCGTTTCGATCCAACACGTCTTCCTGATGTCCGTCGGATGGCTTTACATTGTTGTGATCGTCAACTCTATCGGTGGAACGGAAGCGCAAACCGAAGACTTGATCCGCATGTCCATGATCGCCGCTGGCATAGGTACCATTTTGCTCGCTACCAGGGGGAAGTTTGGCAGCGGGTACTTCTGCCCTCTCTCCAGCAGCCTCACCTACCTGCCATCGTCGATTCTCGCGGTGCACACCGGAGGATTTTCACTGCTGTTCGGAATGGTCGCAACAGCCGGTGTAATGACCTCGTTTTTGTCGCGCATAACAAACCGTTTGAGAATGTTGTTTCCTCCGGAAGTTACCGGTCTGATGGTGGCCATGGCTGGACTGCAATTGGTAGCACTCGGATGCCCGCGGTTCATAGGGTATGCCGGGCCCGGAAGCAAGCCGGATTTCCCAGCCTTCGCGGTGGGAACGGTGACCCTGCTGGTGATGGTCGGTGCAACCGTCTGGAATCGCGCAAAGCTGCACGCTTTGCCCATGCTTCTCGGGCTAACGGTCGGTTATTTGCTGGCGATGGCGACTGGTGTTCTGACGTTGGACAAATTCGCTCTCGAACTAAGCGAACCGTGGATTAGCCTGCCGCATCGCGCCGCTTATGGATTGTCTTTTCGGCTGGCCTTATTGGCGCCATTTGCGATTGCTTGCCTGACGGCAAATTTAAAGATTGTGGGAGATTTGACGCTTTGCCAGAAAATCAACGACACAGAATGGAAACGGACCGACATGAAGTCCGTAAGTGGCGGCATTCTCGCTAACGGGCTAGGGACGATTTTTGCTGGAATGGCGGGGGGTGCGGCGCAAAATACGGTCTCCAGCAGCATCGGACTTTCGTTGGCCACCGGCACGACCAGTCGAGCCCTGGCGCTCCCCACCGGATTGCTGGTCATCGGATTAGCATTCTTTCCGAAATTAGCGGCAATTTTGGCGGTCATGCCTGCCCCTGTGGTTGGCGCAATGCTGATTTATTCCGCGTGTTTTATCGTGCTGGGTGGAATGCAATTGTTGACATCGCGCATGCTCGACGCCCGACGGACTTTTGCGGTTGGCATCTCGTTGATCTTCGGACTTAGCGTGGAAATCACTCCTGAGCTGTATCGGAATCTCCCGGAAATCGTGCGTCCCTTCTTTAGTTCTTCTACGGCTCTCGCCACCGTCCTGGTGGTATTTCTTAGTCTGCTATTCCGTTTGGGAGTAGCGCGGCGAGTCACGTTTGAAGTCGTGCCGGGTCCGGAAGCCTTTGACAAAATTACTTACATGATGGCGGAGCAAGGAAGCGCGTGGGGCATGCGACCCGACATCGCGCAGCGCGCGGAACACGCCATCAACGAAGCTGTAAATAGCGCGCTGGCTTTTAATCCTGGCCTCGCTCGTGCAGAGATCAGCATCGCCTTCGACGAATTGAAACTCGATGCTGATGTCGATTATGCGGGGGTGCCACTCGAGATGGCGGATACTGCCCCGTCACCAGAAGAACTGGCAACCGATGCTGGCATCGCGTCGCTATCGACCTTTTTGATTAGGCAATACGCGGATCGCGTGCGAATCAAGTCGCGAAAGGGATTGAACCGGGTGGAAATTCACCTGGCCCACTGAGTCAGCTACTTCGCCAGCGTCTGCTGCATCGGCTTATCGCGCCAGAATTCCTGGCCATGCTCCGGCAGCGTGTAGACCGGATCGTAATATTCATAACGACGAGAGAGCGCTTCCGGATCATCGGCTTCGATCCCGGTGCGGTAGTTCTTTGTCCAGTAAGAAATGCCCAGTTGACGGTCGTATTCCTTGATCTGGTGAACCCAGCGCTTGCCGACAAACGGAACGTCGCAGACCATGCGCGGCGTTGCGAAGCCAGGTAGATACCCCATGATGTCGTGCTGCAACTTCTGCACTTCGTGGATGGCCAGGCGCCAGTGCTCGGCGTTGGGGATCATGTCGCACTGATAGAAGTAGTACGGCATGATCTTGCCGTGATCGAGCAGCATGAAGCACAAATCCAGAATTTCTTTGGGAGAACTGTTCACGCCGCGCAACAGCACACCCTGATTGCGCACGTCGCGATAGCCCATATCGAGCAGCGCCTGCACCGCTTTGCGGACCAGCGGGGTCACCTGGTTGGCGTTGTTTACGTGAGTGTGCACGGCGATATCGACGCCGCGCTCCCGGCTCTTTTTGGCCAGCCGTTCGAGTCCCGCGAGAACTTCCGGCTGCAGGAAATGCTGAGGAATCGCGATCAGGCCTTTGGTGGCCAAGTCGGATGTCCTTGATGTTGGGGATGTCCATCAATTGCGAGACAAACGTTTCCAGCGTGGCGATGGGCGTGTTGGCGATATCTCCGCCACTGACGACGACGTCGCGCACCGATGGCGTGACGCGGAGATAATCGAGCATCTGCTCATAGCGATCTTTTTGCGGAATCTGGAATTTCAGCTTTATCACTTGGGGCACGTCGTTGCCAACCAGGTCCATGCGCGTGCAGTGGCCGCAATACTGCGGACAAGTGGAGAGCAACTCCGCAAGCACCTTGGTGGGATAACGATGGGTCAAACCTTCCACGGCCCACATGTCGGCTTCGTGGAGAGAGTCGCGGCTGGCCTTGGGATGGCTCGGCCATTCCGGATGACGGTCATCAAACGCGGGGAGCATGTAGCGGCGCACCGGGTCGTTCCACAGGTCCTTGTCGTCCATGGTGTTCAGCATGTGCGGCGGGACGAGGATCGACATCGTGGCGCGCTCTTTGATGTCGCGCTCGATGCTGGCCATCAGCGATTCGGGGATCAAGTCGCCAAAAACGTCTTTAAGTTCCTTGAGGTTCTTTACCGTGTGGCGACGCTGCCACAGCGCCGTTTCCCACTCTTCCTGCGTGACGTTCTTGTAGCCCGGAAAGCGCCGCCAGTCCGGTTCAACGAACTCGCGCTTCAACGGGTAGCTGAACGGCTGTTCGCCGGCGTGGACTTCGCCCGGCGGGCTTCCAGGTGGGGCGTGCGGCCTTGGTTTCAGGCGTAACAATTTTGGCGTCACTCATAGGCTTAATCCTGTGTCTGGGGAACGATATTTGTACGACGGAGTGTGTACAACTAAGAATAACGTAGCATCGATTTTTGCGCCACCCCCTGTGTAGCAATGAGGCCGTTCATCCGGTGCAGTTGCAAGTTCACCGGTGACAGTTCACAGTTTGCAGTCGGTAGTCCGTAGTCTGTATTTCGTAGCGCTGGCTTTTATGCCAGCGCCATCCCCCTGTAGTCACTGGGCTTTAGCCCGGCGAGCCGTAGCGGATGTATCGGACTAGTCCCTCGCTCGGGCAACTGCGTCCGCAATGGCCGGAAGTTGCTTCTGGTCTTCTGCCGTCAATTGTTGCGGCCCGAGATTAAAGGTGACTTTATCGATCGTGCCGGTGAACTTGAACGGAACATCGTAGCGAAACTTCAGCAGTGCGACGCCGGTTCGCGTATCCTCCCCGATGTCAAATGTTTCGTCCTCGGGGAACGTGATCGGGGTGGTGTGCTCCATGGAATTCCTGGCTACTTCCTTTCCGTCCACGGAGAGCACGCCTGTCCCTCCCTTGCCCAAGCCTGGACCATCGGATTTAAATTCGAACACGATGGTGTGCTTGCCCGCACTCAACGCAGGCCCGTCCCATGTCGTGCGCTTGAGATCGAGCAGGTTATAAATAAACACGGGTTTGCCTCGGCGAAGGCCAATTGCCCCAGTTCCAAATACCACAACGACCCAAAGCAACCCCAACACCGATAACCCCTGACCAAACTGCATTTTCCAACCTGACCATTTTCTATATTGACCGAGCCAGATCAGAAGCAGTCCGAAAATGAACAACGCCAAGCCAATTCTTCTAAAGAACCTCTCGTGATACCACCAATTGAAGCTCCGGCTGAGGAACAGTCCGTATCCGCCGAACCGCCCACCGTCCGTGACGATCATGCCTTCCGCGCCACCTTCGGGTATCTCGACCTGCGCAGTAATCGTGTACGACTTGTTCAGGATGCTTGGAGCCCCGCTATTGGGGACGCCGGTGATTCCTCCCAAGTACGTGAACAGCGTCCGGCCTCCGGTTAGGTTAGGCTTCGGTGCGTTCCAGCGCGTCAGTGATGTGTTGTCGAGAGGCAGCACGTCATGCTTACCCGCCTCCACATAGAAGACCGTCTGAAGTTGCTTGAGTTTATCTGGCATTTGAGCAGCTAAGTCGCTGGATTCGGTGGGATCTGCGTCAACATTGTATAGTTCCCATTTGTATCCTGTAATTACGTCGGGTGGCTTGGCCGTGCTGAGTTCCCACGGAATCGTCGCCGGAGTCGTCGCTGCCACCCAACCATCCTTATATATCGCGCGATTGCCGAGCATCTCGAAGTATTGCGTGGTATGCCGGGTCGGAACGTTGGCGTTCGCCTTGTTCCACGTGTACACCATACTCACGCCATCCATCGGTCGCTGTTTGGTTCCGTTAAGAGTTTCCGGCGCAGCGATGCCCGTCGCTTCCAGGATGGTGGGGGCAATGTCAATCAGGTGGTGGAACTGTCGTCGGATGCCGCCCTTATCTGTTATGTGGCCGGGCCAGGACATGCAAACGCCCTGTGCCGTTCCGCCGTAATGCGATGCCACTTGTTTCACCCACTGGAACGGCGTGTCCATGGCCCACGACCAGCCAGCGGCAAAGTGCGGAAAAGTCTTGTCGGAGCCCCAGAAGTTGTACCACAGGAACTGATCCTTGACCGGCACGGAGACACCATTGAAAGTGGTGAACTCATTCGGTGTGCCGTTGATCATGCCTTCTGAGCTCGCACCGTTGTCGCCGCTTATGTAGATGATTAAGGTGTTGTCAAGTTGGCCCAGGTCTTCGACTGTCTGGATGACCCGACCGATTTCGTAGTCGGTGTACGCGAGGTATGCCCCATAAACGTCGGCTTGCTTGATGAACAACTTCTTTTCCTGCCAGCTCAGGGAATCCCATTCCGGCAGATCCTTCGGCCACGCGGTCAGTTTCGCGTCATCGGGCATGATCCCAAGTCGTTTCTGATTGGCAAAGATGGTGTCGCGCAGTTTGTTCCAGCCGCCGTCGAAGAGATGCATGTCGCTGATCTTTTTGATCCACTCCGGCGTCGGATGATGCGGCGAGTGCGTGCCGCCCGGTACGTAGTAAACAAGGAATGGCTTATCGGGCGCGATCTCCTTGATCTCTTTCATGTACTGAATCGCTTCGTCCGCCATCGCTGTCGTTAGATTCCATCCGGGATGGCCCTGATATGGGTAGATGGCGGTCGTATTGCGATACAAGTTTGGCTGCCACTGGCTTGCGTCACCGCCGACGAAGCCGTAGAAGTACTCAAAGCCCATGCCGTTCGGCCATTGCTCGAAGGGTCCAGCCTGCGTCGACTGATAGAAAGGCGTGTTGTGATCCTTGCCGAACCAAGAGGTCGCGTAACCGTTCTCCTTCAGGATTTCGCCGATGGTGCCATTCTCCTTCCTGATGACTGAGTCATAGCCGGGGAATCCTGTGGCGATTTCGCCCACTACTCCGAAGCCAGCCACGTGATGATTGCGTCCGGTGATTAGTGCTGCGCGCGAGGGCGAGCAGAGCGATGTGGAGTGGAAATTCGTGTAACGCAGGCCGTTCGCCGCAATGCGATCCATCGCCGGTGTCGGAACGACGCCACCGAATGTGCCCGGCGCGCCGTACCCCACGTCGTCCGTCATGATGAGCAGAACATTGGGTGCGTCCTTCGGCGGCACAACGCGCGGCGGCCACCAAGCAGTCGAATCCGTGGCCTTTTCCTTGATCACTCCGTCGAAGGCGGCATCGGGCGGCGGAAGCTGTTTTCCGGTGATCGTAGTGGTCGCGCCAGCCGAACCGGGTGTACCAGTGGTCTGCTGTGCAGGCGTCAGGCTCGCCACTACGCTAGCGAGTGAGAGCGCCGTCAGCACAATTCGTCGCGTGCCCACAGTGTATCGATTTCTTATTGTTCCGCTGTTGGTGTATGACACAAACCGGTCGTCCATCGCTGTCAGCTCCTTCCCTTGACTAAGCAACCTTGATTGGGCCTTGGCTATCGTCGGACCACAACTCGGAGTAATTGGGATGGCATTTCGGGGCTGACGCCTCAAAAACCATTTTTGGGACGTCAAGCGAGGAAAGTCCGCCTACGGCAGTTATTCTGCATGGCTAACGCTGAAGTCGTAATTGGCAAAAGTAACACTCACAGAACTATCCCCAAAATCCGTGCCCGCATTTTAGGAAATCGATGCGCGTCTGACTGTTCAAAATTGCACATCTCTAGGGGTCGCCCGCAGCAAAACACTCGAACGAGAAAATCACCGCAATTAAAAGAGGATCGCAACCCCGAAGTGTGGCCCAGGTTCGATTCGCATGCCTGGGTCTTGGGGTGAGGTGTGCGCAGAGGGCGTAATCGAGGAGGGCCACCCGCGGGAACATGGCATACCAGTTTCACGATTATGCAATTAACTTCAGGCCGCTCATCACAAGCCCATGTGTCCTCTGTTACGCCCCAAACCCCATGAGTTTAATATTCAGTTAGATAGACTTTTCATAAAATGACAGCAAAACTGGGCCGCAAAGTGCCCTAAATGACTGGGGGTGTTTTTTCGTTCCTTGAAGAATCGCCTTTACCCGGCCCTTGCTAATCGAACTTCCGTGCAGTTTTCGCGTGCCATCTCATCCGCACGCGCGGGAAAAGAGGAACTACATGCCGTACCCGCAACGTTTTGCAATAACGCTGTCTTTGCTTTTAGCCTTCGCCGCATTCATCCCATCGACAACCCTGGCAGACGGAGTCACCCTGAACTACGCTGTCGGCACTGCTGCCGCAACCTGCTCGAATACGACCGGCGCGGCCGCCGTGTCGAATCAAGCCTCCACCACGGCATACACAACCACGACAAGCTGCGACCTGAATTCGATCTTGAAGGGCTCCTCGTTCCAATCTGTCGCCAACTCCGTGACGAGCCTTGGATATAGCCCTTCCACAGACGTTACCGCCTCTGTCTCTAGCAATACCACGAGTACTTACACCGCAAACGCGCTCGTCACCTCGTTGGCAACCTACTACGCCACTGTAAAGTTAGACTACGGTTCGGCACCAGACGCCGATGAATACGGCATCCCCATCAAAATGACTTGGTACGGCGAGTCAATCGTCAGTGGAGACGGCTACGCCACCGTTCAGGCCGCGCTCGATGGTCTCTCCTACAACACTCCGGGACAAATTAGCTATAGGTTTGCGCCCGGCGAAGGAATTTCGGTCGCTATTCAAGCAACCTGCTTTGTCGAAGCCAGCAAAAGCCAATACTCTCAGTGCCAGGCCAATGCCGATCCGACATTCACGTTCGACCAGACCACATTCAACGCCGATATGGCCGCTCAAAGTCTTCCGACATTTAATCTTGCCGCCTATTACAGTTTCGAGTTCAGCCCGAATCTCGTTCCCGTGTCCACTACGCCTGAGCCTTCCACGCTGTGGCTTCTCGCCGCTGGAATTCTTGGCCTCGCAGGCATCGCGGCGAAAAAGACCAACTCGTAGAGCTTGGCTGAATGACGGTTGCCCGCAGTAAAGCGGACGAACGAGAAAATCGTCACAATCTAAAGAGAATCAGAAAATCGCGGAGAGTGGCCCGGGTCGGTGGGCCATTCTTCCATTTGATTTTGTGCGAGATGACAACTTAGCGCGGCGGACGCATGCCGCGCATGGCGATGCGCAGCTTGGATTCTTCGGTGAGGCTTTGCACAGCCATATTGGTCTCGTGGACCATCAACGAGCAGCCCACCGTCAGACCGACAACCGCCGAGGCCCCGGTGAGGATCGCCAGGCCCGCGCATGCTTGAAAACCCAACCGGTAGCCGTAGTAGGCGGCCGTAGAACCCGCTACGGAAACGAGAGCCGAGGCGGCGAACAGGCCGAGGGCCGCATAGAAAAAACGCAGCGCTCGAATGAGCATATGGGCGCGAAATTCCAGCGACTTGAGTTGAGAACTCCACGCCCGATATTCGGGAGTGTCGACAGCATAGGAAGCAACATCATCGGCAACGATGCGCGTGCGGTCAACCACGCGGCCCAGTCGATTGCTGGTGCCCAGCGCCAAAACCGAAGACGCATTCGTCAGGATGGCTGGAGCCACTATGGCGGTCAAAACCGCGAATGGATTGTTGGCAACAGCCTGATATTGCAGAAACAGAAGTGCCTCCGTGCGTCGATTCACGCGCGCGAACGATGGAGAGAAGTTTATCCTGACTCGAGGCAGGTGAACGAAGAATATTGCAAATGGTTATGGACGCGTACCCAACCTGCCGAGCCCCGAGCGTGCGCATTAATATTGAGGATTTTATTGCAGGAGTTGTGAGAGAATTCGCGCAGCGGTCAGTGAACCAGGTTAGCCGCACGTAAGACGATCCGCCCGAGCATCCGCCGGAATAATTGGTTTTGTGAGGTAGAGCGGCACCGTAACACTCGCAAACATTAATCGTTCGAAGATGAAAAAGAGCAACCCAGCCCTGAAGTTCTGCTTCGCAATGCTCCTGCTGTGCGTGTGCGCATTCGCGCGCGCCGAAGACATAAACAAAATTCAGCCGACCGGCTACGTGATCGATCTCGCCGGAGTCATCAAGCCGGACACCAAGGCGCAACTGGAAGCGATGTGCCTGGAGCTGCAGCAGAAGACCGGCTCGCAGTTGGCGATCGTTACGGTGAAGTCGCTCGACGGCAATGAAGCCGCGCAATACGGCAACGATCTTTTCAAACATCTTGGCGTAGGAGCAAAGAAGCAGGACGACGGCGTGCTCCTGCTGGTGGCGCCAAACGACCGCAAGTATTGGGTCGAGGTGGGCTACGGGCTGGAGCCAGTCATTAATGACGCGCGCGCGGGCGATGCGGGCAGGCTGATGCCGCCCTATTTTCGCGCGGGAGACTATAACGGCGGGATTACCGCCGCGGCTTGGCAACTGGCGAAATATATCGCCGATTCCAAGGGCGTAACGTTAACAGGCCAGCCGCAAATCAGGCAGGTCAAGCAGAGCAACGATTCCGGCAATCTTTGGGTCTGGCTGGTTCTGGCGTTCATCCTGTTTATGATTCTGGCGGGAAGCGGCAGAGGCGGATCTTCAAGCGCAGGCCCACGCGGCGGACGGCACGGGCAGCAGCGGCTGGTGGATTGGCCCGGTCATCGGCGGAATGGCAGGCAGAAGAGGCGGAGGCTGGGGCGGTTCGGGCGGCGGCTTCGGTGGTGGCGGCGGCTGGGGCGGCGGTGGCGGAGGATTTGGCGGATTTGGCGGCGGTGGAAGCGGTGGCGGCGGAGCGGGCGGCGGCTGGTAATACAAATTTGGTTTGCGAAACGCAGGTGGTGGCGATGGATACGAAACTCGGTGAGTTGGTAAGCAGGTTGAAGGAAGCGGCTGGGAAAAACCTGGAGTCGGTGATCCTGTATGGATCAGCGGCGCGAGGAGATTTCCACCCGGGGACGTCCGACTTGAACGTGATGTGCACGCTTGTCACGATTGATGTCAACGAATTGCACCGGCTGGCACCGGTCGTAGCTTGGTGGACACGCGAGATGAAAGAACCGGCGCCCCTGTTTTTCCTGACGGAAGAGCTGCAGAATTCAACGGATGTATTTGCCATGGAAAGCCTGGATATCAAGCGTTCGCATAAGGTGCTGTTCGGCAAAGATGTGGTGACCGATCTGGAAATTCCGATGAATCTGCATCGCGTGGAAGTGGAGCGAAATCTGCGCGAATTGCTGCTGAAGCTACGGCAGCATGTCTTGCATGCGGGACGAAATGAAATGGAATTGACCGCGGTGCTGAAAAAAACAATTTCTGGGGCAAAAACGCTGCTACGCCACACTCTGTTGACGTTTGGAGAAGAGCCTCCCCTGGAAGCCAAGGACATTTTATGCGCGTGGACGCTCTGACAGGAGCAGATGCGGAAGCATTCCAGGAAGTCTATGATTACCGGACCACCGGCGTGTGGAAGCAGGATTCCTTCAAGGCGTATGACGGCTTCATGCATGCGCTGGAAAAAGTAATTGTGGCAATGGACTCAAAGGTTCCCAAGAGGGAATGGCAGCGGGTAGCAATCCATAGATTTTGTGAACGTTAAAACCTCGAGGTGGCGGATATGAAAGTGGGAATAGTAGTTCTAGTGGTGCTTGTGATTCTGGCGTTGGTTCTGGGCGGCGCGTATGTTGGCCGTCGAAACCAGATGGCCATCAAGAAGGAAGCGGTGAACGCGGCCTGGGCTCAGGTGGATGTAGTGCTGCAACGTCGCTCTGACTTGATCCCCAATTTGGTGGAGACTGTGAAAGGTTATGCGGTGCAGGAACAGAACAGTGTTTGGGGACATCGCCGCGGCGCGCGCGGCTCTGGGTGGAGCGAAAAACCCCAGCCGACAAGATTGCGGCGAACGGCCAGTTGGATTCGGCATTGAGCCGGTTGCTGGTGATCGTGGAAAACTATCCGCAGTTGAAGTCCAACGAAAATTTCCAGCGACTGCAGGATGAGTTGGCGGGCACGGAAAACCGCATCGCCGTGGAACGTCGCCGCTACAACGAAGTCGTGCAGGACTACAACACCTACATTTCGCTGTTCCCGAATAGCTTGGTGGCCAGCTTCGCGGGATTTGCGCGAAACGATGCGTACTTCAAGACCGATGAAGGAGCGCGGTCGGCGCCGAAAGTTAATTTTGACTTCAACAAGCCGGCGCCTTAACGACGCCCGCGCCTGCTCCAGCCCCTGCGCATCCGTAGATCGCTTCGCATATAGAAGAATCAACCCGAGAGGGCCGCAGGCAGAAATTGCTGCGACCCTCTTTTTGTTTGGGGGAAAAAGCAAAGAAGAAGCAGATCCCTGCATTCGTTCGAAAGTAAACGAAGACAGTGATGACAACTTTCGTGCAGAATGTCACGAGCGTCTAGCGCAGGAATTCGCTCAGAAGCATGTGGAAGTGGTGAACGCCGTTTTCGCGTTTCACGGAATAACGGCCGCGATCATAGAGCGCTGAATTCAGGCCACGCTGAACGGCCTCGCAGATCTGGATGTCTTCCTGTTGCACTACCTCGCTGAAGTCGATCGCTTTCTGCGCGCGTTCTTTGGATTTGGCGGACGTGGCGTCGTGAAAATACCATTCGAAGATAGTGAGCGTCTTATCGTGGAAAGCGGCACGATCAGGTTGGTCTGAATATTATCCGGATAGAATATTCAGCATGAGATTGGGAAATACCCAGAAATAGAGCGCCTCCCTGAGGCCACTACCGGGCGGGTAGACACGCTCCGTGGTATCACCGGGGCGAATTTCCTTCACCGGACCGAACTGCTGCGAATGATAGCGATAGGTTTCCGTGCGGTATCGCGGGTAGTCGATCTCTTTCATCAGACCCGGATGGACCATGGGGATGTGGTAGCCCTCGAGGTAGTTGTCTATGTAAACCTTCCAATTGCAATTGACGAGTAGTCGCGCCGTTCCGTTAGCGCGAGATTTTCAAAACAGAAATCCTTGGCCTGCTCCGGATATCGCCCAAGATAAGTGGAAAGCGCAGGCGCGGCGGCGTCGAAATTGACGAAGATGAACTGCTGCCAGGTTTCGCACGCGAAGCGGAACCATGCCGAATTCCGAGCGGTCGAAAAAGCTCGACGCCATCGATTTCGGGCGTGCCGATCAAGCGGCCATCGAGCGTGTACGTCCAGCCGTGGTAGGCGCATTGCAGGACATGCTTGCAGCCGGAACCTTGCGCGATGGGTCCGGCACGGTGGCGGCAGACATTGCTGAAGGCGCGAAGCTTCGCCCGTTTTGTCGCGGCATAATCACGACTGGCTCGCCCGCGACATCGACGGTGAAAAACGATTCCGGATCGGCGATCGTGCGCTGTATGCCGTTCACTTCTCCACAAGGCTGAGATGAGCGTGCCCACCAGTTGCCAGGTGCGGCGAAAGATTTTTTCCTTTTCGCGCGCCAGCATGGCGGGGTCGGTATAGAAGTGGGAAGCCAGTGTCTCCGCGCATTCCACCTGCGGGATTCATGGAGCGTCATGGAAGAAAATAGCAGGGCCGTGAAGTTCAAAGTTGAAATGAAAGCCGCGGATCAAAAAGCTTCGCCAGTCTGAAATGCCGGCGCGCCGGACAAACGGGCTTAGAACTTTCGGGTTTCCTGGCGGGACCAACGTTCCACCACGATCTTGGATTCGGTGTAGAACTCCACCGCGTCTTTGCCCTGCGCGTGGAGAATTCCGAAGAAGCTTTCTTTCCAGCCATTGAAGGGGAAATAGGCCATGGGAGCGGCCACGCCAATGTTGATGCCAATATTGCCCGCGGGCGCTTCATAGCGGAATTTGCGCGCGGCGCCCCCGCTGGTGGTGAAGAGCGAGGCTTGGTTGCCATAAGGGCTTTTGCGAATGAAATCGATGGCTTCATCAATATAGTTGGCGTGGATCAGACTCAGCACCGGACCGAATATCTCCGTATTGGCCAGTGAACTTGACGCCGGAACGCCATCCAGAATCGTCGGCTTCAGAAAATTGCCCTTTTCGTAGTTGGCGATTTTCGCGATTCCGGCCATCGACAATCGCCTTCGCGCCTTCAGAAATCCCCGTGGCGATCAGAGATTCAATGCGGTGCTTGCTCTCCTGCGTGATGACCGGCCCCATCTGCACGCCGGTATCGAGTCCGTAGCCCACTTTGATCGAGGAAGCGGCTTCGGCGATGGCGTCGCGAAACGTTTTCTGGGCTTCGCCGATGGTCACGGCAACCGAAACGGCCAGACAACGCTGACCCGCGCAGCCGAAGGCGGAATCGCTGATGATCTGCTTGGCGAGTTCCATATCCGCGTCCGGCAGAACGATGACGTGATTTTTCGCGCCGCCCTGGCACTGCATGCGCTTGCCGCTGGCGGCCGAACGCTGATACACGTGCTTCGCTACCGGCGTGGAGCCGACAAAACTGACGGCGCGAATCGTCGGATGATCGCAAAGCGCGTCCACCACTTCCCTGCCGCCGTTCACTAGATTGACGACGCCCTTGGGAAGCCCGGTTTTTTCGATGAGTTCAATGACGCGCGGCGCATGGTCAGCGGCACGCGCTCGCTTGGCTTCAGCACCAGTGTGTTGCCGCAGGCGATGGCGTAGGGCAGAAACCAGAACGGTATCATCGCCGGAAAATTGAACGGCGTGATCGCGGCAACGACGCCCAGCGGCTGACGAATCAGCGTTTCGTCCACGCCCGGGCGTAACGTCTTCAAGGTTGTAACCCTGCATCATCATCGGAATGCCGCAGGCGACCTCGACATTTTCTATGCCGCGGCGAATCTCAGCCTTCGCTTCGCCGAAGGTCTTGCCATTTTCCAGCGTGATGATGCGGCGAGCTCATCGATGTGTTCGTCGAGAAGATATCTTGAGCTTGAAGAGATACTGAATTCGCTCGCCAGGAGGAGTGCGGCGCCATGCCGGAAATGCCTCGGCCGCGGCCTGAACGGCGGCGTCGCACGTCGGCTTTCGTGGAGAGCGGGCGTGCGCGCGACGAGTTCGTTCGGTGGCGGGATTCGTGACATCCAGAAATGTGGCCGTGGAAGACTTATGCCATGCTCCGTTGACGTAGTTATGAATTTCGACGGCCGGCGGTGATCGGGCTACTGCTCATGAAATTGCTCCGTGCCTCCGGAAGGCAGTTCCGGCAGGACTTGCGATATGAAGGATGGCGGTCGGGAGGACCAGAACAGGGTGATAGTTTACCAAAATCAGGAAGGTTGCAGGTGGGGTGAATGGCAAGATAGTGCCGATGTTTCGCAGGAAAACATTCCCGCCTGAGCTTCGAGAAGTAGAATGGCATTCACAAAAACTGCCTAGGTCTACACTGCAACGTCCTACTTAACGGCTGCGAGGCTTCGTAGGCAGCGCCGATAAGGGCGCGGATTCGTTCAACACGATGGACACAGGGACCTTGGCCAGGATCTCGGTGAAATGCCATTTGTCCCTGAAGGCATTGAAAAACGTTCCGTCCTGCATCTTGGGGAGTATTTTCACGGCAATTCCGCCAGCGATGTAAACGCCACCA
The DNA here is from genome assembly GCA_963837885.1 of Candidatus Acidiferrales bacterium. Lineage (GTDB taxonomy): Bacteria > Acidobacteriota > Terriglobia > Acidiferrales > UBA7541 > Acidiferrum. The sequence goes on along the minus strand of CAWIPD010000013.1, from coordinate 40,333 downwards.
AGTGCCAGAACTTTTAGCGCAAGATTGCCTGCTTCCGCGCCATAGACCGCGGCCCACAGATCAAGAGTGTCCACGCACACCGGGCACGATTTTTCCAACCGCTCTTGGTGATGAACGGAGCGGGATCCGCATCGGGATCCTCAAAAATGGGATGCTTGAGGTTGGGTGCATAGAAATTCGTGAAGCGTACGAAAACCGCGACCGGAAAGAATCTGTTCCCAGCTGACCTGGGGATAACGATGGCTCATAAATGCGAAGCAACTCAATTTGTGCGCGGTGTGCGGAGCAAAATCAGAGTGACCGCCTTCGGAAGGCACGACATGATAGCGAGGCCATCCCAGAACAGGATGGACTCACCGAGCCGGTGCCGGCCGCGAGCAGAGCCCGCGTGCCACCGAGAACGGCTACCCACATTCAGCACGCAAAATTCTTCCGGGCGAAGGTGACTGAAGGCTATGGCCAGTGGCTCCCAGATCGTTCATCAGAGATAATCGGCTTGACGTTCAGATCTCTTCGCAGGTAGTCGCCGCATCGATAACCCAGGGGAGATTGGTCGCATGAATGCGGTTGTTGATGACCGGCCCCGCTACGCCGAAACCAGCAGCAAGAATTTTTTCGTTCAGCGAGTAAGGAGCAGCCTGGCGAGTGAATTCCTTAACGATCAGTTCAAACTTGGAGAAATCCTTGCTTGCAAAGCGCTGGCGGTAGACAACTTCCAGTTTGCCGTTGTTCTCCGAAAAAAGAGCCAGATTGCACTTGGTACCGCCGACGTCGCCGGCCAGAATCACAAGCCTCCCACAGAATGGTCAGCATTAAACCGATTTAAGGGTTATACCACTGTCTGCCGTCGCGTTCGAGTAGCTGGTCGGATTCTTTTGGTCCCCAACTGCCGGAAGGGTAAATGGGGACACGCCGCGGTCTTGGCCGCGGTCCAAACATCCAGAATGGGGTCCACCAGAGACCACGCGGCTTCCACGCTATCGCCACGATCAAACAGCGTGGCATCACCCCGCAGGCAGTCGTTCAGCAGGGTGGCGTAGGCACTGCGCGAGCCACCGCCAAACGCTTCTGAGTAACTGAAATTCATGGTGACGTTGCCGATGTTCATTTCCGTCCCGGGCTTCTTTGCACCGAAGGAAATAGAGATCCCTTCTTCGGGCTGAATATTCAGAATCAGGCGATTGGCTTCGACTTGTTCACGGAAATACGATGTGCGGCGCGCACTTGAACTGGATCATGATTTCCGTGGTGCGCTTTGCGAGTCGTTTTCCGGTTCGGAGATAAAACGGGACGCCGGCCCAACGCCAATTGTCGATCAGCAAGCGGGCGGCAACGAAGGTTTCCGTACGCGAATTCGGATCGACATTCGGCTTCCTGGCGATACCCGGGCACCGGCTTGTCGCCCATCTTGCCGGGAGCATATTGGCCGCGCACAACGGATTGCGCCACCATTTCCAGATTGAAAGGCCGGATCGATTGCAGAACTTTCAGTTTTTCGTTGCGCACGGCGTTGGCATCAAAAGAAGCCGGAGGTTCCACGGCAACAAGAGAAGTGAGCTGCAGAACGTGGCTCTGGATCATGTCGCGAAGGGCGCCGGCCGTTTCATAGAATCCGCCGCGACGCTCGACGCCAAGGGTTTCCGAAGCGGTGATCTGGACATGGTCGACGTAATTGCGATTCCAGAGCGGCTCGAAAATGCCGTTGCCAAATCGAAGAACCAGCAGATTCTGCACCGTGTCTTTGCCGAGATAATGATCGATCCGGTAAACCTGCTTTTCTTCGAAGACATTCAAAACAATCTGGTTGAGTTCGCGTGGCCGAAGCCAGGTCTCGGCCAAAGGGCTTTTCTATGATGATGCGAACCCAGGAATTAGCGTTTGACGGGCCGCGACAGGCCTGCGCGGCCGAGTTGTTCGACGATGTGCGGATAAACTTCGGGAGGGGTAGAAAGGTAAAAGAGTCGATTGCCGCCCAGGTTTTTTTCGGCCTCAAGGGTCTGCAGGAATCTTGGCTAATTCCGCGTAGGAGTTCTGATCCGCATAGTCGCCGTGGGAATAGTAAAGATTGGAAGCGAACTCATCCCATTTGGCGGGATCGATCGGACCCACCTCGGAAATCGTCTTGGCCGCTTCGCCCGCCATCGAGCGGAAAGACTCGTTGGTCATCGGCGTGCGCGCGAACCCGACGATAGCGTAGCGTTCGCCGAGGGCATTGTATTGCGCAAGGTCGTACATAGCGGGAAGAACCTTGCGTTTGGCAAGGTCCCCCGAAGCGCCGAAAAGAACGACGGTGCAGGGATCGGCAACATCGCCATAGATCGAATTGGAGCGAACGGGTTCTTCCGACATCGATGCCCTCCGGGCAGGGATACTTGAATGCGTATAAAGACCGCCTAGAACTATACCTCAATCCCCAGGGATTGCAGTTCGGCAAGCAACTGGGGCGCGCTCTGATGATGAATCACATGCATTCCAAGGCGGCGGGGATTTTCCAGGTTGATGGAACGGTCGTCGATGAACACGCATTGTTCGGCGGCCGCTGGGTCACCGACAGAGCGATGCGGTAAATGGCCTCATCCGGCTTGCGGGCATAGACATAGCAGGAGCTGAAAAATACCTGAAACTCCTTGCGAAGAGAAAAGGCTTCGATGCGGTACTGGTTGAGCTCATAAGGCTCATTGTTGATTGCGGCAATGAAATATTTCCCCTGTGCGCGCCAATTTGGTCAGAATGGCGCGAGTTTCGGAGTATTCCTGGGACTGCGCAAACATGAAAGCCGTAAATTCTTCCCGTGTAAAAGAGCGAGGGCGATAGAAAAGAGTGCGGTCGAGGTATTGATCGAGAGTAATCTGGCCGGTGTCAAAGGCAGGAAAAGACAGATCGTGACGGTCCTGAAATTCCTCCCAATCCAAGTTGAACGCCTTTGCGGCCTCGCCGACGTGCTTCACGGTCCCAACCGTTTGTCAGTATGACGCCGCCTATATCCCAAAACAGAGTGGTGATTGCGGTCAAAGCAGGCCTCCAGGCAGACACTGAGAGATATCAGATGTGACCCGCTTTCGGAAGTGGAAAAAATCACAGCGAACGCGAAAAAGCCTTTCCGAATGCCAGCTCCAGATTGTCCAGTGCTTCACTCTGCTCCCCCGCCAGGTTGATCCGAATCACCAGCCGGTCAGAATGGTTCAGGGACTCAAATTCGCCGAGACAAAGCGCGCTGTGCAGTTGCGCAAAGGAATAGTCGGCTCCCGGAACCGGCAAGTCGATCGGATAATCGGCTGTGAGAACAATGGAAAGCGAATCGGACAGGCTGCTGCTGAACAGATAAGGATATTGGTCGAAACCGCGCGGTCCGTAGGATAAGAACACCGGCATACCGAGGTGCACGGTGAGTTGTTCTCGGATTTTGAAAAGCGCGTATTCAGCCTCTGGCGTTCGGTCAAGAAAAACCAGCAGCACCAGGGCGCTGTGCGGTTGGCTTAACCGAAAGAAAGAACGAAACGCTTCAGTCAAATTGAAGGTCGAAATTTCCGCGCGGGTCCGGCCCTCCGCGAAGAGTTGAACGCCCGACTCTTGAAGACGAAATGTGCGGGACAACGCCTCTGGAGTGGAAGAGACGCGGTCAAGCAGCTCCATGGCGGCTTTGCGCGCATAACGAACTTTCGGCCCGGCAAATGGATTCAACCCCAAGTTCGCGCAAGCCAGCGCTGTGGCAATTTCAAACTTGAATGTTTCCGGTAGCAGCGCCGGCAAGTCCGGTAAGTGGACGTGGACGAAGGGAATCGCCGATTTGCGAAATGCTTGCATTTTTTCGTGAAGGTCCGGATCCGCTTCGCCTTGGAGCGTCAAAAAAACGAAGCATGCATCCTTTTGGAAGCTCTCGGTAATTCGCGGGACGACTCCACAAATCGGCAGCAGACCAGGCCCCTCCTCGGGAAAACTGCTACCAACGAGGTTGGCCAAACGACAGGAATACGGGGCCAGCGAGCGAGCGCTGAGAAAAATCAGGTAACGCGAGTGAGAAAGGGCCGCTGCAGCCAGAAACGCAGCTAGCTGAATGGCCAGGTTCGACGAGGAATCTACAGAACACAATTGGCGCATCGAACGGGCAGCCGCGAGCGCCTGGTCAATCGTGAGAATGGAGAGTCCAGTCAGCAGCGCTCCGAAATGAAGCAAGGAACAATAAGACGAAAGCGTGTGAGGAGGATCCAGGAAAGAGGCGCGAAAAGGATAACTGCGAGCGATTGTGTCGAGATAGGAATTGGCTTCGGTCTGCGCCACAAAATGACGGTTGGCTTCGGCATAGCGGAACAACTCCAGATTGTGCTGAAAATGAAGGAAAAGCGCTTGATCTTCCAGGCGATCCCCGGCCTTATTCGCAAGAATGAAGCCGGTGTGAGGTAGATCGATGGCATTTTCCAGGCGGCTAATGGCCGAAGGATGGCAGTTATCGAGAAGGAAAAAACGGCGATGGGATGGCCGGGAAACTAAAGGCAGCAACGCACGCGCCGCGAAACTGGAACTGCCCAGAGCAAGAAAAACCCAGTCGCACAGTCCATCATTCGCAGCCCGCCCGGCTTCGCTGATCAGCTCCCGAAACAATGCTTCCAGGCTGTCCGGGAAGTCCAGCCAGGCGAGGTTCGAGCGAATCGGAGTCTGTCCGGAATGATCGGTAGGCCAGATCGTTGGGTCTTTGTCCCAGAAGCGTCGCACGAGCTGCTTTTCGTGTAATTGGGAGACTTGCGTAGCAAATGCCGAGTGCAAATGGCCCGCAACCACTTCCTGCGTGAGCTGATCCACTGCCACTCCAATCCATGCACCGCTAACCACACAAAGGTAATTGACAAAAAGGATACGAGGAAACTAGGCGAAAATCACCAAAATGTTGATAGATAAATGGTAAATTCAACTTCTTGCCGCTCTTTCCGGCTACTTTTGAGCTGCTTGCAACAATAGTTTCCGTAGCGGAGAATAGTGTTTCGCCCAGGAGACACTGATGGCAAACGACAGTTGTGGACCGACACCCCCGCCTAGCGAGCCCGTGAAGCCCGGCACGCGTATGGTGAATTGCGTAAAGATCGGGAAGGAATTGCCGGGTCTGGACCGCGTACCGTGGAAGGGTGAATTAGGCCAGCGGGTATATGAGAGCGTATCGAAGGAAGCCTGGAAGCTCTGGGTCGAGTATTCAAAGATGGTGATGAACGAATACCGCCTGAACCCCTTGGACCCAAACTCACAGAAAATCATGGGCGAACAAATGGAGCAGTTCTTCTTTGGAGAAGGGGCCAAGCTGCCGGAAGGCTACGTAGCCCCGAAGGCGAAGGGCTAAACCCCAACCAGCCAGCTAGATTCTGCCGCTTAACGGATGTTCGACCGGCAACCTGTCGGTCAACGTAAAATGCAGTTTGCCATGCGCAGCACGAATCGCTGATTCGACTTCTGTTGGATTCTCCCCAATCGCAAAAATAAATCCAAGGTAACTGGAGCCCTCCGGCCAAGCCTTAATGTAATCGTGCAGTCGAGCTGTAATTTCCACGCTGGTGACGTTACCCACTTTACTCGCTTCTTCTACTCCCTCAACTCTCTCAAATGTGCCGCTATTGGGAACGGGAATCATCATTACACCCGAAGCGCTCTGCTCGCGCGGCGCGTCTGCTCCGGGAAGGCCCAAAGCGTGGAGCAACAGCAATTCCTCGAAACTGATCAAGTCTTTCTCGCGAGCCGGTTGAAAGCGCAGCGCACGGGCGCACATCCCGCCAATCGGACGTGGAGCAATCTCAATGGGCCAAATTCCCTTTTCATTGAGCCGAAATTCACCGTGGACTGGTCCATGCGACAATCCTATCGCCCGGACGGCATCCCGGAAACATTTCTCGATGGCTTGCTGTTGTGCCACCGGTAGCGACGACGGCGTAACGTATATCGTCTCTTCAAAGAACGGTCCTTCCAGCGGGTCCGGCTTGTCAAAAATGGCCAGGATTCGCAGTTGACCTTCCGTGAGCAGGCCTTCCACGGCCACTTCCTTGCCCTGAAGGTATTCCTCCACCAGCATTTGATCGAGATTGGGCTCCCGGGTCGCGCGGATTTCCGGGGAGTCCAGCAGCCGCTTGAGCCGCGCCGCACCGGCAAGAAATTCTTCCCGATTGTTGCATCGCACCACACCTTGGCTGGCGGAAAGCGAGAGCGGTTTGAGCACGCAGGGATACGCAATCCCCAGCAGCGATGGCTCTGGGAGCGGGTGCAGGGGAATCGTGCGGAACCATGGTGTCGGCAGACCAGCTTCGCGAAAAACTTCCCTCATCCTCAGTTTGTTCCGGCAAGCTTCGACCGCAGCTGGATGGTGGAACGGTATGCCGAAACTACGAGCGACGTAGGCGGCGGTCGGCGTGGGCCGATCACCCAATGCCAGCACAGCATCGACGGAGCGCCCGCGCTCGGACTGAACGACAGAATGAGCAGCAGATTCTGGAGTCTCGAAGTGAACCGGGATGGCGCCGTCTTCCCAAGGATCTTTCAGGCGCTGGCAACGGTCGGTGACAAAAACCAACTCTACACCCAGTTTTTCGGCCACGGCATTAAACGCGCGGGTTTGATAACCCAGCTTGGATGCGAAAAGAAGAACGCGTTTGGAAGGCGTCATACTTGGGCCTGATCAAATTCTAGCAGGTTGCAAACGAAAACATTCTCAGAGAAAAGATTCCGCTTGGCGTAGGGATTCTTTAGCCTTCGCGATGGGGGCCAACTGGTCCCCGGTGGGTTCTGCTCAACAATACCAGGGCTCGTTGAGATACGGGACAGTCGCCCGGGACGCAAGCATCGGCGCGGCGCTTTCCTGAGTTTTAATACCGGCGGCAGTGTTTGCAGCGCGCCAGATCAACTCGAAAGTCGCGGAGCGTGGGCGCTTCTGTTTTTCGCTGGCTGCCACGATTTCCTGAAGTCGAACTGACAGTTCATCCAGACTTTGGGTTGGCATTTTCCCACGGATAGACGAGTCCTACTGGATCGAAAGGACCGACGATCGATTTGACGTCTTCAAGTTCGAGGATGCGAGAGCCGGGCGGAATCAGCAGACGTATGGCTAGCTGAATCGGAGCCACCGACTCAACCAGATCGAGGCGTCGGATTTGTGTGAGCAGGTCGAGATAGCTGGCGAAAGTCGTCCAAGGGGTGAAGGGAACAAAAGTGGGCTGCAGGGCAAGATTCGCGCTCGCGAACAATTTCGACCACGCGGAAAAAATCGGCGCGGGTATGGCCCTTTTTCAAGCTTATCGAGAATCAGATCATCCAGCGCCTCGACTGCCGTAACTACGAAAACACATCCTGTGTTGCGCAGAGTGGGAAGCAAGTCCGCGTTCTTCAGGAGATGTTCGACTTTAATGGTTACATCGTAGGTGAGTTCGGGAAATTCGCAGTGCAACGCTTCGACCAGCGGGATGGCATGGCCAACTCCATTGAAAAAATCAGGATCGCCAAATGTAATGTGCTGAGCGCCAGACGCGACTTGCTGGCGGATGTCGGCGAGAACAATTTCCCGATCCACGATGCGAAAAACGCCGTTATAGACGGGAACAATCGGGCAATGACGGCACAGATGCTTGCAACCGCGGCTGGCCTCGGTGTAACCCACGGTACGGTGTTGCCCGGAAGGCAGAACGAGATGCGCGTAAGAGCGCAAAGGCGGCAGGCCAGCGCGATCGGGAACCTGGAAGCGCAGTCGCTCCAGAGAAATGTTGGAGTCGAGCGGATGAATTTGCGGGAAGGCGGATAGACCAGAGAGATGTTCGGCCAGGTCGCATAGAGACTGCTCAAACTCGCCACCGAAAAGGCTCGTAATACCAAGCGCATGATAACTTTCAGCCGCGATGCGGAGCATACAAACCGTAAGCACAAAAATGAGCTTTGGGATTGAGTTGACGTAGCAGTGGAAGAAGTTCAAGGCTCAGGCGCGTGGCCGTGTGCATCGGAACATAGAACGCGATGAGTTGCGCTTCGCGCACTACCTGCTCGTTCAACACTTCGCGCGAAAGATCCAGGCAGGCGACCTGATGGCCGCGCTTTCGCAGCCATGCCGCGGGCGAAGCCAGTCCAAATGGCTGGCGGCCCAGTTCGTACGTTGAAATCAGGACAACTTTCACCAGTTCATTATAGCGGCCTCCACGCCGGTGGTGAATTTCGGTTATCATATTTATTCCAGCCTTAGTGAAAGGACCATCAGTATGCCCATATCCGCGGCAAATTCGTTCGGAACCCGAGACAAATTAAACGTAGGGGCGCAGGTCTTCGAAATCCAGCGCCTGGAAAAACTGGAGAAGGATGGCATCAGCTCCATCGAGAAGCTTCCCTTCTCTCTGCGAATCCTGCTCGAGAATTTGCTGCGCTTTGAGGACGGCCACTCGGTGCGTGCGGAAGATATTCGTGCGTTGGCAAACTGGAAGCCCAACGCGACTCAGCGCGAAATCGCATTCATGCCTGCGCGCGTGCTGCTGCAGGATTTTACCGGAGTTCCGGCGGTCGTTGATCTGGCAACCATGCGCGAAGCAGTGCAGACGAATGGGCGGAAATCCCAAGCGCATCAATCCGCTTGTTTCAGGCCGAATTGGTGATCGACCATTCCGTACAAGTGGATAATTTTGGAAACGCCAGCGCCTTCGGCTTGAATGCAGAATTGGAATTTCAACGCAACGCCGAGCGCTACGCCTTTCTGCGCTGGGGACAAACAGCCTTTCGCAATTTCAAAGTGGTGCCGCCGGATACAGGCATCTGCCACCAGGTCAATATCGAGTACTTGGCGCGGGTGGTCTGCTCGATGCCAAACGGAAACAGATTGGAGGCGTATCCCGATTCGCTGGTCGGCACCGACTCGCACACCACGATGGTCAACGCGCTGGGAGTATTTGGCTGGGGCGTCGGCGGAATTGAAGCAGAAGCGGCGATGCTGGGCCAACCACTCTCGATGCTGGTGCCAGAAGTGGTCGGATTTAAGTTGCATGGACGCTTGAAAGAAGGCACGACGGCAACAGACCTGGTTCTTACGGTTACGGAAATTCTGCGGAAGAAAGGCGTGGTCGGAAAATTCGTGGAATTCTACGGCACCGGCCTGACCAGCCTGAGCGTGCCAGACCGCGCCACCATCGCGAATATGGCTCCGGAATACGGCGCCACCATGGGCTTCTTCCCTGTCGACGACGAGACGCTTGGCCTATTTGCGATTTACCGCGCGCTCGCATGAGCAAGTCGCCCTGGTCGAGGCCTACTGCAAGGAGCAGATGCTGTTCCGCACGGACGCCACGCCCGAACCGGCTTTCAGCGAAATGGTTGAGCTCGATTTGAGCACGGTGGAACCCACTCTTGCAGGACCGAAAAGGCCGCAAGACCGTGTGTCGCTGAAAAATGCCAAGAGCTCCTTCACGAAAGTGATTGAAGGCAATCCGGTAAAGCAAGTGTCGGTGAAGAACAACGGTGACGCGTTTGACCTGTCCAGCGGCGCCGTAGTCATTGCCGCGATTACCAGTTGCACGAACACTTCGAACCCTTCCTTGATGCTCGGCGCGGGATTGCTGGCGAAAAAAGCGGTGGAACGCGGACTGACAGTGAAGCCCTGGGTCAAGACGAGTCTGGCGTCCGGGCTCGAAAGTCGTCACGGATTATTTGTTGGCGGCCGGGCTGACACAATATCTTGATCAATTGAAATTTAATCTGGTGGGCTACGGCTGCACTACTTGCATTGGCAATAGTGGCCCTCTGCCCGATGCGATTGGAGCGGCCATCAAGGAAAACAATATGGTCGCGGTGGCCGTGTTGAGCGGCAACCGAAACTTTGAAGGTCGCGTGCATCCGCTGGTGCGCGCCAATTACCTGGCCTCCCCGCCGCTGGTGGTTGCGTATGCTCTTGCGGGCCGCATGGATCTGGACCTGACGACCGAACCGTTGGGTTTGGACAAAGCGGGTAAGCCTGTCTACTTGAAAGACATTTGGCCCACTCCGCAGGAAGTGGAAGCTACGGTTCGCGCAGCGGTTACTTCGGAGCAATACCGCAAGGTCTACAGCGAAGTATTCGAAGGCGATGCGCACTGGAAATCGATGCCCGTTCCCGAGGGCGACCTTTACCAGTGGGATCCGAATTCAACTTACATCAAGCTGCCGCCATATTTTGAAAATATGCCGAAGAAACCGGCGCCATTGACCGACATTCATGGAGCGCGCGTGCTGGCGATTCTCGGCGATAGCGTGACTACCGATCATATTTCCCCTGCTGGCTCGATTGCCGTTGATTCTCCTGCGGGAAAATATCTTGTCGCGCATGGTGTTAAGCCGCACGAATTCAATTCCTACGGAGCGCGGCGCGGCAATCATGAAGTCATGATGCGCGGCACATTTGCCAACATCCGCTTGCGCAATCAACTGGCACCGGGAACGGAAGGAAGCTGGACGCTGCATCTTCCCGACGGCGAGAAAATGTACATCTACGATGCCGCGGTGAAATATCGCGAAGAAGGTGTGCCACTGGTGGTGCTGGCAGGAAAAGAATACGGTTCCGGATCGTCGCGCGACTGGGCCGCCAAGGGAACCCGCCTGCTGGGCGTGCGCGCAGTGATCGCCGAAAGTTATGAACGAATCCACCGGAGCAACCTGGTCGGAATGGGTGTGCTGCCGCTGGAATTCAAAGCTGGTGAAAACCGCGAAACGCTGGGCCTGACCGGCCACGAAGTATTTGACCATCGATGGCGTGGCCACCCTGGCCCCGCGCAAACAAGTGAACGTTCGTGCAAAAGCGGCGGACGGAAAAGAGACCAGGTTCACAGCCACGGTGCGCGTGGATACGCCCGAAGAGGTTTCTTATTACCAGCACGGCGGCATCTTGCAGTATGTAATGCGCCAGATGCTGGAGTAACAGCAAGTCAATTGGCATGAGACTGTGAGAGCTCCGGAATGCAGTTTGCCGGGGCTCTTTCTTTCCTAAAGGAAAGCGGAATGAGGGGTCGTCCATGAAAGTGCAAAAGCATGTTCTAGTGATCGCAGGGGGATTGCTGCTGACCTTCGGCGTGAATCGCGCGGCAGGGCAAACGACAACGGCAAAGCAGCAGAAGGCCGAAGCGCGGTCGGCCACCAAGATCCCCATTCAGCAATTCACGCTGAAGAATGGATTGCGCGTAGTGCTGAGCGAAGACCATTCCGCACCCACCTATTCCATCTGTGTCACCTATGACGTCGGCTCGCAGGGACGAAAAGCCGGGCCACACCGGCTTCGCCCATCTGTTCGAACACATGATGTTTCAGGGCTCGGAAAATGTGGGTAAGGGCGAGCACTTCATCCTGATCGAAAATAACGGCGGCGGGATGAACGGAACCACCAACACCGACCGTACAAACTACTTTGAAACGCTACCCGCAAATCAGTTGGATCTAGGGCTATTTCTGGAAGCCGACCGCATGAAATCGCTGGCGGTGACGCAAGCGAACCTCGACAACCAGCGCAAAGCGGTGCAGGAAGAACGCCGTCTGCGCATTGACAACCAGCCGTATGGCAAGACCTCGGAAGCAATTTCCGATACGGTCTACGACGATTTCGGGTACAAGCATTCGACGATCGGCTCGATGAGCGACTTGAATGCCGCTTCGCTGGAAGAGCTGAAAGATTTTTTCAGGATTTACTACGCACCGAATAATGCGGTGCTGGCGCTGGTCGGCGATTTCAAGACAGACGAAGCACTGGCGAAGATCAAACAATATTTTGAAGCAATTCCTTCGCAACCCGCGCCCGCGCGGCCAGACATGACCGAACCGCAAGCAAACAGCCGAACGGCACAAGTCAATCGAGGACGAATTCGCGCAGGTTCCGCGCCTTGATGTTGTCTACAAAATTCCCGCCTATAACTCTCCGGATTACATGCCACTGAATGTCCTGATGAGTATTCTTGGGTCAGGGCAGTCTTCGCGCCTGTACCAGGAGTTGGTGAAAGAAAAGCAATTGGCGGCCAACGTGTTCGCTTTTGCAGGCGCGCGAAGAGCGACAGGCATGGCGTCCATCATTGCGCTGGTGCGGCCCGGAGTGAAGATGGAAGAAGTGGAAAAAACGGTGTACGAGCAGATCAGACAAAGTGCAGACCGAGCCGGTAGCGGATTGGGAGCTGGAAAAGGTCCGCCTGAAATACCGTCACGATCATGCCGAACAATTATCCAGCACACTTTCGCGGGCGATTCAGCTGGCCTACTACACAGTGGCATGGAATGACCCCAACGTGATCAACACCGAAGAGTCGCAGACTGGACGCGGTTACAAAAGAGGATTTGCTGCGCGTGGCAAAAGCGTATCTGACTCCCACGAATCGAAGCGTAATAACCACGATTCCTAAGCCCAAAGCAGCGGCCGGCGCAGCCGGAGAAAATTAGGTGACGGCTATGATCACACTAGAGAGAAAAACCATGAGCTGCTTTGCAAGAATTTGCGCGGGATTGGCCCTGGCTGCATTTGTTACCAGCGGGTACGCCCTAGCGCAGGCACCCGGAGATTCAAAGGCCGTATCGGTGAGCAAAGTGGAGCGCAAGAATCGCGCGCCCGTATCGAAGGAGATTCTGCGCGTGAAACTTCCTCGACCTGTCGAGGCCAAGCTGCAAAACGGCATGACCGTACTGATTCTGGAGGACCATCGCTTCCCTATCGTCACCGTTGATTTCACGATTGATGGCGCAGGAGCTTTGTGGGAACCGGCAGCCGAGCATGGATTGGCTGGCGTCACGGCACAAATGCTTCGTGAAGGAACCGCAGCGCGCACCAGCAAGCAGATCAATGAAGATATTGACCGTCTCGGCGCTTCGTTTTTTGCCAGCGCACCTTTCGGCGATGGCGCGGCCAGTGTTGGGGCATCGGGACTGTCCGACAACTTTGATACCTGGTTTCCACTGACTGTCGATTTGTTGCTGAACGCAAATTTTCCGGCGGATGAACTGAATAAGCTGAAAACGCGCTTGAAGGTTCAACTGGTGCAACAGAGGCAGCAGCCCAGCTTTCTGGCAAATGAGCGATTTCACGAAGCGGTTTATGGAAACCACCCGGCAGCGACGGTTGCTGGCACGCCCGAATCGATTGATGCGTTGACCAGTGAGAAGTTGGCGCAATGGCACAAAGAACGCTATGCACCGCAGAACACGTTGCTGGGAATCGCGGGCGATGTGAACGCCAAGGACACCATTGCGAAATTGAATGAATGGTTTGCCAAGTGGCCGAAGATCCGATTTCAAAGTCCCGGCGGAACCTGCGACCAGCGAAGTGAAAGCTCCGCACGTGTATGTGGTGGACCGGCCAGATTCCGTGCAGACCACTCTCGCCATGGGCAACATCGCGATCGACCGCAACAGCCCGGATTATCCCGCGATGGTGGTGATGGATCAGATTCTGGGAGCTGGCGCCGCAGCCCGACTGTTCCTGAATCTTCGCGAAGCCAAAGGCTACACCTATGGCGTGTACAGCACGTTCAACGCTGTGAAGTATGCCGGACCATTTCGGGCCGGCGGCGATTTGCGAACGGAAGTAACCGAAGGGGCGATGACGGAATTCTGGATCGAGTTCAATCGCATGCGCGATGAAAAAGTTCCTGCGGACGAGCTTGATGACGCCCGGCCACGCGGTGGTGGCGGGATTTCGCGCTGTCGCTCGAGCACACCGACCAACTTCTGGACTTTGCCGAAGAGCAGAAGATCTACAACCTTGCCCGCAGATTACTGGGACAATTATCCGGCGCAGATTTCCGCGATCAGTGCAGACGATGTACAACGAGTATCAAGAAAATATATCGATCCAGCGACGATGCAGATTGTGGGAGTGGGCGATGCACAAAAAATCGCCCCCGTGCTGCAGAAGTATGGACCGGTGAGCGTATTTGATGCGCAGGGAAAGCCGGAAGAAGTGAAGCCCGCGAACCAAGTAGAGCGACGGCCCAGAGACTAAAGTGATCAGGCGCGGGCCGGAGTTCTCCAAAGCGCGATTAGAATCAATCCGGCCACCACATGAGACCACGCTGGCGACCTGTGCGTTCGACATTCCCAGAATCCACGGTGGATTGATGCGGATAATTTCGACGAGAAACCGCGCCATGCCTGTCAGGATTAAGGTAGAGCGCAAAAATCTGGCCGTCAGTCTTTTTCCCGCCGTGACTTTCGCACCCAAATTTCCAAAAGCAACGCCCGAGCACCGACCAGATCAGAAATTCGTAAAGTGGCGCCGGATGGACCCGATCGGTCGTGGGAACAACACCGTTGGGAAAACTCATACCCCATGGCAACGAAGTCGGCTTGCCGTAATCGCCATCGCCAGACAGCAGGCAGCCGATCCGCCCGATGCCATAACCAACGCAGGCCGCCGGGAGAGCACGCATCGAGAAATTCGCGAATGGGCAATTTCGCTCGAATGCCGAGAATCAGCATCGCTCCAAAACCACCAAGAAACCCGCCAAACCAGGCAAATCCGTAACGCGTAAAAATCAGTCCGATGGGATCGGCAAAAAATTCGCCGGGCGACTCCAGCAAGTGATAGAGCTTCGCTCCGGCAATCCCATCAGCCCCGCGATGGTAATCATGGTAAAGGCGTCGGCTTTGAATCCGCGGCGGTCAAAATCAGCTTGCAGGATATAAGCAGCAGTAATCAGGGCCAGAGCGACCATCAGTCCGAATGTGGGAATGGTCAAAGGCCCCAAGTGTAGGTATGGAATCATCTATGTGTCGTTGAAACGTCCCCTGAAAAAGTATACATGAGCGAGCGGAATGCCCGCGTTACGTATGCGCGGCGCGGCCAACGGTGAAGAACGAATCCGAGCGTCAGCCAGATCCCTAGAGCGATCCATTCAGCATCGGAAAAATGGCCGGGAATTACGGGAACGATTTTCATCAGCAAAAATGCGAGCGAAACCAGGATGCCAAGCGTGGAGATCAACCGAAGCCCTACCGCTTTTTTCGATAAGCAAAAAAGACAAGCAAGCGGCGAACCATCCGAAGGCAGAAGCCAGAGAACCGACCTCAGTAATCGGAACAAGAATAGAGTCGCCCAGCAGCAAACCAATTAGTGTGGCCACAGTCACCCCCAAAATCGCCACCGTTGGAGTGAGATATCGCGCGTGAACGCGTGGCGAACGAGGGATGCAGTGTGCCGCGCCGGCCGAAAGCAAATATCAATCGTGAAGAAGCCACGAAATTGCCATTGAACACCTGGATCAGCGCGACCAGGAAATGGCAAGGATGAGCCGCACCATCCAGACCTGGAATGGGTGCCCTGCTCAAACGCGATGGCGGTAGCAAATCGCTTTCCAAGAAGGCTCTGCCAAGGCGCAATGATAGGAAGTAGCGCCGACGGCGCAGAACGTAAAATCCGGCACCGACCAGAAGAGCCATAGCGATTGCCTTGAAAAAATCCTTTGGCGGAAAATTTGGATTCGCTTCTTCCGCCACCTTGGGAACGGATTCAAATCCCGTCATAAAATACGGAACGATTTGCAGAGTTAAAAGGATCGAGGCAAGCGGAGCGTGACTGAAGAATGGCTGAAGATGAGCGGGCGAACCCGTGCTGATGCTGGCGATCACAAGCACAAGAAACACCAGCAAAACCGCCGAGGTGGCCCAGCTTTGAAACAGTGCCGCTGACCCGGATGCCGCGATAATTCAGGTAGCGCAAGAAAAACAGTAAGCAGATATCCCAGCAGCAACCGCGGAAGAAATACGGGTTGCCCGGCAATCCGATAGAGTTCAAGCGTATCCAATCGCGGGAAAATGTAAGCCGCCAGTTTGCCGACAGCCACCGCTTCCCACGGGCACACAATAAAATAGGCCAGCAGCATGATCCAGCCGGTGAGATAGCTCACAATAGGCGGGAATACTTGGCGGTGTAGGCCGCTTCACCCGCGGCGTCAGGAAGACGGCGCACCCATTGGCCATAAATATAGCCAACGGGAAGCAGCAGAAGGCCGCCGATACCAAAACCCAGCATGGCCCCGAGAGGGCCGCCGCGGCCGAGCCAGTCGTCCATCAGCACGATCCAGCCGGTACCGATCATGGTGCCGAAACCCAAAGCGAAATAGTTGGCAAGTGTAGTTTGCGCGCGAGTTGGTCATTTGCCGGGCCATGGAGATGGACGCAGAATCAACGTGTGGGCATGCTGTATGAGGCCAACGAAACGAGTGTCAATGAATAGAGCAAGGGAGTGTGCAATAATCGGGAGAAAGAATGGGAAGCTTTAATCTTCGTTGAACTGGTTGCGCTTTTTATAAGCCATCCAGGTGATGCCAACGCAAATCAACATCGGCGGCACAACCAGGACGAAATGCCGCTCTTTAACGCATGAATCATTCGGGAGCCAGATCCGGCGCCTGGGTATAACAGAGAGCGCAATTCTGTGCGATACAGGTCGCGCCAGGAAAGCAACCGATGCGGCAAAAGCCTTCCGGATCACCTGGTAATCTCTTTCGCATAATGGCCCTCTTCCCTTCGTCCGGTCCAGACTACTGTGCTGGCGGCCTCATATGCAACAGACGCATCGCTGTCCGTCCAGATCATGTTCATCATCAGCAAAACGAAAATGGTAACCGGTATCAGGGTGAGAAACAGACCACGCCGCTCCTGGCGCAAGATGCATGAAGTACATCAATCCCAGCCCGGCGCTGCAGATGGCCAGTATCAGCAACATCACGACCAGGGGGGGTGGAAAAATTCGCGGAAGGACAGAAACACCTCCACGAGGAAAATGCCAAGCAGCACAAAATAAACAGGCAAGTATTTGCGAATTACATTTCCGGAAATGGTCGCGGTGCTCATCGAGTTTTCTCCTTTTCAGCCTTAGTGAGCAATATTTGTGAGGTAGACCAGCGGCACAACGAACATCCATACGAGATCAACAAAGTGCCAGTACAATCCGGTGGTTTCCACGTGGCCCGGCGTCAGTTTATCCCGCGAATACATAGCACCGACAACCAGCATGCCGATGATGCCGCTGATGACGTGAAGAAGGTGAAGACCCGTGATGCGGAAAACGTCTGGCCAAACAGTCCGGAGCTGAAGAGTAATGCCACGGCCAAAAAGCTGGAACCACTCACGAATGTGCAGCGCCGCGAAGATGATGCCAAGGAGAGATAGTGGAGTACAGAAAACGCATCGCCTTGGGCTTATCACCGGATTTGGAGGCGTCCACCGCTCCAAGCATGGTCAGGCTGCTGGTGATCAGGACGAATGTCATCAGGATGACGTTGATCACGCTGCCCGATTCGAAGGGACGCTGCCAATTAGGTGTGGCGACGCGAATGTAGCCGTACGCGAACAGAAAGGCGCCGAAGGTCACGGCGTCGGAAATAATGAACAACCACATGGTCAGCTTCCGCGACGGTATCGCGTAAGGCGATTCTTCCAGAAAGGCTCCGTGCCCGTGGACTGCGACTTCCGTTTCGCTCACAGTTGTTCTCCCTAAGTTCGATTACAGCTTTATGCGGCACAGCACGAACAAATAGACCCACAGAACGCCCAAGAAAATGCCAGTAAATCGCCGCATTCTCAAACAAACTGCGGCGAAAAGTGGTGTTGCTCGCGACGACTCGGCCGGTTAGTATATGCAGTACGGCGATGCCGGCCAGCAAATGCAACACATGCATAAAAGTCAGGACGTAGAAAAACGAGCTATTGGGATTGGTGG
This sequence comes from Candidatus Acidiferrales bacterium, assembly GCA_963837885.1. Lineage (GTDB taxonomy): Bacteria > Acidobacteriota > Terriglobia > Acidiferrales > UBA7541 > Acidiferrum. Next base: position 22,671 of record CAWIPD010000013.1, on the reverse strand, counting down.
CCAGATACAAACCCTGTGCGCGCAATTGTTGCCACGCCATATATTGGCCGACGCAGAACGCAATCCCCAGCACCAGCGTGAACAGCAACCACACCGTCCCCTTACGGCTTTGCCGCGCATCGATTTGGCTGCCACCGACCATGTAGCGCCGGGAAATCTCGATCGTTCCGCTGCTGCACAGCAACAGGAAGGTGTTGAAATAAAGGATCGAGGGCAGAACGATGTGCCCCCAGTCCGATAGTGCCCTCACGCACAAACAGCGCGCTGGTAAAGGCCGCAAACGACATCGTAATGGTGAACAGGCCCAACCATATGCCGCTACGCGACGCGCGATCCGCGCTGGTGGTCGCCATCACCCCTGGCTAAACCTGTGCGAGCCGGTTCCTGCAGAACTACTGCGTGCGAATTTACTGTCGAAGCAGATGACATATTCTCTCGATCCTTTAGAGATGAGGCGGCTGGGTCTGACAGGACTCCAAGCCACCTCCTCGACCCTCAATCACCACTCGTAATGGCTTGTTCGGGCGAATCCTGCATCACAAAGTCGCCCTTCGACCCCTTGACTCCGTACTGATAAGGATCGTGATACACGATCGGGTGGTGACCTCCAAAGTTGTTCCAGGGCGGAGGCGATGGCATCGACCACTCGAGGGTGGTGGCATTCCATGGATTATCGGAAGCCGGAGCGCCTTTGAAGCGGCTGTAAATCAAGTTGAAGAGAAAGATGAATTGCGCCGCGCCAGTAACCAGCGCGGAGATCGTGATGAACTTGTGGAGCGCCATCAAATCCGGCGCCCATGAAATCATCCACGAAGGAAGAGTAGCGGCGGACGTTGCCCACCAATCCCAGGTAGTGGAACGGCATGAATATGCAATAAGCGCCGATGAACGTAATCAGGAAGTGAATTTTCCCCCATCCGTCGTTCATCATCCGCCCGGTCATCTTGGGGAACCAGAAATAGGTGCCGGCGAACACGCCGAACAGATGCGGCAACGCCCATAACCAGGTGGAAGTGACCGACGACGAAGTAAGTGCCGTGGAGATAGATGTCAATCGAGGGTTGCGCCAGGAAAAAGCCGCTAACGCCGCCGCTGACAAACATCGAAATGAAGCCCAGCGCGAAGAGCGAAGCGGAAGTGATCTGGATGTCCGCACCGTAAAGGCTGCCGAGCCAGATCAGCGTCATCACCGTCGCCGGAATGGTGATCGTCAGCGTGGGGAAAGAAAACGCCAGCGACGACATCGGATTCATGCCGCTCACGAACATGTGATGCCCCCAAACCATGTAGCTCAGGAAGCCGATGGACATCATCGAGTAAATGACGACCTTGGCGCTGAGCAGGGGCTTGCGCATGCTGTTGATCAGAATGTGCGAAACGATGCCCATCGCCGGAAGAATCGCGATGTACACCTCCGGATGTCCGAAGAACCAGAACAGATGCTGCCACAGCAGCGGCGAACCTCCCGAATGTGGCTGCAGACTGGTCGCTGACCACCAGGCCGGCTGGAATGAAGAAGCTGGTGCCGGCATGGCGGTCCAGAATCAGAAGGATGCAAGCGGGCAGAAGCACGGCAAAAGCCAGCAGCGAGATGCAGGAAGTGATGAACCATGCCCAGGTAGAGATCGGCATGCGCATCAGCGTCATTCCCTTGGCGCGGAGATCAAGCGTGGTGGCGATAAAATTGAGGGAACCCAGCAGCGAAGCAATGCAGAAAATCGCAATCGATAGTCCCCACAAGCTGGCGCCCCACTGCATTCCGGGTCCAGCATCCTTGCCAACGGCGCTGAGCGGCGCGTAGGAAGTCCAGCCGGCGATGGGCGGACCATCGGGAATGAAGAACGCCGTGATCAACACGATGAATGCAATAAAGGTGGTCCAGAACGACATCATGTTAAAGCGGGGAAATGCCATGTCCTCCGCGCCGATCTGGATGGGCAGGAAGTAGTTGCCAAATGCCGCGAACGGAGCGTTGGTCAACACAAAGAACACCATTAACGTACCGTGCATGGTCAGCAGCGACAGATAATATTCCGGAGTCATCACCCCGCCCGGCGCGCCCACCTTGGAAAGCAACTCCAGGCCAGGAATTTTGCTATTGGGCCACACCAAGTGAATGCGCATTAGCCAGGACAAGAACATGCCGACAAACACGGCTACCAGAGCTAGCGCGTAATACTGCTTACCGATAACTTTATGATCCAGACTGAATACATGCTTGCGGATAAATCCTTCCGGGGGAGCATGCACATGAGCCTGTTGGGCTGACGTCTCCTGCATCTGACCACCTCACGAGAGTGAAACTTAAACTTGTTGTGCCCCAACTTCTCTTAATTTTCCGAATCCTCACTACATTTGGCTAAGCACGTTTATTGCGCGGCTTCCTGGTCCTTCATCCATTTGTCGTAATCCGGTTGCGCCATCACGTTCAGATAAGCCTTCATGTTGTAGTGGCCCAAACCGCACAGTTGCGTACACACGATTTCGTATTTGCCGACCTTCGTGGCAGTGAAGTGAATCGCAAGATCCAGTCCGGGCATGAAATCCTGTTGAATGCGGAGTTCGCGAACGTAGAACGAGTGTCCGACGTCCTTGGCATGCATCAGAAGCTGAATTTCGCGGTTGACGGGAATCACCAGTTCGCCGGACACCACGTCGTCCCGCGCTTCCACTTCGTTCGCAGGATCGAGACCGAAATAGTTCTGGTTGCCTTCGTCGATCTTGTCGGGATGGATGGTGCCGAATTTGCCGTCCGCACCCGGATAGCGGAAATAGTAAGCGAACTGACCGGCCTGCGCCTGAATCTGCAGAGCGTCGGCCCTTGGTGCTGTGAAATAGACGCTACCCCAGGCCTTCTGGCCCATCACGCCCAGTGCAAGTATTTCCGTTCCAACAAGAACCACGGCGGCGATGACCATCACTTTCGCGCCACCGGGAAATGTTTTTAAGCGGACTGCCAGCTTTGCGATTTGTGAACGACCAGATGAAGAAGGCAAGAACCAATTGCGCGCCGATGAAGGACAGCCCGGCCTCCCACATCGTCTCGTGCAACTGGTCATCAATCAGGTGACCATGCGTTGAGATATCTTCCGGCATCGCATATTTGTTGACGATAATTGGATATGCCGACGCCAACGCAATAATTACAAGAACAACTGCGAATAACTTACCCATTGCTCCTCGCCTCCGCCCAAGTACGTGGACGATTCACAAACGTGAATCTAAGTTGTTTAACTCGTCGGCCCAATAAAAAAACCAAGCCCTGATCAATAGGGCTTGGCTTTGAATATGAACGTAATGGTCTTTGTTTCTGAACCGGTGATGGTGACGTCCTGGGTCATTTCACCGTAGGATTCCTGCCAGGCGCTGATCGTGTATTTGCCCGGAGGAAGATTCGAAATGGTGAAAGCGCCAGACTCGTTTGAGATGGAGTAGTGAGAGTTCTTGAGCACCGCGAAATTGCCGTGCATCCAGGGGTGGATGTTGCACTTCACGGGAATGAACTCCGCCTTGTCATACTTTTCTGTGATTGGCAGGCGAGCCGGGAGGCTGCGATTTGTTCCACTCGCGGTTCAGCTTCGGCAGCGGATGGATGTTGTGAGAAGTCTGATCTTCGTTGGTGATCTTCAATTCCTGGTTCACCTGGAATGCCAGAACGTGAGGAATGTAACGGCAACCCTTCTGTGTGAATACCGCAGCCGAAGACGGAACGGCATCATCCGGAGCGCCGGCAGAAACATAGACCACCACATCTTCCAGCGTGTTGCCTGGACCCGTTTCTACGGTTTGCGACAGAGGAGGAGTCGTGTACATCTTTGCGCACGACGGCTCCTTGGACATATCGATGGGCTTCTGCTTTGCCGGTGTACCTTCGTAAGTAACCTTGCCGGTAATGGTGCCGCCACTGGGGCCCGCAAAGGCCAGTGTGCCGGTGGCCAACATTGCCATTCCCGTCAGAACTATATGCTTGATTTGCATCCTGATCTTCCTCCTGAATTTGTAAAGCAAATGCGTTAGGGTTTAATTCCCGAACCGGTATAGGTATTTTCAACCTTCTTGGCGTTCACGATCGCCGCGCCCTCTTTGGTCCCTTCCCACATCGTCAATTCCGGGCTCTTGTTGTTGACTTGCAATGTGCGGAGATAGTGCACCAGATCCCAGGCTTCTTCCGGCTTCACCACGTCGGCGAACGAAGGCATCGGCGTGCCATCGACTCCGGTCATGAAAATCCGGTAGAGGTCCTGGTTGGTACTACCACACTTGGAGCGATTGGAAGAAGTGAAATTGTAGGGACGGATCGGCTGATCGTTGCTGTCGGTAAGAGTCGAAGCCGAAGGCCCATCACCGCGGCCTTCCTGCCCGTGGCACTTCCAGCATTCCAGCTTCTGGAAGAGCTCTCCGCCATGTTGAATGCTGGCAACTGTCAGCGCAGGTTCCGGCGGGAATGGGAATTGGATCGCCCGGCTTTTCCGTCTTGAAGCGGGGCGAGAACGTCTTGATGAAAGCGACGAGGTCCGCGCGCTGCTGGCTCGTCAGTGCGGCCCAGCTTGGCATGTTGGTGAAGTTGAAGCCACGGGTACAGGGAGTTGAAGAGATCCTGATCGACCGGCAGACGTGCCTGTCGGCGTTGATCGGCATTTGAATGTGCCCTGAACGAAATTGCGTGGCATTCGGGTTCACGTACGGTGCATTTTCCCCGTTGCCATCGCCGCGGGCACCGTGACAACCCCAGCAATAACGGTAGTAAAGTTGCCGTCCTGCTCGGAATGCCCGGTTAAGTTTCCAATATGCGACTCCATTTCTTGGGCGGAGGAAACGAATAAGGCAAAGATAAGCGCGGCGACGAGCACTAGAATTGAGTTTTTTCATGATAGGCTCCTCATGAGTTCGTCTCCTTAGAAGGCGAAGTCGAAGCCAAACAGCAAGCTGCTGGTGGACGAGTTCGGATTAACTGTCAGGATCAGGCGCGACACCCTTTTGCCAGATCGATGGCGTATTCAGCGTGGTAGGCGAAGCCAGCGCGGCTGGACATGAACGGGTAATACCGCATGCCGAACGTCAAGACGTCCGCGTTGCCCTAATTACCGAGCAATTTGGTTTGAGGCAATGCCTGTTGAGCCATGCGCACGAGTTCATACCGGTTGATAAGGATGAGTTGCGGATTAAACATGTAGTGAGATTCGAATAGACCGCCATTCCAGACCGGCGAACGCGCTCCGGTGGGAAGGATTGCGTTTGCAGGAGTCTGCGTGCCGAGATAGGCATTGTCCTGTGAGTGAAAGAACATCGTGGTGATATCAAACTTCTTGATGTACCACTGACCAATGAGTCCGAAACGGTTAATCGGCTTGTTGCCGATCATGGTTCCCGGTATTCCTACGCCGCCGCTGGTGTATTGGAAGTAAGTAGGTTCTTCACCAACAAAGTCAAATACACCGACTCGCTGTAACCCAAGTCCGCCGACCTCAAATGCCTGGCTCGCGGCAAATAACGCGCCGTAGCCGCGGCCCGTCGGAAGGCCGGGACTGCCATCATTCTGACCGATCAGCGCCGCCGAAACGCGAGTGCGATCATTCTTGGAATGGCCCATCCATTCGAAACCGTCCTGGTTGTCGCCGATCCCAAAGGTGTAGAACCCGCCTTCCGAGACGGGCTGGAAGTGGTAGTTCGTGTAAGTGCCCGAAACGTTGGTCAGGGTCAGAATGCGCTTCTCAGACAGCAAGTTATCCAGCTCAAACTTACCCAGCTTGAAATTGAGCCAAGTGCTCCCTGCCACGTTATCTACACGGGCCCAAACCGACTCAAAGTGGAAGGCTCCGGTATTATCCGAGGAAGGCAGTACATAGAAGCTGTAATTCTTCGCAAGTGTTCCACCTGTGTGGAAATCCAAGCCGCTCCAGTCAAACCCGTGCGTTGTAACGGTCGTCTGACCTGGGGTATCGTCTATGGCCGTGGCGCTATTGCTTTCCCGATGCCAGATCGGCGTAATGCGGAAAGTCACCGGCCAGTAGGCCGCCTGCTGGAAGATGGGGGCATCGCGGTCGTTCCCCATTTGATAAGCCGTTATCCTTAAACTGCTGTCCAAACGGACTGAGCATCGGCCAGGCCAGATGGCAGGCTGAGCATGGCATCCCATATTTTCGAGCGAAAGCGGGAATCGCGGACGCCGGACGGCAATCGACCAGAACGATCGCCAGAACAAAGAGTACGTAACAGGAAACAACGGCCAGACGGGCCGCCTTTGATCTAATCCCCACCAAACCCCACCGTCCCATACTGCCTCCTCTAATCGTTGAGCGCCGACGCCGAGTAGACAACATTGACTGCCCGTTAGTTATATGTAGGGAATGGAATGTCGGCACGACCAACCCGCTGGGTTCCTTGAACCTAAAAACTACTAAGAAATAGCGGTTAGTGTGCTCAACAATTGTCCACCGAAAATTTGCGCCCTCTCTCCGTCACGAGTGTGAACGCAGACTCTCGATTCCCTGAACCGAGGGCATCCTACTCCCACTCTTTTCTCGAATGCAAGACATTTCTTGTAGCTATCAAAAAATGTGTTGCAGAGAGAAGCCGCGATGCTTACATAGGGGGCAAAATTAGGACTGAGGCGGAATTTGACAGCGGAAGGAGTTCGCGCTAACAAAGGAGTGGTCGGGTGAACTGATGAATCAGATTCTTCACATAAGATCGTTCTACAGTTTTATCCCTAGAAGTGTGGCGTTTATCGCACTGTCAACCTTCACGGGTGTCTGTTTACTTACTATCGGTGCCGCGGCCAAGGACCCCGTGGCAACTGCCGGACTCGTACGCGAATTTTCTACCTCCCCGGAATACATTAAGCAGGCGGTGCAAACCGTTCTGCACGACCAGATCATTCATGGGACTCTGGTCTACGATAAACAACCCATTCTGACCGGTGCCCAGGTCGTTGATTCCACTCCGCTCTTTGAACCTTGGACAGGTCCAGGCGAGGTTTATTACAAAATTCTGCAAAATGCCATCGCTCCGCGCCATTTCCTGCAAAGCGCGGACCAAGGAACAATTGCTGTACGGTATGTCGTGATTCCGGCCAACGGTGGGCGCACGCGCGTGCGCATCGACGCTGTTTACGTGGAGAATTCCCACAAAGTGATCCACATCTCCGACGGCAACGTGGAAAAAATGGAGATGAAAGAGATTAAGGACCGCGCCGACGAAGCTGAAGAAACCGCCATGGCTCTGGCCGAAGAGAAACGCCGGAAGAACAGCGCGGAAATTGTCCACCAAACCTACGTTCGACAGAAGGATGATGAAAACTCCCGACTCAGTTCTGCGGAAAGCGCGGAAAAGCAACTGGAACAGCAGGTGAACGATCTCCGCCGCTCGCTGGAACGCCGGGTGGTAAAGACCGGGGCGGAACTGAAAGCCGCGCCGTTTCAAGCCGCAGCATCTTTGAAAACCCTTCCGGGAGGCAACGAATTGGTCGTCCTGATCGTCACACCCCACTGGCTGGGCGTCGAAACACCCGAAGGACAACGCGGCTGGATTCAATCGGAGAAGCTGGAGCAGTTGCCTTGATGACCGCACCGCGAAACGGCACGCGAATTCTACTCTTCTGCTTTGCTGGATTTCTCCTCTCTCTTCCCGCATTTGGCTCAAGCTCCAGACGTTTATGCGCGGAGTTTTTATAAACAGAAGGACGACATTGAACAGGCCTTAAAAGCATTGCAGGTTTCTGCCGGAGAGAAATTGCCAATCCTGGATGGATTTGTAGGCGAAACCGAGCAACCCCTCGATCGCTACGAGCGCGGTTTCTGCAAGTTTTCTGTCGAACTGGTTTCCGAGCGACGCTGGAAAGACCGTGGTTACCGTAAAAGCCAAAATCACCGCCTGGTACGCGGATCGAGATGTTGCCAAGTCCGGCTATCAGGTGCTGCCTTCTAACGGGCGCTTGGAACTGGACTTTCTCGATCGCCTGGAAGAAAAGCTAACCGGCAAACCGGTTAGTTCCTCCGCAATCATTCAGCAAGGCACGCAGGCACCGCGTCCGAAACTGGATCTCTCAGGCGTTCAGGGCATGTCCGGCACCACCATCGTGCGCGATTCTACACCTCCGCCCGATGAAGTTGCTTCTCTTCGGGCAGATCGAATCGCCCGTGAAAGACGCGTTCAGCAACTCACCGTTCAATTGCAAAATCTGCAGGAGATCCAGAAGAACCAAGCCAAGCCGCAAAATCTGGTGGTTGTGCAAAAATCCCAAACTCCGATCTATGCCAAGAATGCCCCGGGCGCGCACGTCCTTTTCCAGGCAGCGCAAAATGACGAATTTGAATTTCTGGATGGCAACAACGAGTGGATCCACATTGCCATTTCCGGCGATTCCCGTGGCTATGTCCAGCGCGACGCTGTGGAATTATCTGAATTTCTGGTCGCCAAGCTTGAATCGACTTCCAGTCCTGACCCATTGGAAAAATTCACGGCATTCCGTATTGAGCGTGAAGAAGTCGGGACTTTCCCCGGAAGTTGGGCAGATCTGCGCGGGAAACAAGTAAAAATTTATACCGTGCTTCCAGTCTCAACCAATCCAAAAGAAGCAGGCCCGGCGGCACGCCTGAATTACGCGCTGCTTCTATTTGAGAAAGGTGCGAAAGAGGCTCCCTCAACGGTTCCTGTTCCCGAAGGCGTAGTGGTCATCTTCGATTCCGCCGATGGAGGCATAGCAGGCGCAACTCTTCCGGAAATCGAGAAACTTTCTTCCAAGGCCATCGCGCGCGATGCCTTCTGGGCGGGGAGTTACCTGGACCCGGATGACGCATTTCATTCCCCGGCGAAATAAGTCTTCAATCGCGTTTTTTATTCTAAATATTCCACGCAACGACCCAGTTCCCACTAGAATACTTCTCTAGAAATGCGCAAGGAGAGGAAACCGCAATGCCCAAACTGAATGCTGCAATCGTGGGACTTGGATTTGTTGGCCGCGCACACTCTGGAAGCCTTGCGCCGGCTGGGAATTACCGTACAGGGAGTTCTCGGTAGCACTACGGAACGCGCCCAAAAGGCCGCGGAATCGATGGGATTGCCGCGCGGCTACTCTTCACTCGAAGAACTTGCCGCCGATCCCTCCGTACAAGTCGTACATCTCTGCACGCCGAATTATTTGCATTTTCAAGAAGCCAGCCAATTGCTGCGCGCGGGAAAGCACATTCTCTGCGAGAAACCACTCGCCCTCGATTCGCGTGAATCGGCCACTCTGGTTTCCTTGACCAAAGAACTGAACATGGTCGGCGGTGTCGCCTACAATCTGCGTTATTACCCACTCAGTCAGGAAGCGCGTTCACTCATCAAAAGTGGCGCAATCGGGCAAGTGCGTTTGGTGCACGGCAGTTTCCTGCAAGACTGGCTGCTGTTCCCCACGGATTGGAATTGGCGCCTTGGAATCAAAACTCGGCGGTGAATTGCGCGCCGTCTCGGATATCGGAACGCACTGGCTCGATCTCATGATGTGGATTACCGGAAGCAATGTTTCCCAACTCTGCGCGGATCTAGCAACGGTATTGCCTTCGCGCCAACGCCCCAAGGGTCGTGTGGAAACTTTTCAGAAAGCCGGAACGATGGAAACGGAGGAGGTGCTCATCTCCACCGATGATTATGCTTCCGTTCTTCTACATTTTGAAAATGATGCGCGCGGCGTCATGACCGTTTCGCAAGTGAGTGCCGGCCGCAAAGCTCGCCTGTGGTTTGAGGTCGATGGCAGCGAAGGCTCTCTCGCATTTGACTCCGAATCTCCAAACGAACTCTGGATCGGGCGCCGCGACCGGGCCTGCGAACTTCTCCCGAAAGATCCTGGACTGCTTTCGCCGGAAGCGCGCGGATACGCTGCCTATCCCGGTGGCCACGCGGAGGGTTATCCCGACACGTTTGTGCAACTGTTCAAGGATTTCTATGGCTACATCGCTGCCGGAGATTTTCGCGCTCCGCGAACATTTCCCACGTTTGAAACCGGCCATCACGAGCTGGTCCTGTGCGAAGCCATCGCGGAAAGCGCGCAGAAAAAAGCATGGGTTTCGTTGGGAGAGTAAAACCGTTCAGCTTTTAGCGAACGGGACCAGTCGATTCGCGAGCGACGAGTTCGGCTCCGATTTTGCGCCGGACAACCGGAATGTCGCGCTTTAAATCAACGGCCTTGATCGCTTCCAGAACAATTCCCGCACTCATCGCACCCATCGCTTCCATGGGTTGCCGCATGGTGGTTAGCGAAGGAATCGCCAAGCCCGCCTGCGCGACGTCGTCAAAGCCAATCACCGAGCAATCTTCCGGCACGCGAATGCCTTTTTTCTTCAGTGCTCGCAAAGCCCCCAGCGCGGTCATATCGTCGTAAGCCAACAACGCCGTGAACGACTTCCCGCGCCGCAGGAGCTCCGTCGTTAGCTGCACGCCCGCCTCAAAACTTGAATTGGCATCCAGCGATTCGGGCAACTCCGCAATTTTTTTGGGATCCAACGTCAGACCCGACGATTGCGCGAAATTGCGAATTCCCTTCCAGCGCTTGCCGCTGCTCGAAAGAGCCTTTGGTCCGCGGAGGAATGCGATGTCGCGGTGCCCCAGTTGATACAAGTGTTCCAGGGCCATCGCAGCGCCGCCTTCGTTGTCCACGGAAACGGTGCTGGCCAAGTCAAACTCCACTTCCCTTCCGGCAACCACAGTTGGCACTTGTCTCTCTGTCAAATCGGCAAGCAGTTTGATATCGGTGACCAGCCAATTGGCAATAATGATCAAGCCCTCGACACGCCGGTCCAGCAGCATCTCCAGATATCGTTCGAAACGGTGCGGTTCGTTGTGCGCATCCGCCAGAAGCGACAAATAGTTCGCTTGATAGAGCGAATTTTCCAGCCCGCGCAGAATTGGCGTGCAGAATGGATCGGTAATGTCGAAGACCATCACGCCCACGATATTGGAATGCTGACTTCGCAACGATCGCGCCAGATGGATTCGGGCGATATCCCAGCCGTTTCGCGGCCGTCTCAATTCGTGTTTTGGTTTCCGTAGGGATGTAGCGGGAAAGCGGCGCGCTGTTGAGCACGATAGAGACTGTGGAGGCGGAGTAACCGCTTTCACTGGCCACATCGCGGATCGTCACCACTCCTGTTTTCGCCACCTTGCTCCTCACTTCGGCGTTGGATAGTCGTAACGCAGGTTATCCGGCATCCGGTCGGAACGCGTCCGGGTGTTGTACTCCAACTTGTATTTCAGGTGCTCTGCATCCAGCGGATAGTCCTGCCCTTCCGGATAGGGATACGAAATCAAGCTGTGCCGCGGCAACGGCTCCACGGTAAACCCATTCGCAGCGTAAAAATCCAGATCCTTTTCAAAGCCGTCCGCATAGAAAAAATAATCGCGAATCCATCCTACTGGCAGCTTCGGCAGAGCGTGCGGATCGAACTCAAGCTTCACGCCTTCACCGGAGCTGAACACCGCAAATCTATCGTCTGAAGTATTGAGCAGTTCTTTCACGTCGCCATACCGCGTGTAATTTCCGGATGCGTGCGCATAGGGACCGGTGGCGCTACGCTGCGAGTAAGAGTAAGTGGTGTCGCTTGCCGGATGCAGGCGAATCTCTTTTGGAAATCCCAGAAACTCCAGCGATGCCTGGGCGAGCGGAACTTCGTGTACTTCCACATTCTTCATCTTCCGGAGTCTGATCGATACGAATCGCATCCCAATAAATTTTCAAATTGTTCACAATACGAATGCGCCGCGTCCCGGCAGGAATTTTCCCCGTCAAGTCAGCAACCATGGTTCGCGCCAGACCTGCGGGAAAACCCATATCGTCCACAACACGCGTCCAGTGGCCCTGCGCGTCCTGCGCCTCGACATACGGCGCAATCACCTTGATGCCCGCTTGATCGGCGGAATACATCGACGTAGCGGTGAAATAGTCCGTGTAGCCGTCGAGTAGTAGTCGAAGCGGTTTCGACGCGTCCCACTCTCCCAGGTCCAGCTCAATCCAGTGCAACTTAGCGAATCCCGCGAAGGGCAGCCCTTCAAACTGCGTGACGTATTTGCGATCTTTTTTTGCAATCAACGGCGAGCACATCCCGGCCCTGATCATCGGTCGCTGCCACCGGAACACGCGCCTTTTCTGTCGTAATCACGCGAAACTCTGGGAATGGAGGTGCGCTGGCAAATCGCTCATTGGCGTTTACTTCCACGTTCGCGGGATGATCGATCGCTAACAATTTCACTCTGTCCAGGTAGACGGTTTCTTCCATCGGCTCCATAAAACGAAAACTCAGCAGCCCATTTTTCGACTGCACGCTCTTGGCGGGTACTTTCAAATATTCATCCGGATCTGGCACATCCCGTTCACCCGGTGCCACCCAATGCCCAACAACGCCGGGTCCGATCATGTCGGCAATAAACTCGTACTCGCTGCCATTCCACGAAAATAAAACGGGACACGAGCTTCCGCGGCGGTCGAGTTCTTCAATCATTTGCATTTTTCTCGCCGTCAAATCGATCTCGTCCTGTGGAACGCCCGTCGGCCACAGCAAACGGACCGCATCCGTCGTCTTTTCAGAACCGAGGCCCGCAATCATGGGCATGGCGTTCTGACTCAGATATCCCGAAGCACCGGAAATCTCCCACTTCTGATACAACACGCCCGCGTACAGTTCGACCTTCGTCCCAATCGCGCTCTTGTTGTCATTCAGCGGCTTGAAATCGATCTGCATCCAACTGTTCTTGTTGGCGCCAATATTCTCGAGCAACAGTGGCACGCCATCCGCCTGCGTAACAATCAGGTCAGGACTTCCATTTCCCTTCAGGTCGGCAACCGAAATAGCTCGCGGCTGATTTACTTTCACACCATCAAGCTGGACCTTCTTTGTGACATCGGCAAAGCCGGCGTCTCCTAGATTGCGCAACAGGCGAATTTCGCCACCGCTGGCCGATTCACCCACGGCGACCAGATCGAGCCAGCCATCATTGTCGAAATCAATCCAGGTAATCCCCCAGCCCTGTTTCCAACCCAAATCCGGAAGGGCTACACGCTCCAGTCTTTTCCCATTTACGTTTCGCCACAAACTGATGCCCGGCGCACCTGCGTGAGTGAACGCAAGATCCATGAAGCCATCTTTGTCAAAATCCAGTACGGTGACTCCCACCGCGGGAGGCAGTTTTTCTTTCGCGAAGTCGATTCCCGGCAACGGAGCGAACTTCCCTTCGCGTGGATTCAGATAAATTCCGGCCCCACTTGTCCCACCAGCCAAAACGAAATCGATGGCCCGGTCATTATTAAAGTCAGTGACGGCGATTCCCGCGCCGGTGGCCGCAACTCCCAAGCCCGAGGCCTCGGAAACGTCGGTAAAGGTAGAATTTCCGTTGTTGCGCCATAAACGGTTGGTGCGCTTTTCAGCTGCAGTTCCCGGTGTGAACGTCAGGTATAAATCGAGATCGCCGTCGTGATCGTAATCGACAAAAGTGGCGGCGACGCAACCCTTCTCACGCTGAATTCCGACCTTTGTGGTTACGTCAACAAACTTCCCTGCGCCTTCATTGTGAAATAGCCGAACACCATCGATCTCGCAAATGGCAAGATCGGCTTTTCCGTCATTGTCGAAGTCGCCTGCGGAGCATCCGTATCCCGCCCCGATTCCGCCGAGCCCCGCCTTTTCCGTAACATCTTCGAATTTTCCATCGCCAAGATTGCGCAACAGATGGCTTTTCCCCGCGCCTGCCGCAACCAGAAATAAATCAGGTTTGCCATCGCCATCGTAGTCGATGAAGCACGCACCATTACTGCCGCCAAGTGCCGTGGGACCGCTGGCGGAAACGACACGCTTGGCGAGCAAATCCTGCACGTAATGCACAGGAATTTCCGCGGGTGCATTCGTCTCTGCTCCGTGCACAAATTCCGCTAACGAGTATTTGCCTTGATCGCCATAACCGGCGCCAAAGGGCAACCCCAGATGCTCTGCGGTTATTTTCTGAAAACGTTTCATGCTTTCGCGAGCAGCTTCGATGTCACCCTTACGTTGATACGCGCGGGCGAGACCAAACTGAGCGGACGCATGTTGTGGAGCGAGCGCTAGAGCCTTGTTAAAAGCGGCAATCGCGTCGTCGTACTTCAAAAGTTGCGCGTTCAAAAAGCCAACAAAATAATAGGCATCCGGCTCGTCGGGCACAATTTGCACAACGTGTTGAAACGCGGCGATTCCCTTTTCGGGCTCGCTGAGATCCTTGTAGGCTAATCCAAGGTTGTACCAGGCGTATGGATCGTTCGGCAGCTTAGCCGCAGCTTGTTCCAAGGCAGTTCTGCCCTGCTCGAGTTTCTGCTGGCCCATCAACGAAATTCCCAAATTCAAGCGCGCTTCCGCAAACTGTGGATCTGCGGCCAATGCGTGTTCAAAATATTTCTCGGCATCCGCGGGCTTTTGCTGGTTCATATAAGCCACGCCCAGAGTATTTTCGCGCAGCGCCTCGGCCGAGTATTTTGCGGGCGCACCCGATGAAAGCAGAGGAGTAGCTCTCATTCTCAGTTCAAACAGTCCGTACCCGGTAAAGCAGATGGCCAATCCGCAAAGAAAAGCTTTCCAACGCTTTGAATTTGTCGATCTAAATTCCATGGAAGGAAAATTCTTTCTGGACGCGAAACAAAAGACAAGCACCTGACCTGCTGCCTACTCGATTGTCTTGACTCTGCACCTTATCGTCAACCGTTTTTATAGAGGGTTTTTGTGAGCAACGTCACGATTGCTTGACCTTGCCTCTGCACCCCTTTACCTTCTGAGATGTGCCCCATGGCCAACTTCAGCTTTTTCACAATTGCCGAAACGATTGAAAAGTTAAGCCGAAAAGAAATCTCAGCCTGTCGAACTGATCGCTGTCCATCTCGAGCGCGCACGTCGTTTGCAACCTGCACTTAATCGCCTTCGTCCATCTCGACGGCGAGTCTGCCATCGCTCGTGCGCGTCAATGGGAGTCAGCGATACGCAGGGAAGAAAAGTTTCCTCCACTGGCGGGAATACCGCTGACCATAAAATCCAGTATTGATGTAGCAGGATGGCCCTGTCCGGCCGGGTCGCTGCTCCGCAAGGAACACATTCCTTCCGCAAATGCCCCACTCGTTTCCCGGTTGGAAGATGCCGGGGCAATCCTTCTCGGAAACACGAACACTCCTGAATTTCTGATGGCCTATGAAACCGATAATGTGCTGAGCGGAAAAACTTCCAATCCATGGAATCTTGCTTATTCCGCGGGAGGCTCCAGCGGGGGCGAGGCGGCCGCCATTGCCAGTGGCATTTCGATGGGCGGAGTCGGCAGCGATGGAGGCGGCTCCATCCGCGTGCCCGCGCACTTTTGCGGAATCTGCGGACTTAAGCCGACACCGGGACGCATCCCAGCCACGGGACACTTTCCGCCTCCCGGTGGGTCTTTTCCCTGGCTAGGCGTAGTTGGTCCGATGGCCCGGACGGTGCAAGATCTTCAGATTCTCTTTAACGTGATGGCTGGACCGGACGACGGCGATCCGTTGGCTGTTCCCCTCCTGGAGAGTGCTGAACCCAGAGAAAAACTGCGCGGCCTACGCATCGGCATTTTGCAAAGCCCCGCGCTGGGAACTGCCACTCCAGAAACGCACGATGCTGTCACTCGCGCAGGAAAACTACTCGCCGCGCGGGGATTCCAAGTTGAACTGTTTTCCTTGGATAACCTCGAAGCCGCGTTGAGATTATGGTGGTTTTTCTTTGGCCGAACCATCGGCTATCTGCTGCGGCAAAGCACGAAAGGGCAGGAAAATCTCCTCAGCCCCATGTTGCGCGAATTTCTGGAAATCACCGGCGCTGAGCCGCAATCGACATTGAATCATTCCTGAAAGCTTTCGTCGAGCGCGATGAAGTGCGATCAGGCATTCTCCGGCAAATGCGCAACGTGCCCATCCTGCTTTCGCCCGTTTCCTCTGCTCCCGCATTTCTCCATGGCGCTGGAAATTATCGCGAGGGCGATCCGCATAATTATCGCGACACCATGCGTTTCTGCCAGTGGCTCAATCTCGCAGGCTTCCCGGGATTGTCGATTCCCATGAGCCACTCGCCGGAAGGTTTGCCAATCAATGTTCAACTGATCGGCCGGCCGAACGAAGATGAATTGTTACTGGAAGTAGGGCAAATCCTGGAACAGGAGCGCGGGCCGTGGCAAGCGCCACCGATTTAAGCCGCCGTCGGCCAGCCAGACATTCGCCGACAATTCCCCCGAATGTCGGCCGACATTCCCACCGACTTTCGAATACATTTTGAATGGCCTCTCCCGATCACCAACAATACTAACCACTTAATAATATTTTGAATGAAGATATAGTGAAAGTATTCGAAAACAAAGGAAAAATGTCGGCGCGCCGACATTAATTTGTCGTCTGCAAAATTATTCTAATCGCTTCATTCTTAATTTGGGCCCTGTTTTAGCTCGGGATTGGGCACTAACAATTCTTCCAGATTTTTCCGGTCCTTGTTTAGTTTCGAGTCCATCAGTGTCTTTGCCGTCGCGAATTCCGCCTTTGCTTCCTCTTTCCGATTCAGGCGTTGTAAAACTTGCCCGCGCATAAAGTGCACCTTGTCGCTGTCAGGAGCTGTTTTCAGCGCCTCGTCGAGTGCGTTTAAAGCCTCAGGATAATCACCACGCTCGTTGTAAATTTTCGCCAGGCCGAACCAGGCGCCGGAGCGATGCGGCTCGAGCTTCAATGCTTCCTTAAAAGCGATCTCAGAATCCTGCTGTCTCTGCATCAACGAGTACAAAATTCCGAGTTGGTAGTAGTTGTCAGAAAGTTCCGGATCGATGGCGATATCTTTCCGAAATTCCGCTTCGCTTTTCGCGTAATCCCCAGTCCCCAGGTAGGTGTATCCCAAATTAAAATGGAGGAACGGCATGGAGGGGTTGAGGGCCTCTACCTTTTTCAATTCTTCCAGCGCCGCATCATGTTCGTGGTGTTGCAGGTGCGCTTTCGCCATGATCAGATGAAATTCCGCGGTGTCTCCTCCAACACGGACCATTTGCGTCGTTGCTTTTTCGTCGAGTTCCTTGTTGCCGGATTTATCCGCAGCCATGTCCAGAACGTAGAGGTACATCACATCATTCGACATGGCCTTCCAGAGCGGCTCCAGAGTCTTGGCCGCCGCCGCAAAATCTTCGATGAATACCTGGCATAATCCCAAAAGGTAGCGGGGCTGGGTCGCGTCCGGTTCGTCGTGTACAACCGACTCCAGCACCGGCACGGCCTCTTGATAATTTCCTCTCCGGAACTGCACCAGTCCAATATTCAGCCGAATTCCGGCCATGCTGGGCGATAAGGTTTGCGCCTTCTTCAGATCTTCTAACGCGGCGTCCCAGTTCTTGCGCCGCATCTCAATCACACCGAGATTCGCGTAGGCGGCCCCCGCTTTTGGGTCGACCGAAAGAACTTTGCGGAAGTCCTGCTCAGCCTGTTGCAGATCGCCGTTCTTTAACGCCACTTGCCCCTTTTCAAACCATTCCTTTGGATTATCAGTTGAGGGCGCCTGTTCGGAAGGCGCAGAGGCTGAGGATATTGTCGCAGCGCCCAAGTGCCAGGCACGCCAGAAGGACCCGTAAAATTAATTTTGAGCAGAAAAGTGACCGTTTCATGTGTTTTCACACAGTTGAGGCAGCATGGCCATCCCTGAACACAAGAATAGCAGGACTTTCCACCCTTCCCTCCCCTCTGCGAAAGTCTTTTCCTTGGCCTCCCCTCGGGAAATGGGATGGCATAGTTCGGGATTTTGCTCTTGACACATGCCATAATTTCCGCTATTAATCCGATTTAATAGATGTTTTTGAAGAGTTGGGTTGCGTCGAGGACCGGGGAAGCTGCAAGCGAGTGGTTGGAGTCTGGCGGCGTCAAGCTTAGCTGACTTTCTAACATCTTTCACCTCCCCATCAGAAGCCGTTTAAAAGATTTTCTATTTCCATGGAGGTTTTATCGTGAAGCGCTCTACCATTCCTTCGTGTCGCAACTACGCGCGGCTCTTGTTAGCTTTCGGCGTCCTCGCTCTGCTTTCACTAATCCCGCAACTCGCACTCGCCCAGGATACCGGTTCCATCAGTGGAACAGTCATCGACAAATCCGGCGCAGCGGTTGTCGGCGCACAGGTTTTGATCGGCAGTGTTGGCGGTAACGTCGTCCGGAATACCACCACAAACGGAGAAGGCGTTTATGTCGCAGTCGCGCTGCCCTCCGGTGTCTACGACATTACGATCAGCATGGAAGGCTTTCAAAAATTTGTAGCGAAGGGCTTCAAGTTGGACGTGGCGCAGAAAGCACGCGTCGACGTCACGCTGACGGTCGGCTCCATCTCCGAACAAATAACCGTCACGGGCGAAAACGTAGCGCAGGTAGACACGATTCCGCAGAAATTGGCAGCCACCATCACCGGCAAACAGGTGCAGCAACTCGAATTGAATGGGCGCAACTTTACTCAGCTTGTCACCCTCTCGCCCGGCGTCGTCAATCAGACCGGCCAGGACGAAGGCACAGTCGGCATTATCGGCAACACGCTGTACAGCATCAATGGTGGCCGCACCGAGTACAACAACTGGGAAATCGACGGCGGCGACAACATGGACAATGGCAGCAACAATTCGCTGAACGTCTATCCAAACCTGGAAGCCATCGCGGAATTCAAAGTCCTGACTTCCAACTACGGCGCGCAATACGGCAAAAACGGTTCCGGCACCGTCGAAGTGGAAACCAAATCCGGCACCAACGAATTCCACGGAAGCGCCTTCTACTACGGCCGCAATGAGGCTTTCAATGCCAATTCCTGGCAGAACAATGGCCAGGGCATCGCTCGCCCGGCCTACAAGAAGCATGATTGGGGCTATACCATCGGCGGCCCCGTCTACATCCCTGGCCTATACAACAACCAGAAGAACAAGACGTTCTTCTTCTGGTCGCAGGAATGGCGCCGGGAAATCGAGCCGGGCGCGAACATTTCGCAAAACGTTCCTTCCGACGCCGAGCGCACTGGCGACTTCAGCGACGTCTGCCCTGTCTACACGGGCTCTAGCTTTGATCCTGCGAGCATATCCAGACTGCCCTTACCAATCGCTAACATCGGCCACTCAAGCGGTCCCGTTCCTAACAACAATGTTCTGGTGAATAATCCCAACTTGCCTGCGGGCCTTTCTTCAACCGCCACCGCTCTGCTCACTCTGCTTCCGAAAGCCAATGGCTTTAACGGTACCTACGCAGCCGGACAGGCCGCGGGGAATCCTCTGCCGGCCTATCTTGCGAATCCCAGCTATCCAACTCACTGGCGTGAAGAACTGATTCGTGTTGATCACAACCTCACCGAGAATCAACGGCTGACCTTTCGCTACATCCACGACACCTGGGGCACCATCAATCAGGGCCCGCTCTGGGGGCAGTACCAGAATACTTTCGATAACACCAACACCAATTTCGTGGGCCCACTACCAGTTTCGTGGCGAAGACTTACTTCGAATTTCACACCGAGCCTGCTCAACGAATTCGTGGCCAGTTACACCGACGATCACATTTTCCTGAGCAACGTGAGCACAAATGTCAATCTGCCTTCGGGCGGAATTGACTTTGTTCCACTGTTCGCCAACGGCTTGGGAAATAAGATCCCCGCCTACGCTGTTGGCAACACCGCGCGGCACCGTTTACGGCGGCGGCTTTGGCGTGGACACCGGTTATTTCCCCTGGAAAAACGCTAACCCTACCTACACCTACCGCGACATCATGACCAAGATTGTCCGCAACCATACCATGTCTTTCGGCGCCTACTTCGTAGCCGCCCAGAAAAATCAACAGTCCTCTCTGGACGTTCAGGGCCAACTTTGCTTTTGCCAACAGCTCACCCAACTCCACGGGCAATCCGTTCGCCGATTTGCTCACCGGAAACATTGCAGGTTATGGCCAGAACGAAAACAACCTTTACTATTACGATCGTTACAAAATACTCGAACCCTTCTTCCAAGATGATTGGCGCGTCACCAAGAAACTGACTCTCAACCTCGGTTTACGCTGGAGCGTTTTCGGGCGATATCAGGAGAAGCAGAATAAGGAGTTCGGCTTCTCTACTGGAGCGTACAATCCAAGCGCAGCCCCGGCCTTCTTCCCGTTCGATCCAACTCTTCAGAGCCCGACTTCACAACTCCTCAACGTTGGCCCCGGCCAGAGCATCTTTAACGGGCTGGTACAATGCGGTGTCTCGAATCCCACGATTCCCGGTATTTCGCCAACCACCACAGGTTGTATGAAGAACAAGTGGATGAATCCTGGCCCGCGTCTCGGCTTCGCCTATGATCCGTTTGGTGACGGGAAGTGGGCCATTCGCGGCGGCTACGGCATCTTCTTCGAGCACATGAACGGCAACGAAGCCAACGCTGAGTCTCTCCAGTTCAGCGCTTCGCCCTTGTCGATCAATGGCGGCGTCGGTGCAGTCACGGGTTATCAAAATGTCGGCGGTTCGGCAGGACCGGCTGGTCCTACCCAGCCCGCTCAGCGCCATCTCGATTCCCGACCAGGTGCAGTGGCCCTACATGCAGCAATGGAATCTAGGCGTTGAACATGAACTCCCGGGCAGCGTGCTTCTCTCGGTTGCCTATGTCGGCAGCAAGGGAACGCATCTGACGCGCGAATACGATATAAACCAATTACAAGCGGTTCCGGCGGCGCAGAATCCCTACATCGCCGCCAATCTGCCAATCACTTCCACGGATTGCCAACCAAACGCGGCGAACTTTACTCTAAATGCGCAGGGACTCCCAACCTCCGCGACAATCAGCAACGGTGCCGTTCTCGACCAGGCGGCAGCGCAAAATCTGTATGTGGCTTGCGCCTACGGGGCCGCAAACTACTTCCGCCCCTATCAGGGCTGGAGCACCATCACGCGACTCGAGAACACCGCCAATTCGATCTACAACTCCTTGCAAATTGCCGCGCGCCGCAGTGTGGGTGATCTGACTTTTAGCGCCAGCTATACATTCAGCCATTCCATCGACGACTCCTCCGATCGCGGTGATGCGCTGTTCGTAGATCCTTCGGACGCCGCCCGCAATCGCGCGAGTTCCAACTTCGATGTCCGCCACTTGTTTTCCATCAGTTATGTCTATGCGATTCCTTTGTTCAAACAGCCAGGCATGCTACACACGTTACTCGGTGGCTGGCAAGCCTCGGGCATAACCACGGCTACGACTGGACTTCCCTTCACGGTTGTTAATGGCACAACGTATGGCGACAACGCCGGCGTAGGCAGCGGAGTTAGCGCGGTGGGTTCTTATCCCGACGTTCAAGGAAGCCCCAACAATCCCAGCACAAGCGGAAAAACAGGCTCTCGCGGCCTCCGGCACCTTCGGCGAGCTCCGTTACAATCCGGCGGCGTACTCTCTGCCCGTTGGCCTCACCTACGGCGACAGCAACCGCAATACCATGCGCCTTCCCGGCCTCGTGAATTTTGACTTCGGACTCTTCAAGCGTTTTACCTTTAAGGAAAGGTATGCGCATTGAGTTCCGCTGGGAAAACTTCAACGTATTCAACCACGTCAACCTGAACCAGTTTGCCGGAAGCCAGTCAGCACGGTGGCGCAGGTCTGACGTCCGCGATGAGCTGCGTAGGTGGCGCCAACAACAACGGCGGCGATCCATCCTGCGCTTCCAGCGGTTTCCTGGTTCTCAACGGAGCACACGCTCCGCGCATCATGCAGTTCGGCTTGCGCTTCCAATTCTAGTTTCCGCCCAGAGTCCAGAGAGGCCTCGCTTCACCGCGAGGCCTTTTTCTTTTGCAATAACGGTTTTGCTGTTCGCGCCGGCCAAATTTCTCCGTGCAATCGTCCAAGATTCGGAGTTACAATCGCCGCATGAACCGACGCACTTTTATCGAAACATCTGTAGCAACAGCCGTTGTCACTTCCCTCCCCGTTCGTTCACTCGCCGCCGAACCCCACAAAATCGACAAAGTCGGCGCTCAACTGTATACCGTTCGTGAAATGATGAAGACCGACGTTCCCGGCACCATCGCCAAGGTCGCGGCGATCGGCATCAAGGAACTTGAATTTGCCGGTTACTTTGACCATTCGCCAAAGGAAATTCGCGAGATGCTGGATAAGGACGGCGTTACCGCTCCTTCCTGCCACGTTTCTTACGACGTGCTCCAAACTCATTTGCCAGAACAGATCGACGCTGCCCACCAGATCGGTCACACCTTCATTGTTTGCCCGATGATCGACCCGAAAGCCCGGCAATCGGCCGATGACTGGAAGAAAGTCATCGAGCTGTTCAACAAGACGGGCGAAACCTGCAAGAACGCTGGCATCCAGTTCGCTTATCACAATCACTGGTGGGAATTTGAGCCTGACAAAGCGCTTGGCGGAAAATTTGCTTACGACTACATTCTGGAATCCACTGACAAGAACCTCGTCAAATTCGAGATGGACCTGTGCTGGATTAGCGTCGCGGGACAGGACCCCGTCGCCTATTTCAAACGCTATCCCGGCCGCTTTCCGCTGGTGCACGTCAAGGATATGAAGGTGCTACCAAAGGTTGCGCCCGATCAGCTTGCCGCGTTGAATGGGAAAGACCTGATGAAGAACATGACTTCCGTAGGCGATGGCGTCATCGACTGGAAGCGCATCTTTGCGAATTCAGAACTGGGCGGA
>CAWIPD010000012.1:0-141899 GCA_963837885.1 Candidatus Acidiferrales bacterium | reverse complement strand
GGGCGGAAGTCCACGCGCCGATGCCGAGTGATAAGGAAGTTGAAGAGCTGCGCGAAGAAGTGGAGTTGCTGCGGAAACAGTTGCAGGAAATGAAGCAGGCGGAAGATTCGGCGAAGGCTGTGGCGAAGATGGCGGAGCCGGTGCCTGTGCCGCTTCCTGCTGCGCCGGTGGCTGCCGCGCCTGCGCCTCCGGCCATTGCGATGAGCTTGCCACGCGCGTCGGAGAAGACGGAGGTGATGGATCCGAACGAGCCGGCGCCGACGTTTACGCCCGCTAAGGTTGCGCCGACACCTGTTCCGATACCGCCGCAGACGGCGATGGCTCCTCCTCCCGCGCTGGCTAAAACATTTGGATTGTCGTCGGATGTGGCGGATCCCAAGCGAAACGAGCAGAAGGCGGTAGAGGCGCGGAAGCCGCAAACGCCGATGGCGCTGCCCAACCGTCTGGTTGAGAAAATCGATCCCGAGCAGGAAGTGATCGATCAACTGCTGCCGCAACCGGCGTTGGACTTCTCCAAAGCGCCGAAGTTTGTGAGGAGCGAGGACCCGAACGATCCGTATTCGATCTACAAACCAACGCGGGCGAAGATGGGGAAGTGGACGCTGGTGGCGTTGATTGTGGTGCTGGTAGGAACAGTGACGGCCGGGGTGTGGAAACTGGGAGTGGTGCAGAACTTGATAGCGGCGCGGAGGAGTAAAGCGGCAGTTGCGGCGCAGAGTGTGGCGACGACTCCTGCAGTGGCAGCGAAATCGGTTGTGGCTGCACCGACGGTGCCTGCGAACGCAGTGGAGACGGGGAAGCCTGGGGCGGCAACTGCTGCAGTGAGTGCGCCGGAGACGGCGGATCCAGTTGCTCCGACGCCTGTGGATGCGGGCGCGGCGAAGACGATTGTGAAAGGAAGCGACCGAAAGACGGCGAAGGCGTCGGATTTTCATGTGGCCGGACCTACGCCGGACGCGACGTCTAAAGCTGTTGAGAAAAATAGCGCGGCGGCTTCGCGAAAAGCTGGCGGTAAAAAGAAAACGGCGGACGTTGCGGAACAGAAAGAAACTCCTGTCGAGGCCGTAATTCCCGATGATGCGCCGGTTGAGCCTGCAAAATTATTGAAAGCGGTGAACCCGATCTATCCGCCGGAGGCGATGCGGAATTTCATCACCGGCGACGTGCGATTGAAGGCGGAAATCGGCGCGGATGGAAAAATTGGAAATATTGAAGTGGTGTCAGGACCTCCGGATCTGCTTCCGGCGGCGCTGGATGCGATGAAGCAGTATGTGTATGCGCCGGCGACAAAGGGCGGCAAGGGAATTGGATCGACGGTGAAGGTGACGATCAAGTTTTGGTTTGATCCGTAGGATCGTTTTTAAAATTAAAAAACAAGAGAAAGAATTATCACAGAGGTCGCAGAGATAGGAAGCAGAGGACACAGAGAAGAAAAGACGGAAGAAAAGACGGAAGAAAAGACCCCACCCTTCGCACAAAGCGCTCAGAGTGGAGGCACCCGACGACGCGGAGCAACCCAAAGGCACAGTTAAGAATGACTCTGCCCCGAATGTTTGATTTAATTACCGAGGATAGGAAATTGCTTCAAATTGAAACTATGAAATATGAGGGCAGCATTACGATAGAGGCGGGAAAGCGTAGCGGGAAGCCCTGCGTGCGAGGAACGCGAATTACGGTTTACGAAGTGTTGGAAATGCTGGCGACGGGCATGACCCACGCCGAGATAATCAAAGAGTTTCCATCGCTTACGGAACAAGACATTCTTGCATGTCTTGCTTATGGCGCGGACCGCGAACGCAAAGTCAAACTCGCTTCGGAATGAATTTAAGCGATTGTCGTGTCGGACGGCCGGAAGAAAAGACCTCGCCCTTCGCACAAAGCGCTCAGAGTGGGGCACCCGCGGAAGTGTGGAAGTCAAAGAGGGATCCTTCGACTCCGATCTGCAATGGGCGCAGATCTTCGCTCAGGATGACAATCGTGGGAATAGCTCCAAAAACCATACTGCGAAATTTGAGGAAAAAACTAGAAGAGTTTGATGGCTAGGCGCTGGGGGTTGTTGCCGGCGGGGACCAGGGTTAGGAGGCTGTCGGTGCGGGTGCGGAGAATGGAGACGTCGCCGGACGTTTCGTCGACGATGAGGAGCATGGTGGGAGGCGCATCGGCTTCGGCGGGATCGAAGCGCATGGCTCCCGGAGTGGCGCCAACGCTGACTGGTTTGCCGACGCGGCGGTTGACGATGTCGACGGGCATGACGCGGCCCGCTTCGCGATCGGCGACGTACATGGTGGAAGCATCGGCGGTAAGGATGGCGCTGGCGGGCGCGGAACCGAGCAGAAGATAGTCGCCCATTTCGTGGGTCCAGGTATTGACGACCTGCAGGCCATGCGCTTCGGGAGAGATGACGTAGAGTTCGCCGCCGTCGGGCTTGAGAAGCATCTGCGTGGGGCGTCCGGCGAGTTCGAGATTGGTGAGCAGAACGCCGCGATGGATATCCACAACGGAGATGCGGGTTTGCGTGCGGCTCATCACGAAAGCGACGGAGGCATCGGGCAGGGCGACAACTTCTTCCGGGTCAGGAATGACGGGCACTTCCGCGCGCTGCTGAAGCGTGGCGGCATCGTGGATGCCCAGCGTGCCGGCGCGATGATTGACTACCAAAATAAATTTGTTGTCGGCGGTGACGCGGGCCTGCACGGGCTGCGCACCGGTTTTGGCTTTGCCGATGATGGAGCGAGTGGCGCAGTCGATGGCAATGAGTTGATCGTTGGCAGAGGCCGTGGTGAAGACGCGGTCGGATTTGGGAGAGAAATCGAGCGAGTAGGGCAGTGAGCCAACGGGAATGCGGGCGGCGAGTTGATTGGTGCGGGTGTCGATGACCCAGATGTAGCCAGCGGTGTTGTTTGGGCCAGCGCTGCTGACGCCCCAGATTTCCGGACGCTTGGGATGCTCGAGGATCTCGGCGAGGGCGGGGCCAGCGTAAACCTTGGCGATGGCGCGGAACGAGATGAGGTCGAGAACGGTTACGGTGCCGTCGGTGCTGCTGGAAACGTAAGCGTGGAGATGCAGGCCGGGACGAAGGAAGGAAGGGCGATGCTCGCGAAGAAGGACGATGACCAGAGAAATGAAAAGAATGATGAGGACGAAGTAGACACGGAAGTTTTTGGCGCGAGGCATTGGTCGAAATGATTTTACATGAGATGTGGTGGGGGCGGTTAATGGGGGAAGTTAAAAGTTGAAAGTCGAAAGTTAAATGAATTGAGAGTTCGGGGATAAAGATTTATCACAGAGGGCACAGAGATGGGAACGCAGAGGGCGCAGAGAAGAGCGAGGCAAGACCCAACGGGAGGAAAAGACCCCACCCTTCGCACAAGTCGCTCAGAGTGGGGCACCCGCGTTTGGAATGGCAAGTCGAAAGACAAAGAGAAAGAATTATCACAGAGGGCACGGAGATAGGAACTCGGAGGGCACAGAGAAGAGAAAGAAGACAGGAAACAGGAGGAGTTAAGGAGGAGCTTGGCGTATTCGGCTTTGGCCGCGAGCAGGACGGGGATGTCGGGGTCGGCGTCTTTCCAGAGGGAGAAGAAATCCTGGTAGGCGGTGCGGGCTTTGGCGTGGTCTCCCTGGAGGGCATAGGCACGGGCCAAGTTGAGTTGGGCCATGGGGTAGAGACCGCTGACGATGTTGAGCCCGCGATGATCGAGAATTTTCTGGAATTCCACGGCGGCTTTCGCGCCATCGTGCATTTGGAGGTAGGCGCTGCCGCGGGCGTACATTACCCAATAAACGGCGGTGCGGGCAGCCAATTCATATTTTTCAGAGGGCTGCAGAATGGCGATGGCCTCAGCCGCTTTGTTCTGGTGAATCAGGTTGAAAGCCCGGACAGAGGGAGCAATGGAATATTTGAGGATGGTGTCATCCGGATATTCTTTAACGTCGGCGTCCAGAATTTTCTGCGATTGAGCGACATCGCCAATGAGCGCGAACGTAAACGCGACGGAACCGCGTTCAAAACGATTAACATTCATGGTCAGCGCTTCGGTGGCCTTTTTGCGCGCGCTATCGGTGAAGCCGTGTAAGGCGTCGCGGACGGACTGACGGGCCATTTGGGAAGCAGGCAACTCGGTCTGGCCATGCTGCTTTGCGGATTCGGCGGCCTTCGCCATAGTCTCGCGAGCGAGTTTGACTTTGCCGATGGCGTCCTGGTATTCGCCGATCGCTTCGATACTCACAGGCTCGGCGTCGGTGCCTGCAGCAGCCGCGGACGCACGCTGCAGGGCAGCCTGGTCATTCTCTATCAGAGCAAGCGTGGAAAGGTTTACGTGAATGCTGGGAGCGGCGGCTTTTCGAGAAATGGCAGTTTGCGCGACAGCTTTAGCTTCCTCGAAGCGATTCAGGAAGATGTACGCACACATCTGGTGGTAATAGCCGAAGGGATCGGATGGATCGACTTGCACATCATCGCTCGCGGTGGCCAGCGCTTTTTCCTGGTCGCCAAGTAACTGGTATCCCAAGGCGAGATTCGCAAGCGGGCGATTCTCGCGCGGATAAGTTTCATGCCATTTTTTGTAGACGTCATTCGCCTTTTCGTAATCGCCTAACAAGATGTCGTAATAGTGGCCCTCGATATAGAGTTTTTCGTGTTCACTCGCTCGATCGCGAAGTTCATAGGCCTTCTCAATATCTTTCTTTCCCTCAGCCGCATTACCGATGTTGCCCGAAGCGACGCCCAGCACGGCGTAGGCACTGGCAAAATTGGGGTCGAGCTCGATGGCACGTTTGAGGTGAGGAATAGCGGCTTCTTCGTTGAGGCGATTATGAAGTGACAACCCGGCGCTGTATTCCTTCAGAGCTTCGAGGGAAGAGGTGGTGGCCTGCTCGAGCGGAGTGGTGAATTGCTGAATGCTGGCGAGGGATTCGCCGAGTTTCTGGCGGAGATCGGTGGCGGCTTTGTCGAGGGACTTCAGCACTTGTTCTTTGCCCGAAGCTTCGACCTGCTGGCGGGCGAGGGAGTCGCCGGTCTGGGCGTTGTTGGCTTCCAGAGTGATGACGTAATCGTTGCCGAGGCTGGAGATGGAGCCGGAGATGATGGCTTTGGCGTTTTCGCGGAGGGAAATTTCGCGGGCCAGGTCTTTGGTGATGCGCTCATCGGGCTTGCGGCCCATGAAGCGGAGAGCGTCCTGAATTTTGGATTCGGGGAGCAGGTTGAGGTAGGGCGATTGCTCGAGTTGAACGGCAAGGGCTTGCTTCAGAGTGCCGTCGAAAACGGGGTCGCCGGTGGTATTGACGAATTCAGAGAGGACTACGGAATCTTTGTCGGTGAGCGCGCGGGCGTGGCGCGTGGAGAGAAAGAAGCCGCCAACGGCGACGGCGGCGAGGACCAGCGAACCGATTAAGTAAGGAAGCCATCTGCGGAGGCGAGGGGGATACGCGGCAGTGGTCGAGGTGATCGAGGAAGGAACTCCACCGGCTGAAGCTGCCGGAACGGATGCGGAAGAGGGAGCCGC
Source organism: Candidatus Acidiferrales bacterium (assembly GCA_963837885.1). GTDB lineage: Bacteria > Acidobacteriota > Terriglobia > Acidiferrales > UBA7541 > Acidiferrum. The sequence continues at coordinate 136,395 of CAWIPD010000012.1, read as the reverse complement.
GGGGGTTGCGGTTGAAACGGACGCTGATGCGGCTACTGGAGCCGAAGCAGGGGCTGAGTTCGCGCCGGAAGAGGGAACGCCTGCCACGGAGCCGGCAGAAGCATAAGAAGGCGTAGAGGAAGACGACGGGGAATCGGCGGAAGCGACGCCAGTGAAGGCGCTGGGATTGGAGCCGGACTCGATTTCGCGGAGGAGGCGCTTGAGATCGGTGCGCATCTCGGCGGCGGATTGATAGCGGAGGTTGCGATCCTTGTCCAAAGCTTTTTGCAGGATGTGCTCGAGTTTTTCGGGAACTTCGGGATTTAGGCGCACGGGAGAAACCGGCGCGCGATTCATTATGGCTTCAAAGACCAGGCCGTTTGTATCGCCGCGGAAAGGAAGCTGCCCGGTGGCCATTTCGTAGAGAACTACGCCAAAAGAAAAAAGATCGGTGCGGGCGTCGAGGTCCTTGCCGCGAACCTGCTCCGGGGACATGTAAGCGACAGTGCCGAGAGAGGTGCCCGGGCTGGTGAGCTGGCTGGTGTCGGCGCCGAGCGTGTCCATGGCGTTGGTGTGGCTGCTGGAGCGCAGGGAACTGGAAACTTTGGCGAGACCGAAATCGAGGATTTTGGCGTGGCCGCGCTTGGTGACAAAAATGTTGGCGGGCTTGATGTCGCGATGAACGATGTTTTCGGAGTGAGCGGCGTCGAGGCCGTCGGCAATTTCGATGGCGTGGGCGAGAAGGCGGTCGATGTCCACTGGACGACCGGCCATAGTGTGTTTGAGAGTGGCGCCGTCGAGAAATTCCATGGCGATGTAGCGGCTGCCTTCGTGCTCGCCGATTTCGTAGATGGTGCAGATGTTGGGATGGTTGAGAGCGGAAGCGGCTCGGGCTTCACGGCGAAAACGTTCGAGGGCTTGCGGGTCGCGGGTCAGGTCTTCGGGAAGAAATTTCAGGGCGACGAAGCGGCCGAGTTCGGTGTCCTCGGCTTTGTAGACTACACCCATGCCGCCACCGCCGAGTTTTTCGACGACGAGGTAGCGGGAGACTTTCTTGCCGGGAAGAGGCTGAGAGTCGGACATTGGTGCGGATATGGTACGGGAGAGGTGGGGAATGGGCAAGGGGGAGGGGGAGAGGCGAGAGTTGAAAGTTGAAAGTTGAAAGTTGAAAGTTGAAAGGAAACGTCAAAGGAAAGAGAAAAGATTATCACAGAGGACACAGAGGAAAGAGCATGAGTTAACGGAGAGTTCGATGGCAGGCGAGGAATTATTAGCGAGCGGATCGGTTTGGGTTGTCATGCTGAGGAGAGGGGTAGGCGAGGAAGCATCTCAACTGGGAGGGTGCACGGCGTGTCAGTTGAGATCCTTCGAGTCGCGAAATGCGCGACTCTCAGGATGACAGATTGGCGGAGCCGGGGGGTTGCAAGTGGTAAGGATGGGGCGGATGCAAGAAATGGCGGGAGGAGCGTTCTAAGGCTGGGGGAGACTGACATGGAGACTACGGCTAGGGGTGTGGGGGAAGTCGCGGCGCGGAAGCCAGGGATTTGGGCGCGGCAGATGAGCGGGCGAGGGACCGTTTGGCAGACGGCGTTTGATGTGGCGTTTGGGATCGTGGGCCCAATTCTGTGCGTGGTGTTTGATCCGGGAGTGTTGCGGCCGGATGGGTGGGAATTTTTTGAGCCGCTGCAAGAAGTGCGGCTGTTCGTGTATTTGGTGATTGGGCTAGGGATTGCGGCGCTGAGCTATTTTCTGGTGACGCGGAAGAGTTCGTGGATTTTGGCGGGAGCGATGTACGGAGCGGCGGTATTTGCATTATTTCTGGGGGTAGTGATGCTGCCGATGTCGGCGCTGGGATTGCTGCTGGTGATCGGGATTTTTGGATTTACTCCGTTCGTGAGCGCGTTCGTGATGTGGAGGAATGCGCGGCGGTGCAGAGAGTCGGCGGTGGGGAGTGGGAATGCGTGGCTGGCGGGGGCGCTGGGATTCTTGCTGATCTTGGGAGTGCCGGGAATGGTGCAGGGTGTGTTAGCGACGGTGGGGAATCGGGCGGTGGCGCGGGTGATTGCTGGGGCGGGGAGGGACGTTTCTGCGGACGTGCGGATCGCACGGAGCGTTCGCATTGCTACCCGGGCGGATGCGCTTGTGAATGCGTATCAGAAGAGTGTGGATTTGGCGGAAAGGGAGCGGCTGGCGAAGTGCGTATGAGGAAATTACAGGGATGAATCTGCAACGGAGGTTGAGGGAATTGGCGGATTGAGAGAAGAGTCAGAAGTTGAAAGTTCAAAGTTGAAAACGAGGATGAGGATTTATCACAGAGGGCACAAAGGTAGGAACGCTGAGATCACAGAGAAGAAGGAAGCTAGAGAGAAAACGAGTGAGAGGAGAGAAAAAGACGAGAAGAAAAGGATTAACGCAGAGGTAACGGAGGGCCGCAGAGTTAACGGAGAAGTCGGGGAGGGGGAAGGAAGGGGAAGGAAGGGGAGGGAAAGTACCCCACCCTCAAACGACGAGAGTGGGGCACCCGAATTCAAAATCAAAGTCAAACGCGACGTCAAGATCAAACGCAACGGCAAAATCAAACGCAACGTCAAAATCCGCACCCTTGAAAACGAAGGGTGCGGCACCCGGCGGAAAGCAGGCGTCAGGTCGTAAGAGCCCACACTTTGCATGATTCAAGAACGCAGAGGATGGGGCACCCTCAAGCAAGTGTGCAATGGCGTTAGATTGGAAAACTCACGAGTACTACCGCTCAGTTCACGGTGCGGTGGAGGACGGTGGCGATTTGCTGGATTTCGGAATAGAGCTCGGCGTACTCGGACGGGATGATGGATTGGATGCCGTCGGAGAGAGCTTTTTCGGGTTGGTGGTGGACTTCGACGAGGAAACCGTCGGCGCCAACGGCTACGGCAGCGCGCGATAGCGGGAGAACTTTGTGGCGCTTGCCGGTGCCGTGGCTGGGGTCAACGAGGATGGGGAGATGGCTGCGCTTCTGCACCGCGGGAACGACGGAGAGATCGAGAGTATTGCGCGAAAAATCGGAGAAGGTGCGGACGCCGCGTTCGCAGAGCATGACGTTGTAGTTGCCTTCGCTCATTACATATTCGGCGGCCATCAGGAATTCATCGAGAGTGGCGGACATGCCGCGTTTGAGGAGCACGGGCTTTTTGGCGCGGCCGGCGCGTTTGAGCAACGAGAAATTCTGCATGTTGCGCGCGCCGATCTGAATCACGTCGGCGTATTCATCGACTAAATCCAGCGATTCATTGTCGATGGCTTCGGTGACGATGCCGAAGCCGTAGGTGTCGCGAACCTTGGCAAGGATTTTCAGGCCGGCTTCGCCGAGTCCCTGAAAACTGTAGGGAGAGGTGCGCGGCTTGTAAGCGCCTCCACGAAAGAGGCGAACGCCGGTGGGTTTGAGTTGCGCGGCGACGGCTAGGCATTGCTCTTCAGACTCGACGGCGCAGGGACCGGCAATCATGGCGAGATGCTTGCCGCCGACGAGGACGTCACCGGAAGGAGTGGGGATGCGGACGACGGTGTCTTCGGGTTTGACGTCGCGGCGAGACGAGCTTGTAAGGCTTGGTGACGGGGATGCATTCGATGACGCCGGGCATGGATTCGAGGACGCCGAGATCGACGGCGCCGTTGTTGCCGGTGATGCCGATGGCGGTGCGTCCTGCGCCGGGAATGGCGTGGGCTTTCAGGCCGAGGGATTCGATGCGATCGCAGACGTCCTGGATTTGAGCCTTGGTGGCGTGAGACTGCATGACGACTAGCATGAGTGGCGGTGTCCTTTATATTTGCGCGTGGAAATAGTTTAGCAAAGATGGAGGGATTGGGTGGGGGAGGGGGAGTCGAGAGTTGAATGTTGAAAGTCCAAAGCAAAGAAAAAGATGGATCACAGAGGGCACGGAGGTAGGAGAACAGAGAGACCACAGAGGTGGAAGGCGGAGAAAAGGCAAAGGATTAACGCAGAGGTAACAGAGGTCCGCAGAGGGAACGGAGGATTGGGAGGGAAAGAAAGTGATGGGCTTATAAACAAGCAGGGTAGGGAATTTAAGGTCCGGCGATTGGAAGTAGACGTTGTTGAGGGGATGGATTTAGGATGAACGCGGCGATTTTGGATTGGTGAGTGACGTAGCACAGTCTGCTGTCGCTTCGGCTAGGCAACCCTTTGGTTGCCCTCAGTGCAGGCCAGCGTGACTGTGCCACGGGAGGTGGACGATGGAGCGAAATGGAGTGCGCGAAGTAGTACGCGATGGATTGGGATGTGCGGTGGTGCTGGCGGTGTTGGGAATTGGAGGCGCGGCGATGCTCGCCGGAGTTGCGGCGCATGCGCATGGGGCGCGGAAAAAGATTGAGGAGAAGCGAACGTCCGCCGCAGTAGCGCAGACTCTTCGCGACGGCTCAGAGCGAGCAAGAGTGGCTGTGCCACGACTCCGCGGAGTAATTCAGGGAGCTACGAAAGTTGGCTGGCTGGACTGAAGCGCGGCGACTAGACCTAGAACCAGACCAATAAATCGGAGGCGGTCTTAATTCTTCACCGCATTCTTCACTGCACAGGACAAGGCGCTGGCATAAAAGCCAGCGCTACGAAGAGGTGGCAGGACGGCGCTGCGTAGGGGTTAGAGGAGCGGCGCCGGGCGAAAGTGGGGGTGTGTTATCATTAGGGATTAAACTTATGGTGAATTTTAGGTATGTCTGAATTTCCTTTAGTTGATAACACAACATTTGATCCTGAGGATGAGTACCGGCCAGAGCCGGAGCCGGCTCCACTGGCGCCGGTGTGGATGGATGGCAGCACGCGGATTGGTATCCACTCGTCGATCTCGGGGAGCCATATCAACGCGCTGGAATCGGCGCGGAAGCTGGGCTGCAACGCGCTGCAGATCTTTTCGGCAAGTCCGCGGATGTGGCAGATGGGGAACGTGCGGATTGCCGAGCAGGATGGCAAAGCGTTTAGAGCGCGGCGGGAAGAGTTGCAACTTGGGCCGCTGGTGATCCACGCGAATTACCTGATCAACCTGGCGGCGCAGCAACCGATGCTGCGGACGCGGTCGATCCAGGCGTTTCATGAGGAGTTGGTGCGCGGTCTGGCGTTGGGCGCGGACTTTGTGGTGGTGCATCCGGGTGCGCGGGGGGAATCGTCGATCGAGCAGGCGATTGCGACGATCATCGAGTCGGTGAAGCAGGCGGCTCGGCGCGTGCCGATGGGAAAGATGCGGATATTGATCGAGAACACCGCAGGGATGGGCACGGCCGTGGGAGCGCGGTTGGAAGAAGTGGCGGCGCTGATGCAGGGGTTGCGTGGAATTAATGCGGGAGCGTGCCTGGATACTGCGCATCTGTTTGCGGCGGGCTATGACATCAAGAGCGCGGACGGGTTAGAGAAAACGCTGGTGGAAATTGACCAGACGATCGGCTTGGACAATGTGCCGGTGATTCACGTGAATGATTCCAAGATTGCGCTGGGCGGACGCGTGGACCGGCACGAGAATCTGGGCGAAGGAAAGATTGGGGAAGAGGCGTTCAAGCGGATTTTGCAGCATCCGAGGCTGAGCAGTTCGGCGAATACCGGGCTGGTGGGACGCGCGTTTCTGCTGGAGACGCCGATTGAGAATCCGGGAGATGACCGGAAGAACGTGGCGAAGTTGTGGGAATTGGCGGGATTGACGGACATCGCTCCGGCGGCGGAAAAAGGGTATTCGATGTTGACGAGCGCGATGAAGAAGATGAGGAAGACGATCGCGAGGGATGCGGCGCGGTTGACGCCCACGGAGAAGAAGATCAAGGCCAAGGCGGAGGCGGGAGAGAAGCCGCGGCGGGCAGCGGGGAAGAAGAAAAAGAGATAAGGGTGAGGCGCAGAGGGAAAAGAGAGAAGAAAAGGATTAACGCAGAGGTAACAGAGAGCCGCAGAGGTAACGGAGAGTTGGGTGGAGGGGATGGGTTGAGATCCTTCACCCGCAAAGAGCGCGGGTTCGGGATGACAGTTTTTGTTTGTGGTAGGACAACGGTGAAAGCTGAGATGGGACTTTGCTTTGCTCCGGATGAAAAGTTTTAGTTGAGGCTAGAACGAAACAATTTGCAGGTGAAAGGGAAGATTACCCGTGGCGGACTATAACCCGCAGGCCATTGAAGCGAAGTGGCAGAAGAAATGGGAAGAGAATCGCGTATTTGAGAGCGAAGCGGAGATAGACGGAGTGGAGGAAAAATCCCCACCCTCACAAACCGAGAGTGGGGCACCCGCCGGGAAAGTTCACAGTTCACAGTCGACAGTTGAGAACGTAGGAACGAAACCTCAGGAAAAAACCGCACCCTTAAGTGCGAAGGGTGCGGCACCCGAAGACAAGTCAAAACCGAATACGAAACCAGCGGGCAAGAAACCAAAATATTACGTGCTGGAGATGCTGCCGTATCCTTCGGGAACGCTGCATATGGGGCACATGCGGAATTACACGATTGGCGACGTGGTCGCGCGTGTAAAACGGATGAAGGGATTCAACGTGCTCCACCCGATGGGGTGGGATGCGTTTGGATTGCCCGCGGAAAATGCGGCGATCAAGAACCACACGCACCCGCGTGAGTGGACCAACAAAAATATTGCGGAGTTGCTGCATGGAATGAAGCGCTTCGGGTTCAGCTACGACTGGCGGCGGGAGATTGCCACGTGCGAGCCGGAATATTACCGGTGGAACCAGTGGTTCTTCCTGAAGATGCTGGAGCGCGGAATTGCGTACAAGAAAAAGAGCCGGGTGAACTGGTGTCCGAAATGCGCGACGGTGCTGGCGAACGAGCAGGTGGTCAACGGCGGGTACTGCTGGCGGCACGAAGATACGCTGGTGGAAGCGCGGGAAATGTCGCAGTGGTTTCTGCGGATCACGGAGTACGCGGAACAATTGCTGGATGATTTGAAGACGTTGGCGGGCGGGTGGCCGGATCGCGTGATTGCGATGCAGGAGAATTGGATCGGGAAATCGATTGGGGCGAAAGTTTTTTTTGAAGTAGAAGGAGTTGAAAGTTCAAAGTTAAAAGTTGAAGAAAACGGGAAAGACGGAAATCAAGAAAAGTCAAAACCCGCACCCTTAGAGGCGAAGGGTGCGGCACCCAAGAACGCGAAGATTGAGATATTTACTACGCGGATTGACACGATATATGGGGCTAGCGCGTTGATCTTGGCGCCGACGCATCCGTTGGTGGAGTCGTTGATTGCGGGCGGAGAAGAAGATAAAAGCGCTGGCATAAAAGCCAGCGCTACGGTTGAACGGCAAAAGAAACTGGCGCATATGCGGCAGAGTTCGGTGAAGACGGAAGATCTGGCTACCGCGGAGAAGGATGGATTTTTCACCGGGCGGTATGCGATGAATCCGTTCAGTGGCGAGCGGATTCCGATCTGGGTGGGGAATTTCGTGCTGCTGGAATATGGGACTGGCGCGATCATGGCGGTGCCGGCGCATGACGAGCGCGACAATGAGTTCGCGGTGAAATTTGGGTTGCCGATTCCTATCGTGGTGGAAGCGGCGGAAAACCAAGATAAGAAAAAGAAGGAAAGTACCCCACCCTCAAAAACCGAGAGTGGGGCACCCGGAGAGAAGAGAATCACAGAGGGCGCAGAGGAAGAGCACAGAGGTCACAGAGAAGAGAAGAAACATGAAAATGCAGGAGCACAGTCAGGAGTGACAGTGCCACCGGCGTTCACGGAGTACGGGGTTAGCGTGAACTCGGGGCCGTATACGGGACTGGCTACGGCGGACGCGATTGAAAAGATGGCGTCGGATGCGCAGGCTCGCGGATTTGGGAAGAAGGAGACGATATTCCGTTTGCGCGATTGGGGAATTTCGCGGCAACGGTATTGGGGCACGCCGATCCCGGTGATTTATTGCGAGAAAGATGGAATGGTGCCGGTGCCGGAGAAAGATTTGCCGGTGGTGCTACCCGCGAATCCGAAGTTGACGGGCGAAGGCGAATCTCCGTTGGCGACGGATCCGGAATTTGTGAATGTGAAATGCCCGAAGTGCGGCGGGGCGGCGCGTCGAGAGACGGATACCATGGACACGTTCGTGGATTCGTCATGGTATTTCTACCGGTACTGCGATCCGAAGAATGATCAGGCGCCGTATGATTCGGCGAAGGTTGGATACTGGTTCCCGATTGACCAGTATATCGGCGGAATTACGCACGCGATTCTGCACCTGCTGTACTCGCGGTTCTGGACGAAGGTGATGCGCGATTTGGGATTGATCAAGAACAGCGAGCCGGCGGCGCGGCTGTTCACGCAGGGCATGGTGTTGAAGGGCGGGCAAGCCATGTCGAAGTCGAAGGGAAATATTGTGGGCGCCATTGAAATGGCGGAGAAGTACGGAGCGGATACGGGGAGATTGTACACGTTGTTTGCGGCTCCGCCGGAGAAGGATTTGGAGTGGAGTGAGGAGAGTATTGAGGGAGCGTGGAGGTTTTTGAACCGGGTGTTTAGGCTGGTGGATCGGAATACGGTTGAAAGTTCAAAGTTGAAAGTCGAAAGTGACGGAGTAAACCAAACACGAGAAACGTCAAAACCCGCACCCTTAGAAGCGAAGGGTGCGGCACCCAAGAGACTTCGGAAGCGCCCATGACGGAGAAGGAGAAGGGGTTGCTGCGGAAGGCGCATCAGACTTTGCGGCGGGTGACGGCGGACTTCGAGACGCGGTGGCACTTTAATTCGGCGATTGCGCAGATCATGGAATTGGTGAATGCGATTTATGCGGCGGAGCCGTTGGAAGAGGGCGTGCGGGCGGAAGTGCGGCAAGAAGTGCTGGAGCTGGTGACGCTGATGCTGGCGCCGATGACGCCTCATTTGGCGGAAGAGTTGTGGGAGATGCTGGGGCATAGCGAGGGATTGTGGACGGTGAGTTGGCCGGCGTTCAGCGAAGAATTGGCTAAAGAAGACGAAGTGGAAATCCCGGTGCAGATCAGCGGGAGGATGCGCGGACGGGTGAAGGCGGCGGCGGGAGTTGGACAGGATGAGGTGATGAAACTGGCGTCGGCGGATGCGGGAATTGCGGCGCATCTGGCGGGGAAGACGATTGTGAAAGTGATTTATGTACAGGACAAAATGTTGAATGTGGTGGTGAGGTAAGACAAAGAAAGAGAAAAGATTAATCACAGAGGTCACGGAGATAGGAACGCTGAGGACACAGAGAAGGGGATAGAAGGAAGACCCGCACCCTTAGAGGCGAAGGGTGCGGCACCCGAAGAGAAATACTGGGAGGGTTGATGGAAGGGGCGGCGGGGATGAAGGAAGCGGCTAAAGGGACGTTGAAGGCGGAGTTGGGCGGAATTGTGGTGCTGGATTTTGGCGGGCAATATACGCAGCTGATTGCGCGGAGGATTCGCGAGCAGCAAGTGTTTTCTGCGGTGCTGCCGTGCACGACTTCGCTGGAAGCGCTGAAGAAGCTGGAGCCCGCGGGAATTATTCTGTCGGGCGGACCAAGCTCGGTGTATGACAAGGAAGCGCCAAAGTGCGATCCGGCGGTGCTGGCGCTGGGAATTCCGGTGCTGGGAATCTGCTACGGGATGCAGTGGATCGCGTGGGCCCTGGGTGGAAAAGTGGAGCCGGTGGACCGGCGGGAGTATGGCCCGGCGCAATTGAAGCTGGAGAAGGGCAAGTCTGACCTGTTCACGGAATTTCCAGAGTACCTGAAGATCTGGAATAGTCACGGGGACAGCGTGCGGGAGTTGCCTGCGGGATTTCACGCGACGGGGCATACCACAAACGCTGTAGCGGCAGCGGAAGATCCTGACAGGAAAATTTATGCGGTGCAATTTCACCCTGAGGTAAATCACACGGAGCGCGGAACGGAGATCTTGAGGAATTTTCTGTTCCGAGTGTGCCAGGCCGATCCCAAGTGGAGTGGCAAAGCGTTCATCGAAGAGACGGTGGCGTCAATCAAGGAAAAGGTAGGATCGCACCGGGCGATTTGCGGGCTGAGCGGGGGAGTAGACTCAACGGTTGCGGCGGTGCTGGTGCACCGAGCGATGGGCGACCGGCTGACCAACATTTTCGTGAACACGGGGATGCTGCGGAAGAACGAATTCGAGCACACATTGGAGATGTACAGGGAAAGACTGGGGTTGCGGGTGGTCGGAGTAGATGCTTCGGAGCACTTTCTGGAGAAGTTGAAGGGCGTGAGCGACCCGGAACAGAAGCGAAAGATCATTGGGCGCGAATTCATCACGGTGTTTGCCGCCGAAGCGAAGAAACTGCAGGAAGGCGAAGCCAAAGGGGACATCAAGTTTCTGGTGCAAGGCACGCTTTATCCTGATGTCATTGAATCAGTGTCGGTTAAAGGACCGTCGGCGACTATAAAGTCGCACCATAACGTAGGCGGGCTGCCAAAAGACATGCCATTCGCGCTTGTCGAACCGCTTAGAGACCTGTTTAAAGATGAGGTGAGGCGGATAGGGAAAGAGCTGGGATTGCCTGAAGAGATACTGGTTAAGCATCCCTTTCCTGGGCCGGGTTTAGCGGTGCGCTTATTAGGTGAAATCACCAATAAGGACCTAGTAACACTTCGGGAGGCGGACGCGATTGTGGTGGAGGAGATACGCCGCGCCGGGTTGTATGAAAAGGTGTGGCAAGCATTCGCGGTGCTGCTACCCGTACGCAGCGTCGGCGTCATGGGAGATGGGCGCACGTATGGATTGACGATCGCGGTGCGCGTAGTGCAATCCGATGATGCGATGACGGCAGATTGGGTGAGGTTGCCTGGAGAGGTATTGGAACGGATATCGACGAGGATCGTGAATGAGGTGAGCGGGGTTACGAGGGTGGTTTACGACATCAGTAGCAAACCGCCGAGCACGATTGAATGGGAATGAAGAAGGAAGGGAAATCCAGAGAAGTTAAGGTTACGAGAGTACTGGGAAGAGAGAAATAACCAGGGAAGAAAAGTCGACATGATAAGAAAAATGCCGCTCTGGTTGGGAGAGAGCGGCATTTCCTTTATAAGGTCAATCGGGCGCGATTGAATTGTAAACGGTTTGCTCTAGCGATTGGCGACTTTTTGAGCCATGTAGAGAAGGAGTTTACGGTCCTCGTCATCCGCCTTACTCAATAATCTACGAAATTTATTGAGGTAACGCGCGTCTTTGCCCGAACTGCCCCAAGCGACGTCGTCGGACGACTTGCGCTTAGGAAGGTTGGGCAGCTGTGGCGGCTCTTCGCCGTCGTAGAAGAGTTGATAGAGTGGACATTCGAGAGCACGTGCCAGTTTCTCAAGAGTCTCAATGGCCGGAACAGTATGGCCATTTTCAACACGCGAGATGTAACAACGCAACAGACCTGTACGTTTCTCGATATCACCCTGGGAGAGTTTCTTTTCCTCGCGCATAGCGCGAAGACGGTCACCGATAATCATGAGTTGAGTATTCCACAAAGAGTAAGAGGTGGCAAGACTAAACTTTTCGAGAAAGGCAAGTGTAAGGGTTGAGTGAACAAGGGAACGAGGGGGGAGTAGCAGGATTGGATAATTCTAACCGCTTTGAAGTTTAGAGCAGAGAAGAGGGTGGAAGACGGGGGAGCAGAGGGGAGGGAAATTCCCAAATGGTACGCACGTCCGTTAAGCACATGACGGGCGTCACATAGTCTGCAGAGGGGAAAGCGCCCGCCTCGGAAGGCGGCCGCTACAGATTCTGGGCTGCCGGTCATTGGGCCGCGTAGTGGATGGCCGTGAAAGATGGGGTTAGACCGATCTAAAGATCGGCCACTACATTGGGATGCCGGTACGCGGGATTAGACCTATGGCCGGGACAGAGAGAGACTGAAGGGAAAGGTGTGTAAAATGGGCGTAACCAAACAAGTATGGGACACGTCCCAAAACCAGACGATATGGCTTCGACGGTGATCGCTCCAGGTTTGACTCCGGCGGCGGATGCGGAAAAACGCGACGACGACCGGGAATTGGTGCGGTTGGCAAAGGGAGAGGATAAAGAAGCGTTCGAGATATTGGTAAAGAGGCATCAAGGCCGCGTGTTTGCGGTGGCCAATGGGATACTGCGGAATAAGGAAGATGTGGAGGACGTTTCGCAGCAGGTATTCGTGAAGGCGTTTTTCTCGCTGAAGCGGTTCGATCAGCGGGCGGCATTCAGTACCTGGCTGTACAAGATCACGGTGAATGAATGCTGGGACGTGCTGAGGAAGAGGAAGTCCAGGCCACTGTTGTTTGAGACGGAATTGAGTGAGGAGCAGGCGAAGCAGTACAAAGCATCCGATGACCGGGAATCACCGGTGAAGGATGTAAGCGACCGGTTGGCCACGCAGCAACGGTTGGAGCAGTTGCTGGGATTTCTGGATGAGCGTGACCGGTCGATGCTGGTGCTGAAAGAAGTGCAGGGGTTTTCGGTGGAAGAGATAGCGGAGATGCTGGAAATCAATTCCAACACGGTGAAGGTAAGGCTGTTCCGTGCGCGGAAAAAGATTATGGATAGATTGAAGAGGCGGGGCCAAGCAGTGTAATGGTGGTGTAGTGGACGTCAGGAATTTGCGGTGAGAGGTGAAAAGCGGATGTTGAAAAAGGAAATGCGCCGGATTGCGGAATGCGAACGGTTTCTGGAGTCGCTGGAAATGGTGCGACTGGCCGGGAATGGGCCGAATGAGAAGGAAGAACTGCTGATGGCGATGCCGGCGGAAGTGCGCCGTCATGTGCCGGGATGCGGCAGTTGCGCGGAAGCACTGGAAGATTTTGCGGAGACTCGGAACATGCTGCTGAGTGAGGCGAACAGGGCAGCGATGGTGGAACCCGGGCCGTGGTTTTCGACCAAGGTGATGAATGCGATAGCGGCAAAAGAAAACGAGGAAGAAGAGCGCGAAGGAGTATGGCAAAGTGTAAGAAAATTGGCGCCGAGGCTGGCGGCGATTTGCGCGCTGGTGCTGGTGCTGGGAGGTACATGGGCGGTGCAGACGTCGAGGAAAATGAATGCAGGGCCAACGATGCAAGCAGGAGAAGGCCTGTTCGAGCCAACCCCAACGGGGAGGCTGGACGATGATGTGCTGATCAACCGAGGGGCCCGTCGATGAATCCGGAAACAAGGCGGCAAGCACGGATGTGGCTAGCTGTGGTGTTTTTGCTAGGTACGGGAATTGGGGTGGTGTTCGGCTACGCGTTCGCACAGAGAAGCCACGCGGCTACGAATCCACCGGTGATGAGCGAGCCGGAGCGGCGCGCAAAGCGAGTGGCGGACATGACGCGGGAAATTGGATTGACCGCGGAGCAGAGTCAGAAGCTGGATGCAACCATCGCGGCAGCGCACGAAGAGATGAAGAAGATCCGGGACAAGTCGGATAGCGATGTGGATGCGGTGCGGGAAAAGGCGCGGGAGCAGATGAGGGCGTTCCTGACACCGGAGCAGAAGCCGAAGTTTGAAGAGTTCATACAGAAGATGGATGCGGAGCGGAAGAGGCAGGCGGCGGTACAGGGGAAGTAGGATGGGTTGGCGCGATCGAGACAGGTGATCAGGCCAGGGACATGGCTAGTGGGGATTTATCACAGAGGTCACAGAGGCAGGAACGCTGAGAACAGAGAAGAACTAAGAGGAAGAAAAGATAACGCAGAGGCGCAGAGGTGCCGGAGATTCGCAGAGGAAGAGGGATCCTTCGACTGCGGTCTGCGAAAGGCGCAGACCTTCGCTCAGGATGACAATTTGATCTCTAAAGTATGGTTTAGATAGGAAAGTTCAAGGAAAGCTGCAAGAGGAACTGCAAGAGGAACTGCAAGAGGAACTGCAAGAAGAACTGCAAGAAGAACTGCAAGAAGAACTGCAAGAAAAATCCCCACCCTTCGCGGAAAGCGCTCAGAGTGGGGCACCCTTCGAACTATTCCGGCGTTGAAAATCTGGCAGGAAAAACATAGGCAAGACAATCAGGAAATGGGATGAGAGCACAGGCCCCTCGCGGCTGCTCAGGGCACGCAGAAGTGAATGTGTCGGCAACTCGTTCGGAGGAGGAAGGTTAGAGTTCGACGAGGAGTTTGCCGATATTTTCGCCGCGGAAGATCATGTTGATGGCGTCGGGGGCGTGGTCGAGACCGTGAACGATGGTTTGTTTGTCTTTGAGTTTGCCCATAACTTTCCAGAGACCGAGTTGCTTGATTGCTTCCATGTAGCGAGGAGCGTAGTCGAGGATGATGAAGCCTTCGACGCGCAGGCGTTTCATCAGGACTTGAGCAAAACTCGAGAGGGCGGGATCCTGCTTGGTATAGCCAGAGATCAGGCCGCAGAGGACAACGCGGCCGTGAAGATTCATGCGGTCGAGAACGGCGTGCATGACTTCGCCGCCGACATTTTCAAAATTAATGTCCACACCTTTGGGAGTGGCCGCGACTAGCTGCTGCTTCCAATCGGCGTGCCTATAATTGACAGCGGCATCGAAGCCCAGATCATCCACAATCCAACGGCACTTTTCGTCGGTGCCGGCAATTCCTACCACGCGACAACCTTCAATCTTGCCAATTTGGCCAACGATGCTGCCGGTCGCTCCCGCAGCTGCGGAAACGACGAGCGTTTCGCCGGCCTTGGGCTTGCCGATATCGAGCAGGCCGTAATACGCGGTGACACCGTTTAGGCCGAGGATGCTGAGGTAATTGGTGTCGGAGACAAAAGGGATGGAATGAATTTTCTGGAAGGAATGCTTGTCGGAAAAATTGAGGATGAGGTGATCCTGCAGGCCGGTGAGACCGATCAGTTTGTCGCCAGGCTTGTAGTCGGGATGACGGGACTCGATGATTTCAGCAAGGCCGAAGGCGCGCATCACTTCACCGAGAGCGACGGGCGGCATGTACTGAGGAATGTCGGCCATCCAGATGCGCATGGTGGGATCGATGGAGAGATATTTGACGCGGGCGAGGGCTTGGCCGTCCTGGAGCGCGGGGAGCGGCGATTCAGAGAGTTGGAGATCGGTGGGAGAGATGAAGTCTTTGGGGCGGGAGACGAGTTTCCACTGACGAACGGTGGTGGGCATGAGGGTACCTCCTAAGGGAGGGTAGAGGGAATTCGGAGAAGTGGGAAGGGGAAAATGGAGGGGAGGGGGATTGGTAGGGGGGCAGGTGGATTTATCACAGAGGGCGCAGAAGAAGAAAGAGGAAGGCGTGAGATGGGGAGTGCTGATTTATCACAGAGGGCGCAGAGATAGGAACGCAGAGGGCACAGAGGAAGAAAGAGGAAGGCGTGAGATGGGGAGTGCTGATTTATCACAGAGGGCGCAGAGATAGGAACGCAGAGGGCACAGAGAAGAACAAGGTTGGAGGACAGATTTGAGTTGAGACTGAAGGGTTACGCGGAGGCGCTGCGGGCGAGGACCCAATCGAGGGCGGCGTCGAGATTGCGGAATACTTCGATGCCGGTTTCTCCCGCGGCTTCGCGGAGAAGTTCGAACATGCGGGCGAAGCCGAAGGCAGCTTCAGAGGAGACCAGGATGGCGCGGCGGGAGCCGGGAGAGAAGATATTGTCCTGCGCGAGGACACGGATATCTTCCGCGTTTAAGCCGATTTTGGAGATGTGACTTACATCGAGCAACTGAGAGAAAGTGGGATCGAAGTCGGGGTCGGCCGCCAGTTTCTGACGATGAGCGATAGCGTCGGCCATGGTGATGGTGCCGGAGGCAGTGGTCATGACGAGGCGATTTTCTTTGTCAATTTTATAGAAGGCGGGCATGGGCGGTTGGCTTCCTGTATAAGTGCCGCCAACGTAAGATGGCGGTAAGTATTACAAGAAATTATACAACGCGAGAGGGGAAGAAGCAGGTGACGAACGGAAAAATTGCGGGAGATGTTCCAAAATGCGGGGTGAGTCGGAAGAAGGAGTGCGGGTGGAAGGAGGGGAGATGAAGGATAATGACGCGAGTCCGGGCGAGGAAGAGGGATTCCTCGCTACGCTCGGAAGGACAGTTTTGTTTATGTAGTGTACCTACGATTCGGAAGGCTGGGCGCGGTGAAGGAAAGCGGATTCCTCGCTACGCTCGGAAGGGCAGTGTTATTTTGAAGTGCAGCTAGAGGTCAGAGCGCCAGCTCGGATACACTCGCTCGAGGCCGATCTAAAGATCGGCCACTGCATGAAAATGATGGAATCCGTGGGGGAAAGAAGTGCCGAGCATTTACTCGCTATTGCAAAGAATTCCGGATGAGCTGAAGCCGTGGGCGGCGTTAGGAATTGGGTCGCTGATTCTGGTGGGATTGGTGCTGTTCCATGGAATCGGGATCCACCGGATATTGCTGTTGCATTCCGCGGGAGAGAGGCGATTGAGAAAAGGGAAGCCGCATATGTTTCGCGCGGTGATGCTGTTTGGAGTGGCGGTATTTCTGCTTTTGTTTTTGCACCTGGTGGAAGTGATCGGGTGGGCGACCGTGCTGCTGAAAATGGGCTTGATCGAACGAGCGCACGACGCGATTTATTTTTGCGCGAATGCCTATACAACGCTGGGGCTGGGGGCTCTGGATATCGATACTAAATGGAGAAACATCAGCCCGATTATAGGAATATCGGGGCTGTTTACGTTTGCGTGGACGACCAGCGCGCTGGTGGGCGTGGTGGGGGCGCACAACCGATTGATCGATTTATTGCACGAAGAGCGGGAGAAAGAAAAGGGGTTAAGAGAGGAATTAGCGACGAAGATTGGCGAAGTACGCGGGAAAGAGCGCGAGGCGGAAAAGGCCGAAGAGGCTGAAGCACACGAGAAGATGGCTGGGGCGGGACTAAGGGGGAAATGGGAAACGTGGCAGGAGGAGAAAAAGAAGGTTATGGGAATTCGGAAGGAAGAATTGAAGGAGATCGCGGAGCTGTACCGCCAAGAACAGGCGGAAGAAGAAAAATTGGGACCCGGGGACGAGAAGAAAGGCAGCGAAGATAAGAAGTAGTGGCGCGCTGAATGCGGGGATCAGCCAACGCTGGAGACTACGGCGGCCTTTTTCGAGTCGTGGTCCGACTGCTCTCTTTCAATTTTCAGGCGAGCTTCCATACGGGCGCACGCGCGGTCTAAGGCGTTCGAAAGAGCGGCGGGAAATTGTCCTGCGAGCGCGTTCAGGTCGAGAGCAATGGCTTTGCCATCCGACAGACGGATGAGAGAAAGATATCCCCAACGCTGATTTGATTGAGTGGTCAGTTCCAAACGCAATTCCCACGGAGCGGTGTCCAAATCGTCCTCGGTCCAGACAAAAGTAAGTTTTCCGCCGGGCTCGTAACGCATGGGAAGGAAGTAGGAAGAGGGAAAGCCATTGGGATGGGACATCTGAAGCCGGACGCCATCGAAACCGGCCGGCTGGAGAGTTTCAGAGAGAATAGAGCAAATGGAGCGGAACTCGTCGCAATTTTCGAGGGACTCCGCGGCATGGCGAATGGCCACATGATTGGCGATGAGTTGACGGCGGCGAGTGGAACGCTGCAGGAGCGAGAGCATCTCTTCGATTTCGCCATAACGCAATTGCTGAAGGCCGATAAGGACGGCAGTGCCAGTGAGAGAGAGAATCAAAGCCACAGCGGTGGAGTGATGCAGAAGGGTAAGGCTGACGAAACCGAAGCCCGCAGTGACGGCGTAGAGAAGCAAGACCGCTTCGCGCTGAGACAATCCGCGCTTGAGTAGTTTGTGATGGATGTGATCGCGGTCGCCACAGAAGATGGGTTTGCCGGCAACAAACCGGCGGACGACAGAGAGAGTGACGTCGAGGATGGGAAAACCGAGAGAAACCAACGGAATGGAAACAGCAACGATGGCAGGGGCTTTCTGGGAGCTGACGATAGCCAGGACACTGATAAGGAAACCAATGAACAAGCTGCCGGAATCACCCAAAAAGATGGAGGCGGGA
The DNA here is from genome assembly GCA_963837885.1 of Candidatus Acidiferrales bacterium. Lineage (GTDB taxonomy): Bacteria > Acidobacteriota > Terriglobia > Acidiferrales > UBA7541 > Acidiferrum. The sequence goes on along the minus strand of CAWIPD010000012.1, from coordinate 118,591 downwards.
TGGAAATTGTAGCGCAGGAAACCAAGAATGACGCCGGCGAGAACTACGGCGAGGAAACTGACCAGGAAATTGGGAGCGAATAAAGAAAGGCCGAAGATCACCACAGTGGAAAAGAGCGCGGAACCTGCGGCGAGACCGTCGAGGCCGTCAATGAGATTAAAGGCATTGGTGATGAGCAAGACCCAGAAGATAGTTAACGGCAAGCCGATAAAAGTCTGAAGGGAATGACTGGGAGCGACGAGGTCGAGACGATGAATGCCGAAGCCGCCAAAATACAGGATCACGGCGGCGATGGCCTGCACCAGGAATTTTACCGAGGGACTGACGCGGCGAAGGTCATCGTATAGGCCCAAAGCAAAAATGATGAGAGCAGGGGCCAAGAGCTTCAGAATGGAATCAAAGGGAAGATCGAACGGAAATGAAAGCCAATCGCGCGGAGAGGAATGCTGAAGTGACGACGAGAGCGAAGGAGGCAAAGATGGCTACGCCGCCGATGCGCGGAATGGGAGTGGTGTGAACGTGGCGTTCGAGGACAGGTCGATCCAGCCAACCCCAGGAGCAGGCTAGATCACGAACGAGCCTGGTGAAGAGGATGGAGAGGAGGAGAGCGAGTGAGAAAAACAGGATCAGCAACATGGGCACGAAGCAATCCCTTCTGTGAGCGATTGGGTAAAACGGATGTGCATAAACGTTGTTAGATTTGGAAAACTGACAACGGCTACGGGGCAGTGACTTTGTGTTTCAATACTTGGGACGCGTAACGATGTGAGGCAGTACAGGAAAACAGGATTGCAAGCTTTTTTCAGGATGCCGCGGGAACATTGGCTGAGGCGCGGCGGTTGATGTCAGTGCGCTCCTTGTCGCTAAACCAACCCCACTTATGAAAATAGAGAAGTGCGGAAAGAATGTGACGGGCTAAGAGACGAATACTGCGATAGGAACCCTTTTTGTAATGGTGAAAGATGGAGACCTGGGGAAAGTAGATGGTGTCGAAATGCTGATGAATCCTGCGGCAAAGATCGACGTCCTCGAGGTACATGAAAAAACGCTCGTCAAAGACGCCAACCTGGGCCAGAGCGGCGCAATTGATCATCATAAAACAGCCGGAGAGAAAGGGAACGGATAAGAGAGAGTTGTAGTTGCGATTGCGGAACTCATAGCGGTCGAGGCGATCCTTGACGAGATGCTTCAGGGATTGCGGAAGAAAACGGCGAATGAAAAGATCCGCGGGAGTGGGGAGCAGCTTGCAGAGATGCTGAATGGAACCGTCGGGATGAAGAACTTTGGGCATGAGCAGGCCAATTTCCGGATGGGAAGTAGCGAAGTGGAAGAGCTGCGGTAAAACTTCAGGGCCAAAATAGACGTCGGGATTAAGAACGACGTGATAGGGGGCGTGGGTGATAGCGGAGCGCAGGGCAATATTGTGAGCGGCGCCAAAGCCGAGGTTGCGGCCGTTGAAGATGTAAGTGATGCGGGGATGGTCGCAGACAGCGAGAGCATGGCAATCGGCGGAATTGTCGATGATATAGAGATGGACATGGAGAGCGGTGTTCAGGAAGCTGGAGATGGCTTCGGAAAGCTGAGCGAGAGGATTGTTGAAGACGACGATGGAGGCGGTCAGGTCGTACATGGAATCGGCTGTTACGAGAGTGAGCCTGGAACTGGAATTCTCATAATGGACTTGGAACTTAAGGTCAAACTCCAGAAATGGCGGAGTCTTGTGCCGCATGCTCTGCGGCACGACGCGTTGCCAAAAGACGGGAGCGCTTGAGGAGATTTGAGAATAGCGCCCAGCGACCAGATATTCTTTTCGAGAAGGAGAGGGGATGAATCCCAGTTGCGTTAAGTTCATGACGACGATAACAAACAAGCAGTGCGTTCAAGTATTGAGCGCGGCCGACGAGTGAATTGACAAGGCCAATCCAGGAATCATGCATGGGGATATTGGGAGGAAAAGGCAAGGCGGCCTCCAGAACAGTACGACGAAAGGCCATCGCGCATCCCTGGTATGAATTTTTTATTAGCGTGGGCAGGATTCCCCCACGAAAGGTTGAGGAGGCGCTAGAAGAATGTGATAGTTCGTGGCCGTCAACGCCGATGAAGCTGATAGCGCACATTAGCAGAGTTACGTCAGGGGCAGCAGCGAAGGCATCACAGGTGAGTCTGACTCGATCCGGGTGCCAAACATCATCCTGGTCGCTGAGAAAGATGGTAGAACCGCTTGCGAGTTGGAGGGCACGCTCGAAGCTACGAGTAACGCCGAGGTTGGTCGGGTTTTGGGCAAGGCGGATTCTGGTGTCGCTGAACGCACGGATAAAATTTAGAGTAGAGTCTGTGGAGCAATCATCAACGATAACCAATTCATCGCCACTATTGATTTGAGAGAGGATGGAAGTGATCTGTTCGACGACGAAGCGCGAACCATTGTAAGTAGCCATACAGACGGATATTTTTTCGGTCCTTGCGATAGAGTTCATGATGTTGTCGAGTTTTGCTGGCAGTTGGAATGAAAGAAATGAAGAATCCTCAAACGAATTCGAGAAGCGGGACAGGAGACGTTGGGACCTTGAATGAAATGGAACGAGGCAGCGGCAAGCCAAGAATAGAAGCCGGGGATGAAGTTGCCGGTGTTCGGAGGAACGCGGAAATTTGCGCCATAGTGGTTACGTATTTCCCGGACTCACGATTCAGAGAACGCCTAGAGTGCATTCGCCGCCAGGTGGGAAAAACCGTGGTCGTCGACAATACCGATTCGGGGAGCAACTCGGAGGTATCCCAACTGGCCGGGGTTTCAGGGATCGAGATCATCAGGAACCGGGAAAATGTGGGCATTGGATTTGCGCTCAATGCAGGCCTGGAGCTTGCTGCGGAACAGGGTTACAAATGGGCGATTACCTTTGATCAAGATACATGGGCAAAAGAAAATCTGAGTGAATCATTACTAAATATTCTGCAGTCGCAAACCCGGGCGGAGCGGGTGGGGGTGATCGGATGCAACTATGAGGATGAGAATCTGGCCATTTCGCCCGTGGCGTATAAAAAGGATGGTCCGAGGTTCTCGGAAACTGAAACGGTGATTACATCGGGATGCCTGATGTCGCTGGAAGCCTACTCCGCGGTGGGCCCGTTTCGAAGCGAGTTCTTTATTGATTACATCGATCACGAGTATTGCCTGCGATTAAAAAAGTTTGGGTACAAAGTGTTGATCGCAAACGAGCCGTTGATGATTCATGCACTTGGGGCTGCAACAGCGTTAAACATCGGCAATGGAGGAGGAAAGGTGGCCCTGGTACTGACGAACCGGCCGCCATTGCGAAGGTATTACATGACGCGAAATGGGCTGCTGGTAGCAAAAGAGTATTGGGGACTGAAGCCAATGTGGGCGCTGAAAACGGTGGCGAGCCTTTTGGGATACGCTCCATTGAAGATTGCGCTGGAAAGCACGGGCCGGTGGAAAAAGTTGCGCGCGACAGCGCGTGGGGCGGTTGATGCGTTTCGGGGCAAGACAGGAAAAGCGGAAATGAAATGGCTGAAAGAGTGATCGGCGCGGGATGTTCGGTAAAAGAGAGTCCGGGTGCGATACATAAAGAAGTCCTCGAAGCGAGAGCGACGACTGTGGCCGATCATGCGACTTGCTGTGGAACTAGAATATTGTGAGTTTCCTGGTTGAGCCTGGGGGCTTTTGCCGGAAAGATCGCAGAAAGAACGATAGCCAGGGCCAACATGCCGGTGGAAGAGACCAGCAAAGGATTGGAAGCGCACATAAACAAGTAAGAGATAAAGGCCAGGAGAAGATAGTGATGGGACGTTAGGGTTTGGTCTCTCAGCCTGGTCAGGGGATACACCAACAAAGCGTAGTAGATGCCGGCGATAAATAAACCGAAGTTTCGAATGAACTCCAGATAAGTGAGTTCCGTGATGGAAGTGGCGGTGCCGAAGGCCGTTGAGTAAAAATAAGCGCCAAGGCCCTGACCGAAGAGAAGAGTCTTGGTCTGACTAAAGAGCACAGAATAATCCTTGAGATGGGCCAATTTTATGGCGTTAGACTCATTTTCGGGGTCGAACATAGCGCCGATAATATCGCTGCTGAAGAAACCAAGAACGACGACAATCCCTAGAAAAAGTACAGTGAGGGCGAGCCTGCGGTGCTTGCCGGAGTGCCAGAAGAGAACAAGCAATGGAGTGAGAATGCCGAAGATGATGTCATTGCGAGTACCGCTGCAGAGCATGGCAAAGAAGTTGAGAATTAAAAGGAAGCCGAAGCCGAAACGCGACAGGGATTTGGATTGCAGGGAGCGATAGGAAAAGTAAGCGAGTGAAAGCACGAGTAGCGGGGCGGAGTGAAAATAAACATAGGTATAGGTTAATCCGCCGTAGGTTCTGTCGCCGATCATGAACATGCCGGTAGCATCACCGATAGGCCCAAGGAGTTGGGATAGGGCGGGATCGTCATAAGTGAGAACGGCAATGGTGATGATGACGACGGAGAGAATAGAGAGGACGATGCTCAAGGGACGCATGGCATCAATTTTGCGAACTACCAGGATGAAGGCCAGAGTCAGAAATAAGAAGCTCTTGAGATATTGAAATCCATCGTATTGACCTATGTTTTCGCCCCGGAGGTAATACCAGAGAATAGAAGTAAGGGGCAAAAAGACGGCAAAGACGAGGATATAAGCCAAGAGAGAGTTCGAAAGCGGCGGCGATGTCGAGGTGGAGACAAAAAAACCAAAGAAGAAGATGAACCACAGGCAAACGAATAAGGGGACTTTCAGATGAGTGACCTGATCTGAAGGGTCGAACACGGCGACCAGGAGCAGCAAAAACAGATTGAATTGCAGCAGTAAGTTCATCGTGGTAAAGCCGTTCGATCGAGTTCGGAACTTTGCGAGGCGGATGGCGAAGGCGGCTGGGTGTGGGCAAGAATGACAACGTGGTGCGGTTTTGCAAGTTCTACAAATTGGACTGTGAGTCCGACAGTCTCGAGTAATAGCCGACTGTTGACATCGTCGAAGACGTGGTGATGGAGGCAACGATTTTCAAAGTTGCGAAGAGATCGCTGACGAAATTCATCTTTAGTGCCGGCAGCGAGATCGAGGGACAGGTCGTGCAAAGCGAGAATCTCCTGAAGATGAGTTAAATCCGTTTCATCAGTTTCAAATACGTAGTCCTGGAGCATGTGTTCAACCGAAGTTGGCTTGCGGCGATGGTCAAAAGTACGTCGATAATCGGGGAGCAGAACGAGGAAGTAGCCGCCTGGCTTTAGGACGCGTATCCATTCCTTGAGGGCTTTGACGGGATTGGCAATATGTTCGAGGCAGTGAGAAGAGAGCAGGAAATCATAGTGGTGGTTTGGGATTCCGAGCAAATCCGTGGCATCACGAATATAATTAAAACCGTTGGCTTTGTGATAATGGAAAGAAAAGGTTAAACCCTCGGAGCGCTTTCCCTCCCAAATAGTCTCGAGAGAGAAAACAGAGTTATCGAGACCTCCGAGAAATTTATAAAGAGGCAAGGCCCCGGCGTCACCAAATACGGAACTTGGACCGCCAATTTCTAAGCCAAACTTGTGTTGGAGCAGGGCACGAACAGTTTTCCTGGATCTAACATGGCGCCCGATGACATGTCTTCCAACCCGAACAACTGAATCCCTAACAGAGCCAAACATCGGATGATTCAAATTGACCATAAATCCATGCGCAGGATGTGCGGAGACACCGAAAGAATCAGCGGTGGACCAGAGTACGCAGACCATGGCGTAGACGGGGAGAAAGCCACTGCGATGCGAGGCCCCTCGCCAAAAATAGTTTGCGCAGGCCTTTCGATCCGCGCCACTTTTCGAGCTTCAGGTCCAAGGGCAAAAGATTAAGGTGCGTGCCATAAATGCTGTGAATGCCACGGGAGAGGCCACTGACCTGCTGCAAGCGGACCAATAATTCATCGAATTCGCCGGCAAGCCCAAAGTGAATATCCGTAGGAATTTCCGGAAGCGCTCTGGAATTTAAAGTTTGGGCGTATAGATGATCGAGGTGACGAAGCCAACCAGAACCGCAATGACAATCGGTAACGCACTCGCGGGTGAGCTGCCCCAAGCCCTCGCGTTTAGCGGAAGATTCGACTAGCTCAGCGATCCGGGCACGATACTGGTCCAGAGTGGTGGCGCGCACCATGCAGTCCCGGAGGGCCAGGTCATCCGCACCAAGAACGCCGGCCGTATCGGAGTATGGGAAAAAGGTGATCAATGGCGAGCCGTAACTGCCGGCTTCCAAGAGCGAAGTGAGAGAAGCGAATGGAAAAGAGTCCAGGTAGATGTCGGCAGCTTCATAGTAAATAGAAGTATTTTGTTGCTTGCCCATCAATTTAATACGTTCTGGAAAACGTGCCAGCGCAGGGCGCCATTGTGCGTCGCAAGACGGGCCAACGAGAAGTAGATAGGCTTGAGGAAAGCGTGCGAGGAGGGGAATGACGGCGCTGGAGAATTCAAATTCGTTGATCGGGCGATATTTTGAAGCGTGGGCAATCGACAGCAGGACGACGGATTGCTGGGGGATCCCGAGGCTCGACTTGGCTTGTGCACGAGAGTGGGTGCGAGGAGTTGGATAGAGCGGGATCGGGAGGATTGCACCCCGATGCTCAGGAATGCCGCGCCTGTTGCGTGATAGGAGGCGGCCAGACTCGCGGATATGAGCGACCATGTCGGTGGTAGAAAGTCCGATGGAGAAGACGTGATCGGCGTGGTTGACATAAATGGTGGGAGGCTGGGACGGATCTCCGGAAAAAGCCAGAATCGGTAGAACATCGTAGGGGTGAGTGTGCAAAATGACGATGTCAGCACGAGAGGCAAATTGGCGGAGGAGATTCGCGCGTTGAAGCAGACGTCCGCGTTGTTCGTCCAAGAAATAGAGTAGGCCACCGGCGGCGCTCACCGCATCCTGTAATTGATTGGGAACTTTGGCGCCACGTTGTCCAGTGAACGCGACGGAATGAGTTCGGTTGGAATCGTTCTGAATCCAACGCCAGACGAACCGGGTATGGCCGCCCAGCGGGTGGCCTCCGTCAAGACGTGCAAGATGCGATTGGGGCCAGTGCGCGTTGCAGAGGCAAGAACGGACGTATTTGATGGGGAAGACGGAGACTTCAGCGCGACTTTTCTGAAGATTTGGTCGAGTTCGGGAGAGGCAAGCTGGCCGATTGGATTTTTCCAAGCGAAGTCCGCGGCAATCTGGGCGAGGGCGGCGGTTGAGTTTGGATTGTTTCGCGTGGAGAGGGATCTGGTTTGATCGAGGAGAGAGCGGAAGATAGAAAAATTCTGGGCGAGGATCTCCCGAGCCTCCGAATCGGAGTGGACAGGGTTGGGAAGAGTGAGTGAGCTCATGGCAGGCCGGTGCCCCAGAGAACGAATTTGCGCCCGGTAAAGTCCCGATGGATGAAGAGCAAACTGATAATGGCGGCGATGGCGGCGAAAGAGAGGGCGATGGCGGTGCGAAATGAGGCGATGGAGGTGAACGGGATAATGCGAATCACGAGGGCCATGGCAGTGGCAACAAGCATCATGCCCTTGTTTGTGGAGGTCCAAATCAGTTTTATTTCGCGGCGAACTACCACGGAAACGATGGCGTAGTAGAAAACATAGGTGAGGAGAAAAGCCATGCCAAGGCCGGGAAGCCCGAAGAGGCGGATTCCAGTATAGCTGGTGGTAGCCAGCAAAACGCCAGCACTCAATTCTGTAAGGAAATACACCACGGTGCTGCAGCGGACGAGGATTACGTAAGACATAGTCCAACTGGAGAATTTGAACAGATCTCCAATTAACTGCCATTCAAGAATATCCACGGTGGGATAAAACTTTGCGGAATAGAGGATGGGCACGAAAAAGGGGGTGATCGCCAGAGCCGCGAGGATAATGGGAGCGACGACCAGCATGATCAAGCGGTGCTGTTGATTGACCAGATCGACGAGTTGATCGGGGCGATCCGCCATGGCGGAAACTCTGGGGTAGTAGTCTTGAGCCATAGCAGCCAGCATAAAGCCCAAGTAGCCAACAGAAATTGCAACCGAGGCACGATAGAAACCAACGGCGTTGATCCCGAGAGTGTGAAGAATTACCGAGGGCAACACGAGGTTTACCCCGGTGCCGACAAGGAGGCTGGCCATATAAGGGACGCCAAAGCGGAGCAGGGTTTGACTGGAATTCAGGAGATCGGCGCGGGACGGAGCTGGAACTGCGCGCGCGGACGGAAGATTCTTCCTGACGAAATAGAGCACGATAAATAGGCTGACGGCTGCGGCGAAGACGACGGCTGGAAGAATGCCGCGCACCCCCATCCTCCATACCAAGAGAATTGTGGCTACATTGCTGAGAATGCTTGTGAGGACGGCTGTTTTGGCTAACTCCTTGATGCGGTGGTGGGCATTCAGGGTACTTGTGAGGGTTGCGGCCAAAAGTGTGAAAGTCAGAGCGGCGCCAATAAAAAGAGCGGCCGGGGTGTGTTGGGGCTGGCCGAGCATCCACGCGCCGATGGGAGCGCGGAAAAGGACGAAAAGAAGAGCGCCGAGTGCGCCAAGGATCCAAGAGAGAAGGAAGGAGCAGCCTCGCGCAGACTGGCACGGCGGAATGATCCTCTCTGGAGAGGGAGAGAGCACCCTCTTTGACCAGAGCAGTGGATACGCCCATGCCAAACAGCAGTGCGCCGGTTGCAAGAAGACTCTGCAATAGACCCAAGTAGCCGTAGCCTGCAGGACCAACAAGGACGGAAATGATTTTTGCGGTCGCCACGGCGAAGAGGATGGTGGCAAGAGAGCTGCTACTGAGAATGGCAGTCGCGCGGAAAATCGATTTCATGTGGTGCGCGGGTTCCGGTTGAATAAGTACGGGAGTTGTCATAGTGGTTCGACCGTGGAGTCTTCTAGTTCTACGGACATGGAGCGTTGGATGAGATCGAGGGAGATGATCAGGCGGGTGCGGTTTTTGCGGCGGCGGAGGATGCCTTCGAGTCCGGTGAAGGGTCCGGAACGGACGCGAACGCGGCGGCCGACGGTGAGATAAGGATGAGGCTCGGCGCGGAGGAGTTGGTCGAGGCCGGAGCGAAGGATGTTGAGCTGATCGTCGGGGAGGGCGACGGGCGGTCCACCGAAGCCGACGAATTTGCAAACGCCGGGAACCTGGAGAACGATGAGACGATTGTGGAGAGCGAGGCGCACGAAAACGTAGCCGGGGAAGAGCGGCTTCTCGATGGTGACGCGACGGTCGCTCCAGCGCCGGACGGATTGATAAACCGGAAGAAAGTTTCGACGCCACGACGGTTGATTTCAAGCGCAGCCTTTTTTTCGTGATTGGCGGAAGTGTAGGCGACGTACCAGGAGGGCAAAGAATCGTCGGCCTGCCAGAGCTGCGAAGAGTCCGAAACGTTGCCGGTTAGGGTCTGGAGTGAGTTGGTAGCCATGAGGGAGCAAGACTCCTGATACAGCTTCGCCCCGTCTGCCACAGGGGCAAATTGCATGTAACCTATTTATTTACAGCCAGTTACAACAACATCACGTACAAAAGGCGTTACGATTGATGATCGTTCTTCTGATCACTGTTCGAAACTGAATCATTTTCTACAAAGCGGACCCATATGCGATTGGCCCAGGCTTGCGTGGGCGAGCCGTTTGGCGGCGCCCAAGGCATTTTTGCGTTGATAGAGTGCAGGACTTCGTTGGCAAGAATTTTTTGCGGCTCCTGAGGATCGACCTGGGCCCAGTGCGCCTGGCCAAGAAGGAAGACAGCGGTGGCGAGCAGGTCAGGAGCAATCCCAAGGCCATAATGATCAAGCGAGGGGGAAACGATTTTTTCTCGGGCACGATGGCGGGATCGAGAACCTTGACGCTGGGAATTTCCTTGGCCTCTTCCATTTTGGCAAGTTCAAATTGCTGAGTGAGCAATTCGTAAACGGTTTCCTGAATCTTGGAGCGGCGGTAGTAATCGGCGTAATGGACGCCGAGCAGCGGGAGATTGCGGATGGAAGGATAGGGCATGTCACCTTTGGCGCTTTCGGAAGTGGAGGAAGGAGAAGAGTTGATCGGCTGAGCAGGGTCACCGGTGGATTTGTCACTGTGGCCGTCGACTTTGGAAAGGGTGCGACGAAGTTCGGCAACGCGAGCGTTCAAGGAACGAACGCGGGGATTGCTGTCGGTGTAGATCTGACGCAAGCCTTCGAGTTGAGCTTCGGCGGCGACCAGTTGGCCGGCAAGATTGGAGGCAACGTCGAGCATGGCCTTGCCTTCCTGCTGAATGTCGAGAGTGCTGTTCTTGCTGGAGAACTGAGCGAGTTGGTTGGAAGCGTCGTCGAGGTCCTGCTTGACGACCTGGAGACGACCTTCGAGGAAAACGCGCTCGCGATGAGCGGCGGAAGTGGAGAGGCTGGCAACGAGAGTGTTGAGTTCGTCGACATAGGCGGTGGCGAGAGCCTGGGCGCGCTGCGGGCTACGGTCGGTAACACTGATGGAGATGATGCCGCTCTTGCGATCTTCAAAGATGGTGGTGCTTTCATCCAGCTTGAGGCGGGCATCGGCAAGAAGCTTCGTGCCATAAACTTTGCGCAAATCGAATTGCTGGATGAGGTGCTCTTGAGCGGTCTGGCTGCGCAGGATGCCAATGAAGAGAGAGCCGGAACTTTTTACGCCGAGAAGATCGCCTACACCGAGACCCAGGTTGCCACCCTTAGAGGCCATAGCAGCGAGCATGGACATCGCCGAATTTGATTGCGAGTCAGGAGGCATGAGTTGAGTGGTGGCGGTGTATTGCTTGGGAATCAGGAAGGCGATGAGAGTGAAGAGAACCAAGCCGAACGCAGCGGCACGGCGAAAATAGCCGCGATTATCCCAAAACAGGCGGAGATAAGGGGTCGGGCCGGGAGAAGAGACTTGCAAGGAGGCGAGGTCCGCCGTGCCGTGTCCGTTCATGGGTGACGGACGTTCTTCGGTCTGCGTTTTTGTGGCTGAAGTGGACACGAAGTTAGTTGTTCTCCTTGTTTGCCCAAGCAAAAGTGTTGCGGACTGCTTTGGAAGCGTGAGGCCAAAAAGTGAATTGCAAGGAAGTGGTTACGTTGGTTTGGGCCGAAGGGGTGATAACCGGAATAAGCCATTTCTCGTATTGCAGAGAGCCTGAGAATTCCAAGGCATCGGAAAACCAATAATCGAGTTTGGTCTGAGCATCGTTGATGGTTCCCCCACCTGTAAATGTCCACGAACTGAGTTTCTGGTGTCGATACTGGAATTGCAGGGAGCTGCGGTTGGAGAACCAGTAAGTGGTGGTGGCACTAAATTCGTTGGAAGCGCGGCCCAGAGTGCTGCCGATCAGGTTGCCGTCATTGGTGTAGCCGTTGCGGTAGCGGCCGTTGTCGTAAAAGCAGCCATTGCAGGTAGGCCAGTTGAAAGGAATGCTGGAACCACCTTCAAGACGAAGATCGAGATTATGGAACTTGGGAAGGCGCGGGAAGTAAAGGCCGCCCTGATAAGCGGATTTGGCGGGATCGTAGAGTGGAGAAGGTTCGTCTTCGGTGAACGCTTCGCCGTAAAAGGTGACCCAATCGCGCAGCCACGGAAGCCGCCAAGCGAAATCAACGCTGGAGCGGCGATCTGCAGGATCCGCTGATGTGCCGGGGATGCCGTTAGCGAAGGTGAAGCTGCGAAAGAAAGTATGGAAATTCAAAGGCAGATCGGCACCACTGTAGATGAATGTGGGTGAAACGTTGACTTCGACATTTTCCGTAGGCTTAAAACTAAAACGGAAACCATTGAGCATCGGTTGACGACCAAGGGAAATGCCGTATTCACCCATCAGGCCGGTGTTGACGGAATAGATGAGCGACTGACCCTGGAGCTGTCCCATGAAAGCCTGAAAGCGAACCGGGCCCAGGAAACTCAAGAAACTGGGGAGATGGAAAGGAGTGACGCGGTCAATGTGAAACATAGCGATGGGGACGGCGTTGTCGGTGAAGATTAAAGGACCGCTGCTGTTCTGGCCCCACCAGAGACTTTGCTGGCCAAAGGAAAACATCCAGTTGGAGAAAGTGAGACCGACATAGGCGTCGAGAACCTGGAAGCGATTGATCGCCGGGATGGGATCACCCGAAGGAGGATTACCAGCGCCGTCCAAATATTCAATGTAATTTCGAGCGCTAGAGGAAAGTGCAGGTGCGGAAGGAGAGTGCTGATACTCGCCGCGGAAGTAGGCGACCCAACGTCCATAGGTTGCCCAGGTGGAGAAGCCGTCGACGGTGTTGAAGCCCTGCTGATAGGGCCGACCGAAATCATTGGCGATGGTCTGGCCGAAATGATAGCCGTCGGTAAGAGGTGTGCCGGAAATTTGCGTGATGCGGGAGTAGACAGTTTCCACGCGGCCTTGCACGCTGCCGTCCTGGCCCTTGCCTTCGATCTCGTCGTGAAATTCGGTTTGCAGAGCACGATAGACTCTGGCGTCTTCGGATTCAGCGGAATTCATGCCGAGTTCTGGAGAAACTTCACCAAGCAGACGCTGACATTCCTGACGAGTCCAAGGACGCATACCAACGATGGCGGAACGAATGTAGCCTTCGGCGATGAGGCGATCGATGGCTGGATAAACCCAGCTATCAAGAGGAACGTAAGGGGAGCCATGATTGGCGGCGTCAAAGTGGCCGTCGTGTTTGAAGATGGAGCTGAGGGAGCTCCAATTATCACCGCCAAGTTGCGGATCATGGTGGCGACTATAAATATTCTGGGCGACGAGATTGCCGAGAATGCTTCCGACGAAAACGTCGGAGGGGAAGTGTTGCTGGCCGTGGACGCGAGAGTAGTCGACGGTTGCAGCGAGGCCATAGACGATAATTTTGGTGAGGATACCGGGATATTCGTGGGCAACGACGCCGGCGACGGACCAGGCGGCGGCAGCATGTTCGGAAGGAAAGGAAGTGCCGCCAGAAAAGAAAGAGCCGCTGCCATTGCCTTGATAGGGACGCTCGCGGCCAAAAGCATATTTCAAGGATTCAGAGACGAGCAGGCTGTTGAGCGCAGCTTCACCAGCGAGCCAGCCGGTTTCGCGCCAGTGCTCGCGATGATTGACGTGACTGAAGAGCCACATACTGCCAGCACCGCCGATGAGGGCGCCAACGGCAGCGTCGGAGAGATTCTTGTAACTGCTGATGGTCGAGGGGGAATGAGAAAGATGACCGTTCCACTGGCTGTCGGTGACGAAAAGTCCGGCAGCGATACCGCCCATGGGAAAGAGCCATTGGGTGTCGGAGAAAGAAAGTTTTGTGGGACTCAACCAGATGGATTTTTGGTCGAGTAGCAGATCCTTGGGGAACTGTTTCCAAGAATGTTGAGCAGTAAAGGTGGGCTCTGGGTCGAAGGCGAAGGAAGATGGAACGGGACGAGCCACGTTATGCACGGGATCGACATGGGGCAGCGGCGCGTCGGGTTGTTGCGCGAGAGAAGCCGTGGAACCGGCCAGCCCTATCGTTGTGATCATTCCTGCCAGCAGCATGAGCGTCCTTACGTGCATCAAGAAACTTTCCCGTTACGGGTGGATATAAGCCACGGCCAGAGCGATAGAAGTGGCAATCTGACTGGCCTGCAAAACGGTAGTCCAGTTGGGGCCGCCAACCTTGGGAGCCTTTTCTGGGACCACAATGGAATCGCCTGCCCGTAAAGTTGCATCCAGCGGATCGCCGGAGAACCAGCCAGCGCCATTATTTTTGGAAGAGATGACGGAGCCATCGGCGCGGATAACGAAAACAGCTTTCTTATCGGCGACCTGGGTTAATCCGCCGGACTGGCTGAGGTACCAACGGGCACTGCGGCCGGGTTGATAACTGATGGCGGTGGCATTGAAGACCTGGCCGGAAACCATGACGTAATCGGCCTTCTTGGGGATGACCAGAGTGTCGCCGTTGCGCATAGGAACGTCAGCGGCGGTGTTTTGCCATTCGTGGAGATCGGGACGAATGTGGATGACGACACGACCGATAGGCAGGTTGGCCTGAAGTTGAGCGAGTGCGGCGTCGGTTTGGGCGATGGCATTGAGCTTGGCATTTTTCTGGTCGCTGTCGTTTTCAGGAAGTTCTTTCAAGCGCACTTGGGCGGACTTGAGGCGCTCGACGAGATTCATATGTTCGCGGAATTCGATATCTTTAACGTCCTTGCGGCTAAGAACGGCGCCATACGGGTAAGCTTGTGGACCGAAACCACCGGCGCGTTGAAGGACGGAGCTGAGCGTCTCGCCCGGGCGGATTCCGTAGGAGCCGGGATGAACGACTTCGCCCTGGATGGTGACGGAGGCGCCGACATCATTCCAACCGGGAGTCTGGCGAATGGTAAGAACGTCGCCGTCCTTGAGAGGAAGGTTGGCGTCGGTTTTGCCGTCCATGACGGAAGAAAGATCGACGGGATAGCTTTGGGTGAGAGTGTGCTGGGTGTCGCCCTCGGCATAACGAGTGAGATCGGCTTTGACGGGGTCGGCAGAACGCTTAAGACCGCCGCCCACGTTGATTAGATCTTCAATGTGCATGTTACCGGTGAGCGGATAGCGACCGGGTTTGGCGACTTCGCCTTTGATGTAAACAGTGGGTGGATCGACGGTGGCAAGGTTGCGATGAATCAGAATGCGATCCCAGGGCTGGATCAAGAGATTATCGATGGGATTGCCCGAGAGGGCCTGAGCGAGATTGACGCTAAGAATCTTCATGGTGCCGTCAGGAAGAGTGCGGAAGAGCTGAGCCGAATCGAGGGAGGCGTCAGGAGAAAGGCCGCCCGCTAGATAAACGGCATCGCGAAAGCGGGCCTGGCCGGAGGTGCGATATTTGCCGGGAACGCGAACGTCGCCGCCAACCCAGACGGAGGGAGCCGGCTCAAAATCGTAGCGGCTGAAGATGCGCACGGTGTCGAGTTGCTGGAGCTTGGGAGCGGAAGAAGGATTAGCGAGAGCGGCGGCCAAATCAAAACTTTCGACACTGGGATGAAAGTCCGGAGCATTCAGGCGAACGATTTCGGCGTAGTGAGGTGCGGGCTCGGGAAGCAAATCGGAATAGGACTTGAGCAGATCGGTGAGCTTCATGCCATCCTGAAAGGAATAGCGGCCCGGGCGGACGACATGGCCTTCGAGATAGATGGCGTCGCCGTTGTAGGGAGCGATGGGGAAGATGTGGATCTGGTCGCCGTCCTGAATGTGGAAAGCGGCTAATTGCTTAGCCGCAGAGGCGGCGTCTTCACCGGGAGTAAGGTCGAGAGAGAGCATGGTGCGCTTCTGATGGGCTTCGAGGCGCTGCACTTCGACGTGCTGCAAAGCGGCAGCGGGCAAAATGCCTCCGGCAAGTTCGAGAGCATCTTCGAGAGAATTTTCAGTGCGAAGTTCATAGATGGCGGGGCGCCGAACCATGCCCTCGATGGTGACTTGAGGACCGACAGGGGGAACCATGAGGGTGTCGCCATTTTCGATGCGAGCCATGTCCGAGCGAACGCCGTGAAGAAGTAAGTCGTAGGCATCGACCGTTTCGATGAGTTGCTTGCCGCGGAAATGTTGCAGCGAGCGGAGAGAACCGCGGGGAGTGACGCCACCCGCGGCAAAGAGAGCATTGAGGGGAGTGGACAGGGAACTGATGTCATAGGCGCCGGGTTCCGAGACTTCACCGACGACATAAACGCGAACGGTTCTGAGGCGGGAGAGAGAGACATCGACGGATACATCGCGGAACTGGGTGCGCATGAGTTGCTGGACGGTCTGCTGCACATCGCCCATAGTGCGGCCGCTGACGAGAAGAGGGCCGGCTTCGGGAAGAGCGATGCGGCCTTCACGGTCAACGATGCGGAACATGCGCTGGGAGACGCCACCCCAGAGGTCAATGGCGAGGCCATCGCCGGGGCCGACGACGTAGTCCGGGCCAACGGGCAAATCCATGGGGATAGCGTCTGGCTCAAGAGTATTGTTCTGAAAAATTTTCAGACCGAAGCGCTCGTGCTCCTTTTCGCGGGGAGAGGCTTGCACGTACATGTCGTAAAGGGAGGGAATGTCGGAGTAGGGATTGGGCTGGTGAACCATGCGGACGGGCGGGGCGTTCCTGTCGATGGAGGAAAAAGATTCTTCGTTGCTGTACTGATCGCTGCGGGTGGAGCGTTTGTCGTAGACGCCGTTGCGGTTTTCGGCGGACGAATCATTGGAATAAGGCTGGGGGGCAGTTGAAGAGCGCGTATCGCGAGGAGGAGCGGAAGAACGACCAAGAGGGGCCTGCACGGAAGAAGAAGGAGAAGGATTGACGCCCGGAAGCACTTCGCTGGCAGTGAGCTGATCCAGTTCGCGGTCGCTCACGGGTTGGAGAAGGGAGTCATCACGGAGCATGCCGCCCTGAAGAGTTGGGCTGGAATTGGGCTGCAACTGTTGGCGAGGAGAAGAGGGCTCGTTCGGTTCATTGGAGGGAGCGTCGGGATTGATGGGGGCTCTGGTGCGGGATGGTCGCTGAGAAGAATTGTTGCAGTTTGAGTCCTTGCGCGGATCGCAGTTGCGGTCGTAAGAGGTGCGCATGTCCCGATCTTCATTGCTGTATTTGCGCGGACTGAGGGAATCGGCATCTTCCTGAGATTCGATCTGGACCAGCCGGCGGGTGTGTTCTCTCAGGAGCAGTTCCTGTTGCTTGCCGAGTTCGGAGTCGGGATTGATCTTGGGGAGCAAGTAGCCGTAGCGCTGCAACAGGCGAGTGGCGACGGCGCGAAATTCGATGTCGTGGTCGATGCGATCTTGAATGGCTTGATCGGCAAGGGCAGAATCTTCGACGATCTGGCCGTTGTCGGTAGCTTCCTTGGCGATCCAGCGCTTAAGTTCGACAGAAACACCGGGAAGGATGGCGAGCAGTTCCTTGATGGATTCGGGGGAAGCCGCGACACGGGCCAAATTGTCCTTGGTCAAATCTGAGGGTGCGGGCTGACGAGAGGTTAGAGCCGGGTCGGCATCCTGACGGCGAATGTTATAGAGGGGGTCCGATTGCTGGGCGGAGCTGGAGAGGACGGCAATAAACAGGAAAAGGGCCGAGACTGCCGGCGAGAGCCAGAGATGAATGCGCGGACGGCTGCGATAGGAGAAAGAGCTGATCATGGAGTGGGGCTCCCGAGTCTGTCCGAATTATTGCGAAGGACACTGAGGATGCCTTGTTCGGAAGGCTCAACGGGACGCGAATGAATATTGAAGGAAGCCCAGTAGTGAACGGAATAATTGTGCTCGGAAGCGACGGCGATAATTTTCAAGGCGGGATGGCGCTGAAGTACTACATCGCAAATAGCGGGGCGCTTGCCGAGGCGTTCCTGGGAAATGACGAGGAAGTCTGGGTTAGCACGATCAACAATATCGGGAATGTCGGCTTCTTCGGCGACTTCACCGACGATTTCGATGTCGGGCTGATCGGCAAAAGTGGTGACCATTAGTTCGCGCATGAGGCGAGGATGATTGGCCACAAGAACTCGGATCTGCTTTTCGACCATGCGGAGACCCTCCATCTAAAATTTACGTGGTCAGTATGGTGGCGGAAGTGGATTCCGAACAGAATCAAATAGCTACTGGGATAGGTACCCAAGCGGGGGGAGAAGGAGAGCGAGTGAAACGGTTGGTAGAGTACCAATGTCGATAGGTACAAAGGAAAAAATATTCCGGAGGATTTGTACCATTATGACCGGATGAAAAAAAGAGGAATGCAGCGAGTAGAAAGTGGAACAGTCGGGTTAGTGCGAACAAGCGATTTTAGAGATAGGCGGAATTACCTATCTTGATAGTACACATATTACTTGACATTTGAGGAACGTACCGTTAGTTTAACGGCATTACAGCAAGGACCCGATTGAAGGAGCGAAACGGCGGGTCAAAATAAAAGTTGCGATGAGTCCCCGCGGCGCACTTGAACCCCTCCCAGAGTGCTCGGGAAGGAAGATGTTGTGAGTGAAGTAGGCCAGATGTACCCCCGTACAAGTCTACCTACTGATCGAGAACCGATTATTGCGTGAAGCCCTGGACCGGTTGATGCGGAAGCGTGCCGATTTGAATGTAGTGGGCTGCGGAGGGCAAGCGGACATCTCGCCGGAAGATTTGAAAGAATTAAAATGCGATGTAGTGGCGTATGATTTTTTTGACGCGCGGTGGATGCCAGCGAATTGGGGCAGCAGTGAGAAGTCGGCTGACAAGGCGATTGCCAAGCCGCTATTGATAGGGATGAGCGGGGAGAGCAGAGAGTTTATAGCGGCCGTGCAGGCAGGAGTGCGCGGGTATTTGTTGAAGGATGCGTCGACCACGGAAGTGCTGGCGGCCGTGAGAGCTACATTTCGCGGGGAGGCGGTGTGCCCGGGAAAGTTGTGCCTGACGTTATTCGAATATATAGCGCGGCTAGCCAAGAAGGAAAAAACGAAGGGAATTACAGAGCGGCCGGAACTGACATTGCGGCAACAACAATTGATGGTGCTGGTGGCGAAAGGCCTGACGAATAAAGAGATTGCCGCGCGGTTGAATCTATCTGAGTTTACGATTCGAAATCATATTCACAGGATATTGAAGCAGGTGGATGCCGGAAGCCGCGGAGAAGCGGTCGAGGTCGTGCTGGGGCACGGATATCCGGTAAGTTCGTAAGTGGTAGGTGAAGTGAGTTGGTAGAGTATCTGCTGGTGGCGTCCTCTTCGAGAGTTTCACAAGAAAATATGGTGTTTATGGATGGCAGGGGAATTCCCGGAGGAAGAGGGATTCTTTGGCTGCGGTGTGCGGACCTTCGCTCAGGATGACAGAGTCGTTGGTTAGTTGCGGAGATTGCAAAGGTGGACGCGGGATTTATCACAGAGGTCGCAGAGATAGGAACGCAGAGGACACAGAGAAGAGCCGAGGCATCCGGAGAGGAAGAGGGATCCTTTGGCTGCGGTGTGCGAAAGGCGCGGGCGTTCGCTACCCTCGGGGCTCAGGACAGGCAGAATGACAGATTTGTGGATTGGGGACAGGACGGCGGAGGGGGAGCGGTTGAGATCCTTCACCCGCATGGATCGCGGGTTCAGGATGACAGTTTTGTGGTGGGGAATAAAGAGTGCACTTCTACTCGTGCGCGGATGCTGTTGGGTGCGGCGGCGCGGACGTTGGATCGTAGGAAACTCTCCAGATTAGATTTTGGGCATCGTCCGAGATGAGCAGAGAGCCATCGGAAGCGACTGCTATGCCGACCATGCGTCCGTAGACTTCCTTGCGGGCGGGATCGGGAACAAATCCAGAGAAGAAGGGTTCAGGTTCACCGGAAGGGACGCCATTCTTGAACGGAATGAAGACGACCTGGTAGCCGCTGCGAATGGAGCGATTCCAGGAACCGTGTTCGGCAATGAAGGCGCCGTGGGAATAGGTTGTGGGGAATTGCGCGCCTTCATAAAAAACAAATTGAAGAGGAGCGACATGAGCGCCGAGAAGAAGGTCGGGCGTGATGGTTTTTGCGACCATGTCGGGTCGTGAGGCGACGCGATTATCGACGTGTTGCCCGATGTAGGAATAGGGATAGCCATAAAAGCCGCCGGGAATGATGTGAGTGAAGAAATCGGGGGGCAGGTCATCGCTGATGTCGTCGCGCTCGTTGACGGCGGCCCAAAGATCGCCGGATTGAGGATTGCAGGCGATGCCGACGGCGTTGCGGAGGCCGCTTGCATATATATGCATGTTCTTGCCGTCAGGATCGGCGATCAGGATGGCGGCGCGGCGAGGATCGGACTCGATCGAGAGATTGCTGCTGGAGCCAACAGAAATAAAAAGGTGAAGGCCATCGGGAGTGAAAGCCAGGGAGCGAGTCCAATGCTGGTTATAGCCCAGGCCGGGGAGGGAGAGGATGGGCTCGGCGTCGCCGAGTTTTGCGGAAGTTTTCGGATCGTAGCGGAAGCGGAGAACTTGGTTGGTGTTAGCGATGTAAACGTAATCGTCGTGGAAGGCGATGCCAAACGGAAGATTCAGGTGATCGGCAAAGATTTTGCGGGAAACGGGTTCACCGGGGATTGGAGAAATGCGGAGAACATCGACTGCTCCGGCGGCGGAATCGGCGACGAAGATATCGCCGTTGGGAGAGACGGCCAGCCATCTGGGTCGCTGGAAACCCGCAGCGAGAACGGAGACTTTGAAGCCGGGAGGAACGTGAGGCTGGAAATTGGGGGGAGGCGCGACGACAACCGGGTAGTTGGTGGTGCGCCAGAGACGGGCGATGAGGCGGGATCGGTAGCCGCGGAAATTGGAGAGGAGGAGGAGGGCCAGAACGAGGAATGCCAGCGCGAGCAAGGCGAGGAAGGCACGACGTAGGAGGGATGGAGAAGGCATCGGGTGCGCTCCGGGAGCGACTGATTGAAGTAACAGATTGGGTGACACATCGTACGATGACTGCGGGGTGGAGACAATGCGTTTGACATTTTACAGAGGTACGGGAAGGAGAGACTGGAGAAAAGGCAGAAGAAAGAGAAAGGATTACCACAGAGGTCACAGAGGCAGGAACACAGAGGGCACTGAGAAGAGAGAGGCTGGGGCACAGCCGAGGGTGGAGTAGCGCTTGTGGGAATTTCGGCATCATAGGGAAAAGCAAAAGTTCTCGGATGGGCCAAAAGTGCATCACGAATGGTGAGAGCGGGAAACCAAAGTTCAGAAGAAAAGTCGGAGAGGTCGAAAATGCATAAAAGCCTGCGTTGCCAACTCATTCTTAAAGCCGTTGCAACTGCTAGCCTGCTGTTGGTTTCACCCGGGGTGGGTAGAAGTCAGGGTGCGCATGCGCAGGACGGGGCAGATTCGCCGACGGACTTGAAAACGCTGACGAATGTGGTGCTGCAACTGCAGTCGCAAGTGCAGACGCTGAACTCGCAAATGAACGAGATGCGCATGACGCAGGAGGAGGCGAAACGGCAGTCGGAAGAGCTTCGCGCCGAGTTGAACCGGACAAAAGAGCAGTTACTGGCGGAGAGGAGCGGCGGGGGGAGCGATGCTTATGCGATGAATTCGGTCCAGCCCAATGCAGTGGTGTCGTCGTCGGTTTCGGCGCAGAAACAAAACGGACAGGGGGCGGGGAAAAGCGTCGATAGTCGCATTTCGAAACTGGAAGACGACCAGGAGTTGATGAATGACAAGATTCTGGAGCAAAGCCAAACGAAGGTGGAGAGTGGATCGAAGTACCGCGTGCGGCTGTCGGGGATCGTGCTGGCGAACGCGGAGATAACGCGCGGGGCAGTAGACAATTTGGATTTTCCCCAAATTGCGACGCCGCCGGACACGCCTGGAACGTCTGGGGCGTTTTCGGGGTCGCTGCGGCAATCACAAATCGGGCTGGAGGCGTTCGGACCGGACATCGCGGGAGCGCGGACGAGCGCGAATATTCGATTTGATTTTGCGGGAGGATTTCCGTACTTGCCGAACGGCGAGGCGTTTGGAATTATGCGGCTGCGGACCGGCACAGTGCGATTCGATTGGGAGAATACAGCGATAGTGGGCGGACAAGATTCGTTGTTCTTTGCGCCGCTCACGCCCACGACGCTGACTTCACTGGCGATCCCGGCGCTTTCGTACAGCGGAAATTTGTGGAGTTGGACGCCACAGATCCGCGTGGAGCACCGCATTCCTTTGACGGAAGAGTCGCACTTGCTGGTGCAAGCGGGCATCCTGGATTCACTCACAGGAGATGAGCCGACGAGCGCTTATCGCTATCCAACGGTCGGCGAGCAGTCGGGTCAGCCGGCGTACGCCGCGCGAATTGCGTGGGGCCACAAGGCATTTGGAAGGGAATTGGTGCTTGGGGTTGGTGGATATTACGGGCGACAAAACTGGGGCTCGGGACGGAGTATAGATGGATGGGCGGTGACTTCGGATGTATCGATTCCGCTGGGGAGTTATTTTGATTTTGGCGGAGAATTTTATCGCGGAAGAGGAGTCGGGGGATTAGGCGGAGGAGTTGGGCAGAGCGTGCTGTTCGCGGGAAACGTTACCGATCCAACGACTGGGATTCATGGGCTGGATTCGATTGGCGGATGGGTGCAGTTGAAGTTCAAGCCGAGAACGAATTTTGAAATTAATTTTGCGTATGGGCAGGACAATCCGTTCGCCAGCGAACTGCGAGCTTTCCCAGCCAGTGCGTATTATTATGGCTACTCGATTTCGAGGAACATGAGTCCGTTTGTGAACTTCATTTACCGGGCACGATCGGATGTGCTGTTTTCGGTGGAGTACCGGCGGCTGCAAACGTATACCTTGGACAGCAATCCGGATGCAGCGAATCAGATCGGTATCAGCGTGGGCTACCTGTTTTGAAGTGTGCGATGGGATGAGACTGAGAAACAGAAAAGTAGAGTGGAGCGTGTTGCTGCTGGCGATGCTGGGAGCGATGGAGTGCCGAGCGCAGGAGGGTGGCGTCTCTGCGAATGTGGTGATTGTACGTTCGGAGACAACCAATGCAAAGGCTGCGGGAGCGAAAGAGCAGCCTTTGGACGCATCGAATGTGGCGGTATGGCTGACGCCGGTGGATCGAGCGGATGGTGATCCGGTGAAGAATGCGGCAGCTGAAAAAACACCGCAGTTGGTGCAACGGCATAAGACATTTGAGCCGCATGTATTGATCGTGCCGGTCGGGACGCGGGTGGAATTTCCGAACAAGGATCCGTTCTTCCACAATATTTTCTCGTTGTTTGATGGGAAACGTTTTGATCTGGGGCTATACGAAGCGGGAACGACGCGTACGGTGCTGTTTGATAGGGCGGGAGTGAGTTTTCTGTTCTGCAATATACACGCGGAAATGAGCGCGGTGGTGTTGTCGGTGGATACTCCCTATTTTGGGCTGACGGATCGAAGCGGGAATTTACATATTCGGGATGTGCCGAATGGGCGGTATCAGGTGAATGTGTGGTTCGAGCGAGCCGCGCCGGAATACCTGAAGAAATTGAGCAAGGTTGTGACGATTACGGATGCAAGCCGGAGCCTGGGAACGATTCGGATTCAGGAGAATCCAAATTTCACGCTGGCGCACAAGAATAAGTATGGGTTGGATTATGTGCCGCCGCCGCAGACGGAATACTAGGGTGACTGGTGATTAGTGACTAGTGATTAGTGACTGGTGGATGTGGTTGATCCTTCCGGGTAAATCAAAAAGTTAAGCGAATTTACGGACTGTTTACAATTTTGGGACATCGCGCTGACAAGGCTCAGCGGCGAGTTATCTACCTTTCTGAAGGTAAGCTGGCAACTGACGCGGTACTTCACCCCCCAGAAGTGCAGAGGAGTTCCCGGCTTGCGAGCCATTTCAGCCAAACATCGCGCCACAGGCATGTTCTAGCATGCTGGCAAAAAGGTAGACGATGAAGGCGGAAGCAAAAAGGAGATTCCGATGCGAAGAGAAGTGCGCGCCCTACCCGCAATCCTACTGGTGCTGTTTGCCGTTTCAATTACAAGTTCCCGGGCAGTCGCAGGAGACGATGACAATGTGCTGAAAAATCTGCATACGGTGAGCACGATCGCGTCGACAGTACCTGCGAATGGGGATGTAAATCCCTATGGTGTGGCTGAAGTGCAGCGGACCACCGGAAAGCTGACGCAGGGACACATTCTGGTGAGCAATTTCAACAGCTCGGCAAATTTGCAGGGCACGGGCACGACGATTGTGGATGTGGCGCCGGACGGAGCGGTGAGCCAGTTCGCGGAAATTAATGCCGCGACATTGCCGGGCGCATGCCCGGGCGGAGTTGGGTTGACGACTGCGTTGGCGGTGCTGCGTTCTGGATGGGTGATCGTGGGCAGTTTGCCGACGACCGACGGGACGGCAGCAACCGCGCAAGCGGGATGCTTGATTGTTCTGGACAGCAACGGCAACCCGGTGGAGACATTTTTCGGTTCGCTGATTAACGGGCCGTGGGATATGACTTCGATTGATGGAGAAAACGAAGCGTGGTTGTTTGTGACGAATGTGTTGAATGGCACGGTGGCGGCGAATGGATCGGTTGTGAATCAAGGCACAGTGGTGAGGATTAATCTGGGCGTGTCCGAGAAAACGATGCCGTGGATCGAATCGATGACGGTGATTGGTTCCGGGTTCGCGGAACGGACAGATCCAGCGGCGCTGGTGATTGGGCCGACGGGAGTGGCGCTGAGTCCAACGAATTGCAGTCCGGGGGATCTAGGTGACTGCCGCACGGAATGGGGAAGAGATGGAGAGCCGGTGTTGTACGTGGCAGATACGCTGAACAACCGGATCACGTCGATTCCGCGAGCGATCACGCGCGAGCATTCGGATGGGACTGGGGATACGGTGTCAAGCGGCGGCAGCCTGAATGCACCGCTGGGAGTGGTGGTGAGCGAAGGCGGACACATACTGACGGTGAATGGTGGAGATGGGTACATTACGGAGATCACGCAGTATGGGAAGCAGATTGCAAAGACACTATTAGACAATTCCGGTTCACCTGCAGGGGCAGGGGCGCTGTTTGGATTGGTGGTGGATGCCAGCCGCGGAGTGATTTTTGTAGACGATGCAACGAATACGCTAAACGTGTTGCACTAAGAAAATGAGCACACAGAGCGCCCTGTTGCGCGCAAAGGAATCAGGTTTGCCGCAGCAGGGCGGTTGTATAATCGAAACAAGGCCGGCTCCGTGGGGAGCGTTGACCAGGGGGCCGATGCCTGTCCAAAGGATTCGTGTGGATACTGTTCTGGTGGTAGAAGACAGCCGGCCGATGCAGCGAACGCTGCAGCGATTGTTTGAAGCGGATGGTCTGCGGGTGCAGATCGCGGCGGATGGTGTGGCCGGGCTGGAAAGTTTTCGGAAGCAAGTGCCAAGCGTGGTGGTACTGGATTTGAAACTGCCGCGGATGCCGGGGAAAGAAGTTTGCAGGGCGTTCAAGGCGCACGCGGCTTCGGTTCCGGTGGTGGTGCTGAGCGCGAATAACGAAGTGGAAGATAAGGTACTGCTGCTGGAACTGGGCGCAGACGATTATGTGACGAAGCCGTTCAGCCCGAAAGAATTGTTGGCGCGGGTGCGGCGGGCGATGCGGCGAAGCGGGCAATTGACGGAGGCTGCGGCGGCGGTCGCGGCGGCAAATCCGGGGATACAACACGAGATTCTGGCGTTCGACGAAGTGCGAATCGATTTCACGAGCCTGGTGGCGATGCGTGGCGCGATTACGCTGAGTTTTACGGCGCAGGAATTCAAACTGCTGAAATATTTTGCGAATTCTCCTTCTCGAGTGATTTCGCGAGAGGAATTGTTGAATGAGGTCTGGGGATACGAGAACTATCCCACCACGCGCACGGTGGACAATCACGTGCTGAGGCTGCGGCAAAAACTTGAGCCCGACCCGGCCAATCCGCGATACTTTCTAACCATGCATGGATCCGGATATAAATTCATGCCCGGCGATCCCAGGGTCGCTTCGGAAAAATAAGAACGTCAGCCAGGGGATTCATGGCGCGCCTGCGACTCCGCACACAGCTTGTGGTAGCGACACTTCTGATCATCAGCACGCTTCTGGGAGCGCTGCTGCTGATTGTGCGGCACACGGTGCGGGCGGAAATTGCAGAGGGAGTGAGGCAAAGTACGGAGGCCTCACTGCACGCGTTTGAGAATGTGCAGCAGGAACGCGAGCTGCAATTATCACGGACGGCGGCGCTGCTGGCAGAATTGCCAACGCTGAAGGCCATGATGCCGCTGGAACATGCACCGACAATTCAAGATGCTTCGGAACCGTTCTGGAAGCTGGCGGGGAGTCAGTTGTTTGTGTTGGCGGGACCCGACGGACAGGTGTACGGATTTCATGTATCGAAGCCGGGGTGGGATGCGCAGCTTGCCGAAGCTGATCTGAAGAAATCAATCGAACATGGCGAAGATGCGGCGTGGTGGTATGGAAACGGACAGCTTTACAGAGTATTTCTGCGAACGATCCTGGCGGGGAGCGAAAAGGATCAACGGCAAGTCGGGATCATCGCGGTCGGGTATCAGATCGACTCGGATGTAGCGGCACAACTGGCGCTGGCGTCGGGGAGCCAGATTGCGCTGGCGACGGACGACAAGATTATTGCGACAACACTTTCTGCTGCGGAAGAAAAAGAACTGCAGAGGGAAATACGGCGGGGTTGGGATGTGGGGAGCGGTTCGCGCGAGTTGCAGTTGGGAGCGGAGCCTTACCAGTCGGCGATCGTGCTGCTGCATCAGGGCGAGCCTGCCAATGTGAAATGCTATGTGCTGATGTCGCTGCAGCCCGCGAATGCGTTTCTGAAGCGATTGAATCGAACGATTGTGATGCTGGGGATTTCGGCATTGGTGATCGCCGCGCTGATTCTGAGCTTTGTGTCGAGGACAATTACGCATCCCCTGGATGAACTGGTGGCGGGCGTGCGAGCGCTGGCGAAAGGCGATTACGCGTACACGATTACTCCGCGAGGGAGTAATGAGGTGGCGGAACTAGGCGAAACGTTTTCCAAGATGCGCGGGGAACTGCTGCTTTCCGAACAGCGTCGATTTGCGACGGAGCGGATCGCGGCGTTTGGGCGAGCGGCCAGTTCGATTTCGCATGATTTAAGACATTATCTGGCGGCGGTGGTGGCCAACGCAGAATTTCTGTATGAGGCGGAAAAGCTGAAGCTGAACCGCGACGAAATTTATGATGAGATCAAGACCGCGTCGGAGCAGATGACGGATCTGCTGGATTCGCTTAGGGAATTGTCGCGGGAAGAGGGATCGATAACGCCGAGGCCTGCGGTGCTGGATCAAACGATACGCCATGCGGTGGATGCGGTGCGGGCGCGGGCGGAGATGAGAATACGCGCGATTACCGTTCAGACGTCGGGTGACATGACCGGGACGTTTGATCCACCGAAGATTGAGCGGGCGTTCTTTAATTTGGTGCTGAATGCGTGCGAGGCTTCGGCGCAATCGCAGAGCGACATACAGATTGATGTGCAGTCGCTGGATGGGATGTTTGAGATACGGGTGAAGGATTTTGGGCCGGGAATACCGGGGCCGATACAGAGCACGTTGTTTGATCCGTTTATTAGTTTTGGGAAGGCGAACGGGACGGGATTGGGGCTCGCGATTGTGAATAAGGTGATACACGATCATGGAGGGTTGGTGATGGTGGAGGAGACGTCGGCGGCGGGACGACGTTTCTGGTGAAGCTGCCGCGAGCGGCGCGGGTGGTGGGGAAAGCGGTGATGGGGGTCAGGACGGGAGGGGCGGGATAGATTTGCCCCAGTCAAAGTTTATTTTATGGGGTACGTTTTAATTATGAGGCCAGGATCGATTTCTGAGGCGGTGGATTTACCGGGCTGAGTAATGTGAATCGTGTTTAGCAAAACTTGGCCGTGGGCTGCAAAAGAGACTCCAAGCAAGATGTCCTCTGGATCGGCACCGGCTTGCCATATTGTGCCTTCGACTGTCTCGGATGTAGTTGTGTGATAGCTGCCTTGAAAAGCGTGACCGCCAGAAAAGTGAAAGGATGCCTTGGTTTTCTGGCCCCGTTCGGTGATCGCATCAGCCCGATTCATCTGACAGGCGTGAAAATGTGATCGAAAGATTGTTTTTCCATCGAGTAGCACCTGAAGTCCAATAACCGTTGGTTGAGAGCAATCTCCAGACCAGAACCAAACTGGCTTCAACGCGTCTGGTGAGTGTTGAGAGGGCATAACAGGCTGGATTGTTACCAAAAACAGAACAAAAGAAGACAGCATCCGGTAAAGAATATTTCTCGGCTTTCGCTTTATGGCGCCCATTTGATGGGAGCTTATCATCTTTTTTACAAGGGATCGTTCAAATGCAGATTGCCGAAGATGAGGGAGCGGATGAGATCCTTCACCCGCGGAAAGCGCGGGTTCAGGATGACAGTTTTGGTGTGCGGGGACATGTCGGACAGGTTTAGAGGGGGATTTATCACAGAGGTCACGGAGATCGGAAGTGCGAGGGCACAGAGAAAGAAAGAGAGAAAAGAGAAGAGAGAGAGAAGAGAAGAGAAAGGATTACCACAGAGGGCACAGAGGAGAACGGAGGTAACGGAGAGTGTTGGGTGGAAAAGTGGAGGCCGAGTGGAAGGATCGGGTCGATTTATCACTGAGGGCACAGAGGCGGAACAGAGAGGTCACTGAGAAAGAAAGAGGGAGGCTAAGGCAGAGGCGCTGAAGGCGCAGAGAAGGAAGGAAGGAAAAAGGAAAAAGGAAAAAGGAAAAAGGAAAAAGCCCCACCCTCAAAAGGCGAGAGTGGGGCACCCTAATACAACGGCGGTAGGGAATGGAAATGTTCCCTGCCGTCGTTTTTGTTTGTGGATATGCGTTTGTTTGTGAGCGGGAAAATTGCGAAGTAGAGGGCAGATTACTCTACGGAGCCGTCTTGTTCGGTGGCTACGGGAGTGAGAGTGCCGAAGAGGCCGTGGGTTTCACCATCCGGGCCTGCTGAGAAATACAGGGTGGTAGAAGGGCCGGCGCTGGCTCCGTTGCCGAAGGTAAGCGACCAAAGGCCGTCAATGGTCAGGAGGGAGTCATCGGGATTTTTGACGAAGCCGATGAACTTGTGGGTGAAGCCATTAAAGGCAGCGACCCAGCCGCTTCCGAAGTTGCCGACGAGAATACTGTTGCTGAAAACGCCGAAGTCGCGGGGTGTCCAGACGACTCCCCAGGGAGAGTTGAGCCAGGAACCATGTTCGAGATGGCCGATGTGATGCCCGGCGGGGGTGAAAATTTCGACATAGCCGTTGCCTTCGCCGGCGACATCATCGTGGCGTGCAGCATCCTGCTTGGCATAAGTGACAAAGAGACTTCCACCGATATTCTGAATGTTGAAGGGTGCGAAACCGTGGGGAATGTGCTCGGCACCTGAGCGGTCATCGGCATCGTAGTCGCCATCGCCGCCGGGATCAAAAGCTTCGGGGGGCAATTGCACACGGTGGAAATTGGTGTCGTAGACTTCGACGCGGGCGGCACGGAAATTGGTGACGTAGAGGAATTTGTGGCCATTGAGATCGGCCGTGGTCGCACCTTTGTAGACGGCGCCGTTGGGGGAACCGTTGTCGTTGTTATCGACGGCCAGGACTGCGGAAGGGCCGCCGTTCCATCCGGAGATGGTGCCGTCTTCCGTGGAGAAGATGAAGGCAGCGGGCTTGCTGTTGGGCGCGGGGAGGACAAAAGCGGAGCTGCCGTTGAAGACCGTGCCAGTGGGAGCGGCAAGTGTGCCTGCGGGAGCGTTTTTAGGGGGCGGAATGGTGACGATGCCATTGCCGTTGATGGGGATGATAGCGCCCGCGCCAGTGTAGAGCGTGGAATCGCCGGAGCCGTTGTCGGAAACCCACCAGGGGCCACCAGAACTGCGGCTGAGTCCCCAAGGGTTGACTAAATTTGGATCGAGAACGGGAGCGGCGCCGGGGATATCAGAGACGAGATTGGTTTGGGTGTAGTGTTGGGCGAAAGCCCCGCTGGGAGAGAGAAAGATGGAGAGGGCCAGAGGGCCAAACAACTTAAGGGACTTCAAAACGAGTTTCATGAATTTTTCCTCCGATGGAATAGGTTGAACGACAAACTTCTCCCGCACACACATCGAGTGGAGTTGAGGTGTGTAGAGGAATGGTTTGCGAACTAAGGGGCCGATGGCACTGCTCGAAGGCGAGGAACTGGCGCGACCGTTGCCGGGAAAGGCTGCGGAGTATCGCGCTACGAGTCAGGGCACTGAGGGATAGTCGGGGGTTGCGAGAGGGGACTCCAGAGCGAAGTTGTCATTTTTTATGCTGCGGGGAGAAGAAAAGATTTTGCAAAGATTTGATGGTTGGTAGACGAACGAAGGAGATATGGCGGGAGAGAGAGGATGATGGATGTCAGGAAATTGGTGGACGAGAAGGGATTCGAACCCTCGGCCTCCTCGTTGCGAACGAGGCGCTCTCCCAGCTGAGCTACTCGCCCATCCGATGCGCGGTACGGAAGTACCTAACATAATAAATTTACTATAGATGGGAAGGGGCGGCAACCGGGAGAGTGCGGGTGTGTGTTGGGATATTGGGGGGATGGAAGACGGAAAGAGGGAGCAAAGACGAAAAGAAAGAGGGATCCTTCGGCTGCGGTCTGCGGAAGGCGCAGACATGTGCTCACTTCAGGGCTCAGGGCAGGCGGGATGACAGTTTTGGTGAGCGGGAACGCGTGGGACAAGGTTAGAGGGGATCTATCACAGAGGTCACGGAGATCGGAAGTTCGAGGGCGCAGAGAAAGACAGGAAGAAGAGAAAGGATTACCACAGAGGAAGCAGAGGGGAGCAGAGGTAACGGAGAGTTTGGGGATGGGGTGAAAGAAGGAGATGGATCACGCAGAGGGCGCAGAGGCGCAGAGGAAACAGGAAAGAAAAGAAGGAAGGAAAGAAGGAAATAAGGAAAGAAATAAGGAAGGAAATAAGGAAGGAAAGAAGAGTCCGAAGAAACGCCACCCTTCGCACAAATCGCTCAGAGTGGGGCACCCTCAGCGAAGAGCTGACCGGTTTTGCGAGTGTGACACTTCGGAAAATTCAGGACTGAAAAATAATTTTGGAGACATGGAGAACAAGTAGGAAGATAAAGGCGCCCGCTCTCCAGAATGCGGCGAGCGGCCGCTACAAAGGACGGAGCGAACTAAAGATCGAGGATTGCATAGGAAGGACCGATCTAAAGATCGGCCACGACGAGGATGAGGAGCCGATCTAAAGATCGGCCACTACAAAGGGAAAAAGGAAGGATCTGAGGAGAGGCCGGATTGGAGTGGGGATGGAAGTGTTTGCTGGGCGGATGTACAAGGTGGGAATTATTCGGTACGTGGATGTACCGAAGGAAGTTTCGCGAGGCGATAGAGGCGAGCGGGGGCACATGTCGCGGTGCGCGGGACGGTGGACGGAGTGGGGTTGGTGACGACGATGGTGTCTCGAGGAAAGGGCTGCTACCGGGTGGCGATACACGGGGATATACGAAAGAAGTTGAGAGTGGATGCGGGAGCAATTGTGGAGATCGCGCTGGAGCGTGACGAAGGATCGAGAGAGCCGGTCCTGCCACCGGCGCTGGTGGTGGCGTTGCGATTGTCGCCCGAGGCTCAAGGACACTTTCGCGGGATGACCGTGTCGCTGAGAAGACAGATCGTGCGGTATATAACCGCAGTGAAACAGCAAGCAACAATGGAACGGCGGGCGACGGGGATGGTGCGTCGTTTGGCACAGATGGCAGGGGATCAGAAAGAAAAGAAGAGAGCGAAGAGAGACAAGAAAGTCAGTAGAGGCAAGTAGAAGTACTACCAAACAAGCGTATTAAAGATACGTGCTAGTGGGTACTGCGCGAATGGGCCCAATCGTGCTATGGGTGTGTGTGTGGAGAGGCTTATTGACTGTTAAGAACGGACTATTGTGGCGGGCGCGGAGAGTCAGTAGTGTGTGCGATACGGAAGAGATGCGTGGGGGGATAAAATGAAAATGGGCCAAAGCGGCGTGCGGATCACGCCAGACACCGGAAAGCGAACATTCGCGAGCATTGCCGCGGAAGAACTGCAATTGCGAATCGCCACGAGCGGACTGAGCGACATGCTGGCGAGCATGGCGTGCGAATTGTGCATGGACGAAGTGTCGGTGGAAGAAGCGTTCCAGAAGATACAGGAGTCCGCCATCGAGAAAATGGTTCGGATGTTGGACACGGAGATCTTGAATGATGACGTGGCGCTGAAGAGTTGCCTGGACACGGTGACGGTGGAATCGGAGCGGGCAGCCTGGCAGGCATTGGAAAAGGGAACCGATGAATTGCGGGAAGGATTGGCGCTGCTGGAGCGGGTTGGCGGGGTGGAGAAAAACGGGTACGTGAATTGATGGGAGATTGAGAGAAGCGAAGACGCCAGAAATCAAATACGTAAAGAAAGATTTATCACAGAGGACGCAGAGGTAAGAACGCAGAGGGCACTGAGAAGGCAAAGGCACAGAGGGATCCTTCGACTGCGGTCTGCGGAAAGCGCAGACCTTCGCTCAGGATGACAGTTAGTCGAGAGTGCAGATACAAAGACCAGAAAAATCCCCACCCTCACACACCGAGAGTGGGGCACCCCAGAACAATCCAGACCGAGTGATCGAGTTCGATGATGTCGAAAAGGCGCAGTAAAACGCACACACGGTAAGCGATAGCAACATCAGTTCAATCATTTATGAAAGTTTGAAAAGGTGGTTAGCGGGCCCAGCCTGGGTCGCCGCCGGCTTTGCGTAGAGCGTCTTCCAGATCGCTGATTTGCTGCTTTAGAGCCTCGACTTCTTTTTTCTTGGCGTCGAGTTTGGCTTGACCCTCATTGATGTCTTTGCGGCTGTATTGCTGCATGAGGGCTTTTTGCGGGTCGGGATAATACTGAACTTCATTCTTGTTCAATTCGCGCTGTAAAACGTCGGCCTCTTGTTCAGCCTGGGCCAGCTTTGCGCGAGCTTTGGCGAATTGCTTGTGCCAATACTTTTCGCTCTTGGGATCGTTCTCCGCGGGATCTTCTTTTTCATCTGAGGAAGCTGCAGCGTTGTTGGCTGAAGCGTTGGCGTCCGCGGGCTTGGCGGCTGGAGCGGAAGGCATGTCGTCATTGGTAAAAATTTTTTTGGGCTTGGGCTCGGTCTTTTGCTCGGCACGGGCTTTGCGGGCGGCCTCGGCGAGGGGATCAACGGATTGCTGAGAAGAAGGGTCTTGGGCTGGAGTGGCAAGAGCGGCCAGGAACCCGATAGATAGGAGTGCGGTGATCCTTACGAGTGTTTTCATAGGCATAGACACCTCCCCGGACCGGAGCGGGCAGGAAGCTCCCAAGAGACGGAATGGTCGTACAAGGAGAGTATAACGCGGAACGGAGGGAGAGGAGGGGGAGTGGTGCGAAAGGATTAAGGGGTTGGTTGGTGCCGGGACGGGTACAAAAAAGAGAAAGGATCACACAGAGGCCACAGAGGGGAGTGGAGGTTGGGATAGGGCGGAAGGATTTATCACAGAGGACACAGAGATAGGAGCGCAGAGGTCACGGAGAAAGAAAGAGGATAAGGATAACGCAGAGGCGCAGAAATACGCAGAGGTTCGCAGAGGAGAAGAGGAAAGGAAAGAGGGATCCTTCGACTGGGGCCTGCTGAAGGCGGAGGGCTCCGCTCAGGATGACAGTGTTGGGGTGACGAGGATGGTAGGGGTTAGCGGAGGAACCAGGTGAAGCGGGGAGGGCGTAGACGACGATCAGGGCGGCGATGCCGAGGAAAGTGCCGAGAGGGATTTGGTATTGAGAGACGATGGCCCAGCGAAGGGAGTTGATCTCGCCGAGGCCGCGACGGTGAGCGCGCTGGGCAAGATCGGTTTTCCAGCCGGAAAGAAAGAGAGCGAGGATGAAGACGAGTCCGAGGATTGAGCCGATGAAGGTGCCGATCAAAATGGTGAGAAAGGTTCCAGTAATGCCGAGGAAGGCGCCGACCATGGCCATCATTTTGACGTCGCCCATGCCCATACCTTCGCGCTTGCGAACTTGTTTGTAGAGGAAAGCGGCGGCCCAAAGAAGGAATGCACCAAAGGCGGCGCCGAGGAGGGCGTCGAGAACGCCGAAGACTGCGTTGAAGATGAGGGCGGAGGAAGGAGTTCGTTGATGGAAAAAGAAATGAGGGGCGGTGGCGAGCTGAAGGCGTTGCAGAAAAATCTGACCGGCAAGATCGTGGAGCGGGATGCGGGTGGCGAGGACCAGGCGATGCCAAAGCCGGGCCAGACGATGGCGTCGGGAAGGAGGCGGACGCGAAGATCGGTGACGATAAGGATGATGAGGAGGCAGGTGAAGAAGAGCCACTTGAAGGTGGGCAAGGTGATGCCGAAAGTGTAGTAGGTGAGGAGAAAGAGGAGGCCGGTGAGGAGTTCGATGATGGGATACATCGGCGAGATGGGGAGCGAGCAATTGCGGCATTTACCTTGAAGCCAGAGCCAGCCGAGGATGGGAACGTTGTCGTAAGGCTTGATGGGAGTGAGGCAACGGGGGCAGCGAGAGGAGGGGGAAACGATGGATTCGCCGGCCGGAATGCGGGTGATGCAAACATTCAGGAAACTGCCGATGACTATGCCGAAGAGGAAAAAGAAGAACGGGATCATCGGAACGACTTTGACATAGAGAGGGAGTTGGCTCAATGCGCGGGGAGGGTTGGGGTGTCGGATGGTTAACTGGGCGAGAGAAGAAAAGGAGACCGCGGAGAGGATCGGGTGGATTTATCACAGAGGGCACAGAGATAGGAGCGCGGAGGTCACGGAGAAAAGAAAAGAGAAGATAACGCAGAGACGCAGAGATACACAGAGACTCGCAGAGGAAGAGAAAGGAAACCAGGAAAGGCGAAAGGGAGTCGGGATTCGCCGTGGAATGGGAGGCGGGGTAAACTTAAGGTATGGCGATGAGTCGGTATGAGCACTGGATACGGCGGTACGAGCACCGCCGATGGACAACGGATGACAACCGGATGGTGCGGCCGTTCGAGTGGGGGCTGGAGCACTTGGGGGAAGTGGCGAGTGACGAGTGGCGAGTGGCGAGTAAGGACAAAAATTCGAAGGAAGCGATAAATGGAAATGAAGATCCGCGGAAATTTGTGCGGGAATATGCGCGGGAGGCGATTGAGAGAAGCGATGAGTGGTATGCGGCGGAAGAAGTGCGGGATTACCGGCTGGATGCGGAGAATGTTCTGACGTTTACGAGCACGCTGGAGTCGGCATGGCCGGAAAACAATGTGGTCCATGCACAGGTTTTTCGCGGGAAGAAAGTTGGCCCCGCGGTGCTGATCTTGCCGAACTGGAATGCGAAGTGGCATGGGCAGGTGGCGTTGTGCCACTGGCTGCAGCGCATGGGGATTACGGCGGTGAAGATGAGCCTGCCGTACCACGACCGGAGAATGGCGAAGGGACATGAGCGGGCGGATCAATTGGTGGGGCCGAACATAGGATTGACGCTGCAGGCGAATCGGCAGGCGGTGAAGGATGCGCGGGCGTGCTTGACTTGGCTGGAGCAGCAGGGGTACGACCGGCTGGGGATTCTGGGAACGAGCATCGGGTCGTCGGTCGGGTATATCACGCTGGTGCACGACAAGCGGGTGCGGGCGGGGGGATTCTTCCATGTGTCGACATATTTTGCGGATGTGGTTTCGCAGGGTATGACGACGAATCATGTGTGGGAAGGATTGCGGCACGAGGTAAGCGTGGAGGAGTTGCGGGAATTTTGGGCTCCGGTATCGCCAATGCCGTTTGTGGAGCGAGGAATGGGCGCGGGAAGAGATACGTTCATGGTGTATGGGAAATATGATCCGACGTTTTTGCCGGAGTTGACGGAGAAGATGCTGTCGGCGCTGCGGAAACATGGGGCGGAGCCGAGGACGCTGGAGTTGCCGGTAGGGCACTATTCGCTGGAATTGGCGCCGTTCAGTTATATCGCGGGGTATCGGATGTTTACGTACTTTTTGGAGGCGCTGGGGTAAGAAGTCCTTAACCGGGAAAAACGTTTCGTTAAGAGGCTGGGAAATGGTGACATGCGGTCTAATCACAGAGGGCGCAGAGGAAGAGCACAGAGGACACGGAGAAAGCTGCAAAGCGCGTGGTGGTCATGGGTAAAAAGAAGGTAAAGAAAAAAGCGAACTCTCGGTGGGGTGGGAAGCATAAGCCTAGAGTCAAAGAGTTGTTGGCGATTGGCAAGCCATTCCGAAAGCTGGTGAAAGGTCCAATTATGGACCATGCCGAGCTGCTATATGACGAGAAGGGACTGCCGAAATAACTCTCTTTCGCATGGCTTGAGGGAACGGAGAGGAGAGAGAGAAGAAAAGGATTAACGCAGAGGTCACAGAGGGGCGCAGAGGTAACGGAGAGTTGGGCGACGGAGTAAACAGAATTCAAAGGGAAAAGCAGATTCCAAAGCCGTTCAAAGGGCGAGCGGGTTTGGAATGACAGGTTTGGGTGGGGCGGAGTGAAGTGTGCCGCGATCCCTCCACTACGGCCCGCATAAAGCGCGGGCCTCCGGTCGGGATGACAGGTTTGAGTGGGGCGGAGTGAAGTGTGCCGCGATCCCTCCACTACGGCCCGCATAAAGCGCGGGCCTCCGGTCGGGATGACAGGTTTGAGTGGGGCGGAGTGAAGTGTGCCGCGATCCCTCCACTACGGCCCGCATAAAGCGCGGGCCTCCGGTCGGGATGACAGGTTTGGGTGGGGCGGAGTGAAGTGTGCCGCGATCCCTCCACTACGGCCCGCATAAAGCGCGGGCCTCCGGTCGGGATGACAAGCTATGGGGGGCAGGAGATCAGTGGAGGATGGCGGAGATTTTGGCTTGGGCGATTAGGTGGTAGACGGCGTTCATGTCGGGGGCTAGCGGGCGGTCCTGAGTGACTTTGGGGGAGACGGCGCGGACGGCGTCGTAGGCTTTGCGGGCCAGGGTGCCGGTGTGGAGAGGGGCGAGCAGGTCGATGCCCTGGCAAGCGGCGAGAAGTTCGATGGCGAGGATGTGGCGGAGATTGTGGAGCATGCGTTCGAGGCGGCGGGCTCCGCTCATGCCCATGGAGACGTAATCTTCCTGATTACCTGAAGTAGAGATCGAATCGACAGAATGAGGAGTGGCGAGCGCGCGGTTTTCGCTGGTGAGCGCGGCTGCGGTGACTTGCGCGATCATGAAACCGGAGTTGAGGCCGGGATCGGGGGTGAGGAAGGCCGGGAGCAGGCTGGTGAGAGGGTTGGTCATCTGCTCGATGCGACGCTCGGCGATGCCTCCCAGAGTGGCGAGCGCGATGGCAACCTGGTCGGCGGCCATAGCGAGAGGCTGACCATGGAAATTGCCGCCGCTGATGATGTCGCCATGACCTTTTTCATTTATGAAAACTAAAGGATTATCCGTGGCGCTGTTGAGTTCGACCATGGCCATTTCTCTGGCGTAGACCAGGGAGTCGCGGACGGCTCCATGAACTTGCGGAGTGCAGCGCAGGCTGTAGGCGTCCTGGACGCGAGGATCCTTTTCGGCCGCGCGGTGGGATTCGCGGATCTGGCTGCCTTCGTTGAGATGAGCGAGATTGCGGGCGGTGGTGCCCGCTCCGGGATAGGCGCGGGCGTGCATGATGCGGGAATCGAATGCGCCGGGACTGCCGCGAAGGGCGTCAAGAGAAAGAGACGCGGCGATATCGGCGGTGTCGGCGAGGATGTCGGCGTCATAGAGAGCGAGGCTGAGAAGAGCAAGCATGCCTTGGGTGCCGTTGAGAAGAGAGAGACCTTCCTTGGCTTCAAGAGAAACGGGCGAGATGGCGGCGCGCTTGAGGGCTTCGGCGCCGGAGAGTTTTTCTGCTTTGTAGATGGCTTCGCCTTCGCCGATGACGACGTGGGCCAGATGAGCGAGCGGGGCGAGATCGCCGGAGGCTCCGACGGAGCCTTGGCTGGGGAATATTGGATGGACGCCTGCGTTGAGCATGGCGCAAAGGGTTTCGACGATGATGGGACGGGCGCCACTGAGGCCTTTGGCGAGAGCGTTGGCGCGGAGAAGCATCATGGAGCGAGTCTCCGGTTCGCTGAGAGGAGTGCCGACTCCACAGGCGTGGGAGCGGACTAAATTGATTTGGAGTTGGCGGACTTGCTCGGTGGAGATGCGGACGGAGGCGAGCTTGCCGAAGCCGGTGTTGATGCCGTAGGCGGTTTTGCCGGAGGAAACGAGTTGATCGACGATGGCGCGGGAGGCGTTCATGCGGGTGACGGCTTCGGGGGAAAGAGAGACTTTTTCGTGGTGAAAGGCTACGGCGTAGAGCTGCTGGAATGTTAGGTCGTTGCCGGTTAGTTGGATGGTCATTGTGCGGTCACCGTGGGAATGAAATGTGGAGCGAATAAATTTGAGAGTTGGAAACTGGAACGGGTGTTTTTATCACAGAGGTCACAGAGGAAAGAACGCGGAGGACACAGAGGAAGAAAGACAAAGGAAAGAAAAATCCCCACCCTTCGCGGAAAGCGCTCAGAGTGGGGCACCCGAGCGTCAGAGGAAAGAGGTTGAGAGTTGAAAGTTGAAGGTTGAAAGGAAAGAAAGGAAAGAAAGGAAAGAAAGGGAAGAGGATAACGCAGAGGCGCAGAGATGGCGGAGAAAGAAAGGAGAAAA
The DNA here is from genome assembly GCA_963837885.1 of Candidatus Acidiferrales bacterium. Classification (GTDB taxonomy): domain Bacteria; phylum Acidobacteriota; class Terriglobia; order Acidiferrales; family UBA7541; genus Acidiferrum. The sequence continues at coordinate 80,526 of CAWIPD010000012.1, read as the reverse complement.
AGAAAGAGATAAAATTACCGCAGAGAGAACGGAGGGCAACGGAGTTAACGGAGGAGCTCATGAGCGGGGCTCGCGGGGAGGATTTGGGGCGATGGCTAGGAATGCGTGTTTGTATTTGTCGGGGAAATGTTTGACTTGGCCGGCGCGAGTGCAGGCTACGTGGATGGTGTGGCCGGTGGCGAGGAGTTTTTGGTCGTGCTGGCGGAAGATTTCGTAGCCGAATTTGAGGGTGCGAGTTTTGGCTTCGAGGATGCGGGAGCGGACGGTGAGGAGTTCATCGTAGCGGGCGGGATGGTGATAGCGGCAGTGGACGTCAGCGACGACGATGTAGGTGTCGTCCTGAAGCTCCATTTGCTTGTAGTCGAAGCCGAGGGAGCGCATGAGTTCAACGCGACCGACTTCAAACCAGATGAGGTAGTTGGAGTGATAGACGACGCCCATTTGATCGGTTTCGGCGTAGCGGACGCGGACGGTGGTGTCGTGATGGGTCAGCATGTTGAGTGCGCTAGCTTGTGCGCAAGAGAATAGTATGCAGGAAAGAGTCGGTAGTCGGTAGTCTGTAGTCGGGAGTTAAGAATCGGAGAAACCGGCACGGAAATCAATCGAGTTCGCACCTGCCGAATACCGCAGTTTACGCAGAGAAGGGCGGCGTAAAGCCGCCCCTACGGAATTTATGGTTGGGCAAGGTATGAAATGCGAGGTTCATGCAAGAGGGTCAGGGTGGAGGGGGAAATCGTAGAACATTTACTGGGAATGCGGAGTTTGTGTGTACAATGCGGGGCGAAGTTGGAGGACTTATGGAGAATCGAATCATTTCTTCGAGACGACAATTTGTGAAGGTGGCGACGGTCCTGGGACTGGGAGTTGCGTTTCCGCGTGGGTATTTGCGGGCGGGGCAGAAGGGATGGCTAAGACTGGACCGGTATCGAGCCCGGATGAGGCGTTGAAGGAGTTGATGGCGGGGAATGAACGGTTTGTGAAAGGACAGACGAAGAATCCGCGGCGGAGTCCCGAGGAGTTTTCGGCGCTGGCGGCGGCGCAGTATCCGGAGGCGATCATCGTGAGCTGCGCGGATTCGCGGGTGGCGCCGGAACTGCTGTTCGACGTGGGAGTGGGAGACATTTTCGTGGTGCGAATCGCGGGAAATGTAATTGGCGGCACGGGCGTGACGGTGAAGGGCAGTATCGAATATGCGGTGGCGGAGTTAAATGTGCCGCTGATTGTGGTGCTAGGGCATAGCGGATGCGGGGCGGTGAAGTCGGCGATGAAGCATCTGGAAGAGAAAGATTCGCTGCCGGGAGCGATTAACGGATTGGTGGAGTTGGTGAAGCCGGCGGTACACAAGAGCAAAGGAATGCCGGGAGATCCGCTGGAGAATGCGATCAAGATGAATGTGCAGTTGGGGGTGGAGAAGCTGAACAGGCTGGAGCCAATCATTGCGCCGAAGGTGAAGGACGGAAAATTGAAGGTGGTTGGCGGAGTGTATGACTTGAGGAATGGAGAGGTGAAGTTCCTGTAAGGGTATGTAACTAGAATTGCGCGTGTGGATTTATCACAGAGGGCACAGAGTTCGGAGCGCTGAGGGCGCAGAGGAATAACAGGCGTATAGAAAGAGGGATCCTTCGACTGCGGTCTGCGGAAGGAGAGGGGGAGAAGTTCGGTTTTGGAAGGCTGGAACGGGAACATCCCGGAATCAGAATTGAAGCTGCTGATGGAGCGGCATGTGAATTTATCACAGAGGACAGGGAGATCGGAACACGGAGGACGCAGAGAAGCGAGAGGCTAGAAAAATCCCCACCCTCGGAAGGCGAGAGTGGGGCACCCGAAGAATAAGAAAAAAAGACAAGACAGGGGAGAGAGAGCACGTTCAAGAAAGCGCAGGTCAAGAAAGGGCAGGTCAAGAAAGCGCACCGTCAAGAGAGCACCGTCTAGAAAGAGCGCGGCGAAGGAAAACGCGGAAGGTAGAACACAGCCAACAGAGAGCGTGTCACGGCTAGATGGATTCGCCGCCGTCTTGCCAGTTGGGTTTGCGCTTTTCGAGGAAGGAGGCGAGGCCTTCTTTGAAGTCGGGAGTGCAACGGATGCGGGCGTTTTCGAGGATGGCGCGTTCGAGGTCGTGGTCGAGACTGGGAGCGGCGGCGGAAGTGAGCAGGTGCTTGGCGCGGGTGACGCTGGCGGGGCTGGCGGCGATTAAGGTGTCAGCCAATTCATGGGCACGGTGAATCAGGTTTTCGGCGGGAACAATTTCATTGACCAAGCCAAATTCTTTGGCTTCGGTGGCGTCGACCAGACGGCCAGTTAGAAGAAGATCGCGGCAACGCTTTTCACCAATCTGGCGGGTAAGAAATACAGAGACAATTGCGGGAAGGAACCCGATTTTTACCTCGGTGTAGCCGAACTTTGCATCGGGAACGGACAGGGTGAAATCGCAGAGGGTGGCCATGCCACAGCCTCCGGCGAGGGCGTGGCCGTTGACGGCGGCGATGAGCGGCTTGCTATAGCTCCAGATCTTGCGAAAAAGTTTGGCGATTCGGCGGGAATCTTCCTGATTTTCTGCAGGGGATTGGCGGGCAATGGCTTGGAGCATGTCCAAATCCATGCCAGCACAAAAGGCTTTCCCGTTGCCGGTAAGAATGACGACGCGGACGCGGGTCTTCTCAAGTTCGTCGAGAGCGGAAAGAAGTTCGGCGATCATCTGGGTGGAGATGGCGTTGCGTTTGTCGGGACGGTTGAGAGTGATGGTGGCGAGATTGGTGGATTGATCGAGAAGAAGTGTCTGGTAGGTCATTGCAAGGCTTCTCCCTCTGTAGGTGCGGGTGCGTGGGAATATTTAGCACGAATATCGTCGCTGAGTTGAATAAGTTTGTTGAGGTGAGTGGGATCGATGGCGGGGGCGGCGTTGAGTTTGTGAAGTGCGGCGAGGGCGGATTCGGTGGGAATGTTGCCGACGAGGTCGTCTCCCGCGAAAGGACAGCCGCCGAGTCCCGTGAGGGCGCTGTCAAAGCGACGACAGCCGGCAGCATAGGCGGCGTGGATTTTATCTTCGGCGTGTTCGGGGCGGGAGTGGAGATGGACGCCGAGTTCGATACCCGCGACGTGGTCTTTTACTTGTGCGAAGAGATCGTGGACCTGGTCGGGAGTGGCAGTGCCAACGGTGTCGGCGAGAGAGACGGTGTGGACGTGAATGTCCTTTAGCCACTCGAGCGCGTCCTGGACAATCTCGGGACCCCAAGGTTCGTCATAGGGATTGCCAAAAGCCATGGAGATGTAGACGACGAGGTTTTTGTTGGCGGATTTGGTTTCGCGCTTGAGAGTTTCGACGAGCGCGCGGGATTCGGCGCGATTCATGTTGGCGTTGGAGCGGCGAAAATAGGCGGAGATGGAATAGGGATAACCGATGGTGGAGACGCCGGGAGTGGCGAGGGCGCGCTGAAGGCCTTTTTCGTTGACGACGATGCCGATGATTTCGGGGAGGGCGGAGGCGTCGGGAAGAGATTCGAGGAGTTGGGACATCACGGCTTCGCTGTCGGACATTTGCTGGACGTGCTTGGGGGAGACGAAGCTGACGGCGTCGATGTGCTGGAAGCCGGCGGCGATGAGTTGTTTGAGGTAGGCGACTTTGGTGGCGGTGGGGATGAAGTCGGGGAGGCCTTGCCAGGCGTCGCGTGGGCATTCGATGAGGGTGATGGGATCCATTGGGCCTCGTGGGTGAAGTCTACAGTCGACAGTTCACAGTTTACAGTTCGCGCGGAGGAGTGGCTAGTTTTGGATGGAGGAAAAGAAGGAAAAACAGAACGTAGAGACACAGAGGGCGCTGAGAAAGAAAATTCAAAAGAATTAGCGTGGCTTATTGGGCGATTTGGTGGAGAGGAGTGAGAGCAGGAAAGCGAAGAAGAGGAGCATGCCGAGGATGCCGAGGGCGCCAAGGGTTTTGTTGAAGGGGATGCTGTTGCTCATGACGGATTCGAGGGAGCGATGGAAGAGGTAGACGGCGGAGAGGTAGTAGAGCATGCCGGCGAGGAGGCCTGCGACGCACAGGCTGAATGCAACGGACATGGCGATTAGGAGGTAGCGGGAAGACTTGCTCATGGGTGAATGCTTAATTTGAGTTTACGAGGATGTATGAAAAAGGGGAAGAGTGGGCGCGCATAGAGCGGAGAGTTGGGAGGGGACTCATCGGAATCTAGAGGATTTGGATTTGTAGAGACCGGGTAGGGGGAATTTATCACAGAGGTCACAGAGGAAGGAGCACAGAGGTCGGAGGAGGAACCCAAGACCCACACGCAACTACGGCGAGGGGGCACCCGGTCAGTTTGAATCGAAGAAGAAATCAAGGGGAATAGTAGGAACAATTTTGAATCGGATCGATATGTGTAGAACTGAAGTCTAAACCCGCACCCTGAACGGCGCAGGGTGCGGCACCCGCAAGAACAGGAATCCACGGATTCTCATTAGGTTTGGAGGACGCCGGTTTTGAAGGTGGGGAGTTGGGAGTTGAGGGAGGCGGCGTTGAGGGCCCAGATCAGGGCGGGGCGGGTTTGGGAGGGGTCGATGATGGCGTCGAGCCAGAGGCGGGCGGCGGCGTAACGCGGATCGGTTTGATGCTCGTAGGTGGCTTTGACGGAGGCGTGCAGTTCTTTTTTTAGTCTTTTTCGTCGACCTTTTTGCCTTCGCGTTCGAGTTGCTTGAGTTTGATTTCGGCGAGAGTGTTGGCGGCAGCGTCTCCGCTCATGACGGCGAATTTGGCGGTGGGCCAGGCAAACATGAAGCGGGGATCGTAGGCCTTGCCACACATGGCGTAGTTGCCCGCGCCAAAACTGCCGCCGACGATCACGGAAATTTTGGGGACGACGCTGTTGGCTACGGCGTTGACCATTTTTGCGCCGGCGCGGATGATGCCGCTCCATTCGGCGTCTTTGCCGACCATGAAGCCGTTGACGTCGTGAAGGAAAATGAGCGGGATGCGGTTCTGGTTGCAATCCATGATGAAGCGGGAGGCTTTCTCGGCGGACTCGGTGTAGATGACGCCGCCAAATTCGGTGCGTTTCTGGTCGGAATGCGGAGCGTGCGTGCTGACGTGTTTTTTCTGGTTGGCAACGATGCCGACGGCCCAGCCACCGATGCGGGCGTAGCCGCAAAGCAAAGTTTCGCCATATTCGGCGCGATATTCCTCGAAGTCGCTGGAGTCGACGATGCGGGCGATGACTTCGCGCATGTCGTATTGCTTGGAAGGATCGCTGGAGAATATGCCGTAGAGTTCGTCGGCGGAGTAGAGGGGTTCGTGGGGACGCGATGGCTGAAGATGGGCGGATTCGGAGCGCCCATTTTGTCGACGAGGGCGCGGATGCGCTTGAGGCAGGATTCGTCGTCGGGCTCGCGAAAATCGACGGTGCCGCTGATCTGGGAATGCATTTTTGCTCCGCCTAATTCTTCAGCGGTGGATTTCTGGCCGATGGCGGCCTGCACGAGGGCCGGGCCGGCGAGGAAGAGGCCGGAGCCTTCGGTCATCAGGATGTGATCGCACATGACGGGAAGATAGGCGCCTCCCGCGACGCACATGCCCATGATGGCGGTGATCTGCGGAATGCCCTGGGCGCTCATGACGGCGTTGTTGCGGAAGACGCGGCCGAAATCGTCGGTGTCGGGGAAGACGTCTTCCTGGAGCGGAAGAAAAACGCCGGCGGAATCGACGAGATAGATGGTGGGAATACGATTTTCGATGGCGATGTTTTGGGCGCGGATGACTTTCTTGGCGGTCATGGGGAAGAAGGCGCCGGCTTTTACGGTGGCGTCGTTGGCGATGATCATGAAGAGGCGACCGGAAACGCGACCGAGACCGGTGATGATGCCGGCGGAGGGAGCGCCGCCCCATTCTTCGTACATTTCGTAGGCGGCGTAGATGCTGAGTTCGAAGAAATGAGTGCCGGGATCGATGAGAGCGGCGATGCGTTCGCGGGCGGTGAGGCGATTCTTTTTGTGCTGGGATTCGATGGCTTTGGGGCCACCACCCTGACGGATTTGTTCTTCCTGATTCTTGATGGTGGTGAGGAGGGCGACCATTTGCTGGGAGTTCTTTTCGAACTGAGGGGATTGGAGATTGATGGAGGATTTCAGGGTGGTCACGGTAGGCCTCGTTGAAAGAGATGGAGACAGGAAAGTATACGAAGTTGGTGGGGTGGACGCAAAAGGGGAGGCGCGGATCGATTGGAGGAGGGGAGGATGGGGGATTTATCACAGAGGCCACGGAGAACGGAACGGGGAGGGCACAGAGGAAAAGTGAGCGGGCGAAAAGAGAAAGGACGAAGATGACACGAGGGCGCAAAAGAAAAGATAACGCAGAGACGCAGAGGTGCGCAGAGTTTCGCAGAGAAGGAAAGGACAATACAGAGGTATAGAGTGGTATGAAGAGGAAGCATAGGGCGGCTGGGACAGAGATTCGCGGAGAAGAGATAGGGAATTGAGATAGACTCGGCTGATGGAATATCCACTATTGGATTTGGAATTGGCGAGAAGAATTGAGTTGGCGGAAGCGGACGCGGCGGTGGCTGGCGCGGAGGCGATGCGCGAAGTGCAGCACGCGGTGAATGCCGAGGTCGAGCGGATCGCGGGAGGATTCGCGGTGTATTGCGGGGCGAATTCACCGGTGACGCAGGCTGTGGCGCTTGGGCTGAATGGTCCGGTGACGAAAGAGGAGTTCGACCGGCTGGAGGAATTTTACTTTGGAAGGAAAGAGCCGGTGCGGGTGGAGACATGCCCGATGGCGGATGCTTCGCTGTTTGAGTTGTATGGGGAGCGCGGATATCGGGTGACAGAATTCTCGAATGTGATGGCGCGGCCGATAGATGGGGAGCAGGAAGGGAAGTCGAATCCAGGAAGTGGAGATACGGAAGGCGGAACGAAACGAGATTGATTTGTGGACGCTGACGGTGTCGCAGAGTTTTGCGGAACATTTTCCGGTGACGCAGGAATTGTTGAGCGTGATGAAGATGTTTGCGCTGGGAAGAAACATGGAATGCTATCTGGCGCGGATCAATGGGCGGGTGGTGGGAGGAGCGACGCTGTCGTTGAGCGGCAAGACGGCGGGATTTTTTGGGGCGGGGACGTTGGTGGAGTATCGGAACCGGGGAGTGCAGACGGCGCTGCTGCATGAGCGGATGCGGAGGGCGGCGGAGGCGGGATGCGATCTGGCGGTGAGTCTGGCGCTGCCGGGGAGCCATTCGCAGAGGAATATTACACGGATGGGATTTCGGACGTTGTATACGCGGGTGAAGTTTGAGAAGGGCTGGAGGGAGTGGGTGAAGAGAAGAGAAGAGAAGGAAGAGGTTTATCACAGAGTGACACAGAGATCGGAGAAAAAGAGTTAACGGAGAAAGCGTAGGTGCGATAAAATCGTGGATCACTGTCTGAGAGAGAGCGCTATACGGCAGGGCTGGCGAAGCGGTTGCGGATGAAATCGACGATGTCTTGGGTGGAGGAGCCGGGGAGGAAGACTTCGGCGATGCCGGATTCTTTGAGGGTGAGGATGTCGGGTTCGGGAATGATGCCGCCGAGAAGGACGGTGACGTCGTCCATGCCCTTGTCGTGAAGAAGCTTCATGAGCTGGGGACAGATGGTGTTGTGAGCGCCGGAGAGGATGGAGAGGCCGATGACGTCGACATCTTCCTGGATGGCGGCGGAGGCGATCATCTCGGGGGTTTGGCGGAGGCCGGTGTAGATGACCTCCATGCCGGCGTCGCGGAGGGCGCGGGCGATTATTTTGGCGCCGCGGTCGTGGCCATCGAGGCCGGGCTTGGCGATTAGAACGCGAATTTTCTTTTCAGGCATGTGAAATGTTCTCAGCCTCTCCGTTAGCCGTGCAAACCTCTGCTAGTGAAATCTTTCTGTGCCTTCCAAATATAGCGCCGAATGCCGTCTTTTAGCACGGGAACATGGAAATTGATGAGTAGGCCACAGGCGTTACCTGAGAGCTTTAAATAGGTCAGAACTGTGGATTCGTGGACAGGCGCAATAAGTTCGATGGATTTCAGCTCCACCACAATTCTGCGGTCCACAAGCAAGTCGATCCTGTATCCACAGTCCAGTTTGATCCCTTTATAGATTACGGGAATCGGTTTCTGGCGTTCAAAGGAGATGCTACGTAGGAAGAATTCACGAGCCAGGCATTCTTCGTAGGCGGATTCTAATAACCCGGGACCGAGTTGGCGATGAACTTCTATCGCCGCACCGATAATTTTGTGGGTAAGATCGATATCTGACATAAAAGATACTAGAAGAGGTAGATTATCATAATGTAATAATTATAAAAAGGGAGATAACGGAGAATGAAAGGAAAGAAGAAAAGGATTAACACAGAGGTAGCAGAGTCCCGCAGAGGTAACGGAGAAATTTTGAAGAGGCTTGAGATTAGCGAGGCTATATCGGAAGTACGCAGAGGTTCGCAGAAATTCGCAGAGAAGAGAGGCGATGGTTAGGTGACGGAGACTTCTTCGTAGGGGCCGAAGACGGTGCGCATGGTTTCGCAGATTTCGCCGAGGGTGGCGTAGGACTTTACGGCGTCGTAGAGGAAAGGCATGAGGTTGGCGGAGCCTTCGGCGGCTTTGCGGAGGGCCGAGAGTTTGCGATCGACTTCGGCGGAGGAGCGGTCGGCGCGGAGTTTCTTGAGGCGGACGGACTGGCGATGGGCGACGGTTTCGTCGATCTGCAGGATGTCGAGAGGCTTTTCTTTGGTGACGAAGTCGTTCACGCCGACGATGATTTTTTCTTTTTTGTCGATGGACATTTGATAGGCGTAGGAGGCTTCGGCAATTTCGCGCTGCGGGTAGCCCTTTTCAATGGCAGCGACCATGCCGCCCATGGCGTCGATGCGATGGATATAGTCCCAGGCCGCTTTTTCGACTTCGTTGGTGAGGGTTTCGACGAAATAGGAGCCGCCGAGAGGATCGACGGTATTGGTTACTCCGGTTTCTGCGGCAATGATTTGCTGGGTGCGGAGGGCGATGGTGGCGGCGAATTCGGTGGGGAGCGCCCAGGCCTCGTCGAGTGAATTGGTATGGAGGGATTGCGTTCCACCGAGAACGGCAGCAAGAGCCTGAATGGCGGTGCGAACGACGTTGTTCATGGGTTGCTGAGCGGTGAGCGAGCAGCCAGCGGTTTGGGAGTGGAAACGTAGAGCCCAGCAGCGCGGATTGGCGGACTTGTAGCGCTCGGTCATGGCCTTGTACCAGATGCGGCGCGCGGCGCGGTACTTGGCAATTTCCTCGAAGAAATCGTTGTGAGCGTTGAAGAAGAAGGAAAGCTGCGGGCCGAATTCGTCGAGCTTGAGGCCACGCTTCAAAGCACATTCGACATATTCCATGCCATCGCGAAGGGTGAAGGCCAATTCCTGGATGGCGGTGGAGCCGGCTTCGCGGATGTGATAGCCGCTGATGGAGATGGTGTTGAACTTGGGAGTGTTCTTGACGCCGAATTCGAAGGTGTCGATGACCAGACGCATGGAAGGTTCAGGCGGGTAGATGTATTCCTTTTGCGCGATGTATTCCTTGAGGATGTCGTTTTGGAGAGTGCCGGAAATTTTGCGCCAGTCGGCGCCCTGTTTTTCGGCTACGGCAAGATACATGGCCCAGATGACAGCGGCGGGAGAATTGATAGTCATCGAGGTGGTGACGTCGGCGAGAGGGATTTGGTCAAAGAGGACTTCCATATCGGCGAGAGAGCTGATGGCGACACCGCATTTGCCAACTTCACCATCGGCTAAGGCGTGGTCGGAGTCGTAGCCCATGAGGGTGGGAAGGTCGAAGGCAGTGGAGAGGCCGGTTTGGCCTTGAGCAAGAAGATAACGGAAGCGCTGGTTGGTGTCCTCGGCGGTGCCGAAGCCGGCGAACTGGCGCATGGTCCAGAGGCGTCCACGATGCATGGTGGCGTGAATGCCGCGGGTGTAGGGAGGCTCACCGGGGAAGCTGAGGTCGCGGGCGGGGTCCCAGCCTTCGAGATCGGCAGGGGTGTAGAGGCGGCGAATGGGGTAGCCGGAGACGGTCGTGAATTGGGATTGGCGCTCGGGGCCTTTGTCGAGAGTGGGCTTGAGGGTGGTCTGTTCCCACTGGTGGAGGCGGGATTTGTAGTTGGATGAGTCGGACATTCGAAGGCGCTCCTGGAGCGTGAAGACGCGGGTGATCGGTTAGAAGAGAAGTATACGGTATTGGATATTGGGGGTCTAGGAAGGGGCCGGAAAATGAGGGAAGGATGAGGCAACGGAAAGATTAATCACAGAGGTCGCAGAGATAGGAGCGCGGAGGGCACAGAGAAAGAAAGAGGGAGTGTAACGCGGAGGGCACTGGGATAGGCAGAGGAAGAGGGATCCTTCGACTGCGGTCTGCGGAGGGCGCAGACCTTCGCTCAGGATGACAGATGGGTGCAGATGGCGGACGAGTGGAGGGGACTGGAGACGAAGGGCACAGTCAGAAGTACGTGTACTACTGACAATTCGAAAGGTTTACGCGAAAGGGGAAAGCGCCCGCCTCAGAAGGCGGCCACTACAACGGCGGAGGGGGACGGGTGGGGATCGGGAGGGGGATTGAGGTGGGCGAAGTACTGGAAGGATTGCCAGAAGGCGGGCCAGCCTTGGCGCGGAGGGCCGCAAACGTAGATTTCGGAGCGTTCGATGGTTTCTTCGTTGGGGATGTTGAAGGAATTCCAGGTGTGGGCGGCGAGATGGCAGGAGTCGAAATTGGAACTTACAAAATCCTGGGTGAAGCCGACGACGATTACCGTTTCTGGCGGGGGAGTGCCATAGCCGCGCTCCCAGGAGGAGTTGACTCCGCTGATGGCGCGAGGAAGGCCGAAGCGTTCGCCGTATAGATTGATGGCGCCGACTTCGCCGTAGTTTTCGACGAGGAGGCCAAGGCGGGATTGCTTATCGGGAGGAAGTGAATCGCGGACATGGGCGAGGTTAGAGACGAAATCGAGCCAACCAATTTCGTCGGGGAAGGAACTGTCGATTTGTACGGCGGCGTAATACCAACGAGAGCCGATGGGAGCGATGGGCAAACCAACGACGATGGCTCCGAGAATGCTGATGAGCAAGGCGGTCCAGAGAGCGGGGCGGACAAAGCGGAGAAAGGTGCTACGCCAGGCGGGGAAGGCGTCGGTAAAGAAAACGGCGCCGGCGGCGTAGAGCATGGGATAGGCGGGAGCGAGATAGTAACCGCGGCCTCTGGCGATGACGAAGAGGAGAAGAGGTATGAGGTACATCCAAGCAAGGGCGCGAAAGGGTTTGCCCTTTTCGGTGAAGAAATAAAAATACAGGCCGGCAAGCCAGAGGGGCGAGGCGAGAAGAGTTTGCATAAATTGATCGGGGAGAAAGGAGGAGGTGAGGCCGGTGGCGACGTCGCGCTGATGGAGGAAATGGAGGAAGTCGAGGGAAATGAAATGGTGGCGGGCCTGCCAGATAAAATTGGGGAGGAAGATGAGAAGAGAAATGGCGAGACCGAGCCAGAGCCATTTGGTGCGAAGGAAACGGCGGGCGTTGGTGAAGAGAATTGCGGCGACAATGCCGCAGGAGAAAAAGAGCATGGTGTATTTGGTCATCATGCCGAGACCGATGGCGGCACCAATGGGGAGAAACCAGCAAGGGTCGTTGGAGGCGAGGAGACGAGTGAAGAAATAAGCGGTGAGGACCCAGAAAAAATAATCGAAGGAAGAGTATTGCATGAGCGCGCCAAGGCCGAGGCAGAAGGGGGCGGCGGCGAGGGCGGCGAGGATCTGGGCTTCGCGATTGCCGCCCAGATGCTGGGCCATTTTGGCGGTAAGGAAAACGGCGACGGCCTGGAATACGGAGGAGAAGAGGCGCAGTCCGATGATTGAGGTGCCGAAGAGGGCGAGGGAGATGCGCGCGAGGAAGGGAGTGATTGGGGGATAAGCGGCGTAGCCCCAGGCTAAGTGGCGGGCGTCTTCGATGAGGGCTAGTTCATCGCGATGGAAGCCGTAGCGGTTGGCGACGAGAAGATGAATGAAGACGGTGGCGGCGGAAATGTAAACGAGGAGAGCGTTGGTGGAGGATGGAGAGTTTGGGCGGGGCATGCAGGGAAAATGCTACGGGAAATCAGGAGTAGGGGCAATGGGTTTGCGGGGGTGGAAGTTGAGATGAGGTGACAGAATTTATCACAGAGGGCACTGAGATCGGAACGCTGAGGGCACAGAGAAGAAAAGAGGGAAGAAGGAGGTTAACGCAGAGACGCTGAGGGCGCAGAGAAAAGAAAGAAAAGGCGGGAAAGAAAAGCGGGAAAGAAAGGGCGGGAAAGAAAAAGCCCCACCCTCAAAAAGCGAGAGTGGGGCACCCGTTGAACTTGCGTAAGAGTTGATGCGCCAGATGATGAGAATTGGTTAGCGCTGGCCGGAGGCGTTGGCTTTGTCGAGGGTTTTGAATAGTTTCTGGGTGCCGACCACTTGGCCGTTGAGAGTGCCGGGGATGAGGGTGTCTTTTTCGATGACACCTTTTTCTGCGCCGGCGATGGTTACGTTGTTGACTTCGAGGGTGCGGCCCAGGGCGCGTTCATAGTTGGCTTTGGCTTCGGCGAGATTGGCAAGGGCGCGAAGCTCGGTGCCCTGCGCGGTGATCAGGTCGCGTTGAGTGAGAATGACGTTGTACACGGTGGAGGCGCCAAGCTTGTACTTCTTATCTGTTCCGCGTCGAAAGTCTGCTGCTGAAGTTCGCGAGCTTTGCTGGCGGCCTGGACCTGAGCGCGGCCCTGCTCGACAGCGATGGTGGTGTTGCGGACATCGAGGAGAGCATTGTTCTTGGTCTGCTGGACCTCGGCTTCGAACTGGCGCTCGACGAGTTGCGCGTGAATGTTATCGGCTTGCGCGGCGCGATTGCGCAGAGGAAGCGAGAAGGTGAGCTGGCCGGAGTACACCGGGAAATTATTGTGAAAGATCTGAGCCTGGGCATTGCCGAAGCCGCCGTGAACGAGGCCGAGTCGTGGAAGGAATGGTTCCGGAATCGTATAAGCCTCCGGGAGCCGGGACACCGTTTGCGTCGACAACCGGAGTGGACGCGGCGAGGCCGGGAGTGCCGGAGAAGGAATTGCCGGCGAGGCCGTAGGAAGCGTATTGAGCACTGAGGGTAGCGGTGGGAAGAAGAGCATTTTTGGTGGCGCGAACGTCAACTTCGGCGTTCTTGAGGTTGTAATACTGCTCCTGAAGATCGGGGCGCTTCTGGAAGGCTTCTTTGATGGCATCGGCGAAGATTTGAGGTTTCAATCGGTATTGGGGGATTCGGGCTTGTCGGTGGGAATGATTTCGACGTTGATGAGATTGGAAGCCAGAGGATCCTTGGAGATGTAATTCTTGAGGACCAGTTCATCCTGGAGCTGAGTGGTTTGGGCCACGATCAAGTTCTGATGATCGGTAGCGAGTTCGGATTCGGCGCGAGTGACGTCGAGAGGAGCCATGGTACCGATTTCCAATTGTTTTTTATTGTCGTTGTAGAGTTTGTCGGAAACGGTGACGGCTTGCTGCTGGACTTTGACGTTTTCGCGAGCGTAAACGAGTTCCCAATAGGCGTTGATGGTGTTGGTGACGGTGGTGATGGCCTGCTGAGCGAAGGCGAGATCAGCGATCTTGCGATTGTTTTCGGTGATGATGATGTTGCGGCGATTGACGAATCTACCGGCACCGGCGAGGAGCTGCTGTTGAAAACCGATGCTCAGAGAAGATTGAACGTAGGGATTGAAGAGGTTGGCGGCGGTGGAAGAGGCGCGGGTGTTATCCCAAGCGACGCTGAGAGAACTGCCGGTCTGGAAGCTCTGCTGATAGGAGGTGTTGTAGAAGGCGCTGTGGGAAAAGAGGGGTTGAGCGGTAGTAACAGCGGTAGTGGAGCCGGTACCGGAGGTAAAAGGGTTGGCGATGGGGGTGGTGGCGTCGCTGAAGCCGATGACCTGAGTAAGGAAAGGATCATACAAAAGATTGGGGAGATTGGCGGTTGAGCCAACGGCAATGCTGCCGGGAGTGCCGTAGCCAAAACCGCCGGCGCGAGCCTTGAGGAGGCTGACATCGGCAATCCAAGGACTGTAACGCTGAACGACGATGTCCATGGAGTTTTCAAGAGCGAGAGCGATGGCGTCCTGGAGGCTGAGTGGAAGCTTGCCGTCGTGGATAAGCTGCTCCAAGCGAGGAGAATTGGTGAGGACGCCGGGATCGACAAACTGTTGCCGATAGGGATTGGTGATGTTTGGGAAAGCTTTTGGAGGGCGGGAATAGTCGAATTTGGAGACGCCAAGAGAGATAGGAACACCACCCTGCGCGGGAGGGTTGCCCTGAGCGGGGGCGGGCAGTGGCGCGGGCGCCTGTGCCTGAGCTGGCTCCTGAGCACGGAGAGGAGCGATAGGAGTACCCGCCAAGATGCCAACCAGAATGGCGGCAAGCAGGGGTCTAAAATACAGCTTCATCATAATAGGTATCCTCACGATAGTGGTGCTGATGCTGGTGCAACGAGTTCCCGGACAACTTCCTGGACAACGCGAAAAAGTAGCTCTCACTCTGTAAAACGATAGGAAGACGCAATTTGTTTCAAAAGACCTGACAAAAAGTTAGCGGGCGTTGCGAGAAGAGACCGAAGCGCCCGGATAAGTCGAATGAAGCTCGACCTGAAAGTTTATCAGGGGCACGAATCATTTGACAACGAAGCCCGTGGCGGCTAGGCTGCTGACATTTCGACGTTTAGGAGCGAATCTGGTTAGCGAGACCATGTTAACAAAAGAAGAGATCGAAAGGATGTTAGAAAGCGCCGGGGCGATCCGGCGAGGACATTTTGAGCTGTCGAGCGGTTTGCATAGCGGGACCTATGTGCAGTGCGCACTGGTGCTGCAATACCCGAAGTTTGCGGAGAGATTAGGGCAAGCATTGGCGTCATTATTCTCGGATGCGCAGATTGATGTGGTGGTTTCACCGGCGCTAGGCGGAGTGGTGATTGGACAGGAAGTGGCGAGGGCACTGCCCGCGAGGAAAGATGAGCTGGGCGGCGGAGTGCCAGCGATTTTTGTGGAGCGGGATGGAAGCGGCACGATGACGCTGCGGCGGGGATTCACGTTGAAGCCGGACCAGCATGTGCTGGTGATTGAAGATGTGTGGACCACCGGCGGATCGACGCAGGAAGCGATTCATGTGGTGGAAGAGGCGGGAGGCCGGGTGATTGCGGTTGGGGCGCTGATTGACCGGAGCGGAGGGAAGATCGAGTTTCCGGTGGAGTCGAGCGCGCTGCTGGGATTGAAGATTGATAGCTATGAACCAGAGGATTGCCCGCTGTGCCGGCAGGGATCGAGCGGCGGTGAAGCCGGGAAGCCGGTTCGCGAGGGGGACGGCGTAGGAGATGAGGAGAAGGGAGAATAAAAGAGAGAAGAAAAGAAAAGAGCAGAGGTAACAGAGTCCGCAGAGGGAACGGAGATGGGTGGAGGGGCAAGCGGAGAAAAGGAGTAACGCAGAGGTAACAGAGGTCCGCAGAGGGAACGGAGAGTTGGGTGGAGGGGCGAAGGCGGAGAAGAAGGAGCAAGTGGATTTATCACAGAGGTCACAGAGATTGGAACGCTGAGGGCACAGAGTAAGGAAAAGAGAGAAGAAAAGGATTAACGCAGAGGTAACAGAGGTCCGCAGAGGGAACGGACAGTTGGGAGTAGAGAGTAGTGCGGCGGAGTTTTTGCGGTAGCGGGTGGGGTGGAAGTTCACGGATTCATGCGTTATTTCAAACTTACGATTGCCTACGACGGGACCGACTTCCACGGGTGGCAACTCCAAAAAAATAAAGCGACAGTGCAGGGCGAAATTGTGTCGGTGCTGCGAAGACTGACGCAAGAGGACGTGCAGTTGAACGGGTCCGGGCGAACGGATGCGGGTGTGCATGCGCTCGGTCAGGTGGCGAATTTCCGGACGCAATCGGGATTGTCGGCGGGGGAATTCCAGCGGGCGCTGAACGCGCTGCTGCCGATGTCGATACGGATCGTGGAGGCAGAAGAGACGGGACCGGCGTTCAATGCGAGGTGGTCGGCGAAGGGGAAAATTTACAGATACCGACTATATCGCGGGAAAGTGGTGCCACCGTTTTTGTGGAGGTATGTGCTGCACTACCCGTTCCCGCTGGATGAAGAAGCGATGAAAGAGGCGGCGGGGAAATTTGTGGGAGTGCACGATTTTTCGTCGTTCGCAGCGTCGACGGGGTCGGAGGATGACGATAAGGAACGGAATATGGTGCGGGAAATCTATGCGACGGAGTTGAAGAGGACCGAGGATGGGGAAGAGTTGTGGTTCACGGTGAATGGGCACTCGTTCCTGCGGTATATGGTGAGGAAGATGATGGGGACGCTGCTGGAAGTGGGACGAGGGAAATTGAAGGCGGAGGACATTGAGAAATTGTTTGAGATGAGGGATAGGTCGAAATCCGGACCAACGGCGCCGCCGCAGGGGTTGTGCATGGTGAAGGTGGAGCATGAGGAAGGGTATCGGGTGTAGGGGGGAGTCGACAGATTAGAGATAGCGAAGCAAACAAAGGCAAAGTAAAAAGATAAGAGAAAGGATTACCACAGAGGTGCCACGGAGGGACCGGAGAGTTGGGTGGAGGGGCGAAAGCGGAGAAGAAGGATCAAGTGGATTTATCACAGAGGTCACGGAGATCGGAACGCTGAGAGCACAGAGAAAGAAAAGAGAGAAGAGAAGGATTAACGCAGAGGTAGCAGAGGTCCGCAGAGGGAACGGAGAATTCGAGAAAGGGCTGAAAGCGGAGGAGAAGGATCAAGTGGATTTATCACAGAGGTCACAGAGATCGGAACGCTGAGGGCACAGAGGAAGAGAGAAGAAGGATAACGCAGAGACGCAGAGGGCGCAGGGAAGGAAAAGGCAAGAGGGATCCTTCGACTACGGTCTGCGGAAAGCGCAGACCTTCGCTCAGGATGACAGCGCGCAATCCTGTGGAACGAGAAGAAAAGGCCCCACCCTCACAAGGCGAGAGTGGGGCACCCGGAAGAGCTGGCAAGCGCACAGTCGGGAGTTACTGTGACATCAGGTTGCAAGAGGAAGCGGGGAGATGAAGTCGGGGGCGGAGTCGGATAGAATCACTGGTATGGTAGCGAGCGCTGTGGCGGTAGAGACGATTCCATCGATTGATCCGGCAACAGGAAAAGTGCTGGCGAGTTATGAGAAGACTTCGCCATTGAGTGTGGCCGGGACTGCTGGCAAAGGCGCGTGCGGCGCAGGTGAGTTGGGCGGCGCGGTCGATGGAAGAGCGCTGCGGGTACATGCGGAGGCTCCAGAAGGAGATTCTGAAAGCGCGCGATGTGCTGGCGGATGCGGTGGTGCGGGAATCGGGCAAACCGCGGGCTGAGGCGCTGTTTGCGGATGTATTTGTGGCGCTGGATAGCGCGGGATATTTTGCGAAGGATGGGGCCGATTCGCTGCGGCCGGAGAGTGTGGAGCACCACAACACAGCGGCCAAAGCAAAATCCGGGATGCTGTATTACGAGCCGCTGGGCGTGGTGGGGATTATCAGTTCATGGAATTATCCGCTGGCGATTCCGATGAGCCAGATTATTGCGGGACTGGCGGCGGGGAATGCGGTGCTGTGCAAGACCAGCGACTTCACGCCGGAGTGCGGGGCGCTGATTCGAGAAATTGTTCAAAGACGCGGGATTTCCAGCGGACCTGGTGACGGTGCTGCAAGGCAGCGGAGAAGTTGGGCAGGCGCTGATCGAGGCGCATCCAGACAAACTGTTTTTTACGGGAAGCGTGTTTACGGGGAAGCACGTGGCGGAGGCATGCGCGCGGCAATTGATTCCGAGCGTGCTGGAATTGGGCGGCAAAGACGCGATGATCGTGCTGGGCGACGCGAATTTGGACGTAACGGCGAGCGCGGCGGTGTGGGGAAGCTACACGAATTGCGGGCAGGTATGTTTGTCGGTAGAACGATTGTTTGTGGTGGAGAGCATTGCGGAAGAGTTTGTGCGGAAGTGCGTGGAGAAAACGCAGAAATTGAAGATTGGGCCAGGAAATGATCCGGCGACGGATGTTGGGCCGCTGATTCGTCCACAGCATGTGCAGAGGATGAGCGAGTTGCTTGGGGATGCGGTAAGCCGCGGAGCGAAAATAGTATGCGGAGGGAAAGCGCGGCCGGAGCTGGGGCCGAACTTTTTCGAGCCGACGATTGTGACGGGTGTTGATAACTCGATGAAGCTTTTCCAGGACGAGACGTTCGGGCCGATCCTGTCGATCCAAGTGGTGAAGGACGAGGCTGAGGCGATACAGATGGCCAACGATACGGAATTTTCGCTGGCGGCGAGCGTGTGGACAGCGGATGCGTCCAAAGGAAAGGCCATTGCGAGGCGGTTGAGAGCAGGAACGGTGATGGTGAACGATGTGCTCACCGGATTTGCGATTGCGGAAGCGCCGCACGGCGGATGCGGATTGAGCGGATGGGGACGAACGCACGGCAAAGAGGGATTGAAAGAGATGGTGTACGCGAAGTATGTGGACGTGGACCGGTTGCCGAAGATGGCGAAGCCGTGGTGGTTCCGGTATGGCGGAGAGTTACAGAAGGCCGCGGATGCGTTTCTGCAATTTGAGTTTGGAGGAGGCGTAGGGGCGCGAGTGAGGAATGCGCGGGCGGCGATGAAGACGATGTTTCGGGATCATGGACTGTAGAGGGATTGGGGAAAAGGAGAACTCACTTGGCGGACGAAACTACGGTGGCACCAGCGGTTGCGGCGGAAACTAAGGCTCCAGAGGTGGTGGAGGCCAGTAAACCAGAAACGAAAGTGAAGACACGGAAGCCGAAACAGCGTGCATGCGACGAAAAAGATGCGAAGGGGAAGCTCTGTGCGGGGCATCTGAAGAGGTGGTTTGAGTATCCGGCGGAGATTGAGGCTGTGGTGGGAAAGGGCGCGGAGATTTACCGGTGCGAGTTCTGTCAGACGTTGTATCGGCCTGATCCGTTGCAGCAGCCGAATAGTTATACGGTGAGATTTTAGGATGGAAGAGGAAGACGAAAAGAAGGAATTATACACAGAGGACACGAGAGATATGGAAAGGCTGAGGGCACAGAGAAGAAAGAGAGAGAAGAGAAAGGATTAACGCAGAGATCACAGAGGGCCGCAGAGGTAACGGAGAGACGGGAGAAGTGCTGAAGAAAGAAGAGCTCGCCGGGTAGTAGATGAAGGATGGATTTACTGGGGAAAGGTAGGCCGCTCCGCCATGCCGGAACATGAATGGATATACGATTGGAATTTGGCGGGAGAGCGGGCGATACCCGCGGGCGTAGAAGTATTGTTGAATGATGAGACGTTGCGAGATGGGCTGCAAAATCCTTCGGTACACAATCCAACCATAGAAGAAAAAGTAGAAATATTGCATTTCATGGAAGTGCTGGGGATCAACTCGGTGAATATTGGGTTGCCGGGGGCGGGTCCACGGGCGAAGGCGGACGTGGAGGCGCTGGCGCGTGAAATTGCGAACAACCGGATGAGGATCAAGCCGAATTGCGCGGCGCGCACGGTGGAGACGGACATACGGCCGATTGCGGAGATATCGCAAAGGGTGGGAATCGCGATTGAGGCGGCGACGTTCTTGGGAACGAGCCCGATACGGCGACTGGTGGAAGACTGGAGCGTGGAGCACCTGGAGCGCACGACGGAAAAGGCGGTGAAGTTTGCGGTGGCGGAGGGATTGCCGTCGATGTTCGTGACCGAAGATACGGTGCGGACCGATCCGGAGACGGTGCAAAGGTTGTACCGGACGGCAATACGAAGCGGAGCGCGGGCGATTGTGTTGTGCGATACGGTGGGACACGCAACGCCGGAAGGCGCCTACAATCTGGTGAAATTCGTGATGGATACGGTGGTGACGCCGAGCGGGGAGACGGTGCGAGTGGATTGGCATGGACATCGCGACAGAGGATTGTCGATCGCGAATTCGCTGGCAGCGGTGGCAGCGGGAGCAAGGCAAATCCACGGAGTGGCACTGTCGCTGGGCGAGCGAGTGGGCAATACTCCCATGGAATTGCTGCTAGTGAATTTGCGGCTGATGGGATTGATTGAGAATGATTTGACGTACTTGAAGGCGTATTGCGAGAAGATTGCGAAGGCGACGCACACGGTGATCCCGCCGAATTATCCGGTGTTTGGAAGAGACGCGTTCCGGACGGCGACAGGAGTACATGCAGCGGCGATTGTGAAGGCGCTGAATAAACACGATGCGGGATTGGCGGACGCGGTGTATAGCGGGGTGCCGGCACACTTGTTCGGGCTGGAACAGATTGTGGAAGTAGGGCCGATGAGCGGGAAATCGAACGTGTTGTACTGGCTGGCGCGGCACAAAATACCGCCGACGGATGAACTGGTGAACCGGATATTCGAGGCGGCGAAGCAGTCCACGCATGTGTTCAGTGACGAGGAACTGCGGGCACTGGTAGCCGCGTCAAGGGAACCAGTTTAGGAATTCATGGACCTGTCACTTCGTACGGTGAAACGTGGCGCGCTTTGCGCTATTCTTTCGGTCATGCCCCTTCGCTCCACGGTGCTGTCGCAGAGTAGTCGTCAAATCCCCACAGCCAATTTGCCGGAAGACGCGCGCGTGCGCGGAGCGCTGGATTGGTTCAAAGCGAATGAGGGATGGATTGAAGAGCAGCAGATCAGGCTGACGGAGATTCCCGCGCCATCGTTCCACGA
This sequence comes from Candidatus Acidiferrales bacterium, assembly GCA_963837885.1. Classification (GTDB taxonomy): domain Bacteria; phylum Acidobacteriota; class Terriglobia; order Acidiferrales; family UBA7541; genus Acidiferrum. Next base: position 59,830 of record CAWIPD010000012.1, on the reverse strand, counting down.
GGAGAAGAGGGCGGTAGGCGGTAAAGGCGCTGCTGGAGGCAGAAGGGCTGACGATGCACAGCGACAAGCTGGGCAACGTGATTGGGGAATTGAAGGGCGCGAATGAGAAGGAAGTAGTGCTGGTGACGGCGCACCTGGATACGGTGTTTCCGGAAGGAACCGCGGTGAAAGTGGAGAGGGACGGCGAGCGGCTGGTTGCGCCGGGAATTTCAGACAACGGAACAGGGTTAGCGGGATTGATTGCGCTGGCACGGGCGATGCATGTGAACCATATCGTGCCACAGCGGACGATCCTGTTTGCGGCAAATGTGGGGGAAGAAGGAGAAGGAAATTTGCGCGGGATGCGCGCGCTGATTGATGCGCATCGAGCGAGATTGCGTGCGGTAATTGTGCTGGATGGATCGGGAACGGATCATGTGACGACGAAGGCGCTGGCTTCGCGGCGGATGGAAGTGGTGATTACCGGGCCGGGAGGGCATAGCTGGTCGGACTTTGGGATGCCGAATCCGATCAATGCGCTGGCGCGGGGAGCGCTGCGGTTTATCAATACCAAAGTGCCGAATGCGCCGAGGACGACGTTTAATCTGGGACAGGTGGAAGGCGGCACGTCGGTGAATTCGATTCCACACGAAGCGAAATTAAAGGTGGATTTGCGGTCGGAGAGCGAAGACGAGATCGTGAAGCTGGAAGTAGCGTTTCGCGAGGCGATGAGAGCGGGCGTGAAGGACGAGATGGACAATGCGCGGGACCGTACAAAGGGAAACCTGGAGTGGAAGATCAGCGTAATTGGGAGCCGTCCCGGTGGAGATTTGAAGGCGGATTCGGCGCTGCTGGTGGCATTGCGGACTGCGGATGATTATCTGGGAAATGAATCGAGGATTGAGCGATCGTCGACGGATGCGAATATTCCGCTGTCACTGGGGATTGATGCGATTGCGATTGGAGCGGGCGGGAACGGCGGCGGAGCACATTCGCTGCAGGAGTGGTATGAACCCGCGGAGCGGGAACTGGGACTGAAAAGGGCACTGCTGAGCATGCTGGGAGTGGCGGGATTGGCAGCTGAGACGGGAAATAAGTGATGAGGCGACACGGACTGGACGCGCTGGTTGTTCTTGGCATGGGAATCACCGCGATTTTTGGGGTGATGCCTCAGATGGCTCGCGGACAGGCAAAGGCTGCGGCAGAGCCGCCGGTGATTCATAAGACTACGTATTACCTGCACGGAAGAATTTATACCAACGATCCAAAACATCCGTGGGCCGCGGCGCTGGCCGTACGGGATGAGAAGATCCTGTGCATCGGGACGATTGCGCACATCATGCTGGATTGCGGCGGCGCGGACGCTCCCGGCGATACAGTGCAACTGAACAATCAATTTGTCATGCCGGGATTTAATGACGCGCACACGCATGTGGGCAGTGCGGCGCAACAGAAGCTGGCGTTGTCGTTGAATGGAGTGGAGTCGGTAGACGAATTGAAGCGGCGATTGAAAGAGGAAGTGACGAAACGCAAGGTAGGCGAATGGATTGTGGGAGCGGGATGGGATCAGACGCTGCTGGCCGGACAAGAAATTTCCGAACCGAATGGAGTTGGATGAAGTATCGCCGGACAATCCGGTGTTCCTTGAACATATTTCGGGGCACGTGGCGGTGGTGAATACGCAGGCGCTGAAACATGCGGAGATTACGGCGGAGACGCCCAACCCGGCAGGCGGAGAGATCGAGCGGTATGCGGACGGGGAAGCCACGGGGATGTTGAAGGAAGATGCAGCGATGGAGATGGTGACGCAGCGGCTCCCGGCACCGACGGACGAGGAGAGCGGCGAGGCAATCGAGTTGGTGTTTGCGGAATTGGCGCGGAATGGCGTGACGTCTGTACAGGACAATTCGGATTGGGATGATTTCGAGGTGTACAAAGATTTGAAGCAGGAAGGAAGCAGACGGTGCGGATCACAGAGTGGCTGCACTTTATGGACAGTATTGGTGATCTGGAGAATCACCGGTCGCAGGGCGGAGTCGACGGATCTGTGGCTGAAGACGGGCGCGGTGAAGATGGTGACGGACGGAGCGCTGGGATCGCGGACGGCGGCGATGACTGGCGCCGTATTCGGATGAGCCAACGACGAGCGGGATTATGACCATCGACGACGGAAAAGCTGAAGGCGATGGCGATTGAGCGGGACCGGCACGGGATTTCAGTTGGCGTTTCACGCGATCGGGGATAAGGCAAATCATGTGGCGCTGGATGTGTTCGAGTCGCGTGGAGCGAGTGAATCCGGCGAGGGACAGACGCGATCGAATCGAACATGCGCAGGTGGTGGCGCCGGAGGATATGGTGCGGTTTGGGAAGTTGAACGTGATTGCGTCAATGCAGCCGTCGCACGAAACGAATGACATGCGCTGGGCGGACAGCGCGGATTGGGGCGGAGCGGGCGAAGGGCGCGTATGCGTGGAATTCGCTGAAGAAGGCGGGAGCGAAACTGGCGTTTGGGACGGATTATCCGGTGGAGCCGATTAATCCGCTGCGGGGGATTTATGCGTGCGTGACGCGGGAATTGCCGGAAGGCGGGCCGGCGGGAGGCTGGGAACCTCAGGAGAAATTGCCGCTGGATGAGTGCATACAGGCATATACGACGGGGTCGGCGTACGCGGAATTTGAGGATGGGAAGAAGGGGCAACTGGTGGTGGGGCAGGCGGCGGACTTCATTGTGCTGTCGGATGATTTGACGAAAGTGGAACCGAAGCAATATCTGAAGTTGAAGGTGGTACGGACGGTGGTGGGCGGGAAGACGGTGTTTGGAGGGGAGTGAGGAGAGAGAATTAAGAGTCGAAAGTCGAAAGTCGAAGTGAAGTCGAAAGTCGAAAGTCGAAAGTCTACAGTTCACAGCTGACAGTTTACAGATAAGAGCAGAAGACTTATCACAGAGGGCACAGAGTTCGGAAGGAAGAGGGCACAGAGAAGAAAAGAGAGAAGAAAAGGACTAACGCAGAGTAAACAGAGGACCGCAGAGGAAACGGAGAATTGGTAGATGCGCTGAAGGACGGAAAGGCAGAACGCAACTGGAAAGCACAGAACGACGGTAGACTATTGGAAGTTGAGCCGGGAAACTTCGCCTGAGGTTTTATCTCCTGGAGTAAAAGCAAACCACAGTTTGACTTTGTGACCGACCCATTGGGGACACGGCGGGGCGGCGGTATTTTCAGGTGAGGTTATGGAGACGGTGTCGATATTGGTGACGTGATAGGTGACGGTTCCGTCCAGGGTGAGCTTGGCTTCCGGGAGGTTGGAGCAATCGACAGCGGAGACGGTACCATCGGCAGACAGCATCCTTCTTTGCATGACAGGAGGCCGATCATCTCGCTGGGGGGAAGTGGCAGGGGCGGGGACCTCGACGGTACGCGCGCCCGATGAGTTGCCAGAGACAGTTGTGTTGGCCGAATAACCGAAACCATCTTCCAGGTCATCTTTATGATTGGCGACTCTGTCGACGAGTTGGCGGGCCATTTCTTTTTCTTCGGGAGTGTAGGCGTCGACGGCTACACTATCAGCAACGATCCTGGCTTCCGAATCGCGATTGTTGTTTAACAAGAGCTGAGTGAGGTGAAAGGCATATTGAAAATCGCCGGGTTTGTGACGGACTGCAAGGATAGCAAAATGGATGGCTTCTTTTTGATCGGCGGGAGACATGGCATAGATTTGCGAGAGTAAATCGTCGGCTGGCGCGAAGATGGGATTTAGTTCAATACACTTCTGCAATTGGGAGATGGTCGTCTGCCTGATCTTGTCTTCGTAGGCTCCGATATGCCACTGACTGGCGGCCAAAATGTAGTAAGGAAAGAAGCCGGTATCGCCCAGACGGATTGCTTCGGAGGCTTCCTGGGACATAGCCGAATGGTTCTGAATGCGGAAATAGTAAGTGGCCAAACCGGAATGAGGGAGAGGCAGGGCAGGATCGAGTTTGGCGGCGTCCTCGAGAACGGCTTTGCCTGCGTCCAGACGATTGTGATGGACGAAGAAATCGCCGCGCAGAGCGACTACTTCGGCAGGAGAAACGGGGCGCGAAGTAAATTGCTTGTCGCTGGAACTTTGGGCGTTCTTGTACTCCACGTGGAAGAAAACGTTCTGGTGCACATACAGATTGATGGTGTTGGCAAATTTGTTGAGGTCACCGAAGGCCTGGCGGGCCGCTTCAACCTGGTCGTGGGTTTTATCCCAAACCTCGAGAAAATGGGTTAAGAGGTGTTTCTGGCGAGCTTCGGGATCGAGCATGAGGAAGTGGACGAGAGCCCAAGATTCCGCATAAAAGACGGAAGCACGGTCCGCCTCGTTGTAATACGGAGAATCGTGCTCAGCGGTTAGAAGTGTGTCGATGGGAATAAGACGATTGGTGTGGAGAACGTAGAGGTGGGATTGGCTGATAACGCCCACGCTGGATTCCTTGTCGCCGAGGACAGCGTTGCCCAGGTATTCGGCCATGCCTTCGTCAAGCCAAGGCGGGAGATGAGAGAAATTCAGGTGGAGTAAAGAGTGAGTGTATTCGTGGTAGAGAGCGTGATAAGGATTATTGCCTTCGGCGTCGAGTTGAAGGATTACGTAGTGCTTATCGAAACCTTCCTGATATAGACCGGCGACATGGACGTGGTTTTTGGTTTCCCACTCTTCGGGAAGCAGCTCCTTCATGCCTTTTTCGCCTTTGACCGCCAGGATGACGATGGGTTGGGCGGGATCGGTCTGCAAAGTAGGGAAGGCGACATGGAAGAGTTCGCGAATCTGTTCGAATTGGCTGGCGACGTTGCGGGCTTCTTTCTGGCCGGCAGGGGTGTAGACGGTGAAGTGAGCGCTGCGCACTTCGAGCCAATTGTCAGCGGCGGATAAGCAGAAAGGGAGAAAAGCGGAAAGAAAGAGCAGGCCGAGCGATGCGAAAAGAGATGATGGGCGGGTCATGGGTATCAGAATGTAAACGAAAAGGAGTTCTGTCAAGTTAGGAGGGTTTGCGGTAAGCGAGTGGTGGTGAGGAGCGGTATTTGGTATTCGGAAAGTGGATTCGCTAGTAGAATTCCGGTGCTGCTGCGAAGTTTGGGAAAAACATTTGGGTGGAAGATGGAACGCCGACACCAAGCCGACCTGGCACTGACGTTTTGCTCGCTGATCTGGGGCGTGACGTTTGTGGTGGTGAAGAACGCGCTGGATTATTCGTCGGTGTTTGTGTTTCTGGCGATACGGTTCACGCTGGCAGCGTTGCTGATGGCGGCGATGCGGCCGGGGGCGCTGAAACGGATCGAGCGCGAGGAATTGTTTGCGGGGATGCGGTTGGCGTTTTTCATGTTCGTGGGATACGGATTTCAGACGACAGGGTTGCGGTACACGACGGCGTCGAATTCGGGATTTGTGACGGGGTCGAGCGTGGTGCTGGTGCCGCTGCTGCTGGGAGTGTTCTGGGGAAGGCGGCTGACGCAGTGGATCTATGGAGGGGCGTTTGCGGCGCTGGTGGGATTGTACTTTTTGACCGTGCCGGTGGAGGGATTGCGGTACCTGAATCGCGGGGATGTGCTGACGTTTGTGGCGGCGATTTTCTATGGCGTGCACATCATTCTGGTCGGGGAGTATATGCAGGACAAGTCGGTGTCGGCGCTGAGCGTGATACAGGTGGCGGGATGCGGGTTGATGGCGTGGGTGCTGACGGGTGCGGGAGCGGCGATTCACTGGCAGCCGGTGCATTTTGTGTGGCGATGGGAATTGCTGGTGGCGATTGCGGTGTGCGCGGTGTTTCCGACGGCGGTGGCGTTTACGGTGCAGCTTTGGGCGCAGCAATATACTTCGGCGAGCCATGCGGCGATCTTGTTTGCGCTGGAGCCGGTGTTTGCGGTGATTACGTCGTATGTGATCTTGCATGAACGGTTGACGGCGCGGGCGCTGAAGGGAGCAGGGTTGGTGGTGGCGGGGATATTGATTGCGGAGATGCTGGGAGCGCCGGCGGCGCCGGAATCGCCGGAGCCGATATTTGAGGGAAGGATTTATTTTAAGCCGTGGTGGAGGACGCAGTAGGGGAAGTTAACAGTTGAAAGATTAAAGTCTAAAGGCAAAGGCAAAGGCAAAGGCAAAGGCAAAGGCAAAGGCAAAGGATTTATCACAGAGGACACGGAGTTCGGAAAGAAGAGGACACAGAGAAGAGAAAGAGAGAAGAAAAGGATTAACGCAGAGGAAACAGAGGGCCGCAGAGGGAACGGAGAGTTGGGAGGAGGGTAAAAAGAAAGGGCGGCGTAAAGCCGCCCCTACGGGAAAAGAGTGTTCGATGCGGACTAGGGTTGATCGGAGGTGGAGCCGGACTTCTGGGCTACGACCTTGCGAGCGTTTTCGTATAGGGCGCGGGCCTGGGGGATGGACTCCACGGCCTTTTGGACTTGGGGATCGGCTTCCAGAAGGACTTTGAAGCCTTCCTGGGTGCCGTAGGTGGACATGAAGACTTCCTGCTTGATCTTGCGTTTGATCCAGTCGAGATTCTCGTCGTACTCGGCTTCGGTGTATTTTACGTTGTGCTTGGCGAGGTAATCCTTGAACTGGTGAAGGATGGCGTCGTCGATTTCGAAATTGTGAGTGATGGTGGGTTTGGTGCCGAGGTAGTAGCGAGTGAAACCAGCTACGCCTTGTTCAGCAGGGAAGAAGACATCGTCGCGATACATGGTCTGCTGGAACTTGGTGGCCTTGGGCTGGGCGACAATGATGTCAGGAGTGATGCCACCACCGCCGGTAACCTGGCGACCGCTATCAGTCTGGCGAATTTCGGTCGGATGATCGGGAACCTTGCGCTCGTAGTGATATTCGTAGAGAGAGATGGATTTGTAATCGCGCTGAATAAGGCGACCGCTGGGAGTGTAGTAGCGAGCGGTGGTGAGAGCGAGGCCGGTGTTTTCAGCGAGAGGCTGAACGGTCTGAACGAGACCTTTGCCGAAGGTGGTTTCGCCGACGATGAGGCCGCGGTCATGGTCCTGAATAGCGCCGGAAACGATTTCAGCGGCGGAAGCGGAATTGTTGTTGACCAGGACGACGACGGGAACGGTCATGCCCTGATTGCCGCGGATGGCGCGGAAGTCGCGCTCTGGAGCGCTGCGGCCATGATAGGAAACGATCATCTGGCCCTTTTCGAGGAACATGTCGCCGACAGCAACGGCTTCGTTGAGAAGGCCGCCGGGATTGCCACGAAGATCGAAGACCAGGCCGTCAAGAGAAGAGGCGCCAAGGGCTTTGAGGGCTTCAGCAATTTCGCGATCGGTAGTTTCGTTGAATTGGGAGAGGCGAATGTAGCCGACGCCGGGCTTGAGCATGAAAGCGATATCGACGGAGTGACGGGGAATTTCATCGCGGGTAACGGTAAACACGAGCGGGTCGGTGTAGCCTTCACGAGTGACGGTGATTTTTACGATGGTGCCCTTGGGACCTTTGAGGAGGTCAGCCACTTCGCTGGTGGTGAGTCCATCGGTGACCTTTTCGTCGACTTTGACGATGACGTCACCGGGGCGAAGGCCTGCGTTATAGGCAGGAGCGCCGACGTAGGGAGACATGACGACAGTGCGATTTTCGCGGGGAGCGACGACCATGCCGACGCCGTAGTATTTGCCGCGCTGATCTTCACGGAGAAGAGCGAACTGGCGAGCGTCGAAGAAATTGGAGTGGGGGTCGAGCATGCGCAACATGCCGGGGATGGCACCCTGATAGACGACCTTGTCGACATCGACCGGGAGAGCGTAATTGGACTGGACGACATCGAGAACTTTGGCGAAGTCCACGACGGCGGTCTGGTAATCGTCGGTATTCGCGGAGGTGGCGCGGACGGAGGGTCCATAGATGGCGCCGAGACCGGCGGAGAGGGCCAGGACTACGATGACGATTACAAATCCACGGCGTTCAGCGTTCATCAGATACCTCGTGGTTTACCGGGGTTAGCCGGGGATTACTGGGAAACCTGGTAAAGCTAAGTGATTGAGTCACTTTTGGAAGTGAGATCCCTCGCTCCGCTCGGGACGACAACGAGAGCGAGTGTTCGCACGGCACAAAAGAGAGCCAAAAAGCAAAATCAAAGTCAAAAGAACCGGTCTAAAGACCGGCCACTACAATGGCCGCAACCAACCGGCCACTACATTCCCACACTTAGACGGCGCGGCATTCAAAATGTGATGCCTGGCACACTGACCTTGGGGTCAGGATGCCGGTGGCGGCCACCATAAAGGCTGAGTATAACATGAGGACTGCCAAGAGTCGTTTGACAGAGGTGGCTGCCGTTCTTATGATGCACACAGGGCATAAAAGGACTGTATAGGAAGATGCTGAGCGTACCGCACATGATTGTGGTGTTTCTGGTGGTGCTGGTGGTGTTTGGGCCCCAGAAACTGCCGGAACTGGCGCGAAGCTTTGGGAAGTTGATGGCGGAGTTCCGGAAGGCGTCCGGGGACTTCAAGAGCGCGTTTGAAGAAGAGATGAGGGACCTGGAGCGGCAGGCCCGGATAGCGGAATTGAAGAAGCAGGCGGCGGAGGCGAATGCAGCGGCTGCGGCAGCTACAGCGAGCATAACGACCGGGGGGCTGGTTGATGCGCCTCCAGGGGTGACACAAGGATCGCCGGAGGGCACGCAGGGGGCGTCTAACCCATATCCGGAAGAACGGGTTACGGAGGCACCGGTGATCAGCCCGGTGGCGGAGGCAGTAGCCCGGGCAGAGGCCGGGGCAGGAGAAAGCTTAAGCGTGGCCGAAGAGAGCATAGCGGCCGAAGCAAAGCAGAGCGAACTGAAATTTGATGAAGCGATAAGCGAGAAGAAGTTAAGCGGCGAGACCGCGGCGGATTCCAACCCCTCTCATGACCAACAGCAGCCAGCCTGACCATTCAATAGCGGCACGGCTTGAAGAAGCCGGAAGCCAGATGACATTTTTCGAGCACCTGACGGAGCTGCGAAAGCGGATCATCAACTCGTTATATGCCATTGCGATTGGCGCGTTCATCGGGGTGTACATCGCGCCAAAAGTAATTCATTTCATCAATGAGCCGATGCAGAAGGCGTTATTGGCGGCGGGCTACGCGGACAAGATGTATTACAACCATCCAGCGGGGGCAGTGAACCTGGTGATCACGCTGGGGGTGTACATCGGGATGGTGATCGCGTCGCCGGTGGTGCTTTATCAGATATGGTTGTTTGTGGCGCCGGCGCTGTATAAGCATGAACGAAGCGCGGTAACGGGATTTTTGTTTTCGACGGTGGCGCTGTTCCTGATAGGGATATCGTTTGGGTATTTCGTGACGCTGCCCTACATCCTGAAATTTTTGGTGAGTTTTCAGAAATTTGGAGGAACGGTAGCGCCACTGATCAGCATCAATGAATACTTTGATCTGATATTGATGATATTGCTGGGACTGGGATTGGTGTTTGAACTGCCGATCCTGATTTTCTTTTTGACATTGTTCGGGATCGTGACGCCGAAATTTTTGTGGCAGAACCTGCGGTACGCGATTTTGATCATTGCGGTGGTGGCGGCGGTGATCACGCCGACGCCGGATGCGACGACGATGTTGATCTTCATGGCGCCGATGGTGGGATTGTATTTTGTGGGGATCGCGGTGTCGGCGGTGGTGGTGAGAAAAAAGAAGAAGCGAGAGGAAGCGGAAAAAGCGGCGGAGACGGGGACGTGAGGGGAGATATTGAAGGGGTAGAAAACGAAAAAGAGAAAACCCGCACCCTTAAAGACGAAGGGTGCGGCACCCGATCCGCGAAGGGATTTCTGTCGCACCTACGGCGCTTGGGTGAGGGAGTGATGAGGACCCACGGCTTACGCCGTGGGCTAACTTCTTTCGCGCCTACGGCGCTGGGTCACGAATTCGGGAGGGTAAAAAACTCAATTGAAATTGAGGAAGAGAAAACCCGCACCCTTAAAGACGAAGGGTGCGGCACCCGATCCGCGAAGGGATTTCTGTCGCACCTACGGCGCTTAGGTGAGGGCAGTGCAGAGGACCCACGGCTTAGCGCCGTGGGCTAACTTCTTTCGCGCCTACGGCGCTGGTATGCCTGTTGGTGTTTGCACTGGGATGCAAGTCGGAGAATGGTGGGAAGGGGCAGCCACCGTTTATGAGCGCGGTGGCGGGAGACGGGACGGTGGTGGCGGAACAGGCGAAGGCTCCTGCGCCGGAGACGATGGATGGATTTGATGGGCACCGGGCGTACGAGTTGGTGCAAAAGCAAGTGAGTTTTGGGCCGCGGCCTGCGGGATCGCCGGAACTGGCGAAGTTGCAGGAGTACATGATCGGGGAGTTGAAGTCGTATGGTTGCGCGGTAGAGACGGACGATTTTTCGGCGGACACTCCGGCGGGACGCTTGCCGATGAAAAATATATTGGTGAAGGTGCCGGGAGAGCAGGCGGGAATCATCCTGCTGGGGACACACTACGACACGAAGAGGCTGCCGGATTTCGTGGGGGCAGATGATGGAGGGTCGTCGACAGCGGTGATGATGGAAGTGGCGCGGCTCTTGTGCGCGCAGAAGCAGCCGGGAAAGTATGCGGTGTGGATCGCGTTCTTTGATGGAGAAGAGGCAGTGAACCGGGAATGGAAGGATCCGGACAACCGGTACGGCAGCCGGCAAATGGCGGCGAAATTTGCGGCGAGCGGGGACATTGGGAAGATAAAGGCGTTCATCCTGGTGGACCTGGTGGGTGGACACGATATTTTGTTCAAGAAAGAAACGGATTCGACGAAGTGGTTGAAAGATCAGGTTTGGAAAACGGCGCAGGGGTTGGGATACGGAAACAATTTTGTGAACAGCGATTTTGAAGTGTCGGACGACCATTTGTCGTTCTTGCAGAGGAACGTGCCCGCGGTGGACATCGTGGATCTGACGAACTCGGCAGGGTACTGGCATACGCCGCAGGACGCGATGGATAAGATCAGCGCGAAGAGTCTGGCGGTGACGGGACATGTGGTGCTGGAGTCGGTGAAGGTGCTTCAAACGAAGTAGCGGTTCTTGCCTGGTTGGTAATCGAGAAAAGAGAAGAGGGATACTGCGACTGCGTGCTGCGGTTGGCGCTGGGGCGCGCTCAGGATAATGAGTAGGTAGATGAATCGGATTGGATGAGATCCTTCACCCGCGGAAAGCGCGGGTTCAGGATGACAGTAGCTACGCGAGTGAGCTTAGGACGAGATTAGAGGGGGGATTTATCACAGAGGGCACTGAGATAGGAGCGCGGAGGGCACAGAGAAAAAAGAGAGAAGAGAAAGGATTACCACAGAGGGAACAGAGGTCCACGGAGGGAACGGAGAGTTGGGAGAAGTTATTTGGCGAAAGAGGGGTCGTGGGACTTGGAGATGAGGGAGTGCTTCTGGAAATCATCGTCGTCGCGATAAGGGAAATCGGAGCGGTAGTGGGAGCCACGGCTTTCTTCGCGGGCCAAGGCGGAGCGGGCGATGAGGGAGCCGAGGCTGTGGAGATTCTTTAGTTCGTGATCGGCGCGATCGTTTTTGGCGGACTGGGGGATTTGCATGGTCTTAAGAGTTTCAATGGCGTGCTTCAATTCTTTGCCGCTGCGCATGATGCCGACGTAATTCCACATGAGTTCGCGAAGTTTCTGGAGAGCTTCGGAAGGAGGCCGAACCTTCTTCGTGGAAGGATCGGGGGAATTGTTCCAGGTCTTGGGAGCCGGAGAACCTGGAAGTGTGCCCTGGGACTTCCTGGAGACGGGAGCATCTTTCATCATGGCGTCGCCGGCGCGAGCGCCAAAGACCAAGCCTTCGAGAAGGGAATTGCTGGCCAGACGATTTGCGCCATGAACTCCGGTGAGAGCGGTTTCGCCCGCGGCATAGAGGCCGGGGATGGAGGTGCGTCCCCAAAGATCGGTTTTGACACCACCCATCATGAAGTGGGCGGCGGGACTGACGGGAGCAACGTCGCAGGAAAGATCGAGGCCATAGCTGAGGCAGGTGGAGTAGATACGAGGGAAACGCTTTTCGAGGAACTCCTTGGATTTGGAAGTCATGTCGAGATAGACGTGCTGGGAATTGGTGCGATGCATTTCGCTGACGATGGCGCGAGCGACGACGTCGCGAGGAGCGAGTTCCTGAGCTTCGTGATAGCGCTTCATAAAACGCTCAAGATGGATATTGCGGAGGATGCCGCCTTCGCCGCGGAGAGCTTCGCTGAGGAGGAAACGCGGCGCGCCTTTGATGGCGAGAGCGGTGGGATGGAACTGGACGAACTCCATGTCAGAGAGGATGGCTCCAGCGTCGTAGGCAATGGCCATGCCGTCGCCGGTGGCAACTTCGGGATTGGTGGTTTCGCGATAGAGCTGGCCGAGGCCGCCAGTGGCAAGAAGAGTGGCTTCGGCGCGGAGTTCGTGGAAAGAGGAATCGTTCTCGTCGAGGAAGCGAACGCCTGCGGCGCGGCCGTTTTCGATGATGAGCTCGGTGGTGAAGGCGTGAGCGCGCAGATGAAGATGCGGGATGGTGTGGGCGCGAGCGAGGAGAGCTCGGCTGATTTCGCGGCCAGTGGAATCGCCGTGAGCGTGAAGAATGCGAGAGCGGCTGTGAGCGGCTTCGCGAGTGAAGGAAAGCTTGGTGCCGGAGCGGTCAAACTCGGTACCCCATTCGATGAGCTGGGTGATGTAACGAGGACCTTCTTCGACAAGAAGGGCGACGGATTCGGGATTGCAGAGGCCGTCACCGGCGTTAATGGTGTCCTGCTCGTGAAGGCCGATCTCGTCCTCGTCGCTGAGGGCGACGGCGATGCCGCCTTGCGCGTAGGCGGTGGCGGATTCACTGAGATCGGATTTTGCGAGGACGAGAACACTGCCGGATTGGCTGAGTTCGATAGCGGCGCGGACGCCTGCTACGCCGGAGCCCACGACGAGATAATCGACGTGATAAGTTTTCTGCGAGAGAGTCATGGATGTTTATCGAGGCGCAACCGTATGGTAACACGAAGAATGTTTGAGATTGGGAGGGGGATTTTAATTTCGGAGAGATAGAAAGGTTTGGAGGAGAGACAACGGTTTGGGAATAGTTGAGGGTGGATTTATCACAGAGGGCGCAGAGGTCGGAGCGCGGAGGGCACGGAGATTAAAAGAGAGAAGAAAAGGATTAACGCAGAGGTAACAGAGGGCCGCAGAGGAAACGGAGAGTTGGGCGAGGGGGCAAGGTTAGCGCAGAAGCGTGGAGGTTCGCGGAATTCGACAGCGGTATTCAGAAGGATTGAAAAACTGGAAGTAAGGAAAGAGCGGGGAAAAGAAAAAGCAGATCCCCCACGCGCTAAAGGCGCGCGTGAGGGATGACAGTCTGGGTGGTTGGAAGGTGCGGTATGGTTACTTGGCTTGGGTCAGGTGGCCGCGACGGTTTTTGGCGTAGCAGGCTTCGTCGGCTTCCATGCAGAAAGGCTTTTCTTTGCCGTAGCTGACGGTGTTGAGGCGGTCCGCGGAAATGCCGAGGCCGACAAGATACTGCTTGACGGCATTGGCACGGCGATCGCCGAGGGCGAGGTTGTATTCGGTGGAGCCGCGCTCGTCGCAATGACCCTCGATGGTGATGCGCATGGTGGGATATTGCTTGAAGAAGGCAGCGTCTTTCTGGAGAGCAGGTTTGGCATCGCCACGGATTTCGGCGCTGTCGTAATCGAAGTAGGCATCGCCAACTTCCTGGAGGAAGAGCTTGTCGAGAGTCGTGGTGCTATCTGTGGTGGGTTGGGTCGTAACCGTAGGAGTGTTAACCGAGATGCGGACGGAAGAGTCAGCATTGCCGCCGGGGCCGCTGGCGGTGACGGTGTAGGTGGTGGAAGCGCCGGGAGTGACCGAGGTGCTGCCTTGGGCGGTAACGGCGCCGACTTCTGGAGCGATGGAAACGTTGGTGGCGTCGGTGGTGGTCCAGGAAAGGCGGACGGTATCGCCGGGATTGATGGAAGTCTTATCGGCGGAAAGCGATGCGGTGGGCTTCACGGCGGTTGGTGGAGGCGTGTAGGTTCCTTCCGATTTGGTGACGGGTTTTTTGTTGCAAGCAGAGACCAGCAAAGCGATAGAGCAGACCGAGAGTAAAAGAGCGCGACGGAGCGGGCGCTTGGACGGATTCATTCAAGTTCTCCTTGTGAATGAGTATGGCGTTACATGGCCTGCCGAAGCAAGACGAGGGGATCGGGCAAGCGAAATTCGTGGAATATGTCGTACTACGATATATTGTACACCTTTTTGACGGAAGTGGAGAAGGAAGGGATGGGAAAGAACGACAATCGCGAACAGGTTCGAGAGAAAAGAGAGAAGGCGGGGAATTGGTTGAAAGTTAAAAGTTGAGAGTTGAAAGGGGACGGAAGGAAAATCCCTCACCCTTCGCGGAAAACGCTCAGAGTGGGGCACGCGAGGTTCGATTGGGAAAACCCGCACCCTTAAAGACGAAGGGTGCGGCACCCGACTGTGGTGGATACGAAAGATAAGGACGAAACCCAGGAGCACAGTCAGGAGTGACTGTGCTACGAGCGTAACGGTGTGAACGCGGTGGACATGTCAGCGGGTGGACCAGTTGGGAGATTCGTTGTGGCCCTTGGTGGTGAGCTGGCGGGCTTCGGAACCGTCGGCGAGCATGATCCAAATCTGGCGAGAGCCGCCGCGAGTGGATTCGAAGACGATATGGCGGCCATCGGGAGCCCAACTGGGGCGTTCGTTGCGGCCGGTGTCGCGGGTAATTTCGCGGATGGAGCGAGAGGCGACATCCATGATGTAGATGTCGTAATTGCCGCTGGGACGACGCCAACTGAAGGCGAGGAGCTGGCCATTGGGTGACCACGCCGGATCAATGACGTAACCCATGTCGGGAAGATCGAGCTTGCGAGTGTCTGTGCCGTCGGCATTCATGACGTAGAGCTGCGGAACGCCGCCGCGATCGCTGACGAAGGCGACCGATTGGCCCGTCTTGGGATTCCATGCGGGAGAAGTGTTGGCTCCATTGCCGGAAAAGGTGAGGCGCTTGGGGCGATTGCCATTCTGATCGGTGACGTAAAGTTCCGGATTGCCCTGCATGGAGGAAGAGAACATGACTTGCGAGCCGTCGGGACTCCAAGTTGGAGAGGTGTTGGTGCTGCGAAAACGGCCGAAGGAAACGAGTTTGTTGGCGTCGAGGGAATACATGCAGATCTGCGCGCTGATGACGCGGTTAACGGGGGCGAAGCAAGTGAAGGCGATGCGGGAAGCGTCGGGAGACCAGCGCGGGGTGAGAGCGATGCTGCCGAGGGAAGTGAGGGCGTGCTGGTTGGAGCCGTCGTAATCCATGAGCCAAAGTTCTTTGTTGCCGGTGCGAGCGCTGATGAAAGCGATTTGCGTGGAGGCGATGCTGGAAGCGCCGCCGGAAAGCTTGTTGACGATTTCGTCGGCGAACTGGTGAGCGAACTTGCGGACTTGCGGGTCGGTGGGTGCGCCGCGATAGACCTTGCCTATGACGGCCTGTGTGGAGGGATTGCGGGTGTCGTACATCCAGGCGTAGATGACGACTTCGGAGGAAGACTCGGTGAGATAGCCGAAGGCAACGAAATTGGAGTTGAGCGGAGAATCGGACCAGGTGAGGAAACGGAGTTCGCCGGGCTGGGAGAGCGGCTGAGTGGGATAAAAGCTGGGGCTGACGAGATCGACGATGCCGGAGAAGGAGAGATCGTCGCGAACAACGGAAGTGAAGAGAGCGGAATGGGACTTGGCTTCGTCGGAGCGGGGAACGAAATCGGGAACGGCGATGCGGGGCTTTTCCATGCCGATGCCAGTACCGGTGCGGAACCAACCTTGTTCTTGTTGAGCGTTGAGGAATGATGCGGTGAAAAGAAGAACCAAAAGGAAAAACAGGGGACGGATTTTAAGGGACAACGACGCCTCCAAGGGTGTCATCCGCGGATGGGTGCGGACGTGTCGTAAATAAAAGAATAGCAAAAATGGGAAGGAGTGGGGGAGGGAAAGGGGAGGATTGGAGAAGAAAAAAAAGAAGAGGGAAGTGTGCGGAATGGAACAGACGGAGAGCGGAGAAATTGGGAGGGAAAGCGGGAACGGGTGGGGTCAGGTTAGAGGGGGGATTTATCACAGAGGTCACAGAGAGCGGAGCACAGAGGTCACGGAGAAAGCCACAGAGAAGAAAAAGATTAACGCAGAGGTAACAGAGGACCGCAGAGGAAACGGAGAGTTGGAGGCTAGTGGGCGATGCCGAGGTCGAAATCGAAGGTGACGTCAACGGAATTGCCGCGCCAATCGGCGGGGAGTTGGGGCATTTTGTCGATGCTGAGCATGGCACGCATGGCGGAGTCGTCCATGGAACGATTGCCGCTGGTGGTATCGAGCTTGATATTTTTGACCGTGCCGTCGCGAAGGATCGTGAAGGTGACTACTGTCTTGGCCCGGCGAGCGGAACGAACAGCGGGATCGATAGTGCTTTGCAGCCAGTTGTCGGAAATACGCTTGCGCACGCTTTGAACGTACCAAGGATAGCGCGCGTCGAATTCGCCGCCGCCTGCTCCTTTCATAGCAATGCCGCCACTGAGCGGGCCGGGAGTATCGGCGGAGCCGGAGGGAAGACTCATCTGGCCGCCCTTGCCGTAATTGACGGCGTTATCGGGGCGAGGAGTTTTATTCTCGAAAGTTTTTGAGGCCTTGGTCGGTGGAGGCGGCTTGAGTTTGTCGAATTTGGGAATTTTGGTGGCGTCTTCTTTCGGTTCGGGTGGCTTCTTGGGCTCTTCTTTGTAGAGGCCTTTTGTGGGATCGACCGTGGCGCTTTCGGTGGGCACGGTTGGTTGAGGCATGGGAATGCCCGCGCCACTGACTAGATTTACTTTTACGCCGGAATCGCCGCCCCCAATGCCGCCCCAGGGAACGGCGGAGCGCTGAATCCAGATGCCGAGGAGCATGGCGACTGTTAGACCGGCGTGAAGAAAGACGGAGTAGCCGAGGAACGGCTTGATGCTCATGTCTGAGGAATCTTGCGAATTGGCGACAGCGTAAGGCATACGTTAACGAGTTTCGGCGCGCTCGGTAATGGGCTGCGTGACAATGCTGATGTTGGAAACGCCGGATTGACGAAGAGAGTCGATGACGCTGGCGAAAGCGCCGAAGGGAACGGTCTCGTCGCAGCGGAGAAAGATGGCGTCGTTGGGATGCTTGAGCTGCTTTTTAATTTTGTTGGTGAGATCGTGGATGTTGACAGCGTCGTTGCCGAGATAGATGCGCTGATTTTTGTCGAGGGTGACGACGAGGCGCTGCTCGGTGATTTCTTTGACGGTGTGCGTTTTGGGGACGTCGACTTCGATACCGGATTGAAGAATGGGAGCGGTGATCATGAAGATGATGAGGAGGACGAGGACGACGTCGATGAACGGCACCATGTTGATGTCGGAGAGGGAGGATTGAGTGGATTTGGAGAGTTGAGGCATGGCGTAGGCTTAGGAAACCTTCTTAGCGTTGGTTGAAAGTTGAAAGTTAAAAGTTGAAAGAGGGAAGGAAAAATCCCCACCCTCACAAACCGAGAGTGGGGCACCCGAAGAGGAGGTTGAAAGTTGAAAGTTAAGAGTTGAAAGAGGAAGAAAAAGACTTATCACAGAGGGCACAGAGATCGGAGAAGAGAGGGCACGGAGGTTCGGATGATAGAGGGAAGGAAAAATCCCCACCCTCACAAACCGAGAGTGGGGCACCCGGAACTGCGAAGGCAAACCCCGCACCCTTAAAGGCGAAGGGTGCGGCACCCAGTTGGGTAGCGGGGCGCGTTGGTCGTGGTGATTGCATCAGGTGAAAGTTTTTTCGATTTGGGCGGCGAACTCGGCGGCGAAGGTGTCGAGGCGTTGCGCGAGGTCGCGAATGAGTTGAAGGAAATAGTTGTAGGCGATGAGGGCGGGGATGGCGGCAAAGAGTCCCGCGGCGGTGGTGACGAGGGCTTCGGCGATGCCGGGAGCAACGGCGCGAAGGCTGGCGGCACCGGAAGTGCCGAGACCGGAGAAGGCGTCGATGATGCCCCAGACGGTGCCGAAGAGACCGATGAAGGGAGTGACACCGGCAGTGGTGGCGAGCCAGGACATGCCCTTTTCGACGCGGCGTACTTCTTCGGTGGAAGCGAGTTGCATGCTGACGATGACGGCTTGAATGCTTTTGATTTTCGTGGGAGCCGAGGAGGTGCTGGTGGGAGTGAGTTGGCTCTGGAGTTCGCGATAGCCGGAAGCGTAGACGTTGGCAAAGGGAGAACCAGCGGAGACAAGGCCCTGGGCGTTGGCTACACCTTTGGTGGCGCGGAAGATTTTGAGGAATTGGTCGGATTCGCGGCGAACACGGCCGAAGAGACTGAGTTTCTGAAAAATCATCGCCCAGGAGATCAAAGAGAATAGAAGAAGAAGGAGGAGGACGGCGCGGGCGACCCAGCCGGTTTGCGCGAGAATGTCAAAGATGTTGCCGATCAGAATGGCGGAGAGAAGAAGAATTGGGAAAACCCCTCAAGAGAAAGAAATTTAGGTGACGTAAGAAACGTAGCACACGGGTGGAACGTGGTCAAAAGAAATGAGATGAGGTGTTTAGTGGAGGGGGTTGTGGGAGTGGTGAGTTTGCGAGATTTGGAGTGCGGAAATTATCACCGAGGGTACTGAGATTGGAGCACGGAGGAAACGGAGAATAAAGGAGAGAAGAAAAGGATTAACGCAGAGGTAACAGAGGAGCGCAGAGGTAACGGAGAGTTGGGAGATTAAGGAAGCGGGATAGTGGGATAGAATTCTGGGGATTTGCAGAGGGAGGGAGGGGGAGATGAAATTTGCGAAAGTGGTTTTCCTGGTGGCGGGGATCGTCGGAGCGCTGGAGATGGTGCCGCTGTACTTCATGTTTGATTTGATCGGGAAGCAGGACCCTCCGGGGATTACGCATCCGGGGTTTTATTATGGGTTTGTTGGGGTGACGTTGGCGTGGCAGATCGCGTTTCTGGTGATTGCCAGGGATCCAAGCCGATTTCGAATGATGATGATACCGAGCGTGCTGGAGAAATTCAGTTACGGGATTGCGGTGGTTACGCTGGTGATGCAAGGCAGGACGAATATGAGGGATTTGGGCTTTGCGGGGATGGATTTGATGTGGGGAGTTTTGTTTGCGGTGGCGTATTGGAAGACGAAAGAGAGTGCGAAATAGCGCTTTGGGGCGCGGCAAATGTGGGTAAAGACGGTGTGTTAGACTGACTGGCTATGGCGAATGGATTTGATTTTGGCGTGGAAAGACTGCTGGGACGAGCGGTGGGGACGGGTGTGAGCGAGGGGAAGAAGGATTCATCGCGTGAGGGGATCAGCGATGGGGTTGAAGACGCGGCGGTGGCTGTGGCGGAACGGTTGAGACGACGGGCGCTGGTGGCGAAGAAGAGGGAGAAGAGGGTTGCGGGGGAGTTGGAGGTGAAGGCGGAAGGATTGGCGATTGGAGAGGGAAGGCAGATCCCTCTGGCGCAAAAGACGCGCCTTCGGGATGACAATGTTCATGGGAACGGCGCTGGCATAAAAGCCAGCGCTACGGATGGACTGCAGGCTGGCGTTTACGGAGAGGCAAAGAGCACCGTCCCTTCTGCTGCGCTCAGGACCGTCAAGAGTGTCTGTGCCACGGGGACGTTTTATCTGGAGACGTTTGGATGCCAGATGAATGACCACGACTCGGAGAAGGTGGCGGGAGTGTTGTTGGCGCGCGGGTATCGGCAGGTGGAGATAGCCGGATGCGGCCAGCGTGATTTTGTACAACACGTGCAGATACGGGAGAAGGCAGCGCAGAAAGTGTTTTCTAGGCTGGGAGAGTTTCGCGAGCAGCAAATAGAAGGGAAAGTGATTGGCGTGCTGGGATGCCTGGCGCAGCAGGAAGGCGAAGAGATATTTGAGCGCGCGCCTTGGGTGAGTCTGGTGTGCGGGTCGGCGAGTTACCGGAAGTTGCCGGAATTGATTGCGGAGCTGGAAGCGGGCAATAAGCGGTTATGGGGCTCGATACAGGATACGGACGAAACGTTTGAGACGGAGATGACGCAGGCGGGACAATCCGTGGCGAGCGTATCTGACGATTATCGAGGGTGCGACAAGGCGTGTTCGTACTGCGTGGTGCCGTTTACGCGGGGGCCGGAGCGGAGCCGGAGCAGCGCGTCGATATTGGAAGAAGTGCGGCAACTGGCGGATTTGGGATATGGCGGAGATGCAGTTGCTGGGGCAGACGGTGAATTCGTATGTGGATCCGACGCGCGCGGAAAATGCGATTTTCGGACTTGCTGGTGGCGGTGGCGAAAGTGCCGGGAATACGGCGAGTGCGGTTCATGACGTCACATCCAAGAGATTTTGGAAAAGATATTGTGGAGGCGATTGACGCGACGCCGCAGCTTTGCGAACACGTGCATTTGCCGGTGCAGTCGGGATCGACGAATGTGCTGCGGGCGATGCAGAGGACGTATACGCGAGAAGAGTATCTGGAGAAAGTGGCGCTGATCCGTGGAGCGAAGCGGGACATCAGTATAACGACGGACGTGATTGTAGGGTTTCCCGGAGAGACGGAAAAAGATTTTGAGGAGACACTTGACGCTGCTGGATGCGGCGCAGTATGACTGGATGTTCGGATTTAAGTACTCGCCGCGGCCGAATACTCCTTCGTTGAAGATGGAAGATGCGATTCCGGAAGAGGAGAAGAACCGGAGGCTGGGGGTACTGCTGGGTCGGCAGAGAGAGATACAGATCGCGCGGAATGCGCGGATGGTGGGAAAGACGATGGAAGTGCTGGTGGAAGGGAAATCGCGGCGAGAGAATCAGTGGAGCGGGCATACGGGAAATTACGCGATCTGAATTTCACTTCACAGGAGAAGGAACTTCTGGGAAAGTATGTGCAGGTTAGGGTGACGAGCGGGGGAGCGAACAGTTTGGTGGGGGAGATGGTGGAGGAGTAGAGAGAAGACGAAATGCCAGGAAAAAGATTAATCACAGAGGACACAGAGATTGGAACGCTGAGGCCACAGAGGAAGAGAAGAGAAGAGAGAGAGTAAAAGAGAGAAGAAAAGGATTAACGCAGAGGGCACAGAGGTCCGCAGAGAGCACAGAGGAAGAGAAGAGGAAACCAAGAAGGTACCCCACCCTTCGCAAAGTTGCTCAGAGTGGGGCACCCGAAGAGTAATTTAAGGGCAGGTGAGCCGATCTAAAGATCGGCCACTACAAAGAGGTAGGATCGGCAGGGAAAGAGGAGGGCGCGATGGAAGTGGAAATGAAGATACGCGGCCTGATGATGGATCCAGTGACGCAGATGCCGATTGTGGTGTTGAAAGATGTGCAGGGACAGGCGGTATTGCCGATCTGGGTGGGGGCGTACGAAGCGAATGCCATTGCGCTGGAAATTGAGAAAGTGCAGACTCCGCGGCCGATGACCCATGATTTGCTGAAGAATGTGTTTTTGGGGTTGGATGTGCAGGTGCAGAAGATTGTGGTGAACGATTTGCGCGACGATACGTTTTTCGCGCTGATCTGGGTGGAACGGGACGGGCAGTTGATGAGCATCGATTCGCGGCCGAGCGATGCGTTGGCGCTGGCGTTGCGGATGGATTGCCCGATTTTTGTGGAAGAGGTGGTGCTGAAGAATTCGAAGGTGTCGACGGCATTGGCGGAGCGGAATTCGAATGATCAGTTAAGGAATTGGCTGGAAGGATTGTCGGACGATGATTTGGGGCGGTACAAGATGTAGGAAGGGGAGTAGAATATAGCAGAAAAGATTGGTCATCGGGACGCAATGTTCTGAGTTTAGTGGTTCTTGCCTAGTGGGAAAAATTCAGCAAAAAGAAAAATCGCAGACGTTGGAGATTGGTGTGCGCGGATCGTTTGCGGACCAGGTTACGAGAAAGAAAAGAAAAGAAAAGAAAAGAAAAGAAAAGAAAAGAAGGAGAAAGGATTACCACAGAGGTCACAGAGATAGAACCCAGAGGTCACGGAGAGTTGGGAGGAGGAAAAGGTGCGGCGGAGCGTTGGAGTTGGGTGGAGCGCTTGGACCAGAAATAGAGTAGGAGAAGGCCGATTAGGATCAGGGAGAGGGAGAGACCGACCCAGAGGCCCAGGGCTCCCCAGTGGCGGTGAAAGCAGAGGTAGGCGCCGAGAGGGACGCCGATGAGCCAGTAGGCGGAGAAGTGACAGAGCATGGGAGTGCGTGTGTCGCCTGTGCCGCGAAGAGCTCCGGTGGCTACGGTTTGGAGGCCGTCGAAGAGTTGGAAGGCGGCTCCGGCGGCGAGAAGAGTGACGGCGCTGCGGATGACGGTTTCGTCGTAGGTGTAGATATGGGCGATGACGCGCGGGAAAGATAAGAAGGACGGCGCTCATGCAGAGCATGAAAGCAGGCGCCGAGAAGGATGGCGGTGTTGCCTGCATCGCGAGCGGCGGCGGGATCGCGGCGGCCGATGGCTTGGCCTACGCGAACGGCAGCGGCGGAAGAGATGCCGAGAGGAACCATGTAGGTGAACGCGACGGTGTTGAGAGCGATCTGATGGCTGGCGAGAGGGACGGCGCCGAGGCGGGCGATGAGAGACGCGACGAGGGCGAAGACGGTGACTTCGGCGGTCATCTGCAGCGCGGCGGGAAGACCAAGAGCGAGGAGGCGACGGATGCGCTGGAGATCGGGATAAGCGGGAGTTTTGAGGAGATCGGTGCGATGGCGGTGGTCGTACCAGAGAAGATAGGCGACGAGGAAAAGGCCGAGATAAGTTCGCGAGAATGCGGTGGCCAGACCGGAGCCGGTGACGCCGAAGGCAGGGAATCCAAATTTGCCGTAGATGAAGATGTAGTTGCCAAGAAAATTGATGAGATTGGCGGAGACCAGAGCGAAGGCGATGGGACGAACCATGTTCATGCCCTGGAGGGAGCGGCGTACGGCGAAGTAGAGGAGAGTGGGAGGAGGCCGACGGCGAGGGTGCGCATGTAAGGAAGAGCGAGGTCGGCGACTTCGGGAGAACGCCCCATTGGCGGAAGTGGAGAGGGATGAACCAGACGGGCAGGGCCAGGAGGGGGCGATAGCAAAACTAAGGTAGATGCCATTGAGTAGAGAGCGATGGCAGTCTTCACGATGGCCTGCGCCGAAGGCTTGGGAGATTAAGCGTATCGAGGCCGATTAGGAGACCTTCCGCGAAGAAGGCGAAGACCACGAAGATGCTGGAGGAAATGCTGACGGCGGCGATGGAAGCGGCGCTGTGGGGAAGGCGACCGACCATCATGGTGTCGACGATGACCATGCTCATCCAGCCGATTTCAGCGAGGACGAGAGGGAGGGCGAGGCGAAGGGTGGGGGGAAGTTCGTGGCGGAAGGTGGAGAAGGTGAGCATGGAGGCGCTAGAAGAGTTTAGCGGGAGAAGAGGGGATGGGCCAAAGAGGAAATGTGGTGCTGGGATTTATCACAGAGGTCACAGAGGGAAGAGCTCGGAGGACACAGAGAAGAAATTAGGGAAACGCAGAGGCGTTGGGGATGGGCGGAGGAAGAGAGATCTGACGGTTGGATGCCGGAGTTGGGAAGTAAAGAGCACGGTGCCTTCGCGGCTGCTCGAGGCGATCATCGGGAGTGACTGTTCCACTGAGTTTGGTGAAGGGATGAAAGCGCTGGCATAAAAGCCAGCGCTACTTGGAGAAAACCCGCACCCTTAGAGGCGAAGGGTGCGGCACCCGCGCGGAGCTCAAGGCTGGCAGGTTGTGGGGATGGGGGTTACTGGTGAGGCGTAGGAGGAGGTGGGTTCCATTGACAGGGTGGGATGGGGAACGTAGCGTGAGGCATAGGCCGTAACGGGTGTGAGTTGAACTGTGGGCGATGTACTGCGTTCGGCGAATTTGCGGAGGATATTGTGGAAATCATCAGTGAAACAATGCACGCGTTGAAAGTGCAACAACTGCGAGCCGGCGCTCGCGTGAATTCGCGCGTGCGGGTAACGGTGGAGTGGGATGAGGCGGGGGAAAGACATTCGGTGTCAGGATACACCGTGGATATCAGTCCAAAGGGATGTTTGGCGGTGGTGCCGCAGGGATTTGCGGTTGGGCAGAAACTGCGGATGAGGAATTCGATTAACGGGAATGAGTCGGACGCGCGGTTGATCTGGCGGGGACATGAGGGACGGTCTGGGTGGGAGCTGGGGCTGGAGTTGGAAAATCCGCCGACGGATTTCTGGGGATTAGAGTTTTAGGTAGAAGAGGAAATTCTAAGGATGGTTGGAAGACGGGGCTTCGGCCCCGTTTTTTATTGGGGGAAGGGAAAGGCGAAAGATAACGCAGAGGCGCAGAGAGGCCAGAGATTCGCAGAGGAAGAGGGATCCTTCGACTGCGGCCTGCGGAAGGCGCAGGCCTTCGCTCAGGATGACAGTGGCTGCGCGACAACGCTGAGGAGGAGTTTGGGGGGATTTATCACAGAAGGCGCAGAGGTCGAAACACTGAGGGCACAGAGACTGAAAGGTCGGGGCAAGCGAGAGTGACTGTGCCAGGATGGATAGGGCGGATGGTTAGGGTCGTGCAATGAAGTAGGGGACGGGGAAGATTTCCACTGGGGGATATTAGAGTGGGATAATTTTCCTTGCGTGGTGGGGCTTTGAAACGTAAAGTTCACGTATGCCTTGGGGCCTTTCTGCCGGCATAACACTTTACAGAAAAGAAGTTGTCCCCGTGTCTCGCGCGAGCGGTTGTGCGCGAACGGAGGGCGAGCGTCGATGACTGCAATCATAACCGTGGCAAATCAGAAGGGCGGAGTCGGAAAAACGACGACCGCGATCAATTTGTCTGCAGCGCTGGCGGCGCGCGGACGGAAGACGCTGCTGATCGATCTGGACCCGCAGGCGAATTCGACGATTGCGTTTTTCAATATGGGGGAAGTGACGTCATCGATGTTCGACGTGTTGGGGGATGCGCATACGCCGATGGTGGACACCATGAAGGCGACGAAAGATCCCAATTTGTTTGTGGGATCGGGGCGGCTGGCGCTGGCGAAACTGGAGACGGTGCTGGCGGGGCAGTTTGACGCACCGTACCGGTTGAAGGATGCGTTGGCTCCGATGTTGAAGGACTACGACTACATTATTCTGGATACGCCGCCATCGCTGGGAATCTTGACGGTGAATGCGATGGTGGCTTCGACGCATTTGCTGGTGCCGATTCAGGCGGCGTATTTTGCGATTGAAGGCACGGACGATTTGCTGGAGACGTACGAGCGGATTCGGGCGCGGCCCAATCCTGGATTGAAGATGCTGGGCGTGGTGATCACGCTATATGACAAGCGAACGAATATTTCGCGGGATACGCAACGGGCAGATTCGAGCGGTGTTTGGCGAAGTGATGTTCAAGACGAAGATCAGGAAGAATGTGCGGCTGGAAGAAAGTCCAGCGTATAAAGAAACGATATTGACTTTTGCGCCCAAATCCCCGGGGGCGATTGAATACAAAAAGCTGGCAGCGGAGGTAGTACAACGTGTCGAAGAGGCTCGGGTTGCCCGTCACGCTGAAGATGCGGCATGACGCGCACTACGTTGAATCACTAACAAGCTACAGCGGAGCGGCGATCGGACGGATGATCCCCGTGGATCAGATCCGGCCGAATCCAGACCAACCGCGTAAGGCGCTGGGAGATTTGCGCGAGTTGACGGAATCGATGCGCGAAAAGGGCGTGCTGGAGCCGTTGCTGGTGCGCTTTATGCCGCGGGAAGACTTGCTACCACATTATTTCCGGTGAGCGGCGGTATCACGCGGCGCGGGCGGCGGGATTGCGCGAAGTGCCGTGCATCGAGAAGAACGCGGATGACGCGGAGACGCTGGAAATTGCGCTGATTGAGAATATTCAGCGCAAAGATTTGACGGCGTTTGAAGAAGCGGACGGATTGCAGCAGCTGCTAGGAACAATTTGAGTATACGCACGAGGATATTGGCCAAGAAGATTGGGAGGGCGCGGACTTCGGTGACGGAGACGCTGTCGCTGCGGAATATTCCGGAGTCGTTGCGGAAGAAGTGCGTGGAGATATGGAGATTACGTCGAAGTCGCTGCTGTTGCAGATTGCGCGGCAACCGACCGAGAAGAAGATGATGGAGATGTTTGCAGCGGATCCTGGCGGGCGGATTGACGCGGGATGAGGCGCGGAAAGAACGGAAGGACGAGCAGGGCGGTCCACAAAAGGCCGCAGCCGTTTATTTTTCATTATGAGCCGGAGGATGAGACGTTCCGGTTTCGGCTGCAATTTAAGAAGAGCCATGTGACGCGGGAAGAGTTGGTGACGGACGTTGCGGGAGATATTGGCACAGTTGGAAGGGGCGTCGGAGGCGGATAGACGGCGGCGTAAAGTTTGGGTTGAAAAAGGAAACACCAAGAGAAGAGAAATCGCGGCTTCTGATCGTCGGAACCCACCCTTCGCGGAAGGCGCTCAGAGTGGGGCACCCTCAAGTTCATTTGGTTGGTGGCGTTGGAACGTAAAATCAAGAGAAGAGAGTTAGTGACTTCTGATCGTCGGAACCCACCCTTCGCGGAAGGCGCTCAGAGTGGGGCACCCTCAAGGTCATTTGGTTGGTGGCGTTGGAACGTAAAATCTAGAGTGAATTCCTATCGACATGTTTGAGTTGACGGCAAAGCAGATGGAAGTGGTGGAGCGTCTGTTTGGGGCGGGACTGCGTCCGATTGCGATACCTCCATACGAGAGGGCGTTGTGCATGCATCGCGGGGAATGCGTGGTTTTGCTGGAGCCGGTGGAGAATGGCGGACTGAAGATGATGGCGGCGCCGACGTTTCTGGTGAATGGAAATTTGAGTGTACGAGTGAAGAGGGGCGCGGGGGAAGCGTTTGTGTTTAAGAAGGATACGCTGGAAGCTACGGAGGAGAGGTTGAGAGAGCTCGAAGCGTTTCGGGCGGAGGTGGCGGGGATATTGGAAGTGGGCGGGAGGCAGTGAGTTAGGCTAAAGAGAAGAGAAAAGATTACCACAGAGGCCGCAGAGGAAGCGCAGAGGACACAGAGAAGAGGGAGTCGTAGATTCATTCCTGGCTATTCAGCTTTCACGTCACATAGAGACAAAAGCCCAAAAATCTAGACTGGCAAAGCTGATCGGGAGTGACTGTGCCGCCAAGATAGGCAAAACCCGCACCCTTAGAACCGAAGGGTGCGGCACCCTCAAGATCAATTGTTTGATAGCAAGACGATTGAAAGGCCAGGAGCACAGTCCCTGCGCGATGCTCAGGGCAAGCAGGAGTGACTGTGCAACGATTTGGATAACGGCGGGGGGCGTGGGAGACTCAAATGTTGGAGATGGATTGAAATTTGGGGATGTGGCCACCTGAAGGTGGCCGCTACAGGGGATTGAATGTACGACATTTTGTGTATTGGGGCGGGACCGACGGGATTGGCGTGCGCGATAGAGGCGAAGCGGGCGGGGATGCGGGCCTTGGTGGTGGATAAAGGGTGCTTGTGCAATTCGATTTACAACTATCCGGTGAACATGGTGTTTTTCACTACGCCGGAATTGCTGGAGATTGGCGGATTGCCGATGGTGTGCGGTGGAGACAAACCGACTCGGCTGGAAGCGCTGAAGTATTACCGAAAGTGCGCGGAGCACGATGGGCTGGAGTTGCGATTGTTTGAGCGGGTGCTTCGCGTGGATGGCCACGATGGAAATTTCACGGTGGTGACCGAGACGGCGAGTGGACGGGAAGAGCGGTACCTGAGCAAGAAAATTGTGGTGGCGACCGGTTATTACGATTTGCCGAATGAGATGGGAATCCCGGGGGAACATCTGCCGCATGTAAATCATTACTACACGGAGCCGCACCCGTTCTGGAATCAGGATGTGGTGGTGATTGGCGGAAAGAATTCGGCGGTGGAGTCGGCGCTGGATTTGTATCGGAATGGAGCGCGGGTAACGCTACTGGTGAGGCGGCCGGATCTGGGGACTTCGTTGAAGTATTGGGTGAAGCCGGATATTGAGAACCGGATCAAGGCGGGACAGATTAAGGCGGTATTCAATTGCAGGATTAAAGAGATTACGCGAGAAGGCGTGCTGATTGAAGATGGTAGCGGGGCACGGGAATTGGGAGCGAAGCAGATTTTTGCGCTGACGGGATATCACCCGGATTATGAATTCATTGAGAACTTGGGAGTGCGGTTGGATAAGGAGAGTCGTCGGCCGGAAATCGATTTGAATACCCTGGAGAGTAATGTGCCGGGGGTGTTTCTGGCGGGAGTGGTGATCGCGGGAAAGAATACGGCGGAGATATTTATTGAGAATGGAAGATTTCATGGGAAGCAGATTGTGGAGGCGTTGAAGGGGTGAGGGACGAAAGTTCGAGAAGTTCAAAGGAAAGAGAAGAGAAAGGATTACCACAGAGGACACAGAGGTAGAACACAGAGGGCACGGAGAGTTGGGAGGGGATTGAGGAATGCGCGGGGACGGATCAGTTCAGATTGTTAACCCGCTGAAGGCGCGGGTTCAGGATGACAGGTTGGGTGGTTGAGACGGTGGGTTTAGAGGACATCGGAGGGGAAAAACCGCACCCTTAAGTACGAAGGGTGCGGCACCCTACAAAGAAAAAAGAAAAGAAGGAAAGAAAAGAAGGAAAGAAAAGAAGGAAAGTACCCCACCCTCACAAACCGAGAGTGGGGCACCCGGAGCCTAAACTAACACCCGAGACCTTAGACCTAAACCTGAAATCAGAGACCTTAAACCTGAAACCGGAAAGCCAGGAGCTAGTTCCCAAGTGGGGGAAGATACAAAAGAAGTAGAGTTTGGAGAGCCAGGAGCCTCGAAGTGAGGCGCCTGGCTCATTTTTGTTAGGGGAGGGTCTTGTAGACCAGAGTGACGACGAGGTCGGGCTTGACCAGACCGGCGCCCCATTTGGGATCGAAATCGGCGGTAGGCTTGGCGGCAATGGTTTCGTCGAGAGATTTGCCGGATTTTTTGGCGGCGGCGACGCGATCGCGGATAGTGGCAAGCATGTCGTGGGCGGCAGCCAAGTCCGACTTGTCGCCGAGCGGACCGTGTCCGGGGATGATTTTGGTTGAATCGTTAGCGATGGCAAGCATTTTCGCCATGCCCTCGAGGTAGCCGTTTACGCTGCCTTGGGAGGAGTAATCGATAATCGGGTACATTTTGTTGAAAAAGACATCGCCCGCGTGGATGACGTTGGCCTGCTTGAAATGAACGTAGAGATCCGTGTCAGTGTGAGCCGGCGGAAGGGTTTGAAGAATGACTTCTTCGCTGCCGTGATAGAAGGTGAAGCCACTGGTAAGCGTGCGGGTGGGCAAAGCACCGGCAGGAGAAGGCGGGAAATGTAAATTGAAGAGCTCGAAATATTGGGGAGTGGAGAGGCGTTCACGGGTTTTCTCGTGAGCAACGATGGTGGCGCCGGCTTCGTGGAATTTGAGATTGCCGTCGGTGTGGTCGAAGTGAAAGTGGGTATTGATCAAATATTTGAGAGGCAAAGAATCGATATCGGCGAAGGCTTTGAGTATTGCGGGGGAGGAATTGACGATGCCGCTGTCGATGACAATTTTGCCTTCGGGGCCGGTGAGGATGCCGATGTTGCCGCCTGAACCGCTGAGCATGGAGACGTTTCCGGAGACTTTGGTGACCTGGATGGGGCCACCGATGAGCTGCTGACGCAATTGCTCGATGCGCTGAGCGTCGTCCTGGGCAAAGAGGGAGCGAGGCAGTGCCGAGGAGAGCGCGGCTGCGCTAAGGAAGAGGGAAGAGGATTTCAGGAATTCGCGACGGGTACGAGCAGTGCTTTGCGAAAGAGTGAGCATTGGAGCGGTAAGTTCCCTTCAGGAGGATTTACGTGGTGGATAGGATGCCAGGGATGGGCGGATGGGTACAGGCCTGCAGGAACTAGTTAAATTCGAAAGGGCACAGACAGAGAAGAGAAGAGAAGAGAAGGAGAGAGGATTACCACAGAGGCCAGAGGGGGCCACGGAGGTAACGGAGAGTTGGGGCGACGGATGAGAAAATTGAGACGGATAGGAAGGAAAATCAGATGAGGTTTGCCCGGGTTGGGATGGGTTTGTTAGACTGAATGCCTATGGGATCGCTCATACGAGAAGTTGGAGAGACGGCGCTGGCGCTGGTAAAGGGATTTGGCGTCACGTTCAAGACGATGTTTGAAAAGACGGTGACGGAGAATTATCCGCACCAGCCAGTGAACTTCCAGCCGCGGTACCGGGGAATTCACGTGCTGCACCGCGACGAGAATAACCTGGAGAAGTGCGTGGGATGTTTTCTGTGCGCGGCGGCGTGCCCGTCGAACTGCATCTATATTGAAGCGGCGGAAAACACGGATGAGGCGAGGATTTCGGCGGGCGAGCGGTATGCGAAAGTGTATAACATCGATTATTCGCGATGCATTTTTTGCGGGTACTGCGTAGAGGCGTGTCCTACGGACGCGATTACGCATGGACACGGATTTGAGTTGGCGACGTACGACATCAATTCGCTGGTTTACCGGAAAGAGCAGATGCTGGAGACGACGAAGGGGGAATTGCCGGCGGGAGCGAAGTCGTAGGACGTAGATAGTTAGACATTCAGAATAAAAACTTTAGGGGCGGGCCTTCGGGTTCGCTCCTTTTTTGTTTATAGGAAAGAACGAAGAGAAAGAATTATCACAGAGGGCACGGAGATAGGAGAGGGAGGACACAGAGAAGGAAAGGAGAGAAGAAAAGGATTAACGCAGAGGTAACAGAGGGCCGCAGAGGGAACAGAGAGTTGGGAGTGGAGGACGAGGCGGCGCAGTAAAGAGGTGTACGTAGACGCGTTGGGGCTGAGATCCTTCGCCCGCAGACTGCGGACGGGCTCCCTTCGAGGCTGGGCAGGCGGATGACAGATTGGTGACTGGTGATGAGTGATTGGTGGAGAGGCGGGAAGTGGGCGCCTCTTTTTGTTTTTGGGGAGGGCGGAGAGCGAAGAGGGATCCTTCGACTGCGTGCCGCAAGTGCGCGGCACTTCGCTCAGGATGACAGACAAGTGGATGGGGATGGAGAACGGGTGGAGACGGAGGGGTTGAGATCCTTCCCCGCCTCCGTTCAGGATGACAAATTTCCCTTCGGGGCTCGGGCAGGCAGGATGACAGGGTTGTGATTTGGGAGATGATGGGCTGGTGGGTGGTTGGGCGGAGGTTTTTGAGTCCTCTAATAGTTATACCTCTACCTAGACAGAAGTTGACGAGGTGGAGAGTGAAGAGGGTTGGCGGGGAGCGGGAAGAAGCAGAGAGCAGGGCACAGGGGATGGAGGCAGCGGAGAGCGTGAAGTTGGCGAGGGTCACGCTGCTTGTAAGTAAGATTGGTCAAAGCACACCTCAGCGTATGTGGCCATGGAAGGGGTCGATGGCCATAACGCGCATGAAAACAGACGAAAACCGAAGACGGGAGCGCGAAAAGTCAGCGCCGGCCGTTGGAACCACGAGACGGAGAAGCACGATCCGCCAAGAAATTATCGGACGCAGATTCAGCTTGAGCAGGAGTAGTCGTTACCTGGTCAGGAGGGATTTCGGCAGGCGGAGGCTGCAGGCGCTGGTTGATCAACCAACGAGCCAACATGGCGGAAGTGTTTTCCTCGAGCCACTGGTCAAGCAGTTCACCAATTTCTTTCCGCAAGTTGGACGCGTGGCCCAAGCGGGAGAGTTCGTAGGACTGAAGAGTGTTACGGGAAGCGGTGATGAGAAATTCCCAAGGTGGCTGGGTACGGTATTTGGTCATGGGGACACTCCAAAACTGGGAAACAGACAGGATTTCAACGTAACAGTATTACCGGATATGTACCAGTAACTATAGAAGTAACGTGCTGTGGAAAACTGTGGAAAACTTTCTGAATGCCTGTAGCGGGTGCGCGGGGAATTACGAGGATCCGGACCGGAGCGCGTGGGGGCCGGATGAAGAGGACGAAGAGGATGGGGATGAAGCGAAGGACGGAGCGCGCGTGAAGAAAGGAATTCTTGTGCTTAAGAAGAGGGAGGCGGAGGGCGCAAGAGAGGAGGAGTGATGGAGAAGGAGCGGAGAGAACGGAAGGCGGACTCGGTGCAGATGCCGACGCAACTGGAAGTGTTGCGAGGGGTGCTGTTGCTGGCGACGCAGTATGACGCGTGGATGACGCTGGGAGAGTTGGCGAAGAAGACGCAGTTTCCGGAGGCGAGCATTTCGGCGCAACTGCGGCACTTGCGGAAGCCTGGACACGGAGGGTTCCAGGTGGAGAAGAGGCGGAGAGCGTGGGAAGAGGCGTTGAGGACGAGTACGCGGGAGAAGGTTTGGGAGTATCAGGTGAGGCCGTGATTGGTGGTGGTGACTGGTGATTGGTGATCAGTGACTGTGGTCGGTGCGGAGCGCGTGATGGTTGAGGTCCTTCGCCCGCAGAACTGCGCGGGCTCAGGATGACAGATTTATTTGTTGTTGGGTGAAAACGAAGAGGGATCCTTCGGCTGCGGCCTGATGAAAGGCGCAGGCCCTCGCTCAGGATGACAGATTTTCTCATTGGCTACTGGTGGTGAAGCGGGAATAGGGAGATGCGGAGTTGAGGATGTGGGAACGGAAAGGCGGAGGCGGAGATGAGTGTTAAGGCGGAGATGGCGTTTGATGTGTGCTGGGATGTGTACCGGGGAGCGCGCGAGATATTGGAATCGAAGCGCGGGGTGGGGGCGTTGAACTGGGAAGTCAGCTCGAAATACCAGTGGGCGCCGGATGTGCAGCCCAAGTTGAAAGATTGGGTGGCGGATTTTGCGTTGGCGGGACAGGCGGCGTTGGAGGGACCGGAACGGGCGTCGCGAATGGTGATGTTCCGTCTGTATTATTTGGGATTGGTGCCGTACGAGCAGGCGCGGCATTTTTTGGGACTGAGTGAACGGAGCTGGGTGAATTGGTCGGAGGAAGTGAGAAGGAGATGCGGGGAAGAGTTGTTGCGGAGGGAGATGTTTCCGCCGAGGAAATATTTCAGGGCGGCGTGAGGAATGACTCAGAAGTGGCTACCATTGCAATGCAATCTGGAAGATAAGGAACCACTGAAATGAATGCAAGAAGGGCTAGGATAAGCAGTACCCAGAACGCAAAGGCAATAGCGGGAAGAGTCGCCGTGGTTACCATTAGCGCAGACAGTGATGCACGAGATACGTCAAAAGAACGAACTATCCGAAACCCTAGGTCCATAAGAAATAAGCCAAACAAAAGGTTCTGGTAACCGGTGACGTGATAAGGGGAAAGCTTCACCCTTGAAGGCGAAGGGTGCGGGACCCTCGACGCGATGGGAAAGGCGCTGGCATGAAAGCCAGCGCTAGAGGATGAGGGGATCGCCGAGGCGGAGGAGTTTGCTGGATTCGGTGGAGGCTACGCGGGTGTTGGTGGCTAGTCGGTAGAAGTGGTCGAAACGATCGACGGGGGACCAGGCGGGGAGAGATGTCTGGCGCTGTTGGACGAAAAGTTTTTGGAAGCCATCGAGGGATTGACCGGTGTGGGAATCGCGGGCGGGGACAGGACAGCGGGCGCAGGGATTGCTACCTTCAAAATTGACCGAGCCGATTTGGAAGCGGACGACGTTGCGTTCGTTGGAGGAGAAGAGTTGATCTTCCCAAAATGGCGGGAGGAATTCTTGCTGCGAAGAGTCGCTGGGAGCGAGGTCGATTTCAAGGGAAGTGCGAAATCGTAGGCGGACTTCATCGAGAGTCAGGCCAGGGAACCAATTGCAGACCGCTTTGAGACTGGCGGTGGAGACGATGGTGGGGCCGTTGGCGATAGGATCGTCGGGAAAGCCTTCCGGAGAATAACGAACAATAATCTGTTGATCAAAGAAAACGCTGAACCATTCGGCGGCGTCGTCGTAGGCGTGTGGAAAGGCGAAGGTGCGAGTGGGGATGTGGCGCGAATCATTGGGAACAGAGAGAGTGACGGAGGTGAGGTCTGAGGAATAGCTAGCGCGAATGAGATGGATGACGGGGGTGCGTTTGGCGTTGACCCACTTGCCGTCAACGGAGAAGAGAGCCCAGGCGCGATCGAGGGTGAGTCCACCGGAAGGGCCGATGGTGGATTGTGGGACGGAGACCGGGTCGAGAGACTTGATGGGATAGAGCCGGATTTGAGTTAGGCGAGGAGTGAGAGCCACGGAAAAAGTTTAGCAGATGTGGGATGGTGGCTGGGGACTAGTGAATGGTGACTGGTGAATGGTGACTGGTGGTTGACGCGGAACGCGGGGCGGGTGAGATTCTTCGCCCGCAGAGTGCGCGGGCTCAGGATGACAGATTGGTGGTTGGTGACTGGGGATTGGTGATTAGTGTTGTGACTGGTGGTTGGTGCGGAACGCGGGACGTGTGAAGGTAGAGGAGTGAGACTAGGGGACGACGGGCGCCGTCCCCAGACCATGTGACCAGCGTGGCTAACTACCGGCGGAGGCTACTCTGGATTGCTTACGAGGGAAAGAGGTGTAAGCGGGTTCAGAGGGACGGCTGTGCAGTTCGATAGCTTGCGAGGGCGTGAGCAGAGGAGAGGTTTGGATGCTGGCGACGGCGCCGCCCTGCGCGAAGGCGGCGGAGATGTCATCGGATGTAATGGAATCTGGGAATTCGGTAATGGCCAGGACGTCGAAGCGGCCGGTGGTGAAGAAGGAAGCGCGAAATTTGCCACCGAGATTTTCGATGGGGACGCGAATGGCCGCGAAACGATCATCGGGGGATTGCAGGATCCTGGACCATGCGACGGAAGTGAAACTAACGTGATGGCAAAAGAAGGTCATGGAGCCTCTCAAAATTCCGGAGGGAGGGGCTTCGGAGGAATGAGAGTGCGCTGAGGGGATGGCGAAGTCAAGAGCAAATGGGTCGGGTTAGAAAAAGAATCGGCAGGGGAGAAGCGGTCAGGAGGAGAAAAGGAATGGTCGTGAGAGGAAATAAAAATAATTGAAGATTTATCTTGACATAAAATAACGCTGTGGTATACTTCTGGCATAGAAGAGTGTATCCCAGCCCCGGCAAGGTGCCCGGGGCTTTTTGTTTTTGTGGGAGGGGATGGGCGGCGTGCAGGGGGAATGTTAAGTGGTGGCGGATTTGCACGATGAGTCTGAAGGGCAACTTCCAAAAAAGAAAACGGGAATTGTTAAAGCGGGCTAGCCGCGGCAAAGCAAAAATAGATGCAACTGCGTCGGACTAAAGACCGGCCACTACATTCGGAAAAATCAAAAGCAAAGAGTGGAGCGGCAACATACTGGATGCGGTCCATGTGGATCGGGGTGCAGGCAGAGTTGCGCGTGGGTCGAAGGGAATTGGGAACGATACGTTTACATAAGCGGGTGGTTGAGTTGCTGGGCCTGAACGAGCGGCATAAAAGAGGCGGCATAAAGCCGCCCCTACGGGAGTTCTGAAAACAGAGTAGGTAGCAGCCATTTTGGGAATTGGAAAAAGGAGATTGGAAAATGCCAGTTTACGCGAATGTATATCCGCCGGTGAGTATCTCTCAAGGAGATACCGCGATCGTGATTAATAACGAGAACCCGCAGCCGTCGCTGCCGTATAAGAGCGCGCAAGTGGCGTTGGTGGGCGGATTGAGGATCAATGCGCAGAGGCTTTCGGCGGAAGTGACGTTTGCGGCGGCGCCAGGAGCGTTTAGTTTTCAGGTGCAGAGCGGCGGATACGGATGTGGATGCGAGTTATTCGCCAGAAGGCGCAGCGGTGGCGGCGTTGACGGGAACGAACGTGGCGCGGATCGAGTTGAATAATGTGGTGGCGAAATTTGCGCGGATTGTTTTTACGGCGCTGACGAATAACGTGGCGGTTACGGCGAAGTTGAGCTGTTAGAGGGAGTGGGTGGTTCTGTCGCACCTACGGTGCTTGGGATGGGAGGATTGTGGTCCCAGGGCTTACGCCCTGGGCTAACTTCTTTCGCGCCTACGGCGCTGGATGGGCGGCGGTGGTGGATTGCGAGAAGAAGTTTGATCTAAACCCGCAGCATTAGAGACAAATCTTCCACTACGTTCAGGGCAAGCACTTCGGGGCTCAGGGCAAGCGGGTGCGGCACCCGAGCGAGAAGAGTCCTGACGTGCGCACGGCGCTGGGACAAAATGACGGGAATGCGAGAGGTGGGGGATGAAGCGAAAAATTGGAGTGGTATTGGTAATGGCGGCGACGATTGGATGGCCTGCGTTGATGGGGGCGGCAGGGACGCATACGGTGAATGTGACGTTGAATTATGACTTCACGGTGGACAATGCGTGCAGCGCGACAGTGACGACGGGATGCATCAAGCAATTCAATATTTATGATGTGACCGGGGGAGGAACACCGGTGAAATTGTTCTCCATAACAGCGCCGAGTGGAGCGAATTCCGCGGTGACGGGGATTACGGGCAGCGGGACCGCGTCGTTGAAGAGTGGAGTGCATACATTTGCGGCGACAGCGCAGATGGCCGATGGCACGGAATCAAACCCAAACGCATCTACTGCTACTGCCACGGTCGCGCCCAGTTCGCCTGTCAGCTTTAGCGTGACGGTGTCATAAGAATGGGTGGTAGCAGGAGATAGATTGGATTTTCATTTTTTTAGGAAATGGAGATTTAGGAAACCAAGATTTAGGAAACGA
The DNA here is from genome assembly GCA_963837885.1 of Candidatus Acidiferrales bacterium. Classification (GTDB taxonomy): domain Bacteria; phylum Acidobacteriota; class Terriglobia; order Acidiferrales; family UBA7541; genus Acidiferrum. The sequence continues at coordinate 23,309 of CAWIPD010000012.1, read as the reverse complement.
AGAGAAGGAAAGAGTCGCCGTTAGATCGTCGGAGCCCACCCTTGAAAAGCAAGGGTGGGGCACCCTCAAGAACACGGGTTGATCGATTCACAGAAACATAAGAGAAGACGGCCCTTCGTTGGTCAGCGTAAACATAAAGGCACCCTAGCGGTAATGCTAGTCGAGTGATTGGACGATGAGTTGAGAAACGGTTGATTGTGGGACTCGGAAGGGCATCCCTACATGAAGCGATAAGAGGCGAGAAGCCGACTCGGGGCGAAAGAATCACGTGAAAAAGTGTTGGGCATATTATCCGATCGCGGGAACGCGAGAGGCATGGATTCCGTGTGTTCGGACGGCGGAGAAGGGGTCGAAGTTTTGCGTGCGGCACGGGAATGCAATCCTCGGGGCGGTCTTGGGGGCGTTGGCGCATGCGGAAGCGGTTGATGAGGTAGTGAAATTTCCAGAGGAACCTGTGCCGGCTCGGATGGCGCGGGCGCCGAAAAAAGAGTCGCGAGTTCAGCAGAGCATGAAAGGGAAAAAGAACGAGGAATTGGAATCCCCGGCGAACGATCCGCTGGCCGGGAATCTGCGCGTTGCGGGCGGATCCGAACGCAGCAGGGGAGCGCTGGCGCCGGAGAATGCGCGATGAGGACATCGCGGAAAAGCCGGACTGGGTCTGACGAGGGAACGGGAAAACCGTTCAGCGATCTGCTAAAGACTCCGCTAAAGCAGAAGCTAGGGCGTTCCACATAGCCTGCGCAGATTTGGTTATGACGAGGAAGGAACCGGCGCCAGGCGTTCCCAGAAATTGTTACGAGAGCGACTTATTTGCCTAAAGACGGAATGGGATTTCGGAATCGGTACATCGGATCGTGGATTGTGCGAGGTGGTCGACGATTTGTTGCGGAGCGAAGACGAAAAGCTAAGACAAAAGATGCTGGAGCAAATATTGGATTTGGCGTACGGGAGAAATGGAAGGACTGGAGACTCGACGCGAGTGAAAGAGGAATTTCCGGAACTGATTTTTGATGTACCGAGGCCGGAGAACGATTAAGGAGGAAGTGATGACGAGCGCAAAGGTCGTATTTATCGGAGAAGTGACACAAATCGCAGGAGTAGGCGCTTTCGTAGCTGGGATCATTTTGAGCTTGCATCACTGGCCGGCAGCGGTGGCGTTGGTGGCGGGGATGGCCGCGTATTTTGTGGGGAAGAAACTGCGCGGGGCGTAGATGTGGTCCGGCTACAAACCCTTCAAGCGGCAGGAAGAATTTCACAAGTCGAAGGCGAAGTACCGGCTGTTTGGAGGGGCAGCGGGGCCAGGGAAAACCAAGGCGCTGCTGTGGAAGCGATCCAGCAGGCGCAAGACGTTGAGGGCAGCGATACGTTGCTGCTGAGGAGAACGTATCCGGAACTGGAGAGTTCGCTGTTAGCACAGTTCCGGCGGGACGTGCCACCAACATTATTTCCGCAGCTACAACGAGGCAAAACATCTTGTGACCTGGACAACGGATCGACAACGCGATTTGGATACTGCCGAAACGAAAATGATGTTTATCAATATCAGGGCGCGGAGTTTTTGTTCATCGGGATCGATGAGCTGACGCACTTCACGCTGAAACAGTGGCAATTTCTGACTTCGCGCAACCGGTGCCCGATACCGGGAGCGGTTTTCCGTGCATGGCGGGGGCGACTAACCCTGGGAATATGGGACATGCGTGGGTGAAGGCGTTGTGGGTGGATAAAGTGCCGGCGCCGGGAATGGAACGTCCGGAGCAGTATGTGGCGGAGGATTACGACTTCATTCGGGCGCGGATTGCGGACAATCCGATTTATGCGAATGACGAGAATTACAGGAAGACGCTGGATGTGCTGCCGGAAGGGCTGAGGCGGGCGTTTTTGGAAGGGGACTGGAGCGTTTTTGCGGGGCAGTATTTTGATGTGTTTGAGATTGGACGGCACACGGCGGCGAGCGGAAGAGTTGGGGATGCAGCCGTGGTGGCCGAGATGGATATCGATTGATTGGGGATTCCAACATCCGAGCGCGGTGTATTGGCACTGCGCGGTGCCTGCGGAAGTGGCGAGGCGGTTGAAGGAGGAACGGGAGCGGCGAAGAGGGAAGCGGGAAGAGGGATCCCTCGACTACGGTCTGCGGAAGGCGCAGACCTCCGCTCAGGATGACAATTGGGGTGGGTAATGAGGAACGGTTGAGATCCTTCGGGCCGGCGAAGGGCGCCGTAGATCCTTCAGGATGACACAGCGACGAGAATTATTGGCCCTCGAGATGACAGCGCAGTAAAGATTATTACTTATCGGGAGTTTGTGCAGAACGGATTGTCGCCGCGGATGCTGGGGCAGGCGATTGCGGAGAATTCAAAGGACGAAGCGATCCGGGAAGATGTACTTGTCACCAGATGCGTTTGCGCACCGGACCAGCGAGGCTTCGATAGCAGAGCAACTGGGAGAGGTGCTGGCGCAGAACGGAATGCCCAGGCCGTCCGCGGCGGATGATGACCGGATTGGTGGGTGGCAGTTGATGTACCAGTTGCTGGAAAGCGACTCCTGGGTGATTACGGAAAATTGCACGAAATTGATGGAGTGTTTGCCGCAATTGGTGCGGGATAACCGGCGCGTGGAAGACGTTCGCAAAGTGGATGGAGATGATCCAGCGGATGCGGCGCGGTACGGAATAGTTCCCGGCGCGCGATGCGCCGGAGTTGGGGCAACCGCCATAGGCGGAGCGCCCGGGGCGGGGCACACCTCGCCCCCTAATTTTACGGGGAGTACAGCGCGATTTGTGTCGGGAATGCCGTTGGAAGAACAGATTGCGCGGCAGATACAGGCGAAGGATAAGACGGGATTTGCGATCCAGGCGCAGAGGTTGGAGGCGGAGGCGTTGAGGCAGCTTGGTGGGCATCGGTTGCCGAGGCGGAGATGGAAGTGGTGAGGGATAGACCGCGAATTAGGGTAGTGGTGAAGTTGAAGTGAGATCCTTCGAGGTGCAAAAGGCGCGTCTCTCAGGATGACACTTTCTTAGTTACGGCTGAGACTGAGCGGGGGAAGAAGGAAATGATGTTGGACGCGGTGAAGACGATTTTTTCGGAATAGGTATGTGGGAATGCTGGAAGAAGAAGTGGAGCGGTTGCGCGGGGAGAATCGGGCGTTGATGAATTCGTTGTTGGGGACGGCGGGATTTCCTCCGGTGGAGTTCAAGGCGGACGTGAAGCCGGTGGAGTTGAACCGGTTGCGGAAGAGATCGTGGCATCAGACGCAGGTGAGGAAAGAGATGGAAGCGGGAAATTGGTGGGAGAGAAGTAGGGCTGAGAGTTTGGATGCGGAGATCAGAATGCGGAACGCGGCGCTAAAGATCGTGATCGTGTTGAATCTAAACCCGCACCCTTAAAGACGAAGGGTGCGGCACCCACAAGCAGAAAACCCAAGAGCACAGTCAGGAGTGACTGTGCTACCAGTGAAGGGATTTATGGAAAACGTGATGAGTGGATTTGTGCGTGGCGGAGTTGCGCCTGCGGACGGGAATGGGTCGATGGAAGAAGATTTTGGGGTGTTGGGCGGGGCGGGGTATAGCGCGCTGGACGGAGCTCAGAAAGGCGCTGGCATAAAAGCCAGCGCTACGGGGGCGGATACGCTCGAAGGAGAAACCATCGGCCCGGAGTGGGGCGGCGCGGCGGAAATGGGAGCGAATTTTGAGAGGCTCGAGGAGTTGCGGCCGGAGTTGGTGAATGCGCTGCGGGAGTTGGTGAGGCAATACCGCGAAGAAGGAGTGGTGGCGCGGCGGAACGAGATTCGGCGGATCAGGCAGGCGCGGCTGTTCTGGCAAGGGATGCAGTATGCGTGGTGGAATCCCAGTGACATGAACTGGCATTTGCCGTACGAGCAGAAGACCAACGATGATCGGACGCTGGAGGAGATGCCGCGGTATCAGTTTGTGACGAATTTCTATCAGGGATTTGGGTTGTCGTTTGTGTCGGTGCTTTCGCAGGATGTGCCGAGCGTGCGGTTTTATCCGCAATCGGCGCAATCGCTGGTGGATATTGCAGCAGCGAGGGCGGCGAGTGATGTGTCGGAGTTGGTCGAGCGGAATAATCATGTGGAGCAATTGCTGACGTCGATCGGATATTTTTTGTGGACCGACGGAAAACTGGGCGCGTATGTGCGGTTTGTGAAAGATGGCGCACGGTTTGGATTTCATGAAGAAGAGTTATTGGAGGCGGTGGAAGTGTCGCTGGGGCAGGATGTGTGGGTTTGCGGAGGGTGCGGGAAAGAGACGGAGGCGAGGACGGGGACGGTAGAGACTGCGGAGCGTGGGGGCTTTAACACAGAGGACACAGAGAACGGAACACAGAGGGCACAGAGATTCGGAGGGGAAGCGGAGGAGGGATCCTTCGACTCCGGTCTGCGAAAGGCGCAGACCTCCGCTCAGGATGACAGTGTTTTGAGCTGCCCGGGATGCGGGGCAGAGTTGACGGAGAAGGATTTGCGGAAGGCGGAGCGGGTTACGGTGCCGCGAGTGGTTGAGGTGCGGCGCGTGGCGAATGGGCAGGAAGAGATTTCGATTGTAGGCGGACTGGAATTGAATACGCCGGTGTGGGCGAACGAGATGCATGAGTATCCGTACCTGCAATGGCAGACGGAAGTGCATCGCGCGAAGTTGAAGGCGGCTTACCCGTTGGCGGCGGACAAGATTGAGTCGGCTCCATCGCAGGGACCGGAAGATGTGTACGCGCGAGTTTCGCGGATGAGCGTGGAGCAGGGATTGCCGTCGATCCATCCGGGCGACGCGTTGATGAATTTGATTACGTTTGACCGGACGTGGCTGAGGCCGTGGGCGTTTTACGGGATTGAAGATCAGGATGTGCGGACGGAATTGCTGAGGCTGTTTCCCGACGGATGTTACGTGGGATTTGCGGGCGATGTGTATTGCGAAGCGCGCAACGAAAACATGGACGATCACTGGCGAGTGCTGCACGCAATGCCGGGCGATGGACAGAACCGGCCGAGCGTGGGGGATTCGCTGGTGCAGGTGCAGGAGCGCTACAACATGTTTATCCAATATGCAGGCGGAGACGTATGAGTATGGGATACCGCCGATTTATGCCGACCCGCAAGTGTTGGATTTTGATGCGCTGGCGAACCAGGTGGCGGAGCCGGCGGCACATTTTCCGGCGCGAGCGCGGCCGGGTCAACCGTTAGCGGCAGGATTTTTCCAGCCGGCACCGGCGCAGGTGCCTCCCGACATGATTCGTCACCAACAGGATTTGATTGGGCCGGTGGCGCAATTTTTGACGGGGCTGTTTCCCGCGGTGTTTGGCGGAAACATGGAGGATGTGAAGACGGCGAGCGGGTATGCGTTGGCGCGAGACCAGGCGATGGGACGGTTGGGGCTGGTGTGGCGAAGGCTGAAAGTGTTTTACGGGGAAGTGATGATGCTGGGAGTGGACTGCTTCCGAAAGAACCGTCCCGGTGATGTAGATGTGCCGCTGCTGGGGCCGGATGGGACGCTGGATGCGCGAATGATTCGCGTGGGGGATTTGAAGGGGAACATTCGCGTACATGCGGAGACGGATGAGACATTTCCGCGGTTGAAGTCGCAGCAAAGAGGCGTGCTGCAGCAGTTGTTTGGATTGAAGGACCCGGTAATTCAAGAAGCGCTGGCGGAACCGGCGAACCTGGGATTCATCAAGAGTGTGTTGGGACTGACGGAGTTGGTGATACCGGGCGAGGATTCCAGGAATAAACAGTTGAGGGAAATACAGGTGCTGCTGAGTGGGGCGCCGATATTGTTGAATGGCGGAGTGGCGAGCGACGAGTGGCGAGTGGCGAGCGAACAGGATCCGCCAGTGGCGGGAAGCGTGAAGGCGATGGTGGCGATTCCGACGGTGGGAGTGGATACGCTGCTGGATGAGCATGCGGTGGAGTTTGAAGAGTGCAAGAGATGGGCGAATTCGGAAGCGGGGCAATCGGCAAGGATGATTAATCCGGCGGGGTTTGCGAATGTGCGAGCGCACGCGGAAGCGCATTTGAGGGTGCTGCAGGCGGGGCAGACGGCGGCCGCGGTGCAGGCGAATGCGATGCAGGGGAAATAGGAAGGTGGAACGGGCGTAAGGTGACGGCAAATGCGCCCGCCTCAGAAGGCGGCCGCTACGACCAATTTGGGATGTCTGAGTCACGCGGTACAGCAGCGTCAGGAAGTTGAAAGGTGTGCGGGAATCGTATGGAGAGAATGGCGGAGATCGAGGGGCCAGAGGCTGGGCGGGAATTGTTTGTGCTGACGGATGAACAGATATTGGGGATTGAGGAGGCGGGAGCGGCAGAAGAGGAAGAGGGATCCTTCGACTCCGGTCTGCGAAAGGCGCAGACCTCCGCTCAGGATGACAGACGTGGAGTGCATGAGGTCAGCGGGAGCGACGGGCAGACAAAACAAGCGAGGAGGATGGCTAAGGACAAAGCTGGCGGCGCAGCAAAATCACGACAGCAAGAGGGCGCACAGACAGGAGTGTCTGTGCTCACGGGAGGCGCCGAAGTGGTTGGCGGAGCGGATGAAAGATCCTTGGCATGGCGAAGAGGCGCGGGAATTGTGGGAAGGAGTTCAGCGGGCGCAACGAGAGGCCGGAGAATATCGCGAGGTATTTGCCAATCCAGCGGATGCACGGGCGCTGAAGGAGCTTTATCCGGGCGGAGTGGTTGAGGCCAAGGCGGCGGCGGAGCGCGCGCGGCAGTTGGAGGATATTGATGCGGCTTATTTTGGGGGCACGGGAAAGGCGCCTGCGGAGTTGAGTGCGGGGCGGGCGCAGTTGGCGCAGAGATTGATGGAACAGGACCCTGTGGCGTTTCGCGAGATGGTGATGGCGGGAGTGAAGTTGCTGGAAGGGGCCAATGCGGAGAAAGAACGGAGCATTGGCAAGAACTACGGGATTGACTCAAGACCCAGAGATTGTGGCGCGATCCCTCCACTCCCAGCCGCAAAGAGAGCAGTTGTCCGGTCGGGATGACACGTTAATTGGCGAGTACAGGACGTTTGAAAAAGCCGCGAACGCGGAGTTGGAGCGTAGCGTGGGAAGCGCGATCGAACGAACGATGGAGCAGGCGCTGCCGAATTTGAGGCGATTGGCAGCGAGCCATCAGAACGCGGGATTGAGTGAACGGTTGAAGGCGTCGGTTCGCGAAGAAGTAGATTCAGCGCTGAAGAGTGATGCGCAATTGGGTGAGCAGGTGGCGAGAGTGTTGGCGGGGCGGCGATTCGATGAGGCGGCGCGGACACAGGTGGTGCGGATGATCGATGCGCGCGCGCAGCAGCTTGTGCCTGGGGCGGTGCGGCGGGTGGTGAATGGGTGGACGCAGACGGCGATGGCGGCTCGGCGAGGAGAAGAGAAGAGTGTGGAAGTGCAAGCGCCGGCGAGTGCGGTGCAGAGCGAGAAGAAGGGTGCGCGTAGTGCTGCGGTGGAGAGCAGGGGCAAATGAAAAAGCGCGAGCCGGGGCAGGGCGAGTGAATTATGGGAAGTTGAGCGACGAGGAGATTCTGGAGTTGTAGGGTGCGGTGGATTTGAGGGCGGGGTCGCGGTAGCAGAAAGACAAAGGCAAGAGGGATCCTTTGACTGCGAGCCGCAAGAAGCAGATAAAGAAAAAAACAAGGAAAGAAAAGGCCCCACCCTCAAAAGGCGAGAGTGGGGCACCCCTGCACAGAGCAAAAAAGGTGCATCACGAAAGTTGAGAGTGAGTCGGCTCGGCACAGTCAAGAGTGACTGTGCCACCAGCGGCCAGAGCACGGAAGCCAAAGAACAAAAGCAAAAGCAAAAGCAAAAGCAAAAGCAAAAGCAAAACAAAGGAACCGATCTAAAGATCGGCCACTACATGGGAATAACGGCTTAGGCCGTGTAGGGATTGGTGTGAACGGAAGGATTTCGGCGCCTTCGAGTAAGACGCCTGCCTGGTCTCAGGAAGCGGGGCCAGTACAACTAAGGAGAGAAAAACAATGCCAGCACAAGCAAACGCGAATGTCATCGCGTTGCAGCTCGAGAAGGTGCGCGACAAAGTGCCCCTGCTCTATGAGCGCGACGACATTCTGCTAACGATGATCCAGCAACGCGGGGACGTGGAGAAGATTTCCAGCCGGAATATGAGGCTGCCGTTGCAGGTAAATCCAGGTGGAAAAGCAGGGTCGTACAACGCGGATGGCGGAGATTTGGGGCGCGGTTCAGGCACGGCGTATGACGTGGCGCAGGTTTCGCCGATATTTTTCCGGTTCGCGATTGAAATCACCAAGTTGGTGGAATACGCGACGAACGGAAAAGAACGAGCCGTTGAGAATGCCGCGAAACGCGAAGTGGCAAACGGCATGAGACAGTTCCGGGCATTTCTGGACAAACTGAGCCAGACGGCCGGAAACGGAGTATTGGGGACGATCAGCAACGTAGCGGGAAGCACGTTTACCATGACGGTGCCGAGCGGCGCCGCGCTGGTGTATCCCGGGCAAGTCATACAGATCTACGACACCACGCTGACGACGAACCGGAATATTGCGGCCAGCGTAACGACTACGGTGCTGTCCGCGGATCCGATCAGTTCGCAACAAATCATTGTGGACAACGTGCCGACGGGGACGATTGCCGGCGATGTGATTGTGCATGACGGATTAAGCGGGGCGCAGCCGGTGTCGCTGTATGGCGTGAAATACCATCAGAACAGCGCGACCACCGGAACGTGGTTGAACCTAAACAGAGCTACCTATCCGATTCAGCTGGCCACACCGCGCGTGAACGCGGGTAATGCGGCGCTGACACCGGCGAACGTGCGGCTGGCAATTAACAAGGTGAGGAAATCCTTGGGGATCAATCACCTGAGCAAGCTGATTGCGTACATGGCCGTGGAACAAGAACATGCCTGGGAAAATCTGGGAATTACGGTGAGCCAGATCATCAAAGAAGGCGGAAGCGGCGGCAATGATTTGGATTTGCTGTTTACCGGACGAAAGACAATGAGCGGAGTACCGATCAAGTCCAGCGTGAACGCAGATCAGACACGAGTGGATTTTCTGGATCTGTCGCACTGGGGACGCGCGGTGTTGAAGGACATTGATTTTTACGAAGTCAATGGAAACACGGTGTTCCCGATTTATGGAGCGAGCGGCGGAATTGCGGCGTCGTACATATTTTATTTTGATACGGCGTTCCAGATCTGGTCGGACAGTCCGCGAAGCGGGGCGTATATCGATACGTTAGCGCGGCCTAGCGGGTACTGAGGGTAGTCGGGAGTCAGTAGTCAGTAGGGAAATGCGGTCGACAGTTGAAAGTTTATAGTCGACAGTAAAATAAAACGAGAGAAAAGTCAGGAGTGACTGTGCCACGGAACAGAAGGCCCCACCCTCGAAAGGCGAGAGTGGGGCACCCTTTTTTGTGATTAAGGGAATGCAACGGTTGGATGCGAATTGGACATTTGGCTGGTGGAAGGCGGCGTAAAGCCGCCCCTACGGGCGAGGACGAGTTCGGTTGGCGCGGATGATACGTGTGGGACGAGAGCGGTACGAGACGCCGGAGAGCGTGGCAGAGCGGTTGAAAGGCGCTGGAGGTGTAAACCGGTACGGCGAGGCGAATTATCGGGTGGTGTGGGGATGGAACCGGTTGAATTGGATTGGCGGAAAATTCGAGGACCGCAACGAACAGGGCAGCCTGGTGCGGGAAGTTGTGGAATTACGGCAGGAGCCAAAATATCCGCAAGTAAATCGATGGCACGTGGAGCGGTGGGTGGCTCCGGAAGCGTATGGATCGCCGAAAGCGTGGTATGCGCAGACGGTGGAGCGCAATGACGGGGTCAGCGTGCCAGCGTTGGGGCCGTATCCGGAACGCGGCGAGTATGAGCATTGTTTTACGTTGGAAGGACCGGGCGGCGAGTTTGTGCAGTTGACGCCGACGATTGTGGAGCGAGTGGCGCGAGCGGTGGAGTGGTCGCGGGGAGTGGGACGCGCGGAGCAGCGAGCGGGATTGTATGAGAGGGAAGAGCGGAAAGAACAAGAGTACGACGAGTGGGCGTTTGAGTTGATGAGCGAAGGGATGACGGCGGAGAAAAGTTCGTAAGGCTGGATGAGGGATGCAATGAAAGTGCCGGCGATGACCAAGATTGAGATTTGGGTTAAGGGAATTGTGGCGGCGGGGATTAGCGGGGCTGCGGGTGGAGTGATGACGGGACTGGCGGCGGTGGGGATCGATCCGGGGCATTTTAATCTGGCGGCGGGGATGGGAGCTACGTGGAAGATTGGGGGAGCGGCGTCGTTGATTAATGCGGTGATCGGGGTGGCGGCGTATCTGCAGAAATCTCCATTACCCGATGTGGTGGAAGAGAGAGAAGAAGAAAGACGAGACGAGCGGAAAGATGAGAAGAGGGAAGAGAGCCGAAGAGAAATGCTGCGCTAGGTGCGGAAGAGTTTAAGAGTTTGAGGAAACAGAGAGAAAGACGAAGAAAAGGCTTTACCACAGAGGACACAGAGGGCCGCAGAGGGCACAGAGAAGAGAAGGCAAGAAAGAGAAAGCAAGAAAGAGAAAGATAACGCAGAGATACAGAGGGCGCAGAGAGAAGAAGAGAAGAGAAGAAGAGAAGAAGAGCACGGTCAGGAGTGAATGTGCTACTCGAGTTGAAGAGAAACCCAAGAAAAGGCCCCACCCTCGAAAGGCGAGAGTGGGGCACCCTTAGCGGATCAGGGTGAACCCTTTCAGGCTCAGGGTAAACCCTTCGCGGATCAGGGTGAACCCTCAAGTTCATGGGGTTATTGGGACGAGGTTGGGAAGAGTTTAAAGGAAAAAGAATATGCCAGTGGTTGGATCGAGTGCGTATAACACGGCGGGGCAAATTACTTCGCTGGTGCGGTCGCTGTTGAATGATGCGCAGGGAAATTTATTTACGGATACGGTGCTGCTGCCGTATCTGAATTCGGCATACCGCAAGGTGCAACGAGCGATCGGGAATGCCGGCGGCGGTGGGTTTATCCAGGATGACGTGCTGCTGGTGGTGACGGCGGTAGCCCAACAGGATGCGTCGGTGCAGGTATCGATCACAGACGCCACCGCGCCGCCGAATCAATTGCCGACGGATTTGCTGGTGCCACTGAAATTGTGGGAGCGAACAAATTTGTCGAGTGATGATTTCGCGGAGATGGTGGATTTGACGAGGCATGGAGGTCTGCCATCGCGTGAGCAGGATATTGTACTGAGCGTTTGGGAATGGCGCGTGGATGGGCTGTGGTTCCTGGGAGCGACGCAGGACACGCAGATCCGCCTGCGTTATATGAAGGCGTATCCGGATTTTGTGGATGCGACGTCACCGGTGCTGGTGAGAAATGCGCAGGAGGCGTTGGCGTATGCGACGGCGGGGTTGGCGGGATGGGCGAGAGGAAGTCCGCTGGCGGAGAAGTGGGATGCGGCGGCTGAAGACGCGATGGAAGACCTGGTTGTGGCGGCGGTGAAGAGAGAGCAGCAAAGCAGTCGACGGAGAAGGCCGTACTCCTCGCGAAGCGGGTATTCACCGTTTTGAAGTTTGGCAAAGTTTTGGGGGAAGAAGTTATTAACCATGAGCCATGAGGCCATGTCCGCCTATCTGGCGTGCGCGGAGCGCCAAGGAGAAATGTTATGGCAATCCAAATCCTCGGAGCAGACGGAAATGCACTTACCAGCCGAGATGTCGACGGCAGCGCATCAAATTTTATCTACATCAGCGGAAGATTGAGCTTTTCAGGAAGTTATCCGACTGGCGGAGACACACTGGATTGGACCACGGTGCCAGACAAAGTGGCGGGGTCGCAATGCGTGAGCGTTTCTGCATCCTCACAAGCTCTTGGCAATCAGTACGTGCCCGTGGGAGTGCCGAGCACGGCGTTGAACGGATGGAAAGTGCTGTGCCAGCAACCGGGCACGTTCAACACGCAATTGACTGCGGGAGCATATCCGGGCGGAATAACGAGCGACACGGTGACGTTTGTAGCGGTGTTTCGCAAGCTGCTGTGAACCTGACTCCAAGCCCATTGAGCTGAAAAAAGGCGTAGAAAATTTTTAAAGTTGAGAAAAACGACATTCTACAGGCTCGAGGCGGGTGGGGCGGGCTCCTGGAGTTGGCATGATACGATTTAGAACCATGAACGGGATTATTTGGATGGCGATCATGATGGCGCTGCATGTGTGGCCGGGGATGGTGGCGCCGGCGCATGGACAGGGGTCGCGCAAGGACGACATCGTATTCAATACGCGAGGAGTACCGCTGGCGGGTGCGACGGTGCGGATCTGCGCGATGCCAGCGACGGGGCAGCCGTGTGCGCCGCTGGCGCTGATTTATTCGGACCCGCTGCTGACCCAAGCGCTGGCGAACCCGACAGCGACCGACGGGCTGGGGAATTACAGCTTTTACGCGGCACCGGGAAAATATGAGATAGAGCTGTCCGGGCCGGGAATCACAACGAAGCAACTTCCGAATGTAATTTTGCCGAGCGACCCGTCTTCGCCGACGTTCAATAGTTTGTCGTCCACCGGAAATATCAACGCATTTTCGTTGAGCCTGACGGGAAATCTGACGGTAAACGGAAACAGCACGGTGGTGGGAAATTTTGCCAGCGGAACGTTGAATCTGGCGAACCAGGCAACGCCGCCAGGGGCAGCGAGCGCGGGCACGGTGAATCTGTATACGAAAACAGCGGACAAACGGCTGTACTACAAGGATGACACGGGAGTGGAGATCGGGCCGATCGCCAGTGGAAGCGGGGCACAGACGAACGTGCCAAATACGTTCACGGCGGCACAGAATATCGATGCCGATTTTCATACGAAGGGGCCAAATCCGTCGTACGACGTAACGCGATACGGGGGATACATAGGACCAAATTATTTGACGGGAACAACCGGAACGATGGCGGCGAACTCGAGCGCATTGACGTTGGCGAAACGCACTGGATTTTGCGAACGGGAATGGAATATTGGTGCTGGGAGGCGGGGCGGCTCCGACGCTAGGCGCACCGGCGATGGTGTCGGCTGCGCCGTCGCAAGTAGTTGGGACAAGCACGCGAACTTATGCGGTGGTAGCCGAAGACTATTTTGGGGGAAGGGTGCCGGGAACGACGACGGCGAGTACAGCGACGGCGGTAGCGACGCCCGGAATTCAAGCGGTAGGGATAACCGGGTGCGGCCGGACATCGGGAGTGGTGACGTGCACGACATTGACTAATCACAATTTCCAGGCGGGGGCGCAACTGGAAGTTCAAAAAGGAACAACGAACGATCAAACTTTTGAGGGGACGTTCACGCTCACCGCGGTGACTCCAAATACGTTTTCTTATAACCAGTATGGGATGCCTGACTCCAGCGGAACGGTAACTTCGGGAACTGCGCGAGTGGCCGGCCGGATAGTGGTGAAATGGAACGCGCCCGCGGTGTCGAATACGGTGCTGCGAAATTATATTTATGTGTGTACGACAACGTGTGCACTGCCGGCCAATGCGGCGAATTTTACGCTGGAAGGTATGACAGTGGGGAACGATTCCTATTTTGTGGATGCCGGATATCCGATGGTAACCGCGTTTATAGGAAACGGTGATGTGCCCACAACGATGCAAACTACGGCGAGTAAGGATTGGTTAACGACCACGATCGTGAGTGGAGGAGGAACGACGAACCTGACGTTGGCGGCCAGTGCGGTAAGCGCGGTAGCGGGCGCAAAAGTACTTCACGACAATACGCCGAACATTCTGCAGGCTTGCGGCGCGTTTCCAAATAATGGGACATACAGCCAGGGAGGAATTGTGCTGATTCCCAGTTCGCTGAGCCAGGTGAACTTATTTCCCGATCGCTTCGACGCTGAACCTGAACTTGTGCCTAGGACAGGTGGAGGTCGATTTTGCCTCGCCGACCTGGGTAAATGGGACGATTATTGTGAAAGCAATGAGTAAGCTGAAAGGGCTCGCGCCTGGGAACATAAACCAGCCAACTCCGTTTTACGATATGCAGACGAACGCGGAGCTGATGGGGTATGCGGAACCGATGGTGTATCTGATGCCGATGATCTCGCATGACTTAAGCATGGAATCGATAACGATACTGGAGAATCAGGCGTATCAAGTGGGGATTTATCAAGATCAGGATATTGCGGGGAATGGAGTGGCATCGATTCGTTACGATGACGTGCACGTCAGTGGTGGACCGTACTCGCTGCCGCTGGTGACCAAAGGTGGATTTGGGTTTTACTGGACGCGAGGAGGGTGGAGTAATACACCGCTTGATTTTGCGGGGCCGCCGGCGGCGCTGTTTACGACAAACTGCGGGCCGGGAACGACGAATCCGATATTGCCGTATTTAATCTCCACGGACCATACCTACGCCATGGGTGGAGGGTTGGTGTTTGATACATGCGGCGCGCCGTTGGTGGGCAACGGGGGAAACGATTCAATGGAATTTTGGGACATGCTGGTGGAGGGATCGAACGTGCCGATCGCGAGAGTAAACACCGGTAACGCCTACCAGTTTGGACTTATCGATTTCTACCGGCCGTCGTACGCGGACCCGCGCGCTGGAGCAGCAACGCCGATGATCGATTTAACGAATGGAGTAGCCAGCGGAGTGCGAGTGAGTCAGCCGTCGTGCGGATCGGGCTATGCACCTGTGTTTGAAATTTCGTCGATAGCCGGAATCTATAACGGTTTAGAAGTAACGACAGCCGGATTTGGGCCATGCTTGTTCGGAGCGACGACGGGAATCTTCCGGCAGGGATCGCAGAATTACCAAACCGAAACTTACGGCAATTTTTCCGTGTTCCTGAGCAATGGGAGCAAGCTCGGAGTATTGCCACTATCTCCGCCAGGTGCGCCGCAGAGCGCGATTGCGGGCGGAACAGGAAGCGTACCAGCGGGTGTTACCACCTATGCGTTCACAGCAAGCGATTACGACGGGGGAGAAACAGTGGTGGGGGGTGCGATAACGGCGAATCCGAATGGGTCGCAACAAGTGGTAGTGACAGCACCAGCGGCATTTCCAGCAGGAGCGAGCGGGGTGAATCTGTACCGCAACGGACAATTGCTGAACGCGAATTCATGCATCAAGCCGCAAGTAACGACGCCAGGGGGGACGCTAACGGATTCGACGAGCTATACCTGTGGACCGAGTCAACCGATGGTGAATACGACAGGGGTGACATCGGTTTCGCCGAACGGGGTGACCTCGAGCAAATTCAAGATTGGGATGGAAGCGTGGTCGGCGGCCCCTCGAGGCGAGCAGAATATTTTTCTGCCAGGGGCATTGAGCACAACGTGGACGGGGAGTTCGTGGACGTTGGACAAGGGCGTGACGATAACGCGAGTACAAGTGCAAGCGAAAACGGCGCCAGCGGGATGCACGACAAACGCGATTGTGAGAGTGACCGACGGAACTACGCCGCTGAACGTGACGATCGCAACCGCCGGCAATGATTCGGGAGCGCTGACGCAAAACTACGCGGCGGGATCCACAGTAACGATTGGGGTACAGACGGCCGCCGCGGGATGCACAACCACACCAGCCGATGCGAACGTCACGGTCCAATATCGAATGCAGTAAGGGTTCGTCAGGCAAATTGGGGTGTGTTACGCTACAACCCGCATGGAAGAATCGAAAAATCTACGACGATTTGTGATTTGGTGCGTGAGCCTGTGGATTGTCAGCACGCAGGTTTGGTATTACTCGCAATTTGCGGGATTGTTACGGGGATTAGCTGAGCGAATGCTGCATACACGATAATGGCGGGCGCCATTTCAGGAACTCTAGGAAGTTTAATCGCTGTTGTAGGATTCTGCGTGATATTGGCAGGAGCCGGAAGCCGCGTGTTGCGGTGGATTGGGATTGAGATAGCAGAGCCGGACGAATATCTGTTGTGTGCGGTGGGAGTAGGGGTGGCGGTGTTTGAGTTGGACTGCCTTCTGATGGCGGTCTCAGGGTGGCTGCGAACTGGATTGTGGCTGTCGATAGGCGCATTGATGATCGTAGCGATCCTTGAGACGCCACAACTATGGGAGAGCTGCAAGAAACTTTGGGAAGCAACTCGGAACGCAGTGTGGAGCGTCAAGTTGGTGCAGGCCGCGTTCCTGGGGGTGGTGCTGTATGCCGGATTGGCAGCCATGGCGCCCCTGACTGGATCCGATGCACTGAATTACCACTTCACGCAACCGCGGCTGATCTTGCTGCAGGGATATCACGCAAACTTTTTTTCCGCGCACAGTTTTTTAACGGGGCAAGGACATCTGCTGATTCTGGCTGGCCTGGCTTTAGGCAGTGAAAAATTCGCACTGGGATTGTTGTGGCTGGGCGGGGTGACGTCGGCATTAGCGGGAGCTAGCCTGGCGCGACGCTGGATGCCGGCAACTGGGGCGTGGATGGTGGCCCTTGCGTTCGTGATTACCCCAGTGGTGTTTTGGCAGATGAGCACGGCAGGCTCGCCGGATATGTGGATGTCGTTTTACACGACGATGTGCGTGCTGATGATTGTCCGCGCCGAGGAAAGCGGAAAGTTGATCCACGCAGGGCTGGCGGGCGCGTTCGCCGGGCAAATCGCAGGGGCAAAATATACGGGGTGCCTGATCGCGGCAAGCCTGGCAGTGGCGCTACTGCGAGAAACGCGAAAAATTAAATCAATTGTTGTGTTTGTAGGAAGCGCGCTAGGCGTGGGGATGTGGCCGTATTTGCGGAACGCCATCTGGACTGGGGATCCAGTGTTTCCGTTTTTGATCGAACGGTTACACCCAGAGCGGATAAACCGATTCACGTTGGAGACGGTGTTAGCGGCTACGAAGTCGCCAACCGGCAGAGCATGGTGGTTGGTTATGAAATTCCCGCTATTTGCGGGAGTGGATATGAAACAAATGGGATTGTGGCAATTTCTGGGGCCCGTGTGCCTGGCGCTCATTCCATTGGTGTTTTTAGCATGGAAGAAAACGGTACTGTGGCGGGTGGTAGTGACAACGTGGATTCTGAGCGCCCTGGCAATTGGAATGACATCAGGGTTGTTGCGTTTCACGGTGCCGGTATTGGCGTTGGGACTTGCGGCGGTGTTCGCGGGAGTATGGTCCATTCCCAAACAGGGTTGGAGAGTCGTGCGTACATTGGCGTGGTCCACCATAGGTTTGTTTTTGGTGTTTAGCGCGGGAGGCGTGTTTGTGTATGCGCTCCCGGCCGTAAAGACGGCGGTTGGGATAACAAGCAAGGAAGCATATCTGAAGGCCGTGGCACCAGATCAGGACAGAATAGATTTCATAAATCAAACGCTGCAACAGCGTGGCGGGCAGGGTAAGACGCTAGTGTTTTTGAGGCACCAATATTATTTGGAAGTGCCCTATGTGGAAGGAAATCCAAGTGAGAGCTGGGCAGTAGATCCAACGAAGATGCAAGATGAGGCAGCATGGACCGCGCTATTCGAGCGTGAGCAGATCCGCTGGGTCGTAAAGGCGCCAGACTATCCACCTGATCTGGCTAAATCGTTGAACAATTTGGAGACGCAAGGAATTCTGAAACCGATCGCAGAGACGGTAACGGAAGACATAGCCGGCATGAGAGTAGACGGGAACCGAACGAAGAATCCAGTGGTGATATTGGAAGTGCAGAAGATGGCGGCGAAGCCTTAGAGTCAGCAGCCCGGAAACGGAAGATGGGTGCTGGTAAGACGAAGCGTATCTATGCCGGGCTAAAGCCCGGCATATACATTTAAAAAACACAAAAAAGAGAGAGGGAATTATGAGTGCGGAGCGGGATGTAGTGTCGTTGGTGAATATTTCCAGGCAGAAGTGGCCGCCACGATTCAGGTCGTATTTTGGATCACTGGTGGTGCAAACGCCGGAGGAAGGGCAGGTATTCGCGATCACACCGATTCGTGGGTGCAAAAGCATCGTGGATATGGGAGATCAGCATAGGATGGATTTCACGTTGACCGCCCGAGAGATCGCGGAGGACCTGGCGAGGGAATTGAACGGAGACTCAGGGGAAGGAAGTTTTCACGGAGTGTTTGTGGCGGCGGGAACGGAACCTTCAGCCGAGGAGTTGAAGGAAGCGCAGCAAAAACTGGATGGATTTCATCGGCGATTGGTGGAGATTGCCGACCTGGAATGGGAACGTTCGCACAATCCGATGTTCATCACGGATTTGGAGAGACGAGCGGCGCGAGAACTGAAACTGGAAAAGCCGTGGGTGTACGACCCGAAACCACAAGCGGAATGCCCGGCGTGCGGAGAAAAGATTAAGCCGGGAGTCGCGGTATGCAGGTCGTGCCGGGCGATATTGGATCGGGAAAAAGCGGCCAAGTTCGGATTGGTTGGAATGGAAGAAAAGACGGAACCGGTTGGGGCGACGGGGAAGAGTGTACGGAAGTGAAGAGAAATAGAGCGGTCGCTCTTCGGCAAGGCCCAGAGCAAGCAAGAGAGACGGTTCACGAGAATGGCTCGTGTGGGTTTATCACAGAGGACACTGAGGGCGGAACACAGAGAGCACAGGAAGAAAAGAATAACCCCACCCTCAAAGGGCGAGGGTGGGGCACCGGCGCAGAGGACACAGAGAAGAGATCAAGAAAATACCCCACCCTCAAAAGGCGAGGGTGGGGCACCCGAATTGAAGCATCGTCCAGCTCGCAGCGGAGTCCCTTCGAGCATGCTCTGGGCAAGCCCTTCGTTTACGCTCAGGGCAAGCAGGAGTGACTGTGCCACCAGTCAGCAAAAACAGAAACGCTACGGTTCGTTAGGGAAGTGATGTCGTTGATCAGGGCTAGTTCAATCCCCTTGCAGGAAAACAAATGTCGATACTTGGATCGTTGGACGCACCGATTGAGATTTTCGGTGGGTTGGTTACAGATATGTCTGCAGCGGATTTGCCGCACGGAGTCTCACCGAGTTGCCAGGACGTGGTGTTCAGCAATGGAGGAGTGACGACGCGGCCCGGATTGCAGGCGATTTTTGGGCCGCTGGCGGGAAATCCGACGGTGAATTACATCAAGACGTACATTACGCCGAATGGAACTTTGCGGACGCTGGCGCTGGATGCGAATGGGATTCTGTATAAGGAAATTACGCCGGGAACGCTGACCCAGATTGCCAGTGGAATATTGCCGGGAACGTTGGCGAATTCGACGACGATGTTCGGGCGGGAATATCTGGCGATCAGCGACGGGATGACGGGATGCGATTTGCCGCGGCAGTATGACGACACGAATTTTGACCGCGTGAGCCAGGGAGGTCCGGGAGGTGCGCCGAGCGTAGTAGATGAAAACGTGGTGGCGACGATTGTGGCCAGTCCTAGCGGAGCGACGCAACCAGCGGCTGTAGCGATTGTAGCGAGCCCGGGAGGTGCGTCGGAGAACGGGTATCTGGTGACGATGAATACTACGGTGGCGCACGGACTGTCGGCGGGACAGACGGTGACGGTTGCCGGTGTGGGAGTGGGTAGTTACAACGGAACGTTTAGTGTGGTGGCGGTGCCGACAACGACGCAGTTCACATATGTGGCTGGAGCGACGGGGTTGGCGAATTCTGGCGGAGGAACAGCGGCTTCTTCTACAGCCACGATACAGACCAGCGCGGCGCATGGATTCGTGGTCGGTCAATTGGTATTGACCGCAGGCGTGGGAGTGAGCCGGATACAACGGAACATTCACGGTGAGCAGCGTGCCGGACTCGACGCATTTTACGTTCACGCGCGGCGAGTGGGAGGAATGGCGGCATCCGGAGGGGGCACGGCGGCAGCGGCGGGAAATATTGCGCCGGGCGTACATCAAGTTTGCGTGATGTTTCAGACGCGGCAAGGGTATTTGACGAAGCCTGGGCCGGCGACGAGTTGGACAGCGAGCGGCGGAAAGCGCGCGGTGGTGACGAATATTCCGACTGGTCCCTCGAACGTGGTGGCGAGAATTGTGTGCTTCACGGGAGCAGGCGGAGCAAGTTTTTATTATGTGGGGGCGGATGGATCGCTATTCAGCGGGAACATGGTGATCAGCGACAACACGACGACATCGCTGGTGGTGGATTTTTCCGATGCGATCCTTCTGGCGGACACGAATGTGGACAACATGTTCCGCCTGATTGAGCTGGGCGACTGCGCGGGAGTGGTGGATTACTCCGAGCGGCTGTTCTGGTGGGGCGAGCGGAACAAGATGGACAACTGGATGAATCTGGGATTTGACGGCGGGTTCACCGGGCCTTCGCTGCCCCATTATCCACTGGGATGGACTGCGGACCCGACATTTGGGCCAGGCGGAACGGATGAAGAGAGTTTTGTGGTATGGGGCGCGGCGTATTCGATTGTGGGGAATGGGTCGACGGCCACGCGGGGATTGATGACGCAGAGCGCGGTGCATGATTCCTTGGGCGCGGCGCTGATCCAGGCAGGAACGGATTACACGGTACGGGCGCGATGTGCGCGGAACGCATTGCTGAGCCAAGGGACGCTGCACGTGCATCTGTACAGTGCGAGCGGCGGAATTAACACTGCAGGATTGCAACTTAGCGCGGCGCAACTGACGAGCAGTTATGTGGAATATTCCGCCGAACTGACGGCGCCGCTGAGTGCGATTCCGAGCGACCTGGTGCTGCGAGTGTACGCAGACGGAACGCCGAACCAGAATGGGCAGTTTTATATTGATGCGATCGAGATCTACCCGACGACATTGCCGATGAATGCTTCACTGGTGCGAGCGAGCCGAGTGGAAGATCCGGAGAGCTACGACGGAATCGACGGGATGTTGAGCGTGGCGGAGAACAACGGGCAAGCCATTCGGGCGGCGTTTGAGTTGAGAGAGAGACTGTATTTTGTGAAAGAGCATTCGTTGTACGTGACGCAAGATGACGGAACAAACGAGCCGGCACTGTGGACGATCGGGGAAGTATCGAGGCGCGTGGGGACGCCATCGGTGCGCGGAGTAGGAATTGGCGAGGATTGGGTGGTGATTGCGCACCGCACGGGGTTGTACCTGTTTTCGGGCGGAGAGCCGGTGAAGATTTCGCAGGAGATCCAGCCAACGTGGAATCAGATCAATTGGCAATGCGCGCAGACGCTCTGGGTGACCGTAGATACGAAGGAGCGGCGGATTTATGTGGGAGCGCCGTTTGGAAGCGCTACAACGCCAAACCAGGTGCTGATGCTGGACTATCGCGAATTGGATAGCGCGAGCGACGTGGCTTCAGGCGATCCGGTCACGATTACGTATAGCGGACGGAAAACAGCGACGGACAAGGCGCGGAAATGGTCACCGTGGACGATTGCGGCGAACAGTTGCGCGTTGATTGAACGACCGAATGGAACGGCAGTGGCGATGTTTGGCGGAGGATTGCCGGGAGTGGGCGGAGGCGCGGCCACGGGGAAAATCTATCAACTGATGGACGGCGCAGTATTCGGATGACGGGGCGGCGATCCTGAGTAATTACACGACGCATTTCTTTCCAGAGAGGGCGGTCGAGAATTCGCTGGGGTTGGGTGCGCACCGGAAATTGTTCAGCTATTTGAGCATGTATGTGGAAGGTGCGGGGAATTTGGCGCTGACGAGTTTTGTGGAGTCATTAAGTGCGGCGCAGGCACAACAACCGTTGCCGTTGAGTTCGCCGGGCACTAAGGATTTGGAATTGCCGATCAATGTTTTGGGAGAGAGGGTGGCGTTTCAGGTGGGCACGAGCCAGGCGGGAGCTTGGTTCAAACTGCAGAAATTTAATCCGTCGGTGAGAGTGGATCCGTGGGCGCCGGTGAGAGGGATGAACTAATTGACCGGGAATTCGTCGGATCTTCCCCGTACTTCATAAAGGAATGCTAATTGGTTTATACTCATAATTGATTTAGAAGCTCCGATAATCCAGCGACCGAAGAGATTTTTGTTGAGTTTGGACACGGATTATGAAAGAAAGTACCTTCGTACTAGCGAATCGACACTATAGTTAGGGCAGAATTTATCGGGAAGTGGTTCTCCAGTTGCACATATCTCACAAGACTTACCGTGCACCTAAGGGGAGTGGAGGTCTAACAATGAGCGCCGAACAAATCATCAAGAGTGCAATCGAGCAAAACCCAGATATTCGCATTGTTCTGGAAATAGCAGCTAGGGCCCGTGAGAGCGAATCAAAAGAGATTCCAGTAAATATTGGCATCGCAAACGACATTGCAGCGATTCCTGCTAACTCCCAGTGTCTTGTGCCACAAGCGACATCTGGCTCGATTCAAACAGCTTAATCTTTATCATGGGAGGCTGGAGTGGCATATTCATTTGCACTTCGCACCGGATGTAGTACTCCCAAATCAGTTCCCACAACTTATCGCCTTTGTCGAGAACTTCGACTTCCAGGTGAAGTTGTCGAGCGGTAGTGCCATCGATAAATTGACCGTGCACAGGAAATAGTTGTTTAGAAAGTAGCTTCTCGGCAATCTCATTGGCCTTTCTCTTTCGACTTTTGGCCACAGGGAATGTTGATCGCAACATATACTTATCAAGAAGGGTTGCTGCGGTCTTCTTTGCGAAGCCAATCCAATTTTCCATTTCCTCCGTGAAAGGAATATTTAGCCCCGCAAGCTGCTGGAGGAGTCCAACAAGCGGCTTCCTCTTTTTCGAGGCTTCTGTGATTTCACTCATCAATTTTTCCCGTGCCTCGACGAACGCAAGGGCGGAGACCCACTGTATGACACCTGAAACCGCTATTTGTACTTGGGGATCAATGGGGCCAAGCTCCGAGCAATACCCCATCAGTATTGTGTCAGCACCGAGCGCGAAAACAGTAGCTGCGCTCTTGGCTATATTCGGTACGATTACACGCAATTTTCGATGTTCTCCGGAAAGGTGCGACCTGCACATATCGACCATTTTTTCGACGATGGTTGGGTCACCTCCGGGACTGTGAAGTACCAGATTGATTTGCTCAGCCCCTGAAATCGAGTTAAGGATGTCGGCGAAAGAGGGAATATCGCTCGAGCTCATCATAGATCTTGGATGTCCAAATCTAAAGATGTAGCTGATCAACCGATTGCTAGCGCCATAGCGAGCGGTAGGAAGATTTCCTCGATTTGCCTTACAAGCTTCTGACGCTTCTGCAATTGATCTTGATGCGCATTCAACTCATTGATGATGCCCATGAATACTGGGTTCTGTGAATACTTGGCGTTTGGTTCTTGCGATTGCCCTCCTTGCCCAGAAGGGGGTGTTCCGGCTAGATCGTCCATCTCAGAGTCCTCGCTTAGAATCAGACTGAGCATAACTCTTGTCACTAGATAGGTCTAGGTAAATAGGTATCACAAACGTCATCCCAATGACTTGAGTGAGAAGAGCGAATCTATCGATGCAGTTTGAAGGAGCTGGAGGATGCG